>CAWGFF010000012.1:0-265098 GCA_963821765.1 uncultured Acidobacteriota bacterium
GGCGGCCTGATGGTCAATTTGGCAATGAGCATTTTCATTTTGCCCACCTTGTATGTTTGGTTCGCGCGAGAAGGCGACACGCTCCCTGAACCGGAGGAGAATTTTGAAACCTAGTTCTCCGATTTGGTCTTCTTAAAAGTCAAGGAGATATGGTCGCTTCGCTAGTAGCGAGGGATAATATTTCACTCGCCTGGTAAACGCGCTAATCGGAAACCAGCCCTCAATGCCCGGCAGCGCGACAAATCATCACCTGGGAATGAGCCGGGCTCGTGGAATCTGAAAATCAAGTTGTGACGCCAGTGCTGGTAGATGATGCTTTCGTTCTTACCTGATCCTGATCCCTCACGAAGGATATTTCTGGGTCTCCAGTCTTAACTCGAATGATCAATGTATTCCCTCGGACAAATTGATCAGCATAAGCCTTTGCTGAACTCTCCAAGAAGAAGGGCTTCCGATCCACGCCACTGTAGAAACCGCCATCAAAACGGTATGTGTACACGATTTCAGCCACGGGACGGGGCATATACGCCTGTGTTTGACAGCTTGCGCCTGCTACAGTGGCGCTTGTTTCGCACCAGTCTTTGCTTCTGCGCGCCCGCAGGCTTCGGGCGATAATCCTACAAAACGTAATCACGTAGCCGACGATAATGTCTACAAACAAACCGCCCATTTCATATCCTCTGGGGGGATATCCGCTTAATTTCGCTCACACATTTGGAACGACTTTACACTCAAAGAATTCTCAAGTCCTTCCATGAGAAGGCCGGTTGATGTCAAGGCACACTTTGACTTTCTTCTTTCTTAGAATCAGTTCCTACTCAGCCAAGCCGCCCCTGTCGCCATCCTTCCATCCGCACTCTTTGTGAGCGATATTCGCTCGGTGCAAGGTGGGTGTTCTCGATTCAGTAGGTGCTGCTACCTGATTAGCGTCCTCTCTTCTCACCTTTTCGGTGGGAGTTGGGCTCCAGGACTTAGCCGCAGTCACCTGGACTCGGCGGTCGAGCTCGGCGGTCCGGATCGAAACTCTAAGCCACTGCCCGCATCGCCTTCTGACTATTGCGCAGTGGTTCGTACACCTCTCCGCCCACCCACAACCGATGCAGCAGTACTGCCAGCTTTCGCGCCACGGCCACTATCGCTCGCTTCTTGGCATTTTTTCCTCCTCGCTCCGCAAGCTTCAATCCCCATCTCCGCAGATCACTGTCTTCGCCAAACGGCCCCAGAATGTAGTGCGCTCCCTGCACCATCATGGTGCGCAGATACCGGTCTCCTTCCTTGCTGATTTTCTTCTGTGGCTCGCTGTTCCCAGAGTTCCTGCGTCCAGGTTTTAACCCCAGAAAACAGCCCACCTCGCGACTCTTCGCGAACCGATACGGGTCCTCGATCGTCAGGATATAGGTCAGCGCGATCTGCGTTCCTACACCCTTCACCTGCTTCAGCAAGGACACTTCCGGGTACACTTCCTGGGCGATTTTCTCCATCCGTTCGTCATACTCCTTAATGTGCTCGTTCAGCGATTCGACCTCTCGCAACAGTGGCGCCAGGACATCACGCAACTCCGCGCTCACTCCCTCGGCCAGTTTCTCGTTCACCTGATACGTGCCACATTTAGGTAGTCGTTCGCCATAAGATTTCACTAACCCGCGGGCTGCGTTCACCAGGGCCGTTCGCGCACTCACCAGTTCGGCTCGCGCCCGGATCACCGCCAGGTGAATTTGCGCCTGGGCACTGCGATGCCGCACCGGCCCCAATAGCTCGGGATCGATGCGCGCCAGTCTGGCCAGCGTGCGCGCGTCGTGTCGATCATCTTTTCGGTTGCTCTTGGTGATCAATTCCACTTTTTGTGCGTGCGCCACGAGCACTTCGTGCCCCAGCTCCGTTAGCAACCGGCTCGCCCAGGGCGAATGTGTTCCGGTCTCCAGGGCGATGAGACTTCGCGGTATCTTTGCAAACGTCTGCTTCATCGCTTCCGCTGTCGTCGCTACTTTCTGTTCCAGAATGATTTTGCCCGCTTCATCCAAAACACAGTAGAACGACCAACGATCTCCCAAATCCACACCGATGGTTAGCTTTTGCTCCTTCAAAATTTCGTTCCCCAATACCTGCACAGTGCTAATCTTCTTCATCGCCGGTCTCCTTTTTGCGCCTAGAGCGCGTCGTTCATTGGGAGCGTATCGCATCCCGCTGGAGACCGGCCTTCTCATCCCATCTGATTAACGCGTTACCGGACATTTGAAGTTCTAGTACGGGACTTGATTGCATAACAATGTCGGCCCCCCTCGACTCGAGTGGGCTTTTGTTGATAGGCTCGGGAAGACGGAGCCGGAATTCGGTTCGCACGCGGGACAGCTCGGTACCGGAGATGGCGTGAACTAGAACGCCGCGCCCTTGAATGGGCATCCCGCTCCCTCGCGAGAGGGAGTTCGAATAACTAATCATGGTCTGAAGTTTACGATCGAAGAGATGTATGGGTCGGACTGAAGCCGACCGCTAGATTACGAACGAACCCAAGTCGTCAAGGCTGACAAGTAAGACCATCCAGGAAGGGAAACGAAAAACTCTTTTAAGTGATTGGAGAGGTCTGCTCAAAAAGTGTTTGACAGGGCCGACATTGTTAGAGATGTCCGGTTACGCGACGCGATATAAAAGGGCGCCCCTTTTGGAGTAGGTTTGGAGTGTTCGGCCTCAAACCCACAACAAAAAGGAGCGCCCTCAATGGATAGCGTGAAGTATATCGGGATGGATGTGCACAAGGAAGCGATCTCCATCGCGGTTCTAAATTCCTCGGGCAAGCTGGTGATGGAATGCACGATCGAAACGAAAGCCATCACCATCCGGGAGTTTCTGAATGGATTGCGCGGGAGCCTGCACGTCACTTTGGAAGAAGGCACCTGGGCAGCGTGGCTCTATGACGTGATCAAGCCGCACGTCACGGAACTGGTGGTATGCAATCCCCGCCGGAATGCCCTGTTAAAAGAAGGTAGCAAGAGCGACCGCATCGATGCGCGGAAGCTGGCCGAGCTGCTGCGCGCGAACCTGGTCCGTTCGGTCTATCACGGGGAGGATGGAGTACGGACGCTCAAGGAACTGGCGCGGAGTTATCTGGCGATCAGCGCCGATGTGATCCGAGTGATGAGCCGGGTGAAGGCGATCTACCGCAGCTGGGGAATTCCTTGTGCGGGGAAGCAGGTCTACGCACCGCGATATCGCTCGGAGTGGCTGGGCAAGATTCGAGAAGCCGGCGTGCACCGCCGAGCGGAGTTCTACTACCAGCAGTTCGACGCGTTGCGATCTTTGCGCCAGGAGGTGCGGCGCGAGCTGCTGGCCGAGGCGCAGAAGCACAATGCCTGGAAATTGCTACGTGCGATTCCGTTCATCGGTCCGATCCGGGCGGCTCTGATCATCGCGTTCTTGCAGACACCGCACCGGTTCCGTACCAAGCGACAGCTCTGGACGTACATCGGGTTCGGAATTGAGACCTACAGCAGTGCCGAGCATCGCTGTGTCCATGGAGAGCTGAAGCGCGCGAAGAAGCCGGTCTCGATTCGCGGGCTGAATCGCAATCACAATCACGAGCTGAAAAATCTATTCAAGGGTGCCGCCACCGTGGCCGCGGCCAAGCCCGGACCGTTCCAGGAGTTTTACGATGCGCGGGTGGCGAAGGGAATGCGGCCGGAGATGGCGCGTCTGACTCTGGCGCGCAAGATCGCAGCCATCACGTTGATCGTCTGGAAAAAAGGAGTGCACTTCGACGTCAAACATCTGAAACCACAAACAGCTTGAGTGTCTCGAGCCGATCCGTTCCATCCCTGGGATTCTTTCCCGCGGTGGCAAGCCGATTCTTGAGACACTCGGGTTCGAGGGCGAGTCTCAGCCGGTTAGTTAGGCTTTGCGTGCTTCGGGCACCTAAGTCTCTCACGCGACCCTAGTCCCCCTCGGATGACCCGAAAAAGCTATGGGCCACGAGTCCCCAATGGAACCATGGTTGCCAACTGACAACCGTACTGCTTGTTGGTCTCAGAACGGATTGGCTTCGTCGTGCAGAAGCGATGAAAACCGCGGGTAGAGAAACCCAAAAGCGCTACAAGAATCGCGTGGCGTCCCGAGCTCAGGGAACGGAAGGCAAGAACAATCCTGCTCAATGGGGCGGGCTGGACGGCAAGAAAAACTCCGGCCAGAGGAGAAGTGTTTTTTCCTTGACTCCCTTTATGGAACTTACCAGGCACTAGCGGGCCCGTTGCACGAAAAATCTCGAATTGGTAATTCTGACAGTGTCCTGACACGCGAACACCTGTCAGAATCGGCGCATAGGTCGCGTCGCGTTCGAAGGTAAAGGGAGAAGCTATGAAGACGAAGTTTCGCGTCGCCGCCAGTGCGCTTTCGCTGTGTTTGTTGACGGCTGGATGCAATAAGCACGACGCGATTTCGCAGGCTGAGAAGCAGGACATGATCAATGGCACGCCCGTGCCGAGCATCGCCGAGACGAAGCAGGTTGCACAGGATGGTTTCGTGTACGGGTTACCGTTGGTGATGAACTACGCCGTAATGAACGAATTTGCTGTCGATCCGAATTCCGGCCAGTTCAAAGCGCCGTTCAACCAGATCAAGAACGAGCACCATGTGGCTACTCCTGACGACACGGCGGTGATCACACCGAACAGCGACACGCCGTACTCGATGCTGTGGGCGGATTTACGCACGGAGCCGCTGGTGGTTTCGGTGCCCGCCGTGCAAAAGCCGCGCTACTACTCGGTGCAACTGATCGACGGCAATACGTATAATTTCGGCTACATCGGCAGCCGCGCGACCGGGTTTATGCCCGGAAGCTATTTGATTGTCGGGCCTGATTGGAAAGGCGCGACGCCAGCGGGAATCACGAAAGTATTTGCATCGACTACACCGTTCGCGTTGGTTCTTTTCCGAACCCAGCTTATCAACGTCGCGGACATGCCGAACGTTGAGAAAATTCAAGCGGGTTACAAGGCGGTGCCGCTTTCTGCATTTCTGAAACAAGCCGCCCCAGCAGCCGCTTCAAAGATCGATTTCGTTCCGGCCAACACGGCAGGCATTAAGGCCAACTTTTTCGAGTATCTCAGCGCCGCGTTAGAGTTTGTACCGACGACACCGGAGACAAAAGACATTCGGGCGAAACTGGCGAGCATTGGAGTGGGGCCCGGTAAGACGTTCGAGTTCAAGCAGCTTTCCGCCGAACACAAGGCCGCGATCCTGCTGGGAATGAAGGAAGGCGACGATCAGGTAGATCAGTTTCTGGCTAATGGGAACAAGAATATTAATGGGTGGAACGTTGGTGCGTTCTTTGGGGATGCCGATTTTTTCAAGACGAATTGGGTGATGCGCGCGGGTGCGGCGAAGGGCGGGCTCTACGGTAACAACGCCGACGAAGCGATGTATCCCTACACTCGCACGGATGGAAAAGGCGAAACGCTCGATGGCAGCAAGCACAACTACACGATTACGTTTCCAGCGGGCGGGCTGCCGCCAGTGAATGCGTTTTGGTCGGTGACGATGTACGACGGCAAGAGTCAACTGCTGATCAAGAATCCGATCAACCGGTACCTCATCAATTCGCCGATGCTGTCGGGCATGACGAAGAACGCAGATGGCTCGCTGACGTTATACATTCAGAAAGACTCGCCGGGGAAAGCGAAAGAGTCCAACTGGCTGCCCGCACCGGACGACACGATTTATCTGGTGATGCGCTTGTACTGGCCGAAGGAAACGCCGCCTTCGATTCTGCCCCCGGGCAGCGGCACATGGCAGCCTCCCGCGATTGTGGCGGCGAATTAAGGTCCAAGTCCTGATTAACGCGCTTACCGTACATGTGAAGTTCTAGTACGGCACTTGTCCGCACGACTCATCAGGACTTGACCAACAATCCTGCCTGCTGGCGTTCAATTCGACGTGAGCTATCCCCGTATTATCGCGCGCTCGCCGACGAAGATTTAGGGTGGGCTGACCCCGCGCAGTCGGGGTAATCGGCGTCCCCGCGCATAGACCACTGAATTCGGGACGCGGCTCGTACTTGAGATTTTCGAGTGCAGGTTGCGAGCTTGTCCGACGAATCGATTCCCTCCTTTGCGAACCTTACTAGCGAACGCCACTCCGCTTTTACCAAGCTCCGGTGGCAGCCTTCTTTTGCGGAACTTCTGGGAGCTCGGCGCGATAAATCCTTCTGAGGGCGTCTACCACATCTTCGTTCGAGAGTTCCGCTGTCTTTCCTGGGATCCTCGCATCGGAGTGAGCGACGACGTCATCCATCGAGAGAATTCCTTCCAGCTTGTGTTTGGCGTTAATCACGGGCAAGCGCCGAACCTTGGCGATTCCCATTGTTACTAGAGCCGAACGAATGTCGTCGTCCGGCTGGCAGGCAAAAACCTTGCCGGAGGCGACGTCGCTAACTGGGATTTCGCCTGCGGGCCGGTTCCGAGTGCCCAGAGCGACGCAGATGTCGCGGTCCGTCACTACACCGATTACCTCCTGTTGGGCATTCACGATCGGAAGCATCCCGCAGTTCCGGTTCCATAGGATTTCGACTGCGGCGGCCAGGTTAGTTTCCGAGGTGCAACTGGCCGGTGTTCCCATCATTACGTCTTTCACTTTCATGGTCATTCTCCTTATCGCGGACTCGGGATGAATATTTCGTTACCTTTCCGATCGCGGCCTGTTGCTGCCATCGTTGAATCCATTAGTCGCCGAACGCGATGAATTCAGGTTCGAGAACCACCCGGATGACATCTCTCCTGGCAATGATCCCTACTAGTTTGTTCTGGCTGGTGACAGGTACGCGGACGATGCGATGTTCCTCGAGGCGCTTCATCACGTCTGCGAGATTCGTTTCCACATCCACAGTTATGGGCGGGCCCGTCATCACCGAACTTGCGGTCAAGTTCTCCAAGCGCTTTCCTTCGTTCAAGGCACGAATAATGTCTGCTTCTGTGATCACGCCGACGACGCGTCCATCCACGTCAGCGACCGGCATTCCACTAATTTCGTTGACGATGAGTTGCGTGGCTACATCCCTCAGCGAAGCACGAGGTGTGGCCGCGATGACGGGTTGTTGCATTACTTCTGCAGCTTTCAAGGTTGTCGTTCCAGTAGCACGTTGTGTTGCAGCAGATTTCTCAGTCATAGTCTTGCTCCTTTTGCGCAGATTTCTAAACCGCTCGATCTGCGCCCTTCCGGATTCTCAAATCTGGCCCGATTAGTACTTGTAGATCCAGTTGCGCAAGCCACGAACGCCAACAGCTGATTCTTACAGCGCCGAAGGGTACGTTTCCTGGACCTCCCCGTGCTGCCAAGTCGACCCGCGCTCCAGCGGTTCGACCGCACGAGTCTCGTCGTAATGCAAAATCGCATCGAACTGATCTGGAAGTTGGGCGTGAAAGTAATGGCTCGCTCTCTCAGAGCGCGGCGAATAAATCACACCAATGGCGCGCTCCAGACGTGGTGGCCGCAGCGAAACCGTCACTTTCTGATTGTCACCGAGCAACAGTAGAAAATTGGGAATCCCGACTCTGTGAAAGAGCGACTCGTAACTCTCGAGCAGCGCAGGCCGGACATGTTTGCGTTCGGCAGGCCCATCCCATTCGGACGCCGCGGTCACCGTCCCCGTATAAGTGGTGAAACCGACGAGAAGCGCTTCGCTGCCATAGCGTTGACGGACGAGCTGCCCGAGGTTTAATTCACCTTGCGAACCTAGTTCCGTTGCGCGGGCATCTCCCAGATGGGAGTTGTGGGCCCATACGACAATCTTTGCGTTTTTGGCCCCGAGGTGTCGCACAAGCGCATCGAGCGTTTCGGCCATGTGAGTGTCCCTTAGATTCCACGAGGAGATTCGGTCGCGAAACATCGAACGGTAATACTCCTCAGCATCCTTCACCAACCGGGCATTCTGCTCTGCATAGAAGAATTCGTCTGGAAAAACGCGGCCATCTCGACGGGCAAGATCGGCAGCACGCCGGCGCATTTCCATCCACTGACTGACGGCCTCATTTTTGCAGCTCTTCGCCAAGCCAAAGCTGGCCGCATATCCGTACGCTTGCGTATCCTCGCCGAAATTTTCGAAGCAGCCATAACGATAACGAGCGCGGCGCGCCGCCTCGGAGTCAACTTTGTCCAAGAAATCCAAGACGGCGCGGATGGAAGCATGCAAGCTGTAGAGGTCCAATCCGTAAAAGCCCGCGCGCGTGAGGTTGTGATGGTCATTGTAATCGCGGAGCCAACCTACGAAATCAACGACGTCCGCGTTGCGCCACATCCATGCTGGGAATCGCTCGAAACCCACAAGCGCATCCACTGCGTCGCGATCCTCGCTTTCTGAGCGAACGAATTGGTTGACGCGATACGCATCTGGCCAGTCTGCTTCGACGGCCACTGCATTGAATCCTTTTTCTGCGATCAAGCGCTTGGTAATTTGCGCTCGCAGATGGTAGAACTCGTGGGTGCCGTGCGAGGCTTCTCCGATCAAAACGAATCGAGCGTCGCCCACCGTCTTAAGCAAGGGATCGAAGTCATCGAGTTCTCCTGTGAGTCTATGAGACGACTGGCGGATTGCTTCTAGAGCTGCGTGATCGTTGTGACTTGGCATCGTCGCACCATTCCTTTAAAGAAAATTCATTCCTGATGCCGGGCAGAAACTTGGTCCGGGCAGGCGGTCGTAAGGTGTTGGCTAAACCATCGCGCTGCGACGCGGGCAACTTCTCCCAAGGTCCCAGGTTCTTCGAAGAGGTGGGTTGCGCCTGGGATAATGATCAGGTTCTTTTCTAGCGATTTGAGCTTGGCAAGCGCCGTTTTGTTCATAGCAATCACCGGCTCGTCATTCCCGCCGACGATGAGCAACGTTGGAGCGACGACGGAACGAAGCGCGTCTCCTGCGAGATCCGGCCGGCCCCCGCGAGAAACCACTGCACACACGACACTTGGAAGTTTCGCAGCCGCTTCGAGTGCCGCGCCTGCTCCGGTGCTCGCGCCGAAATAGCCGATCGCGAGGTTCTGTAAATCCGGCCGCCGCATCACCCAATGGGTGGCACCGATTAGTCGCTCTGCCAAGAATGGAATGTCGAACCGCAAGTCCGCCGTAAACTGGTCCACCGATTCTTCGGCAGAGGTTAATAGGTCGAACAGAAGAGTTGCGATGCCCTGGGCCTGCAACACTTGCGCGACGCGATGATTTCGCGGGCTAAAACGGCTGCTGCCACTACCGTGAACAAACAGAACAATGCCCGTGCAGTGTTCCGGAATGACCAAGGTTCCATGCAGGACGACCTTGTGACATTCAATGGCAACTTCGCTCTCGATGCCGCTCTGATTGGATGTACGTCCGGGAATCATGAGCGTGCTCCTTTCGAGGCTGGGATCGCCTCCTGCCGCGCCGGAGCTGCAAATCGGCGCGCAGCGCGGTCCAGTAGATCTTTTACTTCGTCGTCGGAAACTTGCGAGAAGTCTTCATAGAACTGGCCGACGCCGCAAAAATATTCCGGCGTTTCCACACAGATCAATTCATCAACTTCCGATGTCAAACGATCACAAGTCGAAGCAGGAGCCACAGGAGTGGCGACCACAATCCGTGCAGGATTCATTTGGCGTATAGCGCGAATCGCAGCGCGGATGCTGGAGCCTGTAGCGATACCATCGTCAACCAGGATCACAACGCATCCGTGCAGATCGTGTGCCGGCTTCCCGCCGCGATAGGTATGTTCGCGACGCTGCAGTTCCTGTTTTTCTTCAGCGGTAATGAGCTCGATGTCCAGTTGGGATAGGCCGAAACCGTTGATGACATCAGAGTCAAGGACGCGGATGCCCCCGCTTCCAATCGCTCCGAATGCCAGCTCCGCGTGTCCGGGGACGCCAAGCTTGCGCAGCACAAAAATATCCAGCGGTGCTTTTAGAGCAGCCGCAACTTCAAACGCGACAGGGACTCCCCCACGCGGAACTCCCAGAACTATGACGTCGGGACGATTCGCATATCTGGTCAAGAGCCGTGCCAGCGCTCTGCCGGCTTCCGTTCGATTCGTGAAAATCATGTTCGTAGCTCCTGCCTGCGCAGTTTGCGCCGACGGTTCAACAATAGGATTTCGTCCATCTCGTGCGGCTGCCCACAATAAAAATCACCTTCCTCGTTATGCGGTGGCTGTGGCACGGCCTTCGAGGGTTTGGAAATTTCAGCAATGGTCCGCGCGACTTCCAGGGCAGAGGCATGCAGCGCAATGTCGGCTTGCGCCACGATGCCCACGCAACGACCGCGCTGGTCCACAACAGGGATTCTGCGAACCTGATTTTCGCGCATGAGCTCCGCGCAGAACTCCACGGTGTCGTCAGGCTGGCAGGTAACCGGGACGCGATTCATCAAGTCTGCGAGGCGGACGGTGCGTGTAATCTTTGAGTTCGCGACCACGCTGCTGCACAAGTCGCGATCGGTGACGATTCCTTCGAGTAACGGGTCCCGGCTGTCCGAAACGATGGGAATCGCTCCGATCTGGTGGGTCTTCATCAGGTTAGCCGCGTACTCTGCCGTTTCCCACGGCGTGCAGCAGATAACCTGTATGGACATCAGTTGATGGACGAGCATTGCTCTGTTCCTGTCTCGCTACCTTAAGCTGCGCTTCATTCCCGAGATCCGCAGTGAGAACCGTCACACTGAACAGTGATTTCGGGCACAACGATGTGCCGGTTCATGCCAGCCTCATCCGACACTTCAATGGGATTTCCCCGCAGATATGCCCTCGCTCACAGCAAATCGTGACTTCAGTCACAGCTACGCCAGAGGGAGCGCGCAAAGATGTAAGCGGAGATCGAAGCAGATGCGTAGAAGGATTCCAGGCACGAACCACGTTCGAATGGGCGGAATATTTTTGGGCATGGTTTGGTTCCTTTTGGTCTGTAGCCCCGTGTTCCCGCAGACGGCTCAGGAACACGCCTGGAACATACTGCAGAATGGACTTCGTGATCAGAACACAAACAGGCGCGCCGTCGCGGTAACGGCACTCGGGCTCGTCCGAGATGATCCCAAGGCGATTGAAGCAGCAGAAGGAGCCCTGAGCGATAAAAAACCCGTTGTGCGGGCTGCGGCGGCGACTGCTCTCGGCCAGATGGACGCCCGGTCTTCGATTCCCGCGTTGAGAGAAGCATTGGCGGACAAAGACAATCGAGTGTTCTTTGCCGCTGCTGATTCGTTGCTCTCCTTGGGAGATCCTGCCGGCTACGATGTTTATTACGAGATATTGACAGGCGAACGCAAGAGCGGTCAAAACTGGATCAGCGAGAAAAAAAGACTGATCACGGACGAGCGAGCAATGGTGCTCCTTGCACTGGGAGTTGGAATAGGATTCGCGCCGTACGCGGGATACGGATGGATGGTGTGGGAAGAGCTGGCGAAAGACTACGGGACTCCCGTGCGCATCAACGCACTGAAGAAGCTTGGGAATGATCCGGATCTGCGGATCGGTGAAGCGTTGATCAAGGCGGCCTTTGACAAGCACTGGACTGTGAGAGTGGCCGCCCTGTCTGCAATCGCGCGTCATGGCGATCCGAGCGTTCTTGGGCGAATCGTCCCGCTAATGAAGGACAAAAAAGTGCCCGTGAGATGCACGGCAGCGGCAACCGTTCTCAGGCTGTCGGCGTTGGTGACAACGGAGCACGCAACTCAGATAGCAACGTGGCGATGAAAGCACTCGGGCAACCGGCGTGAAATATTTTCTTCCGTCCTCGAAGATCGGCACCCTTGTTACAACGACGCATCTCGTCACGCTCGTGAGGGCTTGATCGTCCAACATTTTGCAGCTGGGACTGCTCCTCGCCAAGTTGATCTGGTTTGCCGTGCGTGACACGCGCCCACATACTCCGGATCTTCGTGGACAGCAGGTTCTACGGCGTAATTGTGATCATGCGAGCGGTGAGGGAGAGTTAGTCAAGGCGACTGGCGCTGGTGCGCCCTTGCCTGCGCGTTGTCATGTTCCGTGTGAGACTCTGACGGCGTCTCGTCAATCACCGTCCGCCGTGCGCCTTTCCCTCTGGCTCATCGAGGCACTCGGCGATTGGATTGTAGTTGCCCGGCGGTCGTCCGCCTTTGGCAACACAATAATCTAAGCCGGCTACCGCCGCTTCGCAGATTTCTTTTTTGCTGAGGCCGGTTGTTTCTGCCGCAAGAACGGCTGCACGCACCGCTGCTAGGGCCTGAACTTGTTCGTTGGTCATGGAGACCCCCTGCAGGAAGTCTGGCACTTTCGTTTGCTGGACGCAATCCGGCGATCTGCCGTTGCTTGTCCGACTGCGAGCGGAGAGGGGCGCCGCATCTCCTTCTACTACCAAGTGTCGCAAATGGTCACTCTGTTCTACATCGCACCAGAGATCGGACCCATGAACACCGACCGCTAGTGTGACGGTTGTCACGATTGTCTGAGACGCTCGTCACCGCGGCGCGAACAGTTTTCGGGGCATCTTTGAGGCAGAGGTGCGTTATGAGCTTGGTCGACAGCGGTACACGAATCTCGCTGAAGAATATTCTTTTCCTGACCGATTTCTCTGGTCCCTCCGAGGCAGCGCTGCCGTTTGCAGCGGCAATTGCTCGGTGGTACGGTGCAACGATTTACTCGCTATACGTTTTTACGCCTCCTCCCTATGTCTACACGACGCCTGAATTGACAGCCGCTGCGATCGAAGCCGAGGAAGAAAACGCCAAGTCTGAAATGCGGCGGGTCGAATCTCAGTTTGCGGGCTTGTCACACGAGTCCCTCATCGGGCAAGGCCTCAGTGTGTGGGACACGGTGGCGCAAACGCTAAAGGGGCATTCCATCGACATGATAGTGCTCGGCACGCACGGTCGAACTGGCGCGGAGAAACTACTGCTCGGTTCCGTCGCTGAGGAGGTCTTCCGGCGTTCACCGGTGCCGGTGCTGACCATCGGACCGGGAGTCCGTAGCACCGCCCACAACGGCGGGCGATTCAACCGCGTGCTTTTTGCGACTGATTTCACTGCAGCGTCAGTGGCGGCAGCGCCTTACGCGCTCTCCCTTGCCGTCGAAAACCGTGCACGCCTCATTCTGCTGCATGTCATGCGGAAGCCTGAATCACGGAACGGCGATAAGGGCCGATCGGAGCTTTCGGTCGCAGAAGCGAATCAGCAACTCTACGAGGCCATCGAACACGGTGCGGAACTCGAAGGGCGTCCAGAAGTTGTTGTTGAATATGGGGAACCTGCTGAACGGATTGTCGCGACAGCGCAACAACGCAGGATCGATTTGATCGTGCTCGGCGTTCGGGATGCTGAAGGGCGCCTCGGCGCCGCAACACATCTCGAGCGTGCCACCGCCCACAAGGTGGTTGCGCATGCCGGATGCCCGGTCCTCACCGTGCGGCAGCAGAAGGACTGACAAGGCTGCAGCCGATTTCGCTCGGGGATAAGGTGTCTCGGTTTGGGCTCTTGGAGAACGTGGTTCTCGCGCTTGGATAATCGGCGCCAGGACCTCAAAGGTCAACTGCGGCTGTCGGATTGCCCAAGGCCATGGCAGCAAACGGGCATGGCGATGAGCTCGGCGTCTGTGCGGAGCGGAGCCGCGACGCGGACGCCGCTGCAGAACTTGGTGCTAAGCGTTCGGGAGGGTCTCCAAAACCTCGTGCACGACTACGACTCCGCTATGTAACGTTGCTGCTTGAACCCTGCGTAAGCGGCGGCGTACTGCGATCAGCAACACCGTTTGGGGCGACAACAGCAGGCTCGAGGAGCTTGTCGGCGGAGAGCTCGTAACGCGCGTCGATTGCGACGCTGATTGAACCGCCGAGGTCTCGCACATGCCCGAGCCGCAAGCGCTGCTCAATTTTTCGAAGGTCCGCCGCGAGGGTGGGGTCATGAAATACATTCGCAATCCATTGCGAAAAGTCTCCGCGACGGGCGTGCCCTTCGCGGGCGGCAGCTGGATAATTCCTTAATGCCACCACGAATTGCTTCAGGGTCCGCACCGGTGGCCCGAGGGGCTTCCCATCCGCAGTGAACATGAATCCTAGCTCCTCGATGAGCTCCAAATCGAAATACTTGGACTTGTGCCGGACGTGTGACGTCAGACGCGGCAGAAGCTCGAAGCTCTGCAATTTTCCTTCCGCCTCCACGGGGCCAGGCAAGAGAGCAGCCTGGTTCGGCCGTAGTGCCGTGAGAGACGCCTTCCATTCGGCGTCCGGTATCTGGTTGCCAGCCATTTTCAGAAGTGTTCGGAGTTCTCGTGGATCTGTCGTGCGCTTCACAAGGACTGCATCAATGGCGCCTCGGAGATCTGCGTTTAGATCGGACGGACGGTAGGTGACCAGAGTGTATGCGTTAAGATTCAAGTCCAACAGCTCTCTCGCTCGTGGGTCATTCAGGAAATAGTGAGCTTCATCAATCACGATGCGATGGGGCAAGCCAGTGGATTTGCGGATCGCAGCTATCATAGGCAATAGTGAATGAAGATAATCCAATTTCTCCTTGCGGCTCGCGTGAGAAAGGTCCACGACGACGCTCATATCCGGGTGGCGCAGTGCGCGTGCGACGTCAGGAAGTTGGGGAGGCGGATCTTCCCCTCCGAAAACCACAACGCCGGGAAGCGATTCAAGTGTTCGGTAGTCGCCTTCGGGATCAATAACGCAAACGGAATAACCTTGCAAAATCAGCTTTTCGCAGATGAGTCCGGTGATCCAGGACTTTCCGGAACGAGGGTCTCCGGACACCAGAAGATTGCGGCCAGAGACTCCCAGCGCGATGGCGCGACCGTCCTCAGTGGTGCCGAGCGCCACCTGATAGCGATGCATGCGGCTCGGAGGTAATTTCAGCTCGCCGGCGACCTGTCGGACGAACGCGGCGACCACTTCGGGGCCATCGCCGCGCAGAACCAGATCGGCTACATTGCAGAGTGCCGGGCTGCCCCAACCGACGGCCACGCCAAACTCGCAGGCGGAGAGAAGATCGTGATCGTTTTCGGCATCTCCAATCGCGATTGCGTTGTGCTGAGAGAGACGCAACACTGTCAAGGCGCGGCGCAATCCGACGCTTTTGCTAACGCCTTGGGGCAGGACCATCAAGCGACTACGGTTGAACAACAACACCAGAGGCAACTGGAGATCTCTGATCACCGAAAGAATTTCCGGCGCCGATGCAGCGGCGGCCTCCAAAACGCATTGGCCCGCCGTAAATTCGATTCGGCGGCGACGAAATTCTTCGAGAAGTTCTGCCGGAGGCGGCTGGCCGATCACTCTCGAGTAACCGTTAGGGAACGCTAGAACCGCGCCATTTTCGGCTACCACTGCATCTACAAAACCGAGATCGCCGGCTACCTGTTTCAAATCGGACAGAATTCGTCCGGTGACGAGAACGACCACAAGCCCGCGCGCACGCGCTTCCTCAATCGCGGCGCAAACCCGGGAATCAAGAATCCCGTCTTGAGCGATGGTGCCGTCGTAGTCGAGCGCAAACGCACGAAGTTTCACGGATCTACCTCTTCCCAGGGTGGTGCGCACAAGCCGCGCGAAGAGTGCCACCAGCGCGACTCGAGTTTACACAACAGCGGTTTCCATCCCAGGCAACTCGACGAAATCTTGTCACGCCCGCATTTCCGCCTGCCTCCGATGTTCATGTGGCTGCACGGCGAACACTTCTCTCACGTAGGGCCTCGTGAGATACGCCAGTATCCAAATATCAACCGCGATCACGAAGAGCTGCCAACCAAATACCAGCGCGTCTGGACGCGGGAGCGAAATCAAAATCCCGAAGACGGCGAAGAATGCGCCGAGCGCGATGAAAGCGATCGATGCAAGTCGCGCCCAATGGACTAACTTGAATATCTCAATAGCTAGAATGAGGTAGGCGACCGACAAGACCAGGAATATTACTCCGCCGGTTGTGCCCATGTCCGAAAACAATCTCGACATCGGCCCTTCCGCACCGGCGGTCACAGGGACGGGCCCAGTTCAAAGAACACCAAGGTACCCAGACCAAGCAGCGCTGCACCAAGGAACATCAGAATCGCTACAACGATCACTCCGATTGGGCGTTTCATCACTCACCTCCGGCTTCCTGAAATTTGCCGGCGACCCGTAGGTCGCCCGTAATTCGAAGTCCCGAGCCACTCAAGCGGACTCCTTGTGATTGTGCGCCACAGTCAGTTAAGAGCTTTATGCTGGGAGTTCCAATGAGACTTGTCACGGGGGCGTGTGACGGCCGTCACTGACGACCGCGAACCATTGACATACATTTTGCCCGGGGAGTGAACGGCAGGATTGATCTTTGAGCCGTAACTCAGTCAAGGAGCCGATCATGATTAAGAAAGTCCCCGGCGGCTATTATGTTCTATCAAGCAAACGGAAAAACCTTGGAGGATGGTACGAGACTCTGGAAGAGGCCACCAAGCGGCTGCGGCAAGTGGAGTTCTTCAGGCACCACAGACATTGATGCAAGACGCGCCGACATGTGAATCGGGCGCGCGCCCACCTTAGACGAGGTTGATGATGCTTTCAAAATGCGCAAATCCAAAGTGCGGCACAGCGTTCGACTATCGCCGAGGACAGTTCTTCCGATTTCACAAGAGCCAGGAGGAAGGCGATCCCGGCGCGAACACGCATGCCCTCCAGCACTTTTGGCTTTTCGACGCCTGCCAAGCGCGCTACTTCCTGGAATACCGCGAAGACGGCGGCGTCTTGATTCGCGCTCGTTTGGGCGAACACCGAGTTCATGACACCCACCACGTAGTCGCCGCGGCGTGACGAAGCCGCTCCGCTTGCCGTCTTAGCCCTGTCGCTCTCTCCATGGAGATGAATATGTTCGTCGTCCCGTCCGCGATCCGCAGACGATTCGCATCATCCCGAGCGTGAGTTCGCAATTTGTGCCGCCCGCCCCAATCGATTTCGCACGTCACAGCGACGTGTGATCGTAATCACTTCGCAAATTTTCGTTTTGCGGAATCATTCGGTTGCGGCAATCCTCTGGGACGAAGCCTCAAGAGCCAAGGAGAAAACAAATGCGAGCCCACGCGGCGATCGAGCATCATCAGAAGGAGGACTTGGGATTGTTTCTGACAATCCTGCTATTGGGATTGCCGGCTCTATTTGCATTCCTCGGGGCAGCCGGCCTGGCGCAAAATGCGCCCTATTTCAAATCGGGTCTTTGGTTCTTCTACCTGGTGTCCCGCAATTTCGGTTTCCTCGGAGTTATCGTTGCAGCCGGCGTTACTGTTCGAGCGATGTTCCAGCGAACTGTCTCCGATGCCGTTGCTGGTTTGATGGCGGCATCGGTCATTACAGCAATTTTCTTGCTCTGGTGCGCGGCGCATAAGCTCCCGGATCTATGGTGAGTGGCTAACGAATACGCAGGGTTTTTTCGCAGGGGCAGCACGACGGAAGTTAGCAACGAGAGCCGCTGAGTGCGCACACAGAATCTTTAGCAGGTAAATCGACAAATCAGGAGATGACGACAATGAGAATCGACAAGGAATTGCAGCAGCAGGTTATGGACGAACTTGCATGGGAACCGAGCATTGATGCCGCGGAGATCGGCGCATCTGTTGACTCCGGCGTGGTAATGCTCAGTGGCACCGTGCGGAGCTTCCCGGAGAAGTGGGCGGCCGAGCGCGCGGCCGAACGTGTTAAGGGAGTGCGAGCCGTCGCAGATGAAATCGTGGTGAAACTCCCAGGAACCTTCCAGCGTGACGACGCAGACATCGCTCGAGCAGCGTTGAATACTCTGGAGTGGAACGCGTCGGTGCCCCATGACCGGCTCCAGGTCCTGGTAGAAAACGGATGGATCACCCTCGATGGGACGGTAGATCGCTACTTTCAAAAATCAGAGGCCGAAACAGTTGTTCGCAAACTGCTCGGAGTGAGAGGCGTTGTCAACAGGATCGCCGTGAGGCCAATCATTTCGCCGGCGGACGTCAAGAATCAAATCGCTAAAGCGCTCGAGCGCACTGCGGTGGTGGACGCCAAGAAGATCTCCGTCGAAGTCCGCGGCACCACGGTTGTCTTGAACGGTGCCGTGAGATCTTGGGTCGAACGGGAGGCAGCGGAGCGAGCAGCCTGGGCCGCACCGGGTGTGGCCAATGTGGAAAACATGATCGAAATCTGCGCGTAACATCGCTCAAAGTCCTACCGGCGAGCGGCTCCGCTTCGGCGGAGCCGTTTCGTTTTTTAACTGCGGGCAAGCAAAGGCATGTGCGCAGCGAGAAGAATTGTCAGGTTCGCGTGCAATGTGGGGCAGTCTCTCGTAAGATTCGACGAGCACGACGCCTGTAATAAGTTCGAGGTGCTCAAACAAAGTGACCGCAGGGACTGCCCTCGATTCGTTCTTTAGGCCCAACTCTGTAGCCGTGATCGGTGCGACCGACCGCGAAGGCAGCGTCGGGCGCACCGTCCTGTTAAATCTCACGGACGGAAAGTTCTCTGGCAAGGTTTACGCTGTCAATCCGCATCGCTCCGAAGTTCTTGGCGTTCGCTGTTATGCGAATATCGCTGCTATTCCAGAAAAAATGGACTTGGCCATTGTCGTTACGCCCGCGCCGTCTGTTCCCGGTGTAATCCGCGAATGTGTGGATGCGGGCGCGCGCTCGGCCATCGTCATTTCGGCCGGCTTCAAAGAACGCGGGGCCGAAGGCATCGAGTTGGAAAGGCAGATCCAAGCCGAACTGCGCCGAGGTTCGTTGCGGCTCCTCGGTCCCAACTGCTTGGGCATGATGAATCCGGCGTACGGACTGAATGCAACGTTCGCTAGAGATATCGCGCGACGAGGAAATGTGGCTTTCCTCAGCCAAAGCGGGGCGTTGCTCACCGCGATACTCGATTGGAGTCTTGGGGAGGAAGTCGGCTTCAGCGCGATTGTTTCCACCGGCTCGATGCTGGATGTGAGTTGGGGAGATTTAATATCTTTCTTTGGCGAAGATCCGGCGACGCAGAGCATCCTTCTGTACATGGAATCGATTGGCGACGCGCGCGCGTTTCTTTCCGCGGCCCGCGAAGTCGCCCTCCGAAAACCGGTCATCGTCATCAAGGCCGGACGCTCGGAGGCAGCGGCGCAGGCAGCCAGCTCACACACCGGTGCGCTGACGGGCAGCGATGCGGTGTTCGACGCCGCCTTCCGCCGCTGCGGCGTCCTGCGCGCGCAGAATATTTCGGACCTGTTTTACATGGCCGAAGTCCTTAGCAAGCAGCCTCGCCCAAGCGGACCGCGGCTTACGATCCTGACGAATGCGGGCGGCCCGGGAGTACTGGCCACCGATGCTCTGATCGCCACCGGCGGGAAACTCGCGCCTCTGTCGCAAGCGTCCATGGATGCCCTGAATAAGATCCTGCCCCCGCATTGGAGCCATAACAATCCAATCGATATTCTGGGCGACGCGGAACCGGAACGCTTTTCCGAAGCAATCAAGATCGCGCTGGAAAATCCCGACAGCGATGGCCTCCTGGTAATTCTGGCTCCGCAAGGGATGACGGACCCAGCGCAGGTGGCCGAGCGCTTGAAACCTTTTGCGAAGAGCAAATACAAGCCAGTGCTTGCGAGCTGGATGGGCGGAAAGACTGTTGCCGAAGGTGAAGCCATTCTCAACAGCGCCGGAATCCCTACTTTTGCATATCCGGATACCGCGGCCCGCGCATTCAACTACATGTGGCAGTACAGCTACAACATTCGTGGACTGTATGAAACTCCTGTTGCAACCGACCGACCAGAGACGGGCGAACCCACCCGCTCGAAAGTGGATGAGATTTTGCGTCGCGTGGCGAATTCGGCCCGCACGCTGTTAACTGAAATCGAATCGAAGGAAATACTCACGCTCTACGGGATTCCTACGGTTCCCACCACCCTAGCGCGAAGTCAGGAAGAAGCCGTTGCCGGGGCACGCAGGCTGAATTTTCCGGTGGTGCTGAAAGTCCACTCGGAAACGATCACGCACAAAACGGATGTTGGCGGTGTGCAGTTGAACCTCGAGAATGAAGATTCGGTTCGCATCGCCTTCCAAGCCATTCAGTCTTCGGTGACGTCGAAGGTTGGCGCGGAGGCCTTCCAAGGCGTAACGGTCCAGCCGATGGTGCGCCTCGATGGTTACGAATTGATCCTAGGGAGTTCGGCAGACCCGCAATTCGGCCCGGTTATTCTATTCGGCTCTGGCGGGCAACTAGTTGAGGTGTATCGCGACCGCGCTCTGGCGCTGCCGCCGCTGAATACCACACTGGCGCAACGTCTGATGGAGCAAACGCGCGTCTTTGAAGCGCTCAAAGGCGTTCGCGGACGCGCCGCCGTGAACATGGAGCTGCTTGAACAAATTCTAGTGCGCTTTAGTTGCCTCGTGGTGGAGCAGCGGAGGATCAAGGAACTGGATATCAATCCGCTTCTCGCATCGCCGACCGGCATATTGGCTCTCGATGCGAGGATTGTCGTTTACCCGCCAGAAGTTGCTGACCTCGACCTTCCTCGTTCGGCCATCCGGCCATATCCGGCTCAATACGTTTCGCCTTGGAGCACAAAGGACGGACTCGAGCTGCTGATACGTCCCATTCGGCCGGAAGACGAACCGATGATGGCGAAATTTCACGAAACGCTTTCGGACGAAAGCGTTTTTCTGCGCTACTTTCATTTGGAAAGCTTAAGTGCGCGTGTGGCCCACGAACGCTTGGTTCGTAGTTGTTTCATTGACTATGACCGGGAGATGGCGCTCGTGGCCGAGCGCGTTTCGCCCGCAACGGGCGAGCGGGAAATTCTAGCGGTTGGCCGCTTCACCAAGTCACGCGCCGCGGATGAAGCGGAGCTGGCCGCGCTGGTCAGCGATCGCTATCAACGCCACGGATTGGGCACGGAACTGGTGCGCCGGCTGATTCAGATAGCTCGCGACGAGAAACTTACCAGGATCATCGCCCGAATACTTCCCGAGAATCTGGCGCTGCGCGCCCTCGCCGACAGATTCGGTTTCAAGGTATACGACAGTAAGGACCTTGAAATGATTGCCGCCATTTTGACTCTATAGTGCACACGTGCGGGCGGGTCAAGTCCTGTGACGCCTGTCACAATCACCGGTGCCGGGGCACACCAGGGGCTCGAAGGCAATTGAATTCGTGGTCTCTCAGCCCGCGATACGTTAGCGGCGCGAAGCGAAGCATTCGGCAAATGTGGCAGGAGTCGATTTCAGTGGGAGGACAGTTATGAAAATTCGAGCCGCTTTGTGGTGTTTAAATGTCGCGGTGATTGCGGCCGCCGCTGGCGGGATGGCAGCGAGGGCACGGACGAATTCGCCGACTCCTCCGAACCATCAGGAATCCGAAAAGCAGTTGCCGCCACTGATTGGTTCGGTAGATGGCCCGGACTTGTACCGCGCCTACTGCGCGTCGTGCCACGGTCAAGACGGCAAGGGGAATGGGCCAGCGGCGCCGGCGATGAAAGCGACGGTGCCGGACTTGACGGCGATTGCGAAAAATAATGGAGGAAGGTTTCCGGTGGCACGCATCCAGAGGATTATTCTCGGCGAGGGTATGATCGCGTCGCACGGGTCGCGAGAGATGCCCGTATGGGGCCCGATCTTTCATCAAATCGAAAACGACGTGGACCGAGGAAATGTCAGACTGGATAATCTGGTGAAGTACCTGGAATCACTACAGACAATTCAAGCCTCACAAAAAGGGCCAGCCAAGACTCCAGTGGCTGAAAATCCCTCATCCGGTGAGATGCTGTTCAGGAGATATTGCGCGGTATGCCATGGAAACGATCTAAAAGGCAACGGCCCTGCTCCACCACCGTTCCAAGATGTGCCGCCCGACTTAACCAAGCTGGCGCAACGTAACGGCGGCAAGTTCCCAGACGCTTATGTCATCGAAGTGCTACGGCATGGGGTAGTGCTGCCTGCCCATGGTCCCGCCGAAATGCCAGACTGGGGCCCGGAGTTTAGGGCCGGCGAAGGGTTGAACGAAACTGAAGTGACAGTGCGGATCACAAGCCTGAAAGATTACATCAAGTCAGCTCAAGCAAAATATGCCATGATTTCCCGAATCGCTGGGACGGCTGCCGTGAAGTAATCAACACGCCCAATATCTGAACGTAGATACAGGGGCGACACGGAACGAAGAAGCTCCCTGCGATTAGCTATCGTGCCATTCATCACAAGGGCCTGAGTAACGCTCTTATCGTACAAGTGAAGTTCTAGTACGGCACTTTTCCGGTAACGCGACTTATCCGGAGGCAGCCAAATTTGCCAACTCCACCTTTGACAATTCCAATGGTGAGTTAAGCCTCGTGTATTCGGACTTGGCGGCGATTAGAATGGGAATGTCCGGGTCAGCGTCTTTCCAGCGCGTGAAAAAAATGCTGATGCGCCGCCTTGGCATCGGCGGTGTGCGCTCTCACCACGACGATGTGTAGAAGGCCTTAGGACAATCATGACTTTAGGAAGATGTACGAGAGAGCCAAGAAATACCAGGCACAAATTCTGTGCTGTCTGCTTGTGGACCTATGATAACCGCGAACTCGCCAGCCTTTATCGATCTTTCGCAAGATATCACATCCATCGCTCATGTCGAACGAAAGCCAGCTGAAGTCGTTCAAGGGACTACCATTTTTCGACCCAACACGGCGGGGCTAGCTGACGATGACAAGGTGGAACTCAAATTCCTTAATGTCCGCGATCCATGCCGTGCCGAAATCTTTCGGTAGTAAAACCGTTGTCGTGGAGGGCGACACTGAATCGACGGCGTTTCCGGGCACCAGGTCGTACGACCTTCGCAAGTACGGGAACGTTCATGTTGTCGGAGCTCAGCGGAATCCTGATATGCGGTGCGACCTTTGGCGGCGTAGCCTTCCAGGGCCATTCCACTTCGACCGTTGACCGCTCGGTTGAGGAGAATGATGACTTTCGGAACCGATACGCGCGCGCGCGAGAATTCTAGGCGCAAGCGGTGTTTGACGAGCTGATCGAAGTCTCGGACACAGTACAGATGGGCACGATCACAAATGTAGATCGTGGCGGCTGGAAAGAAAAATGCATCGCTGATATGACCTACCGCGCCCGCGTAAAGATTGAGCCGTCGGAACGACGCTAACCGGGGGCTGGAGATGAGAAGTTAGTCGCAACGGTGCGGTTAAAAATACCCTCCGTTTTGTGGTGCCCGTTCACCGCGCTTTTATTGGGGGGCGATGGAACGAAATTGGCGGTTGGAAAATAGTAGATTTCTTACCTAGGGACAGAGTGACATGCCCGACGATACAGAATCTTCCCCGACGCAATCTGAGGAAGATTCTAGCACCGCGCAACAGTGACTTTGTTTCTGTCAAGGAGAGCCGCGGTGCTCGAGTCTAAAGCTTTCGCCATGCGGCGTCAGCGCAAGAATGGGGTAGCTTACAGGGCGGGGAAAAGTGATACGCCCCTCGGTATCGGCGTCCACGAGTTGCGGTTTCGGTTTCGGCTCTCCGCGCGCGATTTCACCTTATTTCGATTTCGTGTTACGGGATTCTCCAGTGATCCGTCTCAGTGCGCAATTATGCAAAAAATGCACTTATCCGATTAGGACGCTGGCTGCTTGACTCCAGTCTGACAATAGGAGTCTAATTTCGCCGGTTGAGTATTAACGTGCAGTTCCTGTGGGGGTCGTTGTATCCCATCGTGAGACGTAAATCGCATTTGCACCGCTGATTCTTGCCTGTTTTTACATATGGACACTCGTGGCGCAAGTTATCGAAGATCTGACCCCAACCCGGATCTCGGAAGAGCTGCTGAAAGCGGTGAGCGGAGATGATTGTATTGCGTGGATCGGTTCGGGGTTATCGAGCTTGGCGTATCCGAACTGGACAAGCGCAATCACGGCACTCTGCGCGGCTTGCCAAGTCCAGCCGTTCGGCCCAGCTGAGACGCCGTCTGCCACCCAGTTGATCGACAGGGCTCAGGAATGCAAGACCGCCAACACAGTAGCCTACCAAGCAACTCTTGCTGATTTGTTTGGCGGAAATGTCGTCGAGCAACGGCAGGCGTATTCTTGGTTGATGAGCGCGCCGTTCAAAGCCTATGTCACGACCAATTTTGATCCCTTGTTGAGCGAGGCGGCTGCGCCATTTGGCTACACGAGTGTTTTTCGTTATCCGCTTTTGGAAACCCGGGAGGTCGACCGCAAGAAAAAGCCAATGTTTTATGTTCACGGGCATGCGCGCCCTAATGGCATTCCTTGTGGCGAGAACCTTGTCTTAGCAAGAAGCGAATTCGAACAAGCATATGAGGGAGTCGTAGGCGTCTTTTTGCCAGCGCTACTCCTGAGCTACCCTATTGTTTTCATTGGTTGTCGCCTTTGGCCGTCTCGCCTGATCCATCTGCATCCAGAATTTCGAGGGCTACTTCAGCTAGCTGTAGCGCTGAAGAAATCTGGCTCGCCCTGGCGAGACGGCCAATGAGGGAACCGATCTTCAAAGACAATGTCAGATGGTAGGGAGATCGGATGCCCTCGATTATCTTGGGGAGCATTTCCACACTAAGTTCCGGTGGGACCGTAAGGGCTAGATCCACAATGCAGTCATGTGCCCGCGCATTCCGAGTTGGTGGAAGCTGCGTCACAACTCTAGAAACTTCGTCGGGTACTTCGGCGGCGATCTTCTTGAGGTATTCCCCCTGAGGCCAGGATGGAAACCCAATTGTTCCTTCAGCATCGTTCTCCTGGAGCGCAGGAACGCTGCTAAATTTTCCGGCTTTGATCAAATATCCAAGCCACGCGGGATCGGATAGCTTCCGGAAAAAGTAATCGTTGAGCGTGTCATCCGCAAGAAGTGGTCCTAGATCCTTCTCGTAATCAAATACACCCGGACCGGCTGCGATCACGGAGTCAAGCGTCGCTACGTTCTCAAAGAAAGGCTTGCTCATTTTGGACCTGCCTCCGCTGGCCCGCCTTCGGTGACCTTGGAGGTGAGCCCGCAGAGAATCTTCAAGATATCCTCAATCTCCCAGTGTTTTTCTGGGTCCGCCGGGCTGTACCTCAAAACCTCGGTGTCCAACTCCGCGAAGAGATTAGCCTCTTCCCGTTCGGCCAATCGATCACGAGAGCTCTTGCTGAAAATGGACGGTAACAACGCAAATCTAGGCGGCGTCTTATAGCCGTTCTGCGATTTCTGTATCTGGACGTGCATTGAATGAACACGCCTCAACTGTTCTCGAATTTCAGGCTCGGCAAGGCGACGCACGCAGTCTCGAGAACGCATATTCACGCGGTGAGTCTTACCTGCAAAAAAGTGAAGCCTAAGCCGTAAAGTGTCGTAGGTTGGATTTACAAGCAGGTCCCCTTCACAAATTCTCCTCACAAGAATTGTGCAGAATCGCTTCACAAGAAAGAAGTTTGTGGATTGAGATGTATCACAGTCCCTCGTTTGCTAATTTCCTCAGCGAGGAGACTCTTGATCATGGGTGCTGACAAATTAGTTTTGTTGTCTGATTCGATTAAACGCAAATACCGAGCGCTTGCAGAAGCGATGGGCGAGTCGAAAGGTGGCTATTCACGACTTATTGATTTAAGAAAAGCGCCAGAAAGACTACCGGCACTCCTTTACTGCGGTGGCATACACAACGGCATCAATAAGCTTCAGTTTGTCGATGTCAGGTGCCTCGGACTCTCACGGGTTAGGAAAATTGCCGAGAAGATATTTGGTGATCTCAAGTTCGTCAGGATTTATCGAATCGACTGGTGCGTTGACTTATGGGGAATTCCTGCTCTTGAAGTCGCTCGCTATTGCAGAATCGTTCGCGCTCAAAATTGCGGCGTCATGCGCTCTCGCTCCGGTTTTAGTTTCTACCTGAGACGATCTAAAGAACATGTTCTCCTCATATACGACAGGCTTGCCCGTCTTCGGTCAATTCGTCATCCGATCGCAGAATATTACTCCAGCGACGATCAAATCGCTCGAATCGAGGTTCAACTCCGAGGAAAAGGCTTGCCGTATCGGCGATTTGGGGACATCGAGCGGTACGCCGAAGTTGATTTGCTTCCAGGACTGTCCTTTTGGGAATCCGCGCGTAAGAAAACAAAACTCAGCACGACTGATTGCCTGGCAGCCGAAGGCCTCCTGTGCCAAATCGAGCAACTCGGATTACAAGTGACCTCAAAAAGGTATTCGGCACAAACTTGGGCCTATTTGACCAAAAAGTATCTGATTCCTGCGTCTGAATTACCGTTTCCAAGCCTACGGAAGCTGATGCTGAAGGGCGTCCGCGATTGGCTTGAGGATCGCATACGATTTCCCCGCCTCGGGATGAAGGGGCTCCAGTGACGACGTCGACGCAAAAGGTGAAGGTGGTGTACCGCTTCCCACGGCTCGAGCCGGTCACGCGAAGTGCCGACGCCGTAGCGGGCCAATTCCGCGCTGAACGCCTGGCCACCCTTGACGCGCAGGCGCTTCACTGGATTGCCGAACAGGAACTTGTCACAACGAGAGGCCGCAAAGCCAATCTCGAGCTAGGTCGAGTGTTTCGAGAAATCAAAGGGTTGCTCGGGCACGGTGAGTGGGAACGACACTTCGCCGAGAAGTTCGCTCCGCGTGGCATTACCCCGCGGACCGCGCGGAGATACATGGCGATCGCTCAGGCAGCAGACGCGGAGTCCTCGAAAGATACGGATTCCAGCAAATCGGCCAAATCGGCCGAATTCCCCTTGGCGACGGACGCGGAGGCAGTGAACAGGCGTAAGGCGACTGCGGAGGCTCGGGCGGAGATTGGCAACGTCGCCCGCCCCCGCGCGCCGAAGGTATTCCGACTCTCGCTGGCCGTGGCGGTGAGTACGGAAAGCGAGTGGCGCCATATGAGTGAGTTTTGGAAGTCCCAGCATCGCGCTCGTGTTGAAAAAGAGATGCTCGCCGTATTCGAGCGGGGATTCAAACAGTTCAAAGTCAAGCCAGATCAAGATAAGGAGCTATCGTAAATGGACTTTCTTAGGTTGGATCACGACTACGAAAAAATGGCCGCAAGCCTGGCGGGGGAATTCCCGGACCGGAAGCACGTGGACATCGTTCTCGACAATGACACGACAGTGACGACGTGGAACGGAGAAATTAAGGCCGTGTTCGTTCGCAACGTCTTCCCGCGCGAGCTTCTCGAGCCCGCGTACAGAGATTGGAAGCACGTGAAAGGCCTTCTCAGCAATCGAGTGGATGTGGTCGGCACAGCACAATTACCCCGGTCCAAGAATAAGGCTGGCATCCCTTCGCCACGCTGGGGTGTTTACGCGAGCGTGCTAAAAGATGTCAAAGGACGACAGGGCCGACTAGGTTGGGACGGCCCTCGCCACCCAACGCCGTTGACCCTTAGGCATCCTGAAATGCTCGACCGCAATCGCCGCGTAATCGAACGCGCGGACACCTATTACGCGGAATACTTGCCGACTTACTACGCAATCCAGCGGGCTGCGGTGGAACAGGCGCCGGACTCAAGACTTTGGAAAACCGTGTTCACCACCGTTTACATCATCCGGAACCACCGGTGCGCTTATCACCGCGATAGTGGAAATCTGCTGGGAGGGATGACCTGCCTGATGCCGATGGGGAAATTTGCGGGCGGGGAACTAGTTTTCCCCCGCTGGCGCGTTGCTATTGGTTTCAAATCCGGCGATCTATTGTTGTTCAACCCGCAAGAAATTCATG
This sequence comes from uncultured Acidobacteriota bacterium, assembly GCA_963821765.1. Taxonomy (GTDB): domain Bacteria; phylum Acidobacteriota; class Terriglobia; order Acidiferrales; family UBA7541; genus Palsa-295. Next base: position 27,614 of record CAWGFF010000012.1, read on the forward strand.
GAAATTTGCATTTCGAAGGCGAACGGCTCTCAGCAGCTCTTTACTGCGCGGGCCGCGTCGCCAATTGCGGCAAGTAGGGAGAAGCTCCCGACACGCCGGGCGCTGGAGATGTCGGAAGTATCATCGCACGAAAGAAATTTTCTCCATCTGAAGGCAGATTTATATGAGTAGCCGAGACGACACTCAATCACGTAGTATACCGCCGCGAACCGCTAGCGAAGAGAACCCAGCGGCCTTTGACGGAATACTAGCTGCAGCACTAGAAATTGCGGCATCGAGGCGCGAAGGTCTCGCCGGTCTGCGGAAAGCACTGAAAGAGAATAATGCGGCGGAAGTTTTCCGCGCCGCGAAGGAGCTATGTGGCCTCTACGATGAAAAAAGTGATCGAGTTAATTAGGGTTTCCACCCAAGGTCAAGCAGGAGATGATCGTGCATCCATGCCCGCGCAGCACGCGATCAATCAGCGGACGGCACGAACATACGGCCTCGAAATTGTCGATTGTATAGAACTAGTGAATGTCAGTGGCGCGGCGGTGCTGCGGACGCCCGAAATGCAGAGGCTCCTGAAAAAAATTGAGGATCCGACGATTCACGGTGTCGTTGTGCGGGAGTTCTCCAGAGTCATGCGGCCTGAGAATTTTGCGGATTACATTCTCCTGCAAACGTTCCAGGACACCCGCACAGTCCTCTACCTTCCAGACGGTCCAATCGACTTTGGTTCGAAAACTGGGCGATTGATGGGCAGCATTCGAGCGGCAATCGCTGGATTAGAGCGCACGGAAATTCTGGAGCGTGTGTGGTCGGCGAAAGAAGAAAAAAGGAAGGCTGGGAAACATCCACACGGCCCGATAGTACTCCCGTTCGCAGTGGGCTACGACGCCAAGACCGCGCGATGGTTTTATAAACCGGAAGTCGAGAGGGTGCGCGAGGCTTTCCGGCTGTTCCTGTCCGGAGAGGCGAGCTACAAAGATGTCGGCCGCAAAGTTGGCATCGAGGCATTTAACCTGCGAAACATCCTACGCAATCCCATCTATACCGGTTGGCGCGTTTACAGCACGAGGCGCGATCCGTCCTCCGCAGCAATCCGCACGTGCAGCAATGGCCGCCAGGGAGACCGTCCGAAAATTGCCCGTGCACCGGAAGACGTGATTCGCGTGAAAGTGCTAGAGCCACTAGTTTCCGAAAGCGAGTTCGCGCAACTGCAACGCGTTCTTGATCTCAAGAAGCTGAATCACTGGCGCGTCCGGCCGGATCATGAGCGTAGGTTTACGTACAGCGGATTTCTTCGCTGCGGTGCGTGCGGCAACCTCGTTTACACACACGGACATCAAGGCCGGTCGTGGTACGTTTGTAAATCTCGCACGGCTGAAGCCCGAAAGGAGCGGAGGGCGACCGGTTTGCAGGACTGCCGCAATCCATACATGCGCCGTGAGCCGTTGGAGCGCTGTCTCGATAGTTTGATTGCCGAACACCTGACTAACCGCAAATTCCTACAACAGCTCGCTACTGTGTTTGAGAACAGGAAATCCTCCAATGGAACGAAGCCGGAGCTCTCGCGAATTGAGAGCGGGTTCTTACAATTGAAAGAGAAGAAGCAGCGCGTGCTCGACGCATATTTTGAGAATCTCATAGACCGAGTAGAGCGCGACCGGAGGCTAGATATGCTGGCGGTGGATGCCGAACTGTTCGGAAATCTAGCGACTCGGGCAGCAACCACCGTTCCAGCTCTTACGGCCCGACAAATGGCCGATGCGTTCAGCGTTTTCCACGAATGGGAGTTTTTAAGCCGGGCCGATAAGCGGAAGCTTCTTAGGGCGACAATGCCAGAAATCCACGTGCGGGATTACCGAGTTGTAGGCGTAAGCCTCATTTCCGGCATGTCGAGTAGCGATGAGATAACCCGTACGGGCACGGATTCATGGCCGCAGCCAGCATGAAGCGCGAAGGAAAATTCACGGAGAGCGAAGCGCGCGCGATGGTGACGTTGCCGTCTTCCAGAGGTTGGCGCATTACTTCCAGCACGTTGCGCTGAAATTCCGGCAGCTCGTCGAGAAATACTACGCCGTTGTGACCCAGCGAAACTTCCCCCGGGCGAGGTATTGCTCCGCCGCCGATCAGGCCTGCATCGCTGATAGTGTGGTGCGGCGAACGGTAGGGCCGCGTGCCGACGAGACCGCGCGAGTCTTCCAGCACGCCCGCGACGCTGTGAATGCGCGTGGTCTCGATGGCTTCTTCGAGCGACATTGGCGGCAGAATCGTGGGAATGCGTTTGGCGAGCATGGTCTTTCCGGCGCCGGGCGGGCCGATCAGCAGAATATTGTGGCTTCCGGCGCAGGCTACTTCCAGCGCGCGCTTGGCGGAAATTTGCCCGCGCACGTCGCGCAGGTCCACGGAATACTGGCTGGCTTCTGTGAGCATCTGCGAAGTGTCCACGGTTACGGGCTGAAAGGATTCCGGCGCGTTGATCAAATCCACGGCTTGCGGCAGGGACTTCACGCCGAAAACGCGAATGCCTTCGACCACGGCGGCCTCGCGCGCATTGGCTTCCGGCACGACGACATTCTTAATGCCGCGTTCGCGCGCCGCGAGTGCCGCGGACAGCGCGCCGCGCACGGAACGCACGCCGCCATCGAGCGACAGTTCGCCGAGAAACACGTGCGTATCGAGAACTTTGCCGAAGAAACTTCCTTGGCAGCCTGCGAGTCCCAGCGCCATCGGCAGATCGAACGCGGAGCCTTCCTTGCGGATGTCGGCAGGAGCAAGATTGATGGTGACCGCGTGCCCCGACGGAAAATCGAAACCGCAATTGCGCAGAGCCGCGCGAATGCGTTCGCGGCTTTCTTTCACGGCGATGTCCGGCAGGCCGACGACCGTGAAGTGGCCCTCGTACGCGGGCACGACGTCAACCTCGGTCTCGACGAGATAGGCGTCAATGCCGAACACGGCTGCGCTGAATGTCTTGAAAAGCATCCCAAGATGCCTTAGGGAACGAAATTCCAGAGGAAGGGGTCCTCTACGGTGTTGTTGCAAACAGCGTATCTTAAAACGTACCGTGATGCTAGGAATACTGCATGGCGCGGGCCGGTCGAAGAACCAAGTCAAAGGCGCCCGCCTGAAGGCGGCCGCTACAAATTCAAACGCAACAGCCAGTGGCGCCATTTCGCGATGGCGGTTGATGGAGTGGTTTTCTGGTGTGTTAGGCTCGCTGGGAGGATGGGTCGCGATGTCGCGGTGTGATTTGCGGCAGATCGTGGTTCTGGCGATTTTCATCAGCGTCGTTGGCGGCGCGCGCACTGTACGGGCGCAGAGCAAGGCTAGCGGCGCCGGCGATGCGGTGTCCTTGAACAATCAGGGGCTGGAGCGTTACAAAAAAGGACAAGTGGACGAAGCTATTGAGCTCTTTCGACAGGCGCTGGCACTGAATCCGAATTTTCCGGAGGCCTTGAGCAATCTTGGGCTGGCTCTCGATCGCCAAGCGAGAGACGACGAAGCGATTTCGGATTTCGACAAAGCGCTGGCGATGAAGCCTACGGACGCAGTGACCGAAAGCAATCTGGGCCTCGCGCTCTATCACGAGAAGAAATTTTACGATTCCATTTCTGCCTACCGCAAAGCCATCGCCCTGAATCCGAAATTCGCGCAGGCGTATAACGGCATGGGCGCCGCTCTGTTTGCTTCGGGAAACGCCACTGACGCGATCGCGGCCTACCGTCGCGCGGTGGAATTGACGCCGCGTTATGTGGACGCGCTGAACAACCTGGCGGCAGCTCTGGATTCCACGCAGCAATGGAACGAAGCGATTCAGATTTATCAGCAAGCCATCGCGCTGGAGCCGAACTCGCTGGACCTGCAAACGAATTATGCAGCGGCGCTGGGAAATGCCGGACGCGACGTGGAAGCCATTACGCGATACCGAAAAATTGTGGCGGAACATCCTGATGACGCGCACGCCTGGTACGCGCTCGGGCACTTGCTGTACAAGCAGGGCCAGCTCGATGAGGCCGTATCGAGTCTGGAAAAAACACTGGCGCTGAAACCCGATCAGCCCGACGCGGATTTTAATCTGGCGCTCGCGTACCAGGGACAGGGAAAACTGGACATGGCTATCGCCACATACCAGAAAGGCCTGGCGCTGAAGCCGCAGGAAGCCCACGCGCTCTACAATTTGGGGAACGCATACTTGCAAGCGAACGATCCCGCCAAAGCTGCGGAATATTTTCAGAAGGCGCTGGACCAGCAAGGGAATTTCCCCGAGGCGGAGATCGGCCTGGGCGCAGCGAAAATGCAGTTGGGCGATTTGGACGCTGCGCAAACCGCGTTCGTGAAAGTGATCGCTGGCTATCCTGAAAACGCGGATGCTCGGTTCAATCTGGGCAACGTGCTCTTCAACAAGGGACAATATCAAGCGGCTGCGGACAGCTATCGCGAGGCCAACCGCCTGAATCCGAATCTGCCGCACGCGCACTACAATCTGGGCATGGCGCTGCTGCGGTTGAAAGACCCCGAAGCAGCGCAAGTGGAATTTAAAGAAGCCGCGCGATTGGATCCGAAGCTCACTCCGCCAAAATAATCGTCAGGCGCTGCGGCGCATCAATTGAATCCCCGCCGCTTCGGATGGAATCAAAACAACCGAGGAGATTAACGTGGCGAATAAGACTGCGAAGGTTGTGCGCTTTCATTCTTTGGGCGGGCCGGAGGTATTGAAAATCCAGGAGGAAACGATCCCGGAGCCCACCAAGGGCGAAGCTTTGTTGAGCGTGAAGGCAATCGGCCTGAATCGCGCCGAAGTGATGTTCCGCGAGGGACGCTATCTGGAATCCCCTACCCTGCCGTCGAAGCTTGGCTACGAAGCGGCCGGCGTGGTGACGGCAGTCGGGCCCGACGTGGATAGATCCTGGATCGGCAAGAAGGCCAGCACCGTGCCGGGATTCATGATGACCAACTACGGCGTGTATGGAGAAGTAGCGCTGGTGCCAGCGAGCGCGCTGGCGGTGTATCCGGAAAAATTGACGCCGGAAGAGGGCACATCCATCTGGATGCAATATCTCACCGCTTATGGGGCGTTGATTACAAATGCGCGGATCGGCAAAGGCGATTTCGTAATCATCACGGCGGCGAGCAGCAGCGTGGGAATTGCCGCGATCGAAATGGTGAAGGCCGAGGGAGGGATCAGCATTGCCACCACGCGCACGTCCAAGAAGAAAGCTGTGCTGGCGGAGGTGGGCGCGGCGCACGTAATCGCAACGGCCGAAGAGGATTTCCTCGCGCGCATAGAGCAAATCACCAGTGGCAAAGGAGCGCGCGTGATTTTCGACCCCATTGGAGGGAAAGGCATCGAAGCGCTCGCCGGGGCCGCGGCTTACGAGGGAATCATTTTTGAATATGGAGCGCTGGCGCCGGAGCCGACGCCGTTTCCGTTGTTCGCCGCGTTGCACAAGGGGCTGACGGTGCGCGGATACACAGTGCGCGAAATACTTTCCGTGCCGCAACTGAAGGCGGCGGCCGTGAAGTATGTATTCGATCACGTCGCCGCGGGCAATTTCAGGCCGCGCATCGATCGTGCGTTTCCGCTGGCGCAGATCGTGGAAGCGCACCGTTACATGGAATCGAATCAACAGATTGGCAAGATTGTTGTGACCGTCTGACAATCCACTGTGACAGACCATCCCAACCAGGGCGTGCGCGCGCCAAAAAAAAAGGAATCCGCGAGTGCGCGCGGCCCGTCTAAGCTTGGTATGACTATGAAGAAAGTAAAACTTGGTTCGCAAGGCGCGGTCGTCTCCCGCATGGGACTCGGCTGCATGGGCATGAGCGATTTTTACGGCGAGCGGAATGACGTGGAGTCCGCCGCAACGATTCTACGGGCGCTGGATCTGGGCATCAATTTTCTGGATACGGCGGATACCTACGGAATCGGTGACAACGAAGAGTTGATCGGCAAGACGATTCGCGGCCGACGCGATGAAGTATTTCTCGCGACGAAGTTCGCCAACATTCGCACCAAGGCGGAGCCGAATCGTTGGTCCCTCAGCGGCAAGCCAGAATATGTGCGTCAGGCTTGCGACGCTTCGCTGCAGCGGCTGGGCGTGGACTACATTGACTTGTACTACCAGCATCGAGTGGACCCGCAAACCCCGATCGAAGATACCGTCGGGGCGATGGCGGAGCTGGTGAAGGCAGGCAAGGTGAAGTACCTGGGACTTTCGGAGGCGTCGCCGGCGACGATTCGGCGCGCGCATAAAGTGCACCCGATTACGGCGCTGCAGACGGAATATTCGCTGTGGGAGCGGCACGTGGAAGCTGAAATTTTGCCAACGGTGCGCGAACTCGGAATCGGGTTCGTGCCTTACAGCCCGCTGGGACGCGGCTTCCTCACCGGCACGATCACCAAAAAGAGCGACCTGATTGAAGCGGACTCGCGCGCGACGCGCATGCCGCGATTTGCCGGCGAAAACCTCGATAAGAATCTGGTGCTGGTGGAGCGCGTGCGGGCGATTGCCGAGCGCAAGGGCGTGAAGGCCGGTCAACTGGCCCTGGCATGGGTGCTCGCGAAGGGTGAAGACCTGGTGCCGATCCCCGGAACCAAGCGCCGGAAATATCTGGAAGAGAATGCAGCCGCCGCGGACATCCGGCTGACTCCCGCAGAAGTCGCGGAGCTGGAAGCTGCCGTCCCGCACATCGAAATCGCCGGCGACCGCTACTCGGCGCCAGCCATGAACGCGATTGACCGCTAAAACTGACCCCGCCGCAGTTCGAGCATCTAGGGAACAACTGCCGCAGCAGTTTCCGCCTTGTCCAGCGCTTGTGAATCAAAAATGAAAGCTATCTGGTTAGCGGTCAGAATGAACAGCCGTTTACCATCATCGCTGAAGGCCCGTGCGGCTATGTGATAAGGAAAAGTCAGTTGAGTGCGCTTTTCGAGCGACTTCAGGTCGTACACGTCTAGTTGTCCGGTTTCGTTCTCGACAAGCAGAATGCCCGCCGCAATCGAAAGTATGGAATGAGTTCCAAACAGGATCGCTTTCTGCTCTCCGGATGACAGCGAATAGAGGCGCGTACGATTCTCATTGTCCGTGACGAGAACCCAATCGCCTTCCGCGAAGGAGCGCGTCACGCGGAAGGAGCCTTTACCGGTGTCAATGAGGAGTTGTCCCCGCACACTCCCGGTGGCCGCATCGAGAACCTCAAGAAGATACGCGCCTTTGTGATCGCGCATGGCAGCGAAGCGAGATTGCAGCGAACCAGCGCCCTTGATTTCATCCTTGGCTGCGGACTCGTCAACGGTCCATTCCAAAATCAACGAACCGGCCTGCGGATCAAGAGACATGGACGGCGCTTCCTTGGGGAAATTTCGCGTCCAAATCTCGCGTCCATCCCTGACGTCTTTGATTTCGAGCGTAATGTTGCGATGCAGCGTGTTCTCCTTTCCAGCCGGCTTGCGGACCAGGAGGAATTGTCCAAACTGCCGCGTCGAGACTTTTTCCTCGATCGGAGTGCCAGCCACCATATTTTCGCGAGAGAGATCGCCGCGGGCGATGGTTCTTGGCTGCGGCTCCTCCTTTGGAAAATCGGCGTAGAAAGCTTGGTCGCCGTCGAAGTAAGCGCCGCGGAAACCGCGCGTGTAGTAGAGGCGCTTCGAAGCCGACAGATCCCAGACGGCGCCGCGGCTGGTATCAGAAACGGCGAGCCAGCGAAGGTCGGGAGACACGGCCCAAGCTCGTGGCGTACCCAGAGCGCTCTTGGGAAGCTCCGTCTGGCCTTTGCGCTCGTGGTTGGAGATTTCGAAGATCCCGACTTCTCCGGAGGTCCGCTGGCTAAGAACTTCGTGGTCGAAAACGTCAATCACCGACGATTTCGTGGAACCGATCACAAAGTTCTTCGACGCCAGGTCCAGGACGCCCACACGCGCATCCTTCACGGGCTTTAAGATGAGGTAATTGCCACGCGTAGCAGCTTCCATACTCTGACGCGGGTCTATCGGAAGCCGCTCGACAACCTTTCCGGACGGAAACTCGACGACGGCCGAGTCTTTGGGATCAAAATGATTCTGAACGATCATGCGATCCGGGGCCAGGAAAGCGAAATTCGCGGTAAGAATTTTGCTCAGCACACCATCGAGTGGGATTTGCGCGTGATTCGCAACGTCAACCGCAACGGCCAAGTCCGCGGCCGTCGCAACGAGGTAATGGTCATCCGGGGAGAACCCCATGTGGATCCATCGGCCGTCGCCTGATTCCGCCAAAATAAATTGGAGGAGACGCATGAGGTCGCCGCCGACGCCGAATATCTTGGATTCAAAGTAAGCCTTTTTTGTGAGCAGCGCGTTGCTGCTGGCCACGTCGAACAGCGCGAAGTCGAGGTTGCGGTTGACGCACGCGAGAAGTTTGCCGTCATGAGAAAGCGAGCTCTGCAGGCAGCCCTCGGGTAGGGTCATTTCGTGAACGCCGGCGCGATCTTGATCGTCAATGTTCCACTCTTCGACCCTGAGCCCTTGCGTGAGGAAAAAGATTTCTTGCGAATCCGGGGAGAATTGAGCGTCGTGGGCCTCCGCGGCATTGATGCGGAATAAGAAAGTAAACGGATCGTTGGCAAAGACGAATATGCTGGCGTCGTCCTGAGCCAGCGCGTATTCGCCGTTCGGGCTGAATTTCAGATTCTTGATGTCTGTGCGCAATGGTGGATCCAGAGGCTTTCTGGAAACGACACCGACCAGATGCTCCGTTCGACCCAAACCCGAGTAGGCGATGACGTCGGACTGCCAAGCGAGGTATTCGGCTGAGGGTGGGGCGGGGCCGATCTCCCGGCACGCCGGTGGCAGCACTGCCTGGGATTTGTGCATTTCGCGAAGCCGCTTCTCGTCCGGCTTTGTCGCTCCGAAGAAATCGCTGAGTAGATTGCCGGTTTTCCCGTGCGTCTGCGCGAGACGGTCAAAAAAATCCACAAAAGCCTGCGACGAGAACCCCGCGGCCGCCACGGCGTACAACGCCACACGATCCGCCTCGTACTGATGGGGTTCCTCCTGTCGCTCCTCTCGCGTGACTGTCTTCACGAGCAGGTCCCGGTTGCGCCCGATGTTGTCCAGCATGCGGTTGAACTTGTCGAAAATATCCTTGCGGTCGCCCACGGAATCCACGCCCAGGAAATCGTGAAACTTGCGCGTCATCTCGATGGCATTCTGGTGAGTGAGAATGTGGCCCATTTCGTGACCCAGCAAGCCCGCAAGTTCGTCATCGTTGCGCACGAAGGCGATCATTTTCCTAGTGACGTAAATGCGTCCTGCGCCCACGCTGAACGAGTTCACCACCGGGGTATCAATGAGGATGACGCGAAACTTCAATTGTGTTGGTGGAAGTTGCGCCAGAATGCGATTGGCTATCAGGTTCAGGTGGCCGGCGAGTTCGTCGTCATGGATGACGCGATAGTTTTTCTCCAACCATTCCGCTTCGACGTCGCCCAAATCCAATTCTTGTTGTGGGTTGAAAATGTTGGCGCTCGCCGACGCACTGAGCGCAAGAGGAGCCGGGCATTTCTCTTGGGCCATCCCTAGAGCGGCAATCAGGACAACGGAAGCCAAGATCAATATGATGGAGGTGATTTTCATTCGCGCGGCACTGCATATATCACAACGAGCCGGATTACGAAAGCGTACATTAACGGGGCGTGAGACGCTTGCGCGCTGCCGGAGCTACTGCAGCTTGGCGTATTCGGATTTGGCGGCGACGAGGATGGGGATGTTGGGATCGGCATCTTTCCATAGGGCGAAGAAATCCTGATAGGCCACGCGAGCCTTCGCAGGATCACCTTCGAGGGCGTAGGCGCGGGCCAGGCCCAGCTTCGCCAGCGCGCCCGTCATTCCATTCAGCACCACGCCGGGATGATCCACGATCTTCTGAAACTCCGCTGCGGCTTCGCTGCCTTTGTGCAGCACAAGATACGCGTTTCCGCGCGTGTATGTGCTGCGCATCGCATGGGTGGAGCTAAGATCGTACGGAATTGCGGTCTGGAGAAGTTCGACGGCTTTTGCGGGATTGTTGCTATTGATCGCCAGGGTCGCGCGGATGGTGGGAAGCTCATACCCATTCACCAGCGTGTCCGAAGGGCGTTCCTTGGCGATTTCGGCGACGAGCGCTTCTGCGCGGGCCGCGTCGCCAGCGCGCGCGAACGCATAGGCGAGGTTCATTTTCACATGCACCGAGGAATTGAGTGCCAGCGCAGACTCGGCATCCCTGCGCGCGCCCGCGGCGTCACCCACCGCGGCCTCGGCCATTGCCAACAAGGCGAGCGACTGGGCCGCGGTTTCTGTCGAGTGATTTGCTTCGAAAGCGGCTCGGGAGCGCTCGAAGAGCCCGCGCGCTTTCTCCATGCGCCCGCCATATGCCTCTGTTTGCGCCGCCAGCAAGTACGAAATCGCCGTAGCCTCCGGGCCTTTGGACGCAAGAATCGAGAGTTCGCGCTCCATGGCCGTTGGATTGTTTTGCACGAAAGCCAGGGCATAAAGCAAACGGTGAAAGTTCGGAACGTCCAGCTTCTGCGCGATGCCTTGATCAATGGTGGCCTTGGCTTCATCGAATCGCCCCAGGCCAACATAGGCGCCAGTAAGGGCGACGTAGGCAATGCTCTCGTCGGGATTCAGTTGATGCGCCTGACGGGCGACGGGCAGAGCCTTCTCCCACTGGCCCAACTGGCTATAGGCGACGCCGAGATTGTTGAAAGGAATCGAATCGCGCGGGTAGGTCTGCGCCCAGAGCTGATAGACCTGAATGCTCTGCTCGGTATCCCCGGTTACGTTGTCGTAATAGTGTGAGTCAATGTAAAACTTTTCCGCCTCGCTGGCGCGATCGCGCAGGGCGTAGGCCTTTTTGGTGTACTCAGCGCCCACGCTGCGGTCGCCCAAGTTCGTCTCCACTTGGCCCAGCGTGGCGATGGCGATGGCGAAGTTGGGATCAAGCGCTACGGCTTGCTTGAAGAAAGGCACGGCGGGTTCTTCGCCCTGGGTGGCGCGCGCCTGTATTCCCAAGCTATAGGCTTTCAGCGCTTCGAGCGACGAGGTGGTGGCCTCTTCAATCGGCGTGTTGAATTTCTTTATCGAGGCGAGCGATTCGCCGAGCTTTCCGCGAAGTTCTTCGGCGGCTTTGCCGAGCGCGCCGAGGACGTGATCCTTGTCGGAGGCTTCGGCGGAGGCCGTCGCCAGCGTTGCACCGGATGCACAGTTGAGCGCATTGAGAATTAAGTTGTAGGTGTTGCCGATTTGCGCGATCGAGCCTTCGAGCACTGCTGCGCTTTGCGTGCGTTGGCAGATTTGCCGCGCTAGCTCATTGGTTACGCGCGCCGTCGCAGGCTGGCCCATGTATTGCATGGTCTGCTGCATTTGCCGGTCGGAGAGAATGTTCAGGAACGGAGATTGCGCGAGTTGCGCGGCAAGGCCTTGGCGCAGCGCACCGTCGAACACCGCATCGCCCGTGGTGTTCGTGAAATCAGCGAGGACGATGGAATCTTGGCCGGTGAGTTTTGATCCATGATGCGTGAAGAAATACGCGCCCGCGGCGAGAATGATGACGATTGCGGCCACGCCGGCGATGAGCGGCCAGCGGCTGCGCGGCGCGAGAGTCGGAGTCTGCGCTGTTGTTACTACGGCGGAAGCGCCGGACGAAGTGGCGGCCATTGCAGCGGCTGAGGCAGTCGTTCCTGTCGCCGCCGGCTGTGCTGTGGTTATCGGCGCTGCGCTGGTGCCGCCTGATAGAGTCATCGCGGCAATTGCGTGGCCGCTGGAAGGAGCTGCTTGCGGTGCTGTCTCGGAGAACGCGCCCGAGTTCTGCGGCGGCATGCTGGCATGCGCGGACTGCGCCACGCCGGAAATGCGGCTCGAGCCGGTATCGCGCTTGAGGCGCGCGAGGTCCGTGCGCAGTTCCGAAGCGTGCTGATAACGCATGCGGCGATCTTTTTCGAGCGCCTTGGAAATCGCTTCTTCGAGGCGCGGCGGAATGTCCGGATTCAAGCGCGCGGCCGGCGCCGGCGGTTTTTCCAAAATGGCGTTGAAAACCACTGCGGTCGTCGCGCCGCGAAAGGGAACCGCGCCGGTAGCCATCTCATACAGCACCGCGCCGAAACTAAAAAGATCGCTGCGTACGTCCAGAGTTTCTCCGCGCGCTTGCTCGGGTGACATGTAAGCCACCGTACCCACCGCTGTCCCCGCGCTGGTGAGATCCACTTCCTTTACCGACGGCGTGTCCACCGTAAGATCGGCTTGATTCGTGCCGCGCGTGGCATCGGACGTGGCCAGAATTTGCTTGGCCAGGCCAAAATCCAGAATCTTCGCGTGGCCGCGGTCGGTGATGAACAAATTCGCGGGCTTGATGTCGCGATGAACGATGCCCTTGGAGTGCGCGGCATCCAGCGCGTCGGCAATTTCGATTCCCAAATCGAGCAGCAGTTCCATGTCCAGCGGACGGCCGGAAATCCGGTGCTTCAGCGTCACGCCTTCCAGAAATTCCATGGCGATGAAGGGATGGCCATCCTGCTTGCTGATTTCGTAGATGGTGCAGATGTTGGGATGATTCAGCGCGGATGCGGCGCGCGCTTCGCGGCGGAAACGTTCCAGGGCCTGAGGGTCGCGCGCAACGTCTTCAGGCAGAAATTTCAGCGCGACGAAGCGGCCGAGTTCGGTATCTTCTGCCTTGTAAACGACGCCCATACCGCCGCCGCCCAATTTTTCCAGGACGCGATAGTGGGAAACAGTGCGGCCGATCGGCGACTGAGGTTCCGTCATGAGTGGCGCACAGTTTAGGATGCGCGCGAAAGCAAGTCAACGAAGAGAGAACGACTGCGGGGCAACGTCCAGCGTGACGCATGACGCGGACACGTAAGTGACGCGCGTTACGTCAGGAGTCGGCCGCGCGGCCCGGTCAATTCGACGTGACCGTAACGCTCAGCTGAATTGAGCGCGTGGCGTTCCCAGCTGTGCCGGTGACCGTCAGTACATAGGTCCCCGCGGGCGTACCGGTGCTGCCGCCACCGCCACACCCCACCCCCTCCTCCTCCTCCGCCACCACCAGTCCCTCCGCCTCCACAGGTCGCCATTCCGATCACAGCAAAACAGAAGAAAGCGGCCAGGAAAGCTCGCGCCATGCGTCGTCTATCGCTGAAGATCCGACTCAAGACTGTCAGTGACGCAATGACTGCGAGAACAGTGAGGATGAACGCGAATGGCAGCCTCGATATCTCGGGAAGCTTCCACTTTCCGACGCTCGAAGCTGCGGTCGGCGCCGTTGTTGTTACCGTTACCTGAAAGGGTACGACGCTATTGCTGCTTACCGTGACAGAGGGTGGAACTGTGCAGCCACCCTTGGGTGGAGCACCAGAACATGCAAAACTAATCGTACCGTCAAAGAGAGTCGGCGCGATCTGGAGATTAAACACTGCCGACTGCCCTGCCTGAATTGTTGCCGACGTAGCTCCGCCGGGCTGGGCTTGAAGGGCCACGTCGGCTGCGGTAGCTGACAGCGGCACGTGCACAAAGCCCGCGGTTCCACCGACCGAAATTTGGTCGGTGACGGTGCCAGGTTGAGAAGGTACGAAGGCTACCTGCACGGTGCACGACGAGTTTGCTGCTAAGGCCGAGCCGCATGTCGTTGTGGTCTGGAACGTTCCGATGGCCGGATGGTTGTTTGAGGGTCCGCCAAAGACAAAAGGTGTAACTGCGGAATTCGATTGGTTCGTTACGGTGATGGTTTGAGGTGCGCTGGTCGTGCCATCCAAAGTGGGGCCAAACGTCACGGTCACCGGGTTGACCACGATCGCCGGAGGAGCCGGAGTAACCTGTATTTGCTGAGGAGAAGTAAATACAGAGACTCCGTCGCTGGCCACTATATTGAACGTGTAAGTACCGGTGGGTGTTGCAAGAGTAGCGGTCACATCAAAAAGCACATTTTCAAATCCGCCGCCCGGCACACTGATGGTGGAGACCGTCTGAAATTGACAGGAAGCACCCGCCGGCAGTCCAGTGCAAGAGAACTGGAATGTCGCGGAAGCATCGCCGTTCGATTGGACGCCCGCGCTCCAATCCTCAGAAATTCCACCTTGCTGGATCGTATTGAGCGGCGCTGCCGCGATGACGAGAGAGAAGGAATCGAGGTTCTTGCGGCCGGGAAAGTCGTAAGCGGTCTGCGTCGCAGCTCCCGCGCTTGCCGTGACGCTGAACCATCGGTTCGGGGCAATGGAATTCGAGAGTGTGAAAGGCACTTCCAGCGAGACTTGGCCAGCGGGAATCGTCGCCGAAGCTGGAATGACCACGTTCGGGTCACTCGCTGAAAGCGTGAGCGTCGTGTCCGACGTGGAGGGCACGTCAAGCACGACTTCGAGCGAGTCCTTGCCGCCAATCACAGGAATCTCCGTAGGCAAGAGCTGGAAAGGCGGTGCGGCTTCCGAGGGAAAAATCTGAAAAGAGGCGCTGAAGTTCGGAGCTTCAACAAAAGCGCTGCGGCCATCGCCGAGAAGATTGGGGACCGTAAAATCGGGTATTGACGGAATGCCAAGTTGAAAAATGTCGAACGTGGGAGTGAATGTACCGTCTCCGTTTCCCGCAAGAAACTGAACCCAGCCGGCTGCGTCGTCCAAGGAGGATTGCTGAAAAAGGGCGATGTCGAGGTTTCCGTCTCCGTTAAAGTCCCCGACATACGGTTCGAGGGAATATCCTGAGTTCATGCTCACATTATTGCCATGGTGCCCGTCCAAAAAACCGGCGTACGGTGAATAGGTCACTGGAACACCGAAGGATCCGTTCGGCTGTCCCAAGTAGATTTGCGCCTGCGCCACCTCGACGCCGCCGGAGTTGACGGCGTTGTTCAGGCTAATAACGTCAAGGATGCCATCATGATTCAGGTCCGCCATGGTCATGGCGCTGAGGAATTGAACTACGTCCTGCGCGGGCCGGAAGGTGCCGTCGCCTTTACCGAGAAATTCGTACAAGTCATTACCTGATTGAGGATATATATTAGTTCCGAGCCAGACGAAGATGTCCGGCTTCCCGTCTTGATTGGCATCGCCTACAAACACAGCAAGCGGATAAGTCGCGGCGTCTCCGCTTCCGAAACTCGTTACGAACGGCTGGCCAAAAGTTCCATCGCCATTACCAAGATACACGCTGAGCTGTTGGGTCGTGCCGGTAGCGCCGGTAAACCAGGCAACGGCAAAATCCAGTTTTCCATCCTTGTTGAAGTCGCCCACCGCCAAAGCAGCGAATGCCGGAAGATTACCGCCGGGAGTCCCGAAAGGGATTTCGACCGGCGGCCCAAATTGGCCAGCGCCGAGGTTTGGGGAGTAGATCAGTTCTCCACTACCATTGGCGCCCGTCAGCAGTTCCGCGAGAAAGTCTGGCAATCCGGAGTGCCGAAAATCGCCAAAAATGAAATCGCCGATCGCGGTGCCCTGTCCATCGATCATCGGCGTGCGTATCGGAGCTGAAAAGTGGCCACTGCCCTGATTCAGGAATACCGTGAGCGGACCCATATTGTTGTAGGATCCCAATTCAGTGAACTCAACGAGAGCCAGATCCGGCTTACCGTCGTCGTTCAGGTCCACACCCACGACAGCTGAACCGGGGGCATTAGGTGGCGATGTGGGAACGCCCGTCTCATAGCCGTCGTACGCACCCATTGGCTGACCGAAAGCTCCTGAACCATCATTCACGTAAACAGTCACGGAATTCGCGCCTTGATTTGCGGTGATGATGGAGGGGAAACCGTTGTTTTTAAGATCCGCAGCGGCTAGCGCCACAAGCGCCAAATCGCCCCGGTAGATCTGCGCGGGGCCAAAATTACCGGACCCATCATTCGGCACTACAGTTAAAGTGTTTCCAGTCGAATATCCGATCGGGTTACCGTTCTCCAAACCGACTGGAATCCCGCCGACGACGATATCTGGTTTACCGTCACCGTTAACGTCCACCACTGCGAGGCTCTGAGCAGCGTCGCCCACACCGTATTCCCTCGACTCCCCTAGTGGGAAGTTGCCCTTGCAATCATTGAAGAACAGCAAAACGATCGCGGGTGACATTCCGACCGTGATGTCTGGGCAGCCGTCGCCGTTAACGTCGGCAAGCACAGCTTGAAGAGGATCGGATGAGAAGAGGGGAGCGCCGTTCGAACTTGAGACGATTGCTCCGCCAGAAAAGGTTCCATCACCGTTGCCGAAAAACATTTGTACGGTAGTACCCTCGGCATCCGCGCCGGTGACAAGTACGTCTGGCACTCCGTCGCCATTGGCATCCGCAACCGAAAGATCAAAGCCTTCGACCCCGTCATTGGTCTGAGGATTTGGAGCGTACACGATCGAGGCAAAGTGGCCGGTGCCATCATTCAGCATCGCTCCAAAATTCGCATTCACATGGACAAGATCGCCGGCCACAGCGACAATCAAATCCGGATGACCGTCGTTGTTCAGGTCCGCGGCCGCCACAGCCAGAGGCTGGGCATTCGCGATTGCCAGTTCCACTTCGGATTGAAACGTGCCGTCCCCGTTGCCGAAAAGGATTCCCACTGTGTCGCTGTCCGCCTCTGCCACGACCAAATCAAGTTTCTTGTCGCCATTCAAATCCGCCGCAGCAATTCCCACAGGTGACTGGCCTAACAAATTGATGATGATCGGGAGTTGGCTCGTTCCGTCTCCGTTGCCAAGATAAAGATCGAGCGAATTGTCGGCTGCGTTCGCGACTATCCAATCCAGCTTGCCGTCTCTGTTAAAGTCCCCGGTTACGACGCCAGAGGGAAGTGCTCCGGCAGGCAATGAAGGCCGCAAAAAGATTCCGGGCAGGTTGATCGAAGAAGCCTGGGCTACAGACATTCTTGCGGCAGCCCGAATTCCAGAACCTGCGTTCCCCGGCGCCGTTCCGACGCCGATGCGCGGTGCAGTCGGAGCCCGACGCGCCACCTTCTGAAAATAACGAACGGCGTCCGGGCCTTGCTTTGCGGCCTGTCGCCAACCGAGAAAACGCGCGGGATAAGGAATCGTGAGGGACTTTGCGGAGTCACGAGCAGTCGGCCCGGAACCGCGATGCAGGCCTTGCTGCGTCCTGTACGACTGCTGGCCGCGCGCAACGGGGGAGCCCAACGCGAGCGTACCGACGATTGTTAGACCGAGAAGACACAAACGATTCATAAGCTGGGCCCCCGCAAACGCCACAGAGGCTATAATACAATCAAGTGTCGCGCAAGCTACCCCGTGCACAAATGGATGAACTCCCGCCACCCAGCAACGTTGTCATAAGGTTTGGTCAGAAACCGAACCTCGGCCGCAAGGACAGTGGTCTTTACACGCATCGCAGCACACCGTATGCTGTGCCGCAGGTGAAGTTGCCGCTCGCATTGGTGCGCGTTCGTCTGCGGTTCGGAGGGCTTCGATGATCCTGGCATTGCTTGCCATTGTTGTGCTGCTGGTGGTGTTCGTCATTGGAATGTACAACGGGCTGGTGCGGCTGAAGGTGCAGTGCGACAACGCGTGGTCTGACATTGATGTGCAGCTGAAGCGCCGCTACGATTTGATTCCCAACCTGGTGGAAACCGTGAAGGGCTACGCCGGGCACGAGAAGAGCACGCTGGAAGACGTGGTCGCCGCGCGCAATCAGGCGATGAACACGCAAGGACCCGCCGCGAAGGCCGAAGCGGAAGGCGTGCTGACCACCGCGCTCCGCCAGGTGTTCGCGCTGGCGGAAGCGTATCCGCAATTGAAAGCGGTGGAAAGTTTCACGCAGCTACAGCAAACGCTGGGTCAGATTGAAGACAGCGTGCAGAATGCCCGGCGCTATTACAACGCCGTGGTGCGCGACCTGAACACCAAAATCGTGCAGTTCCCTTCCAACATCATCGCCGGAATGTTCAACATCACGCCGCGGCAATTTTTCGAAATCAGCGCGCCGGCCGAACGCGATGTGCCGAAAGTCAGTTTCGGCGCCACCACCTAGCCGCGCGCGTCGCGAAATGTCCCGCCACCGCCTACGCCTTCACCGGATCGTTGCAATCATTCTGCTGGCGCTTTTCGCCGCGATGCCGGCGGGCGCGCGCATCCTGGTGTTCAAGCACTTCGATGCGCAGGTCCAGGTGCATCCCGACGGCACGATTGACGTCACTGAAGTGATTGAAGCGCAGTTCACCGGCGCCTGGCACGGCATCTACCGCACCATTCCCGTCGAATACACCGATGCGGAAGGATTGAACTACACGCTGCTGCTGGATCAGATCAGTGCAACCGATAGCGAAGGCCAAAAACTGAAGCTGGAACAAAATCGCGAAGGGCGCTACGTCAAATTCAAAATTTATGTGCCGGACGCGGAAGACGCGACGCGCACCATTCTGTTGCACTACCGCGTGCTCGATGCGCTGCGATTTTTTCAGGACCACGACGAGCTGTACTGGAACGTCACCGGCAATGAATGGGAAAACTCGATCGAGCTGGTGACGGCGCATATCGAACTGCCCGCGGGCGTCACCGGACTGCGCGCCGTCGCATATACCGGCGTGACCGGATCGCGTACGGAGGATGCCCGCGTCGAGATCAAGGACAATGTCGTGGACATCGCCAGCACGCGCAAGCTCGGCTATCGCCAGGGCCTGACTGCCATGGTGGGCTTCGACAAGGGATTTGTGCATCCGCCGTCGGCGTCGGTGCGATTCGTGCGCTTGCTGCAAAGCAATTCGCCGCTGCTGATTCCGCTGATTGCGTTTTTTGTGATGCTTTGGCTGTGGTGGACGCGCGGCCGCGATCCGCAGCGCCAGGCGATTTCCGTTCAGTACGATCCGCCCGACAAGCTTACGCCCGGAGAATGTGGCACGCTGGTGGATAACGAGGCCGCGATGCGCGACATCACCGCGACGCTGGTGGATTTGGCCGTGAAGGGCTACCTGACCATCGAACAAAAAGAGGAAAGCCACCTGCTGGGACTGACGCACAGCAAAGATTACATTTTTCACATGAAGAAGCCACCGGCGGAATGGGCGGCCGCGCGTTCGCACGAGCAGGAAATGCTTTCGGCGCTGTTTGATGACGGCGCGAGCAGCGACGTGGCGCTCTCTGATTTGCAGAATCACTTTTATACGCACCTGCCGGCGATTCGCGAACGCATTTTCAGCGCGCTGATGAGCGACGGATATTACCTGCATCGCCCAGATACCGTGAAGCAAGGCTACATCGGCGCGGGATTGCTGCTGGGCGGCCTGCTGGTGTTCGGAGGCGCGGGATATTTCGCAAACGTTACGGGAATCGCGGCGGGCAGCTGGATTCTTGCGGGCATCGCGACCGGCGCGGTGATCTGCGTTTTTGGCGCGTTCATGTCCGCGCGGACGATCATCGGCGCGCGCGCCCTGGAAAAAGTGCTGGGGTTCGAGGAATTCCTGGGCCGCGTGGAAAAAGATCAAATCGAGCGCTTGGAAAAAACGCCGGAGCTATTTGAAAAATTTCTGCCCTACGCGATGGCGCTGCAGGTGGAGAAAAAATGGGTGCAGGCGTTTGCTGGAATCGCCTTGCAGCCGCCGCAGTGGTATCAGGGCTCGTACGGCGGAAACTTTACGGCTTTTTATCTGGTGAACGATCTCAATATGATGTCCATGCAGGCCGGCAGCGTGATGGCTTCGGCGCCGCGCAGTTCCGGCGGCTCGGGATTCGGCGGAGGCGGCGGCTCCGGTGGTGGATTCGGCGGAGGCGGTGGCGGCGGATTCTAGATTTATTTCTGGGCGGCCTGCTGGGCGTGCTTCGTGGGGCGGACTGAGCTTCTCCATTTCCGGATCCAGCCATGCTCGCGGATTCCCTCCTCTTCCATTTGGCGCGTCCACGCGCCCAGCAAGCTGGCGCGGTTGAAATAGCCGAGTAGCTGCTGCGGATTTTCGCGGCTGACGATGGGCAGCCGGCCGATGTCATGCTGAAGCATGCGCACCATCGCGTCGTGCGCGAGTTCATCCGGATACGCGACGATGGCCGGATGCGATCCTGCCTCGAGCACCGTCATCGTTCCCTGCGGGTCGTGCTCCAACGCGCGCAATAAATCTCCCTGCGTCACCACGCCGACGAGCACGCCGCCGCCGGAAACGATCGGCAATCCTTGCGTCAGGTTGTACGCCGGTTCGCCACGGCTCATGCGCGCCGCCAGTTCCGATACGGTCATTTCCTGCGCGATCGGCTTAACGTCTTTGCGCATCAGTTCGCTCACGCGCACGGCTTTCAGCACTTCGGTTTCGCTTTCGCCCGGCACCGGCATGCCGCGCTTGACGAACTTCTGCGTCATGATCGAATTCGGCAGCAGCGTGAATGCCACGGCGTCCGCCAGCACGCATACCAGCAGCACCGGCAACATGGCGTGGAAATCGCGCGTGGTCTCAAACGCGCAGAACATGAAAGTGAAAGTGGCGCGAGACGATGCGCCCAGCAGCGCGCCCATCGCCGCCACTGCAAAAGCCTCTGGCGAAAGATGCGCGCGCGGGATCACGCGATCCACTATGATGGCAAATGAGCTGCCGATCGCCGCGCTGATCATAAACATGGGCGCGAGCGTGCCACCAGATGTGCCCGAACCCAGCGACAGCAGCACTACAAACGCTTTCAGGAACAGCACCAGCAACACCACGCCCAGCACCAGATGATTGTTCAGAATGTCTTCAATCGTGTCGTAGCCCGAGCCCAGAACGCGCGGAAAGCAAAATCCTACGATGCCCAGGCCGAGCGCTCCAATCGCCGGGTGCAGAAAATTCGGGACAATCTTCAAATGGTCGAAGAATTCTTCCAGTTTTTCCAGGATGCGCGTGAACGCGACGGCCGCGAAGCCGCACAGCAAGCCGAGCACGACGTAATACGGCAAACCGGGAAGAAAGTTGTAATCCACCGTGCCGATTTCGAACATCGCCCCGCCGCCGAAAAGCAGCCGCCGGATCGCCACCGCCATGGTGCAGGAGATCACCACCGGAATAAACGAGCGCGTGCGAAATTCGAAGAGTAGCAGCTCCAGCGCGAGCAGCACGCCGGTGATCGGCGCGTTGAACGTAGCCGCCAAGCCGGCACCGCCGCCGCACGCCAGCATTACTTTTCGCTCCGCAGCGGTGGTGGAAATAAATTGCCCGACCAGCGAGCCAAATGCGCCGCCGGTTTGAATGATCGGGCCTTCGGCGCCGAACGGACCGCCTGTGCCGATGCCGATTGCCGCCGAGAGCGGCTTCAAAAACGCCACCTTGGCTTCAATGCGGCTGCGCGATGTGAGGACTGCCTCCATCGCCTCTGGAATTCCGTGGCCGCGGATTTTCTCCGAGCCAAATTTGGCCATCAGCCCGATCAGCACCCCGCCGACAACTGGAATCAGAATCATCCACCAGCCCAGCGGCGAATGGCGCGGGCTGCGGAAGTGGAATGACCATTCGTGGTAATACGCGAGGTTGGTGAACAGGCCGATTAGACTGTACAAAGCGTAGGCAATGAACGCGGTAAGAACGCCGATCCCTGCCGCGAGTAAACATACTAACGGCAGCCGGTAACCTGCTGGCTCCGGCGGGGGCTGGCGCGGTTCCTTTTGCGCGAGTAACTCCATTACTTTTTGCTCCGACCGAGATGCAGGCTGCGGCGCCCGTTTGTTGCGCGCGTCTGGCGCATGGGGTGTTTCTGGTGAGCGCGGCGTTTTTTCGCGCGCTTCCTGCGTTGTGCGCTTCCACGTGAGCGCGCGATTGCCGCGTCGGAATCAATTGCAGCCGCCAGGGCCGCCGTCAGTTTGGGCCGCGCCGATTGCAATTCAGCGTGGTGCGGCCGCGTCAGCTTCTTGAGCAACGCTTCGCCGCGGCGCGACAGCGTCAAGACGACTTCGCGGCGATCCACTTCGCCGCGCGTGCGCCGCAGCAGGCCGTTCGCCTCGAGGCGATTCACCAGCTCCACCGCGCTGTGATGTTGAATCAACAGCCGCTCGGCCAGCACGCCGATGGTCGCAACGCGATGCGCGGGCAGGCCTTTGATCGCGAGCAACGCCTGGTGCTGCTGCGGCTCGATGCCAGCGGCGCGCACCAGGCGTTCGCTGAAATTCAGGAAGCGGCGGATCTCGTAGCGAAAATCCGCAAGCACGTGGTAATCAATGGCTTGCGGGGCGGAGTTCTTCATAGAGTTACATTATATCGTATTACGATACTTATGCGCGAATGAAAATGCGAAGGGGCGTTCCATAGCGGAGCGGCCACTACAGCTGCTTGCGGAAGGCTTTCTGCGTTTTCACGTGCGTGTAACCGTGGCGCTCGTAGAACGCGTGCGCCCGCTCGCGGATCACATTCGAGCGCAAGCCGATGGCCTGACAGCCGGCCGCGCGCGCCCATTCTTCCGCGCGCGCCAGCAAGCGCTCACCCACCCGTTGCGAACGAAATCGCTCGTCCACCACGAGGCCGCTGACCTCGGCGCGCGCGTCGGCTTCCACCGTGCGATACACAAAGACGGCGATCCATCCGGCAATCTCACCGGTCTCCAATACCGCCACGAACACCGCCGCGCTGTTCATCCCCTGCAGGCGGCGTGCGATTTCTTCCGGCGTGGATGGATAGCTCAACTGTCCTGCCAATTCGGCCATCCGCGGGTGGTCGGACGCTTGCGCCGCGCGAATTGTTCCTGCGAACGGGATGGGCGCGGGCTTCATTCGCGGCACCACGCGGTCATTGCAGCGCCTTCTTCAGCACGGCAATTTGCCCAGCATGGTAGAGGTCGTGCTGAATCGCGCCGTGCAACATGACGTAAAGCGAATGATCTTTGCCCGGAGCGATTTCGTCCAACCGGTCCGCGTGCAGATTTTTTACCGCGGCACGAAGACGAGAGCGGCAATCCCGCAGATGCTCCAGCGACCGCTGCCATGTCACTTCCGTCGTTTCCCACACTGGAGGCCAATCCATTTCGGTGCTCACTTCCACTGGAGTGCCCTCCGCCCGACGCCGAACAATCGAATTCCACGCCGCAATGTGATTGACCAGCTCCCAGATCGAATGTGCGCCGCGCACCGGATGCTTCGACGCGTCTTCCGCGGAAATTCCGTCCAGCAGGGATTCGAGAGAAGGGCCGTGCCAAGCGTCGCCCGCGAACGCGCGGTCCATTTGATCCAGGATGCGATTGATTTCGGTCATTAATAGATCTCCTGGAAAAGCGTAAGACAGTGCAAGGCGCTGCGCAAGGTCCAGTGCAGCCAGTTAACGCCACGGCTGGCGATGAAGTTCCGCTGCTTCAGTCGGCGTCGTGGTATCCGCTCAGAAAAGTTTGTCGGAATCGAGCAGGATGGTGACCGGGCCGTCGTTGACGATCTCGACCGACATGTGCGTCTGAAAAACGCCAGTTGCGACGGTCACTCCCAGCCCCCGCAAAGCGCGCACAAATTCTTCATACAGCGCCTTGCCTAGCTCCGGCGGCGCAGCTTGAATGAAACTCGGCCGCCGTTGCCCGCGCGCGTCGCCGTACAACGTAAATTGCGAGACGGCAAGAACGGCACCGCCCGCGTCGAGCAGCGACCGATTCATTTTCCCCTGCTCATCGCCGAAAATGCGCAGGTTCACGATTTTCTCGGCCATGGAGGAAGCTGTCGCCGCAGCGTCCTCGCGCCCGACAGCGATCAGCACCACGAGTCCCGGACCAATTTCGCCCGTAACGTTGCCATCAACTAGCACTCGCGCGCGAGTTACGCGCTGCAGCACGGCGCGCATAGTCTCCTTTCGTGCAATCGCGGGTTCATCCGGTCATTTGCGGCATTCAAGAACGGATAATTCTATGCGCCGCGTCGTTTGAAAACAATGCGCCAGAAATTGCGCGTGATTAGCGCGCCAGCCTCGAAGAGCCTTTCGTCGCCATCTTTGTCCGCGCCATGAAAGTGTGTTAGAAACGGAAGCGCTGCCGCCAAAGGGCGAAACATTGAAACTCGCATTGATCGGGACGCACGGCGTGGGCAAGACGACTCTCGCCTACGAAATCTGCTCGCTGCTGAAGAAGGCTCATCACAACGTCGAACTGGTGACCGAAGTGGCGCGGCAATCGCCGTTTCCGGTGAACGCCGCAACCACCCTCGAAGGCCAGCTGTGGATCCTGCACGCGCAGATTGCCGCGGAACTGGACGCCGCGCGGCGCGCGCCGCACGTAATCACCGACCGCTCGGTGCTCGATAATTATTGTTACCTAGTAAATAAATTCGAACGCCAGCCGCAGCTGGAATCCTGGCTCGCCTGGTGGATGGATACATATTCGATTCTGATCGGCGTGCCGCCGATCGAAGCGGATATTCCCGCGGACGGATTTCGCTCCGAAGACCGCGCGTTTCAAAAGCGCATTCACGATCTGCTTGTCGAATTGCTGGCGTCGGCCCCGTTCAATCACTTGCGCGCGCCAATCGTGTGGCTCGATCCCGCCGAACGGCACACCTGGGCCGAAAACATTTTCAACACGGCCGCGCCTTTTCTTGCGCCAACGGCCGCCGCGCGCGCGGGCGATAGCCCGACTCGGTGACGGATGGATCGCAAACCATGAAGGCTTCCTCGTCTGTCTCGCCAGATCCCGCAGCGCATCCACCGCCGCAACGCTGGCTCACGCGCGGCGTGCTCGGCATCGGCCTCGCCAGCTTGTTCTCCGATTGGGGTCACGAAGCGGCCACCGCGATTCTGCCTGCGTTTCTCGCAAGTCTTGGCGCACCGGCCTTTGCGCTAGGCGTAATCGAAGGAGTTTCGGACGGGCTCTCGAGCTTCGCGAAATTAGCGGGCGGCTGGATCGCGGATCGTCCCAAGCTGCGCAAGCCAATCGGCATCATCGGATATTTTGCCACCGGACTTTCCACATTTGCGTACGCCTTCGCGCAAACTTGGCCCGCGATTCTGGTGATGCGCGCGCTCGGATGGATGGGGCGAGGCAGCCGCGGCCCATCGCGCGATACGCTGCTGGCCGACTGCGTCGCGCCCGAACAGCAAGGCCGCGCATTTGGATTTGAACGCGCCATGGATACGATCGGCGCGGTGCTCGGTCCGCTGTGCGCGACGGCTTTGCTCGGAACGCTGGGCGCGCGCGGAGTGTTGCGCTGGACGTTGCTTCCCGGGCTCGCCGCCGGGTTGGCGTTCGCATTACTCGCGCCAAAAGGAATTCCGGACGCAGCCCATCGCGCTCCGAGCTTTGCGTCCAGTTTCGCGCAACTTCCAAGAGCGTATTGGCATTACCTTGCCGGAGTTTTCGCGCACGGCATCGGCGATTTTGCGCCCACGCTACTGATCCTGCGCGCCGGACAAATTCTGACGCCGCATTACGGCTTCGCGCGCGCTTCGGCCATCGCCGTGGCGCTCTACACTTTCTATAATTTCGTGGATGCCGCAGCATCGTATCCGGCCGGGGCGCTCGCCGATCACATCGGCAAACGCGGTTTGCTGGCTATCGGCTATCTTTTCGCGGTCGCGGCATTCGCGGGGTTTATTTTCGAGCCGCCTACCATTCCGATGCTCGCACTTCTCTTTGGTTTGGCGGGAATTCACGGCGCAGTGCAGCAATCCGTGGAAAAATCGCTCGCGGCGGAGCTACTGCCTGCCGCCAATCGCGGCTCGGGCTTCGGCGTGCTCGCTACCGTCAATGGGATTGGCGATCTGATTTCCAGCGTCGCAGTGGGCGCGCTGTGGTCCAGCGTAAGCCCCAACGCCGGATTTATTTACGCCGGCACATTCACGCTGCTCGGCGCAATTCTGATTTATTTTTATACAGGGCGTTAGCGCTTGGCTTTGCGGCGGGACTCCAGCGCGCGTTTGCGGCTGCGCGGCTTCGCGAGCTTGCGCGGACTTCTCGGTTTCGGCGGCGCCGGCTGGCATTGCGGGCAGAAATGGGTACTGCGCCCTGCCACGATGATGCGGCGAATGATCGTGCTGCAGCGATAACACTTTTTGCCGTCGTGCTGGTAGGCGCGATGCTTTTGCTGAAATTCGCCGCGCCCGCCGTCCAAATCCACGTAATCCGATATGGAAGAGCCGCGCAAACGGATTGCCTCGCGCAAAATGTGCTGCACGGCGCGATGCAGCCGGCGCAGTTCGTCGTCCTGCAGCCGCGCGCCGATTTTCTCCGGATGAATCTTTGCGCGCCACAAACTTTCATCGGCGTAGATATTGCCGATGCCGCGCAGCACGCTCTGGTTCAGCAGCACCGCCTTGATGCGCGACTTGCGCGCTTGAATCCGCGCACGAAACTCCGCTTCACTCACTTCCAGTGGCTCCACTCCCAATCCGCCCAGGACGCGTTCGTGCGCGCCATTCGCCAGCAGCGCCATGCGCCCGAACCTGCGCACATCGTTATAGCGAAGCTCGCGGCCGTCATCGAGAGCCAGAAATACGTGAGTGTGCAACTCGACAGGCGTCTCCGGCGGACAGACGCTGACCTGGCCAGTCATTCCAAGATGAATCAGCAGCGAACTTTCTTCCGCGGGAGTTTTCCGCGGTTCCAGATCCAGCAGAAGATATTTTCCCAGGCGCCGGATGCCCGCAAACGTCCCGCCGGGCAAATCCTGTTCCAGCGCCGCAGGATCGTCAATGAAATCCGTCTTGCCTAAGCGCACGCTGAGCACCCGCCGCCCAGGCAGTACCTCGCGCAATCCGCGCGCTATAGTTTCGACTTCCGGAAGTTCTGGCATCGTTGTTCCTCGGCCCTGTGTACGAAACAAATGGCTGAAATGCGAGCGCTCTAACCGTTGTCGAAGTTCGGCACGCGCCGTTTGCAGTGTCGGATGTATATTACTTCGACCGTGCGGCCCGTCACATAGTAGAAAATGCGGAACAACTTGATGGTCGAGGTCCGTAATTCGGGAAATGAGACGCTAAAAGGAGCGCCAGAGTGAGGAAATCGCTTTAACAACTGCAGACGCTGAAGCACCTCCGCATGCAGCGGCTCGAGTATCAAATCCAAATCACGGCACGCCTCAGGCGAGAGAACTAGCGTGCGGACTCTAGGCACGCCGCTTGCGCTTCTTGGATTTTTTCAAATACTCTTCAAGCGTGATCCCCTTACCTTCCTTCAGTCCCTTCAGGCCGCGGCGAAGCTTCTCCTGCCAGTCTGGATAGGACATTTCGTCTAGGGTAATCAAGTAGCCTTCGAAATCCTCGGCAGACGTGAGAATCGCCGCCGCTCGGCCCCTCTGTGTGATCACAAGAGGTACGCCAGTTGTACGGACACGATCCACATACTTTTTCGTTTTTTGCTGAAGGTCGGTAATTGGAATGATGTTTTGCATGGTACCTCTTCCTGAGTTTAAACCTAAGCTCAGACTTGGGTCAAGTTGTCTGGGTCATTTTTCATTCGGCAAGAGCGCGAACACACGCACCGGACCGCCGGAGCCGCCTTCCAATTTGATTGGCGCGGAAATCAGGAACGCGCCGGCTTCTGGCAGCCGGTCCAGGTTCGCGAGGTTTTCCAGCTGGTACAGCCCTGCGGGCAGCGTCACGCGATGGACTTCAAAATCCTTCGACGGTCCGTAGTCAATGCTCAGCGTATCAATTCCCAGCCCAACTGCACCGCGCTCGATAACGAGCCGCGCTGCCTCCACCGAAAATCCCGGGAAGTGCATCACGCCGGCCGCATCCGTATTGCGGTAGCGCGCCTGGTCCGGCCAACGCGAAGCCCAGCCGGTGCGCAGCAGCACCACCGCTCCTGCGGGAATCCTGCCATGCAATGCTTCCCATTTTTCCACGCGCATCACCCGCAAGCGATAGTCCGGATCCTTGCTGGCCTCTTCGCGCACATCAATTACCACAGCTGGCGCGAAAAGGTGCTGCACCGAGATTTGATCCAAATATTCGTTCCCCGGAGGAAAGTGCGCGGGCGCATCCATGTGCGTGCCGTAATGTTCCAGCGTCCAGAAGCTGCGCGCGAAGTAACCATCCTTCTCCGGAGTCGCTTCTACCTTGGCTTCGAAGGTGCGGTCGTCGCCCGGCCATGCGGGCAGCTTGCCGTTGATCGCGTAGGTCATATCGACGACGCGCGTGCTGCCGTCGGAAACTCCGCGCAACCAGGCTTGCGGCGAAATTGGTTTTTTACTTTGCGCAGCCGGGAATGCTGCCGCACGCAAGCGCGCTAGGCCAAACATCAAACATGCGCAGGCCAAAGCCGCGCTCGAAAAAATCACAAATTTTTTCTGCATGGGAAATTCCTCCGAGCTCGAACGCCAGAGTCGCTGAGCGTTATTTCTCGAACGGCGCGTTGCGATTTCTGAGGCCGCTCGATCGTCCGCGGCGGCAGACTCAGGGTAACGGAATGCCAGGGGAAGCGACGATGCCCGCCATGCGCAGAATTTCGGAATATTCTTCGTCGGTCAACGGGCAGACGGTGAGGCGCGTGTTCTTGAGAAATTTGATCTTGCGCAGCAGTTTATTTTCGCGCAACTCGGCGAGCGTCACCTGGCGCGGCAGCCGCTCGATAGCCCGCAGGTCCATCACCATTTTTTTGGGGTCGTTTTCGTGCGGATCGGGATAGGGGTCGCGGCTCACTTCCGCCAGCGCGTATAGCGCGTGCTCCGGCTTGCCATGGTACGCCAGCGCACGGTCGCCTTTGTGAATTTGCTTCAGCTGGCGAATTGCATCAGGACGATGCCCGGCGTGCCGCCACATTTCCTTGCCTTTTACGAAAAGGGTGTCCCAGTGGTAGACGCGCGGGTCCACAGCGAGCAGCCAGCGTCTTGGTTTGTGGGGAGGTTGCGTCATCCGTCAAAAAGTGTCGGGCGAACTATACACGGAAGACGCCAAAAATGGCGAACTTTGTGGTGGGAATTTTGCGACGGTGGTCGAAGCGAGACAAATAGCGAAAAGAAAGGCGCAAGAGTCCGTCGCTAAGTCTATTGTTAACCGATATCTACATAGATGTCGTCGCCGCGGATCTCAACCGCGTAGCACTTCACCCCTACGGTCGGATTGGTGGTCAGCTTGCCGGTCGTCACGTCGTATTTCCAACCGTGCCACGGACATACGACTACCTGGCCCTCCAGCTCGCCTTCTCCCAACGGGCCACCTCGATGCAAGCATACGTTATTGATTGCAAATAGCTTACCGTCAACGTTGGCCAGCGCGATGTTCTTGCCGTCTATATCAAATTCGCGGATCGTTCCGGGAGGTATCTCTTCCTTTTTCGCTGTCCGCAGAAAGGGCATTGCGTGATCTTCTCCAAACTGACCGTTACACGGTGATTCTCGGTGAAAAAGGACGTCGCCGCTCGTGGGCCTGCATTCCCTATCGAGGTGCGGGCGACTGGGCGACCATCACGCCCTCTTTGAATCCTTCCACCATTTCCGGCTTCAAGCGCACCGCCGTCGGGCGCTTCGCCAAGGACATCTGGTCAATCTTGTCCTGCAACTTCAGCAGCGCATAGAACAGCCCCTCCGGCCGCGGCGGACATCCGATTACGTACACGTCCACCGGTACAATGCGGTCCACGCCCTGCAGCACGGAGTAGACATTGAACGGCCCGCCGACGCTGGAGCATGCGCCCATCGAGATGCACCACTTCGGGTCCGGCATCTGGTCCCACACGCGCTTCAGCACTGGAGACATTTTCAGCGTTACCGTGCCGGCGACGATCATCAGATCGGCCTGACGCGGCGAAGGACGAAACACTTCGGCGCCAAACCGCGCAATGTCAAAACGCGAAGTGGTGGAAGCGATCATTTCGATGGCGCAACAGGCAAGTCCGAAGGTCAGCGGCCAGATGGCGCTCTTGCGCGCCCAATTAAAAACGTAGTCAACGGTGGAAAGGACGTAACTGCGTTCAAAGCGATTGTCGAGAACCCCCATCATGTCTCCCGGACCCTGCAAACTCGGCGAGTATAGCGACGGGCGTCGCGCGAGTCAAACAGCTAAAGAATCTGTGTGAGAACTCGATAATCTTTGTAGGTCGTAGCTTTAGCTACGACATAAACACAGCGAAGTCAGTACGATTTCAGCCGCTGAAGTACCGGTTTTTGCAGTTCTCACACAGACTCTAAAGTCGCCGACCTTTTCCTTCTCACTTGCTTCCGCAGACCAGCAAAGCGCCGATCGCGCGAAAGTCGGCAAGTTCCTTCGCGTCGCGGAACCAGCGGCCGGTGTACTCCGCGGGATTGGGCGTCGGGTCGGGGATCAGGCGATGCGCGACTTCCATGAATCCTGCGTCGCGAAACAAGCTTTCCCACTCGGCGGCGGAAAGCAATTTCGTCGGCACCGCCAATTTTTCGCCCCACTGGTGGCAGTAGGGATTGTCGCGGTAATAATTGATCAGAGTCCACGCGGAACCACCCTGGGCGAGCACGCGGTGAATCTCGCGTAGCCCCTTGAGGGGATCGGGCCAGTAATACGAGGATTCCACCGAAATCACACGCGTGAAAAAATTCGCTTCCCACGGTATTTCATCCACCGCGCCCACGACGAACACCAGATTCTCGTCGTTCACGCTCGCCTCGCGCGCGTGATGAATCATCTCGTCGGAAATATCCATGCCGACCACGCGCCCTTGTGGCACGCGTTGCGCCAGAATCCGCGACAGCCATCCGGCACCGCAGCCGGCATCCAGAATGTTATGGTCCGGCTCGATCTGCATCAGGCTCAGCGCGGGCTTGGTGATGGGCCAATGATCGTGCTCCATCGTTTCGCCCTTGCCCGCATCGGCCCAGCGATTAAATTCTTCGCGAAGGTTTTCGTCTGTCGGGGACTTCGTCACTCAGTCGCTCGTGTGCAGCAGATCACAAATGTCTGCCGCAAGCCCAGCAATATTGCGCTCCGGCGGGCTCCATTGCGCCGCAACGGCAGCTATAGCGAAACGCCCCGCCCGCGGGCACCAGCACCGTGTGCACGCGCGAATCCGACGCGCACGCCCATAGCAGCGCTACGAACCATCCAATCCCGGTCCAGCCGGCCAGTAGATTCAGTATAAAAATCCCTGTGGCATCGCGCTTGTTATGGCCGATGATCGCCGGCAGAAAATACAGCAAAACCGCGACGAGAAGAAACGTCATCTCCACACCTCTAAATCGTTCGATTCATTCGGGACCGGTGAGCTCCGCGCCCAGTCCTACAAAGAGATACGCTTCAATGGCTTGTGGAGTTCCCTGAACTTTTGCGCACCGAACCGCGCACACACGCGCGGGCGCCAGGCACCAGCTAGCGCTGCCGTCGCAGCCGATCAGGAAGTCGCCGCAGTCTTCGTTTGCGGCTGCACTTTCTCTAAGAGTTGCGTGAATTTCTGCTCGCGCTCTTTTTGGTCTAGCCCTTGATACGCTTCGGCGATCTGCGTGGTGTTCATCGAGCAGAATTTCGGCCCGCACATCGAACAGAACTTCGCTTCCTTGTAGAAATCGTCGGGCAAAGTTTCGTCGTGCATTTTGCGCGCGGTTTCCGGATCGAGTGACAGCTCGAACTGCTTGTTCCAATCGAATAGAAAACGCGCGTAGCTGAGTGCATCGTCGCGATCGCGCGCCCCCGGACGATGCCGCGCCACATCCGCTGCATGCGCCGCGATTTTGTAAGCGATCACGCCCTGGCGAACGTCATCCGCATTCGGCAGCCCCAGATGCTCCTTCGGCGTCACGTAGCACAGCATCGAAGCACCGTGCCAGCCGATCATCGCCGCGCCAATCGCGCTGGTGATGTGGTCGTAGCCCGGCGCGATGTCGGTGACCAGCGGACCCAGCGTGTAAAACGGCGCCTCGTGGCACATTTCGTTTTCTTTTTCCACCTGCAGCTCGATCTGGTCCATCGGAATGTGCCCGGGGCCTTCGATCATCACCTGCACGTCGTATTCCCAGGCCTTCTTGGTCAGTTCGCCCAGAACTTTTAATTCGGCGAACTGCGCTTCGTCGCTCGCATCCGCGAGGCATCCCGGCCGCAAGCCGTCGCCCAGCGAAAAACTCACGTCGTGCTTCTGGAAGATCTTGCAGATGGCGTCGAAATTCTCGTATAGGAAATTTTGCTTCTTGTTGAAGCTCATCCACTGCCCCAGCAACGCGCCGCCTCTGCTCACAATCCCCGTAATCCGGTTGCGCACCAGCGGCAAAAATTCGCGAAGCACGCCCGCATGAATCGTCATGTAATCCACGCCCTGCTCGGCTTGCTCTTCGATCACTTCCAGCAGCAGCTCGATGGACAAATCCTCCGGCCGCCGCACGCGCGAGAGCGCTTCGTAAATCGGCACGGTGCCGATCGGCACCGGCGACGCGTTGATGATCGCTTTGCGGATCATGGGAATGTCGCCGCCGGTGGAAAGGTCCATCACCGTATCCGACCCGTAATGCACGGAGCGGTGCAATTTTTCCAGCTCTTCATCCACGTTTGAGGTCGTCGCGGAATTCCCAATGTTCGCGTTGATCTTGCAGAAGAACGCGACGCCGATGCCCATCGGCTCCAGATTGCGGTGATTAATATTGGCAGGAATGATCGCGCGGCCACGCGCCACTTCGTAGCGCACCAGCTCCGGCGTAAGCTTTTCGCGCTTGGCGACGTACTCCATTTCTTCGGTGACTACACCCAAGCGCGCATAATGCATCTGCGAGAAGTTACGCACACCGCCATTCATCGCCGCAGCGCGCTTTTCGATCCATGCATTCCTCATTGCCATAAAGCCCCCGTGTACACCAATCCTGAAACGGCATTCCCGCCGAATGCTGCATTATTACACCGCGTTGGATGCGCAGCAACTTGCGAAGGTGGCGCGCGAAATTGCCCGGCTCAGCGCGCGGCTGTGGTGGCCGCAACTTCACCGAGCAGCACTTGCAGTCTGGCAGGATCGGTCAACGGCGGGTGGCAGGTGGTTTCGATGCACACCAGCGCTTGCGGTTTCGCGGCGTCCAGGTGCGGCAGCGTTTCACGGAGTGCGGGTGCGAGCGACGCCGCTGCCAGCGTTTCCGGCGTGACGCGCAGAACCGCTTTGCCGAAACGATAAATTTCGTTCGCAGCTTTTTCGAGCGCGGCGGCTTGTGCATTGTCGGCCGCGCCCAGCACCACCACTTGTAAAGGATGGCGTGCGTGCAACAGCGCCGCAAGGCCGTACGTCGCGGCATACAATCCATATTGCGGCACGAGGCCGACGAAAGCTTCCAGCGTCTTTTCCGCCCACTCGCGATAAAGTTTTTCGCCAGTAAAAGCGTAAAGCCGGTCAAGCACAATCACCGCGACGGGATTCGCACCGGGCGTCGGTGAATCCTGCAGCGGCTTGCGCCGCACGTCCAAGCCGCCCATCGGCGCGGCGTCCTTAGCGCGATCGAAAAATCCACCGCCATCCGGATCGCCGTGACGTTCCACTGCGAGCCGCACCGTGCGCTCAGCGATATCAAAATAGCGCCGGTCAAGCGTGGCTTCGTACGCGTCCAGCAGCGCAGCGGCCGCAAATATCTGATCGTCGAGCGAACCTTCGAGGCGCGGGCCGCCAACACGATGGCGAAAGCCTTTCGCTTCGTCCCAAGCCTCGACGAAAATGCGATCGAGCGTCTTCAGCGCGAATTCGCGGCAATCATCGCGGGCCAGCACGCGCGCCGCTTCCAGATAGGCCGAGACGAACATCGCGTTCCAGGCCACATATATCGTAGTGTCTATCGCCGGAGTCGGGTGACGCTGCAGCCGCGCGGCCAGCAGCTTTCCTTTTGCGCGCGCGAGTAGCAGCGAGACGTCTTCTGGAGTTGTTTTCAAGGCTTGCGCAATTTCCTGCACGGCCGCCGCAACCCAAAGAACATTCTTCTCCGGGTTGTGATGCATTTCCCCACGCGGGCCCACGTCGTAACGCATCTCGATCGCGCGCGATTCCTGCGGCGACAGCACAGCGCGAACCTCCGCGAGCGTCCACGTAAAATAATCGCCGTCATCATCCAATGTCTGGTCTGCGTCCTGGCTGCCGTAGAAACCGCCGCGCTCGCGATCCGACAAGACTTCGCCGACCCACTCGATGATCCCTTCGGCAGTCTCGCGGAACAGCGGCTTGCCCGTCACCTGATATCCGTGCAGAAAATTCTTCAGCAATTCGGAGTTGTCATACGTCATTTTCTCAAAGTGCGGCACGCACCAACGCTCGTCCACCGAATAGCGATGAAAGCCACCGGCCAGCTGATCGTAAACGCCGCCTTCAGCCATGCCAGTTAGGGTGCGCTCGACGACGTGCAGTAATCGAGGTTCGCGCGACGATTGATAGCGCTCCAGCAGCAGATCAATTGCGCTCGAGTGCGGGAATTTCGGCGCCCCGCCGAATCCGCCATGCGCTTCATCGAAAAGATGCAGCGCCGATTCAACGACGGAATCCACCACGCCCGCATCGAATTCGCCGCGCGCTGTGTGAAACACCTCGGCCTTCGCCACAGCCTCTTCCAGCGCTTTCGCGGAGCTGTCCACTTCCGCGCGGCGCGTCTTGAACGCATCGGCAATTCCCAACAGGATGCGCTTGAATCCCGGCCGGCCCATGGCGTCTTCCGGCGGAAAATAAGTGCCGCCGAAAAATGGTTTGCCGTCGGGCGTCAGGAACGCCGTCAACGGCCAGCCGCCCTGCCCGGAAATCGCGCTGATCGCCGATTGATAGCGCGAGTCCACGTCCGGCCGCTCATCGCGATCCACCTTCACCGGCACGTAAAATTTATTGATCATCGCCGCGATCTCGGGATTTTCGTAACTCTCGCGGTCAATCACGTGGCACCAGTGGCACCACACCGCGCCAATATCCAGCAAAATCGGCTTGCCTTCCGCGCGCGCGTGCGCAAAAGCTTCTTCGCCCCATTCGTGCCAATCCACCGGCTGATGCGCGGCAGAACGCAGATAGGGGCTAGCCGAATTCTTCAAACGGTTTTCGGTGGTGTCAGTCACAATTCGCTCTCTACGCTTTCCACCCTATCACACGTTGCAGGCCTTTGTTCTTGCGGTTCGCCCGTCAAAGAATAGAACGGTTTACATTTAACGTTTTCCAGTATAGAATTGGCTGTGATTCGGTCCTTTCGATCGCGCGAGACGGAGCATCTCCACAAGCGAGAATCTGTAAGGCGTTTCAAGAGCATTGAACGGGTAGCTCTTCGAAAGCTCCGTCAACTCGATTCGGCAGACCGATTAGCCGATTTGGCGTCCCCTCCCGGGAATCACCTGGAGACGCTCAGCGGCAACCGCGTGGGCCAGCACAGTATCCGAATCAACGACCAATGGCGCATATGTTTCGTTTGGCGCGACGGCGATGCCTACGAAGTCGAGATCGCGGACTATCACTAGGAGAGAACGCAATGGCAAAAAAATTGAGGCCCGTACATCCCGGCGAAATTCTCAGCGAAGATTTTATGAAGCCGTACAGGCTCAGCATGAACAAGCTGGCGCTGGATTTACGCGTGCCGGTAACGCGCGTCGCGGACATTGTGGCGGAGCGGCGCGGCATATCTCCCGACACTGCCTTGCGCCTGGGCCGCTATTTCAAGACGACCCCGCGCTTCTGGCTGAACCTGCAAACGAAGTACGATTTGGAAGTCGCCGAAGATGAAAACCTCGCAAAGATTGAGCGCGATGTGCGGCCGATTGAAATGACGGCGCGGTAGGAACCAGCAACTTCGCAAAATTACTGAACGGGATTGTTGTAGCCGGCGTCGCGGGGGTCAATCGGCTTGCGTCCGGAAAATCCTTCGTCCTGGCGGTGGTAAAAACGGATGCGATCTTCGCCCAGCTTCCAGCAGAGATACACTTCCTCATCATCAATGCGCGCGGGAAAATCCAGCAGGCCCACGTCCAGATCCTTCACCACGCATCCAGTCTCTTGAATCTGGTCCAACGCGGATTGCACGGTTTCTTCCAGGCGGTTGCGCTCCAGGCGCGTCTTGGCCGCGCTTTCGTAGGCCACCGCCAAGCCGCCCGAGCGCTGGATGCGTTCAGCGAGCGAGTTGATCCGCTCGTCCACATCAATCATCTTGCGGCGCGATTCCATCGCTTCGATCAGCAGCGGCTCCAGCTGCGAACGCAGCCGTTCCGCTTCCGTCAGCGAGAAATATTTGGACTCCTCATCCGCCATGTTGCTTTGCTCCCAGGTCTGCCAAGCGATCAGCCGCCAATATAAACCATCGTTCGCGACGGCGGCACAAAATCCGGCTCATTAATACGGTGGCTCTTTTCTTTCGTCTCCACCATGGCCACAATCGCATCGCCGATTTCGCGGTCGCCCATGCCGCTGCGCAGCAAACTCTTCAAATCGTGATCTTCCTTGCTGAAGAGGCAAGTCCGCAGTTTTCCATCTGCAGTCAGCCGTATGCGCGAGCAATGTCCGCAGAACGGCTGCGTCACCGGCGCGATCAGTCCAATTTCACCGCCGCCGTCCGCGAAGCGATATTTCCGCGCGGTCTCACTGCGCTCGTGCACCACCGGAATCAACGGCCAGCGAGCCGAAATCCGCTTATGCACTTCCGCCGCGGGCACCACCATGTCGCGCGTCCATGCGCGATCGGCGTCCAGCGGCATAAACTCAATGAAGCGCATCACAATTTCTTTCTCGCGCGCGAATTCTGCAAACGCTTCCACTTCGTCGTCATTCAAACCGCGCACCAG
This sequence comes from uncultured Acidobacteriota bacterium, assembly GCA_963821765.1. Classification (GTDB taxonomy): domain Bacteria; phylum Acidobacteriota; class Terriglobia; order Acidiferrales; family UBA7541; genus Palsa-295. Next base: position 64,108 of record CAWGFF010000012.1, read on the forward strand.
CACCGCGTTCACTTTCACCGGACGCAGCGGCGAATTCTGCGCCGCCTCAATCCCCGCCAGCACCTGGTCAAACGTCTTCGTCCGCGTCACCTTCTCGAATTTTTCCCGATTCAGCGAATCCAGGCTGATATTGATGCGGTTCAACCCTGCCGCCACCAGCTTGTCGCAGCGCTCGGCAAGCAAGTGGCCGTTCGTGGTCATCGAAAGGTCTTCCACGCCAATCGCTTTCAATCGCGCCACAAAATCTTCTACGCCAGGACGCACCAGCGGCTCGCCGCCCGTCACGCGCACTTTACGAATGCCCATCCCCACCAGAATGCGCACCAGCCGCTCGTATTCGTCCCACTCCAGCAGCGCGTGCTCCGCCATATGATTTTCCGGGTCCGCCGAACGGCAATACACGCAGCGAAAATTGCAGCGGTCCGTCACCGAAACCCGCAGGTCGGTGATCTGGCGCCCGAATTTGTCCGTCAGTACCATGCCCTTTTCAGAGGCTCCCAAAAATAAAATAGCCCAATCCAAATTCGGAATTGGGCGAGGACACCAGCGGCGCAGCGCGTTCGAAATCCGCGCCCGCTGGATGTTCTCCTTTCCAAGTCCGGGAGGAGCAGGCGTTTCCACCCGTTCCCTCATCTCCTGAAGAAATCAGGAGCGTCGCCCACACGCCGTAAGTTGTCTCTCCGTTAGGCCGAGTGGGTCGGAGATACCAGCCGCGATGATACGCTCAAGGTGGCACCGCTGCAAATTATCGCAACTCCAGGAAATCGCGCCACCGGGTCGGCGCCAAATCAAGCCGATCAAGGCGGCAAAGCATCCCGAAAGTGTCCAATCAGTGAACACGCGGAAGCCGGGTGTGCCGTATTGAACAGGTTCGCCAGCAGTGTTCCGATATGGTGGTGTCCGGTTGCCTTTGAACCAGTTTCGGGGATTCGCTCGCGATAGAGCTGACCCTCATCAACCCGGCGGGCCGATAGATGTCTTCAACCTTACGAGATCGCATTAAGCAGCCCGACCTACCTCCGGTACCGAACGGATCGGCAAGTAGGCAGCTGCCCTTGCGTATCTTGTTTGTTCACAGGGATGTAGCGGACGTAGAGCATTGCGTGCAGGAGCTCCGCAGGGCCCGTTTCAGGGTTACTGCGGACATAGTTCTAACACCGGAGCAGCTAGCCGCGCGCCTGAAGGCAAAATTCTACGACGTAGTGCTGGCCGAATACCCCTCCCCGAACTGGCAAGCGCGGCAGGCATTGGAAATGCTGCGTCTGCGGGAAAGGCAGATCCCCTGCATTTTCCTGATTCGCACCATGCAGCCGGAGACAGCGGCGGGACTCATCACCAGCGGCGCCGCCGATTGCGTCAGCATGGATCACTTGGGGCACCTTCCGGTAGCCGTGCGTCGCGCCCTCAGTGACTATCATCTTCGCGAAGAGCGCGATCGCACCGAAAAAAGGCTGCGGCATTCCGAAGCACGCTATCGCGCTCTGGTGGGAAACCTGATCTATGGAATTTGCCGCTGCAATATCAAAGGCAAATTCCTCGACGTCAATCCGGCGCTGGCCACCATGCTGGGTTATGCATCCCGCGAGGAATTGCTTGCGGTGAACCTGGCGGCTGACGTCCTCGCTGATCCCGCGAAACGAGCACAGTTGCTGGGCAGGTCCGCGGAACTCAACGGTTCCGATCCCCTTGAGACCGAATGGAAGCGAAAGAACGGCGCAACCATCAAAGTCCGCCTCAGCGGCCGCGAAGTCAAAAACGAGCGCGAGACGGAGAGTTACGAGATCATCGTCGAGAACATCACGCAGCAACGCAAGCTCGAGGATCATTTACGCCAACAAGCCGCCAAGGATGCTCTGACGGGCCTCGCCAACTACCGCCATCTGGTGGTAACCGTGGACAGCGAGATCATGCGCTCCGAACGCACCGCTCGTGAGTTTGCGCTGCTGTTCCTCGATTTAGACGGGTTAAAACAGATCAACGATCGATTCGGTCACCTGGTCGGCAGTCAAGCGCTTTGCCGCTTGGCCGATGTCTTGTGCATCTGCAGCCGTAAGGTAGATACTCCGGCGCGTTTCGGCGGCGACGAATTTGCTTTGGTGCTGCCTGAAACGGGACGAGCGCCGGCCAACCTCGTAGCCCAGCGGATTTGCGACAGTCTTGCAAACGATGGCCGCGAGCCGAAGCTATCGGTCAGCATCGGCGTTGCCATTTATCCTAACGATGGCGCGAACGTGGATTCACTTCTGGGCGCGGCAGATGCGGCTTTGTACGCGATGAAAACGAGGAGCCGCAGCCCGGACGCAAACGCTCAAACGAAGACTGCGGAACTGAGCAAACGAACGGTGGCCGGCGGCAAGACAGGTTAGGTAATCCCGCGACCTAAACTTGCACGTCTCACGGAGTCAGGGATTTGATCATCTCATCGCCCTTCATCGAGATGCTCACGATGTCCTTGGCTTCCAGATTCATCTTCATCAGATCCACCATGCGGATCTGGCTGTTTTCGTAGGTACGGAAATAGAAACGCTTGGTCCGCAGATCACTCGCCGCCGTCCAAATCGTGTAGTCGGCCTGAATCTTGCCGTGCGCGTCCTCCTCGTGTTCCCGGGCCGCGCCCTTCGGAATATCGAATTGGTTCAGAATGTGGAAGGCTTCGAGAATCGCGTCCCTTCCAGTCTTTGCCTGGAAAACCGACTGGCTGAACGCTACCGCGCGCACAAATCGGGATGGCGGCGTGAAGTCACCCGGCAGTCCAAGCATCCCGCTGCCCTGGCCAAACGGCTCCAGCGTGACGGGGCCCAGCTTTACCGGCGGCACGTTGGTCATGGAGAAATTCACGTAGTTGCGCAGGTTCGTCATCTGCCAATCGAACGCCGGCGAGTTAGTAATGACTCCCAAGGGAGCGTCGTAGACGCTGAGTTTGCCCCCGACAAATTCGATAACGACACTTTTGCCGGTGGCGTCACTAATGATGAAGTGGACTTCCGGAGCGATTCCCCATCCTTCGTACACAACCGCCGGAACCACGACGTTGCCTACGTTGGCTTGCACCTCCCCTATGCTCGCGAAGTTTTCCAGCGCCCATGAACCGAATTCCCAAGGCGCCATGGTCTTGCTCGCATCGGCCGCGCTGTACGGCATGTATCCGGCGGAGGTGGGAAAATAGAACAGCCCGGCAGCCAATCCTTTTTCGTTCACTCCGTCGAAAATGAACGGCTTTCCCACTCCATTGGCACCGACGCTTGCGTATTTCGCCTTCCACTTCAGTCCATCCCTACCGTCGGGCGTTGTTCCGGTGCGCGAATAGCCGCGCGGAATCATGATCACGTCGGAATGTATGTCGGTGGCAAATTCCATCGTGCGCGCGTGAACCACGGTGCCGTCCGCGGCCGTTAGAAGGATGCCGGTACAAGCTTGCACGGATTGCGCCGCACCGCTTAACAGCAACATGCACGCTATTGCGGAAGAAGCGATCCTTCGTACCATCAGGCCTTTGAGCACGTGTGTTTTCCTCGTTTTGAAGTCGGTTGAACGGGAGATGTCCGGCAGCACAGTACGAATGCAAGTCTGCTACAAACTATCGCCGGATTGGCGATGTGTGCGTACTTGCAATTTCGTCTCCAGACGCATCAGATATCCCGCGCGACGAACTGACCCCCTCGCTCCGATACGTCTGTTCCATTTCGGTGCATGCTCGGTTGGTCGGGCACCAATCATTCTCGTCCCACATCGGACTCGCCACACGTTCGTCCCACCCGTGCACAAACGGGAAAGGGCTGGCGATGCCCCGCCTTCCCCGCGCAGTGAATATGATAAAGTTGCGAACCGATGCGCATCTTCGTACTGGGAGTGGGTGGCGCCGGCTCCTTGCTCGCTCAATTGCTCGTGCGCCAGGGACACACGGTCTGGTGCGGCGATCGCGACCCGGACCGCGCGCGAAAATTTCTCGGCAGGAAGAGCGCGATTGAAGTAAAAGAAGCCAACGCGCGCAATCTATGGTCCATCGTGCGCGCCGCTCGCGGCTGCAATCTGCTCGTCAATGCTTCCCCCGCCGTCTTCAACGAAATTATTCTGCGTGCGGCGCTGCGTCTGGGGGTGCACTACCTCGATTTGAATTCGCACCTCAATCGCAATCCGTTCAAGCCGGAACAGTTTCGCTTCCAGAAACGCTTCGAAGCGAAAAATCGCGCGGCGGTGATCTGCACCGGCGCGGCTCCAGGCCTCACCAATCTTCTCGCGAAGCGCGGCTCGGAACTTCTGGACGCAGTGGAATCCGTGCAAATCCGCCTGTACGAGAGCACCGAGAGCAAAGATCCGGTTTCCACCTGGTCGCCGGAAGTAATGTACGACGAAGCTATTTCCAGCCCGCGCGTATATCGCCACGGACGCTTTTCCCTTGCGAAGCGCTTCGCCGACCGCGAAAAATTTCGTTTTCCGCCGCCCATCGGCGAAACCACCGTGTACTTGGCAGCGCAGGACGAAGTTTGCATGCTGCCCTATGTGGTTCCCATGCTCGATATGGACGCCAAAATCGGCGGCAACGATTTCGATCGCTTGTACCGCTGGTATCGGCAGGGACGTCTCCATCGGTCGCAGGGAATCTCCCGCAAACGCTTCCCAAAAACTCTAACGCCCAAGGGCGTCGCTGGGATGATTCGGAAAGGCACGCTGGAAAATGCGCGCTTCGCGGCGGCCGTGCTCGTGCGAGGAGTGAAGGACGACCAACCGCTGCTGTTGCGCTACGACGCGAGTTTCCCCACGCTATTCCAGATTCGGCAGCGCGGCTTGATCTCGACGCCCATCGCTTACGCCACAGCACATCTTGCCGCCATCTTCATACGGCATTTTCCGCGCGACATGGCCGGCGTCTTCGGCCCATCTGAACTGCCCATCGAAACGCGCCGCGCCATCCTCGCCGAAGCCCGCTCCCGCGATTTTCGCGTCGCATTCAAAATGACCCGCCTGAAGAAAACCGAAGATGAAGAATACTAACCGGGGTTTATCGTAGGGGCACGGCATGTCGTGCCCGTCCCTTGAGTGACATCGACACCGCACGGCTCGCCGCATCCACGAAAAAGTTCCCGATAAGCATGTGTGATATCCTTGCGAAACCCAGCCTGTCCGCCGCTAATCGCGGCTTTATATTTTCGGCGCGCTCGACCAACTTTCGTTTCGCGGTCCATGAGGCCCTCACATGCGTTGGACACCCGGTGGTACCAGCGGCGACATCGAAGATGACCGCAATTCCAGCGGCGGCGGTGGTGGAGGATTCCCCGGCGGTATCCACATCGGCATCGGGGGCCTGCTCATCCTGTTGGTGCTAAGTTTCATTTTCAAGCGCGACTTGATTTCGCCCTTCCTCAATTCGGGCGCCGCAGACCCGTCCGCCTCCGTCGCGCGTCCACCCGATCTCGCGCGTGACGCCGCCGAGCAAAAAGAAGTTCAATTCGTATCCTTCGTTCTCGATGACGTGCAGAGCACCTGGCCCAAGCTCGTCCCGCAATACCGTCACGCCAAGCTGGTTCTATTTCGCGACGATTTGGATTCCGCCTGCGGCCTCGCGCAAACTGCCACCGGCCCCTTCTACTGCCCCAGCGACGAAAAGGTCTACCTCGATCTGGGGTTCTTTGACGAGCTGAAAAATCGCTTCGGCGCTTCCGGTGAATTCGCGCAAGCCTACGTGATCGCGCACGAACTCGGCCATCACGTGCAGAAGATTCTCGGCACCGAGAGCAAAGTCCGCGCGGCGCAGCAGCGCAATCCGCAGCAGGCCAATGACCTCTCGGTGCGTCTGGAATTGCAAGCGGACTGCTACGCGGGCGTCTGGGGCAATTCCACCGAGCAGCGAAATATCCTGGAAGAAGGCGACGTGGAATCCGGCCTGCATGCCGCCGCGGCCGTGGGCGACGATCACATCCAAAAAATGACCACCGGCGACGTGATGCCCGAAAAGTTCACGCACGGCACTTCCGCGCAGCGCGTGAAGTGGTTCAAGCAAGGCCTGTCGACTGGCCGTGTGGATGCCTGCGACACATTCGCGTCAACGCCGTAACGCCGGAAAAACCACTCCCTTTGAATGTTAAGCCCCATCCTTAGATGGCGCAGAGCCAGACTCCGCGTTCGACTCCGGTGCGCGGGGTTGGCTGGCTCGAGCGTCATGAATAACGGAAGCTAATTGAGTGGCAAGCAAGGTACCCAAAAGAGCTTCCATGTCGCTCACTTCAATTTCGTTCGATTTCAAGAAAGCTTCATCGGCCGATTCAAGCGCCGCGTAGTATGGATTCTTGTTCCGCGATATTTGGTCGGGTATCGTGGGAGAGCCCGGCAACAGATACCCAAGCCTGATGCATAGCACTAAAAAAGAAACAGCACGCGACGTTCGGCCATTGCCGTCAACAAACGGATGAATCCAATTCAACCTCCACAAGATGTATGACGCCAGGTGTAACGGCGAACGCGACCAGTTGGAATTCACATACTCACACAGGTCTTCAACCAGTTCCGGAACCAGATGCGCAGAGGGTGGTTGGTGCCTGCTGCCCTTGATTTCAATTCCGGTAGGACGGTATATGCCGGCAAACGCAGTTAGACCCTCAAGTGCTGTGCGGTTGAGTGCGACGATCGCGGAAGGTCGTAACTTGAAGACTCGTTCAGGCTGGCGCCAATATTCAACCTGTTCGATTACGCTGTCGAACTGCCGGAAGCCGTTTTTGACTTCCTGCTGCGCCTTCAGTTCAGGGTCAGCGATTAGTTCAGGTTCAAGCGCTTTGCTGTGCCGGTCCTCAGAGTCCATAGCGGACTACTTGTTCTTCAACGCCTCTGCTTCCTTATTCACCATCTCGCGTGTGATCCGGGGGTTTTCGATGTTTGTATTCCCGTATACAAAGCTTCGTCGCTGCTCTTCCTTTTGTTCGGTGGACGGTTCAACATTTTTGGCGGCATCCAGCAGTTCCTGCAGTTCCTTCGTCATCGGTCGCCTCCCAACAAGGCACAAAAAATACAGTAGCTGCCATTGGGTATGGCGGACCGTCTACGTGCATCGTATCAAGTCTTGTTTACTACGTGCAAGCGCGCACAATTGCACCGAAGCCGATCGGCCAACGTATTTCCGAAGTCGCCGGTTTAGTAAGGCGTCGTGAGCGGCTTCAGCAATCCAAAATCCGTCAGGCCGTTCACGATGAACTGCACCGCCAACGCCACCAGCAGCAATCCCATTAAGCGCATCAGAATGCGTATCCCGGTTTCGCCCAGATATTTCCGCACACCGTCCGCGCCCGCCAGGATCATGAAAGAAATGAATGACGTCAGCAGAATCGTTGCGTAAATAATCGCGTGCTGCCATACCGAATGGGATTCGCCCACCAGCACCATCACCGTGGAAATCGCGCCCGGGCCCGCCAGCATCGGCATTCCCAGCGGAATAATGCTGGCATCCTGTTTTTCCGCGCCTTCCTGCTGCTCTTCGGCCGTCGCTTTCGTGCCGGACTGCTTGGCCTGCAGCATGTCCAGCCCAATCCCCATCAGAATAATCCCGCCGGCGATCTTGAAAGCCGGCAGCGTGATGCCAAACATCTTGAAAATCAGGCTGCCCGCCAGCGCAAACGAACACAGCACGATCGCGCAAGTAAATGCCGAACGCCGCGCCACGCCCCGCCGTTCCGATGGCGTAGAATCTGCGGTAACCGCCAGAAACAAAGGAATCACAGCGAACGGATCCACCAGAAAAAACACGGAGGTTATCGCCAGCAAGGCGAATTCGAGAACGACTTTGATCGTGTCAGGCATGAAATTCAGCGCGCCACCATCGCGCCCGAGTCACAATAACATTCTCGCACAAGCCGACGCTGTGGAAAATTTAACGAAACACGCCTGCTGCGTCGCGAGCGGTGTTTTCGGATATTTCAAGTATGATGCCGCCAACCGGAGGACATTCTCGTGACACGCACAAAAACGCTAGCTGGAATTTCGCTCCTGTTCCTCGTATCAAGTCTTCTTGCCGCGCATTCGGCCGCCCAGCAGCAGCCCCCCGACTTAATTCTTTTGAATGGGCAAATATTCACCAGCAACTCGGCGCAACCTTACGTCCAAGCTCTGGCGATCAGCGGCGAGCGCATCCTCGCCACAGGCGATTCCGCGAAAATCAAAGCGCTCGCCGGGCCACACACGCGGCAGATTGATCTTGGCGGGCGCACGGTGATTCCCGGAATCAATGACGCCCACGACCACATTGATCTCGATCCGCCACACGCGGTGCACCTGAGTTTGAATACGATCGACCCAACGTGGCGCCAATTGAAAGATGCGGTCGCAACGGCCGCCGCCAAGACGCCGAAGGGGACATTCATTCTCGCGGATATCGGCCCGATTATTTTTCACGACACATCCGTCGCGCGCATCGCGCTCGATCAAGTCGCACCCGAAAATCCAGTGATCCTTACCACGCTCACCGGCCACGCCGCGATTCTGAATAGCCTGGCGCTAACGCAGGCCGGCATTCGCGACGACGATCAGCCCGATCCCATGGGCGGGCGGTACGAACGCTCCGCGGACGGCAAGTCCACTGGAGTCCTCCGCGAATACGCAGTGCTGCAACTAAGCCGCAAGCTCGCGCGGATGCCCAGCGACGCGGAAGCCACCGCGCAATTACGCGACTTCTTCGCGCAATGCGTGAAGTTCGGCATCACGTCGCTGCAGGATATGTCCGACGCGCTTCCGCCAGACCGCGCTGTGAAACTCTTCGAAGCCACGCCGACGCCCATCCGCGTTCGCATCATGCGCATGCCCGGGACCACGCCCGCCGGACGCGACACGCTCGAGGGTCGCTCGGTTGCGCGCCACCCGAGCCCGCTGATCACCGTCAGTGGCACGAAATGGATGCTGGATGGCGTGCCGCTCGAAAACACTTTCACGCCGCGCGATGTCCCGTCCGTGCCCGCCGGGGAGACCCTCGACTACGGCGCTCGCCATCTCCCGCTCACTTTCTCCGAAAAAGAGATGGACGCGATGCTGCGAGAGTCTCTCGCAGATGGCGATCAGATGATGTTTCACGTCAGCGGCTACCTTTCGGCGGCAGCGATGCTCAACGCGATGCAGGCCACCGGCGGGAAAAAGGTGTGGGACGGCAAACGCGTGCGCTTCGAGCATGGCGATGGCCTATTCCCGGATTTGATTCCTCGCGCGAAGGAGTTCGGCATCGTCGTGGTGCAGAATCCCACCCATTTTAACGCCGGACTGCTCTTCGGTCCTACCCCGGTGACCTACAAAGAAGTCCAGCCGTTCGGCACGCTGCTTGCCACGGGCATTCCGGTGGCGCTCGGCTCGGATGGGCCGCTGAATCCGTACCTTAATATCATGCTCGCGACCATAGATCCGGGGCGCCCAACCGAAGCGATCACCCGCGAGCAGGCTGTCACCGCCTACACGTTGACTTCCGCCTACGCCGAATTCGCCGAGAAGGACAAAGGCAGCCTCGAGACAGGCAAGCTCGCCGACCTGGCCGTGCTTTCGCAAAACATTTTCCAAGTTCCCACGGCGGATTTGCCTAAAACAGAGTCGGTGTTGACCATCGTGGGAGGGAAAATCGTGTTTGATTCTGGAGCGCTCGCGCACTAGCCGGCGCTACTGATCATTCGTTGCGCAATGCCACCATCGGATCCACGCGCATCGCCCACCGCGCCGGAATGTAGCACGCCGCCAGCGCAACCAAGGTAAGCACCGCTGCTACGCCCGCGAACGTGAGCGGATCGCTCGCGCTCACTCCGTAAAGCTGGCTGGCGATAAGACGCGTTAGCCCGAGCGCCGCGGCCAATCCGATCGCCAAGCCCAGCAGCGCCACACGCATTCCCTGCCCCAGCACCAGACGCAGCACGTCGCCGCGCTGCGCCCCCATCGCCACGCGAATGCCAATCTCCTGCGTGCGCTGGCCGGTGACGTAGGAAATCACGCCGAATATTCCCACCGCGGACAGCACCAGCGCCAGCACGGCAAAAACGCCCAGAAGAATCATCGTGAACCGTTGCGCCGCAATCGAGTCGGAAACAACTTTCGCCATCGGCTGGAATTCGTACAGCACCTGCTTGCTATCGAACTTCAGCGACGCCGCGCGCAGCGATTCCCTCACGGCCTGCGGCGTTCCCCCAGCGCGCACCACGAACGTGCACGCGCGGCCCACCAGCGGCAGCACGCGATCCGGCAGTTGCGATATCGCAAAATAAAGCTGCCCGCGCTGGTCCAGAATCCCCGTCGCGCCCAAGCCCGCATGTTTCACGTGTCCCACCACGCCGACAATCTCCGCGCCCTCGACATCAATAATCGAAATATTGAGCCGCTTCCCGATCGGATTTTCACCGGGAAAATATGCACGCGCGAACCCATCATCAATTACCACGACGAATGGCGTCGTCTCCGTATCCTGCGCGCTCAGAAATCTTCCACGCCGCACCGGAATCCCCATCACTTTCAGATAATCGGGCGCAACCGCGTACCACTGTGCGCGCGTCATTTCCTTCGCCGAAGAAGGTTTCGGCTGCCCCGTGATCCAGAATCCCACCAGCGAATCGCCGGTCAATGGCAGCGCGCCCTCCAATGGCGACGCGGCGGACACGCCCGGAACAGCCTCAAATCGCGCGGTGATTTCGCGATAGGTCTGGCGGATGTGCGCCGGGGTACTGATGCGCGCAGCCGAGGGCGACACGCCAAACTCCATCACATGTTGCGAATCAAACCCCGGATTCACATTCGCCAGCCCCACCAGGCTGCGCACCATCAATCCCGCGCCCGCCAGCAGCGCCACGGCCAACGCAATTTCCACCGCCACAAAAATATTTTGCGCGCGCGCCCGCGTTCCGCTCGAACCGCGCCCGCCTTCTTTCAGGCTCCGCTGCAAATCAGGCTGCGAAGCTTTCAGCGCCGGCGCTACTCCAAAAATGATGCCCACCAGTATCGAAATGGCCAGCGCAAAGAAAAGTACCCGGCCATCAATCCCGATTTCGTTGGTACGCGGCACACCCTCGGGAATCACCGCAAGCGCCGCTTTCATGGCCCACGCCGCAAACAACAGACCCAGCACCCCTCCGGCAGCGGCGAGCACAATGCTTTCCGTGAGTAACTGCCGCATAATTCGCCGCCGCGTCGCGCCCAGCGCCACGCGAATCGCAAATTCCCGCGAACGCGCAGCCGAGCGCGCCAGCAGTAGATTGGCTACATTCGCGCACGCAATCAGCAGCACGAATCCCACCGCCCCCAGCAACATATAGAGCATCGGCGCGATGTCACCGGTCATGTCCTCCTGCAACGGGTTCACGAAGATGCTGGTGCCTTTATTCGCGTCCGGATATTCGGCAGCAAGATTTCGCCCCACCGAATCCATGTCCGCACGCGCCTGCGCCAGCGTCACACCAGGTTTCATTCTGGCGACTCCCACCGTCCCCACGCTCGCGCGCCGGTCGCGAAATGGCTCCTGGTTAAATTGGCCCAGTGGTGTGAACACATCCGCCGTGGTGTAAATCGGCGATTTTTCCGGCACAACGCCCACAATCCTGTAGCTCGTGCCATCCACCGTGATGCTTTTCCCCAGAGCATCGGGCGCAGCACCAAACTTGCGATTCCACACTCCATCGCCGATCAAAACAACGGGCCCGGCGCCGACTTGATCCTCCTCCGGACGGAACGATCGCCCAAGCAACGGTTTCACGCCAAGCACATCAAAAAAGTTAGCGGATATCCTTACGCCGTCCACGCGTTCGGGCTCGCCCGCGCCGGTCACAATCATGTTGTCCTGCAAGTACGCGCCCACCGCCGAAAACGCCGTGCTCTGTCTCTGCCAATCAAGAAAATTCAGATATGGCACCGCGCTGTGCTGCCCCGGCGTGCGGTCCCACCACAGTTCCACAAGCTGATTCGGCTGCGCGTAAGGCAAAGGATTCAAAAGCACGCCGTTGACCACGGAAAACAGCGCGGTATTCACCCCGATGCCCAGCGCCAGCGTCAAAATCGCCACTGCAGCGAAGCCGGGCGACTTACGCAGCGTGCGCACGCCATAACGCAAGTCCTGCAGCAGATTTTCCAGCCAGGTCCACGCCCACTGGTCGCGCGTCACGTCCTGAATCACTCCCGCGTTGCCCAACTCGCGCCTCGCCGCTGCGTCCGCGCCTGCTTGCGATTCGCCGCGCGCCTCGCGATCCCGCGCGGCCATTTGCAAATGGCTGGCGATTTCTTCATTCAATTCCTGCTTGCGTCGCTCGCGCCCGCCCCAAGGAAATTTCATGCGTAGTTTTCCTCGCCCGCGTTCTCGCCGGAGCCCGCCGTATCGTCGTGGTCATTCATACCGCAAGGCCACCATCGGATCCACGCGCATCGCCCGCCGCGCCGGCAAAAAACAAGCGGTCAGCGCGACCAACATCAGCAAAATCGCCACCGCGCTGTACGTCAGCGGATCCGTCGCATGCACCCCGTACAATAATCCACTCATCAGCCGCGTCAGCATCAGCCCGCCGGCAATTCCAATCGCCACGCCAGCGAGCGCCAGCTTCGCGCCCTGCCCCACCACCAGCAGCAGCACTTCCTGCCGCCGCGCCCCCAGCGCCATGCGAATACCAATCTCCCGTGTACGCTGCGCGACGGAATACGAAACGACGCCGTAAATTCCCACCGCGCCAAGCAACAGCGCCAGCGCCGCAAACACCGCGAACAGCGCGGAAGTGGAGCGCGGTTCCGCCATCGCCTCCGCCACCCAATTCGTCAGCGGCCCGATCTGGCTCACCGGCACATCGTGATTCAAACTCGCGACGGTATTCTTCAACTCGCCCGCGATTTGCACCTGCTCTCCGGCAGTTTCGATCACCAGCGTCATCTCCGCAGGTGGCTGGTCCGCGCCACTTCCGCGAATTGCATGCGGCCCGTACGGCGTATAGATGACGCCATCAATCCAGTCCGCCGAATTCTGCGTGATTGTGAATTCCCGCACGTCGCCCACTACACCCACCACCGTCCGCCATTCTTTCTCCCACTTCGGACGGAAATGCTCGCCCACCGCATCCTGCCCGGGCCAGAAATGCTCCGCGGTGCTCTTGCTCACGATCACCACCGCCTGCGCGCCCGCTCCGGAAGCCGCTTCGGTGAACCCGCGCCCGCGCAGCACCGGAATATTCATAATCTTCAGATAATCAGGCGTCACAATCTTTTCCCAGAACATCGGGACTTTCGCGCCGTCCGGCGTTGGGTGAGCTTCAACCACGCCCGGAAATATTTCCGCGCCGCCGCCTAGCGGCAAGCCGTTCACCGCCGCGACATTCTTCACGCCCGGCAGCGCGCGCGTGCGATTCAACAATTCATCGTAGAAAGCCAGGCAGCGCCCCGGGACCGCGCAGAACATTTCATTCGGAGTAATTCGCGCCGTCACCACGCGCTCCGCGCGAAATCCCGGACTCGTGCCCGAAAGTATCCACAAACTCTTCACCAGCAATCCAGCCGCGACCACCAGAATCATCGAAACCGCCACCTCGCCCACCACCAACAGTTTGCTCGCGCGATGATTTCCGCCCGTCGCGCTGCGCTGTCCGCCGGATTTCAACGTCGCCGTCAAGTCCACCTTCGAAGCGCCCAGCGCCGGAACTAATCCAAAAATGACGCCGGTTAAAATCGCCAGCACTGCCGTGAATGCCAACACTTGCCCGTCCAACGCCACATCCGCGAGCCGCGGCGTGTCCGGCGGAAGCGACGCTTTCAGAATGGAGAGCCCACCCATCGCCGCGGCGATTCCCAACGCGCCTCCCAGCAGCGAAAGCAGCACGCTCTCCGTTATCAGCTGCCGCAAAATCCGCCAGCGGCTCGCTCCCAGCGCCACGCGCACCGCAACTTCCCTCTCTCGCGTCGTGGCGCGCGCCAGCAGCAGATTCGCCACATTCGCGCAAGCAATCAGCAGCAATAAACTCACCGCTCCGAGCAGAATCAGCAGTTTTCCCCGCGCATCACCGACAATCGCTTCTTCCAGCGAAACGATGCTCGCGTTCACAAACGAATTGGCGGGCATCGGCCACGCGTATGCTGCCAGCACCATTGGCCGCATCGTTTTCAATTCGGCGCACGCCTGCTCCAGTGCCGCGCCCGGACGCAGCCGCCCGATGAGCGCCATATAACTGTCGCCCCAATAATTTCCGATGTCCCGTGGATCCAGATGCAGCGGAACCCACAATTGCGTCTTCGGCGATGGGAAAAGAAAATTTGCCGGCATCACGCCCACGATCTCGCGGTCTTCCCCTTCCAGCGTGATCCATCGCCCAACAATATTCGGATCCGCCTGAAACCGCTGCTCCCACAACGCGCGGCTCAAGATCACCACGTGATCCTTGTCCGGCTGGTCCTCTCCGTCGTGGAAAGTTCTGCCCATCGCGGGCTGCGCGCCCAGCATGGAAAAAAAATCCGCGGATACCGAATTTCCGATCAGCCGCACCGGATCGCCCGATCCAGTCAAATTGAATTCCTTGTTATCCGAAGCTCCCACCAACTGCATCGTGTGGCTTTGCTGGCGCATCACCACCAACGGGCCTTTGGGATAGTAGGTCGTCGTTCCCACCAACTGCTGAGGCTGCGCATATGGCAACGGCCGCAGCAGCACACCATTCACCAGGCTGAAAATCGCGGTATTCGCGCCAATGCCCAGCGCCAGAGTCAGGGCCGCAATCATCGTGAACCCTGGATTTTTTCGCAGCGTGCGCGCCGCATAGCGCAAATCCTGCAGCAGATCTTCCATCCAGGTCCACGCCCACTGATCGTGTGTCACATCCTGAATCATCCCGGCGTTGCCCAGCTCACGGCGCGCTGCTTCGCCGGCCTGCGCCGCAGATTCGCCGCGCGCCTCGCGATCCCGCGCGGCCATCCGCAAATGGCTGGCGATTTCTTCATTCAATTCCTGCTTGCGCCGCTCGCGCCCGCCCCAAGGAAATTTCATGCCTCGCTCTCCTCGCCCGCAGGCCCCAGAATCCCCGCGATCGCCTGCGAAATCTGCGCCCAGCGCGACCGCTCCGACGCCAGCTTCTTCTTCCCCGCCGCGCTCAGCCGGTACACCCGCACGCGCTGGTTGTTCTCCGAAGTCTTCCACTCCGCTGCGATCAATTTCTGCCGCTCCAGCCGGTGCAGTGCCGGATACAGCGAGCCCGTATCCACCTGCAATATGTCGCCGGAGTTCGCGCGAATCGCCAGCGCGATCCCGTACCCGTGCTGCGCTCCCCAGCGCAACGTCTGCAAAATCAGCAAATCCAGCGTCCCCTGCAGCAGTTCAATCCGGTTCTGGTACCGCTGTTTCATGTTTCCCCTCGGGTGTAGAGCATCTACACCCTGGCTGTAGATGGCCTACACCCCTGCCGCGCTGCAATTCCTGTGCCGATTCCGCCCGGGTGAAACCCTCTGTAGCCAAAGCCCTTACTGAAATCGCGCGCCTCATCCCCACATCCAGCTGCCCGATTCTGGGACGGCCGGTTGCGAAACCGAACGCTCACCTGCACCACCCTCGGCAGCGCCCGCCGATTGATGTAGAATCCCCGCGGCGAATTCAGCCTGAAATCGGGAGAGACCATGAAATCGCGAAGCCGTCGCCGCGCCCTGCTGCAGGGAATTTTGATGTTCGCTCTAACGGCGGCCACGCTTCGCGCGCAGCAACCTCCGTCGTACCGCTTCGCAGTCTCCTTCACGAATCAACAGAGCGCCAAGCCGCTCGACGGCCGCCTGCTTCTAATCCTCTCCACCGATCCCTCCGCCGAACCGCGCCTGCAAATCAGCAATTCCGTGCGCACCCAAATGATTTTCGGCCTCGATGTGGACGCCGTAAAGCCCGGCCAATCCGTCACGTTCGACGACGCTGCCTTCGGCTACCCCGTCCGCTACCTCCACGACGTCCCCGCGGGTGACTATTTCGTCCAAGTCGTGCTGAACGAATACGAAACCTTCCATCGCGCCGATGGCACGACGGTAAAACTTCCCATGGACCGCGGCGAAGGCCAGCACTGGCAGTTCGCCCCCGGCAACCTCTATTCCACGCCGCGAAAAATCTCTCTGCACGCCGGCGGCGATCCCGTCTCCATCGTCCTCGATCAGGTCATCCCGCCGATCCCTGATCCGCCAGACACGCCCTACATCCGTCACATCAAAATCCAGAGCACGCTACTCACGAAATTCTGGGGCCGCCCGATGTTCCTCAGCGCGAACGTCCTGGTCCCCGAAGGATTCGACGCCCACCCCAACGCGCATTTTCCGCTGACGATTTTCGAAGATCATTTCAATGACGATTTCCACGGCTTCCGCACCACTCCTCCCGATCCGGACCTGAAACCCGATTACAGCGAACGTTTCCACATCGCCGGCTACAACAGAATTCAGCAGGAAGAGGCCTACAAGTTCTATCAGCAATGGATCGCGCCGAAATTTCCGCGCTTCTTAGTCGCGCAGATCAATCACGCCAATCCTTATTACGACGATTCCTACGCCGTGAATTCCGCGAACCTGGGCCCCTACGGCGACGCCATCGAGACCGAACTGATCCCCGCGATTGAAAAGAAATTCCGCGCGATTGGCCAAGGCTGGGCCCGCTTCGTTTATGGCGGTTCCACCGGCGGATGGGAATCGCTTGCCGTACAGATTTTCTATCCGGATCATTACAACGGCGCGTTCGTCGCCTGCCCCGATCCGGTGGATTTCCGCGCCTTCACCAACATCAATTTGTATTCCGACAAAAATATGTTCTTCATTGATGGCCCGCACATGCGCGTCGAACAGCCCGGCGAACGCGATTATCTCGGGCGCACGCTTACCACCACGAAACAGATCAACCAGTACGAACTCGCGCTAGGTTCGCACGGCCGTTCCGGCGAGCAATTCGATATCTGGCAAGCCGTGTACGGTCCGGTGGGAAAAGATGGCTACCCACAAACAATTTTCAACAAGGAAACCGGCGAAATAGATCCTGCGACAGCCGCCTACTGGAAAGAACACTACGACCTGAGCGCGATCCTGCAGAAAAATTGGGCGTCGCTAGGACCAATGCTCGAAGGCAAGATTCACGTGTACGTCGGCAGCGCCGACACTTATTTCCTGAACGATGCGGTGTACTACCTGGAAGACGTCTTGAACGCCACGAAAAACCCGCCCTACGGCGGTGAAGTGAAATACGGAGATCGCGCCGAACATTGCTGGAACGGCGATCCCAACCTGCCCAATTATCTTTCGCGCCTGCACTACAACACTATGTATCTGCCAATAATTCTCGAACGCATCCAGAAAACCGCGCCCGCCGGGGCGGACCTCACGTCCTGGCGCTATTAGAAAAATTAGAAATCGATTCGCGACGCTCGCACAATTATCTGTTGCGAATGGATAGCGGCGAGCTGTTGATCACCGAAGCAGCCGCGGCCTTCGATGCTTCCGGCGCAGACGGCTTTTGCGCCTTTGTGGAAGGAGAAACGGCCACGGCAGGCGCGGCCTTCCTCGTTTCCCACGCCTTGCGAAGTTTCTCGCGCTGCGCGAGCACGTAGGTCTTAGCCTCGTCAAAGCTGCGATAGACGCGCCGCCCCTTGATCATATTGCACGAACGGCAGCAAGCCACCAGGTTGCGTTCATCCTTCTTGCCCCTGCGCGCCCGCGGAATCACAAAATCCACCGACATCGCCAAAGCGTTCTCGAAACTGGCCGCTCCATCCAATCCGCAATACTGGCAGCGGTAATGGTCGCGTTCCAAAATGCGCAAGCCCTCTTCCCGCGTTACCGGCCTTTCCACCAATCGAAGGGTCATCAGGTCTAATGGCATGGATCACCTCCCGAATCGGAAATCTTTCGGCGAGATGAAAATCGTGGATTTCCGACGTCGTCGCCCAAACCATACGGCTGCGCGCGTGCCAGTGTCAAGGATGCGAAGAATCGAAGCCTGGTCGCGAGCTGTGCCCCCGGTTCTCGCATCGCGGTAGCACGTGCCCGGTTTCCGCGTCAGTCGTGCACGCAAAACACGAATTATCTCTTTGCAATACAAAGTACTTGACAGAAAGAAGGGGCCGGGCATCCTTGCGTCAGCACTTGCGCCTACTAGGCGAGGTATAACGAATATGGATACTCCTCGTTCCATGCAATCCCACCCCGTCGGCGAACCACATCCCGCCCCGTGTCAGCCCTCCTTCGCCGAGGCCGCCCGATACTGGGAACCACGCCGTATTATCTACAACGGCGCGCTGCTGGCGGTGTCAGTTGGTTGGTTCGCGGCGGCGTGGCCGCATTTTCGCGCGGCGCTGGCCTGGTCGTCTCTACCGCCGCTTGCGGGCCTTGCGCTGCTCGCAAATGTTTGCTATTCCGCCGCGTATATAGTGGACGTTCCCTTGCAGCATTCCTCCATCGGCCCCATTTGGCGCCGCTGGCGTTGGGCAGTCTGGTTGCTGGGAACGCTCGTCGCGATAGTCTTGGCGAGTTATTGGATAAACGACGAAATCTATCCATCCGTTCGCTGAGATCCGAAAAACGATTGAACTTCTGAGGGCCGCGTCGCACTACAGGATGCGCAAGATTTGTGCGTTGCCCGCAACTCCGGCACACACCGATCTCATCAGCGAGACGACGCACCGGCCCTGCGTAAGCGATTGGTCAACTCTTCGAAGTGGTCCTAAGCAATCCTGCCGAGCGGGTTCGAGTGCTCGCGCAGCCGCATCAACTGTTGCCGTAATCTGTCAACATCCAGCCCGGCGGACTGGCAAACCTGCGGAAAATCGGAGCGGTCCTGGAACAAATATTCTTCGGCGATTCGTTTGTAGCGGAGAGGTCCCGAAATCCATTCTTGAATGGTGCTCACGACCACCGCTTGCCACAGTCGCTTTTCCACCTGCGCGTCTTGTTCGGTTGCTGTACTTGCTGCGGTTGCTGCGATTGTAAAGAGGTTAGACATTGTGGTTCCCCCAGGGTCCCCAGTGGTGTATTGCATGGCGCGAAACCCTGCAGAGCATTGCGTCGGCCAAGTCGCGCATCAAATTCGCTTCACTTGTGGATTTGTGCTCTGTCGGTCATCAGCAAACATCCCGGAAACACACGACTTATTTTTCCGCGCCAACTTTACAGCAAAAACCCGATTGTCCCCCTGCCGCCGCATTCGAAACCTCCGGGGAATTTCTCCCTGGTGCAGGCAAGTTTTTCACCGTAGCCGCCCGCCCACTCGGGTATGCGCGCGAGACCTGTCATTTTTCGTCGCAGTACTGCCTCGGAGCAGAGTACAAATCTCCACGGATTCTGCTTTTAACTTTGTAGCGGCCAGCTTTAGCTGGGCGCCTTTAGCATTAGCCGCTAATGCCACGAATCTGAAAAGATCCCGGCGATCAGCGCGCGGGAGCAAGGTAACGATCGAAGAACGCCTGCGTTTCCAGCGCGAGCTGCCGGTGCGGTCCCGGCTCATGGAACATATGATCGCTGTCCAGCTGCAAAAATTTCACCGTGGCGCCAGCCTTCGTCAGCGCATCGTTCAATTCTTGCGCTTGGCTGATCGGGACCATCTCATCGTGTGTGCCGTGAATAATCAGAATCGGCGCATCCGATTTCGCGGCATGAAAAACCGGCGACGCATCGCGCCACACCTCCGGATGGGTGGCGAAATCTGCGCCCAGAAAACTGCTCAGGAATTGCGTGGCGTCATCATTCGCGTCCTTGGTCAAGTCCGAGGGACCGCTGGCATCCACCACCGCCTGCACCTTGCTGGAATATTTCGCGAGCGACGCATCGGAATTGTCGCGCGTCTCCATCATGCCCAGTAGCGTAGCGATTTGCGCGCCGGCCGAGTGGCCATAAGCCCCGATGTGCTCGGGATCAACATTATATTTCGCGGAATTCGCACGCACCCAGCGCACCGCGCGCTGCACGTCATCCAATTGCGCCGGCCAGCGCGTAGCATCGTCATGAAAAAGCCGGTAATCCACCGGCACCGCAACAAATCCTGCCAGTGCCAGGAATCTCGCCAGCGGATGCATCGTGGACTTATCGAAATTGGTCCATCCGCCGCCGTGTACCAACACAATCGCGGGCGGAGGCTTGCCGGTGTTGTTCGCAGGCTCGAAAACATCAAGCAGCAAAGTCTCGCCGCCCGCTACACCATAAGTGATGTTGCTATAGACCGGCCCAGCAGCGGCCGCACCGGCAGCAGGCGCAGCTGATGTCGTCGCAGACGAACTCTGCTGCGCCCGTAACGGCTGCACCCCCGCGGCAATCAGCGCCGCAATCGCACAAATGATTTTTCGCATCGCCGCGAAATTATAGCGCGCCGCCCCGCCTCGCAGTCAGTTTCAGATTACCGCAGCATTTACCATGGATAACCCGATTAGGTAGTCATACTTCTTGTTTTCGACATCTATCCGGAAGCGCCTCGGTTGAGCGACACAGGCCGCGTGATTACTCCTTCCATCACACGTCCGGCGTTGTTCAAGCCGGACGGCGCAGAAGTCTGGTCGTCTTGACAGAAGACCGCAGTGGGCCCACGCTCGGTGACCGAGATCAACTAGCAACGGCGACCGGCTGCCCGGATGGTTCGGTCCTTTTGGAATTACCTTCGCGAGTATGTGCAATACTTTGGTTCGGTGAAAACCCCTCAAACCTGGAAGTTTCGCATGCTGTTTAGAATCAGTGCTGAATTTCGCTTCCACCCACATCTGAAGTTTGGTGCCTAAACTGCTGATTTCCTGCAAGGGTGGTGTGCGCCAGAGGGCATCGCCAACTAGGGATAGGCTAAAATGAAGAAATTTGGTTTTGCAATACTTTTGGGCATTGCGCTGCTGGCTCCGCTGGCTAAGGCTGACCCGGGAAACCAGAACGGTTGCGTCCCCAGTGGCGATAAACCGAAAAAGTGTGATCCGGCACCGGTTCCGGAGCCTGGAATCGCGAACCTTGTCGGTTCAGGACTTTTGGCGCTGGGCGCCTATGCGTTTGGGCGTCGCAAGCAGAAGCTGAACTGGAACCGCTAGAATCCGCGCGGCGCGCGTACCTGCACCTTCTCGGAGTATTCGGGGCATTCCGGTGCTATATTGTTCGCGAGTTGCCTGACTGTTTGTTACGTGCGCATCACCAGACTAACACCTGACTTGCCGCGTGATCGGAAACTGACTCATTACCGCACCCAGCCTCTCTTGCCTGAATGTTACGCTGCTGCTACACTATCGCGGCAAGAGCTAGCCTGCTGCTCCTGCCATACTCCCTAAGAAGGTTTATCCATGTCTGGACACTCTAAATGGGCCACGATCAAGCATAAGAAGGCGGCTACGGACGCCAAGCGTGGCAAAATTTTCACCAAAATTATCCGCGAACTAACGATCGCGGCCCGCACCGGCGGCGCCGACCCCATCACCAACCCGCGCCTGCGCACCGCCATCCTTTCCGCGAAGAGCGAAAACATGCCCAACGACAACATCGAGCGCGCCATCCAGCGCGGCACCGGCACGCTCGAGGGCGAAACGCTCGACGAAGTCACCTTTGAAGGTTACGGCCCCGGCGGCGTCGGAGTGCTGGTGCAGGTCGTCACCAACAATCGCAACCGTATCGTCAGCGAAGTCCGCCACATGTTCTCCAAGAATGGCGGAAACATGGCTGAAAACGGCGCGGTCGGCTGGATGTTCCACCGCAAGGGCGACATCATCGTCCCCAAGGAAGCCGCGGACGAAGAAAAAATGATGGGCATCGTGCTGGACGCCGGCGCCGAAGATCTGCGCGACGACGGTTCGGCCTGGGAAGTCACTACGCCTCCCGAAGCATTCGAAAAAGTGCGCGAAGCATTGCTGGCAGCAGGCGTCACCCCAGCCACCGCCGAAATCGCCTTCGTTCCCCAGAATTACGTCAAGCTCAGCGGCGCGCAAGCCCAGCAGATGATGCGCATGGTCGAAACCCTCGAAGATCACGACGACGTGCAGCACGTTTACGCCAACTTCGACATAGACGAAAAAGAAATGCAAGCTGCGGTCGCCAGCTAAATCCCAGAAAGCGCGGCGCCCCGCGTATGGCAAAAAACCACCGGCCGCCCTTGGTTTTCTCTGCGCCCTCTGCGTCTCGGCGGTAAGCGCTTTTCTTTTCGCCTCCTTTGCTCTGTGCCTCCGTGGCAAGCCGTTTCGCAATTCCGCTAGTTCTGTCCGCGAAGCACGCGATCGAAAAAACACTACACACCGCAACCGTCGCGCACTACACTTGTGCGGACCCAGATGATTCGCCAAGCACTCGCCACGGCCATCGCGCACTCCGCAAAGAAGACCGCGCGCCTCTGCGTTCTAGGCGTTGACCCTGCCGTAGCCGGCGCCACAGGCTATGGCGTAGTTGAATTCGTCGGCTCCTCCCCGCGCCTGCTGCGTTTCGGCGCCCTGAAGCTTCCCGCGCGCGCCACCTTCGCCGCCCGCCTGCGCGAAATCCACGAGCTGATTGCCCAACTGGTTGCGGAATTCGCGCCAGACGCCGTCGCCGTCGAAGCCGTATTCACCGCGCTCAATATGCGCACCGCGTTGAAGCTTGCCGAAGTTCGTGGAGTGGTGCTGCTCGCCGCCGCCCAAGCCTCCATTCCCGCGCACAGTTATTCCCCGCGCGAAGTGAAATCCAGCATCGCCGGTTACGGCGCCGCATCCAAACAGCAGATGCAGCAGATGGTCGCCTCCGCGCTGGGCTTGACCGAATATCCCGAGCCGGCCGATGCCTCCGACGCTCTCGCCGTCGCTCTCTGCCACGCGCACAGCTTCCGCGCCCGCGAACGCCTGCTCGCATCCATCACCGCAATTCCCGCCAGAGTCCATTCCGGCTCTGCGCCCGGCAACGCGAAAACCAATCTGCGTAACCAAACCCGCACGGCGCGCATCTCTGGGCTCTGATGCGAAACTTCATGACGCGAGAATTCATGATTCGTTGCTTGCAACGCCACAGCGCCAGCGTGTTCGCGCGCACTTCGCTGCTTCTATTTCTGCTCGCTGTTTTCGCCGCGGAGCTATCCGCCGCATTGCCGTCCGGCCCGGCGCGCTCCTCTGCGCCACACCGTGTCCCCAGCCTCACCAACACGCCCGCGGAAAGCTCCGCCGAAATCACTTTCCGCAAAGTTTTCAAAACCAGCTACCCCGAATTCGTCGAAATCAAAATCAATCAAGCCGGCAATGGCACCTACGACATACGCCAGCTCGATGATGACCCGAACCCCCAGCCATTCGAAGTCAGCCCCCCGCTCGCGCAACGCATCTTTGCGCTCGCCGCCAAACTCAACAATTTTCAAAATGTGGATCTGGAAGTCCACCGCCGCCTCGCGAACCTCGGCGCAAAAACCCTGCTCTACGAAAACGGCGCGGAAAAACACGAAACCGATTTCAACTACACGCTCGATGATAGCGCCACCCAGCTCGTCAACATCTTTGAAGGCCTCGCCCGCCAAACCACTGATCTTTCGGATCTCGTCCGCACCATGCGCTACGACCACCTCGGCGTCAACGACGTGCTCCTGCAAATCGAACGCGACTACAACAACAAACTCCTCCCCGAGCCCGCACGCCTGCTTCCCACCCTCGACCAGCTAGGCGCCGACGAAAAATTCGTGGACATCGCCCGCTCCCGCGCCCGCTCCCTCGCCACCCGCATCCGTTCCATGCATTAACCTTCCACCACGACCGCGCGCCGTCAGCCCCGTTGCCCTGTTTCGTGCCTGCGCCACAGGAAAGCTGTCCGTAGGTACAACTTGACACTTCTTATAACTTCCGTTTATTCTCCGTGCCGTCCTCGCAGTCCCAAATTGGAAACTTAGGTGAACGAAACCATGCGACCCCAACCCGCGCGTGTCCTGCGCATCCTTCTGCTTTTTGCTTTCTTTTCGCTGCTTTTCACTTTCAACGCGTTCGCGCAAACCGCGCCCGCTCCGTCGCGCATCATTCAGGCCGTGGACGAAGCGAATCTCACCATCCTCAAGGGCAACACCTATTATCTGGCGCGTGCCAAATACGATCGCGGCGCCGCTCCTTCTAGCCTGCCCATGAACCGCATGCTCCTGGTGCTGCAACGCAGCCCGCAGCAAGAATCTGCACTCGAACTATTGCTCGACCAGCAGCAGGACCAGTCCTCGCCGAACTACCACCAGTGGCTCACGCCCCAACAATTCGGCCAGCAGTTCGGCCCCTCCGATCAGGACGTCGAGAAAATCACCTCCTGGCTGCAATCCCACGGATTTCAGGTCGCTCCCATATCCAATGGCCGCACCGTAATCGAATTTTCTGGCACCGCCGGCCAAGTCCAGGAAGCCTTCCACACCGCCATCCACAAATATTCAGTCCCCTCAAAAACAGGCGCCCTCGAAGACCACTGGGCCAACTCGGCCGACCCCTCGATCCCCGCCGCCCTAGCGCCCGTCGTCGCCGGAATCAACACCCTTCACAATTTTCCCAGAAAACCGATGCACGTGGTTTCCGGCGTCTTCAAGAAAAATAGAACGACCGGCGAAACCAAGCCCGTCAATCCCGAATTCACCTTTACCTGCGGCACCAATCAATCGAATCAGCCAGTAAGCTGCTATGGTCTGGGCCCCTACGATTTCGCGACGATCTATAACGTCTTGCCGCTCTGGAATGGCAGCCCCGCTCCCGTAATTGACGGCGCCGGCCAGACCATCGCGATCATTGGCGAGACTGATGTGGATATGAAGGACATCGAGAATTTTCGCAGTCTCTTTGGTCTCCCAGCCAACGATCCCGTAGTCATCCTGGATGGCCCGGATCCCGGCGTCGTCCCCGGCGACGAAACCGAATCGGATCTCGATCTGGAATGGTCTGGTGCAATCGCCAAAGGCGCCACGATCAAATTCGTAACTTCAGCTGCCACCAACACGACGCTGGGAGTGGATCTTTCCGCGCTGTACGCCGTGGATCACAACGTCGCAACAGTAATGAGCGAAAGTTACGGCATCTGCGAGTTAGGCTTGGGTACCGTCGGCAATCAGTTCTACAACTCGGTCTGGCAACAGGCCGCCGCCCAGGGAATTACTGCAATGGTCTCGTCCGGTGATTCCGGCTCCGCCGGTTGCGATAGCCAGGACAATCATCCTCCCGCACCCGCCGAATACGGCCTCCGAGTCAACGGCTTTTCGTCCACGCCCTACAACGTTTCCGTCGGCGGCACCGATTTCAATGACCTCTCGAACCCCACGACATACTGGAGCACCACCAACAACCCCACCACACAGCTATCCGCCAAGAGCTACATCCCCGAGGTTCCTTGGAATGATAGTTGCACCAGCCAAGCCCTGGTCTTTTACGGCTACTCCAGCAACGCACTGCAAAACTGCAATGACCAGCAATTGCTGAATTTAAACGTATTCACGGTTGGTGGCGCAGGCGGGAAAAGCGCCTGCACTACGAATGACGGCCAGGATGTCAGCAGTTGCTCGGGAGGCTACGCCAAGCCATCCTGGCAGACCGGTACGGGAGTGCCCAGCGACGGTAAACGCGATATCCCCGATGTCTCGTTCTACGCTTCTGGCGGATTTTACACCGGCAGCTTTTACGTCGTTTGCGAGGCTGATCAAACCAATGGTGTTTACTGCGATCAAGATCCGCAGAATCTCGATTTCCTGGGCGTGGGAGGCACGTCTGCGTCCACGCCGTCCTTCGCGGGAATCATGGCGCTGGTCAATCAGAAAACCGCGTCGCGTCAGGGCAACGCCAACTACACTCTTTATAAACTTGCCGCGCAGTCCGGAGCAAGCTGCACTTCGTCCGGCACGCCCGCCAGCACCTGCATTTTTTACGACGTCACCACTGGCACCAACGCCATGCCTTGCGATGATACCGTCGCGGCGCCGGTTAATTGCGGCGCCGCTGGCCCCGCGGGTATCGGCATTTTGACTGGTTACAATTCGACGGCCGGTTACGACCTCACCACCGGCCTCGGTTCGGTCAACGCCGCCAATCTCGTCAATAAATGGAGCACTATCACCTCCGCGCTCAAGCCCAGTGCCACCACTTTGTCGCTCAATCCAACTACGTCAATCGTCCATGGCACTGCCGTGACCGTCCAGATCGGCGTCACGCCCACGCCTCCGGCGACTGGCACACCCACGGGCAACGTTGCGCTGCTCTCCACCACTACCATTGACCCCGGCGTCACCGATTTTGCTTTGACCAACGGCTCGGTGAACTCCACCACGGACGTGCTTCCCGGCGGCAGCTACACCGTCACCGCCCACTATCCAGGTGACGGCACCTTCGCCGCCAGCGATTCCAAGCCTCCTGTTTCCGTCACGGTCACACCCGAAGGCAGCAAAACCGCCGTTTCCTTGATCACGCAAGATTCTCAAGGCAATATTTTCCCGTTCACCACAGGACCGTACGGTTCCAAAGTCTATCTCCGCGCCGATGTAAGCGGCAATTCCGGCAATGGCGTCCCCACCGGCACTGTCACCTTCAAGGACAACGGCGCCGCAATCACCGGAATCCCTGCGCTGACGCTGAACAGCCAAGGCAACGTCCTGCCCACCAATCCTACTTTTACTTTCACGGCTGGAACTCATCCCATCACCGGCGCCTACAGCGGCGATCCCAGCTTCAACGCCAGCACCTCCACCGCTGCTTCCTTCACAATCACCCAAGCTCAAGTTACAACCGTGCTCAATAACTCTAACGCCGGTGGGTTTTCGACCTTGGGTAGCCCCGTAGCCCTGTCCGCGAATCTGAGCGGCACGAGTTGCGGAAACACACCGACCGGAACGATCACGTTCTTCGACGGTTCGACGCAGCTCGGCAGTCCCCAAACCTTGGCAGGTTCCACAAATTCAGCCACGTGCCAAATCAACGCTCAAGTCTTTCTCACGACGAGCGCGTTGACCCTGGGTGCGAACACCGTTACGGCGAAGTACAGCGGCGACACAAATTATGCTTCATCCGTTTCCGCTCCGAGCTCGCTTCCCGTCAAAATCGCCACCTCCGCGACAGTCTCCGCTTCGGCCCCCACAATCATGCAGGGACAAAGCATCACATTCACCGCTGCCATAACCCAGGTTCAGGCCGGTGGCCCCGGTCCCACGGGCACCGTACAATTCACCGCAAACGGGACCAATGTTGGCAGCGCGGTAACCCTGAGTGGTGGCCAAGCGCAGGTCACGACTACTTCGCTCTCGTCCGGCACGGTCGCGATTGCCGCGGCTTATTCAGGCGACACCGATTATGAAAGTTCCGGTGCTACCCTTTCAGAAAACGTCACGCCCGGGCCCGATTTCAACATTTCTTTTGCGCCTCCCACGGTCAACGTCAGCGCTCCGGGATCGTCAGCAAGCACGGTCGTGACGGTGAGCGCGCTGAACGGTTTCACTGCTTCAGTCAATCTCAGCGGCTGCTCCAATGCGTCTTTGGAGATCACCTGCAGTTTTACTCCAACTGCGGTGGCTGCGGGTGGCACCTCAACGATCATGGTTTCGACCGTCGCTCCCAGCACGCTCGTTCCCCTAAGCCGCCACATAGACTTCGGCGGATGGCGCACGACAGCTGGTGCGATTCGCGGCCTGGTCCTGTGCGCCGCGTTCCTCGCGTTGGCCATTCAGGCGCGCCGACGCCGCTGGAATCTCGGCGCCGCCATGCTGATGTTCACTTTGTTGTTCGGGATTGCCGCGTGCGGTGGTGGTGGAGGCGGGAGCACCGGACCCACGAACCCGGGCACGCCGCAGGTCAAAAACCAGGTCATGACCGTGACGGCCACCAGCGGCACCATCACGCACACTTTCACCTTCACGCTCAACGTCAACTAACGACGGCAGCGCTGCATCGGCTCAATCTATACGGAGTGCAGAGGCTCGGCCGTTGCTTTTGAATTTGTAGCGGCCGCCTGCTTTTTCTTTTTAGGCGGGCGTTTTTGCTGTTGAAGTTGACTCTGTAGCGGCCGCTTCAGGTTTATCGAACCGGGCAACCGTTGTTTCGGTTTTGCCCTTGCACCGGCGCACTTCAGTGCGCCATCGGTCTCACGCCGACAATCGATGGCCGTTCCGCTTTGCGCGACGACCGCTACAAAAATTCTCCTTCGCTCACCTTACAATCAACCCCGCATACCCCACCACTTCATCCCGCTCCCCCGTAATATCTCCCGACGTCGCATACCGCACCAACTCCGCCTTCTCCGCTCCCAATTCCCGCATCGCCACCAGCATCGCCGTCGTAGCCGCGTACCCGCACATCGTAATTCCCTCGCCGCGCACCGTATCGTACAATCCGCGCGGATCCAGCCGCATCATCTGCGCAATCGCCATCTCATCCTTCGCGCGCGTCAACTCATCGCTCTCGTAATGATTCATGTCCGTGCTGGCAATCACCAGCACGCGTTCGCTCTGCGCCGCCACCACTTTCGCCACCGCGTGCCCCAGCTCTTCCAGCAGCCCATAACGATCCGCCCCCAGCACCACCGGCACAAACCGAAAATCCGCCGGAGCCAGCCGCTGCAAAAAAGGAATCTGCACCTCGAGCGAATGTTCGCGTTCGTGCGCCACCGCGTCTTCGCGCAATCGCGGGCAAGCCTGCATCAGTTCCCCGGCCAGCTCCGCATCAATCACCGCATCCCCCAACGGGGTCCGCCAGCTTCCCTGCGACAAAATTGCCATCGCTTCGCCGCGCGGATAATGCCGCGGCCCCAGCAAGATGCAACGCGCCGGAATGTCCAGCAAAGAAAATACCGCCCCCGCCACATGCCCCGAATACATGTACCCCGCATGCGGAACCACGCACCCGCGCGCCACAATTCGCGCCGCACTCGGTGCAGGCGCGTAATCAGCAATCTGTCGCGCAAGTTCCTTCGGTTCGGATGGGTAGAAGCGTCCAGCAACTGCAGGAGGGCGAATCATCTCGTGTGTGAATCTGCTGAAAAGCTATAACGGCGCAAAACGGGGAATCAAATCGGCTTGGAAGGCCTGCCCTTAATCCTCAACGCTTCACCGCTGCCTGGAATCCACAAAACCTTCACGTGATCTCCGCTCTGATATCCGCCGGCATCCTGCACTTCCTCCATTTTGCCCTTGGCACTGTCGGAGAACGTGAACGTGTGAATCGCCATTTCATTGCCCACTTCGCGCACGATCAAGATGTTCCGGTCAGCATGGATCACTTCGGCTCTCAGCCACACGGCCTTCGCGGGCTTCTGTTTCACCACAATCGGCGTGCCGGCGTCGGTGGAAATTGGCGTGCGCTCCGGTTCGGTCACCACCTGCGCTCGCGCGGACGGCGCGGCTCCCGCCAGCAGCGCAACCGCGCAAAACAGCGCGCCAATAATGAATTTACAGTTCTTCATCGAAGGATATCTTCAACGACTTCAGAAATTTTATGTCTTGCGCGGTGATTTCCACGCGCGGCTCGATCGCTTCTTCATCCATGATTTCATCATCTACGCGTATGTGCAGTGATTCCAGAAAACGCCGGTCCTGCGTGGTCATCTTTGCATCCTGCGCCGACCTGCGCGCCAGTCCAACCGTCGCGTCCAGCTTCAGCACAATGTCGAACCCTGCTGACCGCACCCCCGATATCGCTTCCGCGATCCGGTTCGAGTCCGACACCGTATCATTAATGGCGTGTCCCAGCTCTCGCAGCAATTGCTTCATGCGATCGTCGAGTTGCAAGGGCATCACCTCCCCTAAAACCACCCTTCTATCCCAATTCTAGGTCCGCCGCCACCACGAAACAAGGCCCAGGTGCTCCCAATGAACTCCACGAGTAAACCGTCCGTGAATCGCGCTGCAGCGCGATTCACCCTGAGAAGCGGCAGTGCCGCTTCGAAGGGTAGCAGCTCGCAATAGCTCGGTGCCGTCGAATTCGCCTTTGAATTCGTAGCTCCGGAGTTCCGCGGTTTCTGCGCTCGTTCACGCAACGCCCGACGCCACGGCCTCTCGTTTTGCTGGCAGAAGCGCCAACAAGATGCCTCCGATCACAATGAAAACGACCACATCGGTAAAATCCCTGTGGACGCCGTGCATCCGGGCCTCTACGGTTTGAATAGCCATCACCGAGCCATGGGCGATGTTCCACCAAGCCACTAGAGCAATCATCGAGCGATGCTCAGATGGCCTCCTTGCAGCCATCAGTAGAAAGACCCCCACCGGAATAAAGAAGCTCAGAAACATCGGCTCGCACTCGTTCTTCTGCTCCAAGAGCCAGCTGGAATGCCACAGATCCATATATAGAAAATAAATCAGAGAGAGATCGATCAGCCCCACGATCACCAGGACGATCTTGGTTAGGCGTTCTCTTTTCACATTGACCTCATTCGGGCGAATTTTGTTGCGAGCGCGCTACGCAGCCAAATTTCGGATTGGCGATAACCCCTCGAACCAACGGGTGGCCTCAACCCCTGACCAAGTCCACGCGCACGCTCGCCTTCCACGTCATGTGAAAGCTACCTATCATATCGGTAGTACGAATGAGCCCTGAAGAAAGACTCATCCTTTGAACGGCGAAGAGATTGCAATTTAGGTGTCTGAGAAGAAGCGAATCCTGAAATCCCCGGTCTGAAGCAAGCCAAGGGGAAGCATAGCCAGCTTGTTGCGAAAAAGGGGCTTTCAACATCCACAGGTGTCATCACAAGTAACGCTTTTAACGCCTGACTAACGCTGCCAGCTCAGCCGGTCGTTGCAAGACCATCCACCGGTTGAACTGGCACGACGAACCGGAACTTGAGAGCGAGGCTCAGCTAGTTTCTGGAATCTCGCCGCCAATAGCCAACGGCAACTTTTTAAGGTTGACGCGCTGGGCCAATCTGCGGTGCACGGACGGGCTTGGCCATGCCGTAAAACACAACCATTCCCTGGCCTCCGCAGCGGGTCGAAACTCCCTCGTCGGGCTTGCCGTAGCACGAATTGTAATCCTGCCAGTTGTTGGACATCCACACGTTGCCCGCCGGATCGATGGAAGCGTCAACCACCAACTGCATGCCACCGCCTTTGTATCCGGTGCCTTTCGGGGAAATCGGATCGCCGGTCTTCATGCCTGGAGGACAGGTCTCGGTCCGAGCACCACAAAGCTCCGTGAGGCCGCCGCCCGGCGCGAAGTTGGAAACCCAAACATGGTCGTTGCCATCAATGGACACCGCCCAAGCTCCCCAGATACTGCCACCTCCGTGGAATGGAGAACCGGGCGCTTGGGTGCCATCAGGTCGTATCATCGTGACGCTGCCCTGGCCGGGATGCGCGGCCAACCAATCAACCATGACGTGATCCACATCCGGTAAATTGCCCGACAACTTCAATTCAAGAAGATGTAATTTGACGCTGAGAGGCAGAGCATCACCGGCTGTATTGGTGATCCACGCGTTGCCTTTGCTGTCGATTGCCATGCCCTTACCGCTGGCGCCAGCCTTGAAGATTTCGATCTTGCTCGGATCGCTCGCGGGAAAGCGCGTGACTGTGTCGCTGATGGCGTTGGTAATCCAAATCCGGTCTTGCTGGTCAATCGCCAGATGGAACGGACCGTTCAACTTGCACGGGCCGTCTTTGCTCGCGGTGCCGGCAGGAGCCTCGCAGTAGAACTTCGCCTTACTCGGGTCGCCCTGCGGCATATAAATAACCTTGTCCTTGCCGAAGTCGAGCGCCCAGACATCGCCGTTCGGTGTAACGATGATGCCTTGCATGACACCCAGTTTGCCGCCGAAGTTATAGCCCTCCGGTGGCGAAAGCGGTTTGCCGGTTTTGTCGAACAGCGAGATCGTCTGGCCGGCAGTGCTTGTAATCCATATGCGATCATTGGCGTCAATTGCCGTTCCGAACCCGGGACCTATTAGACCGCCGCCCGTAAATCCGGTGGTCATCGGCGATAGGGGCTGTCCATTCGGAGCGAATTTCGCCATGTTGCCGTCCCACAACGCATCATGCCCCTGGCCTCCGACAATAAAATTAGCGCCGCTCCATGCATTGCCCTCGCTGTCGAACATCACTTTGGCGCCACCCGCGTAACCACCCCCTGCGAACTTCAGCGGCAGAACCCAAGCGCCCGGCGCAAAGCTCAGATAAGGCATGTACGGAGTAGCGCGAAGGTGTTTGCCCTGCGGCACTGGATAAAATGCATCCAACAACGCGAAGACTCGTTCAGGTTTGAAGCCGGGGTTGCGAGCAATTGAATGGGCAGCAGCCAGCGTATCGGAAGGCACCTTGCCTTCCGGTCCGGTCGCCGCACCGAAAAGGCTGTTGCAGGCGTCCGAGGTCACGCGGTTGACGCAGCCAGCCAGCGCACTGGAGAGTGTGGCGAAATTCGCCATCGTTGGCGTTTGCGTGCTGTTGAATCCGTCTTGAATCATCACACCGTAGCCGCCCGTCGCAAGGTCAACGAAGTTGGGTACATTTCCCGCAGCGATGCGCAATCCGAGCGAGGTACCGCTAAGCGCAGTCCCATCGAAGAATTGATTGTTCGTCCATACCGATGCCACCGTCGTCATTTCGTTAACTATGACAATTGGCGGGGTGGTGCTGCCCAAGACTGCAAGAAGTGCGATTGCGGGGTTGTCTCCCTTGGTTGCGCTGCCTGTTGGCTGGCCGCCCTTGGCAACGAGATAGAGACTTGTATCTTTGTCGGGACTGCCACCCAAATGAAGCTCGAATCTACCATCAGCGCTGGTTTTTGTTTGCCCCACTTGCTTGGGTTCGCCCGTGCTGGCCGCCCACAAGGTCACCGTCGAATTAGCGATCGGTGCACCGCCTCCCAGCACAATACCTACGACGCTGCCGGAAACCGGCGTCAGCTTGGGAATCGGAGCGCCACTGGGCGTCTGGCCCGTCGAGGTGGGGCTTTGAACTGTCGCGCTTGGACTCTCTGGGGCGGATTTCTGCGACCCG
The DNA here is from genome assembly GCA_963821765.1 of uncultured Acidobacteriota bacterium. Lineage (GTDB taxonomy): Bacteria > Acidobacteriota > Terriglobia > Acidiferrales > UBA7541 > Palsa-295. Next base: position 96,905 of record CAWGFF010000012.1, read on the forward strand.
CCGCAGCCCTGAATAGCCATGAATGTCAATCCAACTGTGAGCGCCGTGAAAAGCCGACGTGCATGACCATTTGGACGGGCTATCTTTATGCGAGAATTATTCAGACTGTTCGAGCGGGTCATGCAAGAAATGTCCATCTATTCCTCCGTTATGACGACTTGTCAGACGTTCCCGCCACCTGTTGACTTTGCTCCCCGAATTGGATCGCGCGCGCCGCCGAATCAGGTAAAGAGTGGCCTCAGCATCCGCAAAAAGAATCGAGCAAGGGAATCTCTTCTCGAGCATTATTTTTCACTACGTTGCATCGAGCAGGAATTGTCAGAAATGACAGTCAGGCGGCTCGGCCAAACGGATTTAGGCCTTACTTCATTCCACCGGTTGAGCCGGCAGCTCTTATCGGTCACTGAAGCTCGACCGGGGAATCGGAGCTTTTGGTTTGCTCGCGCCAAACCTGGCCCCCAGCCGTTCGTGAATCGCGCTGCAGCGCGATTCATCCTGAGAAGCGGCAGTGCCGCTTCGAAGGGCAATCACTCCCGCGCCTTCGCGCAATCTGTACTAGAATTGTTCCATGGCCGAGGGCTTCTACCCCACTCTCTGGAGCTCCACCAAAATCACCCTGCGCGCAGTGTGGCGCGCCGCCCGCCAACTCTTTCACGAAACCACCGGCGCAATCTTCGCCCTCTTTGCGCTCTACGGCGGCATCTCCGCCTGGCGACAATGGCACACCCGCCCGGCCGCGTGGCTGCTCGGCTTCACCATCGTTTACGCAATCACCATGATCTGTTTCGCGATCACGTCGTTCCGCCGTGCCCGCCGCGTGCGTTAAAGCGGAAATCGGAAAAGGAAAAATGGAAAATCGTAAATCCCGCGATATAACTAAACACTGGGCTCCGGTCCCTATGCGTGAGCCGGCAAGCAGTTCTCGACTCTCAAACGTCGCGTCAAACCAAACTGCCGCAGCGGGCCATTTTCTATTTTCCATATTCACTCCCTATGACACGCGATACTAAAAAATCCCCCGCCGCCACAGAGCTCCGCGCCGCCTCTCCCTCCGGCCTGCCCCTCGAAGCCGTGGTCACCGCAAATGATCTCCGCGGTTGGGACCCGGAGCGTGACCTCGGCTATCCCGGCCAATTCCCTTTCACCCGCGGCGTCTATCCCACCATGTATCGCGGCCGCCTGTGGACCACCCGCCAATACGCCGGCTTCGGCAGCGCCGTCGAATCCAATCAACGTTACCGCTATCTGCTCGCGCAAGGCGTGAAAGGCCTTTCCGTAGCTTTCGATCTCCCCACGCAAATCGGCATGGATTCCGATCACATTCTCGCCCTAGGAGAAGTCGGCAAAGTCGGCGTAGCTATTGATTCCCTCGAAGACATGCAAACTCTCTTCGACGGCATCCCTCTCGAAACCGTCTCCACCTCGATGACCATCAATTCCACCGCGGCAATCCTGCTAGCCCTCTACGTTGCCGTCGCCAAACAGCAAGGCGCAAACCTCCAACGCCTCGCCGGCACCGTGCAGAACGACATCCTCAAGGAATATATCGCCCGCGGCACGTACATCTATCCGCTGCGCCCCGCCATGCGCATCGTCACCGATATTTTCGCGTGGTGCCGCCACGAACTCCCCAACTGGAACGCAATTTCCATCTCCGGTTATCACATCCGCGAAACTGGTTCTACCGACGTGCAGGAAGTCGCCTTCACCCTCGCGAACGGCATCGCCTACGTCGAAGCCGCCATCGGCGCCGACCTCGCCGTGGACGAATTCGCCCCGCAGCTTTCTTTTTTCTTCAATTCGCACAACGAACTACTAATGCAAATCGCCAAATTCCGCGCCGCCCGACGCCTGTGGGCGCGCACCATGCGCGAACGCTTCGGCGCCCGCGACCCGCGCTCCCTGATGCTCCGTTTCCACGCGCAAACCGCCGGCTCCTCCCTCACCGCGCAGCAACCCGAAAACAATCTGGTCCGCGTCGCGCTGCAATCCCTGGCCGCGGTTCTCGGCGGCTGCCAATCCCTCCACGCCAACGCGCTCGATGAAGCTCTAGCTCTCCCCACCGAGCAATCCGCGCTGCTAGCTCTGCGCACTCAGCAAATCATCGCGCAAGAAACAGGAGTAGTGAACACCACGGACCCGATCGCGGGCTCCTACGCCATCGAAAAATTAACCGACGAAATCGAAACCGGCGCGCAGGAATATATTTCCAAGATTGACGTTATGGGAGGAGTTCTACGCGCCGTAGAAACCGGCTACATCCAGCAGGAAATTCAAAAATCCGCGTTCGAATATCAAAATGCCGTGGACAGCGGCGAACAAGTAGTGGTCGGCGTAAATCGTTTTCAGACCGACGACGAAAGACCCATCCCCACCCTGCGCATTGACCCCGAAATCGAACGCACCCAGATCGCGCGCCTCAATTCCCTGCGCGCTCGCCGCGATACGCAGACAGCCCAAGCCGCGCTAGTAGAAATCGAGCGCCGCGCCCGCACCACGGAAAATCTAATGCCCGCCATCCTCACCGCCGTCGAAGCCTTCGCCACCGTAGGCGAAATCTCCGACGCTCTCCGCCGCGCCTTCGGCGAATACCAGGAATCCGTCGTAATTTAAATCGCGCCTCACCCCAATTCACAAAGCGGTCGGTACGGGCGCTGCTCGCTGCGCCCCAGCTCGCCACGATGTCAACCTCGCCACCGACTCTCTTTTGCCTTTCTCTGCGCCCTCCGCGTCTCTGCGGTATTCCTGCCGTTAGATCTCAACTCTGAACTGCCGACTGTTAACTCCTTCTTTCTCCGACGTGCCTCCGCCTTTCCTCGGTTTCCTCTGTGTAAATCTTTTGACTTTCTCGAAATCCTCGTCGCGCTCCTAATGTTTTTTGAATAGCTGCTGATGGTTCGGCCGAAACGATCGCCCCGCCGCATTTTCCACCAATGTCTCAAACGCCGCCACGCAAGCATGACGCAACTCGCGCGCGATTTTCTCCGGCACTCCCTTGGTAAGCAGCAACGTCGCGGTTCCATGCAACAGCGCCGCCAGCGCCAGCGCCAATCCCGCATGCTGCTCCGGCATTCCACCCAATCGGTCCGCCAAACTCTTCTTCAGCAAGTCAAACGACGGCCGCGGTTCTTCCTTCGCCAGCCGCACCGCCCAGTCCGCATGAATCAGCTCGTATTCGTTCGAATGTTTCAGCGCAAACTCGAAATAACGCAGGCAAAACTCCTCGCACGAATGCGCCCGCCGCATATAAGAGAACATGATCTCCTGCGCCCGCTTGCGGAGCAGCTCCAGAATATCCTTCTTGTCGCGAAATCGCTGGTACAAGGTAGGAGTCGTCGTCCGCGCCGTCCGGGCCACCGCGCGCATGGTCAGCGCCTTTTCTCCGCCTCTGCTCCACAACTGGTAAGCGGCATCCAGAACGCGCCCTTCTAAACCCGCATCAGCTGTTCGCGGCATCTTCGCTCCCTGCTCCACCTACGAATAAACATCAGATCAAAAATAATCTTTACATCGTATAACAAACGATGTATAAGTTATTCAGGCGCGCAGTATACCCCGTTTCATGCCCCGGCGTAGTAAAAATTCCGCAGTGCGCTTAGAGGATCGCGATGCACACGTTTGAGTATGCCGTCACCACCAAGGCCACCCCTTCCCTCACCTGGGAGATCTACACCAATTGGAAAATGTGGCACACCTTCGCCAACATCTACGGCCGCATGCACTGGCAACACGGCGAGCCCTGGAGTATCGGCAGCAGAATGGAAATCGAAATTCTCAAGCCCGTAAAGGTCGTCATTGACCACTTGATCGTCAATTGCCGCCACGGCCGCGAGCTCGGCTGGATTGACCGCGCCCTCGGCATCACCCTGCATCAGTGGGTCGAATTCGAAGAACACCGCTCCGGCGGGACGTCCGTTCGCACCTGGGGAGAAATCAAGCCGCCGCGCGTCGCCATCGCTGGACGCACCGCGGAATATCTGGTGGGAGTCTTTACCGAAACCTGGTACGAAAATTTCCGCTCGCTCTGCGACGAATTCGCAGAAGTCGGAGTCTGATTTCGGCGAGATGTCTTTCTCAAACACGCGCTCCGGAAGGGCGGGGCTTCAGCCCCGCCGAAACTCTCCGCAAGCAGAAGGGCTTTAGCCCCTGAAGTTCCGCCACTGAAGCGCCGCGCTACGCCTCCGATTCATAATGTCCTAGAATAAGCGCTCATGCCTTCCCCAGCCCATATGGACAATCTCCGCGTCGTCCTGGTAGCCACGCGCAATCCTCTAAACATCGGCGCCGGCGCCCGCGCCATGAGCAATTTCGGCTGCACGCATCTCCGCCTCGTAAATCCCTACGATCCAGCCTATCGCGAAGCGCGTTCCGCAGTAGGCGCCGCGCCAGTCCTCGCCAGCGCGGAACAATTCAGCACAGTAGCCGAAGCTGTCGCCGACTGCACGCTCGTCGTGGGCACCACAGCCGCCGGCCGCCGCGAATTGCATCATCAACTCTGCACGCTCGAAGCCGGCGCGCGCCTAATTCTTCAGCGCCTCGCACGCAAACGCGCCACACGCGCAAAAACAAATCGCGTCGCGCTCCTCTTCGGCTCGGAAAAAACCGGCCTATCCAACGAAGATCTCAGCCACTGCCACTGGCTGCTGCGCATCCCCACCCGCGCCGAGCATCGCTCGATGAACCTCGGCCAAGCCGTCGCCGTCTGCCTCTACGAACTCGCGCGCGACGCCAAAGCCGCCGCCAAATTCAAGCAAGCGCTGGAAAAATCCCCGCCCGCCACCGCCGCAGAAATCGAACGCTTCACCGCCATCCTCACCCAAGCCCTCAGCTCCAGCGGCTTCCTCGATCGCCGCACCGTCGCCGACGCCGACCAGCGCATCCGCCGCCTCGTCCGCCGCCTGAATCTCCCCACCCGCGACGCCACCATTTGGACCGCCATAATGCGCCAAATCGTCTGGAAGCTGAACGCCACACAAACCCCGCCACCGTCGCCGACTCCGCGCAGAAAACCCACAGGCTAAAATTTCACGAGGACTGCTCGCATCTGGCGCGCCGTTTCACGCTGAGATCCTATCCGGTCGCAAGGTCGAACGGGACCTGCGGAATAGCCCAGCTCATCGCGGAATCGGCGAGAGCCAACGCGGCGTGAACGCGGGGCCCGCTTTATCCTCAAAGCCTCCAACCCCAATTTTTGATGGACGCTCGACGCAGGTGACGACGGAGTGTACTATGCTGTGGTATACCCTAACGAGGTATGCACGGGGTGGCTTATGGCTGAGAGGATGGGCTACGTAACTACTCGCATCGACGCGGAGCTAAAGGCTGAACTGGAGAAAGCGTGCGAACTCGAGGGCCGAAAGCTCTCGACGTTCTGCCGACTCCTCCTTGAATACGGATGGAATTCGTATCTTCGGGCCGGTTCGATAGCCGCGTTGGTTTCCCGCGAGGCTATGACAATAGTCGAGGAGGACGTTAAGAATGGCACACGGTATTGAAATCAAGCAAACAGAACTTGCGGAAATATCCGAGCTTCAACGCCAATTCGACGCCTTGGCGGCGAAGCTTGAGGACAGAAAATCGCGGATCATCCCGTTGCTACAAGCTGGATTTCCTGTCGAGCCAGGCAGATTCGCGGCCCATCTCGTGAAGCGAGTCGGACGCTCCGGACTCTCGTACAAACAACTTGCTGTAAATGAACTCGGCGTGGATGCCGTCGAAGCATACAAGAAGCAATTTCCGACGCACGTGTTCTTCGAGCTCGAAGTGGTCGAACACGCCGTGCCGCCGCTTTGGAAAGGGCGAGAGCAGGAGTGGAACGACGGAGCTTAGGAAGGTCGTGCGCACGAATCGCGACCGTCTGAGATTCATCACGAAGGAGGAACGCAAACATGAAGAAAGTTGCCGTGTCATTTGCATTGGCCACAGGGATGTCAATCCTGACGTACACGCCTGCCTCATAGATACGGGATCAGACGCACCGCCGCAGCACCCCTCCCATGAAACTCCCACCCCGGTCCGATCGGTCGTGCAAGCCTGCGTAGTCCATCCAACGGCTCGAGAAATTTTGTAGGTCGTGGCTTCAGTTTATCCTGAGGTCCCGATGGAATCGGGGCCGAAGGGCCACCGACATAACAATAAAAAGACGGCGCGAAGCGCCCTACCGTTCGTGAATCGCGCCACAGCGCGATTCAGCCTGAGAAGCAGCAGTGCCGCTTCGAAGGGCGGTCCCTTTCCCGCGTGTTTTCGAGTTGCTCGCAGCCAACCTGGCACGATCCGGCCCCGCGAGCCCCCACCCCCGCAGTTTGCACTTGAATTACCGTAACGACTGTGTTATCATCAGTCGTGCGCTAATTTCACCTCGACAAGGAGGCTACATGGTCCACCCTGCTCGCGCCTCGGCACCCCGCGTGGCCGCCCCTCCCTCCCCAAATCAATCGCTAGCGAAACACAATCGAAAACCGGCGCAACTCACTGAAAATAAACACCAGCGCTCCAAATCAATCGCTAGTTTTTGTCGCAGTTTGTCGGCTCCCCCGCCGCACCTCGCCAATCACCACCCACGAATCGCGCCATTTCTATTCGATACAAATAAAGCTCACAGAATCATCATTCTGATGAGAACCCTGATGAAAACAAAAGAGAAGCAATTTTCTATTCAATACAAATTTGCCCTTACTCAGCAATCACCACTCACTAATCACACCGTTACGCCTCCGCGCTTTTCACTTCCGCCCCGATTCATGTATTCTGCTGGGCCTATGCTGGACTTGGGATACGTCCGCGAGCACCTGGATGTGATCGAGAAGATGGCGCGGGACCGCGGCGTCCCGCTAGATCTGGCCCCGTTTCGCGAGATCGACAGCAAGCGCCGGGAACTAATTAGGGTCGTGGAGGTCCTTAAGGCGGAGCGCAACAAGGAAAGCAAAGACGTCGGGATATTGATGAGCGCGGCTCGGGCGATGGGCGACGGTCCAGCCGCGGAACAGGCCATGGCGCAGGCTCTGGAAAAAACCGAGGAGATGAAGCATCGCTCCGAAGAAATAAAGTCAATCGACGGGAAGGTCGCAGAGCTGGACGAACAACTGAAGAACTTCCTGCTGACCGTCCCCAATATTCCGCACTCCAGCGTGCCCGTCGGCAAATCCGCGGCGGACAACGTGGAAGTGCGCCGCTGGGGCGCACCGCCGCAATTCGATTTCAAGCCCAAAGCCCACTGGGAGCTGGGCGAAGGCGCCGGAATTCTGGATTTCGACGCCGCGATAAAAATCGCAGGCTCGCGCTTCGCTGTGTACAAAGGCCTGGGCGCGCGCCTGGAACGGGCCCTCGCCAATTTTTTCCTGGACGTACACACCCGCGACCACGGCTACACCGAGATTCTCCCCCTTCCTGGTGAACACCGCTTCGCTAACCGGCGTAGGCCAGCTCCCGAAATTCGCCGCAGACATGTTTCACCTGGAAGGCACCGACCTTTGGCTGACGCCGACTTCCGAAGTGGAATTGACCAGCCTGTATCGCGACACCACGCTCGAACCCCACGCCCTGCCAATCAAAGTGTGCGCCTGGACCGCCTGCTTCCGCTCCGAAGCCGGCGCCGCAGGGCGCGACACGCGCGGCCTGAAGCGCCAGCATCAATTCCAAAAAGTAGAAATGTTCAAATTCACGCGCCCGGAGCAAAGCTACGACGAGTTGGAAAAACTGGTAGCCAACGCCGAAGCGATTTTGCAGCGCCTGGGCCTGCATTATCGCGTGATGCTGCTGAGCACCGCGGACATGGGCTTCGCCTCGGCGAAAACCTACGACATCGAAGTGTGGCTGCCCTCCGCCGCCGAGTTCATGGAAATTTCCTCCTGCTCCAACACCGAATCTTTCCAAGCCCGCCGCTCCGGCATCCGTTTCAAGCCCCCCGGCGGAAAAAAATCCGAATTCGTGCACACGCTGAATGGCTCCGGCCTGGCAGTAGGCCGCACCTGGATCGCCCTACTGGAAAATTTCCAACGCGCCGATGGTTCGGTAGTGATTCCGGAAGCGCTGCGCAGTTACATGGGCGTGGACATCATTCCCGCCGCCGCGAAGCCGTAAAAGTTTTTACAGTAGAGACGCAGTGCGCAGAAACGCAGAGACGCGGAGAACGCTGAGTAAACGGAACGCTTGCAGGTTTTGAAGTTCTCTGCGCCCTCAGTGATGCCATGAAGGCGTCGGCTCCTTGCGAACGAGTACACTTGGCAGTGCTAACCGACCAAGCCTCGGAAGAAAGGAGCCGAGCCATGTGGATTATAGGTTGTGATTTTCATCCGCGCTATCAGCAGGTCGCAGCGATGAACCAAGAGACCGGCGAGTTGGTCGAACGGCGGCTGAGCCACCAGACGCAGGAAACCGCAGCGTTCTACGAGTCGTTGCCTGGCGGAGCACGCGTCGGGATGGAGGCCAGCTGCACGGCGCAGTGGTTCGAGCGGTTGCTCGACCGCTGCGGGCACCACTTGCAGGTGGGCGATCCAGCCACGATTCGTGCTTCCGTAGTGCGCAAGCAAAAGACGGACGCGCGCGATGCACGGCAGTTGCTGGAATTGCTGCTCGCCGATCGTTTCCCCAGCATCTGGATTCCCACGCCGGCCGAACGGGATTCTCGTCAACTGCTGGTGCATCGTCACAAGCTGGTGAGCTGGCGCACGCAGGTGCGCAACCAGTTGTCGGCGCTGGCCCGCGGTCAGGGAGTTTTTCCCGGCACGCGCTTCTGGACCCAGGCCGGAAGACAGAAGTTGCAATCAGTGCCACTGGACCGCTGGGCGGCGCAGCGCCGGCAAGATCTGCTGCGCCTGCTGAGCGATCTGGACACGCAGATCGCCGAGCTCACCCGGCATATCGAGCAGCAAGCGGGCGCACGCAGCGATGCCGTGGCGTTGATGCAGCAGGACGGTGTCGGTCCCATCGTGAGCCTGGCCTTCGTTCTGACGCTGGGAACCGCACGGCGTTTTCGCCGCGGGAAACAGGTGGCCAGTTATCTGGGCCTGAATCCCAGCGAGCGCAGCAGCGGTGGCAAGCAGCGCTTCGGCCACATCAGCAAACAGGGCAACCGCATGATGCGCTGGTTGCTAGTGGAAGCGGCTTGGATCGCCGTGCGCAAAGATCCCGTGCTGCAGCGGGTTTATCAACGTCTGGCCTTCCGCCGCGGACGCAAGATAGCGGTCGTAGCGGTGGCCAGAAAGTTGGCGGTGAAGTTGTACTGGCGATTGCGGGAATTCGAAGCAAAAAACACCGCAACCGCCGGCTCCCATGCAGGGCAGCTCGGGCAGAGGCTGATGCACTCATCGACTCTGTGATTGGGCACCCTGCCTCCCTCCGCAGCCGTGGAGGGAGTTCGCAGTGAATCATGGTCGCAGTTAGGACCGAATAGATGGCTGGTGGAGCAAATCCACCGCAGGATTCGAAGGAAGCGAGCCTTGGTCGGCCAGCGAAAAGATCCTGTGCACCACACAACGAGTCAAAAACTCGCTAGCGCACAAGTGTCTCTTGACTCCGCCGACGCCTTCATAGACGCCTCTGCGGTAATTTGTTTTTTGCAATATTGCGCGCGCGGTCGATTAAGTGATCGGGCCGACCAGAACCATCGGCCCCGTGGGATGCGGCATTCCGCCGGCTGGCTCGAGCGAAACCGCGAATTCTTTTGCAGTGACGCCCGCGGGAAGCTTCATCATCATGTGGCTCATTTCGCCGTTCTTCGGATTGAAAACTCCCGCGCTGATCGGCGCGCCATTCATCGGCACCAGCCACAACTGATAACTCTTATCCGACGGAGCAGAAGGCAACCATCCGTCGTAAGTCATCATTCCTTCCTTAGCGTTATAAAGCACCCGCGCATGCCCTTCGCCATGATCCGCAGGAGCGCCTTTCTGCGACCACAGCGGAACCACAAGCGTCTCGCGCGCCGCGATCAGATCAGCCTGATGCCGCGTTTCAGCCAGTTCCTGCTTCTGCTGCTCGATGGTGTTGCGCAGATCGGCCAGCTGCCGATCAAGCTGCTCGTTGTGCAGCCACAGCAAAACCGTGGCAAGAGCGAACGCACCCGCAACCGGCAGCAGCACAGCCCACCAGCGCGCAAACACTCCGCCATCCGCGGCCAGCCCCGAATGCACACGCGCCACGCTACCGCCAGGACCTTCGGCTGACGCGATCACCTGCCGCATCAGAGTTTCTTTCACTCCTGGCGAAGGAGCCATCGGCGGCGCGCCGAATGCAAGGATCGCGATGCGTCCGCGCGCTGCGGCGAGCTTTTCGGCGCAGTCCGCGCAGGAAGCTACGTGCGATTCGAACGCCGTGCGTTCGGCGTCGTCAAGCGCGCCTAGTGCGTAGAGATCGAAATCTTCGGCCCGAGTTGGATGTTCGCTGCTCATGAATGCAGATTCCGTTTCAGAGTTTCTACCGCCGAGCGCAGGCGCGTTTTCACGGTGCCGAGTGGATCGCCGGTGCGTTGCGCGATTTCACTGTGCGTCAGGCCCTCGAAATACGCGAGTTCGATCGCGGCGCGCTGTTCTTTCGGCAGATTGTCCAGCGCGCCCTTTACTTTGGCCATCAATTGGTGCTGTGCGAGCGAGCTTTCGAGATTGGACGCAACCACCACCGTGTTTTCGCTGAGTTCTTCGCCGCTGGCGGGATTGTGCCGCCGCAAACGGGAGATGGCGCGATTGCGGGCAATCACCAGCAGCCAGCCGGAAAGCGAACCGCGCGAGGCATCGAATTGCGCAGCGTTGCGCCACAACTGATAGAAAATATCCTGCAGAATTTCCTCGGCGGCCTGCGTGTCGCGCAAAATCCGGTTCAAGACGGACGAGAGCATTCCGGCGTAACGGTCGTAGAGCGCCGCGAGCGCTGACTCGTCGCGCTGAATGATCCGGTCAATGAGCGACGCGTCCGTGGCCTTCAACTCCGCTCGCTTTTCCGCCGTCACCAAGTAAATGCTTCTCCTAATAGATACGCGCGCGAAGGGATTCCGGATTGCGTCCGCGGGTTTCAAACGCCGAGCTGCACCGCGCGGCTGCGTCGCTGTGGAGGCAGCGTAACTTGTTGGTGTGACAGGGTCAACGGGGTTCTAAAGCGATTTCGCGCGGGCCGGGCGCGGTGAAAATATGCACGCGATGCGGAGATTGACATGCGTATAACTGCTTGCTGGACATATATTTACGGTCGGGCGTGTGGTGACTACATGGGCGAACTGCTACGAATACGGATGCGGACATTTACTGCGGTCCTATTGGTTTCCATTGACATCCTGCACGGCTTGACTAAACTTCGACTCGCGCAAGACTTACGGCCCTTATCGTTTTTTTGCTCGCCACGTCAGGAAGGAACATCGAATGGCAACCGTTGCCAAACCAGCCAGCACTCAGCCTATCCCGCGCATCGCGCCGCGAGAGGACCTGAATCCTTATCGCATTTCGCAAATTCAATTCGATATCGCGGCCGAATATTTGAAGCTCGACCCGGGAATGCGCCAGATTTTGCGCACGCCCAAGCGCGTGCTGGAAGTTTCCATCCCGACGAAGATGGACAACGGGCAGATCAAGGTGTTCACCGGCTTTCGCGTGCAGCACAATGTGGCGCGCGGGCCTGCGAAGGGCGGCATTCGCTATCATCCGGCGGTGACGCTGGACGAAGTGAAGGCGCTGGCGATGTGGATGACGTGGAAAACCGCGACCGTGAATATTCCTTTTGGCGGCGCGAAGGGCGGCGTGATTTGCGATCCGAAGCGGATGAGCAAATCCGAGCTGGAGCGCATGACGCGGCGCTTCGCAGCGGAAATTCTACCGATCATCGGGCCAGAGCAGGATATTCCGGCGCCGGATGTGTACACGGATTCGCAGACGATGGCGTGGATCATGGACACGTATTCCATGACGAAAGGACATTCGTCGCTGGGAGTGGTGACCGGGAAGCCGATTTCGATTGGCGGATCGGAAGGACGGAATGAAGCGACGGCGCGCGGGTGCGTGATCGTGGTGGAAGAAGCGTGCAAGGTGAAGAAGATTTCGTTGCGCGGTGCGAGCGTCGCGATTCAGGGATTCGGGAACGCGGGCTCGATCGCAGCGAAATTATTTTCGGAGAAAAAAGCGCGGGTGATCGCAATCAGCGATTCGCGCGGCGGCGTTTTCAATTCGCGGGGAATCGATCCGCTGAAGGCGATGCGATACAAAGAGCGTTCTGGAACCGTAGTGGGCATGCCGGGGACGTCGCGCATTTCGAATGATGATTTGTTGACGATGAAATGCGACATCCTGGTGCCGGCGGCTTTGGAAAATTCCATCACGCTGAATAATGCGGATCAGATCAAGGCGAAAATTGTGGCGGAAGCGGCGAATGGGCCGACCACTCCTCATGCGGATGAAGTGCTGGCGCGCAAGGGCACGCTGGTGATTCCGGATGTGCTGGCGAATGCGGGTGGCGTGACGGTCAGCTATTTTGAATGGGTGCAGGATCTGCAGAGCTTCTTCTGGTCGGAAGCAGAAGTGAACGCGAAGCTGGATCTGGTAATGCGGCGCGCGTTTCACGAAGTGCACGAGATGGCGCGGAAACATCGCGCGCATCTGCGCACCGGAGCGTACGTACTGGCGGTGGGGCGAGTTGCAGACGCCACGCTGGTGCGCGGACTTTTCCCGTAAGTATTGCTCGCGGATAAGAGTTCGCTTATTTTTCCGCCAATTTTCCTAGCGAGCTTTTCGCTCGTCGGCCCCTCCTCGCGATTTTCAAATATTGTTCTTGCGCGATGCACAAGAGCGCGCGTACATTTTCGTTAGCCGGTGCGCCAATGCGAAAAATGGCGGCGCCGGCGTAGTTGTCTGTAGCGGGCTCGCGCGGAGGACATTCGCAATTGAGTAATCACAACGGACAAACCGGCCACGCACCACCGATCCTGCTGACGATTGCGGGATTTGATCCTTCCTGCGGCGCGGGCACGGCGGCCGACCTGAAAACCTTTGCGGCACACAATTGTTATGGCGTGGCGGCAGTGACGGCGCTTACGGTGCAATCCACGCAGGGAGTTGTGTCAGTACACGCGACGCCTTCGGCCACGATGCGCGCGCAACTGGACACGCTGATGGAAGACATCGAGATCGCGGGCGTGAAAATTGGAATGCTGGCGAACCGCGCCAACGCTTCGGTGGTAACGGAATTTCTGGACAAGCATAAATTCGCGCATGTGGTGCTGGATCCGGTGTTTCGTCCAACAGCGGGTAACGCGGAATTGTTGGATACATCCGGGCTGAAATTTGTGCGCGACGAATTGCTGAAGCGCGTAAGCGTAATCACTCCCAATGTGCCGGAAGCGGAATTTTTAACTGGCCTGGAAGTGAAAGACGTAGCAGGGATGAAGGTGGCGGGTCTGAAACTGGTGGAAATGGGGGCGCAGGCGGTGGTGGTGACCGGCGGCCATCTGGAAAAACCGACGGATGTGCTGTGCATCGGCACGGAAGTGGAAACGTTCGGCGGCGACCACGTGAAGAGCCCAAACACGCACGGATCGGGCTGCACATTTTCGTCGGCGATTCTGGCGCAACTGGCGGGCGGGTTGCAGTTGCGCGAAGCCGTGATTCTGGCGAAGGCTTACGTGACCAAGGCGATCGAGAAATCCTATGCGATCGGCAAGGGCGCCGGACCGCTGAATCAACTTTTCAGATTTCATCAGGAACAGCCGCTGCGCGGAGTTCACGAAGTGCCGCAGCACGGCATGCACCCCGCAGCTGAACCTACCGCGCATTAAACCTTCCGCGGGACGTAGTTTCCATCGAAACGATGTTCGCATTGCCGACGTTCTGCAGCCGTTCCCTGCGAACGTTCCGGTAGTTGGTCGGTTTCCGATAAAAGCTGCGGGTTCAGAGGAGAAGTTTGAGCGCTGAATAGAAATAATTGAATCGGCGGAACCCGTGGTGAAGCATTCCCAAGGCAAGAATCCCAACGCCGAGCAGCAGCACGCTCGACGGCTCCGGCGTGGACGCGGCTGGGGCAATCGTGAGCGTGTCACTCCCGTCGGTCAGAGTTCCAAACTGCGTGTCTGGAAGTCCCAGAACAAGGGTGAAGGTGGTGAAGGGACAAGCGCTGTTGAATGTTGTCGCGAGCTCCAACGCGGTCGATGGATTGATGACCTCGACGGAGGTGATAGTACAGCCATCGGATCCAAGGACGCCTGTGGTCGATTTGCTAATAAACGGTGCGGGTTCAGAGGGTCAGCGCAACACTTGCGCGCAGTTTACTCGCTGGAGTCTCGAAGCCCAAAGTTTTTCGCGGGCGTTGATTTAAACGCAGCGCGATCTTGTCCAGTTGGGATTGCGTCTAGCCGGAAAGGTCGGTTCTCTTCGGCAAGTATTGTCGCAGCAAGCGGTTGGTGTTTTCGTTGGTTCCTCGTTGCCAGGGGCTGTGCGGATCGCAGAAGTACACTTTCACATTCGTGGCTACCGTGAAGTTTTTGTGTTTGGCCATCTCCAGTCCGCGATCCCACGTCAACGAGCGTCGCAAAGATGTTGGAAGTCTGCGAATTTGCCGGCTCAGCGCAGCGACAACCGCAGCCGTGTCTTTGCTTCGCACCTTGACCAGGGCCGTAAAACGCGAATGCCGCTCCACCAACGTCGCGATATGGCTGTTTTTTGTACCGCCAATGAGATCGCCTTCCCAATGACCAGGGACGGCGCGGTCCTCGATTTCTGCGGGCCTTTCCCTGATCGAGATGGCATCTACGATTTGACCGCGTGAATCTTTGAAGATGCGCGCGTGCTGCGAGCGGCGGATGCGGCGCTTGGATCGCAGGTGCCCTAACAGCTCTTTCTTCAGCACTCCGCGGGCCTGAATGAACAAACTGCGGTAAATCGTTTCGTGGGACACGCGCATGCTCTCGTCAGCGGGATACTGGATTTTCAGCCATCCGGATATCTGCTCCGGCGACCAGTCCAGAATCAGTTTACTCGCAACTAGCTTCCGCAACTTCACGTGAATGGCCAGAAGGCAACGCTTGGGCCGCAAAGCTGACTCCCAGGCTTGGCGATCTGCTTCCTGGGCTCGATACTCAGGACGGCCGCCATGCCGTGCGACTTCCCGGCTCACCGTCGAGGCGGCGCGCTCCAAGCCTTTCGCGATATCGCGAATCGAGGAACCGGAAGCGAGCCCTCGAGAAATGTCTTCTCGCTCAACTGCAGTGAGCACGAGCAGCGAGCGCCGGCGAACTGGCGGAACAATCCCGCCGTGCTGCGATAAAAAACCGTGAATGGAGTTATGTGGCTTGCCGAAGGCGCGCCCAATCCGATGCAACGACTCTCCCGCCTTCCAACGTCTCCATAGCTCGGTCCGGTGCGCCGCAGAAAGCGCCACCCGCTTTCCTTGAGTCATGCACACCACCTTTGAGCAGAAGTTTCATATTAGATGGTGTTGCATCGAACCATTGAGACCACCCGACGAATCGGGAGTTGAGAATTATTTTCTGCTAGAATTCTGGCGATGAGGCCCAAATGCCCAAGCTAAAACGAGCCATAGCTGGACTTGCAGGTGTTCCGCTACTTCTCGTAACGCTTACGGAAGCCTACTTTCAAAGTTTTGGCTTCTATGCGGAGCACTATACATTTCCGATGGAAAAATTCGGAGTTCGCACTCCTCTTCGCTGGCAAGACATTATGTTCCTAGCAGTCTTTTGGCCCACTGCGATCGCACTTATCTATGCTTCGTAGCGGCTCTTGAAATGCGCTTTTCGGCGTGGGCGTACTGCATCTGAGTATTAGCCGCCAGTTGTCCAGTTACGCGACGGACAGAATGGTGCGTTTCTTGATTGGTGTGGCACCAAGAGCTTCTAGTGTGCGTGCGCTGGCATCCAGCTCAGGCCTTGCTCGTATGTCTCCCGCAGTCTAGGCTGGGTGCAAAGACGCCGCTCCCTTTTAAACTTGAATGGAGCATAGTTACGGCAGCGATTACAAGCGCATGACGATTCTAATCCTTGTTTTTCTCGGCGTCTTCCTCCTGAACTTGATTCCGGCGTTTGCGCCGCCCACTTGGATGGTATTTTCCGCAATCGGCCTGAGTGGGACTACCAAGAACGTAGCCCTGCTTGCGGTAGTTGGCGCGGCGGGAGCCACGTTAGGGAGGCTGTCATTGGCGAAACTTTCCCGGGTGATCATCCGACAAAAATTTCTGAGCGAGGATACCAAGCAGAACATCTCAGCAATACGGGAAGGGCTGCAGGGAAAACAAAAGCTCACGTTCGGAGTGTTTCTCTTCTACGCGTTTTCGCCGCTGCCATCCAATTATCTCTTTATTGCTTATGGATTGACAACCATGGAGCTGAAGCTGATCGCTCTGCCGTTTTTCCTCGGTCGCGCGGTGAGCTACAGCTTATGGGGTCTGGGTTCTTCGGCGATGGCACAGAAAGTCACCATCAGGTCTATCGAGAATCTGTCCTACGTTAGCGTGTACTTCGTGGCTTCCCAGGCATTCCTTTTGTACTTGATCTACGTTTTTATGCGGATCGATTGGCGATTGCTTTTCACGCAGAGGAAGCTTCGCATGTTGCCAAGGCGTGCGACTCCCCGACCGCTTTCTTGAAAAAGGCGCAGGATCTTTCAGGCGTTGGGGGAGATAGCCGATGCAACGCCGTGTTTGGGTAAGCACCGAGAAAACCAGCTACATCTACAATTGGCGCTGACGAAGGCATTAAACTCCGTCAACTCCTGATTGATTAACGCGTAACCGGACATCTTCCTGGCTCGTGCGCCGTGTGTCCGGTCACGACGCAAATCAAGAGCTACCTCACAGACCCGTGCGAAACGGACGGCTACTGCGGTACTCTGCTGGAATGATTTGGCCACAGCCAATTTGCCGCGCAGCATGCACATGCCTGTTGCTCGCCCTTTTCGCCGCGGCAGCTCCCGCGTTGTCGCAACAGTCCTCCGACTCGTCCACCTCTCCGTCTTCCCCGCGGCAACCACAACCTGCTATCTCCGCTGCATCGGATCGCCAAGTCTCCCTGCGCGCTTTCCCTGCCAATTTTGCCGCCGATCAGAAGCAGATTTGGCTCTTTCCCGGACATCTGGCCAAAGCCCAGCACTGGCTTCCTGCGGTCGCCATTGTGGGTGTCACCTCCGCATTCATCGCTTCCGACCCGTACAGCGCTCCGTACTTCCGGACAACGAACAGCTTCAGCGGCTTCAATCGCGCCTTCAGCGGTGTGAACACCGCGGCATTCATCGCCGCTGTTCCCGCATCGATCTATGCCGTCGGTCTCATAAAAAGGGATTCCTACGCACAGTCCACGGCGCTCCTTGCCGCGGAAGCTTTCGCGGACGGTTTCGCGCTCGACCTCGCGTTCAAGGGCGTTACCGGCAGACAGCAGCCCCTGCAATACACGGGCAACGGCCCTTATTCCGATAGCTTTTTTAACGGCACGCACAATCCGTTCCACTCCGGCGGGTTTTATTCCGTGCACGCCATGTCCGCGTTTGCAGTCGCCGCGGTCGTTGCCCACCGCTACCGTAATCATCGCTGGGTTCCCTGGGTGGCATACGGCATGGCCGGCGCAATCAGTTTCGCTCGCGTCACCAGCAGCAACCATTTCCCAGCCGACGTCTTCTTCGGCGGGGCCATGGGCTTCGTGATCGCACGCTATGTAGTCTTACCCGCGAGATAAATCCACGACAGAGTTTGCGGATCCTGCGCGCGCGCCCGCCCGCAACACGCAATCGCTGAAGTTAATTATGAGAGGAGTTAACGAAAACCTCCGAACCAGCTTTCTGTGCATTGAGAATCGGCGGATCGGGGGATGTACGGTGAGTACGCTAAGCAAGCGCTGGACACGTTCGCTGACTGGAAGCCTGCTGGGCCGCGCGTCATCGGAAACTGAGCCACTAGCTACATTCCGGGCTCGTTGACATCCCTTCAGGCTCAACCTAGGATAAGCGCCAAGTGCCAGACTTCTCGTCTCTGCTTGGCCAGATAATCTCGCACGGCAGAATTGCAGAAACGCTCGGCGGAGACGAAATCCATTCATGATTGCGGCGAAAGAGGAGCGTATGGGGCAGAACGCAAAGTTGACGCTGGTCGCGCTGTTGCTGGTGTGCATCGGGTTCGCGACAACAAGAAGCAAAGTTTCGGCCGGGTCGCATTTTGTGGCGCCGGTCCTCACCGCGGCGAGCGACATTCCCTATCCTTTCGACAATATTGCGTCCGGGCTGGTGTCACTCGCCGTGATCGTGGACCCGGGAGGTCACGTGCAAAGCGTGCAGGTGGTGCGCGAGATCCCGGGCTTGACGGCGGCAGCGACGAGCGCCGTGAAAACGTGGAGCTTCTCGCCGGGCAGGATGGATGGGAACCAAATCGCGTCCACAATTAGTGTGCAAGTGATCTTCAACCCCGGCACGCCGCAAACCCAGGGTTTGCAACTGCCGCCTGGGGCGCTGGTTACGCCTCCACTTCCTGCGGGATACGTACCGCCGGAGATGGCTCAGGCGTTTTACGCTGTATATCCTCCAAACAGTGCGGCGACCGGGACCGTCGTGCTTGATCTGCTGGTAAACAAGTACAGCGAAGTGAAAAAGGTGACGCCGGTGCGCTCCCTGCCGTCGTTGACGGAGCAGGCAATCGCTTCAGTGAAGACGTGGACGATCAATCCCGCGACGATGAACGAAAAGAAAATGGATGTGGATCTGGTGGTCGCGTATGTGTTCCGTGCGCCGAGCAATTCGACGCCGTAGGTTGTATTGGCGGTTGAGGTTCGAAAAGATTCGACGCAGAGTTCGCAGAGAAAACTTTAGGAACAAAGCGCACAGGCAGGATTGCCAATGCTACCGGTGGGGGGCGTCAGTTGCTGGATTCGAAGGCGCGGAGGCGGCGTTCTAGTTCCCATTGTTGCTGGGCTTTTTCGCTGGATTTGAGGAAGGCGGAACACGCGGCGCTGGGTTTTGCGGCGCCTAGGAATTCCGCAGAGCAGGCGGCGACGGGTCGAGTGAAAGCATCTTGCTCGCGCCAGAGGCTGGGACCGGGCAGGAAGTCGTGTTCGAGGGCGGTGCGGACCATTTGTTTTAGATCGGCGTAGGTGAGCGCGTAGGTTTCCACGGCGCGGACATATTCGTGGGTGATGTCAATGCGCGAGACGCCTTCGTCGTCCGTGGAGAGCGCGACGGGCACGCCGAATTTGCGATAAATGGGGAACGGGTGATTCTTGCCGCTGATGCCGAGAATCAGATCGTTGCTGCTGAGATTAATTTCCACCATCACGTGTTTTGCCGCCATTTCCTTCAGTAAATCGTAGGGGCGTTCCTCGTACATGATGTCCACACCGTGGCCGATGCGTTCGGCGTGCGCAATTTCGACGGCCTGGCGGATGTGAAAGGAAAGGCCATCGTAGGTGACGAGGCCCGGAGCGAGTTCACCGGCGTGCAGAGTGATGTTAACTTTAGGATACACACCGTGCAAGTAGCCGACCATGCGCATTTGCAGCGTGTAGTCGGACATGGAGACGTAGCCGTCTTCGGGCATCACTAAATTGATGCCGACGACGCGCGGGTCGGCGGAGGCGACTTCGAAACCGAGTAGAGTTTGCGCAAACACCTGCTCGGGAGGAAATCCGCGCAGAACCTGGTAGATGTAACGGAGTTGCACGGCGCAAGCGGCGGCTGGATTGGGCTGATCGCAGCGCTCGGCCTGGCGGCGGATGGATTCGGCTTCATCGAAATAGGCGCGGGCTGCGGCGACGTCGTTGAGCAAGCCTTTGGCGAAAAGCTGATCGCGGAATTCGCCGAAGCTGCGGTTGGCTTGCCAGCCGAGTTCTTTGGCGATGGCGGCTGTGTGCTCGAACGGCGGAGTTTCCATGAGTTCGAGATATTGTTCATTCTGCGCGGCGGCGCGTGCGGCCACTTCGTCGAGAAATTCACCGGTATGGATGTGGGAAACGCCGTGGAATTTCGCGAAAGCGTCGAAGAAATGATCGTGGGCGCTGACGCCGGCGCTGGGGACGAAACTGCGCATGGAGAATGCGTCAATGAGCGCGTCGTAGAGATGCTGATCGGCGAAGGCGTGAGCGGCGGGGATATTGCCGTCGCCGCAGACGGGTTGCGGCGGGAGGCTGTCGGTCATAGCGCGCGACTGAAAAAAAGAGTGGGTGGCGAGATCAACGCAGAGATTGTCATCGGCAGCGGCGCGAATCCAGGATTCGGCGTAAACGGCGCCGGAGAGATGGTTGTGCAAATCCGCGCCCTTGGGCATGCGGACTAAAAACGCGTAGAGATTCAACGGATCGGTGCGCGCGAGGTCGAGGGCGCGCGCGGTGCGAGTTTCAGGCGAGGAAGAAGTAGAAGGCGAGGTCGCGGCGGATTTCTGAGCGATGGCGGAAGAAACGGCGATCAGCAGAAGTGCAAGAATAATGGAATAAAATACGCAGCGAGAAAGTGTTTTGCGCGGTTCCATCTCTGCATGCCCTCAAGGTAAATTTCTTAGCGCGAAGAATGTATCACAGGCGAGAGTGCCGGTACCTCGCGAGGGTCAACTCCGGAGGACGGTGGGTGGTTGGTGTCGAACTGATACATGGATTGCGTGCGCTTATGGAACGAAAAGGCCGTAAGTTGCGGATGCCACTGTAGTAATAGGGCAATTGGTACTTCCCGGCTATTGCGGAGGGCGGGCGCGGCGGTCACGATAGAGGCATAGCCTATCTGCGGAAGGGCCGCCGGAAATTTAATCGGCGCCCGGGTATTCGTGCGGACAACGGTCGCGATTCAATGCCGGGGGGCACAGCGGCAATGCAACACATTCCAATCGATGGTGTGAAGAGTCATGGCTGATTCCGCCGGACACGATAATGCGGACGTGCGGGAAGTTGCGGTAACGATTCAAGGGGCGAAGCACGTCGAGGGATCGGAGCAGCGCCAGATATTTACGGAGACGACCAAGACGACGATCGTCTTCGGCAACGGCGCGGTGGTGAATCTGAGCTCGAAAGTGGCGCAGGGACAGTGCGTTTTTCTGCGCAATGAGCAGACCGGAAGAGAAATTCTGTGCAAGGTGCTGGAGTGGCGGCAGGTAGCGGAGTCTGGCTACGCGGATCTGGAATTCACGACGCGCGATCCGAATTTCTGGGATGCTCCGGTGATGCAACAGCCTGCGGTTACGGCTGCGGCTCCTGTGGTTGAGACTGTTGCGCCGAAACCAGTTGAGGTGCGGGAAAAAGTGCTCGGGGCGTCCGACCCTGCCCCTGAAGCCGCGCCGGTTACGCAGAACAGCGCGCCCGCCGGTGATGGGACGGCTGCTGTGTCCGCTGGCACCGCGGCAGCTGCGGAAGCGGCCGCGGTGGAGCGCGCCGCGCGGCTGGCTGAAATGATGGAAGAGCCGGCGGAGTCTGAGGATGAAGCCGCGCAGAATGACACGAAAGACGCGGAATTATTGGCCGCTCTGATTGCCAAAGATCCGAAACGAAAGCCGAAACGCGAAGCTGCGCCTGCGGAAGTGAAAGAGCAAGAATTAGACGGGGCATCCGAGGATGCGCCAGAGCACGGCGAGCCGAGCGCGCACGGCGAGCCCGAGGGTGACGCTGATGGCGAGGGTGGCGGCAAAGCGACGCTGATTGCAATGCTGCCGCCGTTAGGTCACCGGCTCCACAGATTCACGTACGGGACAGGCGCGGTGCAGGCGGGAATTGCGGCGTCGCTGGTGCTCGTGGCGTTGCTGGGATGGGCGTGGCACTCGCACCGCGTTACGGTTCGCGGCAACGTTCGCGCGGCGGCAGCGCTGGCCCAAGCAAAACAAGATGCGACGAAGCGCTCGCCGGCGACACCTAGCAGTTCGAGCGGCGAAGTGGAAGCTCCCGCGCATGGCAACAATTCAGGAGCGACGCCGGCGCAAGCAGCGCAGAAAATTCAGCAGCAGACGGGCGCGCCGGGCGCAGGCGCCGCGATCGCGAATAACGCCATGGCTTCATCCGTACCTTCGGGAGCATCCACGGGCGCGCCCCCAGCTGTGAACTCGGCCCCGCCAAAATTGCAAGCACACGAGAGCGCCGCTGAAGCAGATGCGGAGGTGTTGGGGCAAGCGAAACATCACCGCGCAAAAGAGCCCAATGGCGGCGAAACGATTCCGGCGAGAATTGTGGCGCAGCCTCCTCCGGCCATTCCGTCGTGGGCGAAGGGGCTGGACACTGACGGCGTCGTGAAGTTGGACGCGTTGATTGATGAGAAGGGTAACTTGCGGTCCACGAAAGCGCTGTCTGGTCCGCGCGTGCTGCAGCATGAGGCGGAACGAGCCGTGGCGCTGTGGATATTCGAACCGGCGCTGACCGACGGGAAGCCTACCGCGACGCACATGGTTCTTACAGTGCAATTCCAGAGATAACGACGCCGCGCTCCGTGAAGTAATTTCACAATCGTACTTCAGCATCTGAAGCCGCGCTTACTTCTCTGCGTTTGTGTCGCGGCTAAGGCCACGACCTACAAACAAACGGCAAGTGCTGCCCGGTTCGGTGAACCTGAACCGGCCGCTACAAATTCAAGGGCAGAGTCGAAGACAGAGTCAAAGACGCCCGCCTAAAAGGCAAAAGCAGGCGGCCGCTACAAATTCAAATACAACGGCACCGTGATTGTCACGCAGGCGCTGCCAGCCACGGCCGAATTACTTCGCGGTGGCGGTGAGTTCGCGGCGATAGACGATTTGGCCGGCTACGATTGTGGCGACTGGGGCGCCGCGGAAGGTGCGGCCGTCGAAAGGCGTGTTGCGGGATTTGCTGGGGGATTCCGATGCGCGGTACGTCCAGGCGAGGTCGGGGGAAAAAATGGTGATATCGGCGGCGGCGCCGACGGCGATTTTTCGTTCGATGCCCAGGACGCGCGCGGGGCCGGTGGTGAAAAGTTCGACCATGCGCGGGAGGGAAATTTTGCCGGTGTGTACGAGTTCGCCGAGCGTTAGGGCGAGCGCAGTTTCGAATCCGATGATGCCGAAGGGCGCGCGATCGAATTCAACGTCTTTGCTGGCGGGATGATGCGGCGCGTGGTCGGTGGCGATGGCGTCCACGGTGCCGTCGGCGAGGCCGGCGATTAGCGCGGTGCGATCGGCGCGCGAGGCTAGCGGCGGATTCATTTTGTAGTTCGTGTCATAGCGGACGTCTTCATCGCTGAGCGTGAAATGGTGCGGCGTCACTTCGCAGGTGACGCGCATACCCTGTTTTTTTGCGTGGCGTACGTATTCGAGCGCGCCGGTGGTGGACATGTGCGCTATGTGCAGGCGCGAACGCGTGAGAATCGCGAGTTCGACGTCGCGTCCGGCGCAGATGGATTCCGATTCCGCGGGAATGCCTTTCAGTCCCAGGCGAATCGAGCGCGGGCCTTCGCGCATCACGCCGCCGGCGAAGAGCGAGGGATCTTCGCAGTGGTCTATCACCGGTAGATCGAGCGAATTGCAGTAGTCCATCACCTGGCGCATCAGGCGCGCAGTGGCTACAGGTTTGCCGTCGTCGCTGACCGCGACGATTCCGGCATCTTTCATCGCGGCGATTTCGGCGAGGGCTTCACCTTTACTGCCGACCGACGCGGCGCCAATCGGCCAGACTCGCACGGCGCCGGTTGCGGCGGCGCGATCAACGATGGAGCGCGTGAGCGAGGCGTTATCGTTCACCGGCTGAGTGTTTGGCATGCAGCACACGGCGGTGAATCCGCCGCGAGCGGCTGAGCGCGTGCCGGTTTCGATGGTTTCGGACATTTCCTGGCCGGGTTCGCGCAGATGGCAGTGGAGGTCAATGAAGCCGGGCGCGACGATCATGTCGGTGGCGTCGAAAATTTCGGCGTCGGAGGACGTGAGATCGGGGCCGACGCGGACGACGCGCGGGCCGTGCAGCAGCACGTCGTGGCGGGCATCTATCTTGCTTGCGGGATCGAGCAGGCGGCCATTCTTGATCAGTAGCAAGCGGTCGTTAGTGGTTGGCATGGTTGGGCCTCATTGCGCCTTGTCTGGAACTTTCGCAGGCGGTGGTTCTACCGCGGCGCCGCCGACGAGGTGGTACAGCAGGGCCATGCGGATGGCGAGGCCGTTGGTGACCTGTTCGAGAACGCACGATTGCGGGCCGTCGGCGACGGCATCATCAATTTCGAGCCCTCGAATCATGGGCCCGGGATGCAGCACCAGTGCGCCGGGCCGTGCGAGCTGCAGGCGCTGTGGCGTGAGTTGATAGCGCAGAATGTATTCCTCGGCCGCGAGCGCGGGTTCGTGCAGGCGTTCGGTTTGCACGCGCAGCGCGATGATCACGTCCGCGCCGTCGAGCGCTTCTTCGATGCGCGTAACGCGGCGCACGTTGGGCGCGAGAGTTTCCAGCTCGCGCGGCACCCACATCGCGGGTCCGCACAGCGTGGTGCGCACGCCAAATTTGCTGAGCAAGTGAATATTGGAGCGAGCCACGCGGCTGTGCAGCACGTCGCCGAGAATGGTGAGGTTCCAGCCTTCGAGCTGGCCTTTGCGATCGCGGATGGTTAGCGCGTCGAGCAGCGCTTGCGTTGGATGTTCGTGCGTGCCGTCGCCGGCATTGATAACGGGGACGCCGAGGCGCTCGGCGACAAATTCGGGCGCGCCGGACGAACTGTGGCGGATGACCAGGCCGTCGGGGCGCATGGCTTCGAGCGTGCGCACCGTGTCGAGGAGTGATTCACCTTTTTTCAGGCTGGAGGATTCGGCTTGCAGGTTCATGGTGTCCGCGCCGAGGCGAGCGGCGGCGGTGGCGAAGCTGATGCGCGTGCGCGTGGAATTTTCGAAAAAGGCAATCGCGACGGTCTTGCCGCGCAGGGTAGCTAATTTTTTCAGGGGATGGCGCTGAAATTCCTGGAAAGGCTTGGCCTGATCGAGAATAAAAGAAATTTGTTCGCGGGTGAGGTCTTCGATTCCGAGCAGGTGTTCCAGGCGCTGCAGCACTTTTTCCCTTTAGTTACGGTTGTTTCCGGCCTCCGCGAGGATTGCCAGTTACTCTCAGTGGTTCCAGAAAAATTCAGCCGACGTCAGACACCGCTGCTTCAGGGGCTAAAGCCCCTTCCATTCGCGGCCCGGCGGCGGGGCTGAAGCCCCGCCCTTCCAAACGTGCGCCGCAACCGCAAAACCTGTACTTCAGCGGCTGAAGCCGAACTCAAGCTTGCGAACGTTACGTCGTGGCTGAAGCCACGACCTACAAAGACGCCGAGGCACCGCGCCATCTACATCACCGGCCAGTTTCGAGATGGCCGCTACGGAACGCGGTCAACGAGAACGACGCGTTCATCACCATCAATTTCCTTCAAGTGTACTTCCACGATTTCGGTATCGCTGGTTTGTACTGAATTGCCGATGAACGTGGCCTCGATGGGCATTTCGCGATGGCCGCGGTCAATCAAGACGCAGAGGCGGATGCGCTTGGGGCGGCCCAGGTCGAAGAGACCGTTCATGGCGGCGCGAATGGTGCGTCCGGTGTAGAGCACGTCGTCCACGATGACCAGGTCGCGATTATCCACATTGAAATTAATTTCGTTGGAGTGCACGACGGGCTGCGGGCCGACGGTGGAAAGATCGTCGCGATAGAGAGTGATGTCAATCGTGCCGACGGGGATCTCGACACCGGAGAAATCTTTGACGGTTTTCGCCAGGCGTTCGGAGAGAGGTACGCCGCGACGGCGGACGCCGATCAGCGCAAGATCTTTGGTGCCGCCGCTTTTTTCGACGATTTCATGGGCTAAACGCTGAAGCGTGCGGCTGATTTCTTCCGCGGAGAGGAGCTGTCTTTTTTCTACGACACGCATCTGGCGCATCATCCTAGCACAGACAGGCGAAAGTTCGCAGCGCTGGAATCCCGTTAGAATTCGGATGCGACCGATGCGAGCTCTTAGCTAGTCGCAGAACGAATGTTCTAAACCTTGTTTCTCAGGCGCTGAAGCCCCTTGCAGGCCAATCGATGATTTTCTGAGCAAAAGCTGCGACCGTTTAGAAGAGCAGGTTGCGCTCCGACGACCAAGCGCGTTTTTTCGCGCAGGCCGACCAGCCGACGGCGGCGCGCGGCGGTGGTTCAGTCTCGGATAAGAGCACTAATCAGGCACTTCCCGTTAGTCCATTTGCTAAGGGCACAAAGTGTCCGTATCCGGGGTCTGTATATCGGTATTCGTTCAAGGGCGAGGCTACACGACAGAGGGAGCCATGATATTCAAACGATTCATGCGGACGGCACTCGCGGCTGTCTCTGGCCTGCTGATTTTCGCGATTGTTCCCGCGTACCCGGGTGCGCAGTCGGGCAATCCGCGGTCGGAAGCCCAAATTCAAAACATCAAACTGGCGCGGAACGTTTTGATGAACGACCTGAATGATTTTGAGCGCTCGCTGAAGCCGTTGCGCGGCAAGGAGGCGAAGGCCGCTCTTCAAATCGCGAACGAAGCAGAGAAAGCGCAAATTGGGCTCGATGCCGCCTTTTACTTTCTCGTGGTAGACGGCAGGATGCAGTGCGAGCCGGACCGAAAGCATGTGAGGGAGTATCTGAAACAGATGCTCTACGACACTTCCTGGCGGTTGGATTATCAGAACACCCAAATAGAGAGCCAGTTGTCGTTGGTAACGCAGCCCCGCGCGAAGCAGACCGCCGCCCAATTAAGGGATGATTTACGCGCGACGAAACAGAAACTGGTTGAGATTCTGGCGAACCTGAACTAACTCCTGATCTATCGCAATCGGAACCTGACTGACCAGGCCCGCTGAAATCTTGACCGGCGTGTTAGACTTGGCCCGTTATGAGTTCGCCGGCGCCGGCACGCAGCCCTCAACGGCCCGCTTCTGTTGACCTCCGAGTCAGTATCGGCAGCCTTGCGTTAAAAAATCCCATTATTGCGGCCAGCGGCACTTTTGCGTATGGAGTGGAGTTCGCGCACATCGTGGACTTGAACCGCCTGGGCGGAGTCGTGGTGAAAGGGCTTTCGGCGCAGCCGATGGAGGGCGCGGCGGCGCCGCGGATCTGCGAGACGGCCAGCGGGATGGTGAACGCCATTGGGCTGCAGAACATCGGGGTCCGAGCGTTTGTCGCCGAGAAACTGCCACTGTTGCGCCGTTACAACACTGCGGTGATTGCCAACGTCTTTGGGCATACGATCGCGGATTACGTGGAGGTGATACGGGTTCTGGAGGATGCCGAGGGGCTGGCCGGTTACGAGCTGAACATTTCCTGCCCCAACGTGGAGCGAGGGGGCATTGAATATAGTACTGACCCCTCCCTTACAGCGGCCGTAGTGGGTGCCGCGAGGGCAGCTGCGAAGCGTCCCTTATGGGTGAAACTCTCACCGAACGTTAACATGATTGGAGTTAGCGCAAAGTTCTCCGAAGCGGAAGGAGCAGATGCTGTAGTAATCGCGAATACCTACCCTGCACTGTGTATAGACGCACACAACCGGAGGTCCCGTCTCGGTAGTACGACGGGAGGGTTGTCGGGCGCGGCCATAAAACCTATAACCATGAGGCTGGTTTACGAGGCTTGCCGAGTTGTAAAGATCCCGGTAATCGGACTCGGAGGCATTGAAAAACCAGCAGATATCGCTGAGTACGTGCTGGCTGGCGCCTCAGCGGTGGAAGTAGGTACGGCCCACTTTGTGGACCCGCGGGCTTCTGAACGGCTCGTAAGCGGTCTGGAAATGTGGTGCCGGGACGAAAATACATTTGAAATCAGCAAGTTACGGGGCTCTCTACAGCGATAAACTGATTGCCACTGTACCCCCGGACAGGTAGAATTTAGGCTGGTTTCAAACAAGGTCAGGTGAACATGAAGGGCAAGATATTCGTGATTCTGCAGTCGGTGTTTTTAGGATTGGGTCTGCTCGCGGTTACCCTGCCCGTGAATCCAGCGGCGCCGGGAAAACCGGGCAACCCTTCTCCTGCAGAGGTCGCGCTTGGCATCACCCCAGTCGTAAACAACCCCCTAGTCAAGGCGACTCATCAGGAGAAGCCGCTGGCCGTGTGGGAATGCACCACCAGCTGGTACGGAGACGATTTCGACGGCTTGCCGACCGCTAACGGCGAGACCTACGATATGTACGCGGATACTGCCGCCCACCCCACGCTTCCGCTGGGGTCCATCGTGCGCGTTGTGAACATGCGGAACCACCGCAGCCAAGTGGTCCGGATCAACGACCGGGGACCTTATGTGGAAGGACGCGAATTAGATGTTTCCTACGAAGTGGCACGTAAGTTAGGATTCGACCAGCACGGGCTTGCGAAAGTCCGGCTCGAACTCCTAAAGGTGCCGACACGCCCAGCAACAGCTCATCCCGGAAACTGATTGTTGCATTAGACCTGGACCGGCTGGGTCCAGCGACTGCTTTGGCGCGGAAACTGCGCGGAGCGGCCGGGATGTTTAAAGTTGGAGCGCAGCTCTTCACGTCCGAGGGTCCGCGAGCGGTTACGAAGCTTGCGGACCTCGGGTACGACATCTTCCTCGATCTGAAATTCCACGACATTCCGAACACGGTGGCGCATGCGGTGGCTGCGGCGGTGCGCCTACCACGAGTACGCTTAATGACCTTGCATGCCTCCGGCGGGTTGGCGGTGATGAAGGCTGCGCGCGAGGCTGCGGGGACGAAGAAGAACCGTCCGGCGCTGCTGGCGGTGACGGTGCTGACCAGTTTCGACGAGCCGACGCTGCGGGAGATCGGCATGGAGGGGTCGCTGGGGTCGCGGGTGGTGGCGCTGGCGAGGCTGGCGAGGACTGCTGGGATGGATGGCGTGGTTTGCTCGGCGCTGGAGGCTCCGGCGATGCGGCGGGAGTTTGGGCCTGACTTCAAGATTCTGGTGCCGGGGGTGCGTCCGGCGTCGGCTGCTACGAATGATCAATCGCGGATTGCGACTCCGGGAGATGCGGTTCGCGCTGGGGCCGATTATTTGGTGGTGGGCCGGCCGATTACTGCGGCGAAGGATCCGCGGGCGACGGCGCTGGAGATTGTGGCGGAGATTGCTGGCGCTGAACGGCAGAGGGCTGTGGCGTAGCCGTGGCGCTGGGACAACAATGGGCACCGCTTGCGGGAGTGAACTCTCGTGAAGGACTCAGAACTTCCGGAATTGACCGAGGAATTTGAAGACGGCTTCGTTGACCTCTCATTGAGGATGGAAGGTCTCGTCCGTGATCAAGACGGCGTGCAGCACTTCGAAGCAAGAGCCTTGCACAAAGGACGCGTTGTTGCCTTCGCTGTCGCGCTAGGCGCAAAGTGGACTCCGTTCGGATCGCGAGAGGAATTTTATTGCGGCGAGGCGCGCTTAGTTTCTCTTGGTGATGCAAGCGATGCTTTCATTCAGGTGCTTGACCAATTATATGAAACCAAGGCGGGTATTATGCGCATGGGGGATAACACCGGATTCACTGCGGTCAGTCTTGAAGGTCATCCGGACCGGCTTTCTGTCGAACCTTTGAAGATGAAGTTGTTTTTTGAAAGTGAAAACGATGACCTCTCTGCCGAGTTCTACTTGAATTGCGACACGAATGACAATCGTGTTCAATTCCGCGAGAAAGACATGGACTTTCGAGCCGCTGTTGTCCGCGCACTTGCCCAGAATGACGGCTAGATTTCCTTCACATTGAGCGCAAGCGCATGGTTGCGAGATACTCTCGATTGGGCTAGTGCCCGATCAGTCGCGGCGCAAGCAGACTGAAAGCTCTGCTAGTTGACGCGGTTTTCGATCAATACGTCAATCAAGCATTCCGGCTGTCGCTCTCACGTGAGTCGGTATGAATGAAAAGTTCCGTAGATAATGGCCTCCGGATTAGCTCTGGTTCTTTCCAACATGTCCTCAACTTCTTCGTCAAGCACGCAATCATTCGGCACGGGAGAGCAACGTTCCACGCCCAGGAGCTTCCATCCATAACTGTCTAACATTCTGATGCACTTTTCACGGAACTCTTCCGGGCTGGCTGCCCACGTCGTCACCACAGTGAAAGCGGGCTGGAACACATTCGGCGCCTTCTTATCCGCCCGGCTTATTTCGATGGTGCCAATCCAAATTTCAGGCTGCGCCATCTGGCCCTCGCTGGGACAGCGTAATACAACTCGAGGAGCGTTGTAAGTCCCGACGAGTTCCGCTACCGGAAACTAACCTACTCCGACGAGCTGCCAAAACGCGCCGAGATTGGGGACGCTTGCGCGCCAACTTTGTCGGAGCATTCGCGCAATCCACTCCTGTCGTTCATGTCGTGGTTTGTGCTGATTGCGGCTCGTTAACTCTCTTCAATTTATCGGGGTGGCGTTGCTAGGGTCGAGGGCCATCGAGTTTGGGCCGGCTTTGAGCTGCACGGCTTGGCCCCATCCGAGCGGCTGGTTGTTGTAGCGGGTGGAGATCATCAGGTAGTAGGTGCCGGGAGGGACGCCGGGGAAGATTCCGTTGCCGCTCGGGTCGGCGCGGACGGCTGAGGCGGCGTCGGCCTTGATCGCGTCGGTGACCTTCTGACATTCCGGCGTCTTGTTGAAGCAGATAGTGGCCACGTATTTATATGGCGTCATTCCCGCGGGGACGGCGACGCCCGCTTTCGCAACCACATTTGCGTAGCTATTGCGCAGCAGAACGTATGGGTGCCCGCCGAGAGGATTCGCGGCGCCGGGTTGCGCGGGAAACTTCGAGACGATGGTGAGAATCGCGTTGCCCAGGGGCTTGTCCGGAGTGGAGAGCGTGCCGCCTCCGTTGTCTGGCGCCCCGCCGCGATTTCCCGCGGAGGCACTTGTCGCGGCCGCAGCCGTGCCGCCGCCCGAAGGAATTGTGGCGCTGGGAGTGAGCACGGCGAGGTTGCAGGACTGCTCCATGGGAGCAAAGGTGAAATCGCCGTCGTCGTTTTGGCCGGTGACGGTGCGTCCGTGGACCTGATACGCGCCGGTGGCGCCGGGATCGAGCGAGCCGTCCGGCTTGAAAGTGAGAGTGAGCGGGTGATCGGGCGCGTTCACGTGGATCACTGCCTTGGCTCCATCCGCCACGACGGTGTAGGGATAGGCGCGGGCGGCATCGGGACCGCAGCCCAGAACCGCGGATTCCGGGAAGAACTGAACGCTGAATCCGGTGGAAGCTGCGTAGATGCCGCGCATGCGAATGCCGGGCGGCGTCGGAGGGCCTTTGTCGCCGCCGAACATCGTTTTAAGCAAATCGGTTTGCATCGTCTGCACGCCAACTCCGGCTCCCTTCGAAGAGAGGCTTTGCGCGGGGCAGCTGGCTGTCTTGTGAGCGAATGTGGTGTGGCCGCCTCCGGAATTTACGTGACCGTAGTAGGGCTGGCCGTTGCTGTAGAGTTCTGAAGTCGAAGACGCCTGTTGATTCGAGAGGGACATTCCATACTTATCTGTGTATCCGCTGCTGGCGTTGGGGTCGGGTCCGTCGCTGGTGTAGCCGCTGGCAACGACTCCGTCTAGGGTCAGCGGGCCGGGGCCGACGATGGTGCCATCGGATTTCAGGGTGAGGACGAGCGGCTTCGGAGTGGTGTCAATCACGAGGGCGGTGCGATCGTTTTTGAATTCGAGTTTGTAATTATGCTGATCGGGCGAGAGGAACGCGCAGTTGACGAGGACGCCGCCGTCAATGAAATCCAGGCGCCATTTGCCGGGGCCTTCGAAGACGCCGGCCATGGTCGGGCCGGGTGGCGGTTCTTTCGCTAACGACGGCATGACCTGACCGACCATCTGGCTGAAGGCGCCGAGGAGCGAATTGCCGGTGCATGTTGCGGGCAGGCGGCCGGAGGTGACGCAGCGTGTGATGGCGCGCTCTTCCGGGGTCTTCGGTTTTTGCGGCTGTCCGTAGGTGGCGGGTTGGGTGGCGGCGTTGAGCTGCTCGGTGGCTTTTTTCTCGTTGGCGTTGTAGGTGTCGTCCTGCTTCTTCTGGAAGGCCTTCGCGGCGGCGATCTGTTTAGCGGAGGGTTGCTGGCAGGTGGGCAGAAGTTTTTTCAGGGCGCCGCGGGTCATTGAGGTGTAGGTGTTCAGGCCCGTGGCGGTGAGGTGGTCTGGATGCGCGACCATGCAGGTGGAGGTGTCTGAGGTGTCGCGAATGTTGCAACCTTCGAGGTAGATGTGTTCACCGTTGCAGACATAGGTCACGCCGACGATGATGTCCTGAGCGCTGCAGAGAGCGGCTGCGAAGAGAAGCAGCAGCGTCGCTGCGCCGATCTTGGCTGCTAGCCGGGTTCTCTCCCGGCCATGGTTCGAAAAACGAAGATTCATCCCAGACCTCGCCTTGTCGTCACGCTAGTCGTACGGGCTCGTTTCATCACGCCGCCGTATTTCGCTGACCACTGTTGGAGCCTGCCGGTGGTGGACACCCACTAAGCTATGCGTGAAACGCGAAGGAAAACCGTCATGGTTGGGATTTCGAGCGAGCGAGCGGCGGCGGAGCCGGCGCCTCGAACACGCCTAGTGTGATCCACGGGCGAAACTGCCAAATGCCGCGCTTGGATATGCACAAAAGGCACCCCGTACCAGTACCGTAAATATTACAAGTTTTTGACGACTTCTCGACGCAAATCTGATATGACACGCAAGCCGCCGGGGCCATAGGAACGGGGCCCCGCGCGAAAGAAAGCCTCGCAGTTCGCCGGAAAATTTCGAAGTACGTCTGTCCGATCGGTTGGAGACAGGAGCAGGTGCGCTCAGCTTGAATGAACAGACGATGAGGATAGCTGCCTTCGGAACTCGCCGTGAATTGCATGAAGATGCGAGAGGTACGCCGACAGGATGGTTTCCGAGCGAGCTGCGAAGAGGTTCACCTAGAACAGGATGTGCGACACGCCTGAACTCTGCCCGTAACCAGGCGGAGCGGGCCCGGCCCATGATTGGATAAAGTTACTTTCAGTCTATTTGGAGGTTCACCAGTGAATCGGAAAATACGAATGGCGATGGTTATTTGTGCAATGGCTGGCCTGGGCGTTGCGGCATCCGCAACGTTTGGGCAGGAGCAACAACACGCAACCCCGAAACTGCAAGTTCGACATGCGATCAAACCCGCCAAGACCGCCGACGCTGAACAGGTGAAAAGCGCAGTGGCAGAGGGGAAGCCGAGCAAGACTCCGATGCTGCCTTTGTTCACGTACAATGTGGATTCGGACAGAGACGGCAACGAGTACACGGGCGTGATTGTGGGCGCCGACCCCTTCAAGCCATGGGGAAACAAGAACACGCAGGTGAAGACGTTCATCGTCCCGCTGGTGATAGTCACGAACACGGTGGGCGTCAGCTTCGACCCTAACACCGGGATTATTGGTACAGCGCCGGGCGTAACTGTGTTCGACCCGACGAAAAACGACAACGGATGCTTGGCCGCGCCGAACAACAACCCGCTGAAGCTCTTCCAGCAGTCGCCAATTTTTGACTCCTACGACATCTCCATCGGCGGCACGGATGTGGGCCACACACAATATGAGGACGCGATGCAACGCGCGGAATTCTGGAACGTCATCGAGGACAAGGACGAGTATCACGTCCTTTTCAGTCCGATCGTGAATGTATCCCCGATCGTGATTAACGTTCCAGCCGCGTTCAGCACCACGCTTCCTCCCGCGGATTTCCCGGCGTGTGGGCCGTTCGGAATCGTGGACGTGGACTGGCTGGATACCTATCTCAATACGAATGTGCTGCCGGCGCTGCAACCACAGGTGAATGCGGGCAACATCCCGTTCTTCATGATGTACAACACGGTGATGGCCGGGCCGGTAACGAACCTGGGAAGCTGCTGCATCCTGGGTTACCACGGGACCACCAACTTCACGCCGCTGCAGGCGTATTCGCCGACGGACTTCGACACCACGGGTCTATTCGGGCCAACCGCTGGCGATTCGAATACGCTTTCACATGAGGCGGGGGAGTTCATCAACGATCCCTACGGCAACAATCCCACGCCCGCTTGGGGCGGAGTGGGACAGGTGCCGCCGGGGTTCTGCCAGGGTAACCTGGAGGTCGGCGATCCATTGACCGGACTTAGTTTCTCGCCGATAGGTGCGCGCAGCGGTTTCACCTATCACTTGCAGGAGCTAACGTTCTTCTCGTGGTTCTACAGTTCACAGTCAGTTGGAATCCACGGGTGGTTCTCGAACAACGATACGTTCACAACCGATGCAGGCCCGGCGTGCGTGCCGGCGGGCGGCTCGGGCGGTTCGACAGCCCCGATTCGCATCATCGGCAGCAAGTAGTGATGCAGAACGGGCGGTGTGGGGGCAGCGTGCGATACTCGCTGCCCCCTACTTCGTTTGTGCCGGAACGAGATTTACCCCGCGTCATTTTCGCCTGCCGCTATTGACAAAGCTTCGCCTTGGGTTCAAGTTCTCACACGACAACTTCTTGCGTTTTCTGGCAATCGAAGGGAGTTTCGAATGCAAATCGCGTCGAAGTGCGTAGCGCGTTGGATAGCTGTGGCCGCGCTGCTGTGCGCGCCGGTAACTTTCGGACAGGAAGTGGGCGCGCCGGCCACTCCGCCAAAGCCGAAAACGGTGGAAATTACGCCGACGAATATTCAGGCGCACGTGGGGGACAAGGTCAAGTTCACCGCAGTGGCGAAGGACGCCGCTGGAAAGACGATAGAAGTGAAGCCCTCGATCTGGATCGCGCTGCCGCCGGATATTGCCGGAGCGGACGGCGACGGCAACGTGGTATTTCGCGCGGCGGGGCATGTGACGGTGGGTGTGGTGATCGCGGGCAAGCCTGGATTTGCATCGGTGGAGGTGGGGACGCCTCCGCCGGCGGCGGTGGACGTGACGCCGTTGAAGCAGTCGCTGGTGGTGGGGGGATCCACGGTGTTGACGGCGACGGCGCGCTCGGCGAATGGCGATCCGCGGACGGATGTGAAGATTCAATGGAGTTCGAAGGCGCCGGCGATCGCGAAGGTGGACGAATCAGGATTGGTCAAGGCCGTAGCGCCGGGAACGGCGACGGTGGTGGCGACCGCCGGGCCGGCGAGAGGCGAAATTTCCGTGAAAGTGGTGGCGGATACGCTGCAAAAAATCTCGCTCGAGCCGGCGACGACAACGGCTAAGACTGGCGACGTGGTGCACTTCACGGCGAAGCCAGTGGGCGCGAAAGGCGCCGCGACGGCGAAGGAGCTTTTGACCAGCTGGAGCGTCAGCGGGCCGCAGGGGACGATTTATCCGGATGGCGCGTTCGTCGCGGATTTGCCAGGCACATACGAAGTGGTTGCAGCGATCGGCAGCCACACGGCCAGTGCTTCCATCACGGTTGCGCCTCGGAATGTGCAGCGCTCGTTGGAAGTGGTGGCGCACATTCCCACGAAAAATGCCGACGGAACCGTAGTGCAGACGACCGAAGAGTGGGTCGTTGGCAACAATCTCTACGTCGCGACGATGGGAGACCGGCTGTATGCCTACGACGTTTCCGACCCGGCGCACCCCAAGGCGCTGGACAGTTTGAAGGCGGACGCGCGGCTGTACAACGATGTGAGCACGACAGCCGACGGAAAAGTGGGAGTGTTCACGCGCGAAGGCGCTTCGAACCGCAAGAATGGGATCGTGTTTTTTGACGCATCGGATCCGGCGCACCTGAAAGTGATTTCGGAATACACCGAGACGGTGACGGGTGGCGTGCACAGCGCGTTCATCAATGGACATTACGCGTACATCACAGACGACGCGACCGGCTCGCTGCGCGTGATTGATTTCGCGGACGCGGCGCATCCCAAAGAAGTGGCGCGCTGGCAGACGGAAAAGGGGCAAGAGCAAATGATTGCTTCGCCGCTCGGCGAGGGCATGATCAGCACAGGGCGCTACCTGCATGATTTGTACGTGAAGGATGGGCTGGCGTATCTGGCGTACTGGCGCGATGGGTTGGTGATTCTGGACGTCGGCAACGGGATCAAAGGCGGCAGCCCGGAAAATCCGAAGCTGGTGTCGCAATATAAATTCAATCATTACGAATTATATGGCGACGGATGGCTGGCGGGCTCGCACACGGCGTTCCGTTACAAGAATTACGTGTTCGTGGGTGATGAAGTGTTTCCCGGATATTTCGATATCAGCACCAAGGAACGCATCCCGGTGCGCGGAATTTTGCACGTGATGGATGTGACGGACATCGAGCACCCGCGCGAGGTGGCCAACTACGAAGTTCCCGAAGGCGGGATGCACAACGTGTGGCCGGACAACGATATTTTGTACTTGGGCGATTATGCCGGCGGCGGGCGCGCGGTGGATATTTCCGGCGAGTTGCGCGGAAATCTTTACGAGCAAGGCCGCGAAATCGCGAGCTTCTTTCCGGGCGACCCGGCGGGATATCGCGCGAATCTGCCGTTCACGTGGGGCGCGCAGCCTGCGAATGGATTGATTTTCTTCAACGACATCAATAGCGGGATTTGGATTGTGAAATTGGGCAAGCCGAAATTCCAAGGTTCGACGACCGCGCCGCCGATGCGGGATGAGGGAGCGACGGCCGCGAGCCCGTTTTAGTGATTGAAATGCGCTTGTAACGCAGCGTCGCGATGAGACGATGAAATGCCGGATGTCCCAACCGAGCGGGTGTCTTTTTTCGATCGGTTCAGAAACCGTTCAGCGATATTTTGGCTATTCGTCGCGGTGATGCTCGGCTTGAACGGTCTATACGATTATTATAATCCGCGCGGAATCGTGATTGATGCTATCGGCGCGGTCGTTCTGATCTTTGCCTATTTTAGATACGGAAGCGCACGACGCTGATCGCGATGCGCGGTTTGGGCTTGGCGACATCAAGTCAAAGGCGCCCGCCTGAAGGCGGCCGCTACAACGTCAACTGCGAAGAGCCGGCGGGACGTCGGCGCTACGAAAGGCGCGATTCTACGCGATGCACGCCTCGCCTTCTTCTTACGGTCATTGCGAAACCACCTGCTTCCGGTTAATGCGCGGCGGGGCTTGGCGCATATCCACTGACACCCAGTTGCCAGAAGAGGAAGGCTATTTCGTCGGCAAGTTCGATGTCGCGCTGGGATTTGGTGGAGCCGATGCCGTGGCCGGCGTCGTAATCCACGCGGAGCAGGATGGGCTTGCCGCTGCTGGTGTCGGCTTGCAGACGCGCCGTCATTTTGGCGGCTTGCCAGGGGGCAACGCGCGGATCGTTCACGCCAGTGGTTAGCAGCACCGCGGGATATGGAGTATTCGGTTTGACGTGCTGATAGGCGTCCATCGCAAATAGCGCTTTGAATCCGTCAGGTTCCGTCACCGTGCCAAACTCCGGAATATTTGCGGGACCGCTGGCCATAGTTTCCGAGCGCAGTGAATCGGAATCGCCGACGCGAATCAGCGCGGCGCCGAACATTTCAGGACGTTGCGTGATGGCGCCGCCGATCGTAATTCCTCCGGCGCTGGTTCCCTCGCCTGCCAGGTGAGCCGCGGAAGTGTATTTGTGTTCGATCAAGTATTCTCCGCCGGCAATAAAATCGTCAATGGTGTGCTGCTTGGTCAGTTTCTGTCCAGCCTGGTGCCAGTCTTCTCCGTATTCACCGCCGCCGCGGACGTGGGCAATGGCATGGATGCCGCCACGTTCCAGAAACGCCAGAATTGTGGGATCGAAGTAGGGATCGTAGTTGATGCCATAGGCGCCGTAGCCGGTGAGCCATGTGGGATGCGAGGCATCGAGAACGAGGCCGCGTTTGTGAATGATGGAAAGCGGAACCATGGTGCCGTCGGCGCTCTTGGCCTTCACTTCTTCGGATTCGATTTGCGAGTAATCAACGGGAGATGGTGGAACCAGCGCGGTGTCCGTGAGCTTGTCGGTTTTCGCGTCCAGCGAATACCACAGCGGTGATTTGGTCCAGGAAACGAGTTCCATCCAAGCGCCGGCTACAGTGGGATTGGTAACCAGCGATTGGATCGCGCCGTCGAACGGCAGCTTGATCGGCTGAATAGTGCCGTTGGCGTACGGCAGGCGGCGCAGACGGCCGATACCGCCATCGAGATCCTGGGCGTAGAGCGCGTCTCCGGCAGCGGCGATGCCGGTGATCACCACTTCGCTTGCGGGCACCACGACTGCGGCGCGAGTGAGGTCGGGAGCGCTGAGGCTGGTGCGCAGAACCTTGAAGCGCGAAGCATTTTTGTGGGAAAGCAGATAAATTTCGCCGCCGTGCACATCGAGGCCGGTGACGTCATCCGTTTGATCCGCGACTTTCTTCCAGGTTGTTTTCGCGCCGGGATTGGCGTCGAAAGCCACGGAATAAATATCAATCTCGCGCTTCACGCCGTGGATGACCAGCCCAATCAAAAATTCCGGCGCGCCCGGGGAAAACTGCACGATTGTAAAATCATTCTCGTCCACTTTGACGGAGGAATTGGCGCCAAAGCCGAATACCAGCGGCTCGGTGTCCGGGTCGCCTCCCAGCGTGTGGCGATACACTTTCAGCTTCTGGTATTTGGCGGTAGGCGGCGCGTCGGCGGTGAGCTTCTGCGCGCGTGCGTAGAAGAAAGATTTGCCGTCGGGCAGCCAGCTGGGCGAAGCGAACTCGGCGCGGTCAATGCTATCGGGCAGCACTTTGGCTGTTGAGCTCTCCAGAACGTGCAGCACGCTTTCTTCCGAGCCGCCCAGCGAAATTCCGTAGGCCACATACACGCCGTCGAGCGAGGGCTGGTAATAATCAATGGAGTAGTGCTTACCGTCGGCGGTAGTCATTTTTTCTGTGTCCACCAACAAGCGTTCCGGCGAACTGAGCGTATCGCGCGTGAATAGCTTGCGGTTGTCGGAGCCGGGCTCGGTCTTGTAATAAAAATAATGGCCGCCCCAGACTTGCAGGCCGGAGACGACGTTGCCGGCGTTGTCCAGCGACTTGATGCGCGCGAGCAATTCATCGCGGCCGGGAATGCGGGCGAGCACCGCGCGGGTGTAATCGTTCTGCGCTTTCATCCAGGCGATCACCTCGGGGTCGGAGGTGTTCTCCAGCCAGCGGTAGGGATCCACCACTTTGGTGCCGAAGTAATCGTCAGTCACGGGGCGTACGGGCGTATTCGGCAGCTGCGATTGCGCCGTGGCTAGAACCGGGAGCAGGAACAGCAGCGCAAGCAGGAAACCGATCCGTCGGCGCATGAGATTGTCCTTGGCAGTGATTGGATTATTGGCAGCCTAAGACCATAGCTCGTTACGGCAGGTACGCTCAAGTTTTTTGTTGCGTGCGCAGACGCAGGCTAGCGGCCAGCACGCACGGTGGCGCGCGCCTATTCGTAGCGCAGCGCAATCATGGGGTCGAGTTTCATGGCGCGGCGCGCGCCGGCGCGTAGCAGGGCCAGAAGCCGATCGCGGCGAGCAGCAGGGTGGCCGTCCCGTACGTGAGCGCGTCAAAGGCCACGCCGGCTCGTCCGAAACGGCTTGCACGCTGGACAGCAGCCGACCGGCGTGTTCTATTTCTTGCGATGAGAGTCTTGATATCGGGTGCGGGCATCGCCGGAACAAGTCTTGCATACTGGCTAGTCCGTCATGGCCTCGAGCCCACTATCGTGGAAACGGCACCGCGCTTGCGCACCGGTGGCTACATCATTGATTTCTGGGGCGCAGGTTTCGAGATCGCTGACCGCATGGGCCTACTGCCGGAGATCAGGCGTCGAGGATATTTGTTGCGGGAAGTCAGGGTTGTGGACCGCAGCGGGAAACGGGTAACTGGGTTTCCCGTGGACTCGTTTGCCCGCCTAACACGGAACCGCTATGTCAGTCTGCCGCGAGCAGAACTCGCCGCTACGATCTTCGGAACGATTGAAGGCAAGGTCGAAACGATTTTCGGGGATTCCGTGCAGCGGATCGAACAAACGAAAGAAAACGTTCACGTAACTTTCGACCGCGGAGGCGCTCGTGATTTCGATCTCGTGGTGGGAGCAGACGGGCTTCATTCGCGGGTCCGCGATCTCGTTTTTGGCGCGGGCGAGCGATTTGAGAAGTATCTGGGCTACAAAGCGGCGGCGTTTCAGGTGCAGGGTTACCAACCGAGAGACGAGCTGGCGTACGTCATGTACACGCAAGTGGGCCAGCAGGTTGGACGGTTTGCGATGCGTGGCGACCGCACCATGTTTCTGTTTACTTTTGCGGATGACGATGCGGCGGGAGCGAGCGACACGCAAGCGCAAAAAGCATTATTGCGGAGGCGCTTCGGCGGGAGCGGCTGGGAATGTCCGCAAATTCTGGAGGCGCTGGACGCCGCGGACGATCTCTATTTCGATCGTATGAGCCAGATTCGAATGGACCCAAGTCAGGGATTGTGGACACGCGGGCGAGTCACTCTTGTGGGCGATGCGGCTTTCTGTGTCTCGCTGCTCGCCGGACAAGGTTCCGCTTTGGCGATGGCTGCGGCGTATATCCTCGCCGGCGAACTGCACCAGGCCAACGGTGACTACGCGCAAGCGTTCGCTCGATACCAGGAGCGATTCGGGCCCTTTGTTCTCAAAAAACAGAAGGCTGCACTGCGATTTGCGGGCGCCTTCGCGCCAAAGTCGAAATTCGCACTGTTCGTCCGCAACCAGATCTTCAATCTCATGGCTATCCCCTGGATCGCGGATCTCGCCGCCGGCCGTGATCTTGCCGACAATATCGAGCTTCCAGATTACTAATCAAGAGTGCCACCTCACTGATCCGAGGCGGACGGGCATGGATGTGATTGGCCTGCTATCTTTGATCAGGCTGCTCACCCAAGGCCTGCAATTCAGGCGTTATCCAAGCTTGAGCTCACACGCTGAGCAGCTACACGATTTGACCGCGCGTTGATTCCTCCGCTAGCATGGCTGCGTTTGCGCTGACGCCATGGAAACCATCAAACACGTTATCGTCGGGACCGCGGGGCATATTGACCACGGCAAATCCTCGCTTGTGGAGGCGCTGACCGGCACGAATCCCGACCGGCTGGAGGAGGAAAAGCGCCGGGGCATCACCTTGGACCTGGGATTTGCGTTTCTGGATTTTGACGGCGTGCGGCTGGGCCTGGTGGATGTGCCGGGGCACGAGCGGTTCGTGCGCAACATGCTGGCGGGAGCGGGCGGGATTGATCTGGTGCTGCTGGTGATCGCGGCGGACGAAGGGATCAAGCCGCAGACACGCGAACATTTCGAAATTTGCCGTTTGCTGGGAATCCCGCGCGGAATTATCGCGATTACCAAATCCGATCTGGTGGATGCCGATTCGCTGGGACTGGTGCGCATGGAGATCGAAGAATTCGCGCGCGGATCGTTTTTGGAGAGCGCGCCGATTGTGGCGGTGAGCGCGCGCAGCGGCGCCGGGTTGGACGAGTTGAAGAGGGTGCTACAGCGTGCTGCGCAAGCGGTGGCCGCAAAAGGTGCCACGCAGATTTTTCGTTTGCCGATTGATCGTTCATTTGCCATGAAAGGATTCGGCACGGTGGTGACTGGAACGCTGATTTCCGGCGTGGTGAAATTGGAGGACGAAGTAGAGCTGTATCCCGCCAAGAAACGATTACGCGTTCGCGGCCTGCACTCCGGCGGGAAACAGATCGCGCGCGCCGTAGCAGGGCAGCGCACGGCAGTGAATCTGGCGGGAATCGAGCACGATGAAATCACGCGCGGGATGGTGCTGGCGCCCGCGGGGATATTTGAAGCGACGCAGCGAGTGGATGCGCGCATCACGCTGCTGGGCTCCGCGCCGCCGCTGAAGAATCGCGCGCGTGTGCATTTTCATCAAGGCACGGCGGAGGCAATTGCCGAAGTGATTTTGCTGAATGACAGCGGCGCGGAACTTGCGGCGGGCGGCTCGGCGTTCGTGCAATTGCGGCTCGATACGCCGTTGCTGCTGCTTCCGGGAGATCGCTTTATCTTGCGGCGGTTTTCGCCGGTGGTGACGATCGGCGGCGGCACGGTGCTGGACGCGCGCGCGCCACGGCACAAGCGCAAAGATGCCGCGGTGGCACCATTTCTGGACGTGATGGAACACGGCACGCGCGATGAAATTCTCGGCGCGCTGGCGGATGCGGCACCTCGCGGCATGACACTGCCAGAAATCGTAGCGCGGACGGGATGGATCGAATCCGAAACGCGCGCGACGGCGGAAAAACTCGCGGCCGCGAAACGCGTGAGAATTCTGGGCGGCGCGCCGATTGTGGTGGCGCCGGCAAAAGCCGTCACAGATTGTGCTGCCGCGATTCGCAAGGCCGTCGAAACTTTTCATCGCGCGAATCCCTTGCTGCCCGGGATCCCGAAACAAGAATTGCGCGCGCGCACTGGGCGCGCTCGCGTGGAAATATTTGACGCGGCGCTGGGCGATCTGGTGACGACGCGGGCGCTGGTGGTGACTGGCGATTTGGTGG
Organism: uncultured Acidobacteriota bacterium; assembly: GCA_963821765.1. Lineage (GTDB taxonomy): Bacteria > Acidobacteriota > Terriglobia > Acidiferrales > UBA7541 > Palsa-295. The sequence continues at coordinate 139,106 of CAWGFF010000012.1, forward strand.
CCCAAGCCGGGCGCGAAATTTCGCTTTCGACCGAAGAAACTCGCGCGAAGGAACTGATCGAGCGCGAATTCGAAAGCGCCGGGCTGACCGTGCCGGGGTTTGCCAGCGTGCTGGCGAAGCTGCCGGTGGACGCGGCGCGCGCGCAGAAAATTCTACAGATTCTGCTGCGCGAAAAAGTGCTGGTGAAGATCTCCAGCGAGCTGGTGTTTCACCGCGATACGCTGCAGCGCCTGCGCGAAACGCTGGCAAAGTATCGTAAGGAACGCGGCGCGCGGCTGCCGATCACTGTATTCAAGGAACTTACGGGCGTCACGCGCAAGTATGCGATTCCGTTACTAGAACATCTCGATCGCGAGCAGGTTACGCGGCGGGCCGGGGACGAGCGTGTTATACTTTGATGGATTGGGGCCTGAAGAGCGCATCAGAGGCAGCTGCGGGGCCCTGGGCTGCGATTCGGTATCCAGAGAAGTCTGGAAGGCAGGTGATTCATGGAAGCATTAAGCCCGTTTCATTTGATTATTATTCTGGCGGTAATCGTGCTGCTGTTCGGCGGCAAGAAGATCCCTGAAGTGATGCGCGGACTGGGCGAAGGCATCCGCAACTTTAAAGAGGGCATGAATGCACCGCATCCGACTTCGCCGAGCGCGAACCCGCCGGCGAATCCTCCGGCCGCTGCGCCAACGGCACCGCCGCCTTCAACAGAAGAGAAGAAGTAGCGGCGCAGCTATCTACCTGACGGCGGTCCGGCGAAGCTGGGCCGCCGTTTTGTTTTGGAGCAGGAAAAAGTTCGGGTCCACTGTAAAACTGTACTTCAGCGGCAAAAGCCGCTCGCTCTGACCTGAACTAGCGTCGTGGCTAAAGCCACGACCTACAAAGATCACCGAGTCGTACGCAAGGGCTATCGCTAGATTGTGCCGTCTTCTTTCCAGCCGAGCGCTCGCAGCGTGGTCCAGAGGCGCGAAAGCGGCAAGCCCAGCACGTTGAAATAGCAGCCTTCGATGCGCGTGGCGAATCTTCCTGCGATGCCCTGAATTCCGTATGCGCCGGCTTTATCGAATGGTTCGCCAGTCTGAATGTAGTTATCGATCTCCTCATCCGACATTTTCAGGAATTCCACACGCGTTTTTTCCACGTGGAGCAATTCTTTTGCGGTAGGAATGTTAATCACGCAGAGCGCCGTGAGAACTTCATGCGTTTTGCCGCTGAAAAGACGCAGCATGCGGCGGGCGTCTTCGGCGTCTTTCGGCTTTTCGAGAATTTGGCCCTCCGCCAGAACGGTTGTGTCGGCGGCAATCACGATGGCGCGTTCACCGGCGGTGCGCGCCAGCTCAGCGACGGCGTGGGCTTTGGCTTGCGCCACGCGCCGAACGTAATCCTCGGCGGCTTCGTGCGGCAGGCGCGTTTCGTCCACGTCCGCGGGGCGGACCTGAAACACGAAGCCGGCGTCGCGGAGAACTTCCGCGCGGCGAGGCGACGAGGATGCGAGGATCAGTTTCATAGGAAAAACGTAACACAGAACGCCTGTACGAACGTACAGGTTGCAACTGTGCAATAGGGACGTGGCGGATTGTACGCAGGCAAACGTGTCCGGCGTGGCGGCGGGTAGCGAGATAGTCTAGGCTCATAGAGCTGATTGTGCGCCGAAAGATTGCCGCGCCACAGGCTGGCGTCGAAATTCGAACGTTTGGCGGCAGATTTTTTGCAACGGAGTGAGAGAAACGGAAATGGGATTCCTGTTCTACGCAAACTTCGTGAGATTTGTCCTGGAAGGCGGCTATGGCCACGTGCTGGCGGAGCGTGCGCGCGTGTGGATGAAGGCTGCCGGCATCGCGCCGCCGGGCGAATAGGCACAACTTACAATCGCGAACCACCACAGATGCAGCCGCAGAAAGACCGAGGGCCAAGACGATGCCGATGACCAGAGAAGCACGCGGGGGACGAGGAGTGGACGTGCGGACGCCGGAAATGCTGGGCACGCTGGCCACGCACGCGCCGCTGATCGAAGAATTTCAGTTTGTGAAATTCCGCGTGGAAGGTGAAGTGGCCCATCTGCGCCTGGATCGTCCCGACCAGAATCTGCTGAACGAGCGGATGTTGATGGAAATCGCGGCGGGCATCAATTCCGTCAGCGAAAAGCGGCAAGTGAAGCTGGTGCTGCTGGACTCGGCGGGCAAGACATTTTCCGGCGGGATTGAGCTGGGCGAATATACGCAACGGCGCGTGTTTCAATTGCTGGACGCTTTTCATAGCGCCTTTGCGGCGATGATGGACACGTCGAAACCGGTGATCGTGGTGGTGAACGGCCCGGCGTACGGCGGCGGAGCGGAGCTGGCGGCGCTGGGCGACCTGGTGATTGCGACACCCAACGCACGGTTTGCGCAGCCGGAAATTAAATTGGGCGCGTTTCCTCCACTGGCTGCCGCGGTGTTGCCTTACATTCTGGGGCCGAAGATGGCGATGGAGCTGGTGCTGACCGGCGAAGCGATGTCCGCGGAACGCGCGCGCGAAGTGGGCCTGGTGAATTTTCTGGTGCCGGAAGATAAGCTGGTGGAAAAGGTGGACGAGATTATCGGGCGCGTGACGGCGCAGTCCGGTCCGGTGCTGACCATGGCGAAGAAAGCAATTCTGGGAAGCCTGGGATTGCCGCTGCGCGAGGGCGTGCGCAATTCCATGAAAGTTTTCTTGAACGAGCTTGCTGACCTGGAAGATTCGCAGGAAGGTTTGCGCGCGCTGGTGGAAAAACGCGCGCCCAAGTGGAAGAACCGGTAGAGTTAGGGTGCTTCAGGCAACCTCGCTGAGTTGGGCCTTGAGCAGCCCGGCGAGATAACCGGCTAACTCTGATACATCGAAGTGCCCTTCATCCCACGCCTTGTCTGCAGCTCGCAACGCCGCATAGTAGGGAGCCCGGTTTTCCCTAATTCGCTCCGGTACAATTTTCCTTCCTGGCAGCAATCTGCCCTGCTTCAAACAAATCAGATAGTAACAAGCAGCCCGCGCTGTTCTTCCCTTGCCCTCGATGAACGGCTGGATCCAGTTCAGCCTCCAGAGCGCGTAGGCCGGCAACACTGTGGGATGGTCCAGAATCGCCCAATTTTCGTGGACGACAGAAAAGAACCGGTCCATCTGATTCTGGACCTCTTTAAAATGAGGCGGGAAATGATTCCCCACATAGATCGGCTCTTCCCGAAAGCGTCCTCCAAACTGAGAAATATTCGAAACTGCCGCGTAGTTCAACGCCCAAAGCGTGTATTTGTCGAAGAATTCGATGCCCTTTTTCAGGCCAATCTCGATGCAGTTGGATAGTAGGTCATACTGCCGCAGTAGGTTTTGCTCTTGAATTCTTGCGTAGAGCGCGGGATCGTCTTTTTCTCTGACGGACATCGGGGAAACGGCCACCCCAGGCGCTTATTACGGCAGCAGCTTTATATGCTTGGACGCAAGGCGGACGCTGTCCTTCGTAATGAGGGCCGAATCGGGAGCGTTGCCGAATGCAAAACTAACTCGTTGTTCTTGTAATTCCTCTTCGGTTATCGGCTGGCTGCGGGAAGCATCTAATAGGCGCAGCAACTCAGGGTCCGGTGCAGTGACGTTTTGAAATTGCTTTCGATCAGCCATAGCTGTTCTCCTGAACGCCAATCATAACGCAATGTATTGAATCTTCATACTGACTGGTCACGCCATTGTTCCATTTTATTGACAGCAAAAGCGCCGGCGCTTACACTCGCCGAGTACAACTTAGCTGGCTCGGGGTAGCCTTGCGGGCGCGATCATCGCGCTTGCAGGTAAAAATTGGAATCGCTCACGATGGATTTCAATTTTTAGGGAAGGCCGTGAAAATCGGCCACGGTCCCGCCACTGTAATCGGCTGTTGCTGGGATGCGCGTTTTGTTTTGCGGCGTGCCCGGTGGCAGGCTCTTCGAATTCACTGCGGCGAGTTCGTAGGGGCAACCCTTCGAATTCGCTGCGGCGAGTTCGTAGGGGCAACCCTTCGAATCCGCTGCGGCGAGTTCGTAGGGGCAACCCTTCGAATCCGCTGCGGCGAGTTCGTAGGGGCAACCCTTCGAATCCGCTGCGGCGAGTTCGTAGGGGCAACCCTTCGAATCCGCCACTGGCGGATTCTCAGGGTAAACGAAAGTCAGGAAACCTACCCGAACTGGTCGAAGCTGACACTCTCCGCGCGAGAGGGTGTGGCGAGACGCCTCGCTCTATTCGCGAGGCTTTTTTATTGCGTGGGTGAATATTTTGGCGGCAAGCGCAGCGACACAACGGATTTTTGCGGCGGCGATCTCGCTGGCTTGTGGTGTATTCGCGTGTGGCTTCGTTGACTCTAGCGCGGCTGGCGTGCGCTCGCAACAAAGCGCGACCACGCAGGACCAGGAACCGGCGAATCCCGCCGCGCAAACTGCCGCAAACAAACGCGCGACGAAATTAGTGACGGATGAAACCGGCCGGCGCATGACGATTCCGCTGAATGTGCAGCGCGTGGTGAGTCTGGCGCCAAACTTGACCGAAACAATTTACGCGCTTGGGTTGGATGCGAAGCTCGCGGGCGACACGACGTATTGCGACATTCCGGCCGCCGCGAAAGAGAAACCGCACGTGGGAGCGCCGCAAGATCCGAGCCTGGAGGCGATCGTGGCGCTGCACCCGGATCTGGTGCTGGCAACCACGTCCATCAATCGAGCCGAGACAGCGGACGCGCTGCTGAAGATCGGCGTGCCGGTCTATTCCAGCGACCCGCACACCATCGCCGGGATGCTGGGGGCGACCGCGATGATAGCGGATTTGCTGGGCGCGAGCGAGCAAGGCGCGACGCTGGTGGCGCGGCTGCAAAAACGCCTGGATGCGCTGCACGCGGAGTTGCAGGACCGGCCGATGGCGCACGTGCTATTCGTGGTGTGGGAAGATCCGCTGATTTCGATCGGGCAAAATACATTTATCGCGGATGCGCTGCGCTGGGCGGGCGCGGAATCCATTATCGTGGCCAGGCAAAATTGGCCGCAGGTGAGCATGGAAGAAGTGGTGCGCTTGCAGCCGGAGTACATTGTGCTGACCACCGACCATCTGGCAGCGGAAACGCACGATAACGTGAACAATCTGCGCGACCGGCCCACGTGGCGCGAGCTGCGCGCGGTGCAACTGGGGCACGTGGTGATGGCCAGCGACGAATTCACGCGGCCTTCGCCCGGACTGGTGGACGCAATCGAAGCGCTCGCGCATGAATTGCATCCCGAAGTTTTCCGGGCCAAAGCGGAAAATAGAAACGAGAAAATGGAAAATGGCGCGCGATTTTACGCGGCGGAGGCGATGACCAAATTCGCGCGAAATTCAGCGAAGGGGTGCGGCACATGCGCCCGCTGACGCCGCGACGGATCCTGGCGATTTGCGGGATGTTGGCGGCGATCCTCTTCGTCGTGGTGGTGATTTCGCTGCGCGTGGGCGCGTATCCCATTGGCATGCGGGACATTGTCATCACGCTGTATAACCGCGCCGCCGGCAACGGCGACAGCTCGGAATTCAGCCAGGTGATTTTCGGATTGAGGCTGCCGCGCATTGCCTTGGGAATCCTGGTGGGCGCAGCGCTTGCAACATCTGGGGCCGGATTCCAGGCGCTGCTGCGCAATCCGCTCGCCGATCCGTACGTGCTGGGAGTATCCAGCGGCGCGGCGCTGGGCGCGATGCTCAGCCTGATTATTGCGCCGCACACGGTGGGCGCGATTCAACTCGCGGCGTTCATCGGAGCGGCTGCGACCATCGCGGCGGTTTATTTTCTGGGACGGCGCGGCGGGCAACTGGACAGCGCGACTCTGCTGCTCGCGGGAATTATTGCGGCGTCGTTTCTTTCCGCGATTATTATTTTTCTGCTGACGCTGGTAAACGGCCCGGGACTGCGCAGCATGACGTTCTGGCTGATGGGCGATTTAACGGCGCCTCCGCCGACGCAAAATGTGCTGGGCTGGTTTGGTTTTTTGTATTTTGTTTTTATCGTGGCGGCAGGAGCGATGTACACCACGTCCTCCGACCTGAATTTGATTCTTACCGGCGAGCAGGAGGCGGGACATCTGGGCGTGAACGTGACGCGCGTAAAGCTGGTGGTGTACGTGGCTGCTTCGGTACTCACGGGCCTGGCGGTTTCGGTGAGCGGCACGATCGGGTATGTGGGCCTGCTGGTGCCGCACGTGATGCGCATGCTTTTCGGCACGGATTACCGGCTGCTGATTCCGACGTCGGCGATTGGCGGCGCGATCGTGATCGTGCTGGCGGATACGCTGGGGCGCACGATCGTCGCGCCAACGGAATTGCCGGTAGGCGCGATGACGGCGCTGGCCGGCGCGCCAGTATTTATTTATTTGATGCGCAGGAGAATTCGATGAACGCCGGCGCGGAAAACGGAACCACGATGGCGCACCAGCCCATCCCGTTCGCGCCGCCGAAGCACGTTCGCCTGAAGGTCGAGCAGGCCAGCTATGCTTATTCCGCGACGGATCGCTCGGCGCCGAAATTCACGCTGGGGCCGGTGAGCTTTGAGGCGCAGCAGCGCGAACTGGTGGCGATTCTGGGGCCGAACGCCAGCGGCAAATCCACGCTGCTGAAATTGCTGGCGGGATTGCTGAAGCCATTGTCGGGGCGCGTGGAAGTGGACGGCACGGAAGTGAGCGAGTTGGAACTGCGCACGCGCGCGCGGCAAATTGCACTAGTGGCACAGGAAAGCGAGCTGCTTTTTCCGCTGCGGGTGTGGGAATACGTGCTGCAGGGGCGTTATCCCTATGGAAAAAGATTGCGTTTCGAATCCGAAGAAGATTGCCTGATGGCGGGCAATGCGCTGGCGCAGGTGGGCGCGGACGCGTTGCGCGACCGCTGGATGGGGGAACTTTCCGGCGGCGAAAAACAGCGCGTGATTCTGGCGCGGGCGCTGGCGCAGCAGCCTTCCCTGCTGCTGCTCGATGAGCCGACGCAACATCTGGATATCGGCGGCAAAGTGGAATTGCTGCGGAGGTTGCGCAAGCTGGCCGATGAAAATCGTTACACCGTGGTGGTGGTGACGCACGAATTGAATTTAGCCGCAGAATTTTCCGATCGCATCGCCTTGCTGCACAAAGGCAAGTGCCTGCGCATCGGAGAACCCGCGGAAGTGTATCAGCAAGATGTGCTGGAAGAAGTGTTTGAAGCGCCGCTCGAAGTGGAGTTGCGCTCCAACGGGCGTCCGCGCGTGATTCTGCGCGGGAGCCACTAGGTTTTTGGCAATAAGCGGCGCGCGTGGAATCTTCACGGCGCCGTCCACAATCACCAGAGACTCCGCGCACGGGAAGACGGTGAAAAACCGTCGCCGCCGCGCGACTGTAAGGCGGAATTTTTCAGCGCGCACCACTGTCTGAAGCTCTGAATCGCGCAATGCAAGCGATACCGAGTGAAAGATGGGAAGGCCGCGCTGCTGCCGGGATTTCATCTTTGTGCTGTGCGATGAAATCGCGGTGAGCCGCCAAGCCAGGAGACCGGCGGAGTCTCAATCCGAATATGCGAGCGCCTGAGGAGGCGCGCGCGTTATTTGGACAACCTTCAACTCCCGCGCGAGAGGGAGAGGAGGAAAAATGAGACTACGCTCCGCCGTTTGGTATTTCGCTTCCTTATTATTTTTCTCCGCCTGCAGCATCCAAGCACAAACTCCTAATGCTTCCCCGAGCGGTTCCACGGTGGTGCGTGATTCTGCACCGGGCTCCACGCATGGCCAGCAAGATGCCTCAATTTCCGGCACGGTTTTCGATCCCGCGGGGCAAGTCGTGCCTGGAGCTCGCGTCACTTTGCTCTACGCGATGGCCCAACTGGAAACGCGCGACACGAATGCGCAAGGCCAATACAGCTTCGTGCGTTTGCGCGCAGGAAAATACCAAATCGTGGCCACGAGTTCGGGCTTCGATCAATTGCCGGTGGATATTGACTTGGCGGCCGGTGAAAAACTCGTCAGCGATCTCCATTTGCGGTTGAGCGCCTCCCGCGACAAGGTGGTCGTCTCGGCCGCGCCGGGCGGTGCGCTGACTTCGCAAATCGCGTCCTCGGTAAGCGTTATCTCCTCAGACGAAATTGACGATCGCGGCGCGCAGGTTGCCGTGGACGTGATGCGCGGGCTGCCCGGCGTAGAAATTAATCAGTCCGGCGGACGCGGCACGGTTACCAGCGCCTTCATTCGCGGCGGAGATTCGGACTACAACCTGGTGATGATTGACGGAATTGAGCTGAACGATTTCGGTGGCGGGTTCGATCTCTCGCCGCTGCCCGCTGAGGGCGTCCAGCAGGTGGAAATAATTCGCGGCCCGGAAAGCGCGTTATACGGATCGAATGCCATGTCTGGGGTGATTAATTTGGAGACGATTCACGGAGATGGCCCGCCGCATTTCTCGTTCGTGGGAGAGGGCGGCAGTCTCTATACGTGGCGGCTAGGCACCACCGGAGCGGGACTAAACAAGGGATTCAGTTGGGCGTACAGCCTGTCGCGTTTGCAAACCGACGGCCAAGTACAGAATGATGCTTACCGCGGCCAGACCTCCACAGTGAGCCTGGGATACTCGCGCTCGCCGCGTCGCAAGTTCGATGTAAACTTTTTCGGTTACGCTGGCCTCCTGGGACTGCCCGGGCCCTGGGGTTCGGACCCGTATGGTCTATTTCCGGGAATTGATCCATCCACACATCAGAACCAAAATCTCTTCGGCTACCAGGCGCAGGAAAGCGAACAGTTCTCGTCCCGGTTCCAGCAGGTGACGACCGTAAGTGTTTCCACGGACCGGATCACATTCGTCTCGCCGTCAGCGGGAAATTCGTTCACCAACAATCTGCGCGTGGTGGCTAATTCCAGGAGCGAGATCGTGGTTTCTTCCAAGGACACGCTGGTAGCAGGATTCGAATATGACCGAGACCAGTTCAAGAATCTCTTTGTGGAAGGGCCAAACGACGAGCCGTTTCTCCTGGGGCGGAATAGCTATGCGTTCTTCGCGGAAAACCGCTGGACCCCCAGCGATCGCTGGTTCATCAATGTGGGACTGCGTGTAGACGACATTCAAACCGATGGCGTTCCGCTCAACAACGACACAGGCCAGCCCGGGATTCCCGCCAATACCCTCGCCAAGGTCACCCCGCGAATTTCCGCCGCGTATCTGGTCCGGGAATCGGATGCCGACGGATTTTTCGGTGCAACGCGCCTGCACGCCAGTTTTGGAACCGGCTTTCGCGCGCCGGACGGATTCGAACTCGCGTTTACAAATAATCCGGCGCTCAAGCCCGAGGAAAGCATCAGCTACGATGCGGGCGTCGAGCAACGGATGGCGCAGGGCCGCGCGATTCTGGACGTCACTTACTTCTATAACTACTTCAAGGATCAGATCGTCTCCACCGGCGACCTGCCCACCAACTTTGATTCGGAGAACATTGGAAGATCTCGAGCTTGGGGCGTGGAAACGACCATTCGCATCCATCCCGTTCGATCGTTCGAATTTTCCGGTTCGTACACCTGGATGAATACGGCGATTCTGGCTCTGGGCGGCTTTACGGAGCCCGCGGATCCTTTCACCGTCGGAGAACCGCTGCTTCGTCGCCCGCGCAACGCCGCTGGATTCAACGCGACTTGGACGAAGAAGCGGTTGATGCTCAACATGAACGGGACGATTCGCGGCGCGGTACTCGATGTCGAGCCGAACGATGGAACTTTTGCTTGCACGTTTGAGCCGCAGTGCCTGTTCCGAAATCCCGGATATCAATTGCTGAATGCGGGCTTCGCCTACCAGCTGCCCAAGGGCATCGAAATCTACGGACGGATCAATAACTTCCTAAACCAGAAATACGAGGAGGCCTTTGGATTTCCAGCGTTGCGATTGAACTTCATGGCGGGCGTTAAGCTGGACTTGCCTCCGGGCGGCCATCACGCGGAATAACTAACAATCCGCGAGGATCGACTGGCCAGGCCCGCCGCATAGCTTTCGCGCGGTGCGCCTGGCCGTTCGCGCCAGCCTCCCGCGGGCAGTTGGCGTGTTTCTCAACATTCGCTGACGCGGATGCTATAATTCCTGATTCGCATGAGCCCCACGCCTCCAGTTACTACCGCCGTCACGCCCGAGATCATGGCGAAGTACGAAGCTGTGATCGGGCTGGAGGTGCACGCGCAATTGAAGACGCGGACGAAAGCGTTTTGCGGTTGCTCGACTCGCTATGGCGACCCGCCGAATTCCAATACTTGTCCCGTGTGTTTGGGATTGCCGGGCGCGCTACCGGTGCTGAATCGCCGCGCGCGCGAACTGGCGATCCGCGCAGCGCTGGCGCTGGAATGTAAAATTCAGGAGCGGTCCGTATTCGCGCGCAAGAATTATTTTTACCCCGACCTGCCGAAGGGCTACCAGATTTCACAGTACGAACTGCCACTGGCTCTCGCGGGCTCGCTCGCGATCGAAGCAGAGGGAGCGGCCAAGCGCATTGGAATCACGCGCGTCCATATGGAGGAAGACGCGGCCAAGAACCTGCACGAAGGCTTCGCGGATTCCGACCGCTGGAGCTACATTGATTACAATCGCTGCGGCACCCCGCTGATAGAAATTGTTTCCGAGCCTGATATTCGCACGCCTGCTGAAGCGTATTCATATTTGACGACCTTAAAGCAGGTGCTGGAGTACACGGAAGTGAGCGATTGCAACATGGAAGAGGGGTCGCTGCGCTGCGACGCCAACGTGAGCGTGCGGCTGCGCGGCGCGCCGAAATTCGGGACGAAGGTGGAGGCCAAGAACCTGAATTCGTTCCGCTACCTGGCGCATGCGCTGGAATATGAAATCGAGCGGCAAATCGGCGTGATTGAGGCGGGTGGCACGGTGACGCAGGAAACGCGGCTGTGGAATGTGGCGGCGGGACGCACAGAGGCGATGCGCTCGAAGGAATTCGCGCACGATTATCGCTATTTTCCGGACCCGGATTTGCTGCCGCTGATTGCTTCGGCGGCGCTGGTTGCAGAGTTGCGATCCGCTATGCCGGAATTGCCGGGCGCCAAGCTCGCGCGTTTCGCCAGCGAGTACGGAATTGCCGCGTACGATGCCGGCGTGTTGACGGCCACGCGAGCGCTCGCCGATTATTTCGAAGCTGTGGTGCGCACTGGGGCTCCGGCGCGTGCTGCGGCGAGCTGGATTTCGGTGGAATTGCTGCGGCGGCTGAAAGATGCGGGGAAAGAGATCGAGGATTGCCCCGTGGCTCCGGCGGCGCTGGCGGAATTGCTGGCGATTGTGGAGAGCGGCGAGATTACCGCAGCCAGCGGCAAGAAAGTGTTCGCGACCATGTTCGACACTGGGAAAAAAGCCGCGGAAATCATTACATCCGAGGGCATGGCGCAGATCTCCGATACCGGAGCGATTGAAAAGATCGCGCGCGCGGTGATTGCGAAGAGTCCGGACAACCTGGCGAAATATCGCGCCGGAAGCGAAGGCGTATTCAAATTCTTCGTAGGCCAAGTGATGAAAGAAACGCGCTGGCAGGCCAACCCGCAGCTCGTGAACGAAATTCTGAAGCGCGTGCTGGCGGAGGCGTAGCAGCGAACGCAGAGCGCGTGACTGAGGAAAGCGTCGAGGGCGTAAGGAGAAACATCGTGCTGAAGGAAGGCGATCAGGCGCCGCATTTCGAAGTGCTGGCGGACGACGGGCGCAAAGTGTCGCTCGCCGACTATCGCGGCAAGAATCTGATTCTGTATTTTTATCCGAAGGCGAATACGCCGGGGTGCATTCACGAAGCGAATGGGTTCCGCAACATGTTCGCGGATTATCAGGCGCAGAACGCGGAGATCGCCGGGGTGAGCGCCGATCCCGTCGAAGCGCAGTCGAAATTCAGCAAGAAGCTGAACCTGAATTTCCCGTTGCTGGCGGACACGGAATTCGAAGTGATCGAAGCGTACGGCGCGCGGCGCATGAAAAGTTTTCTGGGCAAGACTTTCATGGGAATCGTGCGGACGACTTTCTGGATTGGGCCGGACGGAAAAATTGTGAAGATTTGGAATGGCGTAGTCCCGCGAGGGCACGCGGCCGACGTATTGACTGCCCTGCGCGGCGGCGAGCCGGCCGGCGACAACGATGATGCCGCTTCGGCTGCTGCTTCAAAAAGTAGCTCGTAAAGGCGATCAGGCGGCGCGCACTGCTGAAGCCTTAAGTCGCACTTGACGCGGAGAGTCCAAATGCTCAAAGTAGGCGACAAAGCTCCGGATTTCGCGGTGACCGACGACAGTGGCGCCACCGTTTCGCTGCAGGATTATCGCGGCAAAAATCTCATCCTTTATTTTTATCCGAAAGCGAACACGCCGGGCTGAATCAACGAAGCGTCCGAGTTTCGTGACGCCCTCAAGAAATTCGAAGAGCTAAACACTTCTATCGTCGGCTGCAGCGGCGATTCGGTCGACTCGCAGAAAAAATTCAAAGTGAAGCACAAACTTACTTTTCCGCTGCTGGCCGACACTGAATTCGAAGTAATCGAAGCGTACGGCGCGCGGCGCATGAAGAGTTTCCTGGGCAAATCGTTCCTGGGAATCGTGCGCATGACGTACTGGATCGGTCCCGACGGAAAAATCCGCGCCATCTGGGACAAAGTGACGCCCAGAGGGCACGCCACGGAAGTGTTGACGGCGATGAGCGCGGAATAATTCTCCGGAGAGAGCATCGGCCCTCCCCGGAAAATATGCGCACAGCTGCGCGATTATTTGTGTTGGTAGGCGGAGATCTTACCGAGGTAGTCGCGGTGCGCCTCGCTCACCGTGATGTTTGAGATCATTTCTCCCACCGCTGGATTGTCTTTCATAGTGGCTGCCAATCGCGCATAGGCCCGATCCATCGCTTCGCCGCTGGGATACAGAACTGCGAGGTTGTACGAACCTTGCGGATCGGTGTGAATGTCCTCGGTGTCGAGGTTGTACATCAGTACGGTGCCGTCGGCGATGTCGGCGTCGAGCATTGGCAAAATGTACTTCCTGATGTGCTCCACAAACGCGTCGCCTTCTCCCGGCTTGGCCGTCCAGAATCCGACGCGGACGTAACCGGTCGTCGCGGAAGACGTCTTCCCGCCGTGCGCTATCGTGTGCAGGAACAGATCCCTGTGCTTGGTGACGGAAGTGTAGGAGCCTCCAGTGGCGGGCGGACGAAGAGTGTCCAGCGCCTTCAGAATTCCGGCGCGGCTGGTGGCGACAAAGAAATCTTCGTGCGAATAGCCGTCTTCGGTGTGCACGTAATTCGCGTCGCTGCCCCAGGCGATGATCGTGCCGTCTGCAATGAGATGCTGCAAAGCTGCATTCTGCTGATCGCGCTCTTTCTCGAACGCGCCCCACTGGCCGCGCGGCACATTCCATTCTGAAACGTAGGTGTAATAGGTTTGATCCTGCGCCCCGGTCGGTGTAGCAATCAGGGCCGAGCCCAACGCCAGTGCAAAAGCGAAAGCCAAGACAATGCAAGTCCTCTTCAACATGCTTTTCCTCCGTATTTGGTTTCGTGTGGTCGTGCTTGTAATCGAGAAATTTCCCAACAATAGCTGGCGAGGGGCGGTCCAGGGGGCCGGAAAAGCTCGGAACGAAAATCACGCTTGCAACTTACGACGCGCAACGCAGGGTAACGCTAGCGTTGCCGCATGTCAATCGCAATCGCGCTACAGACGCGCTTGGGCCGCGGAGATATCCTTGTTGCGAAATGTCAATTTGGTAGGCGGACTGTAGCGAGAATTCGCTAGATCGTGACGCGGAAGGAATCGCCGTCGGGCTCGATCAGCGCGTTATCAATCAGGCGCGTTTCGCCCACTTTGGCGGCTAGCAGGACATAGCTTGTGCCGCGCAGGGCCGGGATCGGCTCGAGCGTTTCATTATTTACAATTTCGGCGTAGTCGAGTGCGACGCGCGGTTCCAGCGCTAGCACACGGCGCAGTGCGGCCAGCAAGCGGCCGACGTCGCGCTCGCCTTTGGCGATTTCGTCGCGCACCGCAGCGAGCGCGCGTGAGAGTGCTGCAGCGGCTCGGCGGTCTTCCGCTTTCAGATACACGTTACGCGAAGAAAGCGCCAGGCCATCGGCTTCGCGCACGATCGGGCACACCACCACGCTGGTATCGAGATTCAGGTCCGCGGACATTTGGCGGATCAGGCGCGCTTGCTGCGCATCTTTGCGGCCGAAATAAGCGAAGCGCGGCTGCACGATTTCGAAGAGCTTCAGCACGACGGTGGTGACGCCGCGAAAATGTCCGGGACGCGAACGACCTTCGAGGCGGTCGCTCAAGCCTTCCACGACGACCGAAGTACGAAAGCCCGCTGGATACATATCCTTCGGCGAGGGCGCGAAGAGATAGTCCACGCCCAAGCCCTCGAGCGCAGCGCGATCTTGTTCCAGCGTGCGTGGATATTTGCCGAAGTCCTCCGCCGGACCGAATTGCTTGGGATTGACGAATAACGATACGGCCACCGGCGCGCATTCGCGCTGCGCCGCGCGTATCAGCGAAAAATGGCCTTCATGCAGCGCGCCCATGGTGGGCACGAGTCCGAGAATGCGTTCGCGCGCGCATGCTTCGTGCGCAATTTGCTTCATCCATTCGATGGTGTGGATGGTTTCCATGGGAGTGGGGGACGCGTTCGCGCTCAGATGAAATACAGTTGAAATTTCCGCAGCATGCAATAGCAGCTCGGGTGCGTCATGCTTTGGCGGCCGCCTGTGCGGCGCGTTCGCGATAGAACGTAATCAGATCGGTGCCGACGGCTTTCGCGCTCAGTTGCCGCAGCAGAGTGGTCACCTGGCCGCGATGATAAGTGCCGTGGTTCGCGAGGTGCTGCAACATGTGCCATAGCGGCGCTGCTTGCGGCACGCCGGCTGTCGTGGTGTGATGCACCACGCGCTGCACTTCCTCAGGCGTCAGCGAAGCGATGTAATCGCGCAAGTCACTATCAATTTCCTCCCAGCGAGCGCGCACTGAATCCACCTTTGGAAATTCCGATGTGGCTGCATAGGAATTCGGCGAACGGCCGTGCCAGCGTTCGAGCCACAGCCATTCCACCAGCATGATGTGCACCAGCGTGTCACGCACGGAGCGAAAGCTGGAGCTCATGTCGCGCGTGAATTGTTCGTCGGTCAACTGCGCGCACGCATCGAGCGTGCGATGGTTGGCCCAGGAGTTGTAATCGTACAGCAGGCGAAAATCTTCCGCGTTCATGGGAAGCCCTCCCGAAGAATTGATTTGGCGCTTCTGCCGAGCGGCGCGCGGCGTCCGTTAGGTCCGCTGGCGCGTCAGCAGCTGCTCGCGCAACTGCGCGGGCGAGTGAAACGATTCGGCATCCGATGGGAAATCGCCGCGGCGGACATCGTCGCAATAACTGGTGACCGCGCGGGAAACTTCCGCGGCCAAGTCCACATATTGCCGCGCGAATTTCGGCTTGTGGCCCGGCGTGAGGCCCACCAGATCGTGGAACACCAGCACCTGGCCGTCGCAGTCTGGGCCGGCGCCGATGCCGATGGTGGGGATATGCAGCTTTTCGGTAATACGCGCAGCAACGTCGCGCGGTACGGATTCCAGCACCACCGCGAAGGCTCCGGCGGCTTCCACGGCGCGCGCGTCGCGCTCGAGTTGGCGCACGGCGTCGGCGGTCTTACCCTGCACGTGAAATCCGCCGAGCGCGTGGATGGATTGCGGCGTAAGGCCCACATGACCCATCACTGGAATTTCGGATTCGACGAGCCGAGCGATCAATTCGATGCGGCGCTCGCCTCCTTCTACTTTTACCGCTTCGGCGCCGCCTTCTTTCACGAGCCGCACGGCGTTGCGCACGGATTCATCGAGCGAAACGTGGAAGCTGCCATACGGCATATCGGCCACCAGCAGCGCGCGCTGTGTGCCGCGCCGCACCGCGCGCGTGTGGTGCACCATTTCGTCGAGCGTCACGGGCAGCGTGTTTTCGTAGCCGAGGACCACCATGCCGACTGAATCGCCGACAAGAATAATATCCACGCCGGCTTCATCGAGAAGCAGGGCGGTGGAATAGTCATAGGCCGTCAGACAGGTGATTTTTTGCTTCGTTTCGAAATGGCCTGCGAGGGAACGCGTCTTGCGGGAAAGTATGTCAGGCACGGTGACCTTACCGTTGCCCGCACGCGGTGCAACACTCATCTAGTCCTCCGGTGCCGCTCCTGGAAATCCGGATGCAGCCCATCAACATCTTGGATGCTAGCAGAAGGCTGGCGGTTTCCGCAAAAGGATTATGGTTAGGAGTCCAAAATGGCGTGTGTAAACTGGTTAACGTCCGAGGTGCAGAAAGCGTGGGCTACGTAATCGGATTCGCGGTCGTCATCGCGGCGGTCATCGGCATCGTGAAATTCTTCCGCGACGATCGCTACGCCAAAATGACGTAAAGCTTTAAATGGACGATAACGCGGCTACTTAGGCGTTGGGATAGGCAGGAACATTGTGCGCGAGTGAGCAGGCTAAATCGATTAATCGGGTTTATATTTAGTCCATGCATCGCCGTTCTTTTCTGCGTTTCCTTGAACGTTCGGCCGTGACCGCGGCGTTCGCCCGTTGGTTCGACACCTCGTCGCTCCAACTTATTGCTGCCCAAGCTAGGCCAAAAACAGGACAGCAAGGGTCGAGCAGCCGTCCACAGGTCGCGCTCACGATGGATGATCCGAGGATTGAGCTAAATCCCTTCATGGATTGGAAGGAGGCAAACGGACGGATACTTGGCGCGATAAAAAGCCGCCAGCTGAAAGCAGCGCTTTTCGTATGCGGCCAACGCGCGGATCACCCAGCGGGACAGGCTCTGCTGGGCGCGTGGGATGACGCCGACCATCTGATCTGTAACCATTCCTATTCGCATCTAATGTATCTCAGCAAAACAAGTTACGACGATTTTGCTGCGGATTTCATTCGCGATGAGCCAATCATCGCACCCTATCGCAATCGCACTCAGATGTTCCGCTATCCGTTTCTGAAGGAAGGAGACACGGCTGAGAAGCGCGATCGGTTCCGTAAGCTACTCACGGAACGCAGCTACCGCGTCGGTCATGTCACTATCGATGGGTCAGATTGGTACGTCGACTATCGCATGCAACTGCAGCTCCAGCAAAATCCAAGCTCAAAGCTGGAGCCGTACCGCGACTACCTGATCGCACATCTAATTGATCGGGCGTCGTTCTACCGACAACTTGCGCTCGATGTTCTGGGCCACGAGGTTCGCCACACGCTTCTGGTGCACTACACGATGATCAACGCGCTTTTCCTCCAGGACGTGATGGCTGCCTTCGAAAAGTCCGGGTGGGAATGGATCGATGCTGACCATGCGTACGACGATCCAGTATTCCTGAGGGAACCCGAGACATTGCCAGCTGGCGAGAGCCTCATCTGGGCGCTGGCGTCGGAGACTGGGAAGTTCAAAGACCGCCTACGCTATCCCGGCGAAGACGACACGTATGAAAAGCCAAAAATGGATGCGTTGGGACTATAGCGGCTACCAAAGAGTTGGGACTTATCGGGACTTGGTTCATGTAGGGACGAGAAGATTGAAAGTACGCACCGACAGCATATACCGCGCATCCGAGCTTGTCCTGCTTTGTTTTACGCCTCGCGCTTTACGCTGGAGGCGGCCTGAACGGGCACAGGGGGGTGCTGTTCGACGCCGCGCCACCCCACCGGCCTGCCCTGCACCGCTTCCTTCAGCGCACGGAACAAAACCACGTACATCATTTGTCGATAATAGAAGCGCTGGAGGATAAGCGGCGCGAGTAGAGTCCAATCTTCGTGCCGTTCCAGCGCGAAGGCCACCACGCAGGTGAACAAGTCAATCAGCATGAAGAGCGCGAAGAAAATCAGGGAGCGCTCCACGTCCTGCAGCGTCCACAATTGCGGCAGTTGCGCGATGCGCAATTGCGCCAGACCCCAAAGCGCGATCGATAGCAGGAACAGCAGATCAATCAGCGGCGAGACCAGCGGCAATATAATCTGAAACATCACAATGTTGGGAATGGCGATCCAGCCCAGCGTGCCGTAGCGCGGTTTGCCCACGGCGTCGCGATGCTTCCAGACGGCCTGCATGGTGCCAAACGTCCAGCGAAAACGCTGGCGAATCAGCGCTTCGACGGTTTCGGGAACTTCCGTGCGGCCGATCGCGTCTTCATCGTAGAGAATTTTCCAGCCGTTGCGGCGAATCGTCAGCGTCAGATCCGTATCTTCTGCAACTGTGTCGCCGGAAAATCCGTGATTCGCACGCAGCAGCTCGGTACGCCATGCGCCGACGGCGCCTGGCACAACCGGAATGCAATTCAGCAGATCGAAGGCGCGCTTTTCCAGATTTTGGCTGGTGATGTATTCGAGGGCCTGCCATCGCGTGAGCCAGCGATTGCGGTTCATTACTTTCACATTGCCGGCGACCGCGCCTACTTTCGGGTCCGCAAAATGGCGCACCAGGCGCGGAATCGCTTCGGGATCCACGATGGTATCGCCGTCAATCGAAACAATAATTTCGCCGGTGGCTTCGGCGAGACCGTGATTCAGCGCGGCGGGTTTGCCACGATTGGGCTGGCTGATCAGGCGCACGCGAGGTTCGCGCGAGAAATTTGCATTCACCAGCTCGGCGGTGCGATCCGTGGAACCATCGTTCACCACGAGAATTTCGAGCTTGGGATAATCGCAAGCGAGCGCCGATTGCACGGTATTGACGATGGCGGCTTCCTCGTTGTACGCGGGAATCAATACGGTGACGTTCGGTTTGTACTCGGGATGATCGGCGGGCGCGGGGCGCAATTTTTCGATGAGCGCCAGCAAGCCGATGATTAGAGCGCGGCCGCTGACCAGCAGAATCCCGGCCATGAAAATGAAAGCAATGCCCGTGCGGAACCAGCGGAACACTTCAAAAATAAAAGCGTCGGCGCGCACCAGCAGCCATTCCTGATGCGAGAGCGGCGGCATCACCTGCGCGCGCGATTGACCCAGCAGATCGGAGATGGAGACGAATTCGTAGCCTTTGGCGCGCAGACCGTCAATGATCTGCGGCAGCGCCGCGACGGTGTTGCCGCGATTTCCGCCGCCATCGTGCATCAGGATGATGTTGCCGCGGCCCAGCGTGGCGTCGTGCAACACGCGCTCGACAATTAAATTCGTTGCTGGCGGAGGACCGCCATTCGGCTCGCCCCAATCGTGCGGATCAATTTGCGCGCCGACGATGATGTAACCCATGGCCTGCGGAATGGGCAGCATCTGAATTTCGCTGGCGGTTTCGGGCTGGTGATCAATTCCGTACGGCGGGCGGAACAGCAGCGTCTTCACGCCGAGATTGCTTTCGATGAGCAGCTCCGTGAGATTTAACTCGATTTGCAGCTGCGATTTCGAGATGGTTTCAAAATCAGGATGCGTGAAAGTGTGATTGCCGATTTCGTTGCCTTGTTGGTAGGCGCGCTTCACCAGCTGGGGGTACTGATTGGCGGATTCGCCGATGGCGAAAAATGCCGCCGGCGCATGTTTCTGCTCAAGGATATCGAGAATCTTCGGCGTCCACGTCTCGTCGGGGCCATCGTCAAAAGTCAGCGCGACTTTATGCGGCGCGGCGCCCATCTGTTCGATACGCCAGGAAAGCGGATAGCTCTGATACGATTCGTCGTCGAAGACGTCGCTCGTTGCATCGTAATCGAAAGTGCGGCGACCGCTCTGCGGCGTGGCGGTAATGCGCCAGATGTCTCCGGCGCCTTCCAGAATCAAATCGTAGCCGGGCGGAACTTCCTCGATTTTGGCGCGAATCGCATCGGTGGAATGCGTAGCGTCCCAGATAAACCAGATGGAGGGATCTTCCATGCCCAGCCGCCACAGGGCGGTGCCGCGCACGCCGGCGCGTTCCGCGGCGCGAAGTTCGTTGTAAGCCGTAACGCTATCGAGCATCCAGACGTTGTGGACCTGGTTCTGCTCGTCTTCGTAGGAATAGTGCGGGTTCAGCGAGTCGGGATCGAAAGTCACGTCCGATTCGGATTCGACGGCGGTGATAATTCCCTGCTGGAAAGTAAGCGCCTGGGCGATAGGATGCGGAACTGCTTTGGATTTTGCCGGCCAATCGTAGCCATAGTTCGCGATGCCCATCACGATTTTTTCGGCCGGCACAATCTTCACGATGTTAGCGATGTTGCGTTCGAACCAGTCCTGCGGTGCTATGGGGCCAGCGTCAGAGGTTGGGTAGTGCAGGTCGTAATTCATCAGGATGACGGCGTCGGCCTGCGCCGCCAGATATTTGTAGTCGTAGCTCCAGTCCGCGGCAGGCAGCGCGACCATCAGTTTCAGGTTGGTGGCGTGCATGGCCGTCGCCAGATCATGGATAAAGCGCGCGAAATCGGGCTGGCTGCTTTGCGGCACCAGCTCGAAATCAACGACGATGCCGGACTGGTGCTGCGCGCTGGCAAAATCCGCGAGGGACTTCGACAAATGTTCGCGCGCCGCGGGATTCGCGAGCATTTCCGCCAATTCCTTGGTGACCCAGGTTTTTCCGTCGTAGTTGTTCACCATGGACATGATCGGCAGCTCGATGGTGTTGGCCTGCATCCACGTCAGAAGTTTGGGATCCTGCTCGACGTCCAGGCGGCCGTCCGGCGAAGATGCATGCAAAGCTTCGGGGATCAGCAAATCAATATCGTGGTAATGCAGCTTCAGCGAAGCGAGGCTGGTGGGATCGTCCGCCACGTAAAATGCGGCGCGCAGGGGATCGTAATTCTGGGGCAGCTTGCCGAGTGCCGCTACTTTACGTTTACGCCCGCGGGTCACGGGTTTGGATTTCAGCTTTGCGGGAACCGCGTGAAGATTCCAGTGCGTGGCTGCCGAGAGGATGTCCGGCAGCTCGGGCTTGCGGAAAACGTTAACTACGAAAACGACCAGGATGAGCGTGAAAAGTCCGCCGGTGATTTCCAGCACGCGCCGTGTGCGGCGCCAGCGACGGCGTTCCTGATCGTAGAAAATTGGCTTGCGTTCAGGCATTCAGACAATCCAAGCTAGCTGGCCCTTGAGACGGTGTCAATGACTCCAACCAATAAGATGCGTGCAAACGTTGCCGCAGCAGTGTGCGCTGGAATGGCACTGCGGGTTTACCTGGTGCTGAAGTTTCCGGTAACCGATACGGGCGACGGTCCATTTTACATCGAGTTGGCGTGGAATTGGTTGAAGAACGGGGTGTACGGGTTCGCGGTGCATGGGCAGTTGACGGCTGTGGATATGCGCGTGCCGGGGTATCCGGCGTTTCTGGCAGCGGTGTTTGCGTTTGCGGAGCAGTCGCCGCGGGCGGTGATGCTGGCGCAGGTGGTGGTGGATTTGGCGACGTGTTTCGTGATCGCGCTGATTGCAGCGCGGTTGGCACCGAAAAATTCTCGGCGGCGGGTGGCCTTGGCGGGATTGTGGCTGGCGGCGCTGTGCCCGATCACGGCGAATTACACGGCGGTGGTGCTCACTGAAACATTGGTGATATTTCTCACGGCGCTGGCGATCTTAGTGCTGCTGCAGACGGACGTTGGCGGCGTGCATGTGGCGCGTGCTGGAGCGTTCCTCGCGAATCCGTGGCTGCTAGCTGGGATCGTAGTGGGATTTGGGACTTTGGTGCGGCCGGAAACTCCGTTGGTACTGTTTGCGGCGGGGTTGGTGCTGCTGGCGAAGTGGTGGCGGCCGGCGGATTGGATGAAACTGGTTCGGGCGGGGATGCTGATGGGGCTGGGACTGCTGCTGCCGCTGGTACCGTGGGCTGCACGCAATTGGAATACGCTGCACGATGTGCAGTTTCTGGCGCCGCGGTATAGCGAGTTGCCGGGGGAATACACTCCGCTGGGATTTATCGCTTGGACGAATACTTGGATGTGGCGTTTTCGCGATGTGTACCTGACGCAGTGGAAAGTGAACGAGGAGGAAATCGCGATTGACCAACTTCCGGCGTATGCGTTCGATTCGCAGGACGAGCGAGAACGCATGGCGGACTTGCTGGATGAATACAACGAAGCGCTAACGATTGATCCGCCGCTGGACCAGGAATTCCGCGAGATTGCGAGAGAGAGGACCGAGCGGCATCCATTGCGGACGTATGTGACTGTGCCGCTGCTGCGTACGTTGACGCTGTGGTTCACGCCGCGCGTCGAGTTGCTCCCTTCTTCGGGGCACCTGTGGCCGCTGCGCGAGGAGTGGCAGGACGACCGGCCGGATTTTCTGGTTACTTTGGGGCTGAGCGTGGTGAACGTTATTTATATCGCTCTCGCGTTGGCTGGGGCTTGTCTGGCGCGGCGGAGGCCCGGCTGGGCGTTGCTGATTTTGTTCTGCTTGGTGCGCACGTTATTTTTCGTGAAGTTCGTGGAGACGCCGGAGCCGCGGTATGTGCTGGAATGTTTTCCCGCGGTGATCGCGCTTGCCGCGCAGGTTTGGTCTCGCGGTTCCGCGCAAGCACTTGCGCGATGACAACCTAGGAACTCCAGCCACTTTCTCGGTGTCTAATAGACGCAAGGCGCGGATCACTTCACAATGCGACGGATACCATTCCGATACATTTTCCCGATTGCGAGTCTTGCCGTCGCTGCGCTGCTGTCGGTTGTTCCCAACTGGTTGGCCTCACGCGATCGCGACAGAGACAGAGGCAAAGACCGCGTCGGGTGGGGAGAAGTGGATTTTGCTTCGCCACCGCTGGCCACAGAATTCGTCGAAGCAATGTATTTACCGGCCATCGTGGTGGCAGCCCCCATACTGGTTTCGGAGATATATCTCCGTCAGCTGTATCCGAATTATGGCGAGCAGTTTGAAATCTTCGGCGTGGCGGTTGTCGCGCTCGCCGGCTTTCTGCAATGGTACTGGATTCGCTGGTTGCTGGAAAGGCAGATGGGGTATCGATCGGCTTCCGCCAATCGTGCATTCAGCAAACGAAAGCGAATGATGAATTCTTTAGCGATAGCGGTCGCAGCATCCCTCGGTCTTCTTGGAGCGTTGATAGCCTTTGAACCTGGTGGGATGAATATCGGGATAATCAGCGTTTTATGGGCGTCCCTGTGCGTAATTGGATTGGTTCGCTGGAGACGGAACCAAGGCGACTCATCACCGCAAACGTCGGAACCCCTGCTGCGCTAACTTTCCTCTACTGGTTCGGGATGAATTGTCAGGCGGAAGATTTGGGGGAAGCGTTCCTTCACGCGGTCTTCCAGGGCGGCGGTGATGTCGTGGACTTCGGTGATGGGCAGGCTGCCGTCCATGGCGCAGTGGCAGGAGACCAGGATTTTGTGGTCCACGCTGCGGACGTGGACTTCGTGGCAGTCGGTGAGCTCGTGATATTCCGATTGGAGTGAATGCAGGAACTCCTGCACAGTGCGCGCGAGTTCTTTCATCTCCTCGCCGCCGCCGATTTTCACGCCGAGCGGCTCGATGTGAATGTTGACGAGAGCGCGCGGGTCGGTTTCCTTCAGGATGTCGTCCTCAAGCTCGGAGGCGCGGCGGTGCGCTTCGCGGAGGCTCGAGCCTTCGTCCACTTCCAGATGCAGTTCGATGAACAGGCGATGATCGAACTGGTGCGCGGAAAGTTCGTGGACGGCGAGGCCGCGGCGCTGGGCGATGGCGCGGATAGTTTCGAATAAATTTTCGTCGGTCTTGGCGCGCGGCTCGACGTGCACGACCACGTCCGCCGGAACAATCTGCGCGATGCGTTTCTCCACGGCATTGCTGGCGGCGTGGGCTTGCTCCAGGCTGGCGGTCCGCGGGACGCTGATGGTCACGTCCACGAAATAGCGCTGGCCGGCGCGGCGCACGCGGACGCGTTCGGACTGCAGGACACCTTCGGTCTGGTCCACAGCGGACTCGATGCGTTCGCGCAGGCCATGCGGGGCGACGTCGAGCAGCGCGTCGGCGGTGCGTTTGCCGAGCTGCGAGCCGATCCAGATGATCACGCCGGCGACGCCCAATGCTGCGACGGCATCGAGCATGTCCAGCCAGGCGATTCCGTAACGCGCGCCGAGCCACGCGCCGGTGATGCCGAGAATGACGACGAAAGTGCTCCAGACGTCGGTGGAGAAATGCAGCGCGTCCGCTTCCAGGGCTTCGCTGGGATATTTTTGCGCCACGCGGTTCAAGCCGCGCGCGCGGACGAAATCAATGCACATGCACAGCGCGAGAACCAGGATCGCCTGCAGGCTGGGGCGGATGTGCCTTGTGTGGAAGAGCAGCCGCTGGAAGGCCTCCCAGATGATGTACACAGCGGTCATCAGCAGCAGCCCTGTCTCGACGAATGCGGAGAAACTTTCCACTTTCCCGTGGCCGTAGAGATGATCCGCGTCGGCGGGCTTGTCCGCGACGCGCACCGAAAGATAAGTGATCACCGCCGCCACAAAATCCAGGATGGAATGCAGCGCCTCGGACAGAACGCCCAAGCTGCCCGTGCGCACCACCAGAAATATTTTCAGCGACACGAGCAGAACGGCCGAGCCCACCGAGGCCAGCGCAGCGAGCCGCTTTTCATGGGATGCGCGTTCCAGTGCGTCCAAAGCCATCGGGGGATTATACGCTGTGAGGCTAATTTGGCGGGCGGTCACGGGCCTGCCCCGCCGGGAGGGTCTGAAACCCTCGCCTACAGAACGTGATTTACTTAAGGGGCGGAGCGGGGACGAGCGGGAGGCGGCGGGGTTCGCCGTGGAAGCCGCGGAATTCGATTTCATCCAGGAGCAGGGTTGGAGTGACTACAGTGCTGGGGATGCCGCCGTTGGCTGCGCCGAAGGCGCCGAGCGCGGTGCCGGCGAATCCGCCCTGGGTATTCTGCATGTAAAGGAAGACGGTTTCATCGTCGCCGATGCCGAGGATATTGCGGATGGCGCGGAGTTGCAGGCCTTCGATGTGGCCGCCGCGAACCATTTCTTCGTGGCCGTCCGAAACATAGACGCGATAGACGACGAGCGGAATGCGCAGGCCGCTGGCGACGCCGCCGGCGATGCCGCCGAGAAAATCGCTGAAATCTTCCTGGCGGATCGAGGAAAGCGCGGGATTATCCATTTTCCTTACTTCCAAGCACCATTCGTGGCCGTCGTCGCGGCAAGCATCGAGAAATTTCTTTTTCAGCGCGGCGGGATCCAGGCCGCCATTGGCTTGCAGGAACAGATTGCTGGCGAGCGGGCGCGTATCTGAGAGCAGCGCGGAGCGCGCGTGGCCGTTGGAAGTAGAAAACTCTGGGCCCGGACGGCGCGACATCAGCAAATTTTTCAGCGAGCCATTTTCGACCACTTCCACGCGCTGAGCTTTTACGCCTTCGTCATCAATCTCGTAATATCCCAAGAGCGGCTGGCCGTTGAATTCTTTCAGCGTGGGATCGTCAATCAGCGATACGTTGGTGGGCAGCACGCGCGTGTTTACACGGCCGGACCATTCGCTGCGGCCGCCCATGCGTTGCATGATTTCATCGAAAGCGGGCATGGTGGAAAGCGGCGGGCGTGCGCCGGAGAGTGATGGCGCGAGAGCTTGCGCGAGCAGGGAGCCGGCCGCGGGCGGCTCGAAAAGCACGGGGCCGGTGAAATCCTGCATCAGTGGACTTTGGCGCATGGACATCAATTCGGTGGCGGTCTGAGTGAGCGCAGCGCCGAGCGCGGCCGGGTCCGGCAGGTCCGCGGGCTTGGTGACATACGTGGCGTAGTAATCGTGCAAAGCCATGCCGTCGTCGGCGGTGGTGTCCAGCGCGGCTTCAACGGCGGCGAGACTGCGCGCGGTGCGAATGGTGGTGCCTTCGCTGTTCATCAAATAGTAGGTGACGTAAATCATGTAGTAATTCACGCGCGCGCCGCTGAGGTGCGGGAAATTCGCCAGGGCCAGCGAGGCGGCGCGGGATTCATCTTCCCAGTTGCGGCTGGTCCAGTCTGGCTCGGCGTGTTTGTCAATTTTCACGAGGGGTGTGGCCTGCGAGAAGTCGTCAATTTCGGGCGGCTTAGTGAGGCTGCGCAGGTAGGATTGTTTCAGCGACATTTGGGTGACGGCTTGCTTGTAAGCCTGGTCCGTGGCGAGCCATAAATCCTGGCGCAGCGAATTGTAATCGCGGTCAATGCCGACTTCGCCGGTGGAACCGAGGAAACCCTGAAAGCCGTCTTCGCTGATGAAGTTCGAGCTGTCGAGATGATAATCGCCGACGCGGACGTCCACGCTCATGAAGCGATTGCGCGTGGTGGAGGTGGAGATTAGCGCGCCGAAGGAAGAGGTGACGGCGCGAACGTCCAGATCCATCAGGCGATATTCCAGGTAGAAGGGTTTTTCGACGCCGGGAAGCTGCAGGCGCGTGCGGGAGCGCTCCATTTCGTCGTGCATGGCGTGCAAGGTTTTGTCGCTCTCGGATTCCGGGACGGCTGCTTGCGATGCACCAGTTGACGCTGGCGCGGGGACGGCGGGCAGAGTATTTTTCGGGCGCGTGGTCGTGGTAGTGGCCGCGAAAAGCGGAAGCGCGGACGCTGCGAGCAATCCAATCGTTGCGAAGATCTTCACTGAGCTTGCCCCTTTGCTTGCGGATCGTGCGCGGGCGGCGGCAGGATCGGCGGCTTGTCGGTGGAAGTTTCTTTCTTTTGCACTTCCATCTCAGAGATTAAGATGGCGGGCGCGACGGCGGAAACCGGCACGGAGCCGGATTCGGCGCCGCAGTAACCGTTAAAGATGTCCGGCGCGTCGCCGGTGGCTACGATTTTCGTGAGCGAGACGAGCGGTGTGCCGACGATGTCCACGCCGCGGACAAGCTGGTCGGGGCGGCCATCGGGAAACACTTTGTAAACGACCAGCGGCAGAACTTGGAATGCCTGTGGCTGCTGGCGGCCGGTGAAGGTGAAGCCGCCGGCGATGTCGTCAATCAGCAGGCCGAAAGGCTTATTCTGCTGCTTCACCAGGGCGATGAGCTGCTGGCGAAGTTGCTCGTTGGTGACGGTGAGCGAACTGGAAACGATCAGATTGCCCTGGCGAGCTACCGGAACGAAACCCAACTGGCGGCGGCCGTGTCCATTGGAATGTGGAATGGTGACGAGGGGCGAGCGTGACATCAGAAACGTTTTCAGGACGCCATGATCGACTAGCTCCACGTCTTGGGCGGGAACGCCTTCGTCATCGAAGGCATAATTTCCCAGCAGCATTTGGCCGCCGAGAGCTGCTTCGGTGGGATCGTCCTTGATGGAAATGAAAGAAGGCAAAATCTGTTCACCGACTTTGCTGGTGAAGGTTTGGCCTTCGTTGATGTCCTTCTGGCGGAAACCTTCGGCACGATGGCCGAAAACTTCGTGGAAGAAGACGGCGGCGGCGCGTCCGGTGAGCAGCGCGGGACCGGCGTAGGGATCCACGAGGGGAGCTTTATCGAGCGCTTCCGTCTCCTGAATCATTACTTGAATGCGATCGAAGACGATTTTGTCGGACGGCGCGTCCTTGGGATCCAGCCAATCAAAATTGGCGTAGCGGTTGATGTCCATGCCGTCTGGCGCTTTGCTTTGCACGTAGAGCTCTAGGCGGTAATGGACCTGGCCGAAAGCCAGTTTTGTGCCTTCGGTGTTCACCTGATATTGATTCATGCCTAGCGCGGTGAAGGTGGCGATGGAATTCAAAACTTCCGGCGATTTGCTGAACGCAGCGGTGTATTTGCGGACGCGCTCTTCCCAGGGCTTGCGGTCCACTTTAATTTCCACGCGCGTGCCGATGGAGACGTGCGGCTCTTCGCGCGAAAAATCGGGCGCGCTGCCTTCGGCGGTTTGGACTTGCACCTCCTGGCTGGTCTTTACCTTAATGAGGGCCTGGGTGGCGGCGCGGTACTGGCGGTCGGTCTCGCGCCAGATTTCGCGGCGCAGCACCGGAATGTCGTCATCCACGGTGGCGGATGTGCCGGGACTGGTCCAACTGGGCTGGCGGTCGGCGAGCTTGTGGGTGTCGTCGAGTTGATAGGTGCCCACGCGTGTTTGGACTTCGAGCCAGCGCGCGCGAGTCTCGCCGCTGGTGAGCAACGCGCCGTTCGAGCCGGACACCTCGGAATATTCGCGGTCGGCGACGGTGTAGCTGATGAAGTAGTCCGGGGGATCGCTCTTGGACATGGCCGCCATCGAGCGGTCGAGCTCGTCCTGCATGGCCGTGAGCACCGCGGGAGTGGGCGCCTGCGTCGGATGCGCGGCTGCCAGTGTGGCAAAGGCCGCGGCTAAAATCGTGATGCCGGTAAAGAGGACTCGTGGTCTATGTGTGGTTTTCATCGTTGCGCAAAGTCTAACAGTTTAAGATAGGATGCCTTTGAAACCAAAGTGAAAAGCCAGGAACGGATAGAGCCCGGGGCAGCGGTGCAGCATCGAAGAGTAAGCGTGTGATAAGTTCATCGGCGATTGCGCTGCATCCGGCAGAAGGAGGTTAGATGCGTGCGATGGTGGTAAAGAGGTACGGGCCTCCGGAAGTTTTTGAATCGCGCGAAGTGCCGGACCCGCAGCCGAAACCCGGCGAAGTGGTGATCCGGGTGAAGGCAGTGGGCGTGAATTTCGCCGACCTGCTGCAACGCATGGGAATCTACCCAGGGACGCCAAAGCCGCCTTTTGTGCCGGGATTCGAAGTTTCCGGAGTGGTGGAGAAAATCGCCGAAGGAGGCAAGGCTGGCGACGGCGAACCTTTGCGCCTGGGCGATGCCGTGGCTGCGCTGACCCAATTCAATGCCTACGCGGAATGGGTGGCGGCTCCGGCGGGGCGCGTTTTCCGTCTGCCGGCGGGCATGCCGTTTGACGATGCGGCGGCCATTCCCGTGAATTACCTCACCGCTTATCATTCGATGTTCGCGATGGGCAATCTGCAACCCGGAGACCGCATTCTGATTCACAGCGCGGCGGGCGGCGTGGGAATTGCGGCCGTGCAGCTGGCGAAGGCGCGCGGGCTGGAGATTTACGGTACGGCTGGACCGACGAAGCAGGAATTTTTGCGCAAGATCGGCGTGGACCACGCGATTGACTACGAGAAAAACAATTTCGTGGACGTGGTACAGAAGTTCGCGCCCGACGGAATTGAAATGGTGATGGACCCGATCGGCGGGAAATCGTTTGCCGGCAGCTATAGGTGCCTGGGGCCGACGGGACGGCTGGTGGTGTATGGATTCTCGGCGGCGGCCGGTGCGGACGGTAAGAAAAGCGCGATTCGCGGGCTGCAAGCGTTGCTGCAGACGCCGCGATTCCATCCGCTGAAGCTGATGGAGCGGAATATTTCGATCATTGGCGTGAATCTGGGGCGCATGCCGGCGCGTGGAGCGCTGTTGCGCGGCGAACTCGACGAAATTTTCAAAATGTACAGCGCCGGGAAGGTGAAGCCGGTGGTTGGCAGGACGTTTCCGCTGGCTGATGCGGCTTCGGCGCACAAATATATTCACGCGCGGAAGAATATCGGCAAGGTGATCCTGACGGTGAAGTGAATCGTGCTGGATCATTTCGGCGCGGCAGCAGGGGCCGGTGCGGGAGCTGGTGCTGCCGCAGGTGCCGCAGCCTCGGGCTTGGCGAATAGCGCTTCGTCCAATTTAGGATTTATCTGCACCGACTGCACGGTGGATTCAAATAATTTTTCGCCGTCGCGATAGGTGTCCGTCGCAAACGCGAACAGGCGGCCTTCGACCTTGCGATAGTCGCTCCAATGCTGTTCGTTGTCGCTTGCGCCGTGCTCGCTGACGGATTGATAGCGCGCCGCCGCGAGTAAATGAGTCGTCGGATCGAAATATAGCTTGACCGCGCCAAACGTACCCGTGATTGCGACGCCCAGAGTTTTCTTCCCAGCGATCTCTTCTTCACCGATGGCCTGCCCGCTGATTTTTCCCGCGAGCGCCTGCTGATAGAGCCCCCAGCCTCCGCCAAAGAGCATGATGCCGCGTTTAAATTCAGCGATCATGTTCGTGGTGTCGTGGATCGCATCTGGAAATTTCAGCCAGGATGATTTTCCGTCGCAGACTTGCACGATCGTCGCGGCGCCAAGATTTACTTCGCCATAGGAACGGTCGGGGTAGGAAACTTGCCAGGTCACAACCAAGCGTTGCTCGCCTGTAGGCCTGTGCAGAGTCCCATTTTCGCTGAAGCCCAATGTCGCGACGGACTGTAGCACCTCTCCACCGGCAGCTTGCGCAGCAGCCAGCAGGATTTGCTTGCCCTGTTCGAGCGATTCGGGCGTGGCGGCGGGAGCAGCAGGGGCGGAGGCGGCCTGCTTGGAAGCGCGCAACGTTGGCGAAAGCACGTCCACTTCGCCGAAAGGAATCTCGGTGATTTCCGCGCCGGCAAATTCTTTTTTCAGCGCGTCGCGAAACGCGCTGACGTTGCCGACGAGCACGATGTCCAAGCCGCCGGTGGTGAAATACTTGCGCGCGGCGGCTTGCACTTGTTCCAGTGAAGTCGCGCGAACCTTGGTTGTGTAGGTCTGGTTGTAATCCGCGGGCAGATCGAAGGCGGCGACAGTGAGCACGCGATCGGCAACTTGCTCGGCGGTCTCTATCTCGATGGGGTATACGCCGGCGAGGTAGTCGCGCGCGAAATCGAGCTCCTTCTGCGAAATTTTCCCTTGCGACATTCCTGTCAGCAGGTTCATCACCAGCTTGGTGGCGTCCACAGTGGCTTCGGTGCGCGTGTAGGTTTCCACGGCGAGCGAGCCGGTGTAGCGATGCGGAGTAAAAGCGGATGACGCGCCGTAAGTGAGGCCTTTCTTGATGCGCACTTCAGTGTTGAGGCGGCTGTTGTAGCTGCCGCCGAAGATGTGATTGGTCACGTCCAGCGGCAGAAAATCGGGGTCGGCGCGGCGAATGGCGATTCTGCCGATGCGAATCTGGGTTTGCACGGCGTCGGGCTTGTCAATCAGCCAGACATGAGTGGCTGTGGCGTTCGCGGGCACCTGCGGCGCGGCGGCCGCGACGTCGAGCTTCGGCCAGCTGCCGAAATATTTTTCGGCGATGGCGAAGGCTTCTTCCGGAGTGATGTCTCCGGCAAAACCGAGCAAGGACTGATTCGGCGCGTAGTTCGCATCGTGAAATTTCACGAAATCTTCGCGCTGCAGTTTCTTTATCGTGGCTGGGGTGCCTTGTTCGGGCAAGCCGTAGGGCGAATCGCCGTAGAGCGTGCGGGCGAAGGCCAGCGTCGCCAGATAATTCGGGTCGGAGTATTGCACTTCGAGGTCGGAGAGGAGCTGTTGGCGCTGACGGTTGAGTTCTTCGGCCTTAAACGCTGGATGCAGTACGACGTCAGAAAGCAGATCCATCCCCACGCCCAAATCTTTTTTTACTACGTCGAGAGTTACAGTGGTGGCGTCGCGCCCGGCTCTCGCCTCCAGGGTGCCGCCGACAAAATCAATCGCTTCGGCAATTTCCTTGGCGGAGCGATTCGCAGTGCCTTGCGTGAGCAGACCGGCCGTCATTCCCGCGACGCCGGGCATTCCCGCGGGATCCTGGATGCTGCCTGCGGAAAGAATTACCAGGCGCGCGGCGACCGCGGGTTGGCGATGGTTGGTGACGACAAAAACGCGCAGACCGTTGGGGAGCGTCTTAGTGGCTGCCGCGGGAAATTCAAATGGCCTGGGAGCGCCTGCTGCGGGCATTTCCCGCGCGAGCTTCACGCCTGGCGGAACGATTCCGGAGGCTTTCTGCGGGCCCTGTGATGTGGAGGGCTCCGATTCGCTGCGCGACACCGGCGGCGCTGCTGCTTGCGGGCGCGCGATTGCGACTGGCGCGAATGTCGCGGCCGCCGCGACGAATAGGATTGCAGTAAACAGAGAATTTGACCGGTTCTTAGCCCGCTTCATCGTTGCTCCTGAAATTGTTTTTCGCATCGCGCAGCAGAAATCATTGTTGCGCGGGGGCGCCAGCTGTCCCAGGCGCTCCGGACGCCGCCGGCGTGACGATCAGCACCGTGGCGCGCGTGGCTTGAAAATAATCTTTGGCGACGCGCTGGATGTCCGCGGGGGTAGCGGTGAGGTAATGATCCAGCTCGGTATTCGCGAGGCCGGGATCTTTTCCGATTACCGCAGCGGACGCGAGCGCCACTGCTTTTTCCTCATCCGTGTCGCGGCCCAGCACGAACCCAGCGATCTCCTGGTTTTTGGCTTTTTCGAGCTCTTTGGTTTCGGGCGGCGCGGTTTTCAGGCCGTCCAGGACAGTCACGAGCGATTTTTCGCCCTCTTCCGCGGTGTGGCCCTGATTCATGATCGCGTAGGCCCAGAAAAGATTGGGATCCTCGGAGAACGCGCCGAATCCGGCAGCCTGCACCGCGATCTGTTGCTTGTACACCAGCGTCTGGTAGAGGCGGCTGCTTTCGCCGCCAGCCAAAATATTCGAGGCGAGGTCGAGAGGATAAGCGTCCGGAGCATAACGCGGCGGAATTTTGTAGCCGATGACCACGGCGGGCAGCGGCGTATTGGAATAGGATTTCTTCACCACGCGCTCGGCGGTCTGCGGCGGCTCGGGATTATTCAACCGGGGGATGGGTTTCGTGGAAGCGGGGATGCCTTCGAAATACTTGTTAGTCCAGGCGAGGGCCTGCGCGGAGTCGAAATCTCCAACGATCACCAGCGTCGCATTATTTGGTTTGTAGAATGTGTTGAAGAAATCGCGGACGTCTTGAATGGTGGCCTTGTCCAGATCTTCCATGCTGCCGATGGGCGTGTGATGGTAGCCGTGAACGGTGAAGGCAGCGGCGCGCAAATCTTCCTGTAGATAGCCGTAGGGCTGGTTTTCGACGCGCACGCGGCGCTCTTCCTTCACCACTTCGCGCTCGGATTTAAAATTTTCTTCGCTGACGTTCAGGCTGCCCATGCGGTCGGCTTCGAGCCACAAAACGCGCTCGAGATAATTGCTGGGAAAAGTTTCGAAGAAATTGGTAGTGTCGTCGGAGGTTTCGGCGTTGTCGAATCCGCCGACGGCTTCGATGATGCGCGAATGCTCCTCGGCGGGAACGTGCGCCGAGCCTTTGAACATCAGGTGCTCGAAGAGGTGCGCGAAGCCGGTGCGTCCGGGGCGCTCGTCTTTTCCGCCGACGTGATACCAGACTTGCAGATTGATGATGGGCACTTCGTGGTCTTCGAGCAGAATTACCTGCAGGTCGTTGGGCAGCGTGGACGTGGTGTAGTTGAGCTTGGGCGGGCGGACTTGCGCGCTGTTCTCTTGCGTAGAATTCTCCTGCGCGAAGAGCGGGGCGCTGCAGACCGTGCCGGCCAGCATGGCGGACATTGCTAGCGCTGCGAGCGACCGCACGCCCACTACGAAACCACGGCATATCGTCATTCTCAATTGCTCCCGTCGAGGGAATTTACTGCGCGAAACGTGGCCTGTTGGCAGCGAATGGTTAGTATCAACGACCCCGCGCATGAGAGTCAAACCCGCGGCCGTGCGACCGCGCATGGTTTCGTTTTCCATTTGCTGTGATTCAGGCGGTGCAAAAAGCCGAGGAATCCGGGGACCTTCACTGGTAATTCCGCTCGCACTTCTTCACGCACCCTGCTTAGACGCACGCCGTAGCAAAAGGACTACACGCGGTTGCGAGAGGCCTGGCGCGGATGTAAGCTGGTTTTCAGAATAGACAATCGAGGTGCAGAATGAAAAGTCTGGCCGGGCTGCTGATCGTCGCGCTGCTCGCCGCGCTCGTCTATAAATACTATTTTTCGAGCCTGCAATCCGCGGGAAGTGGAACGCCGGCGCAGACGATTGATATCGTCGGAGTGAAAAATGATTTGCTGGGGATCGCGCAGGCCGAACGAGCGCACCAGGCCCAGAACGGGTCTTACACGTCGCTGGATCAATTGATTTCGAGCGGCGAGCTGACCATGAAGAGAACCGGCCGCAACGGCTATACCTATTCCGTGGAAACTTCAGACCAGAGTTTTCGCGCCATCGCGCACTGCCCTACCGCGACTTTCCCGGGTTGCAGCAATTATGCTGTGGATCAATCCATGGAAGTGCAAGCCACGCAGTAAAGCGCTCTTCCGTGCCCTGCCCGAAAGTTCCGACCCACCCTACCGTCCGTCGGGGGCGGGTCTGAGACCCGCCCCTACAACCGCCGAAGAGACTCAATCAAGCGATAGTCGGCGATGTTCCCGGGCCTTTCACACGGAACATCTTCGCGCCGCCTTGCGTATCTTCAACCGAAGCTGAAAACGATTCCGGGCCGCGTTACGTTCGCTAGATCGAATTCACGAGAGGAGAAACAACATGGAGCCTATCGGTTTAGTCGCAGTGATTTTGGCATTCTCGGTTCCGCTGGCAGCAATTTATGCTTGGTACCGCGTGCGGAAATTGCGCACCGAAGAGCGCGTGGCCGCCATCGCCAAGGGAGTGGCCGTCCCGATAGCCGATGAGTTGCCGCCGCATGCGCGTTCGCGGAAGGCCGCAATCCTGCTGACCGCCGGCGGGCTGGGATATGTGATGACGTTTATGCTGCTGGCGCGATACGAATCGGACGCCATGCAAGCGGCGGTATTTGGCGTGATCCCCATATTCGTGGGGCTCGGCTACTTCCTCGACGCACTGCTGGTGCGCCGCGACATGCATCCTTCGGCGTAAGCGCCGCGGGGTTGCGCAACCGAGGCAGGGCGGACGATTTGGGGGGACGCGCGCCAAGGCTCTGACGGCGCGCGCCGACGCGCCCCAGCGCAAGCCGGCGCACGTTAACCAGCGTTAACTGGCGTTATGGCGTGCGCTCTTGGTCCGCGACCGTCACGCCCGCCTCGGCGTAATCTGTCGGCGGCAGGTCCACGAAAGTAACTTGAATATTCTCGCGTTTGGCGCGGCCGTCTTCGATCAGGGCCAGAGTGATGCGCTCGGCTAATTTGCGTTTCTGCTCGGCAGTGCGCCCGGCCACCCACGTTACTTGCACGTAAGGCATCGCAAGCCTCCTCATAACTCGCAGACATTCTACCGGGATATGGCGGGAAGGAAAAACGTCAGGCAAAGGCGCCCGCCTGAAGGCGGCCGCTAAAAATTTAAAAGCAGAGGAGCCGGCGATACGCCTGCCTACCGGCAGGCAGGCCGGCGCTACGAGACCAGGCGTCGCGCATCGATCGCGGTTTGAAACCGCCGCTACAAAGGCGAGTGCTCGCACTACGCAGCCCGCGGAGTTGGCGACGGCAATTTCGTGCCGCAGGTCGGACAATTCGCCCAGCCCAGCTCCACGCTGCGGCCGCAATTCGGGCAGGTGGGCAGCAGCGATGTGCCGCAGTACGGGCAGAACGTGTATCCGGACTTCAAAACTTGCGAGCATCCGGGGCAAGGCTTCATCAGCGGATCGCGCAGGATGAAATAGAGAATGATCCCGATTGCATCCGGAATGAAAATCGCGAGCAGAGTCCACATCACATAGCGCATGCCGCGGCGCTTGGCATCTGCATACACGTAACCGATGAGCAGCACCCAGATCGCGGGCACGATTCCCACACCCACGATCATCAGAAGCTTTCCCACTTCCGGCGTGTTGGCGAGGCCCTGATCGTGCGAGAACGCCACGAACAGTGCGAACGCCACCGCCAGCGCGATGTAAACAAGTACCGCGATTAAACGCGCCGTGCCCGGAATCACCTTGAGTTCCTGCCTGAATCGGCTCATGCCAATCTCCTTTCGCGCCGCTGCTGCAGAGAGAGCAGAACTGCCGCCGCGCCTCCTGCCAGCCATACCGTTGTCGTAAACACGCCAAACACGATCCACGCGTGATTGAATCGGGGATCAAGCATTCCCAGCAATCCGCCGGTGAACAGGCGCACCAGCGGCCAGCTCAACAGCGTCAAAATCCACGCGAATACCAGCAAGCCGATGATTACGGTGCGATTCCAGCGATGCTCGATCTCCTCGGTCAAGCGAATCTGCGCCTGGGCGCGCGCGCGTTCCACGATAAGCGAGCGCGGCTGCGGCGTCGGCAACCTGCGCAGGCCGCCCGCCAGAAGTTTCCATTTTTCCAGTTCCGCGCCGCAGGAATCGCAGGTGCGCAGATGATCCATTAATTGTTTTTCTTCGCCGGGATCGAGCACGTCTGCCGCAGCCAGCGACAGCAACGCCCGGATTTTGTCGTGTTCGTTCATTGCCAGTTTTCTCCGGGATAGCTGGTTTCCAAAATCACGCGCAAGCGTTCGAGGGCGCGGCGCAAACGAGTTTTCACCGTGGAAAGCGGCGCGCCCAGCACTTCGGCGATTTCTTCGATCTTCATTTCTTCCTCGAAACGCAGGGTCAGGACTTCGCGCTGCACTACTGGGAGCATTTCGAGCACCACGCCCAGACGCTGCGTGCGTTCGCGCTGGAGAATTCCTTCGATCGGCGGCCGCTCATGCGACGGCAAACGCGTGGCCGCGGTTTCTCCTTGAGCAGCGTCACCAATCGGCTCGTCCAGGCTTTCGGGACGCATGCGGCGCAGATGATCAATCGCCAGATTGCGAGCCAGCGTAAAGAGCCACGCTTCGAAACTGCGCCGCGGATCGTAGTGCTGAATTTTTTCGGCTACGCGCAGCCAGGTTTGCTGGAACAGGTCTTCGGCCTCGGCCGGTTGGCGGACCATGCGCAACAGATAACGATAAAGGCGATTCTGATAGCGCGTGAGCAGCGTGGACAGCGCATCGAGATCGCCGCGCCGAAGTTGCGCTACGTCGCTATCTAAAGCCACGCGCCCCTCCCAGTACGTTGCTGTTGCGCCGTCCCGGCCCGCTCCTGCTATGCCGCGTATCATCGCATCGCAAAGTGCTGTTGCGGCCGTCATATTCATACTACGGATTGGCCGGCGAAAAAGACTCAGCTGAGAGGAGAGCGGCAAGCCTTGTGTTATAAATGGCTTATGACGATTCACAGCGGGATTTCAGCGCGTTGAGTGCTCCCTCGGCCGGATCAGGTCCCTCCTTTGAGATTTCGCCCAATCCTGCGTTTGTGGATGAAGATGTGCGCGTGTGTGTGCGCGGGCTGGCCGATTCTTCGCTGATTTCCATTACGGCGGGAACTGAAGATGATCAAGGGCGGCGCTGGAGTTCTTTGGGATGCTTCCGGGCGGATTCGGCTGGCGCGATTGATGTTTCCGCGCAGGAGTCACGTGGCAGCAGTTACCAGGATGTCGCGCCGATGGGGCTTTTTTGGTCCATGGAATCTGCGGTGGCCACCGCTGATGGAAATTCGAGTTTCGCCAAGAGCAGCACTTCGCCGGATCGTGTGGAGTTCGAAGCGCTGATTGATGGGCGCGTGATCACACGTGCCAGCCTTGCACGGAATTTTCTGGCGGCGGGAACTGCGACACGCGATTTGAAAATCCCGAACGAGGCGGAGGGCTTAGTAGCGGGAGCGGGTTCGAGCGCCAGCGAGACGACGGTCGGGAGATTATTTGTTCCGCCGGGGCGCGGGCCGCATCCTGTGGTGATTGTTCTGAGCGGCTCCGGCGGCGGATTTGATCTGGACAAGGCCGCAGTCCTTTCGCGCCACGGTTTCGCCACGCTGGCTTTGGCGTATTTTGGCATCGCGCCGCTGCCTACCTGGCTGCATCGCATCCCGCTGGAATATTTTGAAACGGCACTGATGTGGCTGTGCGCGCAACCGGAAATTGATTCGGGGCACATCGGGATTTTGGGTGTATCGCGCGGCGCGGAACTTGCGCTGCTGCTCGGCTCCACGTTTCCGCAGGTTCGCACGATTGTGGCCTACGCCCCCAGCAGCGTGGCTTGGGCCGCCAGCGGCCGCGACAAATCCACCGGCGAATTAATTCCATGTTGGACGTGGCGCGGGAAGCCTGTGCCGTTTGCCCCGCTGCCCTTGCGCGGGTTTATGTGGCGCTCGGCGTTTCCGGTGGTGGCGCTGAAGCGGCCGGTGATGTTTCGCAATTTATTTCGCGCCGGGTTGCGTAATCGCGAGGCTGTGGAACGCGCCGCCATCCCCGTGGAAAAAATTCGCGGGCCGATTTTGCTGATTTCCGGCGGCGATGACCACCTGTGGCCCGCGTCAGAAATGAGCGAAGCGATCATCGAGCGCCTGAAGCGCAACGGCAGCGCCCACGCCGCCGAACATCTTCACTTCGCGCATGCCGGACATATGCTGCGTTATCCCCACCTGCCAGTCACCGCGCGCGAATCGCGCAATAAGCATCTGCGCGGCGCGCGATTCTCCTTCGGTGGCACGCCCGCAGCGGACGCCGACGCGCAAATGCAAGCGTGGACTCGCGCCATCGCCTTCCTGCGAGCGAATCTGTAACGGTCCCGAAGCCAAATAGCCACGCGGCCATCGCGCCAGCCAAGCACCGGGGCGGCAATCGACAGTGTGCTAAAATAGCGGCATAGTGCTGAAGGTCCTACAGAGTCTGCTCGACCTGCAGAGCGTGGACACACGCCTACAAGTTGTCCGCGCGCGCCTCGCGGCCCTGCCTAAGAAAACCACGGAAGTTGACGGCCACGTCGCCGCTGCAAAGGCGGAGCTCGACAAGAGCAAAGCCGCGCAGCTGGCCACCGTAAAAGACCGCAAGAAATACGAACTGGACGTGGAGCAGTGGAAAGACCGCGTGCGCAAGTACAAAGACCAAACTTCCCAGATAAAAACCAACGAAGCCTACAAGGCTCTGCAGCACGAAGTGGAGAACGCCGAAGACGAAATCGCCAAGGCTGAGGACCGGTTGCTGGAGCAGATGGTGGCTGGCGAAGAATATGACCGCAAGATCAAGGCCGCGGAAAAATCGCTGAAAGAAGTGGAAGAAGTGGCTCGTGGCGAACGCGCCGAAATCGAAAAGGAAAAAGCCGCGGCGGAAAAAGAACTTGCCGAAGGCAATACCGAACGCGCGCGCGCCGCAGCCGAAATTCCCGAAGACATGATGGACCACTACGATCGCATCATGAAGAAACACGACAACGTGGCGCTGGCCGAAGTGCGCGACGAAAAATGCAGCGCTTGCGGCATGCGCATCCGCCCACACGTGTTCCAGGAAATGCGCCGCTCGACCAGCCACGAAATGTTTCACTGCGAGACGTGCACGCGCATTCTTTATTACCTGGAACCGGCTGCTTCGGCGGCTGCGGCCGGGCCTGCTGGCGACCCCTCTGGCTCCGCACCTTCCCACAGTGAAAATTAAAGCGAAGTTGTTGATGACCTGGCACGCCGCGCGCTGCTTGCTCCCGCGGGATTTTGCCGGGATTGTGACGCCTCTGTGAATCCCACGCGCAAAGTTCCTCCGCCGGGAAGCGCGCGCCTTTTTGCGGATTCGCACGCGCCGGCGCCGCCCGCCGGTGTGTACGTCGCAAATATCGATGGCGCTTCGCGGGGCAATCCGGGTCCGGCTTCTTACGCCGTAGTGCTGCGCGATCCGGAAGGAAAAATTGCGCTGGAACTTGCGAAGAATATCGGGCGCGAAACCAACAACGTCGCTGAATACTTCGCGCTGCTCGCCGCGCTGGATTACGCCGCCACGCACAATATCGCCGCGTTGCGCGTGCGCAGCGATTCCGAGTTGCTGGTACGCCAGATGCAAGGCCGCTACAAAGTGAAGAGCCCGGACTTGAAGCCGCTGCACGAGCGCGCCACAAAAATTACCCGCCAGCTGCAATATTTCGCGATCGAGCACGTGCGCCGCGAGCTGAATACCGACGCCGATGCGCTGGCGAACGTGGCGCTGGATTCCGCGGGCGTCCCGAAATTCGAAGATCGGAAATCCCGGCTCGCAGGCGGGAGCGCACAAGCCCCCGCGCTTGAAAATCGCACGCCAGCAGCCATCCGGCCAACGCTAACGCACGCAGCGACAACGCCGCAGCCGCCGACGCGCTCTAATCCCTCGCGCACCCTCCGCGCGCGATTCGTCCGAGGCGCGTTCGTGCCAACCGATCCAGTGGACCTGCCGGAAGGCACCGAAGTCACCCTGGATCTCCGTATACCATTGAAACAATAGGACTTGCCACTCGGTGCGCCTGCGTTCCCAAATCGGGACTGCCGCAGCTCTTGGTACGGACGTTCCATTGTTTGTCCTCCCAGCAACCCGTAGCCTTAGTACTCCCAGCTAAAGGCAACCAGTGAATTCATTGCTCGATAAACTTCCCACGATTCTCGTCCTTTTCGTTCTGGTTGGGATTTTTCTATCGCTGCGCAAGCATGCGCCCTCCGCGCGAATCCGCCTGTGGACGTACGCCTGGGCGCTGATTTTTCTGCACTTTTTCATTCAGGCGTTTGAGACGCACACCGGCACGCTGGAAAACATCCTGGAGTCAATTGACATCGGCTCGCTGGAACTTTCCGGCGTGGTATTCGCGGTTTCAATGACGCTGGCCGTGGAAGACCGCAGGAAACGGTTGATCATGCTGGCCGTTCTCGCTGTGCCCACTGCCTTCCATGCCGTCGCCGCGGTTTTCGACTGGCACTTTTATGGATTGATGGCGCTCGTACTGGGAACGATTTTCTTCGGGGGCGCGGCTTTCGCGCTGCGCACCTTTCCGCACACCAAACCTTACGCCGTCGGCATCGCTGTGATTCTGGCGATCACCGGAATCTGGGCGCTGCACGACCAGCTGCACGGCAGCGCCGATCTGGGCATCAACGCGATCCTGACGCTCAGTTTCGCCCTCTGCGGCGTTCTGTATTGGAAGCGTTTCCCGCGGCGTTCCCCGGGCGTCATCACTGTTACCGGAGGATTTGTGGCCTGGGGTGCGGTGTTCCCGGCCGGTGCGCTGCTCGCCCAATATGCGCCCAAGCTGCAGGTAAATCCGGAACTGTGGAACGTGCCGAAATTTTTCGTGGCGTTTGGGATGATTCTTGCTCTGATCGAAGATAAATCCGGGGTAATCGAGCGCTCGAACGAACGTGAACGCTCCGCGAACAGACTCTTGCTGCAACTTTCGCAGATCACTTCCCGATTGCTGGCCGGCAGCGATCCCGCGGACCTGTGCGGAGAGATTACTGCTGCCGTCACCGGCGCCACCAGCTTTCCGCGCGCGGCGCTGTTCCTGGCTCGCGACGATCGTTCCTTGCGCCTGGGCGGATGCACCGGATTTTCACCGGCAGAAAAATTGCGTTTCGAAGAGCGCAGCAAAGCGTGGACCATCGAGAAAGTGAAGGACCTGTGCAAGCAAGGCACGCAGCTGGGCAATAATTCCTTCCTGATCCGCTCGACCGGAGATGACGCAGGTGCCCACGCGACAGGCGAGGGCGTCACCGCTACGGAGCATGAAGTGCTCGTCCCGCTGGTTTCCTGGCGCGGCTCGCACCTCGGCTGCTTGTGCCTAGGCGCCGCACCGACGACGGAAGAAACCGCAGTCAACGAAACCGCCGAAATTATGAAACTCGAAGTGCTGGCTTCCGACCTCGCAGTGACCATCGAAAATTCGCGGCTGCATCACCAGTTGGTGCGCTCGGAAAAATTGGCGGCGCTCGGACAGCTGGTGGCGGGCGTGGCGCACGAATTGAATAATCCTCTTACCGGC
Organism: uncultured Acidobacteriota bacterium; assembly: GCA_963821765.1. GTDB lineage: Bacteria > Acidobacteriota > Terriglobia > Acidiferrales > UBA7541 > Palsa-295. Next base: position 180,440 of record CAWGFF010000012.1, read on the forward strand.
ATCATGGGCTACGCGGATCTGTTGAGCGAGGAAGTGGAAGGCCAGAAGGCCGCGAAGCGCGTGGAGAAGCTCGGCGCCGAAGCGCGTCGCATGAAGCGCATCGTGGATGGCTTGCTGCGTTTTGCGCGCCAGAATAATCCCGCCGCGCGCGCCGCGGATTTCGAAACCGCGCTGCACGACGTGATCCAGTTGCGCGAATTCCACATTCGCAAGCTCGGCATCAAGATGGACGTGCATGTGGCCCCCGATCTGCCGCGCATTTCCATCGGCGAGGACGAACTGAAGCAGGTGCTGCTGAATATTCTGAATAATGCGATTGATGCGGTAGAAGAAAGCGCGCAACGCTCCATTTCTATTTCAGCCACGCGCCAGGGCGATCGCGTTTTCATCCGCTTCGACGACTCCGGCCCCGGCTTCAGCGACCTGAACCGCGCGTTCGACCCATTCTTCACCACCAAGCCGGTGGGCAAAGGCACCGGCCTAGGGCTCAGCATCTGCTACGGCATCATCCAGGAAGCCGGCGGCGAAATCGTCTTGAGCAACAAGCAGCCCTTCGGCGCGAGCATTAGCCTGGAGTTCCCAGCAACAGTCGCCGAACCCGCCGTAATTCTGTCTGCGTAATCTTCGGAACGAACTTTTCGCGTCACCGGGGTCGATTCGTGCGAACGAGGGGTTAGTGGTGAGGACTCCGCTTGCGAATTGCGACGACGTAGTTCTTGCAACGAGTGCGACGCTGTTTGGTAAAATCGTCGCTTCTCGCCTGCCCCATTGATGAGCGACTACCGGCAAGAATGGCAACAGCATCGGCGACGCAGGAACCAGTTTCTTCTGGTGTGGATCAGTTATGTACCGGTCTGCTTTACAGTCGCTTTCGTCTCAATGAAATTGTTCCACACTGCAACACCCGGCTTCGTTGTAGGGTTCTTTTGGATGGGTTTATTCTTGGTCGCAGGAACTCGCGCGCATATGCTCCGGTGCCCGCGCTGCGGAAAATGGTTTTCGGCAACCTGGTGGTACAACTTGAGTTTTTTCGCGAGACGATGCGTTCACTGCGGTTTACGCAAATATGAGAATTGAGCCGGCATTCAGGCTCCAAATCGAATTACAGCAAGGTCACAGGACGTCACACCTGCTGCGGTTTCAGCCGCCTCGTAAATTAGCTACTGCTTGAGCGAATAAGAACGGTAGAGGGTGTCGCGCTGCGCGGGGATGTAGCCGGCGTCGGAAATAATGCGGCGCAGTTCTGCTTCGTTGGTGCGGTTGCGCACGCCGGCAGCGTACACCACATTTTCTTCGATGAGGATGCTGCCGACATCGTCCGCGCCAAACTGCAAGCCTACCTGGCAGATTTTAATCCCGGGCGTGAGCCAGCTGGACTGGATGTGATCAATATTGTCGAGGTACAGACGGCTGATCGCGAGCGTTTTCAGATAATCGAAAGCCGTCGCCTCGGGAATTTTCTTTCCCAGCGGCGTATTTTCCGGCGCGAAAATCCATGGAATGAAAGCGGTGAAACCGCCGGTATCTTCCTGAAGCTGACGAATAGTTTCCAGATGATTCACGCGGTGGCGATATTCCTCGCCGCAGCCGAACATCATGGTGGCCGTGGTGCGCATGCCGAGCGCGTGCGCGTCGCGGTGCATACTCACCCATTCGTCGGAGCGGCACTTCAGCCGCGAAATCTTCGCGCGGATTTCATCGTCCAAAATTTCGGCGCCGCCGCCGGGAATCGAATCCAGGCCCGCGTCGCGCAGCCGCGCAATCGTATCGCGCACCGATAGCCCCGAAACTTCCGCGATGCAGCCGATTTCCGGCGCGGAAAAACAGTGCAAATGTATCTGCGGGAATTTTTGCTTTATCGAGCGCAGCATGTTCTCGTAAAACTCGATGCGCAGGTCCGGATGCAAGCCGCCCTGCATCAGCACACCGGTGCCGCCCAGCTCGATCATCTCTTCGATTTTTTCGTAAATGGATTCCAGCGGCAAAATGTAGCCGTCTTTCGCGCCGAGCGGGCGGTAAAACGCGCAGAACGAGCAATATTCAGTGCAGAAATTGGTGTAATTGATATTGCGGTCAATCTGATAAGTCGCCACGCGCGGGTCCGTCTTGGCGCGGCGCACTTCGTTTGCCGCCATTCCGATGCCGATCAGGTCATCGGAATTGAAAAGCTCCAGCGCTTCTTGTTGTGTTATCCCCATGTCTTCCGTAGGGCACGGCATGCCGTGCCCGCTGTTGCCTTGCATTTGTAGCGGCCGCCTTCAGGCGGGCGCAGTTGCCCTTGACTTACCTCAAACCAAGTATACAGGATCGTCGGCCCGAACGACGCCCTCGCGCAACACCGCGGCATAGACCCCCGCACACCCCTCGTGCTCGCGCGCTACTTTCTCGAGCACCACAGGCTCACGCTCGGCCGTCTCTGAATCGAGCGTGATGATCACGCAACGACCATCCTTCTTCACGACCTGAACCGTCACGTCCTCGCCAATACGCAGCGCGCGGCCCACCAATTGATTTTCGTAAAAAGGCTCGTCACATTCCCAGCGCACGTAGAAATTCGCGCGAAAGCGCCGCGGATCAAGCTCCAGGCCGGTATCCTGCGATAGCCCGCGCACCGTGGCCAGACCGAAAAGCGAAACGGGCGCCGCATCCATCATGGAACGCTCGGAAAAGCGCAGCCGCAGCGAATGGCCAAATCGCTGTTCCAGAAATTGTGTGAAAATCGCATCGCCGACCGTGAATTTCTCGCCTTCCGTAGTGACCACTTCAGCGGCGTAACGCGCGGCGGCGGGAATTTTTTCTTCGAGAGGTGGCGGATCCAGAAATCGCGGACGCAGCAACAACCATCCGCGCGCCTTGCGCGCCGTCATCCACGGAAAACTGGATTGGTCTTGCTCGTCAACAAAAGCATAGACGCGATCGCCGGCAATGCCCGCGAATGTGACGCGCGCTGCGGCGAGATCTTCACCAGCCATGCCTTTTACCGGATAGCGCCGCAGGAGCGCAAGAGTTCCGACGCGCTCCACGCCATCACGCTCCGTGGCGGGCCGCAGATGAAGAGGCAGAAGCGGAGTGCGAGGCCGCGAATTCCAACGGACGGAGGCGCGGAATCAGTCCCGCAGCGGCGGCTTTTTCATAATAGAGATTCAGGCCGGCGAGATATTCCGGCTCGAGGCCGTAATGAATGTTGTCGGCGAGGTAACGTTCGAGCTGGCGGGGCGGCATGTCCAGCTTGATCGCCGCGGCTTCGGAAATTTCGCGCAGGCGCCCGAGTCCGTACGCTTTCGACGCCTGAAAATCCGCCACCACATCCGGAGTGATCGCTTCGCAATGGCCAGCCCAAATCGCCAACACGCAGGGCTTGCCGGTCATTTCGCGCCATTGATACGCCACATCGTAAACAAAAATCGTTTCGAAGCCCGGCACGGGCATATCTTCCGGATCGCCCTTGCAGCAATCGCCGCCGCTGGCAACTTTTACGGAAAGCGCTTCCATCTTCAGCGCGATACGGAGCGCGGGATCGCCGATCACCAGCGCGGCATCGGCATTTTTCAGCATTTCGGAAGCGTCGGGTGCAGTTTCCACGAAATCGGGCTGGATGTTCCAGTGTTCCGCGGCCAAAATTCGCACCAACGCCTGAGAGCTGCGCGAGCTGGCGTCGAGTGCGATCCGTTTGGCGCGCTGGATCGGTTTTTTCGAGACGACCAGGATGCTGCGCACTTCGCCTTTCGCCGCGACTGCCATTCCGGGAAGCGCCACTACATTTTCGATGCGTTGGTATTCGATCGAAGGGATGATTGCCACGTCGGCGGCGCCAGTGCGCAACGCATCCGCGCACTGCGACGGCCAAGTAAACGACAAATCGTACTTTCCCGCCAGCGGCCCGTCGGTGAATCCCCAGACTAGCGGCGCCGTATTCAGGTATTCGACAATCGAAATGCGAAGTTTGCTCATTCTGCGGCTCGTGACATACGAATGGTCAATATAGCACAAACGCCTGTGCGGTCCGGCGGAGCACTACCGCGCGGCCTAGCGCTGCGCCGAACAGCGTGTTTCCGTTTTCTGCTTGCAGTTTTCTATTTTCCGCTGCCCTGAAAGCGCACGATCTCGCCTTCCGTGGGAATTTCCATTTCGTGTTTTACCGCGCCGCCTGGAAACAGGGACAGCTTGTCTTCGTCGGCTTTGCCCTGCACTTCGAATGACGTGAACGCGTAGGGCAAGCCTTCCGACCCTAGTTCCGAATTGGCGCTGCAAATTTGGAAATGCAGATGCGGCTCCGAGGAATTTCCGGTGTTGCCGAGCAGGCCCAGCACTTGGCCGCGCTTGACCTTGTCTCCCACTTTCACGCGTAGCGAGCCCGGCTGCATGTGCGCATAAAACGCGAACAGGCCGTTGCCGATTTCCATGATGACGTGATTTCCGCCGATCGTTTCGAGCGTGATGGGCACGGCCAGCGATTTCGCTCCAGGCGTATTCTGCGGAATGCCGTCGCCTACCTGCGTCACCACTCCATCCGCGACGGCGTGAATTTCGGTTCCGTACGCGCGGTAATTTTTGTTGTTGCTGGGATCGCCCTTGTAGGTCTTGCCGTCCGGATACACCTGCACCCAATCAATGGCGAAGCGCTGCGAAATATAAGCGTGTCCGTTGATGGGAATCAGCGCGCGGCGATGCAGCGAGGTGTTCGACGGCCCATTCGCAGCCACCCAATCTTCTCCAACCAGCGGCGAAGAAATTACCACCACCGGATTCTTGTTCACGCTGGTCGGCGGCGTGACGATGGAGAACGCCTCCGGGTAATCGCCGATCTTGACGCTGATGCGCTCGGCAATAGCCGCCGGAATATCCTCGAGTTTTTCGAACGTGACCCACAGGAACACCACGCCGAATTCTCCCGGCGCGAGCTTGGAAACTCTTTCCGCGGCGGGCACACCGGGGTGCGTAAACATTCCGTCCAAATCCGCGCCGGAAAAAGTGGCGAGCGTTTTCTGCGCGTCGTCCGCGGCAACCACTTCGATGCGCGTGAATGCATACTCCCACTTGTCCATGTTCGAAATGTGCAGCTCATACACCAGATGCCACTTCCCATCCGCCTTGAACGCCGTCGGGGCGATGGGAATCACGGCGTTGAATCCCGGCAGCAGCGGCTTCGGCGTGTGTTCGGCTTTGGGAACCGCCTGTTCCGGCGCTCCGCCGGATTCCAGGCGACGCGAAAAATCGAGCGCCTGCGCTGGACCGCCCGCCTGCGTCCAATTGCCGGAAATGTCGCGGCCATTCTTCTTGAGCTTGCCTTCGTACACGCCGCCCACGCGCGGCACTTCAAACCGTACCGCATCGCCTTGCAACGTGATGCTGCTCAGCGCGAGAACGGCGTGCTGATCAACGCTATTCATTGTTCCGTCCAGATCCCCGCTGCTGGATCTCGTGATCGTCACCACCAAATGCAGTTGGCCGCCCAGCACTCCGGCCCAAACACCTTCAACGCCGCTCGCTGAACCGGCGCCTTGGACGATCGAGCCGCCGGAGCAGAACAAAAAACCGAGCGCGACCGCAGTCAACAAGACAATTCTTATCGGGATTTTCATGTGCACCCTTCGACGTGCCGAACAATTATGGAGGTTCTTTCTCCGCGCACTTTGCGCCGCGCTGCGTTTCCACGTCTGGGCGTTGAACATATATGTAGCCCGCAAAACCGTGCCCGTCTCGCATCGCATCGGATTCAACGCGCTCGTGCCGCTAGTGAAGTATGTATATGGGCAGCCATGATGAGCGCGCAATCGTGCCGTGCGGTCCCACCGCCCAGGCGCCTCGGGACACCGCCACTGCGTTGAAGTTCCGTGAATCCGTATGCCTCCAGTGCGCGCCGCCATCTTCGCTCACATCTTCTCCGTTCGGACCGACGGCGACGAAAGATTTCTCGTCAAACCGCGCAACCGCCGAACGGAATCCGCCTGGCTGCTGCTCCGCCAATTTCCAGGTCTTGCCTTGGTCGACGGAATAAGCCGCCACGTCGCGGGAATTGCCTACATCCTTGTAGTCGCCGCCCACGATAACCAAAGCCTTATCCCAAGCCGAGATGGAAAAGATTCCGGAAGAAGCATTGCCGCTGACAATCGGCGTGCTGCTGACCGTCCACGAGTATCCCGCATCGCTCGAATGAAATAGACGTGCCGCAGGGCCACCGGTAACAAAATACAGGTCTTGATGGTTGTAAACCGCCAGGCAAGTTCCGCTGGCAGCGAATGCACCTTCATCGGGCAATGCAGCCGGCATTTTATCCGTGGGGAGCTGCTCCCAAGATTCGCCGTCTCGCGTGCGCAGAATCACGAACTTTCCGTCAATCGGGTCGCCGACCGCGAAACATTCGATCTTCGAACTGCACACCAGCGCATCGAGAAAAAATTCCTTGCGCTTGTCCGCGTACTGCAATTTCCAATTCGCTCCGCCGTCTGTCGTTTTGTAAATCCGCGAATTGCCCGCAGCGCCGCTGGACATGACGTAAGCGGTCATGGCATCCCGCGCCTGAATGCTGCGAAAATCCAGCGTGTCGCCGCCAGCCACGTGCAGGCGCTTCCAGGTCTCGCCCGCGTCCTTCGATTGCAGAATCACGCCATTCGATCCGGAGGCCCAAACTACAGGCAGGGCGGCGCTCACGCCCCGCAAATTCGTGTCCATGCCGGTCTTCTGCACGGTCCACTTCGAGGAATTGGCATCGCCGTCCGCATGAACGAAAATCGCCGCGGATAGAAGGGCAAAAAGGAAAGTGAGCAACTGCATCAGGTTGCCTCGCATGCCGCGCATTCTAGCAGCAGTTGAGGCGTGCAGGCATGACTATAGACGCGGACCACAGGCTCGCGATGACAGCCCGCGTGATTGCGCGTTAGTTCTCCGGCAAGACCGGCAGCACCACGGTGCTCACCGTGGCAGGATCATCGCGCAGCTTGATATACAGCAGCGTGCCGTTGGGCCGCGGGACATTCAGCGTGCTGCCGACGAATCCCACCGGCACCGGCACTGGATTCGTGAACTGCGCATTGGAAGCCACCGAATCGATCAGAAATAAACTCGTGCCGCTCAGTTTGCACTGCTGGTCCGGGGCATCGGGGCAGCGAATCTCCTTGAGCGAAGGCAAGCGGACCACATTCGCCAGCGGCTGCCAATCTCCCTTGGCGTCGTCTCCGCCCACCGCGCGGAATTGCAGCGGCCCAAACGCAGAAGGCCCGAAACTTTTCAGCGGATCCAGCAGCGCCAGCACGCTCTGCGCATCCTGCAGCACCAGGCTGCCATCCGCCACGCTGAGCACCGCGTCAAACGCATTATCCGAGGTAGCCACTTCGATTTTCTCCGTCCGCGGAAACTTTTCCGGCACCTCGCTCTTCACGAAAAAGAGCAGCCGGCCCTCCAGCGGCAGTTCATCCTGGTTTCCCAGGCGTATCGCCGAAGGCGCGGGCCCCGGCTGCACGCTCTTGCTCATCAAGGTCACCTTGGGTCGCGGCGCTTCAACGGTCGTCTGCAAATCCAGGATGCGCCCGTCTTTCAGTCCCACATGCGCCACCAATTTTTCGTCAGGTTGCAGATTCGCAGCCGGCGCGGCATTCGGAATGGCCAGCCCCAGTTCGTCTTTTTGCTGCACGCGCAATAATTTCGCCGGAACGAAATGCACGCCCTTCAATTCGAAGCTGGAGACTTCATCCAGGCGGGTTCCGTCCAGCACCCCCTGTTTGTCTCCCGCGTTAATGGTGAAGCGATCCAGACGCGCCGCTTCGGAATAGGAGAGCAGAGGCAATTCGTCAGGTGTGTCAAGTCCGAATTGCTTTATCGTAAGCGTCACTTCTCCCGCGCCCTGGTTTTTCAGCGGGACGGTCACTTGCAATTCTTCAGGTTTGCTGGCTTTCCACGTTGCTTTCAGGTCTTTGCCGTTGTGATCCTTCACTGTCACTTTTTCGACGCAGGGCGCGCATTCGGAAGTGACGTGCAGGACGTCATCGCGCCCCACAATCAATGTCTGTGCATCTGCCGAAGGCACCGTCCACTTCTCTGGGTGCGCCGAACGCAATAGAAAGCGCGGCCCCTGGAACTCTGCAAATCCCCAGCGCCCGTGCAGCGTTCCGGTAATATCTGGACGTAGCTTTCCCGCCAGAGTCGGCAGCGCGTGCGCGTCAATCACGAAGCCGCCGCGTCCCGCCTCAGCTTTCGCGGGGAGATCCAGGTGATTGCCGGCCTTGTCTTCCACATGAAGAGTGAAATCGTGCGCGAGGTTCGTCGAGAAAACCAGCGGCGCGCCCTCCGTCGGCAGCACCAGCGGCGATTTCTCCAGGCAGAAAATTTGCTTCGGATCGACGGGCCGCAACGGCGGCAATTGCGCCGCTTCCACGGCCGGCAATCCCACCACGATTACGGATTTCGGATTACGAAACGATGGAGGGTTATTCAACTTCAAATTCAGCCGGTCGTCTTTCGGCAACGCCAGCGCCGGGATGTATTGATACTCGGCGATGTGAAGATTGTTCAAGATGCGCGCCATGTCCATAACCGCGCCCACATACGCGCTGTAATATCCCGTTCCGGCCATGGGCGTGGCGCTTGCTTGCACGATCAAATCGGACGAGGGACCGGAAGTGAGCGCGCTGACCATGGACTGGCTGTGCCCATCGTCTAATATCAGCTGATCAGTATTTTGCGTCAGGCACGGAGCTTGCTGTTCGGTGGGCTTGTCGAAACACTGCTGATCAACTTTGATATTCAGCGAACGCGCCAGCAGCACCGAGCGTGCCTTCAGCTCCGCGGGATCTTCGTCCGAGGCCGCCTTCACATCGTCTAAGTACGCTTCCAGCCGCGAACGGTCCAGACTGGCCTGGTTCAGATCCTGCGACGCGCGCACAAAAGAGCCCGGCCGACCGCGCACCGCGTTGCGCAGGGTATTGAAATCGCCGCCCGTTTCCGGTGCTAGAAACAGCAATGCCTGCTGCGCATCCTGCGGAACGGTCACCACGATACCTTCTTCGCGCGCTTGCTTGTTCCAGGTTTCCACGCGGGTGAACCAAGTTTCCGGCGGCGGATTCGTGGACCCGCGCAAGAAGGCCACCACCATCAGGTAGTGCACCGATTGCGTGTCGGGAAGATCGGGATGGATCCACAGTCGGTCGCCCGGCTGCAGATTCGCGGTGCGCGAAATCGGCAGCGTCTTGCCGTCTCGCGTCACTCGCATATCTACCGGCGGCCCTGCCAGATCGAACGCAGCGCCATCCGCGTGCGCAAATCCGGCGTACAAGAACATCAACAATGCGAAACAAGCCAAGCTAAGAAATGCCATGCGTATGATCGACCATGGCTCGCGACGCTTCGCACTACTTCTAAGATTGTCGGTTTTCCGCGCTATCATCGCCGTGTTGCTCCTCTGGTGATGGAAAATAATAGCCCTACTTATGAATTCCCGACGTTCAGAATGGTTGCGCGCGAATTTCCAGTGTGGTTCCGGCTGGGATTTCGAAAATTGCTTGAACTGCGCACTCCGGGCATCCGGCTAATCAGAACTGCGTGGTAACAGCTGGGGATACCGAACAAATCTATCGCTGTGCACCCGCGCACGTCAACGAAACGAATTTGTCCTTGTGTGCGTGTAATGCGTAACGCAGCGCACTTTCTATCGCTGGCTGCTATGGCGCGGCAATCTTTCCGCGGATTACCGCGACGGACGCCGCGGGCAAATCGAATGCAGTGTCCTTCTGCGCGTTTTCGTCGGCGTGCTTGATGGGGCCGTCCGGATCGGCGAAGCCTTTGGTGTTCACCACCACCGGTCGCTCGCCTGCGTGCTCGTCGTGCGCCATGAATCGCGTCTCCGCCGGCTGCCAATGATATTGCTCGCGCCCGAAAGTGGAGATCTGCACGGGGCCTACGAATGAGGCCGCGCTGCGCGCTGCCTGATCTTGAAAGGCGATCCGCACTTGATGCGAATTCTGCTGGTCACGGTTCACGATCAGCAGCGACCACAGCCCGTCCGGACGCCGCAGCGCATAAGCCGTCACCAGTGCGTGGCCGGCGCCGTCATCCACATCGCCCTTCGCCGCAAACACGCGATGTTCCGCGCTGCCCGGCTGCACCCACTCCAAATTAATCAGCTGCGCGACAAAAAATTGCGCCAGCGGCTGCTGGATTTTGTAGTCCGCGTCCACAGTGAACATCCCGAAAGTTCCCGGCGAATCATTACAGCCGTGCTCCATCTGCAGCGGCAAATAGTGGAAGTAATACATGCCGCTGCCGCCCGCATTCAGGAACGACCCGACATAATCCGCGAGCCACAACCCCGAAAAAAGATCCATGTATGTCTCGCTGGCAGACGAAGAAAGATTTCCTTCGGTAATAAACATAGGAATAGTCGCCGGCACGCCATCTTCCCACCACACTTGCATGATGTGATTCACCAAGTCCGGCTCGTCATACAAACTGCCCCAGGGAATCCGGCAAGGATCGTACGGATAATGTTCGAAGGAAAAGAAGGCAAGATCGTTCAGGCGCTGGTGTTGCTTCAAATAATTCACGAAGCGCGCGGTCCACGAAACATTCCCGTTAGCATCCGGCCAAACCTCGATATCCCGATTCACGCCCTGAAACGAAGGCCCGCCTAGCTTCAAGGCCGGATTCACGCGATGCAGCGCGGTCGCCCACTGCAAGTAGAGCGCGGCATAATCTTCCGGCAGCATGTATTGCCCGTCCGCTTCTTCGCCCATCTCGACGTAGGAAACCGGATAACCGCGCTTCTGCAGGTAAGCCATCTCGGCGGCCGCATTGTCCGGCGTGTCGTAAAGCAGCGCGACCGGAATCATCGCCGGGAGCCCGCGCGTTACGCCGCTGGTGAAAAACAAATCGAATCCCACCTGCGCTTGCTTAGTCGAACGCAAATCGGAAGGCTCGTGCCAGGGATCCACGGAAGAACAGTACGTCGTGGTTTGCTCCTGGTCCGCGGTATGACGCACCACGTCGTGAAATTTTCCATCTGGCGTGGTGGTGCCGATATATAGCTCGTAGATTGAGTAGCCCACGCAATTCCTGGGATCGCCCGAACCGTGGGAATCGCATGTGTTGGAAGATTCCGTCATCAGGATGCGCAAAAATCGTACCGGCAGCGGAGTCGCGCTCAGCTGCAAAGTCGCCGAACCGCCGTGGCCATCGCTGACCACGCCGTTTGGAAATGTTTGCCACACGCCGCGCGTCACAGCTTTGATCGGGTCGTCACCTGTCCAATATTGAACGACGTAACGCATCGCATATGGCTCGGCCCATTGGATTTGGATGCTAGTGATCTGCTGCAGCTGCGCCAGGTCCACCACAATCCATTGTGGATGCGCGGAATCGCTTTCACCCGTGAAGCGCTGCGTCAGGTATGGATTGCTTTTCCAGTAGCTGGCGGGGTCTCCGTCGGTGAGGCGCGAAAAACCGGAATTGTCCGTTCCATCATTGCGCGTGAATCCGCGATGCGGCAGCGCGTAGCCGTAGGAATATCGTAAAAATTCCGTGGGATTTGCCGAGCCGGTGAAATATCCTTTGCCGCTCGCGTCGCTCCAACTTCCCTGCGGATTCCAGTGCCATGCTTCCACTGCGAGTTCAGTATTCTGGCGATAGCTCACCGGTTGCCAGCCCGAACTCAGCGCGCGATCGAGCGCCGGCTGCACCAGATCCTTATCTATCGCTTCCTGCGCAATGCGGTCCACACCCGCGCCCAGCGCTTGATTGGGGGCAAAATGATTCGTCGCGTGCGCTGGCGTGATGTCCACTTGAATCGTTTGGGCTGGGCACACCAAAGCCGCCGCGAAAATTGCGATACTAATCGCCAACATAGAAGTTGTAGTCTTCAAATCGCGCCCCCGCGCACCTTGTAGGTAATTCCTGCTGCGCCGAGTCTACAAGATTTACGCTTTTCCCACCGCAACAACCGCTGAGTCCGCCCTCTCGCATATTTTCGAAGCGGTCAGCTCGGCGAGCCCCTACAACGCCTGCGAATCATACGCTGTACCCAATGCGTATAATTCGCGCCGCTGTAGCATTGATAAGCATATAGTTACCTTGACACGTTCTGTACTACCCACGTACGCTGGCCGCACCTTCGATGGCCCCCGACCAATACCTGGGATGGCTGGCCCTTGCCTTGACGCCGGGTCTGGGCGCGCGCATGGCCGGAAAACTCCTCCGCGCGATGGGTAGCCCCGAAGCCATTTTCAACGCCTCGCTCACCGAGCTGGAATCACACCGCCTGCCCGCAGCTGTCGCCCAGATCATCCACACCCGCCAACCCATGAGCGCCGCCGCGAAGGAACTTGCTCAGGCTCAAGCCGCTGGCATCCGCCTGCTCACCTGGGACGAGCCAGAGTACCCCCAGCGTCTGCGCGAGATTTACGACCCGCCACCCCTCCTGTATGTCCGCGGAAATATTGGACTTCTGAACCGCCACCTGATTTCCATCGTCGGCTCGCGTCGTCCTACTCCCTACGGGAATCAAATGGCAGAGAAGTTGGCCCGGGATTTAGCTGACAGAGGATTGGTAATCGTCAGCGGGCTGGCGCGCGGCATTGATTCCTGTGCGCATAAAGGCGCGCGGAGTTCGCTCACCGGAGCAACGATTGGTGTGCTGGGCTGCGGGATTGATGTGGTTTATCCCAAGGAGAACAAAAAAATCTTCGGAGAGATGGAACAGCGTGGCGCCATCATCTCCGAATTTGCGATGGGCACCTTCCCCGGCCCGCAAAACTTCCCGATTCGGAACCGCGTCATTTCGGGAATGTCTGTTGGAGTGGTGGTGGTGGAGGGGGCGCAATACTCTGGCTCATTGATTACTGCCCGGCTGGCGATGGAATTTGGGCGCGAGGTTTACGGAGTGCCGGGTAACGCTACTCAGCGAACTAGTTTTGGCCCCAACCAGCTCATCAAACAGGGTGCTAAGCTGGTTACAAGCTGGGAAGACGTGATCGAAGAGCTTCCGACGCCCATCCGCGCTGAGCTTCTGCCGGTGGAAACAGCGTCCAGCGAGGAACGAGCGCTGCTGGTGGAAAAAGATTTAGCTCCGGCAGAGGGCACGCTATACCATTTACTAGGCGTGGACGAATCCCGCCACGTGGACGACTTGGTCGAGCTTTCGGGCCTAACGTCTTCTGAGGTGCTTGCAGCGCTGTTTGACCTGGAACTTAAAGGCGTGGTACGTCAGTTGCCAGGGAAGCAATTCCTCAAAGTCCTGCTGTAACCAGCCGGGACAAATCCAGCTAGGATAGAACCTCGCCGCGGGCTTGAGAACGGCTCCGCATAAAAACGCTTGTATATAATGATAAGAAGTCCGCAAGATAGCCTGAAGCATCCAATGTGGGCATGAGGGAATAAACAACAGCATGGCAAGATCACTGGTAATCGTAGAGTCGCCTGCCAAGGCGAAAACCATCAACAAGTATCTGGGGCGGAACTACCTGGTCAAGGCTTCCTATGGCCACGTGATGGACCTGCCCAAGAAAACGATCGGTATTCTGCTGCCCGGGCAGGAAAACGGCAAAAAGAAGAAGAAGAAGCGCAAGGCCAAGGCCGGCACACCCGAAAAGAAGGTGGTCAAGCCGGTGACCGTCACGGCCCAGAACATCTTTGAGCCGACCTACGAAGTGATCCCCGGCAAGATCAAGGTGATCCACGATCTGCAGAAAGCAGCCCGTGGAGCGGATGCCATCTACCTGGCGGGCGACCCGGACCGCGAGGGTGAAGCGATTTGCGCGCACCTGGCTGAAATACTGGGCAAGCCCAAGAAATATGCGGATCTGGTGGCACACGAAGAAAAAGAAGGCGAGGAGAAGGCGCCGCCTAAGTCGGCCACCAAGAAAGAGCCGCCCAAGACGAATGGCAATGGCGCGCCGCCGAAGATTTATCGGGTGATGTTCAACGAAATCACCCAGAAAGCCATCAAGGCCGCGTTCGAGCATCCTTCCGAGGTGAATGAAAATCTGGTGGACGCGCAGCAGGCGCGGCGCGTGCTCGATCGCATCGTCGGTTACAAAGTTTCGCCGCTGCTGTGGAACAAAGTGCGCCGCGGCCTTTCCGCTGGACGCGTGCAGACCGTCGCGTTGCGCCTGATCGTCGAACGCGAGCAGGAAATCCGCGCCTTCATCCCCAAGGAATACTGGACCATCCATGCGCTTCTCGACGCCGGCGCGCCGCCGCTCTTTGAAGCCAAGCTCAACAAGTTCAAGGGCGAGGACATCGAGGTTGTGAATCAGGAAGCCGCCGACAAAGTTGTCGCCGCGGTGCAGAAGGCCAAGTGGCAAGTCGCTTCCGTCGCGCAAAAGGAAAAGCGGCGCAACGCTCCTCCGCCATTCACCACCTCGAAGCTGCAGCAGGCTGCATACAATCGCCTGCGCTTTACCGCCAAGCGCACCATGTCTCTGGCGCAAAAGCTCTATGAAGGCGTCGAGCTCGGCAACGAAGGCTCGATCGCGCTGATCACTTATATGCGCACGGATTCCGTGCGCGTTTCGAACGACGCGCTCGATCAGGTTCGCGCCATGATTCCGGAACGCTTCGGCGCGAGCTACCTGCCGGAAAAACCCAATTTTTACAAATCGAAGAAGGACGCGCAGGAAGCTCACGAAGCCGTGCGCCCCACCGACGTGCTGCGCGCGCCCGAAGACGTTCGTCCGTTTCTGGAAGACGATCTCTTCAAGCTCTACCAACTGATCTGGCAGCGCTTCGTCGCGTCGCAGATGCTGCCTGCAATTTTCGATCAGACCACGATTGATATTTCCGCCGGCGATTACACCTTCCGCGCCACCGGCTCGGTGCAGAAATTCGACGGCTACCTGCGCGTTTACCAGACCCCGGTGGCAGGCGCAGATCGCGAAGACGATGAGAAGGACGATGAAGGCGAAGGCCGCTCGCTGCCGCAAGTGCGCGAAGGCCAATCGTTGCGCCTCGATCAGATTCGCCCGGACCAGCATTTCACCGAGCCGCCGCCGCGCTACAATGATGCGACGCTGGTGAAAGAACTGGAAGAAAAGGGCATTGGCCGGCCTTCCACTTACGCCGCGATCATTTCCACGATCGTCGAACGCGAATACGTCACCAAAGATCAGGGCCGCTTCTCACCCACCATGCTTGGCGAGCGCGTCAGCGTGCTGCTGGTGAAAAGCTTCGAGGATATTTTCGACGTGGGCTTTACCGCGCGCCTGGAAGAAGAGCTAGACGAGATCGAAGAGGGCAAGCTTCCCTGGCGCCAGGCGGTGAAGGAATTCTGGGATCCGTTTCTGGTGGATCTCGATAAAGCCGACGAGCAGATGCTGTCCTACAAGGCCGGAATTCCCACCGGGCTGAAATGCGAAAAATGCGGCGAAGGTGAATTGCTGGAGCGCATTTCGCGCCACGGATTTTTCCTGGGCTGCAATCGCTACCCGGATTGCGATTACATCAAGGATCTTTCGCCCGAGCTGCCCGCCGAAGCGGACGGCGTGGCCAAAATTGAATATTGCGATAACTGCGGCAAGGAAATGGTCATCAAGCGCGGGCGTTTCGGAGTGTTTCTAGCCTGCAAGGGCTATCCGGATTGCAAAACCACGCGCCGGCTGGTGAGTGGCACGCGCATAGCGCGCCAGCCCGACGTTCCACTCGATGAAAAATGCCCGCTGGATGACGCGCAATTGCTGCGCCGCCAGGGCCGCTTCGGCGATTTCGTTGGCTGCACGAATTATCCGAAGTGCAAGTACACGCGCCCCATCACGCTCGGCATCAAATGCCCGAAATGCGATGAAGGTGAATTTGTGCGCCGCGGCATTTCGCGCGGACGCGGCGCCGGCCGCATCTTTTATGGCTGCAGCCGCTATCCCGATTGCGATTTCACCACGCCGCACGAGCCGATCAACGAGCCGTGCCCGAAATGCGCCGCGCCGTTCATCGTGGAAAAACGCACCAAGCAGGGAAATTTCCGCTCGTGCATTAAAGAAGGCTGCGATTGGGAAATTGAAGCGCTCGCAACGGCAGATGCCGCAACCGCTGCAACGGCCGCGGCGCCGCCAGTCTCATCTGCAGCATCGTCTGCTACCAACTTTGTTCATCCGCAGGAACCTGCGACGGTTGGCGCGCGCGACAAATCCTGATCCGATTTTTCGGCGCGCGCCGGCATCGCCCAAGCCAACGCACCCAGCGCGGCTAACGCCACAATCACCGGAAAACACTCGATCACATAACGCGGCTCCACGGTCTGCAGCTGCGTCATCGCCAGCGTTCGGATCGCCACAAACAAAAACAAGAATGTCGCCGCCAATTGCGCGCGATATCGCCACCACCCGACCGCTGCCAACGCCAAATACACGATGCCCAAGATCCCAAATCCGAAAGTAACCCCAAAATCCGTCGGATTCCCGCGCCATCTCTCGCCCGGCGGCCACAATTTCCCCGAATATGGCAGCAGCTCGATCCGCGGCGTAAACCACATCGCCGCGATTCGCCCCGCCGGCACAAAAATATAGGTGCGCAGGGGATTTCGCGCCGTCCGTTCGGCCGCCAGATTCGCAAATTCGAGATCCAGCACCGGCGTCATCTTTAAATCGCTGTTGTATCGCGCCAGCAAGTTCGTCACTCGCGTGCGCTCCGCATCCGAATCAAATGCTGCACTCGGCACGCTTGCGATGCCAATCGGCTGATTCCCCAGGCTCCACGTCACCAGATACGCTTCGCCAAATCGAGTCATCCAAGTCTGCGTCCACGCGAAATAGCCGCGCGGAATGAAATCGCCATATGTCTGCGCGTAACGCGGTCCCAGAAATTCCACGCGCCCAAATGTCCGCGCATTCCGCGCCGCCCAAGGCGCCAGCGGCAGCAGCAAGCCGGCGCACATCCAGCACGTTGCCAGAATCAATCGCGGCCAATTTGCCGGCCGCCACCAGCGACTGCAAAGCGTCACGCCTGCCGCGGCCAGCACTAGCGGCGTTTCCGGCCGGACCAAAGTTCCCAGCCCTGCGATAAATCCCAGCAGCAGAAACCAACCTGCAAATGAAAATGCTCTCCGCGGGGCCGATAAATCACTCGCTGCGTTCACCGGCGGATCCAGCGCCGGCGGGGACAATGAACAAACAAACACCAGCACCGCCGCGGTCGTAAAAAAAGTGGCCAGCGTTTCCGTCAGCACCACCGCCGTGTAATCCGCGGTGAACGGGCACAGCGCAGCCATCCACAGCGCCGCGGTCCCCGCCACGGCGCGCCGTGACACCGGAGCCAGCCGCGCGGCAAGCAACGCCGCCAGCACGCAAGTCGCAAGATCAAGCAGCGCCTGCGCCACCATCACCACCCGCGCGCTGCGCCCGATCACAAAATAAATCGCGGCGAGAAATGCCGGGTATCCCGGCACGCGCATGTCCACGGCCATCAGCACGCCGCGTACGTACAGGCCGTACACGCCGTGATCCAGCCAATTCCGCGCCAGCTCCTCGTAAAATTTCGAGTCGCCAGAATAAAACGGAAAATGCCAGATGAAGAACAAACGCAGCGCCAGCCCCGCCGCCAATGCCACGCCGAGTTGTGTGTAGGAGAATGGGCGAGCGCTCATCTCAACGGCTTCCGCAAGAAATTGTGCGTGGAATCAGCGTGTGAACCAACGAACCAACAGACCGAAAGCCCCGCGCGCATCCGAAATCAGGTCGGCTGCGTCTCGGTCCTCGAACCGACACCGTAATATTCCACAACAAGTTTCCGCGGCGCCGTGTTTCGCCACGCCACAGCTAGTGCGCGTTGCATGCTGCCCTTCTTCGCAACCTTCAGGCGAGCATAAGTAGCGCCGCGCCGTCCCCACAAGCCATTCACCGGCGCGAACACTTTCGGTTCTGCGCGCACGAACTCCAGTTGCTGGTCCGGGAACAATTTCACCATCCCCATGGCCATCTCCGGATACCCCAGCGTCGCAAATATCTTTCCGCACACACGAAAATCCGGATGGCTCATGTGTGCGCTCTCCGTCGCTCCTGGGAAGTGCAGAGCCATTGTACGAAAATCCGCCGCCGTCATCGCCGCAGCTCCGCGCGCGCCACACCGCACCGCTTTGCCATGTCGCGCCGCAGCATCATCCCGTTAGCTTACCCGAACCAGGGCGCCGTTGCTCGTCAACTCCAAAGACGCGCACAAGCTGGCACACACGCGCACACTCCGCAAAACTTCGCCTCACTGCCGGGTGTAAACTATTCGCAGGCCCAGTGAAGAATTCCGCGCGGATGCCGATATCCGCAGTACGGTTTCGCAATAAGGATATTCATGGGCTGGCGCAAATTATTTCTTCCGCAAAAATCTCGTTCTCGCCAGGAACTGGCGCCGGCGCCCGCAGTGCCGAAACCGAACAGGCGCCGCAGCCATCGTGTCTCGGCGTTTCTTCCAGTGTTTATCTACGCGTACTCGCACGATGAACCATTCGTCGAACACGCCGTCACGCTGAACGTCAGCGCCAGCGGAGGATTGCTCTCGCTTTCGCGCGATGTAATGCCGTCACAGGAATTATTGATGGCCAACACGCAGACCGACGAAGAGATGCGCTGCCGCATCGCCCGGGTAACAAAAACCCAGGGCGGCACCGCTCTGGTCGGGTTCGAATTCCTCCGCCCCGCCCCCCGTTTCTGGTCCATCGAATTCAGATCGTAGCTCCGCGCAATGCACGTCATATCTAATCGGCTGCGCCGCGATTCATTGCTCTCGTAACTTCAATGCCTTCAATGCGAAATCGCTTTCTAATCGGCTCCAAAAGGCGTGTCTTGCTGCGGGTTTCGCGCGCCACCAATCGCTGGCTGCGCGTCGCAAATCGCCGCTTCACCGGTCGCGAACCACAGCTCGCAGGTCTGGAGTCACCACTTGCCAATCACTGCTCACGAAAACCCCAACTCACGGTATAATCATGCTTTCCTACGCGCGGCGGGGCAGTCTAATCCTAAGCCCGGATGCGCGGCCGGCCACAGGCAACCGGCGCGGCACGAAACCGGCTTCGGCCTGCGGTCATCTACATACTGCGGCACTGATATTGTGCACAACAAAGGACAACGCATGAGCCCGCTCGGCAAGAAAATCGTTCTGGGGATTTCCGTTCTAGTAGTCGCCTACGCCGCCACCGGATACATGCTCGGCCGTTCACCGGACGACAAAGCATTTCGCGCACTCACTGTGTATAGCGAAGTCCTGGAACACATCCAGCGCGATTATGTGGACGATCCCAACATGCACGCCGTCACCAACGGATCGTTGCACGGCCTGCTCGATTCGCTGGATCCGCAATCGGCCTATCTGAGCCCGCTTGAATACAAAGACTTCAAGGACAAGAGCGCCAGCAATCCCCCGGCGGAAACCGGTCTCGCGCTCACCCGCCGCTTCGGTTACATCGGCGTGATCGGCGTGCTGCCCGATAGCCCCGGCGCGAAAATCGGCCTGCGCATCGGCGACATCCTGGAGAAAATCGCCGGCTTTACCACCGGCCAGATGGCCATTGACCAGGCGCAACTGCTGCTGAAGGGTAATCCTGGAACCACCGTGCAGCTTTCCGTGATTCGTCGCGGCAAAGCCGAACCGCAGGAAATGAACATCACTCTTGCGAAGCTCGCGGCGCCCAAGCTGGTGGAAGACCGGCTGAACGGGGACGTTGCCTACCTCCGCGTGTCGGAATTCACGCCGGGAGTTTCCAAGCAAATCCGCGAAAAGCTGGTGCAGTGTCAGAAAGCCGGCGCGAAGAAATTGCTTCTGGATCTGCGCGATTCTTCCCTTGGCGATGACCAGGAAGGAATTCAGACCGCTCAGCTTTTCCTTTCTTCCGGCACGATCGCGACGCTGAAGGGCCAGACGGTTACTCCGGTCGTTTCTTCCGCTGAACCGACGAAAGTGGTCTGGACCGAGCCCGTCGCCGTGCTGATCGGCAACGGCACGGCCGGGCCCGCCGAAATTCTGGCGGCGGCGATCGCGGACAACAAGCGCGGCAGCACTGTAGGTGAACGCACCTACGGCACCGCGTCGCAGCAGAAACTTATCGAAATGGATGATGGCTCCGCGCTGATCCTCACCGTCGCAACTTATTTCACTCCCGGCAACAAGGACATTCCCGCCGAGGGCGTGCCGCCGACCGCGGAAGTGCATCCTTCGATTGACGACCTACTTGCACAGGCGGATCTCACGCAGCCTGCCGCCGCTCCTAGCTCTTCGCCGGATGATCCCGTTGTGAAGAAGGCGCTGGAACTGTTGCAGGGTGGCGCTGCGGTGGAGAAGAAAGCCGCGAAGCTGGTGTACGGCTGGCAGCAGCTGGCCGCTTAGATTTGAATTCGCGCGGCGCTGTGCGGATCTTAGCGACATGCGCCGCCATCGTTCTTCTGTTTCTCGCAGGCTGCGGCAAGAAAAACCTCTCGAGATCCGAGTTACGCTCGATTACCGGCGAAATTGTCAGCGCTGCGCAGAAAATCAACGGCCACAAATCTGAGATCGCCATTCGTCCGGAGCTGCAGCCCGCGAGACGCGGTTCGTCCAGCGCGGTCGCCGCTGACAATATCTACATCTCTCTGAGCGATGCTTCGCAGACCGCTTCTTTCGCGCAAGCTCTGAACGCCATCGCGCGCAAACACGATCTCTCCGTCACCGAAACCGCTTCCAGCGGCGTGATCCGCTTCGATTGCGCTTTCCACGGGGCGCGCACCCACACAGTTCATGTCGTAACGCCGCTCGCAGCACTAGGAGCGGCTACGCACGCATCAGCATCAGCGGCCGCCTCTGCGCGGCAATCCGCTGGCGCCGGAAATCCGCGGCTCGCGATCATCATTGACGATCTCGGTTACGACCGCTCCGCTGGCGACGCGGTGCTGGCGCTCGGTTTTCCGCTTACTGTTTCCGTGCTGCCGCATTTGCCGCTCTCGAGCGAGCTCGCCGAAGAGGCGCAGCGCCGTGGTGAACAGGTGATGCTGCATCTGCCGATGGAATCCGAAGCGGACGGCGCCAAGCCGGAAGACATCGAGCTACGTGTGGGCATGACCGCCGCGCAAGTGGATGCGGCGCTGGCGGGAATGCTGGAAACCGTTCCCTACGCCGTGGGCGTGAACAATCATCAAGGCTCGCGCGCCACCGCTGATCCTGAGTTGATGCGGGCGCTGATGCCCGCGCTGCGACAGCGTGGACTCTTTTTCGTGGATAGCCGTACCGATGCGAAGACCGTGGCTTACGATATGGCCGAGCGCGCCGGCGTTCCGGCGGCGTCACGCAAAGTGTTCCTCGATGACCTGGCATCGCGCAGTGCGATCCTGAAGCAGCTTGACCTCGCCGCTCGCGATGCGCAGCGCGACGGATTCACCATAGCCATCGGACACCCGCGTGCGGCCACCATCGCGGCGCTCGCCGAAGGCGTCCCGCCGCTGGAAGCTCGTGGCATCCGCTTAGTATTTGCGTCGGACCTCGTGCACTAATGCGTGGAAATGGGCGCATCGAAATACACGAAGGATCTTTTTGACCGGAGTGGGGTGCGATTTGCACGCGCGCGGATAAGCGCTGGCTCGCGCCGACTTTAGTAATCGCCGCCGATTTCGTCGAACATCGGCGTAGTGCGCACCAGCCGCGCTTTGGTTCCATCGTGCACTGCATACTGCATCGGCTTGCCGTCGTTATGTTTGCCCCAGAGGCTGCCCGCGCCGTATTCGCCGTTCGTATTCACTGCGTAAAATTGAATGTGGAATCTCTTCAGGCGATCCGGAAACGGTTTGTAGTTGCGGACCACGCGATGCAGGGCTTCCATGCAGGCGTCGGTGGGAGACGATCCTCTGCGCATCGCTTCCACAATCGTGTGGCCGCCGACGATTTTAATGTTTTCTTCGCCGCGGCCTGTGGAACCGGCGGCGCCGACTTCGTTGTCCACAAAAAGTCCCGCGCCAATTATCGGCGAATCACCCACGCGTCCGGCAATTTTCCAGGCTAGCCCCGATGTGGTAGTCGTGCCGGAAACATCTCCTTTCGCGTTTACTGCCAGGCAATTGATCGTCCCTGTCGGCGGATGCGCGACGACATCCTCAATGTGGGCGCGCCACGCCAGCTTCTCCGGCGTGTCCAGAAGCTGCGTGAGTTTCTCTTTCCATTCCGGACTGTCGAGGCCTGGACGCCAATTCTCGGAAATGGAAGCTTTCCAGGCCAGCCAGGCGATTCGCGAGCGCTCGGTGAGAAGGTTCAGGGGCGCGAAGCCTTCGTCTTCCGCGAAATGTTGCGCGCCGGCGCCGACTATGAAAATGTGGTTGGTTTTTTCCATCACGGTTTTGGCGACTAGCGAAGGGTTTTTGATTTTCTGGATGGAACCGACGGCTCCGGCGCGGCGCGATGGTCCGTGCATCACGCTGGCGTCTAATTCGACGACGCCATCTTCATTGGGCAAGCCGCCGTAGCCGACGGAGTCGTCGTTGGGGTCGTCTTCCACTTTGGTCACGACAGCTAACGCGGCGTCTAGAGTGTCGCCCCCGGATTTAAGCAGTGCCATTCCGTCGTCGAGATGCTGCAGGCCGTTGGCGGAAGAAATAATCAGCGGGCGAACGCCTTGCGCTGCAGCGGAATCCGCGACATCGTCAGAAATGGCGACCGTTTTCGGTGTCGGATCCGCGGCGCCAAAGAGCCGCCGCGTGCTGGCTGCGATGCCGCCTGTCAGCGTGGCTAAGAAGAACTTCCTTCGTGTCCATTTGTCCATTGGTCAGCCTTTCCTGCGTGTGACATGTTAAATACGCCTGCTACAAGCTTCCCGGTCATCGAAAATCAACTGCGCCCGCCTGAAGGCGGCCGCTACAAAAGCAAGACAAACCCAAGCGCGGCATCAGGGGCTAAAACCCGCTGTGCTTCGCCGCCGGACGGCGGGGCTGAAGCCCCGCCCTTCCGATTAGCCGCAGCGAGATGGATTGCCCGGATGATTTCTCATCTCACGGCTGGAAACCGACGCTGCGCCACAGCTCGGCGCAGTTGTACATAATGCCGTTGGTGATGACGAATTCGACTTTGCGAATGTTGTGAATGGATTCGAGCGGATTGCCGTCGAGAATGATCACGTCGGCCCGCTTGCCAGGTTCCACGGTGCCAACTTCCTTGTCCAGTCCCATCACGCGCGCGGGCACGATCGTGGCGGCCTGAATCGCTTCCATCGGCGTGAATCCGGCTTGGACGTACAGCTCGATCTCGCGGTGCAGGCTGTGCCCCGGAACGGTCTGATCCGTTCCGGCGACAATCGGAACACCTGCTTTATGCAACGCGCCAACGACTGCAAGCTCTTTCGCAAAGACTTTTTCGTTGAGGTCCGCGTGGGGCGATGGAGGCCCGACGTCCGTAAGAATCGCCTGCAGTTCCGGCGCGACTTTCAAGACGCCAGGCTCGATGCTGGCCGCGGGCTTGGCAGTGCTGGCGGAGAAAAACTCGAAAACGGCCAGAGTGGGATCCAATACCGTTCCGTGCTGCACCAGAAAGGCGATGGCTTTCTGCGCGTCGGGCGAATTCAGATCCAAATTCGCAGCTGCTTGGGCGTGATCGAGGCGGCTGGCATCCGCGGGAAGAGGCGGAACCATAATGTCCACGATGTAGGGGATGTGATTGATCTGGTCCTGGCCCACGGCGATGGTTTGATACGCGTTCAATCCGTTCGGCACATGGCCGGTGACGGTCATGCCGAGGAGGTGCGCTTCCTCCGCGACATCTTTCAGTTCCTCGAGCTTCACGGAGCTGTAAATTTTCATTTGCTGAAAACCGGCGTCGTGGTATTTGTCCGTCCACATTTTCGCTTGCTCGGGCGTGTCCACGCGCTCCACTCCGATGGCGCTTGGTCCGGTGCCATCAACAATTCCGGCGAGCAGCAGACGCGGGCCTAGGCCGCGGCCATTGGCGACGGCATCGCGCACGGCGGTGATGAATTCGAACTCGTTGCCGCAATCGCGCACGGTGGTGGCGCCGGCCGCCAGATAAATCGGGCCCCATTCGACCTGTTCGAAATGCGCGTGCATATCCCACAGGCCAGGAAGGATGGTCTTTCCGTGAGCATCCACTTTTTGCGCGCCGCTGGGAATTTTCACGCGCGACTTCGGGCCAGCGTCCACGATGCGGCCTTTTTCAATCACGACGACGGAATCAGGAACCGGAGCGCGGCCGGTGCCGTCAATCAGCGTGCCGCCGACGAGGGCAATTTTTTCCGCGCGGCTGCCGGAGATGCCTTTGGAAATTTCCGCGAGCGCGGCCATGCCGTCCGAGCCGGCGAGGCCGACGAATGTTCCCAGGCCGCTTTCGTAGCCTTCGCGAATCGCTTCGAAGTGATCGAATTCGGCGTCGGTGGTGATGGCGGCGACAAGATTGCGGTTCGCGTCAAACCAAAGCGTTTCACGGCCCCAGATTAATCCTTCGATGGTGAAACGATCGAACTTCTGAGCTTTTCCATCAATGTTGACGGCGTCCGTGCCGCGTGGCTCGATTTTTACCTGGCCTCTGGGCAGCGTGGCGAGCTGCGCGGGCGAGCCGTGAGTGGCCCAATAGCGAACCATGAGCATCTGCATGGTGGTGGGCGCGTAGCCGCTGATGGTGAAAAACTGCGGGGGCTTCGCGGCTTCGATCCATTTGTCGCGGTCACGCAGGCGGATTTTTTCCGATTGCACTTCTACGGCTTCGTCAATGTCCGTCGAGCGGGAATTCTTGCCTTTGATTTCGAACGTGACGGGTGTGAGATCGGTTGTGGAGCGGAATGAAGCGGTCAGCGGAACAGGAGAGCTGCGGTCGGTGAACTTGAAGTCAACTTTTACGTTCAAAGAATCGTTGTCGCGGGTGATCCGGTAGGTTTCTTCGCCGATGGGCTGCTCCATTTTGTGCAGGATGAATTTTCCCTGTTCGACAGCGGCTGAAGACTGCGCGAGAGCGGTCAGCTGAAACGGCTTGGCGATGGCCAGCGCCAGTAAAAATGCGAATAGTGCCGCGCTGAGCGCTTTGTTTCGGTATGTGCGGATTAGTTCCATGTCACTCCTCGAAAATCACGACGCAGCATAACCGCGACGAGGCCCGGTCGCAAGGGAGACACCGCTCGGAGCGACTTCGTGTCATGAGGAGTGATTGGTGAGTGGTGACCGTTCATTTGTATTGAATAGAAAAAATGAAGTGATTGGTAATGAAGTGGTCTGTTTTGGGTGAATTGCAAGATTGGAGGTGCGAGAAAGGCGTTCAGTTGCATCGAATAGAAAAAGTGAAGTCGTTTGTTGTGTGTGAGTTGCAACATCGGGGAGCGGTTCGTTTGTATTGAATAGAAATTGGTGGTTTTGGAGGCTGGGGGCGCGGAGAGAAGTGGAGAGAGCCCTGCCCGCGGCGGCAGGTTTCGGCCGGGATGAGGCAAAGGCGCCGGCCTCCCTTTGGAGAATTTGCTCGGGGCAAGCCCTTCGGAGGATCGCCTCAGGGCAAGCAGGATGACGACGCTCGCCACATGCTCAGACGCGGAGAGGGCACTGGGCCGGCCGGTCGTGTTGTTCGACATTTTCACGGATTCATCATCCTCTTGTGGCGCGCGGAATGCAAAAGGTTGTGTGTGTACGGGACTGAACTGCTGTCCCGTGAAGGGCGTTGCTAAGAACGCAAAACCAACGGCGACGTCTAGGACGCCCGCCTAAAAAAGAAAAAGCAGGCGGCCGCTACATAATTCAACTGCAAGTGCAAAAGAGGCGGCGAGACGTTGGCGCTAGCGATTGCGGGCATGGATCGGATTGGCGTGCAGAGTGATTTGTGGCGTCTTGGCGAAGGCGGATCCCTTTGTTGACACCTAAGTAACTCCAATATGCACAGGGGCTTCCGGGCGCGTTCGGGCGCTGACGGATGGCTGGATGGAACGACGCGGGCTTGCAAAAATCTTTGCCTGTCCGAAATGACAGTAAAAGGGAGTAGCCCAAAAACTGTACGGACGCTCTATTTCCACGTGCGGAGCGCAAAGGTACTCTGCGTTCAGTCACCCTGCTGGTGCCCGCAGGGTTAAGGAAGGAGCCTATGTCCCACTGGATCGGAACTACCTCCCCCTCAGATGCTGGAATGAACGATTTCAAAGAGTGTCTGAAGAACCTCCGAGACGGGCAGTCTGAAGAAGCGCTGCAACACGCCCGGCGCGCGCTTGGCATCGCTCCGAAAAACCCATTTTATCTTTCCTACACCGGCCTGCTGGCTGCGCTGGCCGAAAAAAGATTCGGCGACGCGGAATCGCTGTGCCGCGAGGCGCTGGGGATGAAGCACAACCATGCCCAGCTGTATCTGAATCTGGCGGAAGTTTATTATCAGGCCGGACGCACGTCGGAGGCGATCAGCACTCTGGAAAAAGGGCTGATATCGGCGGGAAGAGATTTCCGGATCCGGCGCGCGCTGGAAAAGATCGGTGTGCGGCGGATGCCGGTGCTGACGTTCTTGCATCGCAGCCATCCGGTGAATCGCACGCTGGGAAGATTGCGTCACCGGCTGACGGGTACGCACAAGGCGGCTTAGTTTAATTGTGTGGCCGAGATGTGCGGCTGGTTTGCGCTGAGCTTTTGGATTTGAGTTCCTCCTGTGCGCAGTGCGGGGCGGGTAGCCTGGCGGGGCCGCTCGTCCCGTCCCCCTCTTCTTAGTTTTCCAAACTCCGAAACGTTTAGGGATCTTCAAGCATTGGGAGTGCCCGGTCTCGCTACGCGAGACCGGCCGCTACACAATCAAAAGCGTTTTCGTTGACTGAAGGAAGTCGCGGATATATTGGATTGGACGCGTGGTCTTCAGCCTTGGCCGAGCGGCAGGAAATATTGCGTGCCTTTTACGGGTTGGCGCAGTCGGCGGAGCAGTTCCTGCAGGTCCTGGTTGCGTTCCACGAAATCAATCTCCGAAGTATCCACCACTAGAAGATTTGCTCCTGAATAGCGGAAGAAAAAATGTTCGTAGGCATTGGCCACTGCTTCCACATATTCCGGAGAGATTTGCGTTTCGGCAGGATCGGCCTTTTTTGAGACGCGCTTGCGGAGGACTTCGGGCTTCGCCTGGAGGTAGATGACCAGATCGGGCGCAGGGACTGAGGGCGCGAGCATTTCGAAATAGCGCTCATAGAGTTTCAGTTCTTCGTTGTCGAGATTGAGATACGCGAAGATTTTGTCCTTCTCGAAGAGGAAGTCGCTGACGATGGGCGCGGGGTTGGTTTCCGGGCGGGTGTCGAGCAGGCGGCGGTAGCGCTCGTAGAGAAAATACATTTGGGCGCGGAAGGCGGAGCCGGGCTTTTCATCGTAGAAATCGCTGAGGAAGGGATTGTCGTCGGCGTCGAAGATGCGGCGGGCGTGGAGTTGTTCGGACAGGACTTTGGCCAGGGTGGATTTCCCGACGCGAATCGGACCTTCGATGACGATGTGGCGCGGCGGTTTGAAAGCTGGGTCGCTCACGGCGCGAGATTATAGCAAAGTGGGGGCACGGCCCAGGGATATGTACATTTAATGATGGGGCGCCGGCTCGTCGGGTTCACCAGCTCTTGGCGATCACCGTGATGATCCGCGCGAGGGAATCCACGTCGCGGGTATCAATCACTTCCGCTGGGGAATGCGAATAGCGCAAGGGCCAGCCGAGCGCGATGTCCACAGAGCCGTAGCGGACGAAGGCGGAGCCATCATTGCCGCCGCCGGTGACGCCGTACTGTATGGGAATCTGATTGGCGCGCGCGAGTTTTATGAGGCGCTCGACCAGAGCGGTGGGGACGATATTGGAATTGTCCACGGCGCGAATCACGAAACCTTTACCGATTTCGGCATCAGCGAAACGCTTGGATTCGATGGGCGAATCCGCGCTCACGAAGGTGTCCACGGCGAAAACGAAATCTGGCGCGTGGCCTTCAGTGGCGAGGCGAGCGGCTAGCTTCGCGGCGCCCACGAGACCTTCTTCCTCGCCGGTGGACCAGACGAAGTTGAGATCGCGATCTTTCAGCGGGGCGCCGAGCGCCCAGACGGCGGAAATCAGCGCGGTGTCTCCGACGCGATCGTCAAAGCTGCGGCCGTTGGCGCGCGTGCCGAGCAGCGGGCGATAGGCTTTCGGAATCGTGATGGTGTCGCCGAGGCTGATGCCGAGTTTCGCGACTTCTGCGGGAGTGCGCGCGCCAACGTCAACGCGAACGGGATTTTTCGAGTCTGGCTCCCCGGCGTCGGTTGGCCATTTGAAATTCGTGGTGTCCCAACCGTTGGGCAGTTCGACGATCGCGTCCAGGTCGCCTTTTGCGGTGTGGACGAGCGCGGGATGGCCGACGAAAAAGCTGAGTTCGCCGCCGCCGCGCCATTCGACTTCGAGGCGGCCGTCTTTGGAGATGGATTTCACGGTGAAGCCGATTTCGTCCATGTGGGCGACGACGAGGATGCGGGACGTTTTTGAGCTGGCAGGAGCGGTGCCGAGATGAAGGATCAGGTTTCCGGCGTCGTCGGTTTCAGGCTTGGCCCAGGGTGGAAGGAGGCGCGCGACGGATTCGCGCACAGGGGCTTCGTGGTAACTGACGCCGTATGCTTCGACCAATTGACGAAGGATCTCATTGTTCGGGAGGCGCTCGTGCGGGCTTTGAAAATGGCCGTCCAAGGTGGATGTTCCGCCTGATGGCGAGAGTGCTGAAGCCCCGACGTACATATCCAGGAGTTTCGTCAAGTTGCTTAGGTCGTCTGAAGCGATTGTTTCGGCAGGGGTGTCTGGAAACGAAATCGCGATGCCGATATGCGCCCATTTGGCGGGCAATTGCGGCAGGGGCAGGTAGCTGCGGGGAAGAATGCTTGCGGAATAGTCGGATGCGAACGGGATTTTGTTGGCGTCGGCGAGCTGCTTTAGTTCGGTCGCAAATGCGGGGAGCGAGCCGTCGGTTTGCGGCACGCCTACCAGCACGCCACCGCCTGGTTCGCGGCGTGGCGCGCGATGGAGCGTCTCCATTTCCGGGATGGGGCCGCCGGGGAGCAGGCGCCCGACGTAAATCATTTCGTCGGCCTGCGTTTGGGTGAGAATGCGCTGCAGGCCGCGCGAGCCGGTGCGTTGCTGGACGACGAATGCGACAGTTAGGGTGCCTTTGATTTTTGTGAGATCAATTTGAGTGAGCAATTCCACGAGCGCGGCTGCGCCGAAACGATCGCCGACCGAAGCGCCGGCGAGTTCCGTGGAGCTCAGGTTCATTAATCTGCGATTGATGACGATTGGATCGAGAAGATCCACGCCTGCTTTGCGGACTTCGGCGGCGGAGGCTGCGCCGATGTCCACGTAGAAATTTTCGAGGTCGGCCGCCTGCGGAGGATTAGATCGGCCGGGTTGCAGATGCACGGAAAGCCCAGCAACGACGCCGTCAATCCATTTGCCGGCAGCGGTTTCAAGTCGCACGGGCTGGGCGGAGTACATTTCATTGAAGATCGGGGGCAAGCCGTTTTGTGGAAGGCGCTGCACGCGCAGGTAGCCGTCCGGCGTGATTTCGCTGACGACGAATCCGGGTTCGTCAATCGGGGTGACGATCAGGCGATGCGGGGCGCCACCCCCAATGGTGATGATCACGTCGCCGAGATTGTCCGTCACCGGGTGCAAATCTCTCAGGCTCGCGCGAATCTTATCCGCCAGCTGATTTTCATAGCCCGAGACCGCTGGCGTGTTGACAAGCTCTTCGAGTTGATAAGGTAGCCCTGCGTACGAACCGGCGGGCTTCTGCGATTGGGCGATAGCGGGAGAAGGGGGCAGAAATAAGGTGGGAAATACAAAGCAAACGATGAGAACGAAGCAACGATTCATTCCAGGTTCCTCTCGGCCGTATGACATTTCGCAGTTACCCCAAGAATGTATCGCAGCGTTCAGCCTTGCACAAATTCAAACACAGTTTATGCGCGGCAAAGTTCGGTGATCATTGCTTCGCGGCGGCGGAGGGCGATGGCGTCTATGCGATTCAGGACGAGCGAGTAAAACACGGTGGCGATGGAGGCTAGCGCGAGGAAAATTATGGCTGCAAGCCAGATGTGCTGGTACGCGCGCGCGACCAGGAGTGCAAGGGCGCAGAGGCCCAATACGGCGGCTTGGATTCCCAGGCTGGCCAGGGCGGTGACTTGCGAGGCACGCTGGCGGCCCAAGGCGCTGAGATCAATTTTTTTCGGGGCGTACACGGAGAGCAAATTGCCGACCGTCAAATTCACTACTAGTGCAAAAAAGACGCCGGTGACCGTGGCGAGCAGGATGTCCCAGGCCGGAGGACGATACATTACACTCGCTCCGGCGCAGACCAGGACCATTTCGAGCGCGAGCACGAGAGTGTGGGTGAGATTTTTGCCCAGCAGGATTTCGCGGAAGCGGACTGGCGAGACAAAATAAAACTGAATTCCGCCGGCGTCGGCACCAAAGCTGTTGAAGACCAGGTTCGTCAAGATCAGCACGGCGTAGGCCGCACCCACGGGAAAGGCCAAATCCGCAGAGTGGCCCAGGACGCCGGCAGAGCTATCTGATTTCCCCGGCGTGAAACGGAAAATAAGGAGCACGACGAGTGGCATCACGAGCGTAAACAGCATGGGACCGCTGCGCGAAAGATAATGAATTTCTTTTTCAACCACGGCGGAAATTACGTTGGGGACCCCGGGGATATTCCAGCCGAGCCGAATTGGCTGCTTAACCGCGGGGATGGCGGTACGCGCGACGGCTTCGCTTAAATTTTCGCCGAGATATTGCGCGCGCAGACGCACATTCAACAGCCACAGAATCGCCAGCGTGTATCCGCAGAACAATGCGAACGATCCAAGAGCCAGAGCACTTTCTCCGCGCAGGGAGTGCGCGATCACCTGACCCGCGAGCCCCGGAGGCAGCAACCGTTCGATGGGCAGCGCCTGGACGGCGATGCGTGAGACCGCGGGTTGCGACCGATTGCCAAAATGGCGGACGAGCGGGCCGATGAATTGAAAGCCGATGATCACGAACAGAACGAAAACGGCCATGATTTCGCGAGTTCTTCGCTGCGCCAGCCACCGCTCCACCCAAGTGAAAAGCGCGCGGGCCAGCAAAATATTAAAGATCGCGAAAAGCAGCAGCACCGGAGCGGCGGATAAGAAAAGAACCGGCGAGGCCCAGGCGATTCCGATGGACATACCGAGAAGCCACAGGCTGCCCATCACCGTGGAAGGGTCGAGCGATCCATAGGCGATGCGAATGAGAAAATAGGAAGGAAACGAGAGCGGAAAGCGCAGCAGGTTTGATGAATCCACATTTTCGGTGAAAGCGCTGGCCATCACTGGAAAAAATTGCCAGAACAGAAAGACGGGCCAGAGGAGCACGGGGAGCCAATCCACTCTTCCGCTGGAAACGAAATACCACGCGGTGGCGCCGAGGGCGATCGACCCGATAATCGCGCCCATGCCAAAACCGAGGAACATGAATCCGCGGGCGACGACTTCCATGCGGCCGCGAACGGTGCGCAAGGAGTTTACGAATAGTTGCCAGCGGACAAGGGCAATCGCGGCGAACTGGCCGCGCATGTCGGGAGAGCAGGTCAGCCCAGCCACGAAAGTTCCTGATCGGCGCGGCGCGTGCCGCCGACGATGCGCAGGAAAATCTGCTCGAGGGTGAGCTTTTCGCCGGGGCGCGGAGTGAGCGCGTCCAATTCATGCGGCGCGCCCATTTCATGCAGGGCGGCGGTGAGCGCGGCTGCGGCTTGGGCTTCGACCCCAGCGCGCAGTTCTTCCAGCGAGCCTTGGGCGACGAGCTGGCCGCGATGAATGATGGCGACGTGGCTGCAGAGGCGTTCGACGATTTCCAGGACGTGCGAAGTAAGAAAAATGGTGGCGCCGCGAGCGATCATGTTCTGCAACATCGATTTCAGGGTATTGGAAGCGATTGCGTCCACGCCCTCAAACGGCTCGTCGAGGAAAAGGATTTTAGGGCCGTGGATCACTGCGGCGGCCAGCGCGAGCTTCTTCTGCATGCCGTGGGAATAGTCGGTCACGAGCGCTTTAGGCTGGTCCACCAGCTGCATAAAATCTAAAAGTTCCGCGGTGCGCTTTGCGGCGGTGACGCGGTCCAGGCCGTACATGCGGCCGACGAAATTCAGATATTCGGAACCGGTGAGGCGCCCGAAGAGCGCCATGCCTTCGGGCACGACGCCGATCTGGCGTTTCACTTCCACAGAATTTTGCGTCAGATCAATGCCGAGAATTTGCATGCGTCCGGAAGTGGGGGCCAGCAGACCGGTGAGCATTTTGATGGTGGTAGATTTTCCGGCGCCGTTGGGACCGAGGAATCCGAAGAATTGGCCGGGAGCGACGCGGAGGTTTACGTCCTGCACGGCCACCAGGTCGCCGAAGCGGCGCGTGAGGTGCTCGGTGGCAATCGCGGGGGCGGCAATCGTAGCGGAAGCGCTCATGGAATTTCAGACTCTAGCACATTCACCTTGTGACGATGAGAAACTAGCGCGTATTGACGGGAGCCGCGGGCAGCGTGGAAGTCTGCGGAAACACCGCCAGAATCGCGGGCAGCTCGAGTCGGAACGTGCAGCCGCCTTCGGGGCGGTTGAATCCGCTGATCCGCCCGCCGTGCTCTTCCATTACGCCGTAGCAGATGCTGAGGCCGAGGCCCGTTCCTTTGCCGACTTCTTTCGTGGTGTAGAAAGGGTCGAATACTTTTTCCGGTTCCTTCATGCCCGGTCCAGTGTCTGAGAATTCGATGACGACGTTGCCGCGTTCGCGCAAAGTGCGAATGAGCAGGACGCCGCCGCCGGCCGATTCCATGGCGTCCACCGCGTTGCTGATCAAGTGGTAGAAAACCTGCAGTAGTTGATTGGGGTCGCCACGCACGGCGGGGAGAATGCTGCGGTTTTCCAGCTCGATGCGGATATTTTTGCCGCGCAAATCAAGATTGCGCAACTGCACGGCGCCGGTGAGGACGCTATTCAAGTCCAACAATTGTTTTTCGGCTGGAACCTGCCGCGCAAAGCTGAGCAAATTATTGACGAGGTCCTTGGTGCGGCGCGCCTGTTCGCGAATTTTGTCTCCCAGGGAATGCGCGCGAGTGTTTGTGGCGTTTTCAATGGTGAGCACGTCCGCGTAGCCGAGAATCGCGGTGAGGGGATTATTGATTTCGTGCGCGGCTCCGGCAGCGAGTTGGCCGAGCGAGGCCAGCTTCTCCGATTGCACGAAATGGGTCTGGAGGCGCTTGACGTTTTCCAGCGACTCCCACAATTCGTGCACCAGACTGGTGCGTTCCTGATAGACGAGATATTGGCGGAAGAAAACGAGAGCGGCGCCGGCGAAAATCGCCACCAGCGTGACGATCAGACGGAAGCTTTTCACCGAATCCGGGGCGGTGCTGGCGAGCACGTCCCACGCGGCCAACACGGGCGCCGCCAGCACACCCCACATCGCCAGACGTGCAGGCCACTGGGTGTCGCGGTTCACGGAAGGCTGCTGCGCTTCCGGCTCGAAGGCTAAATCGCGGGCGATAATTCCCGTGGAGCCCAGCCAAACGAACGATGCCAGCATGGGCAACCGGATCAGGCCGTTCGCGAATGGCACCAAGCGGTGCATAGCCATGACCGACAAGATCATTCCCGTGACATATAACGAGGCCGCACCAAAAAGATGTCCGTAAACGGTGCGCCATGAGCCGCGAGTGCGTAGAAACAGAACGCCGAATCCAATCGCGACGACCAAATTTTCGAGCAGATAACTGACGAAGTCGCGCGAGTGGAATAATTCAGGACTCGGCGCGATCACTTTCCAGGGCATCGCCGCAAAAATATAAACGTAGAGCCACAGGAAGGACAGAAGAAGGAAATCGATCAGACCATAACGCAGGGTCTCGCGCATTTTTCGCGCGTGAGGCATCAGCGCCAGCGAAGCCATGAACGGAACGGTGTGAAGAAAGAACAGCAGATCGGCGATGAAGGGGACATTGACTTCCTGGTGGAGGCTGAATTCGGTGTAAACCATCACCAGGATTCCCGCGAGCCAAAATGTGCAGCCCAACGCCAGCAGCATCCAGAATCCATTTTGACGGCGGTAGGGAGAGGCCGCATTCCACAACAGGCAGCTATTGGCGAACAACGGGACCATGCAGGCGAAGAAATAACCGAAGCCTGCCAAGGTCGAGTCGCGAGAGGCCAACAGCGTGACGGCCGCATACCCGCCGACAAAAAACACCCAAGCACAGGAGATCAGCAGCGAACGAGAAAGCTTCATCGAAGGGGCACCAGAATAAATTTTATCGCAGGCATGGCGGATTGGGCGGGCAACTTCCAAAATCCATACGAAAGCATAACGTTTGCGCCGCGAGGCGTGCCGCTGGCGCCAAGATCAGACGGACCTGTACCAACGGTCAGGAGCAAAGGTTCGTCGCCTCACCAGTGGATTCTCGTGTCTACGACTCGCTCTTGCCGTATGTACCGTGAATCACTGATGTTATGGAGCTTACGACAGGCGTACAACTCTTGGGGCGGGGCGGCATGGTGGCGGTCCCGCTGATGGTGATGCTGATGATCATGTCCGCGAACGCCGCCATCGTGAAAGAATTTTCGCTACCTTTTTAGCTGCGCGTTGTGGGCTGGGCCGCCACGGCAGTGATGCTGCTGGCGTCAATGGCATTTATTGGGAGCGCAGCACGCGGATTGTTTTGAGTGTCGCGCTGACCTGGCGCAAGTTTCGAGCCACCACGCGACGGAATTTCTATCGTTTAACTCGCGGGCCCGACCCGAACGAGGATTGGGCCGGCCGTAGCGAGTTAACTCGAGTGGCTGAAAGGGAACCCAGTCTTAGCGTGACCTCGCCGGTGGAGGCGTCGCGAATGAAGTACTCGCCGGGCGATGCACTGATTAGCGCGTCGAGATGTATCCTGCCCTCATCCAGGGTAGGCACCTGCTTGATCCATAGGGGAGTACCGTCGTCCAGCGTCCTGAAGATATCGAAACCGAAATCCATTTGCACCTCTGGCCGACATTGTCGGAGTGAAAACTCGCTCCATCTTTGGCAAGGGGCTGGACGCACGACTCACCGGGCGCCAATGTACACGGCCGCGCAGAAGTTGTATGTTCAACCTTAGACAGAGCCAACCTTTTCTTGTAATTGGAGATAGCGATTACGCAGTCCGGGGAAACAAGAGGCGGAATCATATTCTGCACGAGGAAATAAGCTTCACTAAATCGAGCGGCGTATAAGGAAAAAGACTAGATGACAGCGAAGCAGCGTTCGGACAAGGCCCAGATTCTGTTTCCGGCGGGACTGCCGGTATCGAAACCAGTGCAGTATGAGGCGGGCGAGACGATTTTTTCGCAAGGCGATGAGTGCACGGATGTTCGTTACATCGAGGAAGGGGTGGTGAAGCTTACGCTGGTGTCGAAACGAGGCCGCGGCGGAATATTGGGATTTTTGGGCCGCGGCGATTTCTTCGGCGAGAATTGTTTGAATGGCCAGGCGTTTTATTCCACGTCGGCGGTGGCGCGGGTGCCCGGCTCGGTGATGGTGATCAATCGAAAAAAGATGGTGCAGATTATCGAGCAGGAGCCGGTGGTGTGTTCGCGATTCATCAATTATCTGCTGGCACGGAATCACCGGATCGAAGAGGACTTGATTGACCACCTGTTCAATTCCAGCGAGAAGCGGCTGGCGCGCACGCTGCTGCTGTTGGCTGATTATGACGCCGGAAATGCGGACGTGACGATCATGTCCAGAATTAACCAGGACACGCTGGGGGAGATGGTGGGAACGACGCGCCCGCGCGTGAATTTCTTCATGAATAAATTCCGCAGGCTTGGGTACATTCACTACGACAAGAATGGCCGGCTGGAAGTGTACAAGACGCTCGCGAAAGTGCTGCACGATTAGGAGCGCGACATATCTGTGGCGCAAGTCTGCTTGGTCCTGGGATAGCTAATTCCCGGCGAGAACCTGGCAGTGCCGTTCTCGCCGGCGGGATGCGCTTCTTGCAGTGCTAATTTGTGGAGCTCGCCTTCTGGTCCTTGACCTGCAGTTCGTTCACTACCTGCTGTACGTTTGGAACCGCGGCTGCCACTTTTTCGGCGTACGCGCGCTTGGACTGTGAGTTCACTTCGCCGGTCAGGGTGACGACGCCGCTTTTTACGTCGTACTTCACTTGCTTATTGAACCGGTTCTGAATCAGGGAGGCGTCCAGATTTTTTTCGATGCCCTTATCCAGATCCGAATTCACCGCTTTGGCCTCGCTGGCCATGGCGGGAGGGACTACGGTGATCTGGTCCGCCACCACCTGCCCGCCTGCCTGGGCGCTTGCGATGGTCTCCGCCTGCGTCTTGTCCATGTCGGACGGCACTTCGCCGGAAAGAGTTACCACGCCTTTGGTCCGGTCTTGGTTGACTTTCACGTCTTTCAAGCCGGCTTGGTCGAGCGATTTCCGGATGTTGTCAGTAACGTCCGGGGATTTTGTGGGCTCGGACGAACAACCAGCGATAGTGCCGACGGCGAGCAGCGTGAGCAACGAAACAGGAAGCATGAACTTTCGCATGTTAGTTCTCCTTTGCGTTGTAATGGATTGCACAGCACTACTTTGCTGATTTCCTGCGATTCTTTTTAGAGAGACGCGCCACTTTGTTGCTCCGCTTCGAAACCGAGGCGGGGACGCGGCGGGTGTTGCCTGAAACGGAAACATGTTTGCGAGCACGCGTGCGTCTGGAGGGGCGGCGACGGGACGGGCGTGTTGTTGCATTTACTTTTGCCGCGACGTGGCCAAGCGTGGAGCCGATCGAGCGGGCCACGGTGGTGAGAAAATCATCGTCTGTTGCAGCGGTCTTGCGTTCCATGGTTTTCATGTCTTCTCCTGGTTGATTGATCTAGCGATTTGTGTAGCGCTTCGAACGACCCGATAAAATCTCTTATGCTTTTTTCGCCGCGGCGTTCGGAGGATCCTTTACCACCGGCACGTCTTCGCCGAGAGCGGTCGCCAAAGCGATCTGGTGATCTTGTTCGTCCATGAGAATTTCGCGGATATGTTCGGCCATGGCGTATTCACCCAATTGCTCGCACTGGCGAACTCTTTCGCGATAGTTGCGGATGGTCTCGCCTTCGTTGATGAGATCGAAGCGCAACATTTCGCGGGCCTTCTCCGAAGTGCGGACGGGTTTGGGCTGGACCGCGGGCATTCCGCCGAGATAGTCAATCTGGTTGGAGATCATCAGAGCGTGGCCAAGCTCTTCGGCTGCGTGCTTTTCCAATTCGCCGGCGATATTCATGAATTCGGCGCCCTTCAGCACCTGTGAATAAACCACGTAGGAAATAATGGCCTGGTACTCGCGGGCCAGATCTTCGTTCAATAGCGCGATCAGCTCGTTGCGCGTGACTTTGGTGGCGCCTGCCTGCGACGCTGCTTCTGCCTTCATCGTGGTCTCCTGTTGTTGCTTTCAGCGTCAACGCGTAACTGGGCGGAGACGAGTGTGGTCTTGAAGCGAATGAAATTTGGACGCGCTCGGCAGCCGGCACGCCTTACGCTGGCGAATTCTTGGCTGCTTCGCGGTAGGCGCGCTCGCCAACATCGGCGGCTTGCCGCACCTGGCTTTTGACCTGGTCAATATTTTCTTGCGCGCGCTGTGCGAATTTATGGCCGGCCGCGATGGCGCCGTCCAATTGTTCTTGCGCGCTTTCCACCAGATAGTCGCGGGTGTCACTGCCCGAGCGTGGAGCGAACAGCACGCCTAAGGCTGTGCCCACGCCCACTCCCACTGCAAATGCCGAGATTGATTCCGTCCAGTTACGTCTTGCCGTCATGATGTCCTCCGGTCGTTTTTTTTACGAGCTCTTTCGTTTCAATTTGGATTTCCAATCGCATTTTTCGATGCTGGAAGAAAAAACTGAGAGGAAGCGCCCAACTGCACGCTTCCTCTCCCGGGGAATCTATGCGCCGCTGCCGGAAGTTGTGTGGCGCGCACGCTGATCGCCCGCTTTCATATCAGCGGAAGACTCGCCGGTGGAAGAAATATCCTCGGCGTTGGTGATCTTCATGATTTCCTTGGCGCGTTTGACCGCTTCGGAAGAATCGCAGTGGACGGAGAGCAGAATGCCGCCCTTCTGCACGCGTCCTTCGTAGCGCTTCGCTTCATACTCCGGGATGCCGAGGCCGATCAACGCGCCGGTGAATCCACCGACGGCGCCGCCGACTCCGACACCAGCCAATGCGGCCATGATCGGTCCAGCAGCGATGAGCGGGCCGACGCCCGGGATAGCCAATGCGCCGATTCCCGCAAGCAAACCTAGCGCGCCGCCGAGCACCGCGCCGGAACCGGCTCCGGTTGCTGCGCCTTCCGGCGCTTTGGTGGCTTTTTCGGTTCCAATTTGCCTGGCCCCAAGATTTTCCGGGAGCAGCGCTGAAATATCGCTCGGGGAAAATCCGGATCGAACGAGCGTGTCGGTGGCGTGATCCGCGCTCGACAGGGTGGAGTAAATTCCGAAGACTGCGGTTTTTTTGCCGGACATGTGTGAATCTCCTTTTGTGAATCAGAGTTTGAAACTCGTACGCGCGCCTGTTGCTACTGATTCGCTGGTGCTACCTCGAGCTGGTTTGTCACGTTGTCCGCGCCGGCGACGGCAACGGCCTTCGCCTCGATGCTGGCCTTATCCTCTGCGGAACGCACCGGGCCCTTTAGAGTCACTCGGCCGTCCTGGGTGATGATCTTGATGTTGTGCGCGTAGGTGGAGAGTGATTTGTCTTTGTAGATGGAGGCGCGAATCTGTTTAGTGATGTTGCGGTCCGCGGGATCCATTTTCTGTTGCTGGGCGGTCACCGCGCCTTTGCTGGCGTCGCCCTGATTGGATTTGGAATTATCGGGAGCCGGTTGCTGGTCCTGCTGAGGAGCCGCCGCGATCAAGGAAGCGCTCAAGAACACCGTGGCGCCCAGAAGCGACAGACATTTGCCGATTTTCGATGCATGATGCATTTTTCGATCTCCTTTTCGATTCGCTTTCAGCGCCGTTTTGCTGTGCTCTTCGAGAGCCCAAAAATGTTCCGCGACTCTCCTGCCTCCACAGTAGTGCGGTTCGAAACGCGGGGCTATACCGCGAAGCGCGTAGATTTTGGGGGAGCTTGCGGTACGGCCGAAGGGAGCGAAGCACGAAGCAGACACCGACGGGCGGCGAGAACTTTTCGGCGCGTGAAGCCGTTGGATACAGCGGCGGGAGCCGGCGTACAGTAAACTCAGCGCGACTCTAGTTGAATGAGTGTATGTTCACTTAGGGCCAAAAACCGTAAAAAGAAAGGCATCGCCGAGGGCGCGCTGATTTTCGGTGGAGCGCCTCAAGCAGCTCGGTCGGGCCTATTCATGCGAAAGACTTGTCCATTGGAGGATTTATGTTGCGTTGGGCCGTAGTGTTCTTCGTGGTGGCGCTGATTGCGGCGGTATTTGGATTCCTGGGAATTGCCGCCGCCGCGGTATCCATTGCTAAGGTTCTGTTTTTCGTTTTCCTGGTGCTCTTCTTGGTGTCGCTGGTCGGCGGCTTGTTGCGACGAGCGTGACCGTTCATTATTCACGAGGAATCGCGGATGGAGGAGAGTTTATGAAGACTGCAACTTTGCTGGGGTTCGTGCTCATTGTTCTGGGCGTGCTCGCACTCGCCTATCAGGGAATCACCTATACCACGCACAAGAAGGTATTGGATGTTGGGCCCATTCAAGCGACCAAGACGGAACACGATACGATTCCGCTGCCTCCGATCGTGGGCGGGCTCGCGCTGATTGGCGGGATCGTACTGGTTGTGGCGGGCAGCAAGGCTTAGTGGGTTGAAGTTCCATCCGACTGGCCCGGAGAGGATCGCATCCCGGGCCAGATCGTTCCGAATATTCAGTTCTTCCTGATCCGTCGCTTAACGCAGAACCGCTCGCGTTTCCAACACATTCGCCGTATCTAGCATTGAACCGCGCCGGCGCGCGGCGAGAGCACGCTGGGAAAGCGTGGCTTGAAGGATGCGCTCAAGGTCGGTCTTGCGGTAAGGATGGCAGATGAAATCGAACGCGCGGATATTCAGCGCGGCGAGATAATCGCGGTATTCGTTGCTGCAGGCCGGCTCGCAGACGATGATCGCGGGCACTTCCACCGACTGGCGCTTCAGCAGGCGCACCACGTCGCGGTAGGTGCCATCCCCCAGCCAAAAGCCGCAGAAGCACGCGGCGAGATTTTCTTTCGCGAGCGACGCACGCACTTCGCCGACGCTCTGAGCCCACAGTGTGCGCAGCGGGTACATCTCCAGCAGAGCGCCCATGTTAAAGCTGATGACCGGGTGTGTGGTCGCGATCAACACAACTGGTTGCTCGACGGACGACTGAAATTGTGCAGCTGAGTCGGGATGCAAAGACACGGCGGGATTCTTGGTTCGTGTGGCTGCCTGGTTCATGGCTGGATTCCTTTCTGGTTTGGCGCGCAAGGAGAACAAAGAGCCGGCCAGCCCTCAATATCTGGCGCGAAATTTACAGCTTTTCGTTCTCCTCCGCAGCGGCATAATCGCCCGGAGCGGCGAATCGAACAATACTGGCAACGCGTTAGGCACTCTGGTGAATTTGCTGTAGGCAGCGCGGGCACGAGTATTTGCAGACAGGTGCGCCGCTTCGCGCGAAGGGCAATCGCTTTCGCGGCAAGAGCGCAGTAAGGATGCGGCTACGCCTCGACGATTTGATTGCGCACGGCGTAGCGAACCAGTTCACTTACGGTGTGCAGCTGAAGCTTGCGCATAATGTTGGCGCGATGCGTTTCGGCGGTCTTGACACTGATGTTGAGCGACGATGCGACTTCCTTGCTGCTCTTGCCTTCGGCGAGCAGCTGAACAATTTCCCGTTCGCGCGAAGTCAGCCGGTCACGCAGCGCGGTTGGAAGCTCGGTGCGCATCCGGCCTTCCTTGAAGCTGGAAAGCATCACTTCGGTGGCGCGCGGCGTGAGAAACGGCTTGTGATTTGCGAGAGTTTCGACGGCGACGACCAAGTCGCGGTCCGAATCGGATTTCACGATGTAGCCGCGCACGCCGGCTTCCAGAATGTCGCGAATCAGCTGATCCGAATAGTGCACGGAAAGGATGAGGATTTCGGTGTTCGGCGATTCCTTGCGGATTCTGCGCGCGGCGTCCACGCCGTTGAGGTCCGGCATGCTGATATCCAGGATGGCGATGTCCGGACGCAGTTCCTGGGCCTTCGCAACGGCTTCGCGGCCGGTGTGCGCCTCTCCACAGATTTCCCATCCCGCATGCGATGTCAGCATCCCTTTGATGCCACGGCGCATAAGATCGTGGTCGTCGGCAATCAGGATACGAAGCGTTTTCATTTTTCACTCCAGCAAGCAGGGATTGTTGTGGCGATAGTACAAGAGACGGCCGAGAATAGACTTCCCATAATGGGACGAGTCTGGGTGTCACTCCGTTTCATCCTGAATAAAGCCGCTTCCTTTCGTTATGGGCGATCAAGCTGCCATGCTGCTGGTGCTCCGCCTCGTTTATAAGAGTGGCTACATTGCTGGGCCCGCACGTCTCGCGGCGGAGCCACCGGGCGATGAATTGGTTCATGAAAAGAAATAAATACTTCGGGGCCTGCACTGCGATCAATCGCGAACAAATTAAAGTAACTCTCTGGATTCGTCTATCGGAGTCATCCTGTAGTCCGCGTAGGTGTATCCCTGTATTCGCTGCGCGCGAAGTGCAAGAAACAGAGTGGCTTAGCAAATCCGGGGGTAGGTACTTTACCTTAGGGAGCCGGATTCGATAGTCGGCGGCTCGGCGGAGTGCGATGCTTTCAATTGATTGACGTCGCGAACGACTTTGGACCATCCCTTCTTGTCTTTCTTCGTGGCGAAGGGCGCGTTCAGGTCCGCGTAGTAAGCCAGCAGCGCCGTTTTTAAGTCGGGCGAAACCGTAACAAAGTTGTTCTTTTGCAATCGGTCCAGCAGGGCGGCGTAGGTTTGGTCCGCAAGCGGATACTGGCCCGGTCCTGTGACCGTGCCGGTGTCGATATTGTCGTCAGCGAGAGTTGAAAGGCCTGGGCTCCGTTGTTCTTTCGCCAGTTGCGCGTAATTCCGTAGCGCATTGCCAAAGCTGGTAACGAACAATTTCTCGGCTTCGGGCGTAGGGATCTTGAACGAGAGATCGCGGAAGGGGCCAACCTTGGGTATCAATCGGAGCAGAAAACCGAGCAGGCGGGTGCCGAATCCGGGCTTTTCGTATTTGCCGGGCCACTGTTTTTCGTAGGTGGAGCGCGAAATGCGATATAGGAATGCGGTGCGCGTAATTCCCGGAGAGCCGCGCTGAATTTCGTCCTTCTTGGTCTGCCAGGCGATTTTCGTGGCTTCCGGAATCAGCTGGCTGACGGCTTGGCGGTAGGAAGCAATCGCGAGGTCGTAATTGGACAGCACTGAATTCAAGTCCAGCGAATACGTTTCTTGAAATGCACGCGCGAGCAAATCCCCGGAAACCTGAAAACCAATACGGTCGCGGTAGGCGTCGGAGGCGTAGCGTCCCTTGGCGACTTGCAGCACGTCAAATCCGAATTCAGTTTTCAGATGCGCGAGAGGATTTTCATCATAGGTGACGACGTCGCCATACCTGCGGCGGAGTTTGGGATAGAGCAGCGGCACGGCGAGGTTTGTGCCGGTGCGATGGCCTTCATTATCCGCCGCGTAATGCGCCAGGGCGCCGAGGGCGAACGCATACTCGTTCACGTCCTGCGAATCGCGCAGCAGCGCCGCGACGAAATCTCCACTGCGCACGTAATGAACCAGGTCGCTGAAGAATTTGTTGCCGAACGGGTAGTATCCCATGTCCTGAATCACGCAGCCGCCATAGGCATAGGCGTGAGCGGTCTTCAAGTCCTCGGTCGTCGCCTGGGGAAACCTTTCCAGCAGCAGCGGCTTGATCGCTTCATCCCAGGCGGCGTCGATGATCGCTTCATGAGCCAGGACCGCATAGGCGCTGGATGGAGGCGGCGCGAGCAGCAGAACGATGATGGAGAGAGCCAA
Source organism: uncultured Acidobacteriota bacterium (assembly GCA_963821765.1). Classification (GTDB taxonomy): domain Bacteria; phylum Acidobacteriota; class Terriglobia; order Acidiferrales; family UBA7541; genus Palsa-295. The sequence continues at coordinate 223,353 of CAWGFF010000012.1, forward strand.
CGTTCTGGGGGCGAATCGTTGGGCAAATTTCATGCGGTTTCCGGGCATCTGCGGGGCACCATTGACAACATGCGATCACCGAACAAAGGACGGGCGAAAAAACGTCGAATCTCCACGGTAAAGCGGCAATTCCTCGATAACGATATGGAAGTGACGGTAGTTTGCCAGCGCATAAGCCCTGTGACTTGGAATTAACAGCTGAAACCTGATGCTTGCGAGCGGCTTGCGTCACCAGCCGATTCCTTTACGGAAAGGGTAACGATGATGGTGGTGCCGGCCGGCGACGATCTAATCTGCAGCCAGCCGCCGAGCTGGCGGACGCGCTCGCGCATTCCGCGGATGCCGACGCCCAGTTGCCCGCCGCTGCTATTCAAGGTTCCCAGGATCTCCGTGGGAATCCCCTTGCCCTTGTCCGCTACTTCCAAGCGCACGATTGCGGAGCGTGCCTCAATTTGGACGCTAGCGGTCTCGCTGCCAGAATGGCGAAAAATGTTGGTCAAGCTTTCCTGCACAATCCGGAACAGCGTTCTTTCCACGATTTCGGGGAGGCGATTCGCGCCGAGCGAAACTTTCAGGTCCACTTTCACCTTGCTGCGCTGGGTGAATCCCTCGATGTACCATTCCAACGCGGAGCGCAAACCGGCATAGTCCAACGTGGGCGGGTACAGAAGGTAGGAAAGAGTGCGAGTTTCGTCGGAGGCTTTCTGCGAGAGGAGGATGGCTTCACGCAGCAAATCGGCGGCGGCGGGGTCCACATCGGCAATTTTCGCGCTGACGGCCGAGAGGTGAATCACCAAAGCGGCGAGGCTCTGTCCGGTACTGTCGTGCAGTTCCCGTGCGATGCGGCGGCGCTCTTCATCCTGCAACTGCAGCAGTCGCGCGGAAAGGTTGCGCAGGGCTTCTTCAGCGTCTTTACGGGGGGTGACGTCGCGATTGATCTCCAGAATGCCGACGGTGCGGCCCTGCGAATCGCGCTGCAGCACCTGGCGGCTCGCGACCACGATGCGTTTTCCATCGCGAGTCGAGTGGACCAGTTCGCCTTCCCACGAGCCGACCCTGTAAAGAGTTTCATACACTTGATCGAGCGGCTCGGGGAATTCCGTTTTTAAAAATTGATGCGTCACGTTTCCGCAGGCTTCAGCGGCAGTCCAGCCGTAGGTTTTCTCGGCGCCGCCATTCCAGAATAAAATTACGCTGTTCACATCGCAGACGATGATAGCGTCGTGCGCGAGCTGGAGTAATTCGGAGTGAAGCTTTCCGCGGGCGACGCGAGACGCGCGGGTTTTCTTCACGCTTTTCTTCCCAGCGCGTTTAACGTGCATATCTCAGACTACCTTGTGCCGGGCGCAAATGGCGACGAAAATCGCTCGGACCCGGGGGCCACGGACGGGTGCTTCACCGGTTGGCTGGAGAATCGCCGGCGGGTGAACGCCGCTACTTTCAGCAGAAAGAACGAGCGCATTGCAACGGCTACTCGCGTTGCGAGAGATTCTTGCCTTCAAAAAACGGTTTGTGCTGGCTCATCGATTCCACGGCCGCCACCAGCCAATTGGCCTGCGACTTCAATAGATAGCCGCTGGCGCCGACATTTTGTGCCTGGCGAACCATTTGCTTCGAATCGTGCTGCGTGAAGATCAGCACTTCGGCAGTGGGGAGCGCTTTCTTAATTTCGGGCGTGGCTTCCAGGCCGTTCATCTTCGGCATGGTGATGTCCATAATTACGATGTCGGGCTGCAGATCTCGCGCCATCCCGACGGCTGCCACACCATCGGCAGCCTCACCCACGACCAGCCATTCCTCGCGCGTCGCCAGCAGCCTTCCCAAGGCCGAGCGCACCGCTTTTTCGTCGTCCACGATCATGATTCGCAGGGTCACTATGCCTATGCCTCGCATATTTTATCGAACGATCGCGTAACCGCAATTAGCTTTCACGCCGTCTGCTAGCAGCAATGCAAGCCTTCCGTCACTGCATGCAACCTAGCGGCCAACCACCGAACGAATCCGGGTCGCGGCAGCCGCTTGCGAAATATGTACCGGAGTTCGTCCCTATTTACACAGCTAGCAGACGCTTGTCTGGCCGCTGTAAGAATCAGGTCGTAACCTCCTTGTTTAGAGCCGCTTGCGCACCCCCTGCGCACCGCCATTGGTGGCCAAATTGCTTTTCATACAGAGACAATAACGCTATCTGGAGCGGTTTGGCTTGAACCTGTGAGGGGGAAATATGAGCGACAGCTATGATATCTTCCGTGACCTTGCGGAAAGCGGGCCGATTTGGATTGAGGCTGTTCAAGGTGTCGAGAATGCAAAGGCTCGCGTCACGGAATTGCTTGCGATGCGTCCTGGAAATTACTTCATCTACGATCCATTTGCCGCCAAAGTGATTGCCTCTGCCTTTAAATCGGCGCAGATGCCTGCTCCGGTGACGCTCGCTGGCCGCTCGCACCAATACTAGACGAGGTCTGCTACAAACGGCCCATCAGAAAAAGTATTAGCAAGATCACCAGCACCAGACCGATTCCCCCACTGGGGTAATATCCCCATCCTCTGCTGTGCGGCCACGTCGGCAGACTGCCAAAGAGCGCGAGAATCAGAACGATTGTCAGAATAAGCAGCAGCATGTGGTTCTCCCTTTCGTTTTTACCGAAGGGCCCGGCAACGGTCCGCGCCCTTCGGAGCCGGGCTGGCGAAATCAGCTTACGCTACCAGCCTTGGCTGTCTTATGACGTGGTCTGGTTTCTTCGTCCGAGGCTTCCGCGCCTCCGTTGAAAGCTTCGGAGTTGATTTGTTCCGAGAACTCCGTGAGCTTTTGATCGGTTTCCTTCTCCTCATCGAGCGTCTGTTGTAATAACGAAGCCGCTTCGCCTTCGCCCATCAATTCGGCATAGGCGTGCACGGCGCCGTAAGCGGCGATTTCGTAATGCTCCACGCGTTGCGCCGCGGAGATCAGGGCCGCATCCATCAGCGCACCCTCAAAATCCTCGGACATCGTGTCGCCGCCTTCAGACACGATGCCGGCCATGCCCTTACATTTCTTGCCCTTAACCGGCTCGTCCAGGGCGCTGAGAATTTGTTCGAGGCGTGTGGCGTGTTGCTGGGTTTGTTCGAGGTGCCCTTCGAATCCTTTTCGGAGCTCGTCAGAGTTTGCGGCTTTCGCCATTTTGGGCAACGCCTTGATCAATTGCTGCTCGGAATTATAGAGATCTCGCAGTTCGTCCACGTAAAGGCCTTTCAAATTTTTGTGGCTCATTAGCTTCCCCTTAGGACTGATGTGGGTCGGATCACCGGCCCGATTTTTGCGGTTGCATGGTCAGACTAGGCTTCCGCCACCGGCATAACCATCAAGCAATCACTGTAGGCTTGATTCCGGGTTCCGGTAGGCATCGCATAAGCAGAAATTCCAAAACGTTGCGATGTTCGTTCGCGTAGCCCATGCTGAATCGTAAGGCGAAATGTCCCGCGGAGTTAGGTGTTGCGCTGTATTCCGGGCCGGCGGATTTGACTCCACTATGTCTGAGCAGTTGGATATTCAATCCAGGAGGTTCAAAATGAACTGGGATCAAATCGAAGGAAAATGGAAGCAATCGGTCGGCAAAGTGAAAGAGAAGTGGGGCAAACTGACCGACGACGATCTGACAGCCATCAACGGCCAGCGAGACCAGCTGATCGGGAAAATTCAGGAGCGCTACGGCATCGCCAAGGACGTGGCACAGAAGCAGGTGGATGAATTCACACGTGCATATAAATCGGACGTCGTCGTGCAGGGCACCGCGAAAAGAGCTAAAGCCTAAGTGGTTGTTCGAAGCGGCGTCGAGAACCGACCGAGAGGAGGTACGTAATGGCGAGATACGGAAAAGCCGCCGGCAAGAGCGTGAAGAGCGCTATGCATCGGGAAAAGCGCGGCACGCTTCGTTCGGGCAAAGGCGGCAAGGGCGGCAAGGTGACCAGCCGCAAACAAGCGATTGCGATTGGACTTTCCGAGGCGCGCAAGAAAGGCGCCAAGGTACCGCGGAAAAAGTCTTAACGCAATTTTCGGACGATCCTGCAAATCGTCGCTCGCCATCGAGGCCGCAATTTCCGCGGCTTTGGTGGCCGGCGATCACTTCTGGCGATCGGAATCTTCAGGCCTCTGCAGTGACACTCGCGGAAATCCCACCCCCAATTGCTTTCAGAAGAGCGTGAACGGAAGAGTAGCTCGGACTACGTGACGAAAAAAACGGCGAGGACATTCGCCGCGTGGCGCGTGCCCTCGCCGTCTGGTTGTCAGCGATTCATCAGGTGTTACTTAGGCTTCGACGGCGCGCCCGCATGCGAGGCTGGTGGCGCTTGCCTCTGTTGCAGTTGTTGTTGCTGCTGTGTGTGTCTTTGAACTAATTGCTGGGTCTGCTGCTGATGCTTTTGCTCGAGCTGTTGATTCTTCTGAGCATTGGCGTTTTGCTTCGCCAGTTGCTGGTGTTCCTTGTCTTGCTGCTGTTGCAGGTTCTGCCGTTCCTTGTCCTGCTGGGCCGCAAGCTTGTCCTACTGCTGCTGATATTTTTTGTCGAGCTTGGAGTTGCCAGTGTTAGGGGGAGCGGCCCGCTCGGCAGGCGGAAGATCTTTCGGATGCACAGCCGGATTGGCGTGAGCGGTGGCGTTTTCCGCGCCGCGATTATTAAATTCTCCCGGTCTGGCCGTAGCAGCGATCGGAGGCCTACCGTGGTTGGCGGAATCCCGCAGCGCAGGGTTCTCACGCGCGGCATTTATATGCGCAGTTTGTGCCGCGACTGGAGGTATGCGCCGCTCGTGCGCGGCAGCTTCTTCCTGGGCCGTGGGACGTTCGTTGATCCCACCATGGCCGTTATAGCTGACGCGCTCGTTATTTCTTACATTCACTTTCGTTTCGTACACGTTGTGAATCACGTTGACGTTTACGTTGTTCACCGCGCGATTGTAAAAAAAGTGGTCGTGGTCCCAGCGGCCGCCTTCATAACCGTGGCCGAAGTAGCCGAAGCCGTAGTTGATCCCGCCGTAAAAACCTACTGTCGGACCCCAGTAGCCGTCGTACCAAACAAAACTGCTGCCGCCCCAGCCCCAGTAGCCTGGCGTCCAGAAAAAACCAACTTCCGGCGCTTCCACCCAAGTTCCGGGAACCCAGAAATAACCGTCGTCGCCCCAGGCCCAATAGCCGGGCGTCCAGATATATCCATCACCGGGACAGACCGGCTGCTCATAAACGGGCAGCTCCGGTGGCGCGATGGTGATGGCTACACCGAATTGCGCGAAAGATGCGCAAGAAAGAAATAACATTGCGATTCCGAGTAGCAACGGACGAATGAATCGGGTACGCATTAGAGATCATCTCCTCTTGATTATTTCCCGCCGGATGCGCGATGACGCCTTTGCCGGGTCGGGTGTGTTCAGCGAACGGTGAATATTCAACAACGGGCCGGTGTGAGATGCCAAGCATCCCGTGATGCACATAAATGTAATCTTGCGCGCGATTCCCGCCAATAGGGATTTGCCTGTAAAACCACGCCAAGCAGCTCCTAGTTCGAATTTGTTGAACCTACGCCGGCCGCATCGCATTGCAGATCTGAGATTTACGGGCAAGTCTTGCTTCCATTGGAAATCCGTAGGGTTTGGGGGTACGCGATCGCGCACCCCATCTTAAGGTTTCCACTGTATTGAATGAAATCGGCAAAAACGTAAAGTGGGGAAGGCGCGGATGCGTTCGCGGGCGATTGCGATGGTCTCGTCGTTTTGTTCGCGCCAGTTCGAGCGTCATCGCTGCTTTTTTGCCGGATACCCTGGGAGGTTTGCGATGTACACGTATCTTTGCTGCCGATGCACGAAATGCGCCGCGCGCATTGTGTTGGAAGAATGGGCCGAGTCCATGTACCTGCTGCACCGCCCGGTGCGGGCGCGCCCGCGGCATCAGAGATGTCCATTTTGCGAATCGGCATTTGCGCCGGAGCGCTATTACGTCACCGAAAGTGGCGCGCCACTGGCCGTATCCGGGCGCACGATCGAAATACGGGACTCCTCGCAGCCGCTCTCCAAGACAGCGTGAGGCTGCCGTCAAGCTTCTGAAAGTTTTTCCCCTCTCAGACTCCGCCAAAAGGGGGCTGTCGCCGAGAATCGGCAGCCCCTCCTTCCTGCATTTCAGCGACAGCCACTGAACTTAATTCACTCGCATATCCATCCCGTGCTTCGTGGCAATTTCCGGGCGTACAGGAATTTCCCCCGCGCCTTAGGAGTTAGTCCGGATTCCGCGGCGCGGCATGCCCCGGCAGAATGGGCCTCGCAGGGGAAGAATGGGAGTCGGGTGCTTCGCTAAAACGAGGCATCAGGGCTGGGCCGGCTTCCACTTCCCCTTGCCGAATTTTCTAAGTCCCGATCACGCTATCGAAGAATCCAGCGCGCTAAGAGGATCAACTCGACCATGCCTCCAGTCTCGCAGAAAAACAAAACTCGCGAAGCACTGATGGACGCATTGCTGGTTCTGAATTCGCGGATTCTACTTTTCAGCCATTGGGCCGGGCCGCGCAAGTAAATCGCATATCGCGGGAGCGGCGCCTATGCGAGTTCTGCTTCGAGCCGCAGGAGAAAGCGAATCACTTCGCTGGGATCCCGCACAAAGTATTTCGCGGCGCTCTTTTGCGGATTCCCCACTCGTACGGTGATCTGATCGCCCAGCGCCTCAAAAGCGGTTTCATCGGTGCCGTCGTCACCAATATAAATTGCCGGCGTGTCCGGCGGGAATTCACTGAGCAGGTCCAGCACCGCGCCGCCTTTGCCGCGGATCTCGTTGGGCAGAACTTCCCACACCATCGCGCCATCGAGTACCCTCAGCGTTTCTTGATGCGGCTCGACAACGTCCAACAAGCACGATTTCGCGGCGCGCGCGATCGGCGGGCTGGCTTCGCGATAGTGAACCGCAAAGCTCATGCCTTTGTCTTCGATGCGCATGCCGCGCATTGCCGCCATGCGCTTGCGGGCCCCGTGTTGCGCCCGCGCAAGAATGCTGGCCGCCGCCTTGGTGATTTTCGTGGTCTTGCGCTCGCGCTCCGCTCCGTGCAGTCCGATGAAATGCAGGGCCTCGACGCCAATCCGTGTTTGCAGGTCCTGGCAGCGCCTTCCGCTCACGATCGCGACAAACAGCTTCGGATGCCGCGCCAGGCGTTCGAGCAACCGCTTGGTCCGCTGCGGCACGCGCACTTCCCACGGCCTGCGCTGCAGATTCACAAGAGTGCCGTCGAAATCCAGCAGTAGCACGCAAGTCTGCGCGTCGCACAGCCGGTCCGCGATTTCGTCCCAAGCGCGAAACAAATATCGCGGCGAATGAACGGCTGCGTTCCCTTTCGCAGCGCCCGGAACACCATGGGTGCGCGCATGTTCGAGCGCGCGTTTCTTTTTTCGGCTGCTCTGCAATGTGTGTTTTTTGGTTGCGGCTTGCGATTCGTTCATCGGGTGCGGCCAAGTTCTGGCTGTGCTTCGTTAATGCGGATTTCGGAAAGGTCCGTGATCAGGCTTCCCGCCCATGCGAATACATTATGACGCATCACGGTGCTCCGCATCAGTTTCATGCGCGTTTGACGTTCCTCCGTATCCATCTCCAGCGCCACCCGAATCGCTTCGGCCAGCTGCTCCACGTCGTAGGGATTCACGATGATTGCGTCGCGCAATTCGCGGGCGGCTCCGGTGAACTGGCTGAGAATCAGCGCGCCTTCCTGGTCGTCGCGCGACGCAATGAATTCCTTGGCTACCAGGTTCATGCCGTCGTGTAGAGATGTGACCATGCAGAAATCGGCGGCGCGGTAATACGGCAGAATTTCCTCGTGGCTGTGGTGACGGGTGAGCAGCGCGATGGGCTTCCAATCCGGCGTCTGCCAGCGCGCATTGATCCGCGCGGCTTCCGCTTCCAGCTCCTGCAGGAAATCGTGATAGCGCTCGATTTCCGTGCGGCTAGGCGCGCCGATCTGCACAAACGTGAATTTCTCGCGATACGCCGGCCACTTCTCGAGGAACCTTTCGACGCCGCGCAGGCGTTCCAGCAAACCCTTGGTGTAGTCCACACGGTCAACGCCCACTCCGATAAAGTTGGCCTTGATGCCCAGCTTGCCCAGGAGCTCGCTGCGCAGCACGTAGGGCGATACGGTCGGATCCTGGCCTCGCTGCGCTTCGCGAAAATCCACGCTGATAGGAAACGGCTTGACGAAGGTAATGTGCCCGCCGCGTTTCACCGCGAACCGTTCCCATTCGATTTGAGATTCCAGCGCGGCATCCACAGTCTCCAGGAAATTATCGCAATGCGCCTGAATCTGGAATCCGATCAAGTCCGCGCCCAGCAGGCCGCTGACCAGTTCGCGTTGCCAGGGGCAGATGCCGAAAGCTTCAGGATTGGGCCATGGGATGTGCCAAAAAATCGCGACGCGCGCATCGGGACGCGCTTCCTTCACCATGCGCGGAAGCAATGCGAAGTGATAATCCTGCACAAGCACGAGTGGATGCTCGACGCCTTCAATTTCCTGAAGCACTGCTTCGGCGAACTTGCGGTTCGCTTCTTGGTAGTTTTGCCAGTCGGAAGCGCGGAAAATTGGCCGCGTATGCGCGATGTGGCACAGCGGCCATAACCCTTCGTTTGAAAATCCGTAGTAGTGTCCTTTTTCAACTTCCTTCGAGAGAAATACGCGGCGCAACGTGTAGTCCGGCTTGTCCGGCGGCACGCGGAGGTGGTCCTGATCATCCACGGTTTCGCGGTCGGCGTCACCGGAACCGGATGCGATCCAGATTCCGTCGCAGGCGCGCAGAATCGGTTCCAGTGCCGTCACCAGGCCGCTCGCGGGAACGAGCAGCTCGATGGCCTTGCCTTTGTGCACGTGCATGTAGGGCTCGCGATTGGACACAACCACGAGCGAACCCTGCGAGGCCTTTCCCTGGATGCTGACGCGCAGCCGCTCCGCGGTCCACACCGACTCGCCGGATTCGCGCAGGCGCGCCTCTTCTTCGGCGGCAGAGCGCGCGTCCGCCAAACTGCGGGTGAGATTCATCACCTCATTCGTGAACGGGGCGAGAAAACTTTCCTTCGGTCCCGGCGGACTGGGCATCGCGCGGCCGCGGCGAATATCTTTCATCCATTGAGCGGTGCGCGAAATCGGCAGAACAATCGTCCAGCGAATGATCAAGACGGTGATCAGAACGATCAGCAGCACCTCCAGGATCACGTGCCAAAAACTCGCGCGCCACATGCGCGCGCTTTGCGTTTCGATGTAGCCGACATCGTTGAAAATCGCCAGCACACCGGTGGCTGACGTCTTGTCGTGCAGCGGCAGATAGTACACGTGCATCGGTTCGGAGCCGACATTTATGAATTGGCTAAGGCCGGTGTCGCTGGAAATCACGCGAGCCAGTGGAACGGGCGGAGGAACGAAGCGGTTCTGGAGATTGGAGCTTTCCGCGAGCAGTTCTCCGTGATTATCGTAAACCGCGACGCCCGCCAGCTGCTCGCGATTCCCAAACCGCTCGACGATGTGGCGCAGCTGTTCGCGCGAGCCCTTCCCCAGCGCCGGTTCCACAATCTCCTGCAAGCTCCCGGAGAGAATTTCGGCGCGACGCACCAAGTCGGTGCGCAGGCCACGCTTCTCCGCGCGCACTTCATTTTTGGAGACAACGAAAGTGACGATGGTGACAGCGGCAACCAGGAACAAAATCAAGCGTAAGCTCAGCTTCACGTTAACCTCTAGCTGGATTTAGAGATGTCCAGGCAAGCCTCGCTGGCGAAAAAGCAGCACGAATGTTGCCAGTTGGCGAGCCGTTTTGTTGTTCACAATAGGACACTTATGCAGACCATCGAGAATCAGGTTGTGGAAATTCGCCGAGCACCGGGTAGATTCTCCTGGGAAGCGACTCCATAATTACCTGGTCTGGCGGCTGGACTGAATCCAGTATTCACCTGATTTTTTTCAGGTCGCGCCGTACTAACATTGCATCGCACGGCGACTCACGCACATCTGTGCGATTGAAGGACTAGATGCCTCGCGTGCTGAATTCGCGTCGTGTGCTCGCGGTCGCAGACCGATTTTCGATCTGGGCGTGCTCTGTCCTGGCACTCACTCTTTTCCTGCTCCCAATGCCGCGGCTCGATGCGTCATATACTGAGTCTGCTTTGCAACAGCGATCCATGAACAATGAGTTCCAACATTTCGACGATGTGCAGCAATACATCTCAGTGAGCTGGGATCATCTCACGCGCTCGCTGGACAAATGCAAAACGTATGAGGACCAGAAAATCGGCGACGAGCCATATCTGTATTTTCCGGCGGACTTTCAGAGCTTGCCGGCCTTTCAGGAGCTGGTGAAGGACTGCAGAGTCCACGTGGAGCGCTTGCCGGAGATCATCAGCAACCCCGACGACGTCCACCTGAACAAAATTTCCCATGCCGGGCTGCTCTATCTGCCGCACGCTTACGTGGTGCCGGGCGGCCAATTCAATGAGATGTACGGCTGGGACAGCTACTTCACAATTCTCGGCCTGCTGCGGGCGCATCGCCTGGAGCTTGCGAAGGGGATGGTGGAAAACTTCTTTTACGAAATACAGCATTACGGTTCGATTCTGAACGCGAACCGCACCTATTATCTAACGCGTTCGCAGCCTCCGTTTCTCACTTCCATGATTCTGGCGGTCTATGATGCGGAAGACCCTTCCGCGCAGCAGAAAGATACCGCCTGGCTGCAGAAAGCCTACGATTTCGCGGTGACGGACTACGAGCAGTGGACTCACCCGCCTCATTTGGCCGGCGACGCAGGCTTGTCCCGTTACTTCGATCATGGCGAAGGCCCGGTTCCGGAAATCATCGGCGACCCCAGCGATTATTATCGCGGTGCTGCGCAATACTTCCTGCTACTAAACGGGGTAAAAGACCCGCACCTCGTTCTGGTGGACAAAAATCATCCGGTTGAATCGCTGGTCGGGCCGCTTTTCCCGGTTTTCAGTCGCGAGGGAGAATCGGAGCAATACTCAAATGACAACCATGCGGCGGCGGGGGCGCCGGTCGAGCAAGTCACTTTGTCAGCGGATTTCTACAAGGGCGACCGCAGCATGCGCGAATCGGGATTCGATGTCTCGTTTCGCTTCGGCCCGTTCAGCGGAGAGACCCACCATTACGCACCCGTCTGCCTGAATAGTCTCTTGTACAAAACGGAAAAGGACCTGGCACGCATGAGTTCCCTTCTGGGGCGGCCCGTGGAAACAGCGCGTTGGGACACTCGCGCCAGCGAGCGCCAAAAACTGATACAGAAATACCTTTGGGATGCGAAGCAAGGACTTTACTTCGATTACAACTTCACGACGCACACGATTTCCAACTATGAGTACGCCACTACCTTCTATCCGCTATGGGCGGGCCTGGCGTCGCCGGAACAAGCGCGGGCGGTGGTGAAAAACCTTGCGCTCTTCGAGCAGCCCGGCGGCCTGGCGATGAGCCGCGTGGAATCCCAGGCACAGTGGGATTACCCGTATGGCTGGGCGCCCATTCAATTGCTGGCGGTGGACGGCATGCGCCGCTACGGCTTCAACGCGGAAGCCGACCGCGTCTCCTATAGTTTCCTGAGCATGGTGATTGAAGATTTCGTGACCGACAAATACATTCGCGAGAAGTACAACGTGGTGAAACGCACTTCTATCACTCGCATCGTGAAGGGCTACAGCCAAAACGTGATTGGATTTGGCTGGACCAACGGCGTCTTCCTGGAATTGCTGCACGAATTGCCGCCCCCGCTTCTCGAACGCCTAAAACGCGAGTGAGATCCATATCCGCGACTACGCAATCGTGCGCGCGCTGTAAATGGCGCAGCACGCTAGCGGCCTGCGCAGGCAATTGCAGCGCGCTGATCCGGTCCGGGCTCGTTGAAAAAGGAGGGTGGGAGGATGGGGGAACATCCTCCCGGCGTGGTCATGGCAAGGGGTGTTGCCTGAGGAACCTGCGTGCACTATGAACTTCCGCGCGCAGGCCTGCCATACAGTAACTATCGTATTTTTGATTCGCGCGGGCCTCACGATGACTGCGTCCGCTTACCGGCTGGTCAGCTATTCGGTTTAGCTTCCGCAGGATTAGTCGGGTTCGCAGCGGCGGGATCCGAATCGGTTGGGCCGAGCAGCGCCTGAATCATCCCCACCATCGGGAATGCGTTCGTTTTCGACACCACGGACCGAATGCCGGCTTCCTTGGCGTGTTTCTCCAGGTCGGTGCTGGCATGTTGTGTGAACAGCACGATGGGCACGGCCGGCGCGATCTCCGACATACGCCGCGCCGTTTCGATTCCATTGATCCCGGGCATTTGAAAATCCAGAATTACGATATTGGGATGCAATGCCTTGAACATCTCGACGGCCGTTTCGCCGTCTGGCGCCTCGCCGCAAATCTCCCATTCGGGATTGGCCTGCAAGACAGTACGCAGGGATTTCCGCACCAATTCGCTGTCATCCACGATCAGGAATCGCGTGCGCATCAGCGAGCCCCCGTAGGGTTGGCGATGGCGCGCGACTGCGGAGGCGCGAAAATCAACGCAGACGGTACGGCGGCTGCTAAAGTCATACGTTTTTCACCATCGGTTTATTCACAGGGACGGCCGCGATGACGGTTGTGCCATTCTCACTCGATTGAATTTCCAGCGTGCCGCCAAGCTCACGCAACCGTTCCCGCATACCGCTTAGTCCCACGCCGTGGCTCGATCCCGGGGCCGTGGATGCGCCATTTGCGCCAGCCATGCCTTTGCCTTCATCGCAGACTTGCACGCTCAACAGTTTTTCCGGCGTGTGCGATATTCTGATTTGCGCTGTTTTGCTGCCGGAATGGCGGTACACGTTGGTCAGGCACTCCTGCACGATGCGAAAAATCGAAATCTCCACGTTGGGCGGCAACCGGCCGATATCCGGCGAGAGTTCCACGGCAACTTTCACGCTGCTGCGCTCCGCAAAACCTTCGGCGAACATTTTAATCGCGGGCAGCAGGCCAATCTCGTCCAACAGCGGAGGGTGCAACAGGTGCGAAATTGTGCGCGTCTCTTTCGAGAGCTGTTCCACCAGCTGATTATTCTGCTGCAAGACCTCGGCAACTTCAGGTCCAAGCGCTTTCGTCTTCTGGGTCAACATTCCGTTATTCATGGAGAGCGCGGCGATCAAAGGACCGATACTATCGTGTAATTCGCGGGCAATGCGGCGGCGTTCCTCATCCTGCATCGCCAGCAGCCGCGCGGAAAGTGAGCGCAGGTCGCGATTGAGCATTTCCAGCTGCCGCGTCTTGCGGTGCAGGTCCGCGAACACGCGCACTTTCGCGCGCAGCAATTCCGGGACGATCGGCACCGAAATGTAGTCCACCGCGCCGCGCTGGTAGGCATTGAGCCGGTCAATGTCTGTCAAATGCACCGCAGAGATGAAAATGATTGCGACCTTCTGGAAACGCGGGTGTTGCCGGATCATGTCCGCGAGCTCGAAGCCGTCGAGTTCCGGCATGCTCACGTCCATTAGCACCACTGCGATATCTGTTCTCAGTAAGTGATCCAGCGCCTCTTTCCCGGAGCGCGCCTTGATCAGGTTTTCATTCAGCTCGCTGAGAATGGCTTCGTAGGTGACCAGCTTGCCGGGCTGATCGTCCACCATCAGAATATTTACTTTTTCCTGCTCGCGCATTTTCTACCTCGTGCTTCAAAACGCTCGCCTCAGAAGATATTGAGGCGTCCGCGGCGAGCGAATCACAATCGCCGCGAATCGGGAACTATCTCACCGGTGGAACCACATCCGCAACGCGGAGAGCAGCTGCTCCGTGTTCACCGGCTTCGCCAGATACTCGGAAGCGCCCGCCTCGAGGCATTTTTCACGGTCACCTTTCATCGCTTTGGCGGTCAAGGCGATGATGGGCAAGCGCCGGAACGAAGGATTGCGGCGGATAATCTGCATGGTTTCGTATCCATCCATGTCCGGCATCATGATGTCCATCAGCACGATCGCCACATCCGGAGTTGATTCCAGCGTACTAATTGCTTCGCGGCCGGTGCCGGCGGTCAGCACCGTCATGCCGCGGCGTTCCAGCACGCTGCTGAGCGCAAAAATATTCCGCACGTCGTCGTCCACCACCAACACTTTCTTACCGACCAAAGCTTCGTCCGAATGATGCAACAGATCGAGCATCTTCTGTTTTTCCGGCGGCAGATCGGTTACGACGCGATGCACGAACAGCGCAGTCTCATCCAGTAGCCGCTCCGGCGATTCCACGCCTTTCACCACCACGCTGCGCGCCAGTAAATGCAGGCGCGCATCTTCTTCCGGTGACAAGTCTTTGCCTGTGAATACGACAACCGGCAAATCGCTCAGCGCGGGAGTGTCGCGGAAGCGCTCCAATATTTCAAATCCAGACATGTCCGGAAGGCGCAGGTCCAGCACCACGCAATCGAACGGCTGCTCGTCAATGGCCGCGAGCGCCTGCGTGCCGGTCGAGGCAATCTCCACGTCAATATCTTCATAGCCGAGCAATTCGCGGATGCTGAGTTGCTCGGCCGGATTGTCTTCCACCACCAATAGACGCTTGCGCCGCGGCGCAGTGTATTCCTTCATGCGCGCAAACGCGGCCTTCAGTTGCTCGGATGTTGCGGGCTTGATCAAGTAAGAGAATGCGCCGCGCGCCAGGCCGTGTTGCCGGTCTTCATCCAGCGTCAACATCTGTACGGGAATGTGGCGCGTGCGCGGATCTTGTTTGAAGTGGTTTAGAACCGTCCAGCCCAGCATGTCCGGCAAGAAAACATCCAGCGAAATGGCTGTCGGCTGAAATTCGTGCGCGAGCGCCAGCGCTTCCGCGCCGCGCGTGGCGACGAGCACCTTAAACCCGTTGTCATGCGCCAGATCGCAGAGCATGGTGGCGAAGTACGGATCGTCTTCGACGATCAGCAGGATCGCATCGTCCGGCTGCAAGGTTTCGCGATCGTCCGCAATGGTGATCTGCTCGATCGCCCTCTTGGAGGCGATCGCCGCAGCCGCTTGGCCAGTCGCAGGCATCGCCGAGGATTTGGCATCGGACCCGGCGACCCCGGTGGAAGGACCCACGTACGTATGCGGCAAATACAGTGTGAACGTGCTACCTTCATCCGGCGTGCTGCGCAGTTGGATTTCGCCACCGAGCAGCCCGGCAAGTTCGCGGCTGATTGCGAGGCCAAGTCCGGTGCCGCCATATTTGCGGCTGGTGCCGGCGTCGGCTTGTTGGAACGCCTCAAAAATGATGCGCTGCTTTTCGGGCGGAATGCCGATGCCCGTATCAGTGACCTCGAACGCTACTACCGAGGCGGACCTGCCCAGAACCGGGTGGTTTTCGGTCCAGCCGTTCTCGGCGACGAATACCGACATGCGCACGCCGCCCTTCTCCGTAAATTTGAATGCGTTCGAAAGCAAATTTTTCAGCACTTGCTGCAGGCGCTTGGAGTCAGTGACCAGGCTGCGCGTCAAATTAGGATCGGAGTGAACTTCGAAATTGAGATGGCGGTTCTCTGCCTCGTGGCGGAACGGACGAGCGATCATGTCCAGCAAGCTGGCGAAGAACACTTCTTCCGCCTGCACCGACACCGTGCCCGATTCAATCTTCGAGAGGTCCAGAATATCGGTGATCAGGTTCAGCAAGTCGGTTCCGGCGCCGTGAATCGTGCGCGCGAACTCCACCTGCTTGTTCGTCAAATTGCTATCGGGATTGTCCGCGAGCTGCTGGCCCAGAACCAGGATGCTATTAAGCGGTGTGCGCAGCTCGTGAGACATATTCGCCAGGAATTCCGACTTGTACTTCGACGTGAGCGCCAGCTCTTTGGCTTTTTCTTCCACGGCACGGCGTGCCTGCTCGATTTCCTGATTTTTGCGTTCCACTTCCACGTTCTGTTCGGCCAGCTGCTGTGCTTTCTGCGCCAATTGCTCATTGGTCTGCTGCAATTCGGTCTGCTGCGTTTGCAGTTCGGTGGCCAATTGCTGCGATTGCTTCAGCAGGCCTTCGGTTTGCATCGTGGCCTCAATGCTATTGAGCACGATGCCGATGCTGGAAGTAAGTTGATCCAAAAATGCCAGGTGCGATGCAGTGAATACGCTGAGCGACGCCAGTTCGATCACCGCTTTCACGCGGTCTTCGAAAAGAATTGGCAGCACGATCACGCTGCGCGGCACGGCTTGAAATAGTCCGGAGCGAATCGGAACTGCGTTCGCCGGCACATCGTTGATCAGCATGCGCTGCTTTTCCGCGGCACACTGCCCAACGAGCCCGCTGCCCACGTGCAGTCGGCTGGGATGCCCATCGTGATCGCTATCAGCGAAGGCCGACAGCAACACCATGGTTCCAGACTCTTCCGACTCCATTTGATAGATCACGCCTTGCTGCGCGCTGACCAGCGGCGCCAGCTCGGACAACAGGCTGCGTCCGACCGTCGTCAAGTCGCGTTGCCCTTGCAACATTCCAGTGAACCGCGCGAGGTTGGTTTTCAGCCAGTCCTGCTCGTTGTTGCGGTCGGTGGTTAGCCGCAGATTGTTGATCATCGTGTTGATGTAATCTTTCAGCTCGGCAACTTCACCGCTGGCTTCCACTTGAATCGAGCGAGTCAGGTCACCCTTCGTTACGGCGGTAGTGACTTCCGCGATGGCGCGCACCTGGTTGGTGAGGTTGTCCGCGAGGAGGTTCACGTTTCCGGTCAAGTCCTTCCAGGTGCCGGCAGCTCCGGGCACGTTCGCCTGGCCGCCCAGCCTGCCTTCCACGCCCACTTCGCGCGCGACAGTGGTTACCTGATCCGCGAACGTCGCCAGCGTGTCGGTCATGTTATTAATGGTGTCGGCCAGCGCGGCGACTTCACCTTTGGCGTTCACAGTGAGTTTTTTGGTCAGCTCACCGTTCGCGACGGCGGTCACGACTTTCACGATGCCGCGCACTTGCTCGGTTAGGTTTGCGGCCATCACGTTTACGTTGTCCGTCAAATCCTTCCACGTGCCGGCAACGCCGGGCACTTGCGCTTGGCCGCCCAGTTTGCCGTCGGTGCCCACCTCACGCGCCACGCGCGTCACTTCCGCGGCAAACGCGTTCAGTTGGTCCACCATGGTGTTAATGGTGTTCTTCAGCTCGAGAATTTCGCCTTTCACGTCCACGGTGATTTTGCGCGACAAGTCGCCACGCGCGACGGCCGTCGTCACTTCCGCGATGTTGCGCACCTGGCCCGTCAAGTTCCCGGCCATCGCGTTCACCGAATCAGTGAGGTCCTTCCATGTTCCGGCCACGCCGGTGACGTTCGCCTGTCCGCCCAGCCGCCCTTCGCTGCCGACTTCGCGCGCCACGCGGGTTACTTCGGCGGCAAATGAACGCAACTGCTCGACCATGGTGTTCAGCGTTTCTTTCAACTGCAAAATTTCTCCGCGCACGTCCACCGTGATCTTGCGTGATAAGTCGCCGCTCGCAATCGCCGTCGCCACTTCCGCGATGTTGCGCACCTGGCCCGTCAAGTTGCTGGCCATGAAGTTCACATTGTCAGTCAAGTCTTTCCACGTGCCGCCTACACCGGGCACTTCGGCCTGGCCGCCCAACTTTCCTTCGGTGCCGACCTCGCGCGCCACGCGCGTTACTTCGCCCGCGAACGCGTTCAGCTGGTCCACCATCGTGTTAATCGTATTCTTCAGCTCGAGAATTTCGCCCTTCACGTCCACGGTGATTTTGCGCGACAAGTCGCCACGCGCCACGGCCGTTGTCACTTCAGCGATGTTTCGGACTTGGCCGGTCAAGTTTCCGGCCATCGAATTCACCGAGTCCGTAAGGTCTTTCCAAGTTCCCGCGACGCCCGGCACATTCGCCTGGCCGCCCAACCGCCCTTCGCTGCCCACTTCGCGGGCCACGCGCGTCACTTCGCCCGCGAACGCGTTCAGCTGGTCCACCATCGTGTTGATGGTTTCTTTCAGCAGCAGAATTTCGCCGCTGACGTTTACAGTGATTTTCTTCGACAGGTCGCCGCTCGCGATGGCCGTCGCAACTTCCGCGATGTTACGAACCTGGCCGGTCAAGTTGCTGGCCATCGAGTTCACCGAGTCGGTAAGGTCCTTCCACGTGCCGGCGACGCCGGGCACCTGCGCCTGGCCACCCAGTTTTCCATCCGTGCCCACTTCGCGAGCCACGCGCGTCACTTCGGAAGCGAACGCGCGCAACTGATCCACCATGGTGTTTAGCGTGTCTTTGAGCTCGAGGATTTCGCCCTTCACGTCCACGGTGATTTTGCGGGACAAATCGCCGCGCGCCACGGCCGTGGCCACTTCCGCGATGTTGCGCACCTGGCCCGTCAGGTTGCTGGCCATGAAATTCACGTTGTCCGTCAGGTCCTTCCAGGTTCCTGCGCCGGGCACCTGCGCTTGGCCGCCCAATTTGCCTTCGGTTCCGACTTCGCGCGCCACGCGCGTCACTTCGCCCGCGAACGCGTTCAGCTGGTCCACCATCGTGTTGATCGTATTCTTCAGCTCGAGAATTTCGCCCTTCACGTCCACGGTAATCTTGCGCGACAAGTCGCCGCGCGCCACGGCCGTCGTTACTTCGGCGATGTTGCGCACCTGCGCCGTCAGGTTTCCGGCCATCGAATTCACCGAGTCCGTCAAGTCCTTCCACGTTCCCGCGACGCCCGGTACGTTTGCCTGTCCGCCCAGCCGCCCTTCGCTGCCGACTTCGCGCGCCACGCGCGTCACTTCGCCTGCGAACCGGTTCAGCTGGTCCACCATCGTGTTCAACGTTTCTTTTAGCTGCAAAATCTCACCGCGCACGTCCACCGTGATCTTGCGTGACAAATCGCCGCTCGCAATGGCCGTTGCCACTTCCGCGATGTTGCGCACCTGGCCCGTCAAGTTGCTGGCCATGAAGTTCACATTGTCGGTCAAGTCCTTCCACGTCCCGCCCACTCCAGGCACCTGCGCCTGCCCTCCCAACTTGCCTTCCGTTCCCACTTCGCGCGCCACGCGCGTAACCTCGCCGGCGAACGCGTTCAGCTGATCCACCATGGTGTTGATGGTGTCTTTCAATTCCAAAATTTCGCCCTTCACGTCCACGGTGATCTTGCGGGACAAATCGCCGCGCGCCACAGCCGTCGTCACTTCCGCGATGTTGCGCACCTGCGCCGTCAGGTTTCCCGCCATCGCGTTCACAGAGTCTGTAAGGTCTTTCCACGTTCCGGCGACGCCCGGCACGATCGCTTGTCCACCGAGTTTGCCGTCCGTGCCCACTTCGCGCGCCACGCGCGTCACTTCCGAAGCGAACGAGCGCAACTGATCCACCATCGTATTGATGGCTTCCTTCAACTGCAGAATTTCGCCGCGCACGTCTACCGTGATTTTGCGCGAAAGGTCGCCACTCGCCACCGCCGTGGCCACCTCGGCGATGTTGCGCACCTGGCCCGTCAAATTGCTGGCCATGGAATTGACCGAATCGGTGAGGTCTTTCCAAGTTCCCGCGACGCCCGGAACCTGCGCCTGCCCGCCAAGCTTGCCGTCCGTACCCACCTCGCGCGCCACGCGCGTAACTTCCGCAGTGAAAACGCCGAGCTGCTGAATCATGGTGTTGACGATCGTGGCCGAGCGCAGGAATTCGCCTTCCAGCGGGCGTCCATCAACGTCCAATTGCACCGTCTGCGTCAAATTGCCTTTTGCTACCGCGGCAATGGCGCGTGTAACTTCCGTCGTCGGCCGCAGCAAATCATCTACGAGTGTATTGACCGAAACTTCCATCTCGCCCCACGCTGCCTTGGGCAGGTGAAAGCGCATACGCTCTCGCGTGCGGCCTTCTTTTCCCACCACTTGCCCGACGCGCTTCAGTTCCTTCGCCATCTGCTGGTTCGCCGTAACGATGTCGTTAAACGTGTCCGCGATTTTTCCCGCCAGTCCCGTCCAGTTCCCCGGCAATCGCACGGAGAAGTCTCCGTCGCGCATGGTCTGCAGGCTCGCGAGAATCACACTGAGATCGGCGGACACCGGCTCGGTTTCCACCGCTGTCGCGGTGCGGCCGTTACTTTTCGCGCTCGGTCTTGGGTCGGGAATTGCAGCTGTAGTAGTTTTACTGGGCTCGGTTCGCTTCATTCTTCTCTCCACTGTGCAGGCCGACGACCACCGCCAATTTCGCGGCCGCTGGCTCAACTGGCCGATATCTCACTCGAATATGCATAGGAAATGAACTTGAAAAATGCGCGCGCAACGTCTCCACACAAATAGATTTAGCGCCACTTTCTTCGAGCAGAAATTCATACCATAAAGTCGTTAGCCGCCATCTACAGTAAACAATGTATATGGGGTCAAATGCGGCACCCAGTAAACTCAGGCAAAGGAACAGCCTTCGCCCGTAAAAACGGATGGGACACGACTTGCGCGAATCCGCCGCCCGCGATTCGCGAACTTCGTGGCCAGCTAACGCCGTGAGAGCCGGGATTTACAAGGATGCGTGTATTCCCGCACCACCCAGTCGCGGCTATAACGATATCTTGGGGGGACGGCCATGGATCTGCGAATTCTGGTTGTCGAGGATTCAGAAACCACGCGGCGCATCATTCGCGCGATCCTGGAAACCCGCGAGTGGAAAATTTGCGGTGAAGCCAAAAATGGCCAAGCCGCCATCCGGCAATTTCGAAAACTCCGGCCGGACATCGTAATTCTGGATCTCACCATGCCGGACCTGAGCGGAATCGAAGTCGCGGCGCGCTTGTCGAAGATTGATCCGCTGGTGCCGCTGATTCTCTTCACCATTTCCGAAGTGAATGAGCTGTATGAAGCTGCCCGCGGCGCGGGAATTTATGCCGTGGTGTCCAAGGCAAAGGCCTGGGACTTGGTCGGAACAATTGAATCCGCGATAACCCACCTCAGCGATCTCGGCCAACCCATCCAATAATAGTCAGGAGTCCTGGGCAGACGCTTTGAAAGCAGAGCGGCGCCGAGCAAGCTGGCAGGAAGTTTTCTTACGCCTAAGCGCGATCGCTAAGGCCATCACGAAACATGCGATCAGAACCGCCACGGAGTGTGCCCGTCGAGCAGCAAAAAAATTCCTTCCGAGCGCGTCGCCACGCTCGGAAGGAACCGGACGAAACTTAGCGGCACTTTTCCTACTGACCCCTCTGCACCACGTGCTTTGGTGTCCGCGCGTCCAGCGTCGCGACCAGTCGCCGCGCTGACGGTGGCACCGCGGTATCGTGAGCCAGTACGATGTCTTTCGCCGAGATCTTCTCGCCGTAAATTCTCTCGTTGCCGTCATTGTCCGGCCGGATGGTCGAACCCTCCAGCGATATGCCGGCGAATATTCCGCGGGCGCGAGAATAGCTTAAAATTTCAGCGCGCATGGAGGCGTCTGTTTCTGCCGACGCATCCCGGCCCACCGGTCCGGCCGCCACCGATGCATCACCGCCCAGTTTCACTTTGCTGCTCAAGATTCCGTTGGCGCCGCGGTCATTCATCACCAGCAGAACGAAGTCCGTCGCTTGGCCGCCGATCTGAAAGCCCACGCTGCCGCCTTCCAAGGCCATCATCGAAGGCGCGCCCCACGGGCCGTTGAAGTTTTTGCCCCGGCGGCAGGTCATCGCGCCGCGGCCATAACTTGCGCCGACCACGAACGCAGCCTTCAGCACAGAGGGGAACACAACGACGCAATCGGCCTTATCCAGCAGGTCTTGCGGTATATCGTCTGGAACGTTCAGAATCTCGTGCAGCACGGTGCCGGAAGTTTGCAGACGATCCTGATCCTTTTCGGTATCGTCTGCCCAACCGCTCACCGCCAGCAACATCAGTGCGCTGATCGCGCATGCGAACATCATCTTTTTCATTTCGATCTCCTATGACGAATGAAATTGTGCGGAAACACCTTCCGCACTTTCCCAACGGAAAACCTGGAACTAATTCCCGGCGGTATTGCCGCGCAAGAAATGCATGATCAGTGTCACGAGGAACACCGCCAGAAATATGAAAAAGAAAATCTTGGCGATGCCTGCTGCGGCAAAGGCGATGCCTCCAAATCCCAGAAATCCCGCGACAAGTGCTACAACCAGGAAAATGAGTGCGTAGTACAGCATTTTTCCTCCTCGCGCCCCCGACTAGCAGCGCCTGCGCATGCTCTTTTGGCGTTCACCTGAATTCTGAAATTAAACGCGCACGTAGAGGGTAGGCAAAACCTTCGAATCGAGCCATAGGTCGAAAGCTGTAAAAGCGCGGGGATTTTCCCGGTACTGGCAATGCGCGGTGAAATCGTATGCCGGTCTGAGTTTGCATCCGCGGCCGACTTCCACGGCGAAATCCCCGTCACAGGATCCATCGCCGAGCCAAGAAAACATCCAGCTATCGGAGGAGTCTTACTTCTTGACTCGTTTAATGGAACTTCGAGACTCATCCGAAGTTGCCGGTGTAGAGTAGTGCGCACAGGAGGAACAAGATGAAGAAAATTTGCATGTGGCTGGTAATAGCAGTTGCGGCCACGGGAATGGCAAGTGTCGCGTCGGCTCAGGAATTGCCGCCAGGGCCGATGTCTGTGCCCACGGTAAAAGTGGGGCCGCAAGCGGCGGCGAAGGCGGCGAATCCGGTTCCTAGCGCCACGGCAAAAAATCAGGGACAAAAGACGGGGATAGGAGCGGGGGCGGCGTCGGTGCTAGCTTCCGGGCCTTCGGCATACTGGACGGACATGGTGGACCTTGACGGTGACGGAGTGGAAGAGGACACGCAGTTTCTGTTCGATAAGCAACGCGGGATCCTGTACACATACAAACGGGACAATTATCAGTGCGCGAACGGGACTTCACAAAATGGGAACGTGCTCATGGGAATTTACACGCAGGGAAATACGGCGGGAAGCCCAGCAGGATCGGGGTGGTTCGTCGTGTCGGTGCAGGCAGGGCAATGCGGGGAGAAAAAGGCGGGGCTGTTCGGGTGCCGTTTCGACGCGAGCGGAAAGCCGACGACCTGCGGCACGGCAAAGGTCAAAGAAGATTCCGGAGAGGTCGAGGTAACCGTCAAGAAGTAAAGCAGGGCCCGCTCGGCATACTGCAAACCGTAAGTTTCGTGGGACCAAACAGCGCAGGCGGGCTCCGCCCTAACAACGCATTATGTTAGTTGCGCCCCCGTGATGCGCTTACTTCGCGGTACCTGCGACAATTTGTTTCGTCGGCTTTTCCGTCTTTGCAGCCAGCTTCTCGGGATGGCCTTGAGCCAATTGATATCCCGAGTTTCCACCACCCGGAAAGATCTGCGACAACGCCAGCACCTTGTTGTACTTATTGAAAATAAGTTGAGAGCCACTTTGGGCCGCGGGTGGCGGCACCAATTCTACCTACACCATAACATCGGGGTTACCGCCCGTCGCCGATATCTCGATAACCGATTGATCGGTGCCGTGGACGGGCCTAATGACGTAACGGCCGGCCGGTAGAATGGTATTCCCAACCATAAATGCCTGAGTCATCTTGAAGTCGAGTTCAGTGACGATCTGGGCGCGGACTGCTGGCACGCCAATCGTCATTATTCCCAGCGCAACCACAATGAGTTTTCCGAGAAGTGTTTTCATGTTTTTCCTCCAAGGATTGGAGCCCGAAAGGCGGGAGGCTAGTGCTGGTCTCAAACCACGCCTATTGTCAGAATTGACATCCTGCAAACCAATTCTTCGCGGCGAGAAGGCGCGCCACTTTGGCGAGGTACGACGGCTGCTCTGCTTTCAAGCCGCGGGAAGCTGGGGTAGTTTCCTGACCAGAGGACACTTCGCGAGAGTTCACTACCGGTTCGTCGATTCGCAACCCAGCCAAAGCTCCGATCGGAGAGAATTTCGCAGATTGTGTGGCGGTGGGCGCAGTCTCCTGCGAACCATTCTCCGGCCGAATTCCCGGCTAACAGGGAAGAATACAGGGATTTTTGTGCTTCTGGCATAAGGTAGTCGGAGATAACTCCACACCGGAAAGACCTTTAGCGAGGGAAGTTGAGTTCTGGTATCCAATCGGAACAGCGAATGATCAGGGAAGGAACAGGGAATGGAATTCCCTGTTAGGGGGTCGCGGCGAAATGTAGGGGTTTCCGACTTGTCGCGGTTACGCGGGTGGTCTCAATGGTGGGCGCAACACGAAGCTCGAACCCACCTTGCATTGAAAGCGAAAGCTACAATTGCTCGCTGGGGCCATACCATGCGGAACGCTGCCCTCGCTTGGTTTTGGCCGAGCACAGCCATTGAGATCACCGCGTTAATCGGGACTTGGGCCCTAGTCGGTATCCCGTTGGAGATTAGTTTCGAGTGGCCGGCAACCAGTCCACAATGATCCTATTCGCTGCAACGTGTTCCTAGCGCTATAATTCTCCGCACGCATGGCTCTTACCTCTGGCACGAAACCAATGAACAATTGCTTGATGCTAATCTTCGCGTTTCTGGTTGCCAGTCTAGTGATGCCCGATATGTTTCGCCAGACTGCCGCGCAGGATCCCTTGTCTATCACGCGTCCGCCAGTCGCGCCTGTTCGGCCAGTGGTTGACGACTATTTCGGCACAAAGGTCACCGACCCCTATCGGTACATGGAGCGTCTGGACGATCCCGAAGTCGCGAAGTGGATGAGGGCCCAGAACGACTACGCCCACCGCGTTTTGGGGCGCATCTCAGGCCGCGACCAACTGCTGGCGCGAATCGAACAGCTCGACAATTCCGTTCCGGCTCGTATTGGCGGAATCGTGCGCTTGGCGATGGGGCGGTATTTTTACTATAAGTTGCTGAATACAGAATCAGTCGCCAAGCTTTACATGCGCGACGGGATGAATTCCCAGGAAACGCCGGGCCAGGAAACATTGCTCGTCGATCCAAAAAGGATAAGTGGGAGAGACACCCCCAGTGCGATCAATTATTTTTGGCCTTCGAGCGACGGCCGCTACGTTGTGTACGGCATCTCCCTTGGCGGCTCTGAAAAAGCAGTCCTGCACATCATGGATACTGAGACTGGGCGCGACACTGGCGAGACCATTGATCGGGCCGATTTGAATGATAGGGTCGGATGGCTCCCCGGCTCGCGCTCGTTTATCTATAACCGGATGCAGAAACTTCAACCGCACGCACCGGAAGAGGAAAGAGAAATTAACAGCCGCGCATATCTTCACGTAATCGGTAGCAATCCGGAGCACGACAAGGCCGTCTTCGGGATTGGCTTATCGCCCGTGGTCAAGGTGGAACCGGCGGACATCCCTGTGGTAGCAACGTTTCCGGATGTACCTTTTGCGTTCGGAACGGTGGTGCATGGCTCTCAGAACGAAATCTCGCTATACGAAGCGCCCCTTGACTCGGTGGGCACGCAAAACACGCCTTGGCGCAACGTCTGCGACGTTGACGATGCGGTGACTAACATGGCAGTCAGGGGAGACGATCTCTGGCTGTTGAGTCACAAGGATGCCTCGCACTTCAAAGTGATTCACACTCATCTCTCCCATCCCGACCTCCTCCATGCAGACGTGGTTGTACCGCCCAGCGAAGCGGTAGTCACCAATCTGGAAGCCGCGCAGGACGCGTTGTACGTACAATTGCGGGATGGAGCGGCGGAGCGTCTTCTTCGAATCGGCTATGAAGTGGGATCGAAACCAGAACTAATTGTGCTGCCGTATGATGGCTCAATTGGCCTCTACCCGACAGACGTGCGCGCGCCGGGTGTTGTCTTTGAACTCTCCGCATGGACAAAGGCAAACCGCTTTTACGAGTACGATCCGAAAACAAATAGCGTCGTGGACACACAACTGCGGCCCTCCGCCCCCTTCGATAATCCCGAAGACATAGAGTCGGAGGAAGTGAAGGTGCCGGCCAAAGATGGCACGTTCATCCCGCTTTCGATTATCTACCGGCGTGGACTCATACTCGACGGGTCCAACGCGGTGTTGCTGAATGGCTACGGAGCCTACGGGAGTTCGCTCGACGCTTACTATGACCCAGTGAACTTGGCGTGGCTTGAACGCGGCGGCGTGCTGGCATTCGCTCATGTGCGGGGCGGTGGCGAGTTCGGAGATGACTGGCACAAGGCCGGGCAGAAACTAACCAAGCCGAACACTTGGCATGACTTCATTGCGTGCGCCGAGTACTTGATCGAAAAGAAATATACATCTCCCGCCCACTTGGCCGGCGAGGGCGAAAGTGCCGGAGGCATTCTCATTGGCCGCTCCATCACCGAACGGCCAGAATTGTTTGCGGCAGCGCTGATTGAAGTTGGCTTCACCGACGCGTTGCGCGGTGAACTCGAACAGGACGGCCCCGGCGAAATCCCTGAATGGGGAACCGTAAAGGATCCTGACGGATTCAAAGGGCTCTACGAGATGAGCGCCTATGCCCACGTGAAGAATGGCGTTCGCTATCCCGCAGTCATGTTGACCACGGGTCGCAACGATCCACGCGTTGCGCCGTGGGAGTCCGACAAAATGACAGCGCGTTTGCAAGCGGCTACAACCAGCGGCAAGCCCATTTTGCTGCGCGTGGACTACGAAGCGGGTCACGGCATCGGCTCAACGAAGACGCAACAGGAACACGAGTTGGCGGACGAGTGGAGTTTTCTATTCTGGCAGTTTGGGGACGCTCGATTCCAGATGTCCGCCAGCTAAGCGCGTTAGAGAGGGTGGAGAGGTCCCACCTTGCTGCAGCCATTCGCGGTGAGTGTTGCAGAGCTGGTCGCGCTCGCGTTAGTTATAGCCGCATCTCTAACGACGCCGACCGTTTCAAGAGATTTTGTTCGTATTTCTTCTCTCCACGAACACACCTTTCCCGCGGCACGCGAATCGCGTCTCGGTGGCTGTGTTGTTTCACCTGCATCACCCCTAACAGTTCGGGCCGGTTCCGCTTCATCGATTCGGTGTTGCCCACCAAACATCTCTTCGGTCACCATCGACCATGATGAGTGATGCGAACTCCCCGTAGGGGGGCGGGCAGCCAAATCAATCAGACGGTGACTCTTCGCACCATAACGCCGTCCAGGCATCCCCGCACAGGCACCACCGCTTTTCTGTTGCATCTGTCCACGACGACAGAACTCGTGATAATCAATCCGATCTCGCAACATGATCCACAACCGAATCCCCAGTTTTCGTGCGGCGGCGACTCGGGCTTTCCCCAAACCCTTTTGAACTAACTTGCGCCGATAGAACCGACGCAATTCTGGATCCCGGCGCACCGCATGTGCCGCCGCTTCACACCAGAGAAAGCGCAAAAGCGGATTACCTTGTTTGCTCAGTCCTCCCAACTTCTGTCGCCCGCCGCTGGAGTGTTCCCGGGGAATGATCCCGATGTAACTCGCCAGCGCCTTGCCGTCGCGAAAGCGTTTCGGATCGCCCAGAAAGACATCGGTCGCCAGGGCCGTGATCGGTCCCACCCCGGGATGAGTCATCAGCAGCCCTGCCGCGGGTCGTTGGCCCGCTTGCTCCAGGACTTGCTGGTTTAGTTGTTCGATCTCCGCTTCGAACCTGGCGTACATCGCTTGCAACTCACTGCGACGATGAGCGGTGTGCGTTGCCTGTGGTAGCGACGCGATCGCGTCTTGTCCGCTTTGGCTCCACAGCGAACTCCCGCGCCTTAAACCATTCGCCAGTGCGATTGCCTGCAACGCATTCTGTATCCGCGTGCGCAGGCGTACCCACTGATGACGGTGTAAGAGCAGCCCTCGCAGATCCAGCAGTTCCTTGGAAGGCTGCCAGATCGACGGAAAACGGTTTTCTACCAGCAGCTTTAGAAGTAGCTCGGCATCGCGCTGGTCATGTTTCTGTCTACGGGGTTCGGCCGCTCGAATCGTTGCTGGATGACCTACCTGACAATCGATTCCGAGTTCTTCCATCAGGTGCAAAAACCATTTCATCGATCCGGTCGCTTCGATGCCTACGCGCACCGGACCGGGAAGCGTGGAATAAAACTCCCGCACGTTGTTGCCTTCGTGCGTCAGAGTGACATTCACGAGCTCTCCTGTAGCGGTGTCCAACATCGCCAACGTTTGCTGGCGAGCGTGCAAATCACATCCTATAATTCGCATCTCGGCCTCCTTCGGTCCGAGCACTGCTAGGGTGAACACCGAAACAGTCTACTCGGACCGTCGCGAGGCCGGCGTCGTTATGACATCAATCAGGACGTACGTTTCGCGGGATGTCAATTAGCGCGCGCCTTCGCGCTTGCGAGATTCGGGGACTTCTGAATGAAATTCGGTAGCCAATCCAATTTAATTTTCTGCCTGAACAATACCCTCTGATAAGGGCTGTGGTTGCCGTCGAGGCGCACGTAGTACAGATACGGATTCTCAGTGATCGTCATGTAGCTGGAATCCGGCGATTTCGGATCGATTAGCGAAAAGTATTGATAGGACCAGTTTCCTTCTGGCTCGCGCCTCAGCATTTGATCCTGCGTCATCGCCAATGCCGGCTTGCTCCAATGAATAAAATCCGGCGAGGTCGTGAAGTAAACGCCTTGTGGGCCCCAGGAGGCTGAGCCCTGATTCCAAAGCGTGGCAATGAAGAGGTGTGCAGGCTCGTAATAATTGATTCCCGTGGAGTAATCGAGGTATGGCACGGTCGCACATACGTGCGTCTTCGGGTTCCTGTATCCGTCGTCAACAGAGTCCATCGCAGGATATCCGCGTAATGCTCACGCTCTGGCGCAGGCATAATCCGAAACACTGCAAACTGGAAGGACGCGATCAGCGGAAGTGTCGTTGCCCCATCTGGATCAGCGGTGTGGATGATGCCGGAAACAAAATCAAGGAGACGACAAAGCTGCGCGATTGGACAAAAGCCGAGGCACTTGCGCGCCACTGGGATAACACCGGCGCGAAACCAGTGGAAGCAGCGCGCGTGTCGATCGAAGACTGGAAGAAAGCGTTCCTCGCGGACGCTGAATCACCTGCCGGTAAGAATCTGAACCCGGAAAACGGTTCGAAAGTACAAACAACTATTCAAACAACTCGACACGTTCGCCGAACGTGAGGGTTATCGGTTCGTGAACCAACTCAATCTTGCTGCGCACTGACGGCCTTCCGATCCACGTGGAAAGACGGGCCCTTGTCCGCATCGAAGAAGCTCGAACGGCTTCGTAGTGGGTTGAAATTCGCGATGAAACGAGAGTGGGTTACGAAGAACTCAGCCCTTGATCTCGATCTCCCAGAAGTACGGCAAAAGCCCACACTTCCCTTCAGCGACGCTGAGTACAAAAAGATTCTGAAGGCTGCAACCAATCCGCGAGTCCACGCCTTCATCCTCGTGATGCGTCATTCAGGTTTGCGTATTTCCGACACGGCTTTACTCTCCGTAGACAATCTCGTGGGTAATCGGCTGACGCTGCATCAGGCGAAGACTGGGGAGGCGGTAAGCTCTTCTTCTACCCGCCGACGTGGCTGCCGAGCTGAGATCTGTGCCACGCATGAATCCTAAATACTTCTTCTGGACCGGACACTCCAAGGTGACTCACGCGGCTGAGTACTGGCGGAAGAGACTGTTTAAGGTGTTCAAGAGTGCGAAAGTCATGAACGGCCACAGCCATCGCTTTCGTGACTCCTATGCTGTCGATCTTCTTCAAGCCGGCGTCAGCCTGGAAAATGTGTCAACGCTGCTCGGGCACAGAAGCATTCGAATCACGGAACGCCATTACAGCCCGTGGGTTAAGACCAGGCAGGACGCGCTAGATCGTGAACTTCAACGCGTGCATGCAGAACGCCAATTAGCTACAGGAACAAAATAGGAACAGTGCAAACCGAACAACTCTGCGACCAGCATAAATATTGGCGATTTGATGGCGGAGGGGGTGGGATTCGAACCCACGAGACCCTTTCGGGCCTAACGGTTTTCAAGACCGCCGCCTTCAGCCGGACTCGGCCACCCCTCCGTTTATTGTCAACAGCTTACGAGGATTCTATTCGGCGAAGGTGAACATTTTAGGTGAACAAATTTCTTACTTTTTCGCCTGCCACTTCTTGGCAAGCCTCTGCATCGCCTTGATGCTCGCGGGCGGCAGTTGCTTGATATAGATGTTCTGCGTAACGCTGATGCTTCCGTGCCGCATTATAGCCTGAATCGTTTTGTCCTGCACACCGAGATCGTGCAAGTTCGTTGCGAGCCCGCGGCGAAACGCGTGCCACGCATGCCACTCAATACTGCCTGCGGCGAGCGCGGTTTTGATTTTCTTGCTCCCCATCGTCGCGAGATCGAGCGGCCGTCCGTTCGGCCCTTCAAACACGAATTCAGCTCGAGGATTGGGGAAACGGCAATGCTGGTGCGGGAACCCAGGCAGGAGGAGGGGGCGATCCTTGCGCATATTTGAATAATTCTGGCACCGGCGTCGAATCGGTTGATAATAACAGCAGCCCGGGTGAGTGCGACAGCACCGGCGGTGTTTGGTTCCCCGATGGCGGAGGGATATCCGTATCTCCGGACGGTTCGAACCCAACGGTTTACTCGGCGGATCAAATGCAGCAACAAAAATGCGCGAACGCAACGTATATTGCAAAGGGCTTGGGAGCAAGTGCAGCCATCAATGCGCTTGGGGCAGTTCTTACGGCTGAGACTCCCCCGTTGGCTTGATATTCGGGGTCATTGGCGGCATAGAGGCCGTAGGTGCCGGTGTTGTGGGAGTCTACGCCGCGTACGTGTGTTTCCAGCAGTGAGAGGCAAAATCCATGCGTTTAGCTAGCAATTTTTGGAGCAGTGCCTCCCTGAGCACGGCTTTTTTCGCTCTCGCCACTTTGTTGGCTTGGACGACTGCGGCATTCCTGTTCATTCTTCTCAAGCGCGCGCCTTTAACACATGACGCACCCGTGACCACATATTACGCTACACTCTGCACCCTCCTCCCGTGGCTAGCGGGCACCTTGTTTTGGATCAAGGTCAGAAAAAGAGCAAAATTGGGTATAGCTGACAGAGACGCAACCAGTTTTTGCTACAACATCATTTTCATCCTCCTTTGCACGGCTTATGTCGCGATGGTTTCAATTCAAACGGTGGTGCTTTGGGTCCTGACTGGAGGAAGCGGTCGCTAACGGGGCCCGGGTCACCCCGGCGGGGTGGGCCATGGACTTGGTCGGCGGAGCGGCTGCCAGGCCCGCCACTCGCCGGACCGAGAACATTCCGGGCGACAAGATAGATCAATTTCTTTCGGCCCTCATCCATCGCAGGCTAAGATATCATTTTCGCTTTCTCTTCGCCTAGTGATTTTCGTATAGGCTTGGCTCAGTGTCGTCGATCAACGAGCAAGATCAAACATCTTCCGCGCTTCTCTCTCTCTCCTGAAAGCCTCGCCAGTCTTCGTTCTTCCGAATCCTCGCGGCACGACCCTCTTCGCAATCTGCGCGAAACTCTCCTTCGGATAATCGGCTGCCATGTCGTAGAACGACACTGCGAGATCGGTCTGTTCCATTGACAGAGCAGGAGTGGCGAGACGCTTCTGTTTCATTCGCGGAGTTTACTGCTTACAATCGGGCAGGAAAAGAGTCTGAAGTGAGTGGAGGTAGCCGAAATGAAAATCCTTTCAGCGTTTGTAGCATTTTTTGCTGTTGGGTTCGATAGTCGGCGCACAGCAGAACAGTGGAAACGAAGGCATCCACGCCGCCTGTCCAATGATGCATCAGTCCGATTCCGATCTGATGCATCGCGGCGAATGAGGTGACTGGCTTGAATTAGTCCAGCGGGAGTGAGAGAAATCACTCTAAGGAGAGCTGGACATGCCGATGAAGAAACACAAACCGGAGCAGATCGTGGCGTTGCTGCGGCAGATTGAAGTAGAAATGGCGAATGGGAAGACAACCCCGCAAGCCTGCAAGGAAGCGGAGATCACGGTTCAAACGTTCTACCGCTGGAGAAAAGAGTTCGGCGGCCTGAAGCTAGATCAAGCCAAACGGATGAAGAATCTGGAGCGAGAGAACGCGAAGCTGAAGCGTTTGGTGGCGGAGCTGTCTTTGGAGAAGCAGATCCTGAAGGACGTGGCCTCGGGAAACTTCTGAGCCCTGAGCGGCGGCGTTGTGCGGTGGAGCAGGCGCGCGAAAAGTACGAAGTCAGTGAGCGTCATGCCTGCCGGCTGCTGGGGCAGTGGCGCAGGACACAACGCTATGCCGCGATCCAGAAGATCGACGAAGAGGCGCTGACGGAAGCGATCATTGCCCTGGCCAGTGAATACGGTCGCTACGGATACCGGCGAATTACGGCGCTGTTGCAACGTGATGGTTGGCAAGTGGGCAAAGATCGGGTACAGCGCATCTGGCGTCGCGAGGGGTTGAAGGTACCACAGAAACAGCGACCCCGCCGGCGGTTGTGGCTGAATGATGGTTCCTGCGTGCGACTACGACCGGAGCGGGCGAATCACGTTTGGAGCTACGACTTCGTGAGTGCGATGACACACGACGGAAGAACCCTGCGGATGCTGACCCTGATCGATGAATACACACGGGAGAGTCTGGCCATCCGCGTCGCCAGAAGGCTCGGGAGGTATGAAGTGATTGAAGCTCTAGCAGATGTGATGCTGTTCCGAGGAATCCCGAAAAACATTCGTTCGGATAACGGCCCGGAGTTCGTGGCAAAGGAGCTGCGGCACTGGCTGGCAAAGGTGGGTACGGGCACGCTGTACATCGAGCCGGGAAGCCCTTGGGAGAACGGCTACTGCGAAAGCTTCAACGGGAAACTGCGGGATGAGTGCTTGAACGGAGAGATTTTTTACTCTCTGAAGGAGGCGCAGATCGTGATCGAAAAGTGGCGCGTGGAATACAACATGAAACGGCCGCACTCTGCGCTCGGCTACAGGCCGCCTGCCCCGGCGGCCTGTAGCCCCTGGGGAGTAAATCCAACTTCACAGCCCATGGCTGTGATATAAAAACTCTCACTTCTTTTGGACTAATAAATCTGGCACTTCAGTCCTGGTTGCGACCAAGATACTGACGACGATAACGACGATGGAGGCGGTGGTGGCGCAAGTGGTGGCCCTAGCACCGGGGACTCAACTGACGATGACCCCTGCACCGGTAACCCAGGTCTCTGCGACGCAGGAGATCCGTGCAGTAACCCGTATGCTGGCGGTTGTTCTAATCCGTTCGGTGGAAACGGTCCCATAGGCTGGGGAAACGGCAACGCGGGTGCCGGAACCCAGGCTGGCGGAGCGGTCGATCCTTGCGTATATCCGAACGACGATGGATCTTTTTTCTATGATTCCGACACTAACTATGCGGAATGCACACAAAAAAATTCCGATGGCACGCAAGATGGCGTATGGGTACCGCCCGGATGGAACTACGGTGTCGATTCAAACGGGAACGTGACAGTCTTCGCGCCCCCAACTCAGACGTTTATGCAGAAGGCTTGCGGCACCGCCGCAGTCGTAGGCGGATACGTGTTCGTAGCGGGAACTGCTGCAACGGTCAATGGAGGCGGTTGGGCTGCCCTTTTTGGGCTTGCAGCGCTCGACAGTGCGGCTGCGCCAGTAATAGCCATCTCGGGCGTGGCCATTGGGGCGGTCGGGCTGGCATGCTTGGTGGGATCGTAACGCCTGACGGGGGGATCAAAATGTTGACACAAGACTTGCTCTCGACAAGTTGGGACTGGCTGTCGTCCGGGAATTCCGCATTCTTTCTGCGATCCCCCTTTCGCTGGCCGTATTTCCTGGCAAC
The DNA here is from genome assembly GCA_963821765.1 of uncultured Acidobacteriota bacterium. Classification (GTDB taxonomy): domain Bacteria; phylum Acidobacteriota; class Terriglobia; order Acidiferrales; family UBA7541; genus Palsa-295. Next base: position 256,947 of record CAWGFF010000012.1, read on the forward strand.
GAGCATCTTTTTATTCATGGATGTAGTGCTCTGCGCGTTCGTTCTGGCGGAGCGCGGTAATCGGGTTGGATCGTTAGGAATTTGCTGTTTGATTGGGAGCATCACGGCGTTGGTCGTGTTTTGGTTGCTGACGCTGCGAATTCACGGCAGCGTTAATAAGTTCTTTACAACAGCGCAAACCGAAGCGGTAAAAGAAGCGTCACCATTGAGCGTAGCGCTTGGCGCAACAGTAGTTCTGTCGAACGGCGGGTTGTGGCTCGCATCCGTCGCGGTCGCAGGGTGCCTTCTGGCACTGTTAGAGACATTGAGATAGGGCCCGATGGCGCATCCTTCGATGCTGCCCAAACGAATGTCTTAAGAGTTTCCGTATGCCGCATCCGTTCGGTTTTTGAAGGATGCGGGTTCAAACGCTCCACTTTCGACCCCCGGAGCAAACCTTATGAAGAGACATTGCGTGCTCGCCGTCGTCTGGCGCTTCCAAAAATCGTAACCATCGAGGTTTGGTAGGACTTGGAAATCGCGCATCCAGGTGCCGCATCAACTCGACGGCATTATCAATCGCGTCGCGGAACGCGTTTTCCCGTGCGGGCGATAGCCGGCGATCCAGACCTGCCAATCGCCGAACCAAGAACATTCCGGCGACGAGATAGATCAATTTCTTTCGGCCCTCGTCCATCGGAAGGACAAAATAGCATATTCGCTTTATGTTCGCCTACAAATTTCGCGCGTGGGTTCATGCGATCGGGCTCCTGGGTGTTACCCTGGTACGGCCGTGGCCGCAATACGGAGGCGTACGGCGAACGCAGCGCGGTGGGTAGGGGGTTGGGTGCAGGGCGCTTCCGGAGCCTGCGGGGATGGGCATATCGAGTGTCCCACAAAACAGAAAGTCCATAATACGTGAATCGCGGTTTTGGCCCTCCGGCCTCGTGATGAAGGGGGATTCTGTATCCAAATTCTAACACAACTAAGGACAATCCCTTCCGTGAGTTAAGCCTCAAGTCTGGTCAACATCTTCTCTTCCGAGCTTCTCGTGGAATTCGCTCGTTACCCTGGAACTGAGTACCTATTTTCTTGGATACAGAATCTTAATAACTGTGTCCTCAATCACTTGCGGAGGAAATACAAATTTGGATACAGATGTTTACAGAATCTCGAAACACGCACAACTATTTGAAAACACACGTGTACCGCGTGGAACCGAGTTGGCCTTTTTTCGAACAATTCTGAGATTCTGTATCCAAACATTTCGCGTCTATCGAGCGATCTGGCCAGGAGTCATCGATCAACGGCGCGCAAACGCCGCGCTGGCGGTGAACATGGATACAGAATCTCCTTGACTTCGTGGATACACTTGGATACAGTAACTCCATGCCGAAGCTCACAAACAGACAACGAGGGCGCTGCAAACGCGGCCACGAGTTCGCGGGCGCTAACATTATGATAGGCGCCGGAGGAGTCGAGCGCTGCCGCATCTGCTGGGAGATCGCTGTTGCCGTCGCCCACGATCGCAGAGACCGCGCGGTGCGAGCGAAGAGGGCGACGGGCCTGAAGGTAAAGATTCGCCATTATAAAAGGCAACCACAGACACCGCTAACCGAACACGCTCTCGCAGTCGCGCGCGAAAAATTGCACAAGGTGCAGCGACCATTCGCGGAGAACCCGAAACCATCTTTTGTGGAACCCTCCGCTCCTCCTGCCGGCACTCCAGAGCAGGACGAAAGCTTTGGTGTGACGGCCAAAGATATCGCCGATCTTTCCTAACTCAGCCGGCCGCGGTGAAGGCAGAGGTTCCGATTCGAAGATCAGTCATTGTTTGGCGCTCCAGCGGCGATGCTCGCCTTCCTTGCGCATTCGTTCTGCTCGCCTATGAGTTAAGGGGGTTCAAGTATTTGCCGATGAGTAGATCCTGCATCCGTGAAATCCCGGCTGTCTCGAGTCCATCTAATTGCTCGCCCGCAGGAAGCTCTTCGAGAAGGCGCGCGAACTCTGCTATGGGGAATATTTGATCCAGCGTCGGTTTAGGATCAGACGCCCAAGCCACTGCCGGGTAGATAAAATTTACCGCCTGCGCCAGTTTCTTTCGACTATCTCCGATAAATGTGCGCCAGAATTCTTGCTCGATGTGGCGGTCCTCGTCGGAGTTGTTGGCCCAGTACCCAAACGCTCGCGAGTCACCTTGTGCGATGTTCACGTTCTGAATGGTTTGGGGTGAATACCGCCTCCGCATTCGCTCCATAAACGCGGCCTTGACGCCGTCCACTTTCACATTCGAGAAGTTTGTAAGCACCTTGTTCCGATCGCTGTTCGCAGTGTATTCCACGATCCGGTATGTATGTCGCAATGTTCATCGACGCTTGCGCTCGGGCCGCCGGATCGCGTGCTTCAACATCGGGGCGATTCCTCCGTTCGTTCGCGCTGCAGGAATGATAAGATTCCACTGTAGGAATTCGCTGTCGCTCGCTGCGCGCTCGATTGGGCAGCTGGCGCCGGGAGGTTTTGCAATGTTTCGTCGAGCCGCGATCCTGGCTGTCGTATGCGGTGTGGCGTTCGGTACGTTTGGCGCCAGTTCCCTGCATGCTCAGAATTCTTCCGCTCAAGATCCCCCGGCCGCGCCCAGTCCGGTCTCGAAAGTCCCAAAAGCACCGGTGCCGGCCTATCACGCCGAGCCGCCCAAAGATCCGCTGCCAGACACACTCGATCCCGCGCAATTCTCGGACGCGGAAACACGGAACATCTTCACGTTGGCGGCAAAAGTGAAACCGGTCCTCTATCAGCAACCCTGCTACTGCGGCTGCGACAAAGAAGTGGGGCACAAGAGCCTGCTCGATTGCTTCACCGATTATCACGGCGCCCATTGCATCCTATGCAAGAAGGAAGCGGCATTCACCTACACGGAATCACAACAGGGCAAGACGGCTGCTGAAATTCGCAAGGAAATCATTGACGGCAAATGGAAACAGGTGGAACTTTCCGACTACGACACGCTTCCACCAGCGAAGTAGCCGCCTTCCACTGACGATCCTGCCAAATGTGACCGCCGGTCATAGTGGGTTCTCACCAATCCTGCCGCCAGTCCCACACTCGCTGCGACCGGGCTCCGCACGTGATAAAACACTCTGCGGGGTAGTGGCAACCTGGTGCCGAAACTCATATCAGCTCTAACGGACGGAACCGGCTAGCGGGAAGGCTGTGCGGACGGCCGCACAGGCCAGTCCTGCGGGGCAAAATCGACACCCCAGAAATGCGGGCTCGGTGAGAGGAATTCAACTCCAACACGTGTGCCTTTCTCGGATGTATCGCCAAGGTACACGACCCGGCATTCTTGTTCTTCTTCGGTGACCGGATTGATCAGCACGATTTCGGCACCCAGAGCGAGCGTTTCTTGCAGATAAAGCAGGCCACCATGCGCATTGATGACGATGGTCTGGCTGTTCTCGCGGAATTTGCGGCCATCGCTGTTCTTGGCCACCGCGCGCACCGGTATTCGGGTGAAAACGCGAGAACTGCGCCGGGCGGTGCTGTTTTGCGGTTCACTCATGGTTATCTGGTATCCTGCATCGGGCCAGACACCGAGTCAACCATGCGCACCTGGAAAGTTTCCAAAAACGCAGCCCGCAAAAAGCTTGCTGAAATTACATAGGGTTCCGTAGAATCACGAGTCTTGTTTGATGGCGCAGCAGTGATGCGCATTCATGCCGCGCGGCGGAAATCGCGGGCGCGGGCGTTACAATCTTATTGTTTGGGGGCCCCCTGGCAATGAACCTTATTGAGCACATCGAGTCTAGGCGCGATGAGCATCTGAACGAACTGAAAGAGTTCCTTCGCATTCCCAGCGTCAGTACCAAAAGCGAACATAAACCCGATATAGAACGCGCCGCACATTGGGTCGCCGAAAAATTGCGCGCTGCTGGTCTAGAAAATGTCGAAATCACTCCAACCAAAATGCATCCTCTGGTTTACGGCGAATCGCTCAACGCGCCCGGCAAACCCACGGTCCTCATTTACGGCCACTACGATGTGCAGCCAGCCGAGCCACTCGATCTTTGGACTTCCCCGGCGTTCGAACCCACCGTCCGCGACGGCAAGCTTTTCGGACGCGGCACCGCCGACGATAAGGGCCAGGTGCACATTCACATCAAAGCGCTCGAAGCGTTGAAAAACCAAAACGGCAAGCTGCCATTGAACGTCAAGGTGATGATCGAAGGCGAAGAAGAAGTGGGCAGCGTCAGCCTGTGGGATTTCGTGCAGCGCAATCGCGAGCGGCTGAAGGCCGACGCGTTGGTCGTCTCCGACACTTCCATGCTGGCGAAGGGCGTCCCATCCATCACCTACGGATTGCGCGGCTTGAATTATTACCAGGTGGAACTTAGCGGCGCGGCGCAGGATTTGCACTCCGGAGTTTTCGGCGGCGCGGTGCCCAACCCGATTACGATTCTTGCGGAAATGATCGCGAAGCTGCACGACAGGAATTTCCGCGTCGCGATTCCAGGATTTTACGACGATGTCGCGCCAGTCTCGCCCCGAGAACGCAAAGCGCTCAACTCTCTTCCGTGGAAAGAAAAGGAATTTCGCAAGACGGTGGGAGCGCCCGCGCTCGATGGAGAAAAAGGATTCACGATTGTCGAGCGACTGTGGATACGCCCCACGCTCGAGCTAAATGGCATCTGGGGCGGTTATCTCGGCGAAGGCGCGAAGACCGTGATTCCCGCGAAAGCGTACGCAAAACTTTCCACACGCCTGGTTCCCAATCAAGATCCGGCGAAAATCGCGAAGCTCGTCGAGCGCCATATTCGCAAATTGCTTCCGAAGTCGGTCACTTGCAAATTCCAGGTTCTCAGCACCGGCAAGCCTTGGGTCGCGCCATACACGCATCCGATTTTTCAAACCGCGATTCATGCGCTGGAGTCCGGCTTCGGCAAGAAAGCTGTTTTCATCCGCGAGGGCGGTTCGATTCCTTTCGTGACACAGATGCACGACACTTTTAAAGTTCCCTGCGTACTGCTGGGTTTCGGATTGCCCGACGAAAACGCACACGCCCCCGACGAACACATCGCTCTGGAAAACTATTTCGGCGGAATCAAAGCCGTCGCGCTCTTCTACCAGCAGCTCGCCGCGCAGTAAATTTTTCGCGCAAAAATGGCGCGCTAAGGAAAGGCCCGTTTTATCGGGCTTTTTTGAAGGTTTGACTTGCGTTCGGCTCTTACTGTCGCTATAGTCCCCAAGGCGTCCTGCACCGCAGGTTCGCCGAGCAATTTAAACTGAGGAGGAAAACGCAACTCGATGGCAAATCCGCTGAGCAAGTCCAAGATTATTGCGCACATCACTGAGAAGGTAAGCACGCCGGAAAAACCCATTTCCAAGAAGCAGACCGTGGCTTTCTTCGACGAATTGTTCAAGTTGGCTGTGAAAGAGGCCAAGAGCGCGGGCAAGTTCGTAATCCCCGGCATCGGCCGCGCCGTCAAGGCGCATCGCAAGGCGCGTCTGGGCCGCAATCCGGCCACGGGCGAGACCATTAAGATCAAGGCCAAGACCGTTGTGCGTCTGCGCGCAGCGAAAGCATTCAAAGACGCCGTCCTGAAGTAGTCCTTCCGGCGCAGGGATTGACGACGAACCCCCAGGCATGCCCGCTCCGGACAACGGAACGGAGGCTTGGGGGTTTTGTCTTTTCAAACCCTCTCGCGATGCGTAGATAAACGGTTTCGTTCCTTAAACATGCAGTAAATCACAGCGGCATTCGAGGAGCACATGGCCTCGCTGGATTGGGACGCGAGTCAGTCGCACGCGTACCACGAGTTTCAGTACCTTTTTCCCGAAAAGACACTCGCCGGTAAGACCATCATCGTCGCCGGCGGCTCCGGCGGCCTGGGCGCTGCTACCGTTGCGTTGCTTTCGCGAGAAGGCGCCCACCTCGTCGCAGGCTACCGAGCCAATCGGGAGCGCGCGTAGCCGTGTAGCCCGATCCGGAATAAGGAATATGTCAGAACACTCAGGCCTCCTAACCGATCTGTACGAGCTGACCATGGCGGCGGGCTATCTGCAGACCCGCTTCGAAGCTCGCGCCACGTTTGAACTGTTCGTTCGTCATCTGCCGCCGCATCGCAATTATTTGGTCGCCGCCGGCCTCGAACAAGCGCTCGATTTTCTCGAGAACGTGCACTTCACCGCGGAAGAAATTGACTACCTGCGCCAGCATCCCGTCTTCCGCAATATCCGCGGCGAATTTTTCGAGTACCTCGCGAAATTCCGCTTTACTGGCGACGTCTGGGCCATGCCCGAAGGCTCCCTGGTATTTCCCGGTGAGCCCATGTTGCGCGTCGTTGCGCCCATCATCGAAGGGCAGATCATGGAAACGTATTTCCTCTCGACGCTCAGTTACCAGACCATGATCGCCAGCAAGGCCGCGCGCGTCGTGACCGCCGCCAAAGGTCGCCAGGTTGTGGACTTCGGCGCCCGACGCGCGCATGGCAGCCAAGCCAGTCTGCTCGCCGCGCGCGCCGCGGCCATCGGCGGTTGCGAGGGTACCTCCAACGTTTTGGCCGGCCAGCAATTCGGCATGAAAACTTACGGCACGCAAGCGCACTCTTGGGTGATGGCGCACGAAGACGAGACCGAAGCCTTCACGCAATTCCTCGACGCGTTTCCGGAACACGCGGTGCTGCTGCTCGACACCTACGACGTTCATACCGCGGTGAAACGAATCATCAGCATGAATCGCAAGCCTGCCGGCGTGCGGCTCGATAGCGGCGACCTGGCGAAAGACAGCCAGTGGGTGCGCCGCCAGTTGGATCGCGTGGGATGGAACGACGTGAAGATTTTCGCTTCCGGCGATCTGGATGAAACACGCATCGCGGCGCTGCTCGCGAAACACGCCGCAATTGATGCATTCGGTGTCGGCACAGCGCTCGCGACGCCGGGCGATGCGCCGCACTTGAATCTGATCTACAAACTGGTCGAGGTCGAACGCGGCGGAATCGTTCGCGAAGCCGCAAAACTCAGCGCAGCAAAAGTCACGTATCCCGGCCGCAAACAGGTGTCCGCTACTCCGCGCCTTCCGGTGAATATCGCCACGACCGAATCGCGCTCGATGGCGAGCCTGGGGACGGCGGCGAACCCATGCTCGTGGAAGTGATGCGAGCGGGCCATCGCGTTGCCCCAGCGCAACCGGTCGCCGATTTGCGCGCGCGTTGTCTCGCCGGCCTCGCGCGCCTACCGCGAACGTATCGCCAGATCAATCGCGTCGCGGTGTATCCCGTCCATTACACCAAGCGGCTCGAAACCATACTCGAAAAGCTCCGCCGCCGCATCCGTCGCTCCGCGCTAAAATAGCGGCGAGGCGCAGACGATCTGGTGCGATCTGCGAGTCGTCGCAGCGGCACGATACAATTGCGATTTAGAATTACGCTCGGTGAACAATGTCAACGGATCGCCAAGAACAAGCGTGGGCTCTGCTGCAAGAAGCTTATCGCGCGCAGACGGAAGGCGATTACGACCACGCCGTCGAACTATACAAAAACTCTCTCGAGCGCTTCCCTACCGCTGAAGCGCACACGTTTCTAGGCTGAACGTATCATTTTCAGGGGAAGATCGAAGCGGCCATCACCGAATGTAAGCTCGCCATTAAAGTAGATCCCGAATTCGGCAATCCCTACAACGACATCGGCTCGTACCTTATCCAGCTGGAAAAGTACGACGAAGCGATCCCCTGGCTCGAACGCGCCATCGCCGCTCCGCGTTACGACCCGCGTCACTTCCCGCATTTCAATCTCGGCCGCGCCTACGCTGCGAAAGGCATGCTAGTCCGCGCCCGTGAATGTTTCAACGAATCGCTGCGCATCGAACCGCGCTACACCCTGGCGCGCCAAGCCGTCGAAAACCTGCGCCGCATGGTCAACTAGGAACTCTCGGCCGCAGCGGCAGCAGCTGCCCCCGGCACGGCTGGCTTCAACGTCCGATCGTAGATCCACAGCAGCAGCGCCGTCGTCACGCCGACTCCCGTCACGGCCCACCAGATGCGTTCCGGCCGTTGCTGCACTTCGCCGAAATGATGGATCAGCATGCCTCCGAACCAGCCGCCGAAGAGCGATCCGATACCGATCGGCAGAAACGCAAATCCCATGTACGTGCCCTGCTGCCCGGGCGGCGCCAGTCGCGA
>CAWGFF010000013.1:0-741635 GCA_963821765.1 uncultured Acidobacteriota bacterium
GCTCATTCCAACTGCCGCGATTATACCCAATCTCGCGCCCCCGTGAAAAGCCCACCGCGCGAATCCCGCCCGCCACAAAATCTCATGCCAACCCGCGCGCCGCCCCCACTCGCATTGGACAAAACTCAAAAGTATTCAGCCCCGCCTTGATCAACGGATCGTCAGCAGCAAATCTCTGCACTTCAGCCCCGTCCTCCATCTCCAGCACCGCCACGCCAAACGCTCCCTCGCTCGCCATCACCGGCCCATAAATCAAAATCTTCCCCGCATCAAATGCCTCGCGCGTATAACGCACATGCTCCATCATCAGCGCCCGCTCTTCGGCCGTCATGTCCGCGCCCAAAGTAGCTCGCGGTGGAATCAACTTGAAATAAAAATGTTGTTTGCCCATCGAGTGGTCCCGCTCCCGTATGGCTGCATCAGATTTTCGCGATCCACCATAAATCGCGAGCGCAAAAGCGCGTGAAATGATACCGCACTCACGCTTTCTCTGCGCCCTCAGTCTCTGCGGTAAAGCCTCTCTCTTTCTCTTTCTCCGATTTCCCTGCGCCTTCCACCGCCTCCACCAATTTTCTGCCGCCTCCCCTCCATGCTAAAGTGGCAAAGCCAAAACCAAGGAGCCGAAGTGGCGTACAGAGATCTGCGCGATTTCATCCACAAACTGGAAAAGAACGACGAACTCCAACGCATCTCGCCCGAAGTCGACCCCATCCTGGAAATTACCGAAATTTCCGACCGCACCGTAAAAGCCGGCGGTCCGGCCTTGCTCTTCGAACATCCTAAAGACTCCGCATCCCCGTCGTCACCAATCTCGTCGGCACCGAACGCCGCATGTGCATGGCCCTGGAAGTTGACTCCCTCGAAGAAGTCGCCGCCCGCATCAGCTCGTTCCTCGATCTGCAGTCCCCGCAGGGCCTCCTCGAAAAAGTAAAAATGCTGCCCAAGCTCGCCGAGATCGGCTCCTTCTTTCCGAAGTCCGTCCGCAGCGGCGCCTGCCAGGAAGTGGTTCGCACCGAAGATTTTTCGCTCGACCATTTTCCCATCCTGAAATGCTGGCCGCAGGACGGCGGCCGCTACATCACCTGGCCGATGGTCATCACCAAAAATCCCGAAAACGGCAAACGCAACGTCGGCTGCTACCGCATGCAGGTGTACGACTCCCGCACCACCGGCATGCACTGGCAAACGCAAAAGCACGGCGCCGATCATTACCGCAGCAGCCGCGCGAAAAATCCCAATGGCAGACTCGAAGTCGCCGTCGCCATCGGCTCCGATCCAGCCACCGCGCTGGCCGGCATTCTTCCCGTTCCGCCCGATATGGACGAGTTCATGTTCTCCGGCTTCCTGCGCAAGGACCCGGTGGATTGGTCGCCTGCAAAACAGTGGACCTGGAAGTCCCCGCCAACGCCGAAATCGTCCTCGAAGGCTACGTCGAAATCGGCGAGATGCGCACCGAAGGACCCTTCGGCGACCACACTGGCTTCTACTCGCTCGAAGGCCAATTTCCCGTCTTCCACATTCAATGCATCACCCACCGCAAAGACCCGCTGTATCTCACCACCATCGTCGGCCCTCCGCCGCAGGAGGACTACTTCATGGGCCACGCCATCGAGCGGATTTTCATGCCCGTGATGAAAATGCAGTATCCGGAAATCGTGGACGTCGCCATGCCCGCCGAAGGCATCTTCCAGAATCTGATGATCGTCTCCATCCGCAAGAGCTACCCCGGCCAAGCCCGCAAAATCATGAACGCGATTTGGTCGCTGGGTCAGGCCATGTTCACGAAAGTAGTCGTGGTCGTGGATCACGACGTGGACGTGCAGAACTCCCGCGAAGTCGTGTGGAAAGCTCTCTGCGCCATTGATCCCGAGCGCGATATTCAGTTCGTTCTCGGCCCCGTGGACACTCTCGACCACGCCGCGCGCCGCCAGGATTTCGGTTCGAAGATGGGTGTGGACGCCACGCGCAAATGGCCCGAGGAAGGTTTCTCCGGCCGCTGGCCCGACGAAATAAAAATGGACGACGCCACAAAAAAGCGCGTGGACGCGATATGGCAGCAAATTAAGCTCAACCCCACGAACAAAAAGTAAACCCCAGGCGAACGCCAAAGTCTTCGCCTTTTCGGCCGTTTCCCTCAATATTTCAGGGCTTTAGCGGCATCCGACCTGTCCTTTTCACCTGTCCTTTTCGCCTACCTGTCCTTCCGGACTATGTTTTACCAATAGCACACCATCGCAACACGTTCCTTGACACTCTCTGCTGCTGGATGTAATAAACGGACAAAGAGGAAAGGTACCGGGCGTAGCAGTACTGACGGTCCTCTTCCGAGTCGGCGCCGTAACCGGGGTGTTGTGGCGAAGCGGCAGGCGGGATTTGGGGAAGTTTCTCCAAGAAAATTTGTACGCACCAGATGAAGCCGTGCCCGTCCTGCGAAGCGGGATGGGGTGAGGAGTGAGGGGCCGCGCGATGTTCAATCTGGGTAAAACGAAATCATTAATCGGCCTGGACATCGGCTCGAGTTCTGTCAAGGCAGTCGAGCTGAAGAAGACCAAGGCAGGCTACGAGCTGGTCAGTTACGGCATCGAAACCCTCGCCCAGGACACCGTCGTGGACGGCGCCATCATGGACGCTCCCTCGGTTGCCGAGAAGATCATCTCGATCTTCGATGCTCAAAAAATCAAAACGAAAGATGTGGCCACTTCCGTTTCCGGCCACTCCGTGATCGTCAAGCGCGTCAGCATGCCGCTGATGACCGAAGACGAACTCTTCGATCGCGTGCAGGCCGAAGCCAGCCAGCACATTCCTTTCGATATCGCGGACGTCAACCTCAGCCATCAGTTGCTCGAGGCCACCGAAAATCAGATGGACGTCCTGCTGGTCGCCGTCAAAAAAGACAAAATCCTGAACCACACCAACGTGCTCGCCCAAGCCGGCAAAGTTCCGGTGATCGTGGACATTGACGCCTTCGCCCTGCAGAACTGCTTCGAGGTCAATTACGAGCCGGACCCCTCGCAGGTCGTCGCTCTGCTCAACGTCGGCGCCAGCGTGATGAACATCAATATCGTCCGCGGCTGGACCCCGTTATTTACCCGCGACGTTTCGGTCGGCGGCAATCAATACACCGACGCTTTGCAGAAGGAATTGGACCTGAGCTTCGAAGACGCCGAAAAACTCAAGATGGGCGGTACCCTGGCCGGCGTCAACGAAGAGCAGCGCACCGCGATTCTGCGCTCCGTCTCTGACATCTTGATCCTGGAAATTCAAAAAACTTTCGACTTCTTCCGTGCCACCGCCAGCGGTGAAAATATCCGCCGCATCTACGTCGCCGGTGGCACCGCGCGCGTTCCCGGGCTGCTCGACCTGCTGAAAGAGGAATTTGCCATGCCGGTCGAGGAACTCTACCCGTTCCGTAAGATTGCAATCAATCCTGGGCGTCACGATGAGAGCCAGATCCGTGAGTTGGCGCCGCGCCTGGCCATCGCTGTGGGCCTGGCGCTGAGGAGCTTTGACACGCCATGATTCGCATCAACTTACTAGGCCAGGTCCGTCCCAAGGCCACCAAGCAATCCGTGCCGCTGGAGTCCACGCTGCAGATTTTGCTGGGTGTCGCCGCCCTGGCGATCGCGCTCATGGTGCTCTCGGTCACCTACTATTCGCAGAAGCATCAGCTCGACGACACCAACGCGCGCATCGCCGCCCTGAAATTGGAGAAGGCCAGCCTGCAGCAAATCAAGCAGGAGGTTGACCGCTTCGAAGCGCAGAAAGCCGCTCTGCAGACGCAGATTGGCGTCATCGAAAACTTGCAGAAGAATCGCACCGGCGCTCAGGAACTGCTTCAGATGGTCGCCAACACCGTCGTCCGCGTGGACCAGCTCTGGCTCACCTCCTTGGAGCGCAAGGGCGACAATCTCGACATCGCCGGCGAAGCTGGCAGCGTCAACTCCGTCGCCAACTTCATCACCCAGCTCAAGCGCTCTGGCTACTTCGACAAGATTGAGATCCAGGAAGCGAAAGAGGACGACGTGGTCAAATCCGTCACCACCTACGGCTTTACCATGACCGCCGCGATCTCTCAGCCGGCCGCCTCTACAAATCAGCCCCAGGCGAAGCCCGCTGCTGGCACCACTACCACGCCCCCGCAGCCCGCGCCTAAGGGGAGGAGTTAGCGATGGCTACCGCTTTCCGTGATTGGCCTTGGCCGCTTCAGGCGCTGTTTTTCCTGGGCCTCGCCGTTGTTTTGATCGCCGCCGGATTCTACGTCCCCGGTTCTCCGGTGGCCACCGTCCGCAACGAGCTCGAACAGGCTCAGGCGGAAGAGAAGCCTTTGGAAGCCGACGTCGCCAGCCTGCGCGTTTACAAACAGCGCCGCGCCGAGCTGCAGTCCGAAATGGATGCGCTTTCCAAACAGCTTGCTACTTTGCAGACCATCGTTCCCGAAGACAAAAAAGTGGACGAGTTCATCATCATGATCCAGAGCGCGGCCGCTACTTCCGGCGTCTCCATTCGCAGCCTCAAGGCGTTGCCCGTCGCTCCCAAGCAGTTCTATTTCGAGGTGCCGTTTGAAGTCGAGGCCGACGGTCCCTACTTCTCCGTCCTGGATTTCTTCTCCAAGCTGGGCCGGCTATCGCGGATCATCAACGTCGGCGATCTGAAACTTAGCAGCGCCGCCAAATCCGCGAATGCCAGTTATCGCATGACTCCCGGAACCTCGGTCACCGGCGTCATGACCGTTACCACTTTCTTCTCCAAGGCGGCAGACGCTGCGCCTCCTGCGGCGGCGCCAGCAGCGCCGGCAAAGCGATAGGACGACAACGATGAGACTGCCAAAGGCATTCAACATTCTCTTCACCGCGCTGGCCTTGTCCTTTTGCCTTGTCCCCGCAACCCGGGCTCAGGCAGAGCAGCAGGCCAAGCCGGCTAAGAAATCCGCTCACAAGGCCAGGGCGACTGCGCCGAAGCAAGCTCCAGATGCCAACGCCGCGGCGCCCAATCCGGCCGTCGTGAAAGTGGCCGAGCGCGATCCTTTTGTCCCCCTGGTCAATGAGCACAAACCCGGCGGCGGCCCGCCGTTGCCCCCAGGCAAAGCGGGTTTGGTGGTCGCTACCATTCGCGTGGACGGCGCCGTTCGCTCGCCCACCGGCATGTTTGCAGTGGTCACCAATCCCGATCAGCGCGTTTATTTCCTTCGAGAAGGCGACCAGCTCTACGACGGCGACGTCGAAAAAATCGGCCTCGACGGTGTCACGTTCAAGGAAGATTCCAAGGATGCTTTCGGGAAGTCGGTCGAAAAAATCGTTACGAAACGAATCTACCCGAGTGCAGGAGAGCAGCAATGAGGATTATGCGGAGGGCGTGGGGCCTGACTGCGTTCGTGGCGGCAGCCCTGATTTTGACGAATGGAGCGCTAGCGGCCAGCGATCTGCCGGTAGTGCATGTTAAGGCCGTGGTGAAAGACGGCGCCGTGACCCTGGATGCTCAGGCCACCGGCCCCTTCGAGTACACCACGTACCGCCCCAGCGAGAGCCTCTATGTGCTCGACCTGTCTGGCGTGTCGGCCGGCGATTCTTCCGGCGCTCGCGTGGTGCCCTCGGAGCTCGTCAAGAGCTACCGCCTTACCACGTACTCCGCGGGACAAAAGCCCGTGGTGCGCTTGGAAATCCTGCTGCGGCCCGGCATCACTCCGCGTCTTGCGCGCAATGGCAATCAGGAGCTCACGCTCTTCGTTTCCGCGAACGGTAATGCGGATGGCTCCGCTGAGCCAGTTGCGACCACGCCCGCGCCGGCCGTCAAGCCAGCTGCCGCGACGTTGAAACCAGTCGCCGCGAAGCCTTCGGACGCCACTGCGCCCGCTTCTCAATTCCAAAATATCGAACAGGTGAATCTCGCTCAGGTTGACGCCCAGACGGAAGTCAATGTTGTCGGCAACGCCAAGCTTAGCTATCACGTCAGCCGCCTGCACAATCCAGACCGCATCGTCCTGGATTTCTCCGGCGCCCACCTGAAGACCAGCGAAAAGAACATCGCCAGCAATCTCGACCCCGTCAAGGAAATCCGTCTCGCTCAATTCACCCCGCAGGTTTCGCGTATCGTTATTGATCTGCGCAGCCCTGCTCGTTACAACGTGAACGCTTCCGGCAACGCCGTCACCGTCGCCTTCCACCCCGAAGCCGCCACTCCCGCTTCCGGTGGCGAGCGTCATTCCGCGCCCGCTGCGAATAGCGACTCTGACGACGTAACCACCACCAAAGCCATCAGCGCGCCGGCACCGGCCCCAGCAGACGTTCCGGCAAGCGTCCCATCGCCCGTGGCCGCTCTGCCAACAGCCTTGACGCAACCTTCCGCGGCCCTCGCCGTTCCGGTCGCGCCAGCGCCTCAGCCTGCACCCGCTGCCGCCTCGAAACCGGCCGCCGCGAACGCCGGCTACACCGAAATCAGTGACAGCACCGCGCCCTCCGCTCCGGCATCTTCCGCCGCTGCGCAGCAGGCGCCCACGCCCGCTCCTGGCTCGCGCTACTCAGGCGAACCCATTTCCGTCAACCTGAAAGACGTGGACCTCCGCGACTTCTTCCGCCTCATTCACGAAATCAGCGGCTTGAACGTCGTCGTGGATCCCGCCGTCAAGGGCAGCCTCACCATCGTCCTCGACGATGTACCCTGGGATCAGGCCCTGGACATCGTGCTCAAGAACAACGATCTCGACAAACAGCTTGACGGCAACGTTCTGCGCATCGCCACCAAGGAAACCTTGAAGCGCGAAGCCGAACAGAACCGCGATCTCGCCAAGGCTCAGGCTGAGTCCGTTGACGTGGTCACTACCACGCGCGTTCTCAGCTACGCCAAGGCTGCGGACATGGTTCCCACGCTGAAGAAGTTCCTCTCTTCACGCGGCGATATCCTGGCCGATTCCCGCTCCAACACTTTAATCATTCGCGACATTCCCACGGTCCTCCCGGTGCTCGATAACCTTCTGCGCCAGCTCGACCGCAAATCGCAACAAGTCGAAATCGAAGCGCGCGTCGTGGCGGCCAACCGCTCCTTCTCGCGTGAAATCGGCACCCAATTCGGTATGGGCCTCGGCACGCACGGCAGCACCATCGGCGGCGCCTCGCAGGTCGGCACCAGCCCGATCATTCATACTCCGGCTCCGCCCTTTGCCGTAGGCACTCCGCCGCTCACCTCCGGCTCCGTGCCGTTGCTCACCAATCTTGGCGCAGCCACTCCGACCAGCGGCTTCGCGTATTCGTTCGCCAACTCCAATTTCGCACTGGACGTGATTATCACTGCCGCGGAAGATCGCGGTGTCGGCAAACTCATCTCCAAGCCGAAGATCGTCGCCCAGAACAACCAGAAATCCGTCGTCAAGCAGGGCACTAAGATCCCGGTGCAGACCATCGTCAACAACACCGTCTCGGTCCAATTCGTGGACGCGGTGCTGGAACTCGATGTCACGCCGCAGATCACCTCTGACGGCACCATTTACATGGACGTGGACGTCAAGAACGACCAGATCGACTCGTCCATCCCGCGCGTACAAGGCATTCCGGCCATTGACACGCAGGAAGCCACTTCCAAAGTGCTCGTTGCGGACGGCGCCACCATGGTCATCGGCGGCGTAATCGTCACCCAGCAGCGCACCGACATTCAACAAGTGCCCGTGCTCGGCAGCTTGCCCGTCGTTGGCAACCTGTTCAAGCACACCACGGTCAGCTCCACGGCCCAGGAACTTCTCTTCTTCCTCACTCCCCGCATTCTGCCGGGATAGTTGCAGCAGGGAAGAGGAAGGTTCGAAAGCAGGTCGTGGCCCCAAAAACTGTGCAATCGAAATCAGCCCGGAGCCGGATCCATCGGCTCCGGCTTTCTTTTTCCGCCCTCCATTCTGATGCTTTGCTCGTTACCCATCTCCCCAGCATCCGTTATCTCTGCGGCTTCACTGGCAGCGCCGCCATCCTGCTCGTCGAGCATTCCCGCGCCACGCTATTCACGGACAGCCGTTACACGCTGCAAGCTCGCCAGGAAGTTCACGGCGCCGGCACCGTAATCGCTCCGCACGGCTTGATCCGCGCCGTCGCAGAAACCCTGAAAGGCCGCCGCGGCGCCATCCGCCTCGCGTTCGCGCCCGCTCAGCTCACCGTCGCGCAGAAAGATGCCTTGCAACTTTCCACCGGCGCCCGCCTGCGTTGGCTCGCCGCTCCCGACCTGATCGAGCGTCTGCGCGCCGTTAAAGATCCAGCAGAACTCACCCTCATGCGTCAGTCCGCTCGCCTCATCAGCGAAGTCTGGACCGCCGCGGTCCGCAATGTGAAACCCGGCATGTCCGAACTGGCCATCGCCGCCGATATCGACCGCGCGATGAAACTGCAAGGTGCCAGCGGCCCATCCTTTGAAACGATCGTCGCTTCCGGCCCGCGCTCCGCCTGGCCTCACGCCCGCCCCACGCCCAAGCTCCTCAGGAAAAACGAGTTGGTCGTCCTTGACCAGGGTGCTATACTGCGCGACTACTGTAGCGACATGACACGTACCGTCTTCCTGGGACGGCCCTCTAGTCGGGTGCGCTCGCTGTACGGCGCAGTTCTCGAAGCCCAGGAAGCCGCTATCGCCGCCATACGGCCGGGAGTTTCGGCCGCATCCGTGGACGCTGCAGCGCGCAAAGTTTTCAAGCGTTTGGGCCTGGAACGTTACTTCACTCACAGCACCGGACACGGCTTGGGCCTCGAAATTCACGAGATGCCCCGGCTGGGCCGCGCGGAGGAAACCCTGCTCGTCCAGGGCATGGTCGTAACGCTTGAGCCGGGTGTATATATCGAACGCTTGGGCGGCATTCGAATCGAAGACGAAGTGCTGGTGACCTCTCGCGGGGCGGAGGCATTAACCAGCGCTTCCCGGGAATTTCTAGAACTCTAAATGGCGAACAAACAGACTCCCAAAGCGGCATCCGGCTCTCCCGCTCACGGCGTGGACCTACCCGAAATCGAAAAGCTACTGGAGTTCATGCGCAAGCATGGCCTCGAAGAATTCGAATACGAGCGCCACGGCTTCCGCATCCGCCTGAAGAAGCCTTCGTCGCCGTCGTATGCATTCCCGGCAGGCCCGGCGCCCGAAATCGTAGTTGCTTCCGCGCCAGCACACGCGAGCCACGCGTCGTCCTCGGCGTCTGGCGCAGCATCGGCCGCAAGTTCTGGCGCAGCAGCCGCCGCACAGCACGCGCCGGCTGCAGATGCCGCGCGCCACGAGGATCTGCACATCGTCAAGTCCCCGATCGTCGGCACCTTCTACGTGGCCGCCGGTCCCGACGCCGATCCATTCGTCAGCGTCGGCTCCAAAGTAGAAACCGGCCAGGTTCTCTGCATCATCGAAGCCATGAAGTTAATGAACGAAATCGAATCCGACGCGGCCGGCGAAGTAGTCCGCATCTTCGTGGAAAACGGTCACCCGGTGGAATACGGCGAGTCCCTATTCGGCATCCGCCCCCACCGCAAGAAATAGAATCGCAGTTGAATGCGTAGCGCCGGCGTCTCGCCGGCTCTTTGGCGTTGAATTCGTGTTTGAATTTGTAGCGGCCGCCTTCAGGCGGGCGTCTTTGACTTTGCCTTTGAATTTGCTTTTGGTAGGGGCGCTGCTTGCGAATCGCGCAATAGCGCGATTCGTCCTGAGATCCTGCAGTGCAGGATCGAAGGGCTGCGCCCCAGCTTGCCACAATTTCAACCGCGCTGGCCGTTCGTACTTGCCGTCGCCGTTGAATTTTCTCCGAGGCCCATGTTCCGAAAAATCCTAGTCGCCAATCGCGGCGAAATCGCGCTCCGCATCCTCTCCGCCTGCCGTGAGCTCGGTGTCAAAACCGTCGCCGTCTATTCCGAGGCCGACCGCAACTCCCTCCATGTCCGCTTTGCCGACGAAGCCATCTGCATCGGCCCTCCCCGCAGCAGCGAAAGCTACCTCAACATCCCTCAAGTAATCAGCGCCGCTGAAATCGCCAACGTGGATGCCATCCACCCCGGCTACGGCTTCCTATCCGAAAACGCCAATTTCGCCGAGGTTTGCGAAGCCTCCCATATCACTTTCATCGGCCCCGCTCCAGATGCCATCCGCCTGATGGGCGAAAAAGACAAAGCCCGCGAGGCCATGGCCGCCGCCGGTCTCCCCATCATTCCAGGCAGCGCCGGAATCGTCCCCGACGAAGACGCCGCCAAAAAAATCGCCGCCGAAATCGGCTACCCGGTAATGATTAAAGCCGCCGAAGGCGGCGGAGGCCGCGGCATGCGCATCGTGCGCAATGCCCGCGAGCTGATCCCCCTGTTTCAAACGGCCAAAGCCGAAGCCCAGCAAGCTTTCGGCAGTCCGAACGTGTACATCGAAAAATTGATCGAGCATCCGCGCCACATCGAATTCCAGGTTCTAGGCGACAAGCACGGCAACGTAGTCCACCTGGGCGAACGCGAATGTTCCCTCCAGCGCCGCCACCAGAAAGTCCTGGAAGAATCACCGTCCGTCGCCATGGACGCCGCCACGCGCAAGAGGATCGGCAAACAAGTCGTGGACGCACTGAAGAAACTCGGCTATTCCAGCGCCGGCACCGTCGAATTTCTCCGCGAAGAATCCGGCGAGCTCTACTTCATCGAAATGAACGCGCGCATCCAGGTCGAACATCCCGTCACCGAAATGGTTACCGGAGTGGACCTTGTAAAATCCCAAATCCGCGTCGCCGCTGGAGAAAAGCTCACTGACATTCTGGCCCCTATCGAATTCCGCGGCCACGCCATCGAATGTCGCGTCAACGCCGAGGATCCCGAAACTTTCGTCCCCAGCGCCGGACGCATCACGGCCTTCCGCGTCCCCGGGGGCCCCGGCATCAGAGTGGACACCGCCAGCTATTCCGACGCCGTCATTCCGCCGTACTACGATTCCCTGATCGCCAAAATCATAGCCCACGGCAACGACCGCGCCGAAGCCATAGCCCGCATGAATTGCGCACTCGAAGGCTTCATAGTCGAAGGCATAAAAACCACCATCCCGTTACACAAAAAAATCCTGGCCGACAAAGACTTCATAGCCGGCAAATTCGACACCCACTTTCTCGATCGTGCCCTAGCCGTCGCAGCCAAGTAGCCGCCACCGCAGTCGCTTTTGAAGTAGCCGTTGAATTTGTAGCGGCCGCCTGCTTTTTCTTTTTAGGCGGGCGTCTTTGACGCTGCTCTTGAATTTGCCTTGTGCTGTAACGGAGGCTCAGTTGTTTCCGGCGCTATATGCAATCCTCGACTCCACACCCGCACAACCGCTCGATTCACTCCTATCCCTCGCTCAAAAACTCACCGGCGCCGGCGTACAACTGATCCAACTCCGCGCGAAACACATCCCCGCGCGCCAATTCCAAGAAATCGCGACGTCCCTAATCGCCGCCGCACCAAAAAACACCCGCATCATCATCAACGATCGCCCCGACATCGCCGGCCTCACCAACGCAGCAGGCGTCCACGTAGGCCAAGAAGACCTCCCCGTGGAAGCCGCGCGCAAACTCTGTCCCGCCCCGCAATGGGTTGGAATTTCGACACACAATCTCGAACAAATCCGCGCCGCCCTCGTCACTTCGGCGGACTATATAGCCGTGGGTCCTATCTGCCCGACCACCACAAAAGTAAGTCCCGATCCCGTAGTAGGCCTCGACCTGATCCGAGCAGCCAGAAAATTAACGCGTAAACCGCTAGTAGCCATCGGCGGCATCACCATAATCTCCGCCCCAGAAGTCTTCCACGCCGGCGCCGATTCCGTTGCCATAATCAGCGATCTGATGAGCGCTCCAGACCCGGCCCAACGCGCCCGCGAATATCTATCAGCAGCAGCGCAAGCGATCGCTGCACGCAGCAGCCGGACGTGACCCGAATTGGCGCTCCGCGACGATTTAGTAGTTGCTACCTAGCGCCTCTATGTTATTTTTCATCCGCGCACACCGCAGGCCATTTTGGTCGGCATTTTGAAATATCAATGCCTTTATCAGTCTTAATCAGTGTTCATCTGTGGTGATTTGGACTTTCTGACGCGCCCGCAACTCGACGGAGGACGCAAAGCATGACCAACGCGCTGTTCAAAAAGAAACCAATGGACTGGCTGCTCAACGAAGCCAAAGCCACAGGCGAGCACACTCTCAAACGCACGCTAGGCCCCGTCTCCCTCACGGCCCTGGGCGTCGGCGCCGTAATCGGCGCGGGCATCTTCGTGCTCTCCGGCTTGGGCGCGCACTACGCCGGTCCTGGCCTCATGCTATCCTTCATCATTTCCGGCCTCGGCTGCGCCTTCGCGGGTCTCTGCTACGCCGAATTCGCCGCGCTGATTCCGCTAGCAGGCAGCGCCTACACCTACGCCTACGCCGCGCTCGGCGAACTGGTCGCCTGGATCATTGGCTGGGACCTCACTCTGGAATACGCCATGGGCGCCAGTACCGTCTCCTCCGGCTGGTCCAATCACTTCATCGAATTCCTCAAAATTTTTCATCTGAAAATGCCGCTTTGGCTAGCCTACGACCACTGGACCGCACTCGTCACCGCGGAAAACATCATCGCCCGCCAGATGGCCCATGCTTCCGATCCTTCCCTCGTCATGGGCTCCCAGGAATTTCTCAGGCGCGTGGGAGACATCATCACCGCGCAGCCTCCCGAACTCCTGCAACGCGCTCATGATCTGGTCGCCGCCCCCGTCCTCTTCGGCGTCGAATTCGGTTTCAATCTTCCGGCATTTCTCATCGCCCTGATCATCACCGCCGTCCTGGTGATCGGCATCAAGGAAAGCGCCTCCTTCAACGCCACCATAGTTATCATCAAAGTTGCCGTCGTACTCTTCGTTATCCTCCTCGGCATGCGTTATATCAGTCCCGCCAACTGGGGCACCGATTGGGCCAGTTTCGCGCCCATGGGTTTCGGTGGCATCGGCAGGGGAGCGGCCTACATATTTTTTGCCTACATCGGTTTTGACGCCGTTTCCACCACCGCGCAGGAAGCCAAAAATCCGCAGCGCGACTTGCCCATCGGCATCATCGCCTCGCTGATTCTCTGCACCGTCCTCTACATCCTGGTCGCCGCTGTCCTCACCGGCATGGTCCCCTGGAAAGAAATCAATATCGAAGCCCCGCTCGCCGTAGCCTTTCTCGATCGCGGCTTAACCAAAGCTTCCTACCTGATCACCGCCGGAGCACTCGCCGGCCTCACCAGCGTCATGCTAGTCATGCTCCTCGGCCAAACTCGCGTCCTCTACTCCATGGCCAACGACGGCCTGCTCCCCAGAAAATTTTTCGCCGCAATTCATCCCAAATTCCGCACCCCGTACAAAAATACAATTCTCGTAGGCCTGATCGCCGCCGTCATCGGCAGCATCACTCCCATCAACATCATCGGTGAAATGGTCAACATCGGCACGATCTTCGCTTTCATCATCGTCTGCATCTCCATCATGGTTTTGCGCAAGACCAATCCCGATCAACCGCGTCCCTTCCGCACGCCCTGGGTCCCGCTGGTCCCCATCCTCGGCATTCTTTTCAATGGCTACATGATGTACAAACTGGGCTGGGTCAATTGGGCCCGCCTCATCATCTGGCTGGTAATCGGCCTCTTCGTCTATTTCGGCTACAGCCGCCACCACAGCCGAGTCCAACAAAACGATCGCAGCGCTCTCTAATTTATTTCACTCAGATTAGTGCGCGTCGTCATCCTGAACTCGCGAAGCGGGTGAAGGATCTCTCTTCGAATTTTCCCACTACGCCGTGCCCGCGTTTCGCCCGGATTAAAGCACATGTCATCCCGAACGTAGTCCCGCGCTTTTTCTTTCCCGCCGCAGTTTGGCGGGCGCGGGACGCAGTGTAGGGATCTGCTTTTCGCCAACACACTCGCGAGATGTTGATTCCCTGTGATGGTTGGTATCCGCAGTTCTTGGACCCGCCGTCCTCCTGATTCGTAGGCGCCTCAACCCACCTTCCCTAACGCCCCCACCTCAGCTATTCTTCTAACGCTAAAACGCATACCAAAGTGACTCGACTCTCCCCTCGCCGCCTGGTCCTCCTCCTGCGCCGCATCTCGCCGCTGGACATTATCGCCACCGCAATCGTCGTCATCGACATCCTCGCCCGTGTAGCACTAATTCTCGGCGCCACAATCCCATTCACCGGCTTCCTCACCTTCCTGGCCTTCCTTTCCGCAGTCTACCTCTTCGTCCGCTTGATCCCGTGGCTCCGTAACCGCTTCATGTGGACCCTCCGCAATCGCCTGATCGTCACTTACGTTTTCATTGCCGTCGTCCCAGTAATCCTTCTCCTCTCGATGGCAGGCCTGGCCACTTACGGTCTCTACCTCCAACTCGGCGCCCACCTCTTTCACGACGATCTCCAAGAACGCATCAGCACCATCGCCGCTGATGCCGATGCCCTGGCCGGCGCGGTAGAAATGGAAGCAGCCCACGGCGCCGAGCCCGCGAGCGAATCCATCCTCCAGCGCCCCGGCGTAGCCAATCTAATCGAAGCCGAACGCCGCGAATGGCCCGACCTCCGCGTCTTCCCCAATCGCGGCCAACGCGTCATCCAGCAGCAATCTCAAGACGGCCAACATTTCGCCGGCTTGGTAGAAATTGACAAAAGAATCTGGATCGCCGCAGCCGTCCTCAAAAACGGCCCAGCAGGTCCGTTCAACCTGGTAGTCGCGACGCCACTAAATTCCGCATTCCTTGATAGCTTCGCATCCGAGTTCGGCCCCATCGCCATAATCCCGCTCCGCCCCGGCGGCGAAACAAACCCCTCCGGCATCTCGCTCAATTTCAACGGCCACGTTTTCATCCCCGGCGAACAAATCGCCAGCCGCCGCCGCACCCTGGGCCCGCCGCAAAATTGGGCCGACGTTCGCATCAGCGGCGTCTCCACCATCGAACTCGCCCACGTCGGCCCCCAACCTCCCGACGCGCCAGCCGCTGTCTTCGCCTCCTTCGGCATCCGCGCCTCAGCGCTCAACCGCCGCCTCTTCACTTCCGTCGGCGACGTCGGCCCCGTCCTGGAAATTTTGCTCATAGCCGCCGCCGTAATTTTCCTGCTCCTGGGCATCGCCGGACTCGCCACCGGCTTCGTCCTCACCCGCACGATTACCTCATCCGTTGACGATCTCTACCAAGCCACGCTCCACGTCCGCCGCGGCGATTTCACCCAGCGCGTCCGCGTCCACCAACGCGATCAGCTCGGCGCGCTCGGCGAATCCTTCAACGAAATGACCAGTTCCATCGCCGAACTAATCGAAGAACAAAGCAAACGCCAAAAACTAGAAAACGAAATCGTGATCGCCCGCGAAGTGCAAGCTCAGCTCTTCCCCCAAGTGCTCCCCACGCTCCCCGGCCTGGAACTCGCCGCCATCTGCCGCCCCGCCCGCGTTGTCAGCGGCGACTACTACGATTTCATCCGCACCGGCACCAACACAGTAGGCATAGCCCTGGCCGACATCAGCGGCAAAGGCATTTTCGCCGCCCTGCTAATGGCCAGCCTCCAAGCCACGTTGCGCAGCCACGCCGGATTCGATGGCGTCAGCGGAACAGCCGAGTTAGTCGCCCGCCTGAATCGCCATCTCTTCCGCAACACTTCGGATGATCGCTACGCCACATTTTTCTACGCCGTTTACGACGTAGCCGCCCGCACCTTGACGTACACAAACGCGGGGCATCTAGCTCCATTTTTCGTGAATGGCACAAACGTGCAGGAACTGAGCCAAGGCGGCACAGTGGTAGGCCTGATCGAAGACTGCCAATTCACCCAAGGCACAATAAAAGTCGAACCCGGCAGCCTCTTCGTAGCCTTCAGCGATGGCCTGACCGAACCCGAAAATGTCTACGGCGAAGAATTCGGTGTCGCCCGCCTCCGCGAAGAAGTCCTCCGCCAGCGCAGCCTCCACCCCCAGCCAATCGCAGAAAACCTGATAGCCGCTGCAGAACAATGGGCCGGCACAGCCGAACAAGCCGACGACATCACCGTAGTAGTCGCCCGCATGGGCTAAGCACTTGCGCGATCACGGGCGCCGCTTCACGGTGCCCTTCGTAGCGCCGGCGTCCCGCCGGCTCTCAGCCGTTGAATTTGATTTTGACCTTGTAGCGGCCGCCTGCTTTTGCTTTTTAGGCGGGCGTCGTTGCCGTTGGTTTTCTCTGCGCCCTCAGCGGTCCGATCTCTGCACACTCTGCGTTCAATCTTTCCGCCTTTCTCTTCGCTCGTCTTCATCATCGCCGTTATCTGTGTTCACCTGTGTTCATCAGTGGTGATTTTGATTTCCTCTCCGTTACCCCCACCACAATTTTCAAAAAACCGATTATACTTACCCCGTCAAAACCCAGGAGCTATCGTGCCACTACGCAATCGCACCGCCCTAATCACCGGCGGCAGCCGAGGCATCGGCAAAGGCATCGCCCAAGGACTAGCCCAGGAAGGCGTCCGCATCGCCATCTCCTACCGCGCCAATAAAACCGCAGCTCAAACCACGCTGCGCACGCTCCAAGCCCAAGGCGCCGAATGTTTCGCAGTGGAAGCCGACGCCACTGATCCGGTGAAAGTCCAATTCCTGATAGACGCCGTCCTGGAACGCTTCGGCCGCCTCGACATCTTGGTGAACAACGTGGGTGAATTTAATTGGAAGCTCGTGGCCGACACCAGCGCCGACGAATGGCAAAAAGTAATCGCCTCCAATCTGTACAGCGTCTTCCACGCCAGCAAAGCCGCCCTCCCAGCCATGCGCCGCCAACACTGGGGCCGCATCATCAACCTCGGAGCAGTGGGCGCCGAACGAGCCTTCGGGCAGGGAACTATCAGCGCCTACGCAGCCGCCAAAGCCGCAGTGGTCAGCTTCTCGCGCTCGCTAGCCATAGAAGAAGCCAAAAACGGCATCACAGTTAACGTAATCAACCCCTCCAATATTGACGAACGCGAACTAACCGCCGACGAAGCCCGCCGCATCCGCGACGCAAGATCCCCCATGGGCCGTCCTCCCAGCTCCGAAGACGTTACCGCCGCGGTAAAATTCTTCGCCTCCGACGGAGCAGACTACATCACCGGCCAAGTAATCAACGTAACCGGCGGCTGGATGCTGTAGCCCCGTGATGACTTTACGCGGACTGGAATTACCGCAATACGACACATCTGTATTTAGTCAACCCGGGATTGTGATCACTGCAAAAGGCTGGGTTTTTGACGTGATTCCAAATCTGAATCAGTCGAGCGCAGGCACGAAAACGCGGAACTACCTCAGCTAAGTTTCTCCAAAAGAGACTCGCCAGAAATCTCGCCTTCAATCTTCGGCATCGGCTCCGCTGCCGCCCCGACCGGCGCCGCGGCAAACGTCCCCACAGGCGGAGCCGTGTACCCCGCGTCGCCCTCAAACGCGAATTCCTTGCGGTCCAACCCACGCAACATGCGACCGTTCGTGCATTCCACCGAAAGGGTCAAAGTGCCGCCAATCGTTTCGACCGCGGTCACCACCCCGTGCGCACCCGAAGCCCGGTGCATAACTTTGTCCCCAGGCTGCGCAACCGCTTCCTTCGCCTCGGACTTTTCGGGCGACGCGTTCCCACCGATCGTCGAAATCTTCTCCCAAAGTTTGCTCATGGCGGCGGCTCCTCAATTCCAAGCATACGTCCTTTCAGCCCGGCCCTCCGTGTTTTCGCCGCATGCCGTCCTTATCAAGCAACCACCATCCCAACGCAATCCTCCACCAAGACAACCAATCTCATCCTCCAATAAAATTCCAAGCCAGTAAGTACTAGTTCTGTACCAGTTCTGTCCGAACGTAGAGCTGCGCCTTCGCCCTTCCCGTGTTAACCTGCAGCAGGAATAAAAAAATGAAAAATCTCCACAATCCGCCGCACGAGCACGGCCTCGAACCAGCGTCGCGGCTCCCAAGAATACCGCCCAGCTATCGCGCTACCGAATCGCGAGATCAAATCACGCCGCCAGGGGAAACGACCAGCCCGGTCAGCCACTCGCGAACTTACTCGCCTCTCCAACACACCCCTCTCTGCTGTACGCAAAACTACGTACAAATCGTAACGACCGCGGAATTTCTAATCGACAGCCCAGCGATTAGAAATCACCGTAAACAATTGAAAACAAACAACAGCACTCGCTTCTAATCGCACATTTTTGAGGAAAAAAGAACACATCATGACGTCGCAAGACGCACCATTCAAGGCCCCACCGAAGATCGTCCGGCGCGCACTTTTCGCATTCCGCCGGCTACCGGTCGCGTCTCCATCCGGAGCAATAATTCCCAAGTTCCCCATGGTATAACCTGGCTCGCTCAAGATGCCCAACGCGCTGAGGTACGCCGAAATTATGAGGAACTGCACCAGCAGCGCAAAGATTCTAGCGATGGCCACAATGCTTTTTTCTGGCGCGCTGGCTGCGGCGCAAACGGCGCCATCCCCGCACATCTATCGCGTCGAAGGTGACGTTGAAGGCGTCCACGACCCTTCGATCATCAAGCAGGGCGGCACTTGGTATTTGTTCGGCACTGCCACCGAAAAGGGTCCGCACGCGCAACTTCCGATGCGCTGCTCCAACGATCTAGCACACTGGAAACGCTGTGGCGCCGTGTTCGCCGCAATCCCAGACTGGATCCAGAAAGAAAGCCCGGAAACCAAAGACCTCTGGGCGCCGGATATTTCCTACTTCAACGGGAAATATCACGTGTACTACGCCTTCTCGGCCTTCGGGAAAAATACTTCTGGCATCGCCCTGGTCACGAACAAAACCCTCGACCAATCCAGCCCCGATTTTCACTGGTCGGACGAAGGCCTGGTGTTGAAATCCTTGGCCAGCGACGACTTCAACGCTATTGATCCCAACATCGTCTTCGATTCCGCCGGAACGCCATGGCTTAGTTTCGGAAGTTTCTGGAGCGGAATAAAAATGCGCCGCCTCGACGCCGCCACAGGAAAGCTTTCACCGCAGGACACCAAGCTCTACTCACTAGCTAGCCGCGAACGCCCCGAAAATCCCCCACCTGCGCCGCCCGGATTGCCCGCAGATTGGCAAGCGATTGAAGCTCCCTTCATAGTCCATCACGCCGATTATTATTATCTGTTCGTCTCCTTCGATCTCTGCTGTCGCGGAACAAAAAGCAATTACCGCACCATGGTAGGCCGCTCTCACGATGTGGCTGGCCCGTACGTGGACGCAGACGGCAGGCCGATGCTGCACGGCGGCGGCGCTTCGCTGCTAACAGGGAACGCCCGCTGGCTAGGTCCAGGCGGCGAATCCATCCTGCAGCAGCCAACTGGCGACATCATCGTATTCCACGCCTACGACGCCAACACCGGCCACCCGTTCCTGCAAATCTCAACGATCGATTGGACTACCGGCTGGCCCCGCGCCGCCCTGGAAGGAGATGCGACCTCGGCAAAATGATGAAACGACGAAACGATACGAAATGCCGAGAGGAAAAAATCAGAGCGTTCATCGCTTCAAGAGAGGAGCGCTGGGTTGGCGAAACTTTACGCGGACGCGGACTCCTGCCGTTTCAGCGTCGGCAGCATCTTAATAGATTTTCCGGCTTTTTCTTCAGCGAGCCGCAAATCGTAGAGACTCTGCAGATTGAGCCAAAACTGGGCGCTGGTGCCAAAGAAATGAGCGAGGCGCAATGCCGTATCGCCGGTGATGCTCCGCGTCCCGTTCAGGATTTGCGTCACGCGGTTGGTCGGGACACGGAGCTGGCGTGCCAGTTCCGCAGCGCTAATGTCCAGCGCATCCAGTTCCTCTGCTAAGTGTTCGCCGGGATGAATTGCGGTGATGGCCACGGTAATAATCCTCCTAGTGATAATCAACAATCTCGACGTTTGATGGCCCCTGCGCTCGGCTGGGCCACTCGAAACAAATTCTCCACTGATCGTTTATGCGAATGCTGTACTTCCCTCGGCGTTCGCCCGGCAGCGACTCGAAACGATTGCCAGGCAGTGCAGCCAAGTCGCGAAGGGAAGTGGCAGCCTGCAAACGATCGAGCTTCATCCGCGCCGAGCGCTCAACAGCAGCGAAAGACTTCACGCGTTTACCTGCAGCGAAGTCCCTGGTCCGCTTGTCACGAAAACTGACGATCACGGGTCAAGTGTAACAGAAAGTACGCGTTACGTAAAGCATAATTATTGTGCAAACTTTGCCACGCGTGGAAAGCGCTCGAAGCCCTGCCACGCACGACAGGCTCGGCGATCGGTAGCAACGCCGGAAAATAAAAAGCCCATCCTTCCCGGGAGGAACTTTGGGAAGGATGGGCTTGTGTTGCCTATGGCTTGAGTCTTTCAACCTACGACCGCGGATTACCGATGCCCGCCGCCGTGACCGCCACCGCTGTGTCCGCCGCCACCACCGTGGAAGCCGCCGCCTCCACCACCACCGTGGAAGCCGCCGCCCCCACCACCATGGAAGCTGCCACCGCCGTGAGCTGCGCCACCGCGGAATCCACCGCCGACCGCTACATGTGACGTGCCGCCTCGGTAGCCGCCGGCTGCTGCGCCGTGTCCGACGTAGCCGTTCCCGTGCCAACCATTACCACCCTGCCAACCATTGCCACCCTGCCAACCATTACCGCCGTGCCAGCCATTACCGCCGCGCCAGCCGTAGCCGCCGCCATAACCGGGCCGTCCCCAATAGCCAGGACGTCCGTAGTAGCCGCCGTGGTACCAGGGGCCCGCTCCGATGAAGACACCACCGGAGAAGTAGCTGGGGTCGTAGTAACCGTAAGGAGCGCAAGCATATGGGTAGTAGCCGTAGTAACCGTACGCGCAGACGGGAGCTGGGTCTCCGTAGTCCGGACCGACGCCGACGCCGATTGCGACGCCCTGAGCATGAGCGTTAGGCGCTAGAGCCAACGCGGTTCCAAGCACTGCAAAGACCATTAAGTATTTCACGAGGTGTTTCATATTTGGGCCCCTTCTGAGCCCGTAAAGCCTTTAGGTCTATAACGCCTTTGTTTCCGCCGCCTCCCGGAAACTCTGGGTGGCGTCTAGTAGTGAAACACGCCAGCCACCGGAAAGTTGCGGCGGAGGCGAAGAGGAGGCAAAACACGGACGACGCAGGGGTTAGCCTTGAATGGTCTGGACCGGATTGATCGTGGATCCGCTATGTTCCCAAACGCTGTCTCATGACAACGGTTACCGAGCGTTATCAGGACATCCTTTACATTCGGCGGTCATAGCCTCTTCCGCCAAGACCGCCGCTCGTTGACTGGGTGGATGGGGGCTTGCTACTCTGAGTCCCCGGAATCGGCGCTGCATCGAATAGCGATATCGCAAAAATTGCGGTCGGTATTACCGAGCTTACGGAGGAATTCGCATGGCAACACCAGCCAGGCCCAAGGTTTTCAAGAACTTCATTAATGGCGAGTGGGTAGAAGCGCGCAGCGGCAAGGCGATTGAAAATCGCAACCCCGCGAACACGGGGGAACTGGTCGGCATGTTCCCGGCTTCGACCGAAGAGGACGTGAACCTGGCGATTGACGCGGCCAAAGGTGCTTACGACAAATGGCGGCTGACTCCTGCGCCGAAGCGCGCGGAAATTTTGTATCGCGCGGCAGAGATTTTGATCGAGCGCAAGGAAGATTATTCGCGCGACATGACGCGCGAGATGGGCAAAGTGCTGGCGGAAACGCGCGGCGATGTGCAGGAAGCAATTGATATGACCTACCTGATGGCCGGGGAGGGAAGACGGCAATTTGGGCAGACGACGCCGTCGGAATTGCCGAACAAATTCGCAATGTCGGTGCGCACGCCGGTGGGAGTGGCCGGACTGATCTGTCCGTGGAATTTTCCGATGGCGATTCCTTCGTGGAAAGCGATGCCGGCGCTGGTGACGGGAAATACGGTGGTAATCAAGCCGGCGGAAGATACGCCGCTATCCACTTACAATTTAATGCAGGTGCTGAGCGAGGCTGGGCTGCCGCGCGGCGTGATGAACGTGGTTTTCGGCGATGGTCCGGAGGCTGGCGCGCCGTTGCTGAATCATAAAGATGTGGGACTGGTGAGTTTTACCGGCTCGACGGATGTAGGGCGCATTGTGAGCACGGCTTGCGCGCCTTCTTTCAAGAAATGTCATCTGGAAATGGGCGGCAAGAACATCATCATCGTGATGGACGACGCGAATTTGGATCTGGCGGTGGATGGCGCGGTGTGGGGCGGGTTCGGGACCAGCGGGCAGCGTTGCACGGCGGCTAGCCGCGTGGCCGTGCACAAGAAAGTGTATGGCGAATTCGTCGAAAAATTTGTGGCGCGGGTGAAAGCGCTGAAAGTTGGCGACGGACTGGATCCTTCGACGGATATGGGGCCGTGCATCAACGAGCAGCAGTTGAACACGGTGATGAAGTACGTGCAGATCGGCAAGGACGAGACGGCGAAGCTCGCGACGGGCGGCCATCGTCTCGAGAGCGGGGCGTGGGGACGCGGCTGGTTCCACGAACCCACCGTGTTCACGGATTGCTCTCCGAATATGCGCATCGCACAGGAAGAAATTTTCGGGCCAGTGGTGGCGGTGATTCCGTTTGAGGATTTCGATGAGGCGCTGGATATCGCGAATGGCGTGAAATATGGATTGTCCGCGGCAATTTACACGCGCAATGTGAATAACGCCTTCCGGGCACAGCGCGATCTGCAGACGGGGATCGTTTATGTGAATGCACCGACGATTGGCGCCGAGACACATTTGCCGTTTGGCGGGATCAAGAACACCGGCAACGGACATCGCGAATCGGGCGAGGCGGCGCTGGATTTTTATTCGGAGTGGAAGACGGTTTACATTGATTATTCGGATCGGTTGCAGCGCGCGCAGATTGATAATGCATAAGCCCTTGCACCGGAAAATGTAACGGCAAGGATTACCGCACACGCGCAGAGGGCGCAGAGAAAGGCGACGGCGAACCGACGTCGACGACTGCCCGGTCCCGCGTCGCGGGACCGGCCGCTGCACATTCAAAGACGGGGTCAAAAGCGCCAATCGGGAGAATGGCGCTCCCAGGACGGGCGCTAGACTTTTAGGCCGATTAGGCGCATCAGTTCCAAGGCGTTGCTTTTGGCTACCACGCCGTTGCGTAGTTTGTGGTCGAAGCGCATTTTTCCTTCCTCGAGGTAATCTTGAAAATGCACGTTGCGAATGGCGCCGGGCAATACTTGCTCGATCTCTGTTAGCGCCAGGTCGTGGGTGGTGACGATACCTAGCGCTCCGCGCTCTAGCAAAGCGCGCAGCAGGCCATCTGCACCGATGCGGCGATCGTGCGAGTTGGTGCCTTCCAGCAGTTCATCGAACAGGAACAGTATCCGCCGGGATTTTTCCGTCAGCTCGAACACATCGCGGATGCGCAGGATTTCGGTGAAGAAACTCGATCGATGCTCCTGCAACGAGTCCACACGGCGAATGCTGGTACCGAGCTGGATGGGCGTCATGCGCAGAGACTTGCCGCGAATGGGGGCGCCGGCGAGCGCCAGCGCCGCATTGATTCCGGCGGTGCGCAGGAAGGTGCTTTTGCCGGACATGTTTGAACCGCTCACGAGCAGGACGCGGGTTTGCGCGTCAAGCTGCACATTGTTGCGCACGCAATCGGCTGACGGGATTAATGGGTGGCCGAGCTCTTCGCCCAGGAAAATAGCGGGCGCACCTGATATTTGTTCAATAAATTCCGGGAAGGGATCGTCGGGATGTTCGTAGGAGTAGCTCGCAAACGAAAGCAGTGCTTCCATCTCCGCAGCGACATCGGCCCAGGCGCCCAATTTGCCGCCGTAGAGTTTGCGCCACGATTCCGCTGCGAACGCGCATTGCACCGTGTAAAGCATCGGCAGTTGCAGCAGGCGCCCTAGCAGATCTTCGCGCGCGTCAATCCAATAAACGATGTTTGCCAGCTGGCGCACAGACCGAGATGCGGATCGGCTGCCACTTTTTAGGTCGGCAGCGAAGGCTTGCAGGCGCGGCGATGCGAATGGCTCGCGTTCGAGGCGACGCAGAATGTCCGCGAAGAGGCCCAGGCCTTCGGCGTTGCACGCTAGGCTCGAGACCACTTTTTCGGCGCGCTCGCGCAACCAGAGAAGAATGAGAACTTCGAGCGCCAGCACAATTGCGAGCGGCCAGAGCCTCAGCGTTGCCAGCAAATAGATCGTAGTGGCCGCGGCGAAAATCGCCAGAACTGCGGAGACGATTCGCCACGGACCCGCGGGAAGTTGCGGCGGAGTCTCGGCCCAGTTTTCGAGGGAGCGCGGATCGAGGCGCACTTTCAGATCTTCGCCGAGCAGCGCCAACTCCTCGCGCAGATCGAGTTTGTCGCGGAGTTCGACGATGACTCTGTGTCTTTCGTGAATGGTAGGCACCGGGGACGCGGCGGTGAGCCATTGCGCGAGGCGATCTTCGCCCATCGGAAGCAGGGCAGTCGAGAGGAGTTCGAAGAGGCAGCCGGTGCCAAAGATGTCGAGATCGTCGGCGTATACGTGTTTGGGATTGCGGAAGCGTTCGCCGGATGCGCCGGTGCCGGACCAGCGGTCTTCCATGCGAGCGATGCCGCGCTGGTAGAAGGCGACGGCGGTGCGCGCGTGTGCGAGAGCGCGCAGAGCGAATTCGTGCGCAAGGGAGAGCGCGATGTAGAGCGCGACGGGAATGACGAGCCAGTATGTGGAAATGATTTCGACCTTCAGCGCGAGCCATAGGAGGATGAGCGCGAGTACGACCGTTGCGAGTTTGGCGTTTCCGATTTGTTTGTGCAGAGCGTCCTTGGCGGCGACGGTTTTTTGGCGGGATACGAGGCGGTGTAAGTATTCGACGTGTGGTTGGGGCAAAGACTGCCTCCGTGTGGCGAGGGATAGTTTACTACTCGATGGGGCGCAATTTGGTGTGGCGAGGGTGGCGCGTTCGTGAACGGAGAGCGTCATACGCTACAAATGCGAAGGCAAAAGCAAATCAAAAACGCCCGCCCAAAAAGCAAAAGCAGGCGGCCGCTACAAAGTCAAAATCGAGCGCGAGCGGCGAACCAGACTAGTATTGGTTGGCTTGTATGAAGGTAAGCACGATGTGGCTGAACTCATCCGGCTTCTCGAGGTACATCAGGTGGCCGGTATCCGCGACGACGACGCGGCGCGAATTCCAAATACCGTTTTCGATGACGCCGGCATGTGCGTGCACGTCTGGGATGTCCTGGTCGCCGACCAGAATCAGAGTGGGCGCATGAATTTCGGAAAGACGCGCGACGGCCGGCCGCGTGGGCCTGGGCAGATCGTCATGCGTCAGATCCTGAGGATTTGCCGTAAGGATGGCCTGCAACTTCATTTTCGCCTCCGGATGATCGGCGGCGAGAAGGTATTTGTCATTTGCCCAATTCGCGATCAAGCGAGCGATGTCCTTCTCTCCGGGCTCGTTATTCTTCAAGCCGCGAAGCAGAAACTGATCGGAAAATCCGTAGCCATCCACCACGGCGCCCACCAGCACCAGTTCCTCGACAAGATTCGGATGATCAAGAGTGAAGTTAATCGCTAGCGCGCCGCCATGCGAGCTGCCGACGAGCATCGCGCGCTTGATCTGCAGATGGCGCAAGAGCGCGAACAGATCGTCCGTTTCCGTGTAGATGACGGTGGTGGCGGGGGAGCGGCCGTAACCGCGGCGATCGTAGCGAACGCTATGGAACTGCTTGCAGAAAGCGGGCCAGACGCCGTCCCACACCAGTGAATCGGCGATGCCATCGTGGATTAGGACCACGGCTTCGGCGCCCGCGCCACATTCTTCGTAATAAATTTTCGAACCGTCCACGTCGAGAAAATTGCCAGGAGACTTTGGCGTGGCCGCCCGGCTTTGTGCTTTCATTTGCGCGGAGAAGAAGGCGCATAGCAGGAAGAGAAGAGTCACGCGAGCGTACGGGGCTGCTGCGTGCGAGATGCGCATAAGAACCTCCCGGATCGTAAGCGGGCCTCGGTGACTGAACCGTAAAGCGCGCGCTCGATGGGCGCGCGGTTAGGCGATCACGGTTGCGGCTCGGCGGCGGCTGGCATATACATCGGCGCCGGCGGCGGAGTCCAGACCGGTGCTTGGGCTTGGTTGGCTTGGTAATTGCGGTACCAGATGGCTTCGCTGGCTCTTTGCCAGAGGCGCGTCCCGATCCACGTGAGAATCATCAGCTGGCTTAGGAGGAATGCGACGACAACCGATTGCGGATGCAGGTGGAACATCCAGATGTGCAGGCCCAAGGCGAAGAGCAGCCACTCGATGATGCTGACGCGCAGGTAGAGCCACAGGAGCGAGAAAAAATTGCGGCGGAACAGGGTGAAGGCGCGGCGTAGAACGCGATGCATTTTCTTTTCGTCGTCGGCGACGGCGATGACTTGGGCCATGTCAAACCACACGCGCACGATGATCAGGAGCAGCAGAATAATCACGGCGGCGGCTTCGGCGAAATGGTCGGCGGGGTAGGGAGATATGGATGTGTCCTGAACATGTGTGTAGATCGCATTGGTGGCGGCGGCCACGCCGGCGATGGGCAGCAATACGATGACGAGATAAATCAGCAGGCGGAAGAAGCGCCAGAAGTGGTGGCCAGCGGCTTCGAAGAATGCCGTGGTTGTGGGTTTTTCGCCGAGGAGGTAGGCAGCGAGGATGCCGCCTGTCGCGAACAGCATGAACACCACGAAGAGCAATGAAAAATGTGCGATGTTGTGTTGCTGAATTTCGAGCGGCGAGTCCGGCAATTGTTGCAGGGTGACGAACGAGGAGAAGTCGAAGCCATTCACCAGGCGCTGCGCGGCCACGCTGTTGTCTAGAAGCGACGAAGCGCGCTCTGTCATTTCGTAAGTCGAGAACAAGCCGAAAATCAGGCAGACGACGAAGAGCCACCACACCAGGCGTTGCCATTTCCACACCAGCCCGGCGCCCGAAAAAAATGTGCCGCGATTTGTTTCAGCCATTCGACTTGCTCCTTCGATTGCGGTGACACTTTGCTGCAAGTTTCGTGCGGCTGCAGCTTTGTTACTTCAGTGGCTAAAGCCCCGTGCTTTTTCGCAGACCGACGGCGGGGCTGAAGCCCCGCCCTTCCGTTCGTTCCGTTACGTGAGCCAGGCCAGCAGTTGCGAGAGCCATTCGCTGGCGAAGACCCAGATGTTTCTTAGCTTGTGGGCCGCGCGTGGGTTTGAATCTTCGGTGTAACTATTATTGAAATAATCGCGGTCCATGGTGATTTGGTTGTGCGCGTCAATTTGCGCGGAGACGATTTTGGCTTTGCGATCGTATTGATAGCGGATCCAGCGATCCTGACCGTCCCAGTGTTCGGTGGCGGTGGAACCGTCGTCGAATTTAACGTCGAGGTCCACGGGAAATTGGAAATCGCCCTTGCGAACCACGGTCACGTAGGTCCGATACACCTCATCCTTGTCGTTTTTCTTCGGGCCATGGGCCGAGGTTTCCCACCACTTCAGCGGATCCGAATGGGCGTCGGCGAGCGAGTAATCCAAAACCTGCGTGCCATAAACGGCCTGATTGAAATACCAGCGCAGGTCCTTGCCGGAAACTTCCTCGATGGTCTTCAGAAAATCTTCGCCAGTGGGATGGGTAAAACGGTAGCGCATGAAATAAGTGTGCAGAGCCTGGCGGAGGGTGTCTTCGCCGATTACTTTTTCCAGAGTGAGCAGCATGGTGGCCGTCTTGCCATAGGTGACGCCGCCGTAGGAATTGTTGTTGTAAAACTGCCAAGCGTAGCGGGAGAGGGGATCCTTCGCAGGATCGGCGAGATAACTGATCTGCTGCAAACCGGACTCGCCCATTTGCGCGAAGGGAAAATTCAGCACGGATGTATTCTTGCCGTAAAGCGCGTCCATCACTTTCACTTCGGTGTAGCTGTTGATGCCTTCGTCGAGCCAAGCTTCTTCGAATTCGTTGGTCGCGACCATGCCGTACCAATATTGGTGGCCGAATTCGTGTTCGGTGACGACTTCCGGAGCGAGCACGCCTTGCGGCATGTGCACGGCTGTGCCGAGGGTGATCAGGGTGGGATATTCCATGCCGCCGGCATCGGCTCCGCCGTGAGGAGGATCAACCATGGCGATGCGATCGTAGGGATAGGGGCCATACCATTCGTCGAAGAGGCGCAGCGTGCCTTTTACGGCGGTGATGTAGCGCTGCGCCGAAGACTCATGGCCTGGCGACATCAATAAATGAATTTTTACTGGGCCTTGGCTGCCGGTCCAGGAGTCTTCCACGACTGTGAAGCTGGGGCTGGCGGTCCAGGAAAAATCGTGGACGTCTTCGGAATGGTAGGTGAGTGTTTTGGTGCCGTCGGAATTCGTCGCGGTGGAGACGAGGTCGCCGCCGGCGCCGACGATTTCATTTTGCGGCACGGTGACTTTTACGTCGAAGGTGCCGAAGTCCGCGAAAAATTCAGTGTTGGCGTGAAATTGATGGCAGTTCCAGGCATTTTTCCACCAGACGCCGACTTTGGGGAACCATTGCCCGACCATGTCGAAATCGTGGGCGTAGCCGGTGCGTTCGACGACTTTGGGAAGCACGTCGTGGAAGGCGATGTGGAATTCGACGGATGCGCCGGGGGCGATGGGTTTCGGCAGCGTGATTTGCACCACGGTGCGGTCTTCGGTGTTGTGATCATCGGGCTGAATGAATTGCAGTTTGTCTGTCAGGTCGCCGGCGCCTGCGACTTCTAGTTTGTCAATGGTGATGGAGCCGAAATGTTTTGGATCCCAGTCGGAGTCGGGGCCGCTGCCGCGCGTGCCGCTGCGGCGGACTTCGGTCATAAAAGTGGACTGCGGTTGGAAAGCGTTGAGGTAGAGATGGAAGGGGAAGGTTTGCTGAGGCTGTCCGGTGAGATTTTTATAGGTGAGAGTTTCGCTTGCGGCGATGGTGTGTTTGGTGGGATCGAGCTTGGCTTCGATCTGATAGGCGACTACGCGGATAGAGAGCGTTTTCTTTGCGGCGTCCGTTGATTCGGCGGCGGCTTTCGGCGCTGGTGCGGTGGCTTGGGCAAAAATTGGGCCGCAGAATATTGCCGAGACCGCGGCGAGTGCAAACACTTTCGTCAATTGCATCCATCCTCCCACACGTGAAGCGCTTTTAGGGGCACGCACCAGGGGCAACAGCGCGTACACGATATGATACGAGGGGAGGGGGGCGCAAGTTTCGTTTCTGAAAGAATTTATGGGGCGTGGCGCTGTGACAGTGGCGTGGACGCGAGACGAGGGCCGCCAATAGGATGTGCGCGTTGCGCGACTGCTTTTTGGGGGCAAGTTGACGGGTTGCGGCGCAGCGACTACACTAAAATCAGGATGGTTGTGTAACGGCGCGGGCCAGCAAGTGCGGTGCCGGCTTGTTGTCGGCGGAAGGTCATGAGTCCAACGGTGTTACAACAGAAACGCCACCAGCAGATACTGA
This sequence comes from uncultured Acidobacteriota bacterium, assembly GCA_963821765.1. Taxonomy (GTDB): domain Bacteria; phylum Acidobacteriota; class Terriglobia; order Acidiferrales; family UBA7541; genus Palsa-295. Next base: position 29,375 of record CAWGFF010000013.1, read on the forward strand.
CGGACGTGGTGCGCGCGTACATCGAGACGGGGGAGCCCGTTTCATCGCGGAGCATTGTGCACCGGCATATCGAGCCGCTGAGTTCGGCTACGGTGCGCAACGTGATGGCGGACCTGGAGGATGCGGGCTTGCTGTTCCAGCCGCACACTTCGGCGGGGCGGGTCCCGACTGCGGCGGCTTATCGGTTTTTTGTGGAGCAGGTGGCTGCGCAGGCTACGGCCAGTCCGGCGGATTTGCTGTGGATTCGGCGCGAGCTTGCCGCGGCGCAGACTCCGGAGGCGGTGATGGAACGCGCGAGCCATGTGCTGGCGGCGGTTTCGCGCGGGCTGGGAATTTTTATCGCGCCACCGCTGGCGCGGAGCGTGGTGGAGCATTTGCGTTTTCTGCTGCTGCCGGATGGGCGCGTGCTGGTGATTTTGATATCGGGTGGGGGAGTGACGCGGGACAAATTGTTGCGTCCGGAACGGCCATTCAAGCAGGAAGAGGTGGATCGCACCTCGGAATATTTGAACCGGCATTACATTGGCTGGACGCTGGAGGCGATGCGCGCGGACTTGCGGAAGCAGTTGGAGCAGGATCGCGAGCAGTACGGGCAACTGGCGGGCACTGCGTTGATTTTGTGCGACCCGAGCATTTTGGGCGATGTGGCAGATCGTAAGATTTATGTGGATGGCGCGGCGCAGATTGCTTCTTCGCCGGATTTCACGAATCCGGAGCAATTGCGGGAATTGCTGGAGGCGATTGAAGAGAAGGACCGGTTGATCGCGTTGCTGAGCGGATGCATCGAGGCACCGGAGCCGGTGCACGTGGAGCTGGGGCTGGACAAGATTTCGAACGCGGGGAAACATTTGGCCATCGTTTCGGCTTCGTATTCATCTAAAGATCAGGTGCAGGGAACTCTGGGAATTCTGGCGCCGATGCGCATGCACTACGAACGGGTGATTACGGCGGTGGCGTTCATGGCGCAATTTTTTTCTGAAGAGCAAGAGGGGGGCTGATTTCTTTGGCGTCGCACAAACAACATAAAGACAAGGATTTTCCCGAGGCGGGATTTGCCGCTGCTGCTGGCGCGGCGGAGGATGCCGCGACAGACCAGGCTGCGCCGGAAGCGCTGCCTGCGGGCGAGGCGTCGGCTGTGGAGCAGATTCAGAAACTGGTCGAAGAAAAGCAGGATTTGCAAAACACTTTGCTGCGGCGGCAGGCGGATTTTGAGAATTACCGCAAGCGCGTGGAACGAGAACGCGCGCAGGAGCGGCATCGTGGTGCTGAGTTGCTGATTGAGCAGGTGCTGCCCGTGCTGGATGCTTTTGATTTGGCGCTGGCGGGCCAGTCGGGCGCCGCGAGCCCTGAATACCGCAAGGGATTCGAAATTATTCGCACGCAGTTGTGGAACGCACTGGCGAAGCAGGGGCTGCAGCCGATTGAAGCGGTGGGGAAGCAGTTCGATCCGAATCTGCATCACGCGATTGAGAATGTGCCGACGGCTGCGCAGCCTGAGGGGACCGTGGTCGGGGAGATGCAGACGGGTTATATGTTTCACGGTCGCGTGCTGCGGCCGGCGATGGTGCGGGTAGCCTCGGCGCCAGCGAACTGAGGCGCGCGCGTGGCGCAGAATGAGCGACGTGATTGTATCTAGCGCGGCTTGAGCGATTCTTGCAGGACACCAATTTTGATTTCCCGGAGACGTAGCAACGATGGCGGCTAGCAACGGCACTGATCTTTACGAAGTTTTGGGAGTGGAGCGTGGCGCTACGCCGGAACAGATTAAATCGGCGTATCGCAAGGCGGCGCTGAAGTGGCATCCGGATCGCAATCCGGAGAAAAAGGAAGAGGCGGAGCACAATTTCCGGGCGGCTTCCGAGGCTTACGCGGTGCTTTCGGACGAGCAGAAGCGTTCGATGTATGACCGGTACGGAATGGCGGGGCTGGGCAATCGCGGATTCGATACGGGATTCAATTCGACGATCTTCGAGGAATTTCAGGATATTCTCGGCGATCTTTTTGGGTTCGATGAAGTGCTGGGCGGCGGGCGGCGGCGGGGCGGACGTGGAGGGGCGCGCGGGCAGCGAGGCGCGGATTTGCGTTACGACATGTCGCTCTCGTTCGAAGAGGCCGCCGCGGGCGTCACTACCAAGATTTTGCTTAGCCGCCACGAACTGTGCGAGGCATGCAAGGGCACGGGGGCGAAGCCTGGCACGGGCATGACGACTTGCCATACGTGCGGCGGACGCGGGCAGATGGCTTACTCGCAGGGATTTTTTTCCATCACGCGGTCTTGTCCTGCGTGCCAGGGAGCAGGGCAGACAATCAAGGACGCTTGCATCAGCTGCCGCGGGCTGGGGCGCGTCGAGCGCGAGCGCACCTTGGAAGTGGGAGTGCCGGCTGGCGTGGATTCGGGGACGCGTTTGCGGATGACGGGGCAGGGCGAACCGGGGACGAACGGCGGAGCGAGCGGCGACCTTTACATTTTTCTCGAAGTGAAGGAGCACAACTTTTTCGAGCGGCGCGGGTCGGATTTGATCTGCGAAATTCCCATCAGTTTTTCGCAGGCCACGCTGGGCGACAAAATTCGCGTGGCGACGTTGAAGGGCGAAGAGGATCTGGAAATTCCGGAGGGCACACAGTCCGGGCAGATTTTCCGTAAGAAGGGCAAGGGGCTGCCCAATCCGCACGGCGGGCGCGGCGATTTGTACATCAGTATTCGCGTGGTGATTCCGGCGAAGGTGTCGCGCGAGCAACGGCGGTTGCTGGAGCAGCTGGGGCAGACGTTGAAAGTGGAGAACAAGCCGGCGGAGCGCAATTCGACGTTCTTCGACAAGGTGAAGGATATTTTTGGGTAGCGCTCGTTGAGGAGCGGCTACGTATGATGTAGACCGCTGTGAATCCTATTGCGAAGGGCCGTTGCGCTCGTCTTTTTCTCCGCGGTTTTGGCCACGTTTATCCTTGTCTCCTTCGCGAAGCCCACACCGAACAAACCGATATGGTCGAAGAAGGGCATTACGTTCTCGGTAGCGTGTGATACCCGTCCTTTCGATGACTGCCGACCACTTCGAATTCCATCCCCAGATGGCACTAGCGCGGTTGACGTCAGCTACGACACGACTCCCGATTATCCCGACATCGAAGTAGCCCGCCTGCGGGTGACTACACTTGGGAGGTACGTGGGCGAGGTTCAACCTGTCGGAAGCGTGGACTCCGAACTTACTTGGTCCTCCGATTCAAAGGCCTTCTTTATCAACGGCAATGACAATGCGTACGGCGACGACCATCTTGCGGTTCATTTACTTAGCGACCCAGCGTTGGGACCAGGCTACATCACACGCGATGTTGTACAGGACATGGCCCGTAGTTTTCCACCCTGTGAAGCTAAGGATCCTATCAATATCTGCGCCGAGCTTGCCGCCGATCCCGATGGTTATATTGGGGTCTCCGCATTGGATTGGATCCGTGGTTCGTCCGAGGTTGTCGTGATGGCTGAGGTGCCGTGCAGTTCGTCCATGGGCGGCATCATGTGTCAGGTCCTTGGCTATGAAGTTGAGGTGCCGAGCGGCAAGATCGTGCGTCGGATGGAAGCGAAGGAATTTGCCAAACGCTGGCAACACAGCATGGCTTGGAAGTTCGAGGACATTGGCCCACCCGAGTTTCAAACCAAAGTGCCGTAAAGTTGTGAATCCGAAGGTTACGGGACGCTCACAGCTCTCCGCTTGTACGCCTCGCTCGTAGGTTTGCACTCCGCAAGGTACAATCGTTCCGATGCGACGGCGTTTTTTCGTGGATAAATTTGAGGATGCTACTGCTACGGTGCGCGGCGATACGGCTGAGCATTTGGGACGGGTGCTGCGTGCTGAGCCGGGGCAGCTTTACGAATTGAGCGATGGGGAGCGGGTGTGGCTGGCGCGTGTGGAACGCGTGGGGTTGCTGAAGCGCGGCGACAATCGCGTGGAATTTTCGTTGGTGGAGCCTGTCGAGGCTCGGGAGCCTTCGCTGCATCTGCATTTGCTGATTGCATTAGTGAAGTTTGATCGGTTCGAGTGGTGTTTGGAGAAGGCTACCGAGTTGGGCGTGAACGAAATCACCCCGTTAATTGCTGCGCGGACGGATAAGGCGTTGGTGGCCGCTGCGGCGAAGCGGCATGCGCGTTGGGAGAGGATTTTGCTCGAGTCAGCGCAGCAGTCGCGTCGGTTGCGGCTGCCGAAGATTGGGGAGGCTACTGCTTTGGAGAAGGCTTACTCGGCTGCTCATGCGGATTGCAAGATTTTGCTTTCGGAGCGTGCGGATGCGCCGGCGATTCATGATGTGTTGCGAGATGTGACTGCGCGGAGTGCTGAGATTTCAATTGGGCCTGAGGGTGGGTGGACAGACGCGGAGTTTTCTGCGGCGCGTTCGGCGGGATTTGTGGAGGCGTCTTTAGGGGAATTGGTTTTGCGGACTGAGACGGCGGTTTTGGCTTCATTGGCGATTTTACATTTTGCATTGGATGCTTGAAAGGAAAGATGGACCGCAGAGGCGTCTATGAAGGCGTCGGCGGAGTCAAGAGACACTTGTGCGCTAGCGAGTTTTTGACTCGTTGTGTGGTGCACAGGATCTTTTCGCTGGCCGACCAAGGCTCGCTTCCTTCGAATCCTGCGGTGGATTTGCTCCACCAGCCATCTATTCGGTCCTAACTGCGACCATGATTCACTGCGAACTCCCTCCACGGCTGCGGAGGGAGGCAGGGTGCCCAATCACAGAGTCGATGAGTGCATCAGCCTCTGCCCGAGCTGCCCTGCATGGGAGCCGGCGGTTGCGGTGTTTTTTGCTTCGAATTCCCGCAATCGCCAGTACAACTTCACCGCCAACTTTCTGGCCACCGCTACGACCGCTATCTTGCGTCCGCGGCGGAAGGCCAGACGTTGATAAACCCGCTGCAGCACGGGATCTTTGCGCACGGCGATCCAAGCCGCTTCCACTAGCAACCAGCGCATCATGCGGTTGCCCTGTTTGCTGATGTGGCCGAAGCGCTGCTTGCCACCGCTGCTGCGCTCGCTGGGATTCAGGCCCAGATAACTGGCCACCTGTTTCCCGCGGCGAAAACGCCGTGCGGTTCCCAGCGTCAGAACGAAGGCCAGGCTCACGATGGGACCGACACCGTCCTGCTGCATCAACGCCACGGCATCGCTGCGTGCGCCCGCTTGCTGCTCGATATGCCGGGTGAGCTCGGCGATCTGCGTGTCCAGATCGCTCAGCAGGCGCAGCAGATCTTGCCGGCGCTGCGCCGCCCAGCGGTCCAGTGGCACTGATTGCAACTTCTGTCTTCCGGCCTGGGTCCAGAAGCGCGTGCCGGGAAAAACTCCCTGACTGCGGGCCAGCGCCGACAACTGGTTGCGCACCTGCGTGCGCCAGCTCACCAGCTTGTGACGATGCACCAGCAGTTGACGAGAATCCCGTTCGGCCGGCGTGGGAATCCAGATGCTGGGGAAACGATCGGCGAGCAGCAATTCCAGCAACTGCCGTGCATCGCGCGCGTCCGTCTTTTGCTTGCGCACTACGGAAGCACGAATCGTGGCTGGATCGCCCACCTGCAAGTGGTGCCCGCAGCGGTCGAGCAACCGCTCGAACCACTGCGCCGTGCAGCTGGCCTCCATCCCGACGCGTGCTCCGCCAGGCAACGACTCGTAGAACGCTGCGGTTTCCTGCGTCTGGTGGCTCAGCCGCCGTTCGACCAACTCGCCGGTCTCTTGGTTCATCGCTGCGACCTGCTGATAGCGCGGATGAAAATCACAACCTATAATCCACATGGCTCGGCTCCTTTCTTCCGAGGCTTGGTCGGTTAGCACTGCCAAGTGTACTCGTTCGCAAGGAGCCGACGCCTTCATGGCATCACAGAGAACGCAGAGAAAATCAAAAGACTTACACAGAGAACACATCTATGAGAGATGCGCCGGGGTCAAGGATGTTTTTTTGACAGGGATTTCCTGGGGCGGTGGGAGACCGCCGGTGAGGGCGAAGAGGAACGGGAACGGTTGGCATCGGTCGAGTTCGCGATTCGTCCTTCTCTGGGTATCGATCAACGACACGGGAAGCCGGGTCGCGATCACTCATCTATTCGAGCACGTGGCTCGTGAGGACGGCTTCGCTCTGTCCGGCACGAGGCCGGACAGGCCGACGGCCCCATCCGAGGCTCAGCCAGTAGTAGCCTGGCTAGTGTCCTCGCGGGCACGTCGCGCGTCTCGACCTCGGCGCCGGAACTGGTCGTAATCGATTTCTTCGCGGAGCATGCGATACAAACGCAACACTAATTTACGCGCGACCGCCACGATGGCGATGGCGGAGTTTTTGCGCGCGGTCAGATGGAAGTAGAAGCGGCGCAGATCTTCGTCCTCGCGGATGGTGGTACGGGCGGCTTCGACCAGCAAGAAGCGCAGCAGCCGATTGCCTTGCTTGGTGATGTGGCCGAAGCGTTGGGTGTCGCCGCTGGAATGTTCCTTGGGATCCAGACCGCAGTAGGCGGCGATGCGGCGAGCGCGATCGAAGCGGGTGACCGGTTCCAGCGTGTGCACCACGGCCAGGGCCGTCAGCAGACCGACGCCGGGATGGGTGCGCAGGCGGATGACGCGCGGATCGTTTTGCGCGCGCTGTTCCAGTTGCGCTTCGACGACTGCGATCTGTTCGGCCAGCGAGGCGAGCAGGAGCAGAGAGTGTTGCCGCTGTGTGGCGAACGCGCCGTCCAGGGGCAAGGCGGCGAACTGTTGCTGGCCGCGCGCGGTGAACAGTTTGGGTCCGAGCCGCAAGCGATGATTGAGCGCGACGGCCTGCAGGCCGTTGCGCAACATGGTGCGGATGCGGACCAGGCGATGACGATAGCGCAGCAGCGCCAGAACGTCGCGGCTGGCGGGAGCAGGAACGTGCACGGCGGGAAAATCATCGTGCACGAGCAGATCGAGCAAGAGCTGCGCGTCGCGGCGATCGTTTTTCTGCCGGCGGCGGGCGAATTGGCGAATGGCCAGAGCATCACCCACCCGCAGCTGGTGCCCGGCCTGTTCGATGATGCGATGAAACCACAACGCGTAGCCGGAAGCCTCGACACCGACGATGGCTCCCGGTGGGAACTGCGCATAAAACGCCGCGACGTCGTCATGCTCGTGATCGAGCTCGCGCTCGTGCACTTCTCCGTCGGCGGTATCCATCCAGCAAACGGTTTGGGTTCTGACGTGCAAATCCACTCCGATGTACACTGCCATTGGCGCCTCCTGTTTCGACCGATGCCAACCGGTTCCGGGTGAGCATAACAACGCCCACCCCAGGAGGCGCATCTCTCATGACATCAGAGGAACGGCGGAGAAAAATCTGAGAAAGAAAGAACGCTTTACCTGTTCTGTTATGCATTATCAGTGTTCATCCGTTTCTATCTGCGTTCATCTGTGGTGATTTGGACTTTGCTTTTGCAACCGATGGCGGGCGTGTGGCGTCCTAAGCACTGTCGGCGATGGTGCGTGCAACACTGTGCGCGGCGCAGACTTGGCGCGCGCTATCTTGCCGTGTTATAAATATTTGAGAGCGGAATGCCGGAAACTAATCAGCCAAGCCCGCAAGAGCCTGCGAATAACTCCAGCTTGCCGCGTTTGCGGCACGAATTGCGCGGTTGGACGCGCGATCTGGCCGTGGCGTTGGGGCTGATTCTGGTCATCATCATCTTTCTGTACCAACCGGTAAAAGTGGAAGGCACCAGCATGGCGCCACTCTTGAGCGATCAGGAGCACATCTTCATCAACAAGTTTGTGTACCGGTTTGCGCCGATCGAGCGCGGCGACGTGGTGGTTTTCTGGTATCCTCTGGACCATTCGAAATCGTTTATCAAGCGCGTGATTGGGTTGCCGGGCGAAACGATCGAGCTGCGCGCCAGTCATTTATATGTAAACGGCAGGGAGCTGACGGAACCGTACGTGCCGCCGAGTTATCTGGACGGTTCCAGTTACGGTCCGGTGCAGATTCCGGACGGAAATTATTTTGTGATGGGCGATCACCGCGACAGTTCGAACGATTCGCGCGTGTTCGGGCCCGTCAGCCGGCCGTATATATATGGCAAGGCGGTATTCGCTTACTGGCCAGTGGATCATTTCGGCTCGCTTTCTTCTTCGTACACGGTGAACGCGGCATCGCGATGAAATATTCTGGAGGATACACTGACGGAGCAGGCTGCAACGCGCGCGACCCTCGCGCTGGAAGACGGACGAACATTTAACGGCCGTGCCGCGGGTGCGCGCACCCGGCGGGGCGGAGAAGTCGTTTTTAATACCTCTCTCACGGGTTACCAGGAAGTTTTCACCGACCCCAGTTATTCCGGGCAGATTGTCTGTTTGACTTATCCGCACATTGGAAATGTTGGCGCGAATTTAGAGGATGAGGAATCGGCGCGTCCTTATATTGAGGCGCTGATTGTGCGTGAATTTTCGCCTTTGGCTTCTAACTGGCGGTCGAGCGAATCGGCGCAGCAGTATTTGGAGCGTTATGGCGTACCGGTGATTTGGGATCTGGATACGCGCGCATTGGTGCGGCATTTGCGGGATGTGGGAGCGTTGCGCGGAGTGGTGGCGACGGATGGTACGCCGGCGGAAAGATTGGTGGCTGAGGCGCGGGCTTTGCCTACGATGGCGGGGTTGGAACTGGCAGGGCGGGTGACTTGCGCGAAGACTTATGGATGGACGCAGGGGTCTATTGATTTGGCCGCGCCGGTTCCTGGTGCTGGCCCGGCTGCGGATTCTGGGACTAAGGCGCGGCGACGTGTGGTGGCTTACGATTTCGGGATCAAGCAGAGCATTTTGCGGCTACTGGTGGATCACGGTTGCGAGGTTACGGTGGTGCCGGCGCGGACTTCTGCCGCGGATGTGCTGGCTTTGAAACCGGACGGAGTGTTTTTGTCCAATGGGCCAGGAGATCCGGAGCCGGTTGAGTATGCAGTGGAAAATATTCGGAAGTTGATGGGGCGCGTGCCGATTTTTGGGATTTGTTTGGGGCACCAGTTGTGCGGGCTTGCGCTCGGCGGGAAGACATTCAAATTGAAATTTGGGCATCATGGCTCGAATCATCCGGTGAAGAATTTGCGGACCGAGAAAGTGGAGATTACTGCGCAGAATCATGGATTTTGCGTGGACCCAGATTCGCTGCCGGCGAGTGACGTGGAAATTACGCACGTGAATTTGAACGATCATACGAATGAGGGGATGCGGCACCGGTCGTTGCCGCTGTTCAGTGTGCAATATCATCCGGAGGCTTCGCCGGGGCCGCATGATGCGCGTTATTTGTTCGATGATTTTGTGACGATGATGGATGAGGCGCGGCGCTAAGTAGTAGATCACAAGCGCGACTTGTCATCCCGAGCGTAGTCCCGCGTTTTTTCTTTCCCGCCGCAGTTTGGCGGGCGCGGGACGCAGAGAGGGATCTGCTTTTAGGATTGTGAATTTGGTTTTGAGGTGTTGCAGTGGATCGACGCTACTTTGCTTATATTTTGGCGAGTCGATCGCGGAATCTTTATACGGGCGTAACAAGTGGTCTCATGCGGCGGGTGCGAGAACATCGGGAGGGGCGGGTTGTGGGATTCACGTCGAGGTATCGAATTCATCGATTGGTTTACATCGAGTCTTTTCGCGACGTGCATGAGGCGATCGGTCGCGAGAAAGAGATTAACTCTTGGCGGCGAGAATTGAGGGTGAAGTTGATCGAGGGGCAGAATCCGACGTGGCGAGACTTGGCGGAGGAATGGTTGGCGGCGTATCCACGAAAGAAGCAGATCCCTCCGGCCAAAAGGCGGCCTGCGGAATGACAGTTGTTGTGTTTGGTGCGACTAGAGAAACCTTGACGTAACGTGAATTGTCGCGTGCACGCGTGACCAGAAACGGTTGCAGGAAGTAAAGCGATCGAGTGACAACGGAGCCTTAGAGGCGCATGCCGAAACGGACTGACATTAAGAAGATTATGATTATCGGCTCGGGGCCGATTGTGATTGGGCAGGCTTGCGAGTTTGATTATTCGGGAACGCAGGCTTGCAAGGCTTTGCGCGCGGAGGGGTACGAGGTCGTGCTGGTGAATTCGAATCCGGCGACGATCATGACGGACCCGGAGATTGCTGACCGCACATACATTGAGCCGCTGGCGAAGGAATATCTGGAAGCGATCATTGCGGCGGAGCGGCCTCATGCGTTGTTGCCGACTGTGGGCGGGCAGACTGGGTTGAATCTCGCTGTCGAGTTGGCTGAGTCTGGCATTCTCGCGAAATACGGCGTGGAACTGATTGGGGCATCGCTTAGCGCGATCAAGATTGCTGAGGATCGGCTGCTGTTTAAGGAAGTTTGCCGCAAGATTGGTCTGGAAGTTCCGGCTTCGGAAGTTGTGACGAGCGTGCCGGAAGCGGTGCGGCTTGCGGACCAATTGGGGTATCCGGTGGTGATTCGTCCTTCGTTTACGCTCGGCGGGACGGGCGGCTCGATTGCTTACAACCACGAAGAATTTGCGGATTTGATTGCGCGGGCGCTGGATGCCAGCCCGGTGCACCAGGCTTTGATCGAGGAATCTGTACTCGGGTGGAAAGAATTCGAGCTGGAAGTGATGCGCGACCACCGCGACAACTTCGTGGTGATTTGCTCGATTGAAAATTTTGACCCGATGGGAATCCACACTGGCGATTCGATAACGGTGGCACCAGCGCAGACTTTGACAGACAAGGAATACCAGCGGATGCGCGACGCGGCGGCGGCGATTATTCGCGCGGTGGGCGTGGAGACGGGCGGATCGAATATTCAGTTTGCGGTGGATCCGGCTTCGGGGCGGATGACCGTGATCGAGATGAATCCGCGGGTTTCGCGCAGCTCGGCGCTGGCCAGCAAGGCAACCGGATTTCCGATTGCGAAAATTGCGGCGAAATTGGCCGTGGGCATGACCCTGGATGAAATTCCTAACGACATTACGAAGAAGACGCCGTGCTCGTTTGAACCGACGATTGATTACGTGGTGGCGAAGATTCCGAAGTGGCAATTCGAGAAATTTCCAGGTAGCGACACGACGCTGACGACGCAGATGAAATCCGTCGGGGAAGTGATGGCTATCGGGCGTAATTTTCAGGAAGCGTTGTGCAAGGCAATTCGTTCACTGGAGCCGAGCTCGGCGTGGCGTCCTCCGGCGGAAGTGACGACGGTGCTACTGCGCGAGAAATTGCATGTGCCGGGGCCGGATCGATTGCACTGGTTGTTTGAGGCGCTGGAGCGGGGAATGTCCAGCGAAGAAGTTTGCGAGCTGACGAAGATTGATCCGTGGTTTATCCGGCAGCTGCAGGAAATGCTGGCGGTGGACAAGCGCGTGGCGGCGACTACCTTGGGAAAATGTCCGCCAGAATTGCTGCTGGAATCGAAGCGTTCCGGCGCGAGCGACGAGGAAATCGCGAAACTGTGGGGCGTGAAAGCTGCGAGCGTGCGTGCGCGGCGAAAAGAGTTGGGCGTGCAGCCGGTTTTCAAGCGCGTGGATACTTGCGCGGCGGAATTCGAATCGTACACGCCGTATCTTTATTCCACGTACGAAGAAGAAGACGAGTCGGGCGCCGTGGACCGGCCGAAAGTGGTGATTCTGGGCAGCGGGCCAAATCGCATCGGGCAGGGAATTGAATTTGATTATTGCTGCTGCCACGCGGCGTTCGCGTTGAAAGAAGATGGATACGAAACGGTGATGGTGAATTGCAATCCGGAAACCGTTTCGACGGATTACGACACTTCGGACCGGCTTTATTTCGAGCCATTGACGCTAGAAGACGTGCTGGCGATTCTGGATCGCGAGAAGCCGCAGGGCGTGATCGTGCAATTTGGCGGGCAGACGCCTTTGAACCTGGCGCTCGAACTGAAGCAGAACGGCGCGAAGATTATTGGTACTGCGCCGGAGTCTATTGATTTGGCGGAGGACCGGCGGCGGTTTGGCGGATTGTTGGATGAATTACGCATACCGCAGCCGCGCAATGGCACGGCTTTGCGGCCCGAGGAAGCGGTGAAACTGGCGGGCGAAATTGGTTTGCCGGTGCTCGTGCGGCCGAGTTACGTGCTGGGCGGGCGCGCGATGGTGATTGCTTACGATTTGAAGACGGTCGAGGAATATGTGGCGCAGGCGGCGTTGATTGGTTCGGGAACGGATCCGAAGCGGCCGATTTTGATTGATCAATTTTTGGAAGACGCGACAGAAGTGGACGTGGACGCGTTGGCTGATGGCGAAGACGTGCTGATCGCGGGGATTATGGAGCACATCGAAGAGGCGGGGATTCATTCCGGCGATTCTTCGTGCGTGCTGCCGTCGGTGACGCTGAAGCCCTCGGTGCTGGAGCGGATTCGCGATTACACGTCGCGGCTGGCGCGGGCTTTGAAAGTGGTAGGACTGATGAATGTGCAATATGCGATTCAGCGCGACACGGTTTATGTGTTGGAAGTGAATCCGCGGGCGTCGCGAACGGTTCCTTATGTGAGCAAGGCGACGGGCGTGCCGTTGGCGAAGGTGGCAGCGCGTTTGATGACTGGTCGGAAACTGCGCGATTTGCATCTACCCTATACCGAAACCAACGGCATCAAGGAACTCGCAGTGCGGAACTTTTATGCGGTGAAATCGCCGGTGTTTCCGTTTAATAAGTTTCGTGGGGTGGATACGATTTTGGGCCCGGAGATGCGTTCGACGGGCGAGGTGATGGGGATTTCTTCTACTTTTGGGCTGGCGTTCGCGAAGGCGCAGCTGGCGGCGGGGCAACGGTTGCCGCAGACGGGGACTGTGTTCTTGAGCGTGAACGATCATGACAAGCGGCACGTGGCGTTTGTGGTGCAGGATTTGCTGGCGGCTGGACTGAAGGTGGTCGCAACACGCGGGACGGCGGCGGCACTTGCCAGCGCGGGGATCGAAGTGGAGTCTGTGTACAAGGTGAATGAGGGGCGGCCGAATATTGTGGACTTGATTAAGACGGCGAAAGTGGATTTGGTGATTAATACGCCTTTGGGGCGCGAATCGTTTTACGACGAGAAGTCGATTCGGCGGGCGGCGATTCGTTACAACATTCCTTGCATCACTACTCTTTCGGCGGCTAGCGCAGCGGCGCGGGGGATGCGGGCGATGGCTGGTCATGGTGCGGATGTGGCCGCGTTGCAGGATTTGCATCGCAGGACTTCGGCGGCTTCCGCGCCGGCGGAGAAGAGTTAACAGTTGAGAGTTAAGAGCGAACGGCGACGAGACATTTCAACCGCAGAGATGCAGAGCGCTTATAGAACCGCGGGAGAAATGCAAGGGAATAGTATGACGGGCCCAGCGCGCTGCGTTCGTTAGGGTTTGTTTCCAGGCGCCGTCGGTATCCACAGCGTCCCCAGCGTCATCTGCGTTTCTGCTTGGATGGTCTCTAGTTTGATATAAAATAACAGCCATGAAACTTCACGGGATTTTTGTACCGCTCATTACGCCATTTGAGTCGGATGGCAGCGTTGCGCTGGGACAGGTGCGCAACAATGTGGCGCTTTTCAACAAGACGAAGCTGGCGGGGTATGTGCCGAACGGCTCGACCAGCGAATCGGTACTGCTGCGTTGGGAAGAGGTTTACAAAGTTTGGGAAGCGGTGCGTGACGCGGCGGCGCCTGAAAAAATACTGATCGCTGGGACGGGTGCGGAATCTACCGCGGAGACGATCGAGCATACGAACCGCGCCGCGAAGATTGGTTACGCAGTGGCGCTTGTGCGCACGCCGAGTTTTTACAAGCCTTCCATTAATGACCACATGCTGGCCGAGCACTACTTGCGCGTGGCGGATGCTGCGCGAATCCCGGTGATGGTGTATTCGGTGCCGGTGTTCACGCACGTTACGGTGGGAGCTTCGTTGATCGAACGTGTGGCGAAGCATCCGAACATTGTTGGGTTGAAAGACAGCTCGGGGGACGTTATGGGAGTTTCGGCGATCGTTGCCGCGGCGCCGAAAGAATTCCAAACGCTGACGGGCTCGGCTTCGACGGTGCACGAAGCGCTGCAGGCGGGCGCAGTGGGCGCGATTCTAGGGCTGGCGAACCCGTTTCCGGATTTGTGCGTGGAGATTTACGAAACGGCTAGAGCAGGGGACCACGCCAGGGCGCAGACGCTGGCGCAGAAACTTGTGATTCCTTCGAAAATGCTGCTGATGGATTACGGGATCGCCGGCCTGAAATACGCGATGGACCGACTGGGGTTCTACGGCGGGCTGCCTCGGCCGCCGCTGCTCCCGGTGAGCGACGCGGGCAAGCTGGAAATCGAGGCAATGCTCGATGCGATGACCGCACGGACTTCCGCAGGTTCCCAAATATAGGCGGGAACGGAATGTAAGTAGCCGCGGAGTGGCTTCGTCGCGGCAGCTCACTTAATGCGCGTCTGGTTTCTCCGAGAAATAGTCGGCCATCGGAATACGGACGGTTCCCATCGTGCCGGTATTTGCGTCGCGAACCACCACGCGCACCTGCACCGCGTTCGGAGCAATCGTCAAATCTTTGGTTACGGACGCGCCTTCCTTCATCAGTTTCGCGTAAATTTCGGGCGACAAATGTAAGTGAAACGTCTGGTCTTGGGCATTCAGGACTACGTTCTGATCGCTGAGCACGAGCATAACCACATCCACCGCTCCCACATATCTGCCTTCCTGCTGTTGCATCGTAATGCCGCTCAGGTCAAACAATACGCCGGTCTTCAGTGTGCGAGTGTCCCCCATGCGTTGCGCAGTGGCGTTCATTCCGATGCCCGTGGCGTCCAGCGGATTGCGGGCGACTTCTGCGATGACGTACCGACGAACCTGCGGAGTCAGTTTCGGTTCCGGCAATGCGAAATAGCCGTTACGCGCCCGCACTTTCATTCCGGGGCGGCGCACCTCGACTTTGATGGTGTGATATTTGCCGTCCCATTTAATGTCTGAGGGGTAGTAGCCGAGCGAGTAGGTGACCTGCGAATCGTCAATGGCGCGGCGAATCGCGCCCAAAATGTCGTTGTTGTCGTAGAAGGCCACACCGCCAGTCCCGTGGGCCAAGGCCTCCATGGTCATATGCGAATCGACCGCGACCTCTTGAAAGGAGCGCGATTGTTGCGCGATGGAAGTATTGCTGCGGTATGTAGCGCCGATGGTCCCACTGTACGCTGAGGAAGTGAGCAAGCCTTGGGCGTCCACGGGATACACGGCGAGACTGGCGTCGTTCAGCGCGCGAACGGCTTCGGCGATGTCCGAATCGAAAGTCTTGGCCTCCTGAAAAAATAAATTGCTCTGGGCATTGTCGAATCCGAAGGCAATGGGAAAGCTGCCCGAGACCCAGATGAGATTCTTGCGGCCCGGCAGGCTGGAGACGTGGTTGGCGATGTCCTTCATCGCGGCGACTGTCTGGTGGACGCGATTCTCGGTGTAAAACTTGGCCTCTGCTTGAGTCTCCTCGGCAGTGAGGAAGTTGAGCGAACTTAACTCGCCGACGAAATTCTGGGGACCCAAGGCGAGGGGCGAATTGGGCGAGGAAGCGGCCAGATCCTGTGAGGACCGTCCTTTGAACTGCTGCACGGAGCGGATCAGGCTAGACGCATCGTTAGTGAAATCGTGCAAGATTCTTAAGTCGCGACCCAGGGTGTACACCGCGACGCGGTCTTGAGGCTGCAATTGGCCCAGAAACCTCACCACGCCTTTGCGCGCATAGGCTTGGTCGGAGATTGACGTGTTCAGGCCATCGAGCAAGATCACGGTGACGCTGTTGGGGACACCGGCACGGCTGGCGAAGCGATTCGTATAGGTGTTGGGAGGTAGCGCGGGAGGCGGAGCGGTGGGCGGCAGATTCGTTTCCATGGAGAAAATCTGGATGGTTTGCGGTTGTTTTTCGTCGAGTACGACGAAGTCGTCTTTTTTTAGGTCGCGGACGGGAGCGCCGCTTTTGTCATGCACCACGACGCTGACCTGCACGAGGCGAGTTTCTGTTTTTAGGGCGCTTTGCTGGGCGGCCGGTGGTTGTTGAGTGGACGCGGCTGCCTGTGCCGCGGAAGCGTCGCGCGCGCCGCCGGCGATTAGCGACGCTTGAAAAACTGCAATAGTGAAAGCGAGAGCTGTGATGCAACGCTGCCTGTTGTTCATTCCCCGTCCCGTTTACCGGCAATAGTTGATCCTGAAGCCCGGAGGCACGCTGGCTGGCAGCTGCTCGTTTTGCCCGTTTTTTGGACACAGGACCTGAATCGCAGGGCGCTGTATTTCATCCAAGAGTAGAGCACCGGGTCGTCCGCTATCCCGTGGAAAAGGAGAGTTGCGCGTAGTAACCGCCCGGGTTTAACGATTGACACGTGGCGAGTGTACTACTGGCGGGCTGACATGGAAAGTGCTGAAGTTGGCGTGCGCTGCACGAATTACTGGGATCACGGGAGCGGTTGCCGCTGCCGGGAGGCCCGTGTATCATGAACCCCTCGATGGAGTCTCTCTGTCTTTCCTTCCGCGATATACCCCAGACATCTAAATTATTTTCGACATTTTTGGAGGATTTCGGGCGCGTGGGGAAGTACTACGGGCACGCGCCTTCGATTGGGGGCGTCGCGGCGGCGGCGAAGGAAGTGAAGATCGACCCCCGGGTCCGCGCTGGTGTGGTGGAAGTGTTGCGCGAGCAGAATTTGAAATTTGGCGGGGCGGATTCGCTGGACGCGGCGATTGCGCGGAACCTGGAACGGCTGGCGAACGGCGCCGTGGCGATTGTTACGGGGCAGCAGGTGGGGCTTTTTACCGGTCCCGCTTACAGTTTGTACAAAGCGATTACGGCGGCGGCTTGCGCGGAGGAACTTTCGCGGCGTGGGGTGGATGCGGTGCCGGTTTTTTGGCTGGCGACGGAAGACCACGACCTCGCGGAAATCAATCACGCGGCATGGACTACGCGCACGGGACTTGCCGAATTTATTTTGCCAGGAAATGCGGCGGAGGAGGGCCACCGCGTCGGAGAGATTACGCTGGGTGCGGGCATCACCGCGTCGGTGGTGACGGCAATGGACACGCTGGAAGGGCCTTACGCCGCGGAAGTGGCGCGGGCGCTGCGCGAATCTTACACGCCGGGTGACACGTACGGCTCAGCGTTCGGAAAGTTGATGGCGCGACTGGTGGCGGGGCGGGGAATTATTTTTCTGGATCCTCTGGATTCGCGGCTGCACCGTTTTGCCGGCGGAGTTTACCGGCGGGCGATTGATGACGCGGAAACGCTGGGGGATGCGCTGCTGGGGCGGTCGAAAGAGCTGGAACGCGGAGGATTTCACGCGCAGGTGAAGGTGACGCGGGAATCCACGCTGCTTTTTTACAATGTGGATGGGGTGCGGCAGCCGTTGCGGCGGCGGGGCGAGAAATTTCACGCGGGTGCTGCGGCTTTTTCGTTGGACGAATTGCGAGCGGCGATTGCGGCTACTCCGAAAGCTTTTACGCCGAACGTTTTGCTGCGGCCGGTGGTGCAGGACACTTTGTTGCCTACTGCCGCTTACATTGGCGGCCCGGCGGAAATTGCCTATATGGCGCAGGCGCAGGTGGTTTACAAACGTTTGCTGGGACGGATGCCGGCGATTTTACCGCGGGCTAGTTTTACTTTGGTCGAGCCGCCGATTGCGCGGTTGCTGAAAAAATATGGGTTGGATTTTCGCGATGTGATGCGAGGGCGGCAATATTTGCGCGGGCGAATGGAGATGAAGTCGCTGCCGCGTGCCCTGGCGGGGCGTTTTGCGGCGGATGAGAAGGCGCTGCGACGGTTGTTGGCGACTTATCGCAAGCCGCTGGCGCATCTGGACAAGACGTTGACCGGGGCGCTGGATTCAACCGAGAAGAAAATTCTGCACCAGTTCTTGAAATTGAAGGGGAAGGCGGGGCGAGCAGAGAATTTCCGGACTGGGATTTTGGACCGGCATGAGCGGATTCTGGTGGATGCTTTGTATCCGCATCGTGGGTTGCAGGAGCGGACCTTGTCGGCTTTACCCGCGCTGGCTGCTTACGGGCCGGAACTTCTGGATGATTTGGCTGGGGTTTCGGTGATTAGCGGGCCGGATTTTGAACCAGCGGTTAGCGCGGAGGGGGAAGCGAGCGCGAATCCGCAGCCTTGTTCGCATCAACATCATGTTTTGTTTATGTAGACGAGCTTTTGACTTCCTAACGAATCCTTCACGCAAAGTTCACGTCGAAAACCTGGCTTCAGGGGCTAACGCCCCGTTCTCTTGGGCGACTTGACGGCGGGGCTAAAGCTGTTTTGTATCATGACATGCGCTAAAGCCCCGCCCTTCCAAGCGGCGCGTGATTTCTTACGGCGCAAGGAAGAGCTGTTTGAGTTGGTCGAGATCTGCGTACGCTGTGTCTGAGACTGCGGTAAATGTAAAGCCGTTCTGTTGCCAGCATATCCAGCGATAGCCCTGAAGTTCGCCTGAGGCACCCTGCGAATCGCCCGGCTGCGACTTCTCTACGAAGACATTTACTATGTGTTTGCGGCGGCCGTACACCAGGGCGGCTGCAGTGCGGCTGTCAATCACGTCGATGCGGCCACCAAGTAGGGGAAAGCCGTCGTTCGCAAAATCGCGGACTGGCGGCGCGAAATCTATTTTGCCGTCGAACCAGGGTTTTACGGTGTGCTGGTCAGTTGAGACGACGTCTTCCAAGTGGCCGGGCTGCAGCGAGCGGAGATGGGCGTCAACGATTACGGCGGCCATGGCCTGCTGCTGCGAGTAACGATTCAACTTCTCCATGTAGTGCGTGCCGAGAATTGCGGCCAGAATCACTGAGGCCGCGATGGCCAACCAGCGCCACGATTCTGCTGCCGTAGAGTTCTTTGGATCTTTCACGTAAGGCGGTACGGCCGCTTTCGGCAAGCTGGTTTCTAGTTTTTTGCGCAGCGTTTCGGGGGCGCGGGCGTAGAGTTGCGCGCCGACGAGCGCGTTGCGAAGTTTTTGTTCGGCTGCCAGGCGCGTTTCGCAATCAGGGCAGGATTCGAGGTGGCGCTCGAATTCAGCGCACCCCATGGCGTCTAGTTCGCCGTCGAAATAGGCGTGCAGGCGAGTTTGTGATTGCTCACAGGTCACGGATAGCCCCCTTCTGCATTGGCTGGGTCAATAAAATTCTCAGCTGCTGGCGCGCGCGAGCGAGCGCGGACATTACGGTACCGATGGGGCGCGTGGTGATGGAGGCGATTTCTTTGTAGGAGCGGCCCTCGAGTTCGCGCAGCACGATGATTTCGCGGAAATGCGCGGGCAAGTCCTCGAGGGCGCGTTGCAGGCGCTCGCGATCGTAGGTGGCCATGGCCAGGGATTCGGGATTCTCAGGTTTGGGCGGCATGGTTTGTTCGTCGAACTCCGTCATTTCCTCCGCTACATGATTCTGTTGCAGCCAGGTGAAGCAGCAATTGCGGACGATCTGCAAGAGCCATGCGCGCGCGTTGCCGGACTGAAAGGCGCCGAAGGAACGGTATGCGCGCAGAAAGGCTTCCTGCGTGACGTCTTCGGCTTGCGCGCGGCCGCGCAAGATCCAGCGCGCCAGATTGTAGGCAGCGTCGCGATGAGGAATTATTTCCGCCTCAAAGCGCGCCCGGTCTTCCTGAGCTAACACGTCCCGCCCTTTTTACGGCTCCACATAATGGTAACTGCGATGGGCCTGAGTTTATTCCCTCCGGATGCAATCTTTTTACAAATACTTTGCTGGGACCGGCCACGGAATAAAACCGCCGGTGCGCTGGTCTTGCAGAGTGAACACGTTCACAGGTGGCGCGCGACCGAGGGCGCATGACGGGCACGCGCCACTTTTAGAGCTTGGTGGTACGGGGAGTCACGGCGCTCGGGCTTTGGCTGGGAGTGATCAAGGAGGAAGCAAATGACGCAAGGCAAGAGGGATGAGATTTTGCACGACCATAATCACGATGGAATTGACCGGCGCGGATTTCTGAAGTGCATGGCTTGGGCCGGGACTGGGGCGCTGTGCGTGATGCAGGGCGGAGTGTTGAAGTCTTACAGCATGAGCCGCATGAATGAGTGGAGCGCGGCGAAGATGGCAGGGGAGTTGAGTTTTGCGCAGATCAGCGACAGCCATATGGGCTTCAACAAGGCGGCGAATCCGGATGTGGCTGCGACGCTTCGGGCAGCGGTGGACAAGATCAACGGGCTCGCTGTGCAGCCGGAATTTCTTTTGCACACCGGGGACATCAGCCATCTGGCGCGGCCCGAAGAATTCGACACCGTGGATCAAATTTTGAAGGGTGCGGAAGCGAAAAACGTGTTTTTCGTGCCGGGCGAGCATGACGTGATCGGTGACGAAGGGCAGCAGTATCGCGAACGCTACGGGAAGGGAATGCAGGGCGAGGGCTGGTACAGCTTCGATAAGAAGGGTGTGCACTTTATTGGATTGGTGAACGTGGTGAATTTGAAGGCAGGCGGGTTGGGGAATTTGGGCGGCGAGCAGCTGGATTGGCTGGCGGCGGACGTGAAGCATTTGAAGGCGAGCACGCCGGTTGTGGTGTTCGCGCACATACCTTTGTGGTCGGTGTATCCGGAATGGGGTTGGGGCACGGATGACAGCGCGCAGGCTTTGAGCTATCTGCGGAAATTTGGATCGGTGTCGGTTCTGAACGGGCATATTCACCAGATCATGCAGAAGGTGGAGGGGAATGTGACGTTTCACACGGCGATGTCCACGGCGTTTCCCCAGCCGCAGCCGGGGAAGGCGGCTTCGCCGGGGCCGATGAAAGTGCCCGCGGAGCAATTGCGGAGTGTGCTGGGAATTACGGATGTGAATTTCGTGCGGGGGCAGCATGCGCTCGCGATTGTGGATTCGCAGTTGGGGTGAGGTTCAGGCGAAGCGCGAGTGGCGCAGCGTTTATTTCAAAGTATTTGTGAGAGGAGAAAGCGATGAAGGGCAGATTTGCGAGGATTGGGTTGGTAGCTGTGCTGGTGAGTTTGGCGGCGATGTTGACTACGATGGGGCGGGTTGACGTCGCGAGTGCGCAGGAGAAGACGCCGGCGGGAGTTGCGGTGAAGATTGATAATTTTAGCTTTGGACCGGCGACGGTGACTGTGCCGGCGGGGACGACTGTGACTTGGACGAACCGCGACGATATTCCGCACACAGTAGTTAGCACCGACGGCGTTTTTAAGTCGAAGGCACTGGATACGGACGATCAGTTTGGTTTCGTCTTCAGCAAGCCGGGCATTTATTCATATTTCTGTTCGATTCATCCGAAGATGACCGGGCAGATCATCGTGCAGTGACGGGAGTGATGCGATGAATCCGTTTGATTTGGGGCAGATGTTGATGGAAAAGCACGCGCAACATGTGGCGCTGATCCATTTTCCGATTGCGTTGTTCATTGCGGGAGTGGGATTGGATTTTGTGGCGCAGTGGACGAAACGGGAGGGGTTGGGTTTTGCGGCTTACGTCAATTTGTTGTTGGCGGCGGTCATGGTGGTGCCGGCGGTGGGGACTGGGCTGGCGGCTTGGCAGTGGGCGCTGGAGGGGCATCGGGTCAAGGGGATTTTGCTTTTGCATATCGTGTTTGCGTTGACGTCGTCGGTGGTGATGTGGTGCGTTTGGTGGATTCATTTTCGCGCGCGGCGTGGCGGAGGAGCTGTGTTGCCGAATTACCGATTGGTTTTGGAGTTTGTGGCCGTAGTGCTCTTGGCAATTACCGGGCACCTGGGTGGATTTCTGAGTGGTATCAATTCGTAAAGCGGCGGAAGCGATGAAGCGCCGCTCTGTTTACGGCTTTTTCGTCACCGATCAACTCTGCAGATTCGGCAGGGGCAGGATTGCGTATGCTACCAGTGCAGAACAGACTAGATTGCGTGTGCGAGCCTCGTTCCGCGTGCCTAGCTCTCGTGTTAAAATGCCGCGTTCAATCATTTCAAAGCCTGCGGAGGGTCCGATGATGATTACGCCTGGGAAACAGAAGGGGATGAAGGCGGTGGCGGATGCGCGCGGCGTGATCGCTGCGGCGGCGATGGACCAGCGCGGCTCGCTCAAGAGCGCGATCGCGAAAGAGAAGGGAATTGACAAGAAGGATGTGCCGGCGCAGATGCTGGAAGAGTTCAAGACGATTGTGACGCGGGTGCTGACGCCACACGCTAGCGCGATTCTGTTAGATCCGGAATATGGGCTGCCCGCCGCGAGAGCGCGCGCGTCGAACGCCGGGTTGCTCCTCGCATATGAGAACAGTGGTTACGACAATACCCGTCCGGGGCGCTTGCCGGATTTGCTGGATATATGGTCGGTGCGGCGGCTGGTGGGAGCGGGGGCGGATTGCATCAAGATTTTGCTGTACTACACGCCATTTGATCCGCCCGAAGTGAACGACATCAAGCACGCGTGGGTGGAGCGCATTGGCGGCGAATGTACGGCGTCCGACGTGCCGTTCTTTTTGGAGTTTGTGGGCTATGTGGAGAATGGCGACGAGAAGGGAATTGAATACGCGAAGCAGAAGCCGGAAGTGGTGCGCAAGAGCATGGAGGAATTTTCCAAGCCGCAGTACGGCGTGGACGTACTGAAGGTGGAAGTGCCGGTGAACATGGCTTTCGTTGCCGGGTCGAAGGCGTGCAAGGGCGAAGCGGCGTACACGCGCGATCAGGCCAAAGAACACTTCCGGCGCGCAGCTGCGGCCGCGAAGAAACCTTTCATCTATCTTTCGGCGGGCGTGAATAACGATGTGTTCGCGGAGACCTTGGAGCTGGCGGCGGAATCCGGCGTGGAGTTTTCGGGTGTGTTGTGCGGGCGCGCCACGTGGAAGGACGGCATTCCTGTTTACGCGAAGCAGGGGCCAAAGGCGTTGGAAGACTGGCTAGGCGACCAGGGCGTGAAGAATATCAATAATGTGAACTCGAAGCTTGCGGCGGCGAAGCCTTGGTTCAGTTTTTACGGGGCGACGTCGGCGGCGGCGTTGGGAGACTAGGCGCCAGGGATTGCGGCGGAAGAGCGCGCTCACCTGTTCGTCAGCGCTTGATATTGCTCGTTTGTTAAGGGCACGACGCTCAGCCTTTCCTGGCGCACCAGGGGCGACGCGGCGAACAGTTTGTTGGCTTTGATTTCCGCCAGCGAAACTGGATGCGCGACAGGTTCCCCCGCCGCAATCTTCACACGGGGATTCTTGGGATCAGAAGCATTCACGGATTCGACTGTCGCCGTGCCTACCGCGCTCCTCACGTCGCCGGTTTCGTAGATGATCAGCTTCGCACCGGGTTGCATTTCGCGCAGATTTTTTACCGCGGCGGGGTTTGAGATGCCGTCCCAGAGCGTTTGCTTATCGCGCTGCAGATCGGCGAAGGAATACTCCGACGGCTCGGTTTTCAGAAGATACGCTGAAGACATTTTCGTCACTCCTGAATTTCGCAGCATAGATTCTACACCGCTGCAGTGGTCAGAACCTGTCTCAAGTTCCGGAGCCGATCTCATAGCTGTTCGGCCGCGATGGAAAACCCGGGCTTCAGGGGCTGAAGCCCCTCGTTTACGAGTATTCACGGCGGGGCTGAGCCCCGCCCTTCCGGTTCAGCCGCTAATAAGACGGCTGCCAGCGGTCTGTTGGCGACTTTGACGGAATCGGTTGCGCCGCGCTTGACTCCGCCGGGCAACGGGCCACAATCGTTGTACCCCTTCAGATCCACGTTCTTGTAACAGCTGACTCCTCTCCTCGATCTGTACCCGCACGCGCGAATGGCGCTGTGTACATTCTTGTGGCGATTCTCAGGACGATTCCCACGGTTATCCTGACCACCTCGAGGCGGGAGCGGATGTTTCCAAAAGCTATCAACTACAGGCGAATTGCTAGCTCACCAAGCCGGTGCAACTGGACGCGTTCGAGGAATTGGTGAATAGCATCAACGAATTCTGGCTCACTACCGTGAGATTGCCACAGAAACGCCACGTTGCATGAGCAGGGTATTGTTGCAAGCTTTTCGCGGGCATTAATCCCAGCCCATCGCTCAGATTGGCATCGGCCGTTGTTGCTCTCGTGCCAGGGATTGCAATTGATTCGCGAAAACTGTGGGAGGACACCAGGTGGCTACCGAGGTGCTTTTGGTCGAGGATAGTTCCGGAGACGTGCGGCTGACGCGCGAAGCGTTTCGCGAAGCCGACGCTTCGATTCACGTGCACGTGGCCTGCGACGGTGTGCAGGCCATGGCTTTTCTGCGGCGCGAGGGAATCTACGCGGACGCGCCGCGGCCGTGCTTGATCCTTCTGGACTTGAATCTGCCGAAAATGGGGGTGCTGGAAGTACTGTCGCAGATCAAGCAGGATCCGGACCTGCAGGCGATTCCCGTGGTGATCCTGACGACTTCGGAACGACAGGCGGACGTGACGAAAGCGTACGAGTTGAAGGTCAATTGCTATCTGAACAAGCCGGTGCAATGGGATGGGTTCAGCACGATTATTGCGAGCCTGAATCGGTTTTGGGCGCCGGCGATTACGGCTAAGCTGCCGAACCAGAGGGTTTGACGCCGATCGCCCAATTGCGATTGCCGCATCTGCCGCGACGAACGCATATTCTCTGCGCACGATTTTCGTTGTGCGAATTGACTGAGAATTGACTATTGGTTCGGGTCTGCTTTGGATTCGCACGACGTTCGCGGCTCTACGGTAAAGATGGGCATCATGCGGACGGCTTCATCGGCTGGTATAAACAGCGAAGATTGTGAGTTGAATTCGATACTGAGGTTGAGGCGTGTATCTGGAAAAACACGAAAGAAGCCGCCGGAAATGTGGTCTGGCGAAATTTGAAATTGCGACGACGGGCCGTCCAGCACCAGCGGGCGGATTCGACCATCGGCTGTTACCACGCAGTTGAAACCAACACCCCCGCAGGCGTTTTCCTCTGGCACAGGCTCGTCCGTCGCCGGCTGATTCGGCGCGAAGCGCAGGCGAATTTGGCGGTAGGCATCCGCGGGAATGGCGGCGTCAGCGAACGTGCCCTGATTCCGATCGCATGAATCATTATTGTGGGCGAGCAGGTCGAGCTGGGCGGGTTGGGTTGCGAGCTTGGGAGCCAATTCCCGCCAGTTGGGCGAATCGTCGTTGGGGATGGCGCTGGCGGTGGCTTCGATGCCGCGCAGCGTGACGAAAATATGCTCGATGGCCGCTGGCGTTGGCGTTGCTTGCGCGGAGGGCGTGAAGGAGGCGGTTACGTGCAGGCCAACGGTGCCGGTGGAGCTGTTCAACTGGCAGCTTGGCGTATTCGAACCGGTCGCGACCGCGCCGCCGGGGTTGGAGATGAATACAAAGCAGTAGTTGCTGCAGCCGACCAGGCCCAGGCAGAAAAGTAGGATCGTGAAAAAACATGCGCGGGACATGCTTTTTGCGTGCCAGAACGAGCTGCAATGCCGCACGGGAGGGCCTCGATTTCGGGATTATGTGCGCGGAAAACGGGGGCGTCAAGCGAACTGACGCGGGTAACCGGAGCGGGCGCGGCTGGCGCTCTTTCTTGCGTGGGGAGCGGAATGAACGGCCGTGGCGGGAGGGTTCAGGCGCTACTTCCAAGCGAAAGTTTGCTTCAGGCCGCCGATTTGTACGTCGAAAAAGCCTGGCTCGAGGACGGGTTTATTTTCGGCGTTGGTGAACGACAAATCTTCCTTGGCTAGTTCGAAGGTGTAGCGGCGGGATTCGCCGGGTTGCAGCTGAATTTTGGCGAAACGTTTCAGGCGCTTCAGTGGGGGAGTGAAGGTGGCGGCTTGCTCGTTGAGATATAGCTGGACTACTTCTTTTCCGGCGCGATCGCCGGTGTTTTTTACCGTTACTGCTACTTGAATCTTCTCGTTGCCTGAGCCCGACGGCGGAGTTACCTGCAAATCCGAATATGCGTAGCTGGTGTAGCTGAGGCCGTAGCCGAATTCGAATTGCGGGACGTAGAGGAGGGCGTTTGAGACTTCGCTCCCTTCCAGAGTTTTGTGATCGTAGGTGGAAAGCATATTGGCGTAGCGCGGATAGGTGATGGGAAGTTTGCCGCTGGGATTTATGTCGCCGAAGAGAATGTCGGCGATGGCTTGGCCGCCTTCGTTGCCGGGATTGTAGGCCATCACGATGGCGCGCGAGTTGTCTGCGATTGGGCGGATGATGCGCGGGCGGCCTTCGGTGAGGACCAGGATCACGGGCTTGCCGGATTCTAGGAGTTTTTGCGCTAGATGGATTTGCGCGTCCGGAAGCGCGAGGTCTGCGATGTTGCCGGGAGTTTCGGCGTAGGCCCATTCTCCTAGGCAAACTACGATGGCATCTATGCCGGGCGCGCTCGCTGCTGCCGCCGCTTGCGCGATGTCGAGTTCCTTGTCGAACGTTGCGCCGGGGATGTAGGTGACGCGGTCCGCGCCGATTTTCTGGCGGATGGCGCCGAGAATCGTGGCGTATCCCTGCGTCGGGTAAGCGGAGGCTTTGTCGCCCTGCCAGGTGTAGCTCCAGCCGTTGTTGAGCGGAATCAGCGAATCGGCGTCTGGGCCTGTGACGAGAATGCGCGCGGTCTTCGCGAGGGGCAGAGTGTGATTTTCATTTTTCAGCAGGGTGATGGATTCCTGCGCGGCTGTCAGGCTAACTTGGCGCGATTCGGGTGAGCCGAGAGTGGTGTTCGCCTCGCTGCCGCGTAGAGGATCGGCGAACAATCCCAGCTGATATTTTAGGGTGAGGATGCGGCGCACGGCTTCGTTGATGCGCGCTTCGGGGACTTGGCCTTCCTGCACAAGTTGCAGCAGCAGATCGCTGAAGCGGTAATCGAGGGGGACCATGCTCATGTCCACGCCGGCGAGGATGGCGATGCGGGTGGCTTCTTTTTCGGTGGCGGCGATGTGGTGCGCGGTTACCAGGCGCTCGATGTCTTGCCAGTCGGAAACCACCACGCCTTGAAAACCCAGCTCATCGCGCAGGACTGTCTTCAGCAGGTAGCCGTTGGCGTGGCCGGGGATGCCGTTCACTTCGGCGGAATTTACCATCACGGTGTGCGCGCCGGCTTTCACGGCGGCCGCAAACGTGGGCAGGAAATATTCGCGCAGCGTGGATTCCGGAATCAGCGCGGGGCTGCGGTCGCTGCCGGTGGTGGGGTAGCTGTAGCCGATGTAGTGTTTCAGCGACGAGCTGACGTGCACGGGGCTGGAGACGTCGTCGCCTTCGTAGCCGCGAACTGTGGCTACGCCCATGACTGTGGCGAGATAGGTGTCTTCGCCGAAAGTTTCATAGAGGCGCGGCCAGAGCGGTTGGCGGCCAACATCCAGCACGGGAGAAAACGACCACGGAATTGCGGCTTTGCGCGTCTCGGCGGCGCTGATCTGGCTGCCGCGCAGCATTAGTTCGGGATTCCATGTGGCGGCCATGGCGAGCGGTTGGGGAAAGAGCGTGCCGCCTTCGACGTAGGTGGTGCCGTGGATGGAATCAATGCCGTAGAGGACCGGGATTTGCAGGCGCGTGGACTTCGCTTCGGCTTGTATCGCGCTCAGAATTTCGTGCCACTTTGCTACGGAGAGGGCTTGATCAAAAACGTTGAGGATGGAGCCGACGCCGTATTCAGCGATGGCTTTGTGGAGCTTTTCTGGGTTGACGTGGATATTCTGGTCCTGACCGTCAACGATCGTCTCAATCGTCAGCTGAGTCATCTGGCCGACTTTTTCTTTCAGAGTCATTTGTGCGAGGAGTTTTTCCACGGCGCCTGCTGATGCGCTTGCCGGGGGGCCTGCGGGCGTCATATGCGATTGCAGGAAGGCTTGGCTGTCCACGGCGTCGTCCGCGGAAGCGACCTCGGCGCGATCCGCGGCAAGAGGCAGAGTTCGCGCGCCGGCGAGCAGCGCAGCAATAACGATTATGTAGAGGGGCATATGACGCTTGGTCATCCGGATCTCCCGCCGGGAATGATACATGCGCGGAGCGGCGAGTTCCACGAGCGATTTCGTGTGCTGTCGCGTTGCGATGAGCGGAATTGCTTAGGACTTCGCTTTCTTCGAACGCAGCGACTTAAAAGTACTGTTGAGGGCAACCGCTTCGCGAACGAGCGCCTTGAAGACAGACTCGTTAACTTCTTCGCCTTCGTGAATGTCTATCGCGCGGCGTACATTTCCTTCGAGACTGGAGTTGAAGAGATGGGCGGGATCTTTCAGAGATGCGCCTTTGGCGAAGGTGAGCTTCACCACATTCTTGTAGGTTTCACCGGTGCAGATGATGCCGTCGTGGGACCACACCGGAGTGCCCATCCACTTCCACTCCTCGACCGCGTCCGGATCTGCCGCCTTGATGAGCTTGCGCATTCGGCTGAGGGTTTCGCCGCGCCAGCCGCCGAGTTCGGCGATTCTTTCCGAGATGAGCTTCGAGGCCGGCTGGTCTTGGCGTGCGCCTGACTTTTTCATGTTCTCATCCTAAAGGTTTCAGATATTTTTCTTTTGCGTGTCGCGCTACTCAAGTTTGGCGACAACCTGCTCCATGTTGCCGATGAACTTGGTCCAGCCGTAGGTCGCGCCTTTGTAGGCGGCGTCTTGCTCTGAGCGGAAGCCGGTTTGCTCCATACGGACGTGCGTGCCGGACTTGGTTGGCGTCAGCGTCCAGGTGACGAGGCTCGTGGTGCCCATAGTGCCCCAGCTATAAGAGAGCTCTGAGCTTGGTTCGATCGTCAGGACTTCGCTCTGTATGATGCCGTCCCAGCCCGGCACAGGTGTGGAGCGGAAGCTGAACTGGTGGCCCACGACGGGCTGAAAATCGTTCTTCATCAGCCACTCTTCGATCAGTGGGCCTTGGGTAAGCGCGCGCCAGATTTTTTCGGGGGGATGCGGCATTTCGCGTTCGATGACGAGGGAGCGTGAGGCTGACGGGTTCGGTCATTGGTCCATCCTTTTCAAAAGAGATTCGAGGCGATCAAAGCGGTCGTGCCAGAAAGCGGCGTAAATACCCATCCAGTCCAGCATGGGCTTCAGGGCTTGCGGTTGGGCGCTGTAGTGAGTTTCGCGTCCGGTGCGGCGATCGCGTACCAGCTTGGCGTGCTTTAGGATTCCCAAATGCTTGGAGACTGCGGGCTGCGATACGCCGGCGCGAGCAGTGAGAGAGCGCACATTTTGTTCGCCGTCGCGGGCGAGGTGCTCGAATATGGCACGACGGGTGGGGTCGGCTAGGGCAGAGAAAACGTGATTGGTTGTGGCTGCAGCGACTTGGGCTTGCATGGCGGGAAGCATAACCATGCGGTTATGGGTTGTCAAGAGCAAATTTTCGTGAGCTGTGCGTTCTTTTGCTCGTTCTGGCGGCCGTTGGCACGACGGCGTCTTTTTATGAGTGTTTGCGGAAGCGTGCGCTTTCCGCTAAAATGGGTGATTCAGCATGTGCGCGCGTGGCGCCCTGAGGCGTTGCCCGCACAGCGACTCGTTGGGCACCCGGACACCCAGAGGGAATGGCGGAAGAAAACCACAGCAGTACACTAGCCTTCGACGCCGCCGACGAGTACCGCCCGGAAGCACCACCGCCCCCTGAAATTCCCGCGTGGAAAGATGGCAGCATCCGCATTGGGATACACACGTCTATCGCTGGGGATATCAGCAGTTCTCTCGAGATCGCATATGGCCTGGGCGCGAATGCTTTGCAGATTTTTTCATCGAGTCCGCGGATGTGGAATCGCGGCGGCATGCGGATTGCCGAAGCGGAAGCCGCTCGTTTCCGCGCGCGACGCAAAGAGCTGGGGCTTGGGCCGCTGGTCATCCATGATAATTATCTGATTAACCTGGCTTCGCCCAATCCCGTGTTGCGCACTCGTTCCGTGCAGGCGTTTCATCAGGAATTGGTGCGCGCGATCGCTTTGGGCGCGGATTATCTGGTGGCGCATCCTGGTAGCGGGCGCGAGAGCACGCCTTCGGCCGCCGTGGCTGCGATTGCGCAGGGATTGAAGCAGGCGGCACGCGGGTTGAAGCTGGGCGACTTGAAAATTTTGCTGGAAAATACGGCGGGGCAGGGAACTTCGATT
Source organism: uncultured Acidobacteriota bacterium (assembly GCA_963821765.1). GTDB lineage: Bacteria > Acidobacteriota > Terriglobia > Acidiferrales > UBA7541 > Palsa-295. The sequence continues at coordinate 59,281 of CAWGFF010000013.1, forward strand.
GGTTCGCGCTTTGAAGAGTTGCGCGCGATTCTGGATTCGTCGCCGGATTTGCCGCTGGGAATTTGCATAGACACCGCGCATACGTTTGCGGCGGGATGGGATCTGCGCACGGCGGAAGGGCTCGAGCAAACTTTGCAGGCGCTGGATCGGACTGTGGGCCTGGACCGCGTGTTTGTGGTGCACGTGAACGATTCGAAGACGCATGTGGGTTCACGCGTGGATCGGCACGAGCATATTGGCAAGGGCAAGATTGGTCTGGAAGCTTTTGGGCGGATTTTGAATCATCCGTTGCTGGCCGCGCGCGCGTTTATTCTGGAAACGCCGATTGATGCGCCGGGGGACGACCGCCGCAACGTTGCAGCGCTTTGGAGACTGCTTGGGCGCGTCGTGACGGCTACCGGCGAGGGCATGAAGCCACGGCCGCATCGCAGCAAGTCCGCATCCATGAAGGGCAAGGGCGCGACCGCGAAGTCCAAGTCTGCGAAAGCGGGAAAATCACGCGCGCGCGAAAACGAATTCCAAAACGAAGAAGAAATCAAGATCGAAATCACGCTTGCGAGGGAAGTGAACTTGGCCGATTCCGACCACAAACATGCAAATTATGATCCCGCGCAAATCGAAGCAAAATGGCAGAAAGTGTGGGAAGAGCAACAAGCCTTCAACGCTGTAGATAACGACGCCTCACGCCCGAAATATTACCTGCTCGAAATGCTCCCGTATCCTTCCGGCACCATGCACATGGGACACATGCGCAATTACACCATCGGCGACGCGGTGGCGCGCTACAAACGGATGCGCGGATTCAACGTGCTGCATCCGATGGGATGGGACGCGTTTGGATTGCCGGCGGAAAACGCGGCGATAAAAAATGGGACGCATCCGCGGGAATGGACCAGCGGAAATATCGCGGAGTTTCGCCACGTGATGCGGCGTTTTGGATTCAGTTACGACTGGCGCCGGGAAAGTTCCACGTGCGAGCCGGAATATTATCGCTGGAACCAGTGGTTTTTCCTGCGCATGTACGAGAAGGGCATCGCATACCGCAAGAAGAGCAAAGTGAACTGGTGCCCCGAATGCGCGACGGTGCTAGCGAACGAGCAGGTGATTGACGGCTACTGCTGGCGGCACGAGACCACGTTGGTGGAAGTGCGCGAGTTGGAGCAGTGGTTTTTCCGCATCACGCAATATTCGGATGAATTGCTCGAGGATATGAAGCTGCTGGAGGACGGCTGGCCGGAACGCGTGCTGGCGATGCAGCGGAATTGGATTGGGAAATCGCAGGGTGCGCGGGTGAAATTCGCGGTGGCGCAGATGGACGGCGTGGCGCTGGAAGTTTTTACCACGCGCGTTGATACGATTTATGGGGCTTCGGCGCTGGTGATTTCGGCGGGGCATCCGAAGCTGGATGAGCTTCTTAACGGAGTGCCGGGTCAAGGCGCGCTGAACGCGCAATTGAAAGCGATGCGGCAGAAAAGTTCGCGCGCGGCAGACATTGCGTTGGCGGAAAAAGAGGGATTTTTCACCGGGCGATTTGCGGTGAATCCGTTTTCGGGCGCGCACATTCCCATTTGGGTGGCGAATTTTGTGCTGGCCGAATATGGCACGGGCGCGGTGATGTGCGTTCCGGCGCACGACGAGCGCGATTACGAATTCGCGGAAAAATATCATCTGCCGGTGAAGATTGTGGTCCAGCCCAAGGCCGGCGTGCCGCTGCGCATCGATCGCATGGATGGGGCGTTCAGCGAATATGGGCGGGTGGTGGATTCCGGGCCTTATGACGGGCTTGCCACCGAGCAGGCGCAGGAAAAGATGATCGCTGACGCGCAGGCGAAGGGCTATGGCGCGGGCGAGACCACTTACCGGCTGAAAGATTGGGGCGTTTCGCGGCAGCGATATTGGGGCACGCCGATTCCCATCGTTTACTGCGAGAAAGATGGGATCGTGCCGGTGCCGGACGATCAGTTGCCGGTGCGTTTGCCGGAAAACGTCACGCTGACGGGCCAGGGGCAGTCACCTTTGGCTGGCTCGCCGGAATTTGTGAACACTACTTGTCCGAAATGCGGCGGTGCGGCGCGGCGCGAGACGGACACGATGGATACTTTTGTTGATTCTTCCTGGTATTTCTATCGCTACACCGATCCGCACAATAGCACGGCGCCATTCGATAAGGAAAAAGTGCGTTACTGGTTTCCGATTGACCAGTATGTAGGCGGCATCACGCACGCGATTTTGCACCTGCTGTATTCGCGATTTTTCTGCAAGGTGATGCGCGATATTGGACTGGTGAACCACAACGAGCCGATCACGCGGCTCTTTACGCAGGGTATGGTGCAGAAGGGCGGCGTGGCGATGTCTAAATCGCGCGGCAACGTCGTCGGCGCGATTGAGATGGCGGAAAAATATGGCTGCGATACGGGGCGTTTGTACACGCTATTTGCAGCGCCTCCGGAAAAGGATCTGGAGTGGAGCGAAGAGGCGATTGAAGGTTCGGCGCGTTTTCTGAAAAAGCTATACCGGTTGGTGACGGACCACGCCGAGCGACTGCGCGGGATTCAGACGGATTTCACGCAGCAGACGGATTTGAGCAACGCGACGCCGAAAGAGAAGTTGCTGGTGCGCAAGGCGCATCAGACTTTGAAGCGTATTACGAATGATTTTGAGGTGCGCTGGCATTTCAATACTTCGGTGTCGTTGCTGATGACGCTGGCGAATGAGATTCACGCGCAGGAGCCATTGGACGCCGAGCTGAGTTCGATGATTTTGAAGCGCGTGCTGGAGGCGCTGGTGCTGATGCTTTCGCCGATGGCGCCGCACATCTCGGAAGAGTTGTGGCAGATACTGGGGCACGAGACGAGCCTGGCGCGCGAGAAGTGGCCGGCTTATCGCGAGGAGTTGGCGCGCGAAGAGCAGTTCGAGGTAATCATTCAGATTAATGGGCGGCTGCGCGGAAAAATACTGGTGGAAGATGATCTCAGCGAAGAGGAAACTTTGAATCGCGCGAAGACCGACCCGCGCATCGCGGTCCTGATCGGCGGCAAGGAAATACTTAAAACGATTGTGGTGCCGCGAAAGCTCGTAAATATTGTTTTGCGATAGTGCGAATCCGAGGGAACTTATGACCGCGAATGCCGGAACCGCAGCGCAGCAGCAAGCCGGAGGCACGTTGAGCACGCGACAGGGAATTGTGGTGCTGGATTTCGGCGGGCAGTACACGCAGCTGATTGCGCGGCGGATTCGCGAGCAGCAAGTGTTTTCCGCGGTTTTGCCGTGCACGGCGAAGCTGGAAGAAATTCGCGCGCTGGAACCTGTGGGCATCGTTTTGTCTGGCGGGCCGAGTTCGGTGTATGACAAGGAGGCGCCGCTCTGCGATCCCAACGTGTTGCAACTGGGCGTGCCGGTGCTGGGCATCTGCTATGGCATGCAGTGGCTGACACATTCGCTGGGCGGCAAAGTGGCACCCGCAGCGAGGCGTGAGTACGGTCCGGCGCAGCTGGACATGGCCGGCACTTCCAAGTTATTCGCTGACATTCCGGATCACCTTAAGATTTGGAACAGCCATGGTGACCATGTGATCGAGGTTCCGGCGGGTTTCGCCATCACTGGCCGGACGGACAACGCCATCGCGGCCGTGGAGAATACCGAAAAGAAATTCTATGGCGTTGAGTTTCATCCCGAAGTCAATCACACCGATCGCGGCACGGAGATTCTGCAGAACTTTATTTTCGGGATTTGCGGGGCTAAGAAAAACTGGAATCGCGCAGGCTTCATTGCCGCAACCGTGGACGCGATTCGCAAGCAAGCGGAAGGAGCGCGCGCCATCTGTGCCCTTAGCGGAGGAGTGGATTCCGCGGTGGCGGCAGCACTTGTGCATCGCGCCATGGGCGATCGCCTTATCAACGTGTTTGTGGATACCGGGCTGCTGCGCGGCAACGAATATCGCGAGACGCTGGAACTATTGCGCGACCGCATGGGCTTCACCGTTATCGGCGTGGATGCTTCGGAGCGTTTTCTGGGCAAGCTTGCCGGTGTGACCGATCCCGAGCAGAAGCGAAAGATTATCGGCAACGAATTTATTTCCGTGTTCGTGGAAGAGCAGCGCAAATTGCTCGCGAATACCTCGGGCCTGCCGGTGAAATTCCTGGTGCAGGGGACGCTTTATCCGGACGTGATCGAATCTGTTTCGGTGAAGGGGCCGTCGGCGGTGATCAAGTCGCATCACAATGTGGGCGGATTGCCCGCAGACATGCCGTTCGGCCTGATCGAGCCTTTGCGCGATTTATTTAAGGACGAAGTACGCCAAATTGGGCGCGAGTTGGGCCTTCCTGAGGAAATCCTGGTTAAGCATCCGTTCCCGGGGCCGGGGTTGGCGGTGCGTCTGTTGGGCGCAATTACTCGTGAGAAGCTCGAAACGCTGCGGGCCGCGGATTCCGTAGTGGTGGAAGAAATCCGGCGCGCGGGACTGTACGAGAAGGTGTGGCAGGCGTTTGCGGTGCTGCTGCCGGTACAGAGCGTAGGCGTAATGGGAGACGGAAGAACCTACGGATACACTATCGCAGTGCGCGTCGTGGATTCACTGGACGCGATGACCGCGGATTGGACCAGACTGCCGCGCGAAGTGCTGGAAAGGATTTCGGTGCGCGTCGTGAACGAAGTTCCGGGTGTAAATCGGGTCGTTTACGACATCAGCTCGAAACCACCGAGCACGATTGAGTGGGAATAGAACGGGTAAACGCCGAGAAACCCGCGGAAGCAGATTCCTAGCGGTTAGCCATTTTCTGGGCCATGTACATCAGCAAGCGACGGTCGCCTTCGTCAATACGGCCAAGCAGCCGACGGAAGCGTCCCAGGGCCCGAGCGTCTTTCCCACGACTTCCCCACGCGATATCGTCCGCCGACTTCCGCTTGGGAAGGTTCGGCAGCACGGGCGGTTCTTCGCCGTCGTAGAAGAGCTGGTAGAGCGGGACTTCCATGGCCCGCGCCAACTTTTCCAGAGTTTCGATCGCCGGAACGGTGTGGCCGTTTTCGACGCGCGAAATGTAGCAGCGGAGAAGACCAGTGCGCTTCTCGATGTCGCCTTGAGAAAGTTTCTTTGTTTCACGGAGCAGACGGATGCGTTCACCGATTATCATGTGCGGTATTGTCACATGATATCCTATCCCCCGCAACAACCTAATTTTAGGGAGCCGTAAAATTATTGCTGTAACCAGAATCGCGTGCCTAACGTCCCAAAGAATATGGCAGCCACTGCTTCGGCGCTATCGCTCCCGGTGAGCCGGCGAGAGAAAGGCGAAGAAGAAAGGCAACTGGTCCGGCTGGCGCAGAGCGGCGAAGAGGCCGCTTTCGAGGAGCTGATCCGGAGGCACCAGCAACGTGTGTTCGGGCTGGTGAGTGGGATTTTGCGCCGGCGGGAAGACGTGGAAGACGTGGTGCAGCAGGTGTTTCTGAAGGTATTCGTTTCGCTAAAGCGATTTGATCAGCGCGCCGCCTTTTCCACCTGGCTGTATAAGATATCAGTGAACGAGTGCTGGGATTATTTGCGCAAGAAGAAGGTGCGGCCGCTGGTGTACGAGGCGGACCTTTCGGAGGAACAAGTTTCGCGGCTGGATGGCGTGGTTTCGGCCGACCAGCCGGCGACAAGCTCCAGTGATCGAGCGGAAGCGCGCGATCTGCTGGAGCGCATGATGGAGAAGTTGCCGGAGCAGGACCGGGAGTTGCTGGTGCTGAAAGAAGTGGAAGGATTCTCAGTGCAGGAGCTGTCAGAAATTCTCGACCTCAACGTGAATACGGTAAAAGTGCGACTGTTCAGGGCTCGTGCTCGTTTGATGGACGTGTATCGGCGTCGCCTCCATTCCAAGCCAGAACAATCAGCGGATGGTAAGGAAGGATAAGGAAAATGAGCATGAACCAAGAAAACAGAAACGCGGCAGGGAATTACGCAGCTTGTAGTCAGTATGAAGCGATGTTGGAAGATCAGCTGCAGGGCGTGCTGCGCGGATCGGAAGCGGCGAAACTTGCCGAACATTTGGTGATTTGCACAGGATGCCGCGCGGCTCTGGAAGATGCTGCGGTGAGCGCGCGTTTGCTGGCGATTGCGGAGCCTGCGCGCGATCCCGGCGTGGGGTTCAGCCGGGTGGTGATGGCGCGCATTCGTCAGGAATTGGTGTCTGGCGAAACCAAATCCATTTGGCGGCCGGTGGTTTCAGTGGCATGGCGCTTCGCGGCTTCGGCGGCGTTTGCGCTGGTGCTGCTGGTTTCGTTTGATTTGGGGCGGCACAGCCAATTGGTGTCGGATCAGTCGGTGATTGCGGAAAATCGCATGCCTGAAATTGTGCCGGAGCGGCCGTCGCTGCCGGTGGACCGCGACGACATGCTATTAATGATGGCGGATACGAGTCATGGAAAACAATAAGACACGGCGCGAGGCGGCGCTGCTGGTATTCGTAGTGTTCTTGCTGGGCGTACTGCTCGGCGGCTTGGGAAATCATCTGTGGGGTGAACGCGTGTGGGGCCGGCAGAATCCGCCAGGCTCGCTGTCGCGCGACCAACTGGTGAATGACTTAACGCACGAACTACAGCTGACGACCACGCAAGAGCAGCAGCTGGGCGCGATTGTGGACGACACGCGCGCGAAAATCCACGCGGCCTACGCGCCGGCGGACGCCCAGCGCGAGGAGCTTCGGCAACAAGGCCGCGCGCGGGTGCGAGCGATTCTGACGCCTGAGCAGGTGCCCAAGTTCGACGCCTTCATGCAGCGCCTGGACGAGCAGCGCAAGAAGGACGAGGCGCAGAACCCGAAGCACTAGTTCGCTGCGCTGCTCCGCGCGTCGTCTCGCCTTGCCGAGCTAATCTAGAACGGAATATCTTCGTCGGAGATTTCCGGGCCGTGGCTTGGGGATTCATCGCCCGACGGGCCGCCCTCCATATCCGGATCCGCTTGGCGGCCTCCGCCTCCGAAACCGCCGCCGTGCGATGATGTGCCCGCACTGGCTCCTGCTGCGGCACCGTCGGCGCGGCTCCCTAGCATGCGAAAATTGTTGCAAACGATGTCGTAGCTGGTGCGCTTCTGGCCTTCCTTATCCTGCCATTCGCGCGTTTGAATGCGGCCTTCGACAAACACGAGCGAACCTTTCTTCAGATATTGCTGGGCTATTTCCGCCTGTTTGCCCCACACCGTAATTTTGTGCCATTCGGTGCGTTTCTGACGCTCGCCGTTCTTGTCTTTATAGGTTTCGTCCGTCGCGAGCGAGAAATTGGCGACGGCTTGGCCGCCACCGGTGAAGCGAGTTTCCGGATCGCGCCCTAGGCGTCCTACGAGAATCACTTTGTTGACTGACATTGGTTTCCTGCCTGTTTTTAGGGATTTCCCTGAAGTGCCGAGTATAGCTGATGTGTAGCGCTGCGGCGAGAAATACCGCGCGGTGGCGGGCAGGTTTGCGATTCGCGTTTTGGCATGGGGCGATTGCACGGCGCAACGCGGTGGATGCCGGATTTTGTTAGAATCCAGCGGCGTTCAAGGGTCGTAGGTTCACGGAGGAGATTTCATGGCGCAAAATTTTCAGAATCATGCGAAGTATGTGCCAGTGTTTCATTTTTTCGTTTTGCCCATGCTGTTGCTCAATGTTGGATGGGAGATTCATCGGGTGGTGGTTGCGCCTTCGGCCGGATCGGTGAAGGCTTTGTTGGTGGCGCTGGCACTGTTCCTGGCTGCGCTCTATGGACGGATGTTTGCGTTGGCGGTGCAGGACCGTGTGATCCGGCTGGAAATGCAGCTGCGGTTGCAAGGTTTGCTGCCGGCAAATCTGCTGCCGCGGATCCCGGAATTTACCGTAGGGCAGTTGGTGGCGTTGCGATTTGCGAGTGACGCGGAATTGCCGGGGTTGGCGGCGAAGGTGTCGACGGAAAAGTTGCAGGACCGCAAGGCGATCAAGCGGATGATTCACAACTGGCAGGCTGATGAGTGGCGGGCGTAACGGCTCTCGATCGGGCTGAACGCGTGGCGAGCTGGGGCGCAGCAAGCAGCGCCCCTACCCAGTATTTTCGGATTGCGGCCGGTACGGGCGCTCAGTGTGGCGCGGAGGAACGCGTTGGATTTGCGGGGGCGCCGATTTCTCTTAGTTTGGCTTGGGCTCGGCGGGCTTCGTCGGAGCCGGGGAAACGGCGCTCGACTTCGCGCAGGTCTTTGGTGCCGGTGGCCTTCATGCCCAATTCCAATTCAGCGAAGCCCTTTTTCAGGCTAGCCGCGGCCAGTTTGTAGCTCTGCGGATAATTTGCCAGGACCTGATTGTACTGCGCGATGGCGTCTTTGAACTCGCCCTGGGCGTAGGAAATTTCTCCAAGATAGAATTGTGCGTTTGAGGCGAGATCGGTGGCAGGGAATTTCAGGACGTAGTCGCCGAATTCCTGGCGCGCCAAATCATATTTTCCCGTGGTGAAATCCCGAAGGGCGTTCTGATACAGGGTGTCGGAAGAAGCGCGAGGCAGGGAAGCCATGCCGCCGCCAGCGGAGGCAGGCGCGCCGGCGTCGCCCTCTGCAGAAGGCGCGCCCGGTCCATTGGCGCCGCTTGGCGCGCCGTTGGCAGGGGCGCCGTTGGGTGCAGAGCCGCCTGCGATGCGGCCGTCAATACTTTGCAACGTGCTCTGCATATCGTTGATTTGCGCGGCGACTTTTCCGACGCGCGCCTGAACGTCTTGCAGATTGTCGGAAACGCCCTGGGTCTGCGTGGACATGGTGTCAATTTTCGAGGTGTTGTTGGCCGTCGCTTCCTGCACATTTTTCTGCAGGGTAGCCATTTGCTGATTCAGCGCGTTCACCGATTCGAGCGATTGCTGGAGCAGCGTGCGCATGGACGCATTATTGGCGTCAATGGTGCTGCGCATGGTTTGCTGGCCTTGCAGCAGCTGCGAGACGTCCTCCTGCAGCTGGATGATCTCCTTGGAAACGGCGCCGGTGGTCTGGGGATTCAACATCGAGCCCAAAATTACGCCAACGACTAACGCCGCCACCGCGAGCACTGCCGATCGTGCGCGCATGCTAGCCTCCTGGACTGAATTCGATCGAGTAAAAGGGACTGGGAACGGCGCCGGCAAATGCCATCGCCGCTGAATTTTCTGAATTGCAGGGCCGGGTTTGGTGCGCCCGTCATTATCAATTGCGGGTGCCGCGCCGAACGATCATGCAGCACCCGCCCCTGCATCACAGACAAGTTTACCTCAGCCGGTTATTGCGCCGCCACGAAGTGTGCGCGGCGATTCTGCTGCCAACATTCCTCGGTGTGCTCGGTGCAGAAGGGACGTTCCTTGCCCCAGCTGACGGTGTCCATGCGATTGGCGCCGATGCCCAGCGAGATCAGATAATTTTTCGCTGCTTGCGCGCGCCGTTCGCCCAAGCCGATGTTGTATTCGGTGGAACCGCGCTCGTCGCAATGGCCTTCGATGGTCACGCGCACTTGCGGATAGGAGCGTAGGAATTCCGCGGTCTTGGCAAGTGCAGTGCGGGCGTCGCCACGAATATCGGCTTTGTTGAAATCAAAGTAAGCGTCTTTCACGTTCTGCTCGAACAGCTCGCTCATGCTTTGATTGTTGGAGGGAGGAACTCCGGCAGGTCCTGCGCCTACGGTGACGCGCGCGGTGGCTGTTGCCGTGCCGCCCGGACCAGTGGCCGTGATGGTGAAGGTCGTCGAGCTGGTGGGGTTCACCGGCGTCGAGCCTTGTAAAGAAACTTTGCCAACGCCAGGTTCGATATCGGCGTCGGTGGCGTCCGTGGAAGTCCACGTGAGAGTTGTAGAGTCGCCGGTATTAATTGTTGCAGGAGACGCGGAGAGCGTCACCGTTGGCTGCGCCGCCGCGGGCGCTGGTGCGGCGTGTGTGGGAGGCGTGCTGGCCACCTGTTTCTTACAACCGCCAATGAATGCAAATACTGCAGCCACTCCCAACAAGAGCGTGAATTTCCGAAAAGTACCCGCCTGCATATATTTCCTCCTTCTGCGTTTTCCGGGTTTCCTTGTGGAAACGGCCGGGATAATTAGTCCTGATTACTGTTCTAAGTGTTACCGGGGCCTAAAAAACTTCCATTGCGCCGCCTGCTGATTGCGAGGCGGAGCGAAATCGCTGCGCCAGCGCTGCGCGCGTTTATTTCGGTGACCAGTTGGGCGATTCGTTCTGGCCTTCGTACGTCAATTGGCGCGGCCGGCTGCCATCCGCCAGCATGGACCAGATGTGCCGCGTGCCGGTGCGCGTGGATTCAAAAACGATGTGGCGACCGTCGGGCGCCCAGCTGGGGCGTTCGTTGCGGCCTTCGTCGCGCGTCAATTCCACGAGCTGCCGGGACACGATGTCCATGATATAGATATCGAAATTACCACTCGGGCGTCGCCAGCTAAATGCGAGCAATTGTCCATTTGGTGACCATGCGGGGTCCACGACATAGCCCATGTCCGGCATGTCGAGTTTTTGCACGTCGGTCCCATCGGAATTAGCGAGGTAGAGCACTGGGTCGCCGCCGCGGTCGCTGACGAAGACGATTTGCTTGCCCGTTTTCGGATTCCACGCTGGCGAGGTGCTGACGCCTGCGGCGAAGGTGATGCGTTTCAGGCCGCCGCCATTCGCATCAACCAAATAAATTTCCGGATCGCCGTTCTGGCTGGACATGAAGGCGATTTGGTTGCCGTCGGGCGACCATGCCGGCGAGCTGTTGGTTCCGCGATAACGTGGGAAGGAAATCAGGCGGTCGGAAATCGTGGAGTACAGGCAAATCTGCGGCGAGGTGATGCCGCGGAACGGAACGTAGCAGGTGAACGCGATGCGATCGGCGCTGGGCGCCCAGCGCGGCGTGAGCGAAATGGATTTCAGGTGCGTGAGTTGGTGTTGATTCTGGCCGTCGTAATCCATGGCCCAGATTTCTTTGTTGCCGCTGCGCGTGCTGACGTAGGCGATTTGTGTCTGCGCGATTCCGGGTGAACCGCCGCTGAGCAGCGCGACGATGTCGTCGGCGAACTGGTGCGCGAGCTTGCGCGCGCCGGCATCGGTGGCAGGGCCGCGATAAATTTTTTGCAGCGCGATGGGGGCTTGCGGGTTGTGGACGTCGGATAGATATCCAGCGGCGGCAAGGTTGGCGGCGTCACCGGACAGATTGCCGTAGGCCAGCATGTACACATTTGCCGGCGGAGCGGCCCACTCCGCGAACTGCACTTCGCTTGGCTGGCTGGGCATTTGCGGAGGATAGAAGCTGGGGCTGACGAGTTCCAGCACGCCGCAATATTCCAGATCGGACCACAGCACGTCGTGAAATGTTTTTTCGAGCGCGGGCGAGACGGGTTGACGCAGGGCGAATTCCGGCACAGCGACGCGCGCTTTGCTGACGCCGAGGCCGGTGCCGGTCTTGAACCAATCCTGCGCAGAAGCGTTGCCGGCGCAGAGTAGCAGCGCCGACGTAATCAATGTTGCGATGATTGCCAGTTTTTTCGTCATAGTCGTTTTATAGCGCGGGGGCTTGCAGCCTGTTGCGCGGCTGCTCGTGCGTTGCTCGCGCTCTCTCACCTTTTGAAATCAAACCAAAATTCGACGCTCACTCTCGAACCGGAATATGCTGGCGGCAGTTGCTGCATCGGGCTGGCGTCGCGAATGGCGCGCACCGCCGAAGAATCCACTGAAGCGTTGCCGCTGGACTTGGTCACTTGAATATTAGTCACGGTGCCGTCGCGCAGGATGTCGAACGTGGCGACTACGCGCGGCGCAAATTGCACGCTGGGATCCACCGTGGATTGCAGCCAGGTGCTGCTGACTTTGCGTTGCACGGCCTCGACGTACCAGGAAAAGCGCGCGCCGAAATTTCCAGCGCCGGGGCCTTCGAATCCCATGCCGGCCTGCGTGCTGGATCCCGCGCCCATCGCGAAGGAACTGTAAGGGACTGTGGGAGTGCCGCCGCCACCATAGGGAACTGCGTTCGGGGGCGGAGGCGTGGGATTTTCCAGAACTTTCGAGGGGCGGGTCACATACTTAGGCGGTTTATTTTTTTCGAATTTCGGAATCGGCGTGGCGTCGGGTTGGGGGACTGGTTTGGGTTGCGGTTCGGCTTTGTACAAACCTTTAGATTCGTCCACCACGCGGCTGGGCGTTTCCACTTCCGGACGCGGCATGGGAACAGCCGGCAAACTTCCGACAACGCCGACCGTGACTGCTCCACCGGGGCCGCCCCAGGAATCGCCTTGATGGCTGTAGATTGCCGAGCCGATGAAGAGCACCACGAGTCCGGCGTGCAGCACGAGCGATGCCGACAGCGGGCCGGTTAAATTGTCTGAGCGCGGATTTGCGGCGAGTGCGGCCATGTCATTGTTGAATTTGCGAACGCTCGGTGAGCGGCTGGGTGACGACGCTGATATTTTGTATGCCGGATTGGCGCAGGGCATCCACCACGGTGGCCCAACTGCCGAAGGGAACCGTCTCATCGCAGCGAACGTACACCGCTTGGTGCGCCGGGTCTTTCATCTGCGAAAGTAATTGCGAGCCGAGTTCGTGGATGTTGACCGGCTTGTCGTTCAGATAGACGCGCTGGGCCTTATCAATGGTGATGACCATGCGCACTTGGGTAAGCTCTTTCACGGTTTTGGTTTTGGGGACGTCCACTTCGATTCCGGACTGGAGGATCGGCGCGGTGATCATGAAAATGATCAGCAGGACGAGGACGACGTCGATAAACGGAACCATGTTGATTTCCGAAAGTGAAGTCCCGGTTTCGCGTTGTATCTGCGGCATCGTTTTTTGTTCGTCCAAGACCCAGTATAAAAAACATGTCATCCCGAGCGGAGCGAGGGAACTGCTTTTTCCCTTCTCGTAGTTCTAGCCGCTACGAGCTGTAAATCGTCTCGATCTTCGCAACGAATTCCGCGGCGAAACTATCCATGCGTGCCGCGATGCCGCGAATTCCGCCCAAGTAATAGTTGTAGGCAATCACGGCGGGTATGGCTGCAAACAATCCTGCAGCAGTGGTAATCAAGGCCTCGGCAATTCCGGGCGCAACCGCGCGCAAACTTGCGGAACCGGCATCGCCGAGTCCAGCGAACGCGTCCATCACGCCCCACACGGTGCCGAACAATCCGATGAACGGCGAGACTGAGCCAGTGGTTGCGAGCCAGGACATCCATTTTTCCAGCTTGCGCACTTCGTCGCCCGCCGCAACTTGCATTTGCACGCCTACGGCGTTGGCATTTTTCACGCGCGGCGCGCTGGCCACGGCGGTACCGCCTTCGGCAACGCCCGGAGCGACTGGACGACGCTCGCGCGTGCCGAGTTGCGCTTCCAGTTCGCGGTATCCCGCCTGATAGACGACGGCGAGCGGAGTGCCGCCGGCGCCCATCCGCAGCGTGGCCGGATCAGGAAGCCCGCGTCCCGCGCGGAACATCTCCAGAAATTTCTTGGTTTGTGATTCGATTTGCCCGAGAGTCCGGGATTTTTGAAAAATGATAGCCCACGAGAAAACAGAGAGGACTAGTAGGATGCACAGTACTACGCGTGCCACCCAACCCGTTTGTGTGATCAGCGTTTCGAGCTGGCTGGAAAAAACTAACAGCGCCAGAACAGAAATTGTTCTCCCCCAGGAAAAAGTTTTTAAAAAAAGGCCCGTAACCACCGTAGCACACGCACAGGGGAGGGTCAAACGAATCAACAACCTACAGGAAATACCCGATGCTCTTAACGACACAGGCATTGGTCCGTGATGTGAGTCGGTTGGCGAACATTAACCGAAGCGCAGCGGTGACCGCGACAGTGGATTGTTCCGCAATAAGCAGATCCCTCACTGCGTCCCGCGCCCGCCAAACTGCTGCGGGAAAGAAAATGCCGGGGAATGCGTTCCCTTCGCTGACTCCGCTCAGGGCAGGGGGGATGACACGCGGTGGTCGCGTGCGGCGCTTCCGGCTACAACGATGCTCGGCCCGTCGCCGTTCGATAGGTACATGTGACCTGCGCCAGGGATTGCGCGAATTGGATGGCTTGAGCTGTGGTTATCGTGGCTGGCAGCTTCAGCAGGCCGGCGCTGGCGAAATTGGTGATCATGGCGGCGATGCCGGAGTTTGCTTGGGTCCAGTTGACTGTGCCGCTAGTAGTGGCGGTGACTACGTAGGAGTCGATCACGCGCAGAAAAGTGCCAGGTGAGAGCAGGATGCCGTTGTTGGCGTTCATGGCGCTGACTAGATCGAGCGAAAACCATTTCAGGTCCTGTGAACTTGTTTCCGCCGGGACGGTGATGAAATCGTCGGCGATGCCGGCGTCCACGATGGAGTTTACGGCGGCCGTTTGCGCGGCTGCGTTCGCGGAACCATCCGCATTCGTTGGCGGCAGGGCGTCGGCCACTGCGCTGGCAAGACCCACTACTGCTAATGCTGTCGGTTGTTGCTGGACAATCTTCGAGACAGAGACGCCGTAGGCTTTGAATTGCGACATGGTCATCCCGTATTGGAGCGTCACTAGGTTGGCGCGCACGGCGTTGCCGACGAAGCATTGCACGGCGGCGTCTGGCGCTGATGCACAGCCTCCCTGCGCGCGGAGCGGCGGCGCGGCTGAAACCAGCAACAGGCACACCCCTGCCAACACGAAATTTTTTGGATTCATTTTCGCAGACTCCTCAATATGGAATACGAGCGGCGCGGTTCAACGTGGGCTGGGAGCCGTGGAAGGCGCGCTGGTTAACTGCGTTCCAGCTGATGCCATCATGCGTCTTGGGCGGCGCGGTCACAACTGTCCGGATGGACAGATTGAGGCCAGTCCTACGGGCCCGTCGCCGTGCTCGGGAATTTTATTCGTAGCGCAAAGCTTCGACGGGATTCAGGCGCGCGGCTTTGGTGGCGGGCCAAACGCCGAAAACCAATCCGATCCCCACGGAAACGCTGAATCCCAGTATCACAGCCCAGAGCGAGACTACCGCTTTCAGCGAACTGATTGCGGGAATCAGCAACACGATTCCGCTGCCGGCTAGGATTCCGATGAGCCCGCCGGTGCCGGTGAGCGTCATGGCTTCGAAGAGGAATTGCCAGGTGATGTCGCGGCTGCGCGCGCCGATGGCTTTGCGCACGCCAATTTCGCGCGTGCGCTCGGTGACCGAGACCAGCATGATGTTCATTACACCGATGCCGCCGATCAGCAGGCCAATCGAGCTGAGCACCACGATCACCAGCGCCACGCCGCCGATTATATCGTTGAATTGCTGCACTGCTTCGGCGTTGGTCTGGATGGAGAAATCATCCGGCTTATCGTAGGGCACGTTTCTGCGGCGGCGCAGCACTTCGCGCGCCTGGTCCACGGCAGTATCGAGTTGGCCGGGATACGCCAGAATTCCGATGAAGACCTCGAAGCTGGCGGGGAAAATTTTGGTGAAGGTGTGGTAAGGCACGACTACGCGGCGATCTTCGTCATCCGTGCCAATGCCGCCGACCGGTTTTTCAAACACGCCGATAACGGTGAAACTGGAGCCGTCCACCAGGACCTCTTTGCCGAGCGCGTCGTCCAAAGTGGGAAAGAGAGCTTTGGCGACGTCTTCGCCGATGACCACCACGTCTTCGCGATGGGTGTTTTCTGTTTCGGTGAAGAATCGGCCGCGCTTCATGGTCTCGCTGGCATCCACTTCGGGATAATTCGCGAAAGTGCCCCGGAATTCGCCGCCTTGCACTTCATTATTTTGATAGCGAACATTGTGCGGTTTTTCCCAGTTGTAGATCGCGATGGTCATGGCCTTCACGGCTGGACAAAGCTGCGCTACGGCGTCACCGTCTTCAAGCGTGAGAGGCTTGCGCAGCCGCTCTTCTTTCGGGCGACGGCCGTTGCTGGGGCCTTGATTGAAGCGCCAGGCCCACGCGGTGTTCACGCCGCTGGAAGTAATTTCATCCTGAATGGTGGTGCGAAAACCCTCTACCAGGCCCACGACCAGAATGATGAGCATTACGCCGATCATCACGCCGAGGACGGCGAGAAAACTGCGCAGCTTGTGGACGCGAACGGTGTCAATCGCGAGCTCGAAATTTTCGCGGAAGTTGCGATGGAGTTCCATTTTCACGCTTCCGCTCGCAGCGCTTCGATGGGGTCCAGACGCGCGGCGCGGATTGCAGGATAAATGCCGAAGAACAGGCCGACGCTGGTGGAAAGCAGCAGTGAGACCACCACGGCGAACACCGGCGTCGCGATCGGAATAGATGTGGACGCGCGCACCAGCGCGGCGATGCCCAGCGCGATGGCAATACCGACGAGTCCCCCCGACGCGGCGAGCAAGGAGGATTCCACGAGAAATTGCATCACGATGTGGCGGCGGCGCGCGCCCAGCGATTTTCGCAGGCCGATCTCGCGCGTGCGCTCCGTGACGCTGGCGAGCATGATGTTCATGATGACGATGCCGCCGACCACCAGAAATACCGACGTGACCCACACCGCTACGCCAAAAATGTTGGCGGTGAGATTGTCCCAGATACCCATCAGCGATGAGGGCTCGACGATCCCGAAATTATCTTCGGCCTCATACGGCACGTGGCGGCGCGCGCGGAGAATCATGCGCGCTTCATCCGCGGCGGCGGACATTTCCTGGCGGCTGCGCGCTTCGACGAAGATTTGCACGGAATCCTCGGGCTTGAGCCACTCCTTGCGGTAGGTGCCCAGAGGAATCATCACGAAATTGTCCTGTGTTTGACCGAGGACCGAGCCTTTGGGCGCGGCGACGCCGACGATTTGGTAGCGTCCTTGCCCCGCTCGAAGTTCCTGGCCGACGGGATCGATCCCTGAGAAGAGCTTTGCGGCAACGTCTGGGCCGATGACGCAGACGCCCGAGCGATGGTCTTCGTCAATCGAGCCGAGCAGGCGGCCATTCGCGGCGTCAATGTCGCGAATGGTGGTGTATTCCGGTGTGGCGCCGATGATGCGGACGTCTTCGCTGAGGTTATTGCCAAAGCGCACGTCGCCGGTGGTGTCCTGCTCGCCGGCGATATTCCTGGCGAGTTTCATGGCGTCGCGCAAGGCTTCCAGGTCCTCGAGGCGAAGCTGCGGGCGCTTGCGTGCTTTGTTCCACTGTTCGAGATTGGTGGCGATTCCAATGCGGTCAATCACGAAGGCATTGGAACCGAGGTTGGCGACTTTGTCCGCAACGTAGAGATTCAGGCCGTTGAGAACGGACATCACCGCGATCAGAGTGGTGACCGCGAGCATTACGCCGAGCAGAGTGAGGAAGGTGCGGAGTTTGTGGGAGCGCAGAGTGTCCAGCGCGATCCAGAAAGTTTCCTGCAACGCGACCAGGGTTTGCCGGGTGCTGGTGCGCGCTGGGGAACTGGTCATTTTTGTCAGTTTTACACCTTTGAAACGCAGCGCGCTATGTTGGCCGTAAGTGCGTGGCACTGATGATACGTACCAGGGCGGCTGTTAGTTTCCATTTGCCAATCGCCGGGCACGGTCTGTCGCGCGGCGTGTTAGACTTTGGCTTGAGCCATGGCTAGAACCTTTGACGTCGGAATCGAATCGCTGGTGAGCAACGGCGCGGCAGAGCCGACTGCACTTCGCACGGTGCATCCGGCTGTAGGACGTTCGACGGGCGCTGGTGGGTTGCTCCCGTTGCCCTTGCGCGGAGTGCGTGGCGGCGATGGCGCGGCTACGGCTGGAGATTTGGCAGGGAAGTCCTTCTTTCTGGAGACATTTGGCTGCCAGATGAACGATCACGACAGCGAGAAAGTGGCCGGCGTGCTGCAAGGGCGCGGGTATCACTCTGTGGCGAGTCCCGCCCTGGCTGATCTGGTCCTTTACAACACTTGCAGCATCCGCGAAAAAGCCGCGCAAAAAGTTTTTGCGCGATTGGGCGATTGGAAAACCCTCGCGGATGGAAAAATTATCGGTGTGCTGGGTTGCCTGGCGCAGCAGGAAGGCGAAGAAATTTTCGAGCGCGCGCCATGGGTCAGCCTGGTCTGCGGCTCGGCGAGTTATCGCAAGCTGCCGGAGCTGATTGCGCAGCTCGAATCAGGCGGACGGCGCGTTACTGGGCTGGACCTGGATACTGACGAAACATTTGAGACTGAAATCACCCGCCGCGACAACCTGCTGCGCGCGTATATCACGATCATAGAAGGTTGTGACTACGCGTGTTCGTACTGCGTGGTGCCGCATACGCGCGGGCCAGAGCGCAGCCGTTCGAGTGATGCGGTGTTGGCCGAAGCGCGACGCCTGGCCGACGCGGGTTACACGGAGATTCAGCTGCTTGGGCAGACTGTGAATTCCTATCGCGATCCTTCGCCGCGCGGGTGGAAATTCGTGGAGCTGCTGCGCGCCGTGGCTGCCGTGCCGGGAATTCGACGCGTCCGTTTTACCACTTCGCATCCCAATGATTTTCACCGCGGGATTGTCGAGGCGATTGACGACGTCCCGGAGCTTTGCGACCACGTGCATTTGCCGGTGCAGTCTGGCTCGACGCGCGTCTTGCGCGAGATGCTGCGCACTTACACACGGGAAGAGTATTTGCAGAAGATCGAGTGGATCCGTGCGGCGCGCCGGCCGATCAGCATTACATCGGACATCATCGTGGGCTTTCCCGGCGAGACGGAAGAGGACTTCGCGGAGACGCTTTCGCTGCTGGATGTCGCAAAGTACGACGCGATTTTCTCGTTCAAATATTCGCCGCGGCCAAATACATCGGCGATGCACTTGCCCGACGCGATTCCCGAGGAAGAAAAGTCCCGCCGCCTCGCCGTTTTGAACGAACGGCAGCGCGCGATTCAGATCACCGCTAACGAAAAGCTGGTGGGGCAGTCCTATGAAGTGCTGGTGGACGGCTGCCATCCGGCGCGCACGCAGTGGGGCGGGCGAACGTCCTGCAATCGTTTGATAAATTTCACTTCGCCGCACGTGAATCTTCTGGGAGAATACGTGCAGGTGAAGATTACGCGCGCCGGTCCGAACAGTTTTGCCGGCGAGCACGTCACCTAGTCCCGGGGAGGCCACCATGGAACTCGAAGTAAAGATTCGAGGCTTAATGATGGATCCCGTAACGAACATGCCTGTAGTGGTCCTGAAGGAAACTTCCGGCAGCGGCGTTCTTCCGATATGGGTGGGTGTGTACGAAGCCAACGCGATTGCGCTGGAAATCGAAAAAGTGCAGACGCCGCGGCCGATGACGCACGACCTGCTGAAAAATGTGCTCACCGGGTTGAACGTTCACGTGCAGCGTGTGGTGGTGTCCGATTTGAAGGACGATACTTTTTACGCTCTGATCTGGATGGAGCGCGACGGGCAGACCATGTCCATGGATTCGCGGCCTAGTGATGCGCTGGCTTTGGCTTTGCGGCTGGATTGCCCGATATTTGTCGAGGATGAGGTCTTGAAACATTCCAAGATGTCCACAGCTGTTACCGAGAAAAGCTCCAGCGAGGATTTGCGCAAGTGGCTGGAGAATTTGAACGACGAAGACCTCGGCCGCTATAAGATGTAGTCGTGAGCTGCTCACGAAAACTCCTTCCATTGCTGTTCGCTGCGTTTCTCACTCCGCTGTTTGCTTTTGCGCAAATGCCCAGCCGTCAGCCGACTGGGTCGCCTGGTGGTTATCCGGGTGGAGCGCAGCCCGGGCCGCCGAACATGCCGGATACGCCTGCGCCTCCAGCTGAGCCGGAGCGCTCACAGCGTATCTACGTGACGGATTTTGAGCTGGACTCGGTCGGTGCGGCTGCCAATGGGAGTGCAGCACGAGCGGCTGGCGTTTCACCGAAGGCGAATGCGTCTGCGGCGCTGGCGCAGCACCTGGTGAAATTAATGTCGGACAACCTACTGAAGGATTTCGCGAAGGCGGGGTACACCACGAAATTGCTGCGCCCTGGCGATCCGCGTCCGGATGATGGATTTCTCGTTGCAGGCGTGTTTGCGCAAGTGGGCGCGGACAATCGCTTGTGCCGCGCTGTGATTGGATCTGGGCAGGGCGCTGAGACTTTGCAACTGTACGTTGCAGCGAAAGACCTGGCGCATTTTACGCCGCCTCTGTACCAAGCGGATCCGGCCGATACCAGCGGCACGCAGGCTGGCGCGGTGATCGAGATAAACCAGAACGCCGACGCTGTGAAATTTTCCATGGAAGCAGACGTTACGGATAAGGACATCAAGCAAACCGCGCAGCGCATCAGCGCCGAGTTGGTGAAACGCATCAATGCTGCGGTGAAATCCGAGGGCGAGCAGTTGAACAAATACGCCAAGCCGTGAAGTTAAAGGCTTAGAAATACGCGGCGGGAAGTCTTCCCAGGCGTTTCAGCAGCGCCAGGCCCAATCCTGAAAACGAATCCTGCATGGCGTGCTGAATCATTCCCGGGCGCAGGCTCTTGCGGTAAAGCGCGAGGATGCCGAACAGCGCTCCATATACCGTGATCGTGATCATGGATTTCACGCCCTGATAGCTGTGGGCGATTCCAAAACAGACCGCTTGCATCGCCACGGCTGCCGCCTCCGAGCCAGTGATTGTATGGAATTGCTTCTGCAAATACCCGCGAAAGATAAATTCCTCGCAGAACCCCGCAGTCGCCGCCAAAATGACCCACACGATCATCTCTGGAAAACTGCCGGGCGCTAGCATGAATACGGCTTTCGCGGTCTCCGGGCTTTTGCCCATCGAGAATCGCAAACTGACGAGCATGACGATCACCACCAGCCAAAAAAGGAACGCAGCGCCGACATCGCGCAGCACATCCGCGAAGGTGTCCCACTTGCCGCCAATCAAACTGCGAAAACTTCCGCCTGCGGGCTTTACGCCGAGAAACCACACGTAGGACACCAGCGCCAGTTCAAGCAAAATCATCAAGGCGTAGAGTGTCACTTTGCTATGGAGATGCATGCCTTCGACGCGGGAGACAGTCGTCCGGCCATGGTAAGCATAGCCGATGAGGAACAGCACAAAGACAATGGTGTGCCAGAGCGGCGCGATCAGTTTGCGTTCGGGGTTTGGCTGCGGATCGGCTGCGACGGTTGTGGTGGCCATTTTTGGGTTGGGGAAGGAACCCGGAGTTCAGAATATCTCAGAGAAGTTGCTGGCGATGCGAGAATTGCGGACCGGGAAGCCAGAAGGTTACGGATTCCGCCGGGCTTCCCGGGCCCAAACCCCAAAGTCCCCAAAATCCCGGCCTTAGGCGCATTTTTCTCTTGCAGTAGGGGTGACGAAGTGGGTACAGTTGGCCTACTCGTGGTAGGATTGGGTGCGAAGGCCGCCATATATGGGCCTGCGGTTGCCCAAACGGGGAACGAGGGCACAGCTTGACTTGCGTCATCGCAGTTGCCAATCAAAAAGGCGGCGTCGGTAAGACTACCACTTCCATCAATCTAGCCGCCGCTCTCGCCCTGAAAAAGAAACGCACGCTGCTCGTGGATCTTGATCCGCAGTCAAACGCTACCATCGCTTTTTTCGAGCCGGCCGATATTCAGAGCTCGATGTATGACGTGTTCGCCGATCATCCCACGGAAATGGCGAAGGTGATCAAGCCGACCAAAGATCCCAACCTTTTTATGGCGCCGGGAATTTTGGCGCTGGCGCGGCTGGAGCAGCAGCTCGCCGGGCAGTTTGACGCGCCTTACAAATTGAAAGACGCGCTGACACCGGTGCTGAAGGATTACGATTTCGTGGTTTTCGATACGCCGCCGGCGCTGGGCATTCTGACGGTGAACGCGCTGGTGGCTTCGACGCACTTGCTCGTGCCGATTCAAGCCGCGTATTTCGCAATCGAGGGCACTGACGACCTGCTGGAAACGTACGCGCGGATTCGCTCGCGGCCGAATCCCGACCTGAAAGTGCTGGGCGTGGTGATCACGCTCTTCGATAAACGCACCAATATTTCGCGCGACACGCACGAACAGATCCGCGCTACATTCGGCGACGCGCTTTTCAAGACGCGCATCAGCAAGAACGTGCGGCTGGAGGAAAGTCCGGCCTACAAAGAGACTGTGTTCTCCTTCGCGCCGAAATCTTCCGGCGCCGAGGACTACAAAAAGCTTGCTCAGGAGGTATTACAACGTGTCCAAGAGGATCGGGTTACCCGTCACTCTCAAGATGCGGCATGACGCGCATTATGTGGAGACGCTGACCAGTTTCAGCGGCGCGTCCATTGGCCGCATGATTCCGACGGACAAGATCCGCCCGAATCCCGAGCAGCCGCGCAAGGCTCTGGGTGATCTGCGCGAGCTTACCGATTCGATTCGCGAGAAGGGCGTGCTGGAGCCTTTGCTGGTACGTTTCATTCCGCGCGAGGATACCTACTACATTATTTCGGGTGAGCGGCGCTATCACGCTTCGAAGGCTGCGGGTTTGCACGAGTTGCCCTGCATCGAGAAGATTGCCGATGATGCCGAAACTTTGGAACTGGGGCTGATCGAGAATCTGCAGCGCAAGGATTTGACGCCGTTTGAAGAGGCGGACGGATTGCAGAGGCTGGCTGATCATTTCGATTACACGCATGATGACATTGCGAAGAAAATCGGGCGCGCGCGTTCGAGCGTGACCGAGACAATGTCCTTGCATGTGATTCCCACCGAGATTCGCAAGGTTTGCATCGAGCGCGGGATTCTGACGAAGTCGCTGTTGCTGCAGGTGGCTCGGCAGCCGACTGAAAAGAAGATGACGGAGATGGTGCAGCGCATCGCGCAGGGCGGTTTGACGCGCGATGAGGCGCGGCGCGCGCGGCAGGAAGAGACGGAATCGGCGCCGCGTCCACAGCCTTTCCTCTTCGACTATCGCTCCGAGGACGATTCCTTCCACGTGCGCGTACAATTCCGCAAGAGCCAAGTGAGCCGCGAAGAGCTGGCGTCGGTGCTGCGGCAAATATTGCGCGAAATCGAATCAGGCACGATTTCTTCTTCAGCGGCGTAAAGCCGTTCGGTCACATCCGTGTGTGCGATTCGTGGCACAGCCACTCCGGGCGGTGATGCGTTCCGGTTTATCCGTTTCGCTCCTCCGTAGGCGCCTGCTATTCTGAGCCTACATGGACCTCTCACCGCAGCAAATGGCGATTCTGCAGCGGCTGCATTTGGCCGGGTTTGAAATCGTCGCATTCCCGATGTATGCGAACTACGTTGGTGCGCGGAAAGGGAACAGCGCGGCGCTTCTGGCTCCGGCGGCTGCCGGCGGCTTCGGCATTTTCGGTGCGGCAGCCTATCTGATTGGTGGCAACTTCAGCGTGCGGGTTCGGCGTGAGGGGCGCGAATTCTTCGTGTGGAAAAAGGAAAGCCTGGAAGTGACGCCCGCGCGGCTGGCAGAGCTGGATGCGTTTGCGGCGGAATTGTCACACGCGCTGCTGCCGCAACTCTGAATTCTGCTCTTATGAATCAGTTCGCCACGTTTCAGTATCACACTTCCCAAGCGATGGAGTTGAATTCGGCGGCGTCCCATCGCACACTACTGCCATGAGCGATTCCTACGACATTATCTGCATCGGTGCCGGGCCTACCGGCCTGGCCACCGCGATTGAAGCGAAAATCGAAGGCCTGCGCGCGCTGGTGATTGACAAAGGCTGCTTGTGCAATTCGCTGTTTCACTATCCGGTGAATATGAATTTCTTCACGACCCCGGAGCGCATGGAGATTGGCGAGCTGCCGATGACGGTTGCGAGCGGCAAGCCGACGCGCGCGGAAGCGCTGAAATATTACCGTCGCGCTGTGGAGCATTTCGAGCTGGAGGTACATCAGTACGAGCGGGTGGAGCGCGTCGCGGGCCACGACGGGGCATTTATTGTGCATACCGTGGATGCGCGAGGGCAGGCGCATCAGTATCACAGCAAGAAAATTGTGGTGGCCACGGGGTTTTACGATCATCCGAATTTTCTGGACGTGCGCGGGGAAAATCTGCCGCACGTTTCGCATTATTTTACTGAAGCGCACCCGTACTGGAATCAGGACGTAGTAGTCGTCGGGGGAGGGAACTCGGCGGCGGAAGCGGCGCTGGACCTGTTTCGCGCCGGCGCGCATGTGACGGTCATTCATCGCGGCGCAGAAATGGGGCGCACCCTGAAATATTGGGTTAAGCCGGATATTGAGAACCGCATCCGCGCGGGGGAAATCCGGGCCATGTTTCACTCGCACGTCGTCGCGTTCGAGCCCGGCAAGGTGGTCGTGAAAAACGGGCGCGGCGAGGAAACCGTTCCGGCGAGTCAGGTGTTTGCGCTGACCGGGTATCATCCTGATTTTGCTTTTCTGGAGAAGCTGGGGATTCGGTTGGCCACGACCAACCGCAAGCCGGCAATTGATCCCGAGACTCTGGAAAGCAACATGCCGGGAATTTATCTAGCCGGCGTGGTGATTGGGGGCGACGACACTTCGCACATCTTTATCGAGAATGGGCGTTTCCACGGGCGGCAGATTATTGCGGCGATCACGGGCAAGGGGAAGCTGCTTGATAAGGAACCTGTCGCGCCTCCTGGCGAATGAAGCGGGCGCGGCGGCGCTGGCGCTCGAGCTGAAGCGAAACCTGTTTCTGCGCGGCGCTGATGTATGATTCCCGCCTCAGGAGGCCTTTTGAATCCTCGCCGCGCGCTCTTGCTCGTATTTTTCTGCATTGGAACTCCACTGGTCGCGACCATCGTACTTATCGCGCCGCGAATGTCGGCAGGCACTACTCCAAGCTTGAAAACGCGGGCGGTTGTGTTGATCGTCCTCGACGGCTTTCGTTGGCAGGAAGTCTTCGACGGGCCGGAACATGATCTGATGGACGCCAAACACGGCGGCGCGCAGGACGCGGCGCAATTGCGCAAGGATTTCTGGCGTGACACGCCGGAAGAAGGGCGCGCAACGCTGCTGCCGTTTCTCTGGACCGTGGTGGCGAAGCAGGGGCAAATTTACGGCAACCAACGCAAAGGCGGCGTCGCACAAGTCACTAACGGCTACAAGTTTTCCTACCCCGGATACAACGAGATGGCCACCGGCTATCCCAATCCGCAGATCAACAGCAATGAATTCGGGCTTAATCCGAACGCGACGGTTTTCGAGTGGCTCAATAACTTGCCGGAGTTTCGCAATCAGGTGGCGATTTTCGGCACATGGGATACGTTCAACGATATTTTCCGCGCGAAACAGAGCGGGCTGCTGGTGCGCGCGGGTTGGAATCTGCCCTGGACTGAGCCGCTGACGCCGCGCGAACAATTGCTGAAGAAGTTGTACGAAACTTCGACGCGCGTGGAGGATGATGACGCGCCTGATTCCTTCACCAACGAAGATTTGCTCGATTATCTGCAGACGCACAGCCCGCGGGCGCTATTCGTGGGCTACGGCGAGACGGACGACTGGGCCCACGCGGGAAAATATGACCTGGTGCTGCAGGCCGCGCATGAAGATGATCAGCGCATTGCGGAGCTCTGGAACACGATGCAGGCAAAGCCGGAGTATCACGATCGCATGACGTTCATCATCACTTGCGATCATGGGCGCGGCAGCGGATTGAAACTCTGGCGCGACCACGACAAGAACATCGCGGGTGCGGAAAATATCTGGATCGCGGTGATGGGTCCGGACACGCCGGCAAGGGGCGAAATGACGAACGTCCCGCGTGTAACCCAAAGCCAGATCGCTGCGACGGTCGCGCAACTGCTGGGGCAGGATTATCGCAGCGCCGTGCCGCAAGCAGCCGCGCCACTGCCGATTTTGCCGAAGTAAACGGCGCTGCATGGCGCGCCGTCACGGTGCCGCGGAGATTTTGAGACCTGTGTAAGCGAACGCAACCCTTCGAACCGCCGCTGCCGGTTCTCAGGATGAATCGCGCTACAGCGCGATTCACACGCGCGATTATTTATTTACAATCAGCGTCATGTTGAACGAAGTGTGCAGTGTACCGCTGGTTGCAGTGACCACCAACGGATACGATGTGCCCCTCGCTGAGGTGGTGCCGGTGCATCCGCCAAGCGCGGCAACCGCCCCTACGACGAGCGTTACGAGCAACACCACCGCGCGCGTACTAGTGGCTGCACGCAACCGCTTGCGGAACGCCTGCAGAGCGAGAATCGGCAGCAAGAGCAGCGTGAAGGCGACCGGCGCGTTGCGAAGCGGCCGGCCCGCGAAGGGATTTAGGGTGACGGTCCCGCTTGCCGCAGCGCTCGTCTGCACCACCAGGCTTACAGGCGTGCTGGCGCTTCCTGCCGGAATCGTGGCAGGCGTGAACGCAGCCGTAGCGCCCGGAGGCAAGCCGGTCACAGCGAAGGTAACTGCGTTCGTGAAAGTTGTGGCGCCCTGAGGCGCCGCTGTGAAGGGAAACGTCGCCGCTCCTCCCAGTAGCACGGTCTGCGTAGCGGAGTTGCCGATCACGGACAGGCCGACATCGTACACGGCGAGCGTGACCGTAGCGGTGGCGTTGCTGTAAGTCACCGTGTCGGTCGGGGTGAGCGTGACGGACAAAGTGTCCATGCCACCGGCTGGAACGGTTCCGGCCGCCGGAGTGTAAACGAATGTACCGGCGACCAAAGACGAAGCGTCGAGCTGTGTACTGCTCAAGGCAGTTCCAAAGGTGATCTGCGCAGGGGTCGCCCAAGTGATAACCGGCGTGATTTTACTGACGGTGTAGCTGAGCGCAGTCGAAACGCTGGCAGCAAAGTTCACGTCGCCGGCATATGTGGCGGTCAAGCTATCCACGCCTGCCGCCAGCGTCGTTAGAGTGAGTGATGCAACGCCCGAGGCGAGCAATCCGGTCCCCAGCGCCGTTGTGCCATTCTTGAACGTCACCGCTTCGCCGTTGGCGGATTGTCCGCCGGCTGCAAACGGGGCCAAATTCGCAGTCAGCGTGACGGACTGGCCGAAAGGACTCGTCGCCACGGGAAGCGCAGTGAGTGTAATGACCGTCGCCGTAGGTGCGGCGGTGAGGCCGGTGCCGCTCACTGCAATCGTCTGGACGCTATTGCCCCGGTTGAGATTGTTGTCCACGAGCACCAGCCCGTCGCTGATGGAGCCCGTCGTCGCGGGCGAAAAGTCGATCCCGTAAACACAAGCGACATTCGTGGCAAGGCTGCCCGATGGACCAATTGACAGTACTTGCGGGCACGTGGTGGAGGCATCCAGCGTAAAACTGCCGCCGGAAAAACTTGGATCCGTTCCGGCATCCGGGATCGGTAGGGTCAAGTTCGCGTTGCCGAAATTCAGTATCGTAACAACCTGCGGGCTGTGGCTGCTCTGCGTGCCCACGTTGCTGGAGGCGAAGCTCAGCACGGGTGGATCCATGACATCAAGCTTGAAGACCAGGTCCCCGGTTACATCGGTGCCATAGAGGTTGCCCCCGCCGTCCAGCGCCACTCCGTAGAAACTTGTCCCGGCGGCGTTTACGATCGCGCTTTGCGTGTAGGTGCCGCCGGACAAAGTTTCCTTCAGAATGCGGCCACTGCCGTAATCGGCGATATACACGTTGTCGTTCACGTCCACAAAAACGCTGGTGGGCTCGCTCAGGCCCGCGACGATGGTGCTTTGCGTATAGACTCCGCCGGATAAGCTCTCCAACACAATGCGATTATTGGTGAGATCCGCGACGTACAGGTTTCCAGCGGCATCCACGGCCACTCCAAAGGGTTGAGCCAAGCCGCTAGTGGGAATCACACTCTGCGTGTAATTGCCCCCTGAAGGTGTTTCCTTCAAGACGCGGTTATTGTTGGTGTCGGCGACATAGACGTTGCCTAAGCCATCTACCGCTACGCCGCCCGGGCTGGCGAGGGCATCGAAGCAGGAATCGGCGATAGTTTGGTAGGTGTAGCTGCCGGCGGAGGGCGTGGCCTTCAGTATCTGGTTGTGGGCGGAGTCGGCGATATAGATGTTGCCGGCGCCATCCACCGCCACGGCTTCCGGCGCGCCCATGCCGCTGGTGGAATCTGCCACGGTGGTTTGCATGCCCAGCGGTGTGACCTTAAGCACTTGGTCGTTGGTAAAATCCGCGAAATAAACGTTGCCGCTTGCGTCCACCGCCAGGCCCTGGGGGTTCAGCGTTTCGGACTCGGCGATTAGGCCGGGTATGCCAGGCTGAAAGTTCACTTGCGGGCCGACGCCACTGCCGGTTATGTATCCCGATGCCAAAATGTTGTTGCTCGAATCTAGGAGCTCGGCTGCGCCCATTCTTTGCCCTGGGAACTGCGGCGTCAATTGAACGCTGACGACGCAGGAGTCGCCGGCACCATACTGGATAAACAGCTGGCAGTTTCCGCCGCCACTGGCGGTGTAATCTAGTCCGGTTGCGCCTTGCGTGAGGACCGTTGTGCTGCCCAGCGTGACAAATCCGCTGCTGCCCACGAAACTGAAAATCAGATATCCGGTGCTGCTCGCGGTTCCGACGTTTACCGGCCCAAAGTTGCCACCGGCCGCGGACGATTTCCAGATCGTCTGGCCGAAAGTATCGGCTAAATAGACATCCCCGGTGGCATCCAGCGCGAGCCCCAAAGTGCCCGCCAACGCAAATGCCGGATAGACGCTCTGGGTGTATGCGCCGGCGAAGAAAGTTTCTTTTACGATGCGATCGTTGGAAAAATCCGAGATGTAGAGATTGCCGCTGGCATCTACCGCGACATCGTACGGATAATTAAGACCGGTGGTTGGAACCGTGCTCTGGGTGTAGGTGCCGGAGGAAAGCGTTTCTTTATAGACCTGCATGTCATCAATATCGCTGACAAAAACGTTGCCGCTGGAATCCACGGCGATGCCCACGATCTGGTCGAAGCCGGCGGCGACGACGGTCTCGACGTAGCTGCCGGCCGTGGGAATTTCCTGCAGGATGCGTCCGTGGCCGGTATCGGCGATATACAAATTGTTGGACAAATCCACGGCTACACCCGTTGGGTAGCTCAATGCGCTGCTGCCCACGACGGTCTCGATGTAGGTGCCGCCGGACGGCGCTTCGCGCAGCACGCGGTTGTGGCCGTTGTCCGCGATATAAACATTGCCGCTGGAATCCACGGCGACGCCGTAGGGCGTTGCGAGACCTGTGGAGGCTACGACGGTTTCCGTGTAGCCGCCATTCGCGGCGAGTGTCTCTTTCAGCACGCGGTTGTTCTGCGTATCGCTGATGTACACGTTGCCGGCGGCATCCACTGCGACGCGGTAGGGATAACTCAGGGCGCCAGTTGGCAGCGCGATTTGGGCGGCGCTGAATTGCGCGGTGACCTGGCCTTGCGCGCTCGCGGCTGTCAGCAGTGCGAGCGCTGCTAGAGTCAGCGCCGGTGCGCGCAACGAGCGAATCGTGGCGGGCCAAGTTGAGGCGGCCCAAGTCGCGGCCGGATTTCGCAGAGTTTCATTTCGGCGTGCTGAGTTCTGTTCTGGAATCATAAATTGCGATCCTCCGCGTTCTGACGAGACCTCTTTTGTGGCGATTGCTTGGATCGTGGCTATGCTGGCGCAGGCAATGTCTGGTGCCTGCGCCCGCGCTGTTCCATGCGCTTCTGCGAGTTCAATCGGCTGTCTGCTGTCGCGCAGTTGATGGAACGGCGTGGCGCGTCTGCAGCTTGCAGCCAGCCCTGGCTGGCGGAAGTAACAGCAGACTTCGTTCCATAAAGTCGCGGCTGATGCTTAAATTTTTCTATTCATCGAGATATTTCCGGATGGCCTGTGCCGGAACAGCGCAGTCATCTCTTTTAAGGCACCGCGCAAGCAGCTAGTGGCTCCGCGGCGCCGAGAAAAGTGGCGAGCGTAAATGCCGCCAGCGTGGGGCGTGGTGCAGCGCCAATCCCACCCGCCATCTGCATAAAGCGGCGGGAGTTTACTGAGCACTTCAGGCGTGGGAGCTTGCTGATGTCAAGGCGGCTGCTACGCCGCCGACGAATTCCGGAGCAACTCTTGGAAAGGGAGCTTCTAATATTCTGGCCGAAATGCGTTACAATCCCGCCCGATGACGGCGGCACCGATTGCTGCGGATTGGTCAAACTTTCAGGTCGCCGAGGCCGGAGCGTCGGCGGCGCTGGCGGGGCTTCTATTTGTCGCGGTTTCCATTAATATTTCGATAATTATCGAGTATCCGGCCGTTTCGGGGCGGGCTGCGGAAGCGGCGTTGAATTCCTTAGCCGTGCGTCGTCGTGTGCGCTTCAATCCCGCACGACAAATTCCAACATGATGCCCGCCACTTCGATCACGTCGCCTGACGCCAACTTTGTTGGGTGCGTGATCGGGGTGCCGTTCACGCTTGGCACCTTGTCGGCTGGGCCGATGTAATAGGAATTATCTTCGCGGCGATTGATTTGGGCGGCGGCTTTGGGTTTGAACCAGCCTTTGAGCTTCACCGTGGCCATCGCGGATTTTCCGACGACGGTGAGCTTGTCCGAAAGCGTGTATTCGCGGCGATCGGTGCTGCCTTTGAGAACGACTAACGTCGGCAGTTTCAGGCGGCCGGGTGCGGGTTGCGCGCTTTCACCGACTGCTGCTACCTGGCGCAAGAATTCGCGGCGATCTTTGGTGTCGAGCATCACCGTCTCATTAATTTTAGGGACGGCGGGTTTCACCGCGATGTTGTCGAGCGATGCGGCCCGGACTTCCACGGAATCGGTGACGACGATGGTGTGCTTGCCGATGCCCACCGAATCGCCGGGCTTCAGCATCACCATCTTCACGCGCTGGCCATTCACGAACGTGCCGTTCAGGCTGCCGAAATCCTGCAACATCAGGCGGCCATCTTCGTGAAACACGCGCGCGTGATAGCTGGAAATCGCCGGATTATCAATGACGATGCCGTTGTCCGGCGAGCGCCCGATGCTCACTTCCTGCTGTCCGACGGCGACTTCCTTCAATATGGAACTTTCGAATTTCAAAACCAGCTTGGACATGGGAACGCCCTCCCGATCAAGTTGGATCTTCGGATGCTTTGAACCATCGGCCGATCTTGCTTATGGCGCCCGCTGACTTCGGCGCATGGCGCAAGACAATTGCAGTAATGTTGTCGCCGCCACCGGCATGATTGGCCTGGTCGATCAATGTGTCGGCGGCTTGCTGCGCGCTGGTCGCTTCCTGCAAAATCCCGGCGATCTGCGGCTCGGAAAGTTCACGAAATAATCCGTCGGAGCAGAGCAGGTAAGTGTCGCCGTCGCGCAAAAGTTCTTCGGTCACTTCCACGTCCACGTTTTGCTCGACGCCCAGCGCGCGCGTCAGCACATTCTGCATGCGGCTGCGGCCGGCTTGCTCCAGGGTGATAATTCCGCGGCGCACTTGTTCAGCGACGAAGGAATGATCTTCCGTGAGCTGATTCAATTGCTCGTCGCGGAACAGGTACGCGCGGCTATCGCCCACGTGCGCGATACAGGCGCGATCATCGAGAAAGCGCACGGCGACGATCGTCGCGCCCATGCCGCCTCTGCCACCCAAATCCTGAGCGGCGTGGAAAATTTCCTGATTGGCCAGGCGGATGGCGCTCGCGAGGCGATTGCATGCTTCGCCCACACCATCAATCTGCTTGCCGAAAACTGCGAGAGTCGGATCGGCCTGCGCGTCGCGGCAATGCGTCAGCACGGTTTCGGTGGCCATGCGGCTGGCGCGTTCGCCGGACTCGAGGCCGCCCATGCCGTCCGACAGGACGAACAGATTCAGTTCCGACGCGAGCCGGAAGCTGTCTTCATTATTTTCGCGAACACGCCCTGTATCGCTGCGCGCGCCTACATCCATCGCACTTCCTCAACGCTCGATTCCAGATGGAGCGCCGTCCCGGGAATTTTGTCGTTGTCCCGACCGCGCTTTGTTTCGCCGCGGGTAAAAATGCTTCTGCGTGAGCCTAATTTTTCTGCTTCGAGCCGGCGAAGGGATTGCTTACCGGGCGCACATTCAAGAATCCTTTCGCTTCGAGCCTCTCACTGACTGCGCCAACTCGTTTCGAGTCAATCGGGCCACAAAACACCGCAAAATATTTCGCCGATCCGAGTGATCGCGGCACGATGGATGCAGGCAGCTGGAGATCTTCCACTTTTTTCGCCGCAGCCTGCGCTTTGTCCTCGCGCTCGAATCGCCCCACCCAGACGTACATGGAAGTGGTGATTACGGAATCGGAGCCCAGCCCTCTCGTGGAACTCGCTACATTGGAACGCGAGTTTTTGCGCACCGGCCCCGTCTCCATGCGCGGGAAGACGTCTGGCGCAACGGGCTTGGCGGGTTCCGGCGCCGGCGCTTTGGTATGAGCGATGATTTTCGCGGCGGGCGGTTTCGGCTCCACCACGACGGGCGCAACGGGAGGCGGCGCGGGATGCTCGTACGCGAATTCGGGCGGTTTCGGCGGCGCCGCTGCTGATGGCGGCAGAAGTTTGTTCGCTGCTTGCGCAACTCCCAGCCAATGCAGTGTGCCGAGCGCACCCATTACCAGCAGCGCCCCGAGCAAAATCCACAGAAACGGGGAAGTGCGGCGCGGCGCGGGCGGCTGAATGCCGGCCGCAGCGCTAGTGCCAGCCGCGGTGACAGCGCGCGGCACGCCGGTCGATGTGTGCGTCAAGTTTGTCGTCGTGGTGCCGAGCATGCGCGGCGGAGGCATCAGCGGCACGGCGGCACGGAACTTCGATTCCAATTCGGCGATGGACTGAAAACGCTTGGCCGGATCCTTTTCCAGGCACTTCAGAATGGTGCGCTCAGTGTCCACCGGAATATTCGGCTCGACGTCATGCGGCGGCGGAGGATCTTCGCGCATCTGCTTTAGCGCGACGGCGATGGAATTATCCGCGCTGAATGCCGGAACACCGGTGAACATTTCGTAAAGGATCAGGCCCAGCGAATAAATATCGGTGCGGTAATCCACCGGCTTGCCTGCCACTTGTTCCGGCGCCATGTACGCGGGCGTGCCGACCATCGAGCCGGTAAGGCGCGTGCCCGCTTCCATGGAGCGCGCGATGCCGAAATCCATGATCTTCACGTTGCCTTGGCCGTCAATCATCACGTTTTCCGGCTTCAGGTCACGATGAACGATGCCTTGCGCGTGCGCTTCTTTCAGTCCCGAGCAAATCTGCAACGCCAAATCCGTGGCTTTGCGTTGCGGCAATCCGCCGAAGCGATTCAGCACCGAGCGCAAGCTTTCGCCTTCCACAAATTCCATGGAAGTGTAGGCGATTCCGGCCACGCGATTGAATTCGTAAACGCGGCAAACGTTTTTGTGGGTGATTTTTCGCGCGAACAGCAGCTCGTTCTTGAAACGATCCATCATGGCCTGGTCGGAAGCGATCTCAGGCTTCAAGAGTTTCAGCGCGACGGTTTCGCCAGTTTCGCGATCGCGCGCTTTATAAACGTTGCCCATGCTGCCGTGGCCGGCTTCGCCCAGAATTTCGTAGCGCACTCCGAGCGCGGCGAGCGAAGCGGGGCTGAGTGACGGGCTGGCTGCGGCCGAGGACGCGGCGTCTTCGGTAAGCACCCCGGCGGCATCTGGAACATCGCTCAGCAGGACTGTGTCGCGATGGCCTGAAGAATGGCTGGACGATTGACCGGACGAATGACCAGGCGAATGACCAGACGGGTGACCGGCCTGGCGCGGCGGTGCATCCGTGGCGGAGCTGCCGCGTCCCGTGCCCGGAGCGCCAGGCTTTGGAGTAATTGGTTCAGTCATATCCGTAACGTATAGAGTAAGAGAGAAGTGCGCTGTGTGGTGGGCGACGAAGGGCAGGTGTAAGGTAAGAGTATCGGGTACTAGCGGGTCCGGACACCTCGTGGAACGACAATTCCCGCGCGCCGATTTCGCAGCGCGAATCGCGGCGGAGCCCCGGCCGCGACGCAATACCAAGAAAGGACAGCTAATCGTTTGACTACAGGCCCAGAAGCCGCTCCGCCGCCGCGCGCGGCATGGCCCATACTGCAATTAGACCAGACGACGTGCCGGCCCCTTTTCCGGGACGACTGGGAAGGAGTTGGCATCGTGAATTCAGTTGTTTTGCCTACCGCCGCACCCGCGGCCGAACAGACTGGGCCCGCACCTACCGCTAATATCATCGCGTCCATGTTGCAGGCCGCACCGAAAACCAGCGACCTGATATTTTCGCCTGGCCGCGCTCCGCAGGTGGAACTCCACGGGCAACTGATGCAATTGAAAATCAAAGGCGTGGGGGTGCTTTCCGCGGAAGACACCGCACGCATCGCCGCGGACCTGATCGGGCGAAACACGTTCGCCGTGGAAAAATTGAAAGAGGAAGGCTCCTGCGATATTTCCTATAGTGTGGCGCGGCTGTCGCGTTTTAGGGTAAAAAGCTTCACGCAACGCGGCAGTTGCGCGATCGTGATGCGCGTCATTCCAAGCAGCGTGCCGGATTTCAAGTCGCTGAACCTGCCCGAACAATTGAGCGACGCAGCACAAGTGCGTCCCGGAATCGTGCTGGTGACCGGGCCGACCGGAAGCGGTAAATCCTCAACTCTGGCGGCATTCGTCAACAAGATCAACGAAGAAAAAGCCTGCCACGTGATCACCATCGAAGACCCGATCGAATTCCTGCACGCGCACAAGCGCGCCACGATTCATCAGCGCGAGCTGTATAGCGACACGCCGAGTTTTGCATTGGCCTTGCGCGCCGCCTTGCGCCAGGCGCCGAAATTGATTCTGGTGGGCGAAATGCGGGACAAGGAAACCATCGAAGTAGCGCTGGAAGCCGCGGAAACCGGGCACATGGTGTATTCCACGCTGCATACCATTGACGCTTCGAAAACCATCGAGCGCATCGTGGGCGTGTTTCCTTCGGCGGACCAGCCGGCAATCCGCGGGCGTCTGGCGAAATCGTTCCGCTACATTATTTCGCAGCGCTTGATCCCGAAACCGGATGGCACGGGGCGTGTCCCAGTGTTCGAGATTTTGAAATCCACGCTGCGCACCCGCGAATATGTGCAGAAGGGCGAAACGGAAGGGAAGTCGCTGCTCGATGCGATGCGCGACAGCTCGGGCGTAGGTATGCAGTGCTTCGACATCGAAATCGAGAAGCTGATTCGCTCGAAAGTGCTGGATATGGATACGGGTCTCGCCTACGCCACCAACGAAGGCAATTTGCGGCTGCTGCTGGCGGATTTGTCCGAGGAGCAGCGCGACGATATTCCGTCCGGCTCGCCGATCGCCACGGAGAAATCCGGTGCCAGTGAAATGGAGGAGATGATCGAACGCTAGCGCCGAGATTGCGCCATGCGCGCACCAGGCACTTAGCGGAGCGGAAACATGCCGCGCATGACCGGATGGCCTAACCCAAGAATTCAAGTTAGTATTTCTGCCTATGGCCACCGCAAATCCAGATATTCCCGAGCTGACCAGTCAGCTCAACACCCTCGCCGCTGGCGCGACTTCCGCGCAGCAATTGATGGAGGGCATCACCAAACTCCTGCACCAGAAGATGCTGCGTTATAACTGGGTGGGATTTTACATGCTGGAAAAGGATGGCCCGCAGGACGTTCTGGTGCTTGGCCCTTTTCGCGGCACCATGACCCCGCACACGCGCATTCCGCTGAACCAGGGCATCTGCGGCGCCGCGGCTTCCACTGGCAGGACCATCATTGTTGACGACGTCAGCGCTGATCCGCGTTACCTGGCCTGCTCGCTCGAAACCAAATCCGAAATCGTGGTTCCCGTGCTCGTCGAAAAGAAAGTCGTCGGCGAGCTGGATATTGACAGCCACTTTCTCGCGGCGTTCAGCCCGGAAGACCGCGCGCTATGCGAGCACGCCGCCGCAGTCTTGGGCCGCTGGCTGGAAAAGCACCTCTGAGAAGATTGCGACGTTCGTTCAGACGATGTGCAAAGGTATGCGACCCGCCTGAAACCGCAGCTAAAATCCGGCGAAGGCCGTTGCGCCCACAACGATTATCACTGCCATAACTACAACCCAGACTGCCGCTAGGGCTAGGTCAAACCAGATCCCGCCGGAACTCTTGCGACGCGACCATTCCACAATCCGGAGAATGAACAAAACTAGAAGCGCCGCTGTCGAGACAATCCACACAACTGTGACAAAATTCACAAGTGCGTTGGCGTAGGGGTAGCGGCTCGAAGAACCGACTCTGTAAAATAGCGCGAAAGCTGCCGCCAGACTAATCGCCGCATCAGCTCGCATGGCTTTCTGAATCATCGAACTCCGCCTCGAAATATGAAAACAATTCACTTCGGCTGAGGTTCCACGCACTCGCGTAACAAATTGCAGCCAGACTTACTTCGCGGCGGCGGATTCCTCTGGCTGCTTCTGCGGCTGCTGCTGCGACTCCCGCGCTTGCGCCAGCAGCTTTTTCAGCTTGCCTTCGATGGAGCCATCGCCGATGTGTTCGTCTTGCAGCACGCCTTCGGCGTCAATCGTGAACGTATGCGGGATGGCGGTGACGTTGAAGAGCTTCGAAACGGAACCGGTAAAACCGCCGTCGCGATATTGCGGCCACGTCATACCGTTCCTGGCGACGAATTCCTTCCAGTCCTTTTCGTTGGCATCCAGGCTGACGCTCAGCACCACCATCGGCTGGCCTTGAAATTTCTTGGCAACGTCGCGCAGATGCGGCAGCGCTTCGCGGCAGGGACCGCACCAGGTAGCCCAGAAATCCAGCAGCACCACTTTTCCCTGCAGGTCGTCCATCGAAATGTGCTGGCCGTCGAGTGTATCTACGGCGAAGGCGGGCGCCATGCGGGCGCGCGCCAGGTCGGGATTGCTGATGTAACGCAGAGCGCGCTGGTGATTCGGATCGTCCGGTTTCTGCAGCTTCACGTACTGCTCGAAGCGGGCTTTCGCGGCATCGTCCTGGTGCATTTGCGCAAGTGTCTTGCCGTCTTGAAACAGCGCATCCGGAAATCCGGGATAGGCGGCCACCGCTTTCACGAATTCATCGTGCGCGCGCGGGTAGTATTCCTCTTTGTGCTTCAGCATCCCTTCCTGGAAGAGAATCACGCCGTATTCAAAATGCGCGATGGCCGTAGCGCGGTCGCCCTGCGCTTCAGCGGCCATTTCCTGCGCGGCCAGCTCGACTGTTTTCCAGTCATCCAGTTCGCTGCCGAGCCTGATCATCTGCTTCTGACAGGCGTAGCAATGCCCGCCATCCTGCTTGTCCGCTTTCTTGAATTCGCCCAGCGCGGCGGCCTGCTGGCGCTCGCTCATTAGCTGCACGGCGGAGTTGTAAGTCTTCAGGGCCTTTGCATCGGTGGGCTTGACGTCGCTGCTTTGCGCGCGAACGGGCGAAAGAACACAAGCCAGAGCCAGGATGATAAGCGCAAGGCGCATAAAAATGCTCCCAAGGGCAATGCCGCGCAGCGTGGCGCGCCGCGAAGCCGCAAGAATCGGATCCCATCTTCCGCAAGCAATTTCCACAAATCGGTGACGCGACCGTGTACTGCTGGTTAACTGCCGTAGTGGTATCACTGAAAGCGGCGAGTCGTCAAGCGGAAGGGTTAGCAGTGCTACCGAAAACGAGCCGCGAGAGGCGCATTCAAAAATGGAACTGTTTCCTTCCCGAATTGAAATCGCGTCAAGGTTTTGGATGAGACTCGGCACGACTGCGAAGGCGACCTACGTAGTCTCGTGCTTCGAAGCAAATGGTTTAGCGCCACGAATCGTTGCTCCTTCGCATTAGGAATCTTCCGTTCGCTTTGGCATCGATTGTGCACAGATTCGGTTCCGCGAGAATCAGTGAGACGTCTCGAATTCAAGATTGTGTCCTTGCGCAGACCAAAAGGCGCTCCAGCAGGGCCGATCTGCTACGCAGGAAAGCGCGGAGTAAGGCCAGCCTACCGAGAGTCACGCTGTAAATGAACGATTGAGAGGCGAGTCGCGTGGTCATGCGAATGATCCACGGGCTGATCGCCGAAGCGATTCAGGAAAAGTTTAGTCGCCGAGAATCTAGGGGATTCGCAGTTGCCATTTCCTCGGGCCGGCGAACCAGTCGCGGAGCACACTGCGCCGCGACATTGGACAGGAGAATTACATGAGTAAGCTCACGATTCGTTTTTTCTGGGTCCTGACACTGCTGGCCACGGGCGTGATCGGCGGCTGCGGCCGCGAACAAACTCCGGCGGTACCGCCGATGGTGGTCAGCACGGTGCCGGCGCTCGGCGCGACGGGAGTTTCTTTCACCCCGGTGATCACCGCGACGTTCAACGAAACGATGAACCCTGCAACCATTACCACCAGCACGTTCACTTTGACCGCGCCGGGCGGAATTCCGGTCGCCGGCACTGTCACCTACGCGGGACTCACGGCAACTTTCTCTCCCACGCTGCCGCTGTCTCCCGTCACCACATACACCGCGGAGATTTGGACCGGCGCGCAAAGTAATTTAGGCTTCGCGCTGGCCCTCCCCTACATGTGGCAGTTCACGACCGGATTTGCGCCGGTAGTGATCTCCACGATTCCTGCGAACGGCGCGGTAAACGTGCCGCTGAACCAGAGAATCACTTCCACTTTTAACCAGCCAATGAACCCGGCGACAATTACCGCTGCCGGAACGTTCACCGTGGTTGCCGCGGCCGGCGGAACTGCCGTTCCCGGAACTGCCGTGCCCGGAACTGTGACGTACGTGGCGGGAGCGAACACGGCGATTTTCGCGCCCACCGCGAACCTCGCGGCGAGCCAGCCCTACACGGCTACGATCTCGGTCGCTGCGCAAAGCGCGGGAGGCATCCCGCTCGCCGCGCCCTATATTTGGGGATTCACGACTGGCATCACCCCCAACAGCACTCCACCCAGCGTGCTCGCCACCGTTCCAGCATCGGACGCGACACTG
Organism: uncultured Acidobacteriota bacterium; assembly: GCA_963821765.1. GTDB lineage: Bacteria > Acidobacteriota > Terriglobia > Acidiferrales > UBA7541 > Palsa-295. The sequence continues at coordinate 97,879 of CAWGFF010000013.1, forward strand.
GTCCCCACGAATTCAACCGTTACCGCCACATTCAGTAAGGCCATGGATCCGTCCACCATCACGGCGACTGGTACGTTCACGCTGGCCGTCTTTGGAGCCGGCGGCGCCGCCGTAACTGGAACAGTTCAATATGCCGGCACGATCGCGACGTTTACGCCCTCCAGCGCGCTAACCGCCGCGACGGAATACACCGCGACGATCTCGACGGCTGCGAAGGACCTCACTGGAAACGCGCTGACCGCGAATTATGTTTGGAGCTTCACCACCGGAGCGGGTCCCAACACCACCGCGCCATTCATAACGCAAACCAGTCCCGGCGATTTGGAATCGGGCGTCACGCTCAACACCTCGGTCAACGCCACGTTCAGCGAAGCGATGAATCCCACCACGATACTCGCGCCTGGAACTTTCACCGTGGCTGTGAGCGGAGTGGGAGGCGCAGCCGTCGCCGGCAACGTGACCTACGACGCTAACGGCGATATCGCCACGTTCACGCCGCTGGCGAATCTTGCTCCCACTACGAACTACACCGCGACAATCAGCAACGCCGCGACAGATGTATCCGGCAACCCGCTTTCGGCCGGAATGGTTCCCAATCCGTGGACTTTCATGACCGGCACAACCCTGGCACAGCAGGCACCGGACCTGGGAGCGGCTGCGACGTTCGGTTCTTTCGGGGGCAATGCGGGCATCACTAACCAGGGAATCTTCACGGTGATCAACGGAGATATCGGCACCACCGCTGCTTCCACGCTGGTTACCGGATTCCACGATGCGGGTGTGGGATGCACCTACACGGAAACGGGCAGCAACATGGGAATGGTCAACGGCAACATTGACACCGCACCGCCGCCGCCGAATGGTACCTGCTCGCAGGAAGGCACGGCAGCAACATTCTCAATCGCTCAGCAGGCAGCATTGGCCGCGAACGCGGCATACATTGATCTTTCTCCGGCGTCGCGTCCGGGCGGCACGGATCCTGGCGCGGGGCAACTCGGAGGACTCACCCTGCCTCCGGGCACCTACCAGGCAGCGCTGGGCTCATTCCTGATAACCGGCACGGACCTCACACTAGATGCGCAGGGTGATGCCAACGCCGTGTGGGTGTTTCAAATGGCCAGCACTTTGACGGTCGGCGGTCCTGGAGCGCCGCGCCAGGTAATTCTGATCAACGGCGCGCAAGCCAAGAACGTGTTCTGGCAAGTGGGCAGCGCGGCCACAATTAATCCGGCGGGCGGAGGGACGATGGTGGGCACGATCATCGCCTCGCAAGGCGTCACGTTCTCGACTCCTGGCATCGCCGCAGTCACTACGCTGAACGGCAGAGCGCTATCGCTGAATGCGTCGGTGACGATGGTGAACACCGTCATCAACGTTCCGGCACCGTAAGCCGGAAGCGTTTCGCAGCACGCACGGCCGGCGCAGTCGAGTGCGCATGCGCCGGCGCAGAAATCGGTGCGGAACACGGCGCCGAACAGACTGAGCGGCGGCTCAGCCAGGGTTCTTGGACCCGTTGTGCGGCGAGCTGCCAGGTTTTTAGGGGGCAACAATGAATCAAGCAGCGCGAATGATCGCCACCATAGCGATGGCTTTTCTGCTGGTGCCAACACTCTTTGCCGACGACACCACCAAGCCGAAAGCAAAAGCGAAGGACGAAGCCGCTGCTTCCAGCAGCGTGCCTGCCACGGCTGAGTCGTCCAGCCTGCCGTCGAGCGCGTCCAGCCCGTCAGCGGGTGCATCCGGTGGGGCTTCCGACGTCCAACCTCAGCCGGATGCTGCCGCCGCGCTGCCCGTGCGCTCGGCCATCGCGCTCGCGCCATCCGAAGCGAATGCCGATTCGATGGGCGCGATGCATCGCTGGGACGACCGGGAGGGCTACACGCCTAAGGTCGAATGGTTTCTCGGATATTCCTTCTGGCGCGCCACGCCCACATCGAACGGCAATCGCATGGGCTATCTGCATGGCGGCAGCACTTCAGTCGCCTACAATTTCAATCACTATGTAGGCTTCGTCGCGGATTTCGCGGGCTTTGACGACAGCAAGCTGACGCTATTTGGCCCTGCGGGAAGCGAAACCTTTAACGCCGGCGGAAGTGCTTACACGTTCATGGTCGGCCCCCGGCTTTCCTACCGCAAATACGCAAAATTCACGCCGTACGCCCAAGTGCTCGCCGGAGTGGTGCATGCCAGCCCGGTAACGATTTCCGGATGCACGGGAGATCCCAGCTGCACGCCGCTGGGCGCTGATACCACGTTTGCGGCGATGGCGGGCGTCGGGTTCGACATCAATCTCAGCCATCGCATCGCGCTGCGCCTGCTGGAGGCGGATTTCCTGCTCACTCATTTTCAGGATCCGCTCTCGGCCACGGGTCTATCGCGCGGTTGGCAGGACAACACGCGGCTCTCTACCGGAATCGTGTTCCGCTTTGGCGGAAATCCTCCACCGCCCAGCGCGCCGCTCGGAGCGAGTTGCTGCGCAAATCCGGAAATGGTCTATGCCGGCTCGGGCGATTGGATTGCGGTGCGCGGCGACGCGAGCAATCCGGCCAACTATTCATTGAATTACACCTGGTCGGCAAGCGAAGGCAGCTTGGACGGCAGCGGGCCAAACATCCGCTGGAGTTCGGTGGATCGGCGCCCCGGCACGTACACGATTTCACTGCGCCTGGAAAATGGCCGCAACGGCACGGCAAACTGCTCCGTGATTGTTCGCGTGGCTCCACGGCCGAATCGTCCGCCAAGCGTCAGCTGCTCGGCGGACCGCAACACCGTGACGGTGGGCGACCGCGTGGAAATCACGGCCGTCGCCAGCGATCCGGACAATGATCCGCTCACGTACTCCTGGAGCGCGAGTGGCGGAAGACTGGAAGGAACCGGAACGTCCGTGATGTTCCATACGCGTGATCTTTCGCCGGGCGCGTACACCGTCACAGGCCACGTGGACGATGGCCGTGACGGCACGGCTGATTGCAATTTGAGCATCGCCGTCCAGGCGCCTGCGCCCCCGCCCGAAATCAAGGAGCTGGAAACGCGCCTGGCGCTGCACAGCATTTATTTCCCGACCGCGCGGCCAACGGAAGCAAATCCAGAAGGTGGATTGCTGGATAGCCAGCGTCAAGTGCTACTCGCCCTCGCTGCCGACTTCAGCCGCTATCTCACATTTAAACCGGAAGCCCATCTGACGCTGATGGGCCACGCCGACCATCGCGGCGGAGTCGAATACAACCAGAAGCTGACGGAGCGGCGCGTAAACCGCACCAAGAGCTTCCTGGTCGAGCACGGAGTCCCCGCGGCAAGCATCGAGACGCAGGCCGTGGGTGAAAAGGATAACCTGACTGCCGAGCAGGTGAAGCAACTAGTGGACGAAAACCCGGACTTGACCGCGGAAGAGCGCGCCAGAATTGACGGCCACCTGCAGATCATCGTCTGGGCGAACAACCGCCGCGTGGACGTTTCGCTGAGCACGACGGGGCAACAATCCGTGCGGCTATATCCGTTCAACGCCAAAGATTCAGTCGCATTGCTGAGCGCCAAAGGCGGCGACACCGCGAAACCTGCGGCTCCGCCCGCGCGCAAGAAGGCAGCGAAGCCGTAGGCGGTAGTCCACGGGGCAGCGTGCGGAGCGTCCTGGCGGGCGCCCGCACAGCTGCTGTCATGTACATTCATTGCCGCATAAATTCGCGCGTTAGTTGGAATGCGAAGTCGCGGCCAGTGGACCGTCGGAGAGATAGCTGTTGAGCGCGGTGACCGGGAACTCCACGACGAACGTGGCGCCGCCTTCGGGGCGATTGAAGCACTCGATGCGGCCGCCGTGCTCCTGCACGATTCCGTAGCAGATGCTCAAGCCCAGGCCCGTGCCTTTGCCCACCGGCTTGGTGGTGAAGAACGGATCGAACACTTGCTGCGGCGATTTGATGCCCGGGCCGGAGTCCGAGAATTCGATGGAAAGTTTTTCCTGGTCGTGCGAAGTGCGAATCACCAGTTTGCCGCCGCCGACTTCCTCCAGCGCGTCCACCGCATTGCTGATCAAATTGAAAAAAACCTGCAGGATCTGATTGGCGTCGCCGAAAATGTGCGGCAGATCTGGATCGGCGTCGTTCTGAACCTGGATGTGTTTGCCGCGCAGGTCGAGGTTGCTCAAGTGCAGTGCCGAGCCGATCACTTGGTTCAAATCGAGCGCCAGTTTTTCGCTAGGCACTCGGCGCGCGAAACTCAGCAAGCTCGTCACCAGCGTCTTGATGCGGCGCGAAAGCGTGCGGATTTTTTCGGCCACCACGCGCTGACGTTCGCCCAGCGCAGGATCGTCCACCAGCAGATCGGAATAGCCCAATATTCCTGTGAGCGGGTTATTGATTTCATGCGCCGCGCCCGCCGCCAGTTGCCCCAGCGAAACCAGCTTTTCCGTCTGCACCATCTGCGCTTGAAAATGTTTCAGGTGCTCGAACGATTCGTGCGATTGCTCGAGCAAACGGATGCGATCGTGGTCCACCAGGCGCTGGCGCATGGCGATCAGCAGCGCCGCCACCATCAGCGTCACCTGCGTGACGCCAATGCGGAACATGCGCACGTCCGGCGGATTGCGCGTGCTCCACAGGCTCCAGAGCGCCATCAGCGGAATGGAAAACACGGCGGTCATGGCCAGCCGCGCGGCCCATATCTTGGAGCTTTCGCTGTCAGACGCGGAAACCTCGCGCGGCGGCTTCAGGCGGTAGGCCATGATTCCCGCGGTGCCGAACCACACGAAGGAGGCGACCAGCGGAAGATCGAACGGGCTGCCGGTGTAATAATCCATGCGGTCAATTGCGCGGTTGGTGATGTAGGAACCGGTGGCGTAGAGCAGGGAAGCGCTGAAGAGATGCGCGTACACTTCCTTCCAGGAACCGCGAGCCTTGGCGATCAGAACCGCAAAACCCACCACGAGCGACAAGTTTTCAATCGCCGCCAGATGGTCGTAGCTCCAGCCGTATGCCAGCACATTCGGCGCGACGTACTGCCAGGGAATCACGATGAACAGGTAGAGATAAACCCACCAAACAAGCAGCAGCGAGAAATCCAGATAGCCGATGTGCACGTTTAGGTCGTCGCGCTTGTCATGCGGCTTCAGCGCCAGCGCGCCAATCATCGGCACGGGATGCAAGAACAGGATCACGTCCCCGATGAAGGGATTGGGGACACTCTGGCGCAGATCCACCTCGAAATAGGTCCAGATCGTCTGGCCGACCAGCCAGGCGAAGCAGCCGAGAGTAAGCAGTACCCAGAAGACCCGGGTGCGTTTTTCCGTGGTGCGCCAGTTCAGGATTAGGCCGCCGCAGGCGAACATGGCGGCAAGGCATTGCACCACATCGCCGAACGCGGTTAAGCCGGGACCGTTGTGAACGGTAAGGGCGGCTACGGTATAGCTGCCTACCAGCAGGACCCAACTCAGAGTGAGCGCCCAGCAGGCCCACGACATTTGTCGCAGACCTCTCTCCAACGCTTTGTGCAGCGGGATCGTGGCGCTCATGGGCTCTGGCGGACTGGTGCAGCCTGGACTAAGGATAAGGTCTAGCGGGGCACTGGTCGATGCCGTTTCGCCGGTAGGTGCCGTTGCGTGCAATAGTTACCACTTGCGAGCAGGGGGGATACAGAGGGCGAGGGACCTACGCGCCTGGACGGGTATCGCCACGCGTCTGTAAGGCGAAGCCGACGGCAAATGCGCCCGCCTGACGGCGGCCGCTACAAACTCAAAAGATGATTTATCGCCTGGTGGCGCGACACGTCATTTACTGCGGTTGGCTGAGTTGACCAGCTTGGCGGTCGGCCAATATTTTGCGCGCGTTCTGGTAGAGCGCCTTGGCTTGCGGAATCAGCTCGATGGCTTTTTCCAGCTGGACGTCGTCCTGCAATTCCACTTTATAGCCGTCGTTTAGCCCGAAGTAGGAAGTGAAGACTTCGCGCTTGATCTGCCACTTCAGCCAGACGATGTTGGCCTGAATGTCCGCGTCGCTGTACTTGATTTTCTGTTGCTCGAGATATTTGCGGAACTGCGCGAGCACCGCGTCGTTCACCACGAAGTCTTTGCTGATGTCCGGCTTCTCGCCCAGGTAGAAGCGAGTGAAATCACCGACACCCTGCTGCTGTGAATAGAACACGCCGCGGCGGTAAAGCATCTGCTGGAACTCGTCAGGCTTCGGAGCGGCTATGATGTCGTCCGGAGTAATGCCGCCGCCACCGAATACCTGGCGCCCGCTGTCGGTGAGCTTCACTTCAGGCTTGGTGGGCGGTTGCGGATTGTAGTGATAATCGTAGAGCGAGACGTTCTTGTAATCGCGCTGGATCAGCCGTCCGCTGGGCGTGTAGTAGCGCGCGGTGGTGAGTAGCAGCGCGGTGTCTTCGCTGAGCGGAAATTGCGTTTGCACCAGACCCTTGCCGAAGCTCACTTCGCCGACGATCAAGCCGCGGTCGTGGTCCTGAATCGCGCCCGAAACAATTTCCGATGCTGAAGCGCTCTGGCCGTTGATCAGCACGATCACTGGAACTTCGATGCCCTGATTGCCGCGCACGGCGTAATAACGGCGCTCCTGCGAAGCGCGGCCGCGATGCGATACCACGATTTCGTTCTTGTCGAGGAACATGTCCGCCATGCCAACCGCTTGGTTGAGCAAGCCGCCGCCATTGTTGCGCAGGTCAATGATCAAGCCGTCGAGCTTGGAAACATCCAGCTGCCGCAAAGCTTCGGCCAGATCGCTGTCCGTAGTCTCATTGAATGTGGAAACGCGCACGTAGCCGATTCCCGGCTTCACCATCGTGAAATATTCCACGCCGGGGCGCGGAATTTCGTCGCGCGTGACAGTTACTTCGATCGGCTTTTCCCAGCCTTCGCGGCCTAGGGAAATATGCACCACGGTGCCCTTCGCGCCTTTCAGCATATCGGCCACTTCAGTCGTCGTCAGGCCGTCGCAGGATTTACCGTCCACTTTCTGAATGATGTCGCCCGGACGAATACCGGCTTTGTATGCAGGCGAGCCGACGAACGGCGCCAAAACCACAGTCTGGTTCTCGCGCTGCTGCACGGTCATCCCCACGCCGTAATATTTTCCCTGCTGTTCTTCCTTGAAGAGGGCGTATTGCTTGGGATCGAAGAAATTCGAGTGAGGATCGAGCACTCGCAGCATGCCGGGGATCGCGCCGTCGTAGATCACCTTGTCGGTGTCCACCGGTTCGGCGTAATTGCGCTCTACCACGGAAAGGACGTGCGTGAACGTCTTAACCGAGTCCTGCATGTCGTTCTGTCCGGCAGCTGTCGCGCGCACCGACGGCCCATACAATCCGCCCAGTACCGCCGAAACACCCAGTACCACTACCAGAATGACGACACCGCGCCTTGATGACCCCGTCGCTTCCATGCGTCCTCGCTTAAGCCCCAGCAACCAAGTATAGCATACAACTTTTGGGCGGTTTGACAGGCCTGTGGCCCTCTTCTATGATTCAAAAACGGCGCCGGAGATGCAGGCGAAATGCGCATCCCTGCCGTTTGGCGCGCCCAGAAACCACATGTTCAGCGTTCCACACCTGATCATCATATTCGCCGTCGCTCTGATGGTATTCGGACCGGAGAAATTGCCGGAGCTTGCGCGCACCCTGGGCAAAGTCATGGGCGAATTTCGCCGGGCGACGGGCGATTTGCGTTCCACGTTCGAAGGGCACATGCGCGAGCTGGAGCGCGAAGCCGAACTGCGCCGTGTGCGTGAAGCGCAGCCGCCAAGCCAGACTATTGGAGGCGGGGCACCTGCTCCGGCGTTGCCTGTCTCGACGCCCGCGGCATCGTCGCCGGACGGGCAATCATCCGAAGATCCACTGCCTCCCGCGCCTGGAACAGTTTCCACCGAGCCGCCGAACTCGGTTGCCGCGCGTGATCTGCCGGAACCGAAACAACTGCAATTTGAAACTCGCCAGTTACCCCTGGGTGCGCAGGCCGATCAAGCTCCTGCTGCTGAGAGTCCCGCAGCAGCCGAGCCGGATCCCGATCCCGAGAAAGTGAGCGATGGTCGCACCCGTCCAGCCTGATCCCGCCATCGCGCCGCCCGTCGAAGAAGACGCCGGCGGGCGCATGTCGTTTTTCGAGCACCTGCTCGATCTGCGCAAGCGCCTGATTTATTCCGCGGCGGCGATTGCCGTGGGCGCGACGATCGGGCTGCTGGTCTCCAAGCATTTCATTGTGATTCTGGTGGAGCCGATGCAGCAGGCGCTGCGCTCGGCGCATTTTGACGACAAGCTCTACTTCACATCGCCCGCCGGATATTTGACGCTGGTCATAAACATTGGTTTGTATCTGGGCGTGGTGCTGGCGATGCCCTTTGTGCTGTACCAGGTATGGCTGTTCGTAGCGCCGGGTTTGTACAAGCACGAGCGGCGCGCGGTTTCCGGCTTTATCGTTTCCTCCATGATTTTGTTTCTGTGCGGCATCGCATTTGGATACTACATCATGCTGCCGCGCACTTTGGGATTCCTGATGGGCTTCGCGAGCGACTCGCCGGTGAAGCCGCTGATTAATTACAACGAATACTTCGAGCTGATCCTCATCATTCTCGTGGGACTGGGTGTAATTTTCGAGCTGCCGGTGCTGATTTTTATTTTGTCGCTGTTCGGCATCGTGACGCCAAAATTTCTGCTGAAGAATTTTCGCTATGCGATGCTGATCATCACCGTTGTGGCCGCGATTGTCACTCCCACGCCGGACGCAACCACCATGCTGGTGTTTATGCTGCCGATGGTCGTGCTGTATTTTGTGGGCGTCCTGGTTTCTTACGTTGTGCTGCGCAAAAAAGAGTCGCAGACTGTGGCGAGTGGGGAGGCGCAATCGCGTGGTCAAATTGGTTAGCAGAATGCGCGGCAAATTCTGGCTGGCGTCGGCGGTCGCGGTACTTTCCGGCGTGGTGGCTTGTGGAGCCTCGAATGCGCCCTCGTCCGCATCTTCCGGTTCTTCAAGTTCCGCTGCGCCGGCGCAAGCCGCGGCTCCACATCCGGCGGAAGTGGCGCCACCCGCCGACCAAACTGGCGGCTTCGATGGTGCGAAAGCGTATGAGCATGTGGCGAAGCTGGTGAGCTTCGGGCCGCGCCCGCCCGCTTCCGAAGGGCTGCATCGCTCGCAGGATTACATCATCGCGCAACTGAAAGCCGCCGGCTGTGAAGTGGATCAGGATGACTTCAACGCGTCCACGGCCAAGGGCAACATCGCGATGAAGAACATCATTGCGAAGGCGCCCGGCACTGGGCAGGGAATCATCTTGCTGCTAACTCACTACGACACGCTGAGCAGCGTCGAAAATTTTGTCGGCGCGGAAGACAGCGCTTCCTCCACCGGTATGATGCTCGAAATGGCGCGCCTGCTGTGCGCCAAGAAAGGCCCAAACGCCGTCTGGATGGCGTTCCTGGACGGCGAGGAAGCCTTCGTAAATTGGGACCAGGACGACGATCACACCTACGGCAGTCGTGAACTCGCCGCGCGCATGGCCGTCTCCGGCGACCTGAAACGCATAAAAGCCTTGCTGCTGGCGGACATGATCGGGCAGTACAACCTGAAGATTCTGCGCCAGTCCGATTCGCCGAAGTGGCTGAATGACCTTGTGTGGAAGAAGGCTGCGCAGCTGGGCTACAAGGATATTTTTGTTTCAGACGAGACCACCACCAGCGACGACCACGATCCATTTCTCGCGCGCGGCGTTCCAGCATTGGACATCATTGACTTGAACGATTACATCACCGCTGGATACTGGCACACGCCGCAGGACACGCTCGATAAAGTCAGTCCGCGCAGCGTCGCGATCGTCGGGTACGTGATCCTGGAATCGGTGGACGAGCTGCAGAAGAAATTTCGCTAACATTTACTGTTGATAAACGTTAGGAGCGGTCACAGCATGCCGCGCTCCTGCGCCGCGCGCCTCCTGGGCGCGACCGTTTCGCTTTGCGGGATTGGCGGGTTCGTCGCTTACCTGTGCTACATTTCTTTGAGTCGCTCATGCCCACCATTCGCATTCCTTCATCTAGCGGCGCGTACCAGGTGCAATGTGCGCCGGGGACTTTCTCGCGCGTCGGCGCGTTGATATCGCGCCTAGGCGAAACCACTGGCATCTACGTGCTCTCCTCACCGCGCGTGTGGGAGCATTGGGGCCGTCCGCTGCTGCGCGCGCTCAACAAAGACAGCCGAAAACGCGTGCCGGTGCGCGCCATGCTCTTCGACGATAGCGAAGCGGCGAAAGATCTAGCGACCGTCGAGCAAATTTCGCGCCAATTAGTCGTGGCCGGGGCCGATCGCCACGCAACGATTGTCGCAATGGGTGGGGGAGTGGTCGGCGACGTCGCCGGTTTCGCCGCTGCCACCTATCTGCGCGGCGTCCGCCTGGTGCACATTCCGACAACGCTCGTAGCGCAAGTGGACAGCTCCATCGGCGGCAAGACCGGCGTGAATCTCCCAGAAGGAAAAAATCTGGTCGGCGCGTTCTATCCGCCGCAGCTGGTGATCGCGGATCCGAAAGTTCTGCTCACGCTGCCGCACCGCGAATACCGCTCAGGCCTGTACGAAGTGGTGAAGTACGGCATCATCGCCGATCCGGAGCTGTTCGCATATCTCGAGCGCCACATGCTCGCGCTGCTGCGCCGCGACGCCAAAGCGCTGGCGTGGGTGATCGCACGCTGCATTCGCATCAAGGCGCACGTCGTTACGCGCGACGAGCGCGAAGGCGGCCTGCGCCATATTCTGAATTTCGGCCATACACTGGGCCATGCGCTGGAAGCCGCCACGCGTTACCGCCGCTTCCTGCACGGCGAAGCCATCGCCTGGGGGATGCTGGCGGCCACGCTTTTCGGCATCGCCACCGATCGGCTGCGCGAGCCCGAAGCGACGCGCATATTGCGGCTGATCGCGAGCGTTGGCCCGGTGCCATCGCTCGCGGGAATTCGCGCTGCGCAATTGCGTCCCATCCTCGCAGGTGATAAGAAAGCACGTGGCGGGCGAGTTCTCTGGGTGCTGCCGCGCCGCCTCGGTAAAGTGGAATGGGGTGTTGATCTTCCCTGGACCCTGGTGTCCCGCACATTCGCGGAATTGCCCGCCCTCTCCGCGACGGCCAAAACATGATGCGAGCGCAAGCTGGATGACTGTTATCACTGGGAATTCGCAAAAATTACCCGGCTCGCGGCCCGTGGGCACGCGCAGCGAGGGCGAAGCATCCGCGCGCGTGCGGGAAATGTTCAGCCGCATCGCGCCGCGCTACGATTTTCTGAATCACGCCCTTTCTTTCTCGCTGGATAAAGTGTGGCGTCGCCGCGCGGCGCGAAAATTCCGCCGCATCCTGCGCCGTACGGATGCGCGCGTGCTGGATTTGTGCTGCGGCACCGGCGATCTGACCTTTGCGCTGGAACGGGTACGCATCGGCGAAATACGCGACCCCGGCGCGTACCGCTTCCCGCTGATCGGCAGCGATTTCGCGCAGCCCATGCTCGATCGCGCGCGCCGCAAAGGTGCCGCGCATGCGCGCTCTACGGTCTTCACCACCGCCGACGCTTTGCGTCTGCCATTTGCGGACGCCTCGTTCGATCTGATCACCAGCGCTTTCGGTTTTCGCAACCTGGTGAATTACGAACGCGGCCTGCGCGAAATCGCCCGCGTGCTGAAGCCGGGCGGGGAAGTGGGCATCCTGGAATTTTCGGAACCGGGCGCGGGAGCCATGGCGGGATTGTTCCGTTTTTATTTTCGCAAGGTTTTGCCGCACGTAGGCGCGGCGATTTCCGGCAACAGCGAGGCCTACACCTACCTACCCGGCTCCGTCGCGCGCTTTCCCGTGCCCAAGGAAATCACCGCGCTGATGCGCAAAGTCGGATTCACCGCCGTGCAGACCACGTCCTGGAATTTCCGCAGCGTGGTGCTGCACACCGCGCGCCTGCCTGAGGACTGATGCGCCGCGGCTTGGACTAAGTGCGCCCGCCGCTCCAGCAAATTATTGCCGGCAAGCCCCCGCAAACCTCCGCCAGGCGTCCGTGCGGCTGTTCGGTGAAGAGTCGCGATTAGCTGAAATTTCTCGTGCGGGCTGACGCCTTGATCGGAACTGCCGGCCAAGCCGAAACAGAAGCGCGAGGAAGCTAGTTTTCCAAGCCGAGGACGCGGATCTTATTAAGTAGGGTTTTGTAACTGACGCCCAGTTTTTCTGCGGCGCGGGTTTTGTTCCATTTGGCGTCGCGCAGAGCGTCTTGAATCTTGAAGCGTTCGACGTGTTGCACGGCGCGTTGCGAGACTTCTTCGAGCGGGCCTTCCCACAAGAATTGCTCGGCTAGCATGCCACCGGGCAATTCCTCGACCGTCGGCTTGGACTCCGGCAATTGCAGAGCGCTCTCGTTAATTTCGGGACCGTTCGCCAAGATCGCGGCGCGTTCGATGGCATTCTGCAGTTCGCGCACGTTGCCAGGCCACGAGTACGTGAGCAATCGCGCGCGCGTCTGTTTGCCCAGTTGCAAATCGGGCTTGCGGAACTCGCGGCGGAATTTCTCCAGGAAATATTCGGCCAGCAGCAGAACGTCGTCGCCACGATCGCGTAAAGGCGGAATGGTGATAGGTACGGCGGAAATGCGGAAGAACAGGTCTTCGCGGAAAGACTTGTCCGCCACAGCCGCGCGCAAGTCCTTGTTCGTCGCGGTCAAGATGCGCACGTTCACTTCGATTTCCTGCGTGCCGCCCACGCGCTCGAAGCGCTTTTCCTCCAGCACACGCAATAGCTTGCTCTGAATGGCCATGGGAAGTTCGCCAATCTCATCCAGAAATAAAGTGCCGCGATGCGCCAGCTCCAGCTTGCCGATTTTGCGCGCCCCCGCGCCGGTATAGGCGCCGCGCTCGTGGCCAAACAGCTCGTTTTCCACAAGCCCTTCGGGAATCGCCGCACAATTCAGCGCCACAAAGGGATGATCCGCGCGCGGGCTCAAATGATGAATCGCGCGCGCAAAAACTTCCTTGCCCGTGCCGCTTTCGCCGAGCAGCAACACCGTGGAATCCGTCGCCGCCACGCGCTGGGTCATCGAGCTGGCATCTTTCATCGCCGGATGCTCGCCCACGATGCGCGGAAATCCATAGCGCACAGCGTATTCCTCGCGCAGCAACAGATTCTCGCGCAGCAATTCCTGCTGCTGCGCCGCGCGCTGCAAAAGCAATTTCAGATGGTCCAGGTCCACCGGCTTCTGAATGAAATCGAATGCGCCTTCCTTCATGGCAGTGACGGCTTCTTCCACCGAGCCGTACGCCGTCATCAAAATCACCGGCAAAGTGGCTTCCACTTTCCGCGATTCGCGCAGCACGTCCAGACCAGAACTGCCGGGAAGTTTTAAATCGGAGAGAACCAGCAGATAGCGCCGGCCGCGGACTTTCTCAATGGCTGAATTTCCGTCGGGAGCCTCTTCGACCGTGTAGCCCGCGCGTTCCAGCGCCTTGCGGAGCATCGCCCGCAATTCGGCTTTATCTTCGACAAGGAGGATCGGTTCCATGAAGCGAAATTTCTAGCGCGCCCAGCCAGGATCGCCGCCCGCCCGCTGAAGCTCGTCTTCGGCGTCGGAGATGGCCTGCTGATCGGCCTCGATGGCTTTTTTCTTGGCTTCGATTTTGCCGGTTTTCTCGTTGATGTCGCTGCGCGAATACCCCTGCTGCATGCTCTTCACGGGATCGTCGTAATACTGCACGTCCAGCACGCCCAGTTCGCGCTGCATGATGTCCAGCTCGTCCTGATCCTGCGCTAATTTCTTGTGCAGCTGCTCGAACCGTTTCCGCCAGCCTTTCTCGTCGGAGCCGGAGGACGCTGATGGTCCAGACCCCGGCGCGGCTGCCGCGCCTGCAGCTGCGTCCGTGGCGTCAGCCGCGTCCGCCGAGGGATTTTGGCCGACCGAGGAGACGCCGCCCTGCGTTGGAATGTTGTCGTTGTTGAAAACTCTGGGCGGCTTTGCGCCCGCCTGATCTTTCTTCTGTTCGCGCGCCTTGCGTGCCGCTGCTACCAGCGGATCGGTTGTCTGCGGCGGAGGACTCACAACGGTGGACTGCGATGACGGTGCCTGAGCCGTTGCAGCCGGTGCCGATGCCGGCGCGGAAGATTGCGCCGCTGCCTGCTGGGACTCCTGCGATTGTTGCGCCTGGTTCTGGCCGGGCTGTCCCTGGGCGTTCTGGCGCGCAAACGCGTCCCCCGACAACAGCAGAAATGCCGCCACTGCGGCACACAATAAGTCTTTACGCATGGGTTAACGCCTCCTCGGAGGTCGGTGGAACGCCTGCTCTGAGTTTAGATGCGGGCAGCGCGGGTGGCAACCGTGGACGGTAGGGGGTCCTGCCGCAAAGGTAACCACAGCAGAAACTCAGCCCCGCCGCCCTGGCGGTTGCGTCCCTCGATGCTGCCGCCGTGCTGCAAGGCCACTTTCTGGACCACCGCGAGGCCCAGGCCGGTGCCTTCGGATTTCGTGGTGTAAAAGGGCAGGAAGATTTTCGGCAGGTCCGTCTCCGGAATTCCCGGGCCATCGTCCGCGACACAGATGCGCTGCCACTTGCGGCCGCCCAATTCCTCGATCGTTCCGGAAATCGTCACACGCGGAGTCTTGCTGGTGGTCAAAGCCGATTCAGCTCCGTTGCGCGCCAGGTTCAGCAGCGCTTGGCGCAGCAGCGCCTCGTCACCCGGCAAATCCTGGAACGTGCCTTCGAACTCGACCCCACATTGCGGAATGGTTTCGTGCAGCTCTTCGGCCACTTTTTCGACGACGGTCTGCATGGGCACCGTCTCGTAGCAAATCTCCAGCGGTTTCGCGAAGCGCAGAAATTCGGTGACCACGTGGGTAAGCGCGCGCGTCTGCTCGAGTATGCGTTCGGAGGATTCGCGTACGTCCCCGGGAGTGGTTTCGCTGCGAATCATCTGCGCGTAGCCGGAAATCGTGGCCAGCGAATTCTTGAATTCGTGCGCGATGCCGGCGGACATCTCCCCCAGCGCCGCCAGATTTTCCTTCCAGCGAATCTGCTTTTGCAGCGCGGTCAATTCAGTCAGGTCGCTCATCAGGCATAGCGCGCCGCTGATTTTCATGTCCTGCGCATGTGGGTCCTTGGCGTTAGACAGGTTGTCGGCCACGCCGGATTTGCCGGAAGCGCGTGCGGCGCGATAAATCGGCGAAATGGTCACGCCTAGATTGCGCACGGTCCCTTCGGAGGTAAGGTGTTCGATCTCGCCGCGCTGAAACGTCTTGCCGTCGCGGATGCACGCCGTCAGCATCTGCGTCAGCTCCGATTCCGGCCCGAGGATTTCCTTGTAGGAACGGTAACGCAAGGTGCGAATGCCCAGCGCCTCTTCCGCCGCCGGATTCGTCGAGCTGATCGCGCCCGTGGCGTTCACCAGCAGCAGACCCGTTGGCATGTTGCGCGTCACTTCTTCGGTCAGCCGCTCGGATTCCTGCGCGCGTTCCTGCGCCAGCAGATGCAGCCGCGCCAGTTCCTTTTCCTGCGTGCGCAGCTTTTCGATCACGCCCTGCATGGAAGCGGCCATGAATGCCGAGGGATTCTCGACGTCGGTCTTCGGCGTGGTCCAATCTTCCTGATTCGCGCGCGCCTGGTCGCGCATGAATTTGCGCAACAGAAACGCCACCGCCACCAGCGCCGCGAACAGCACCACCACCAGCGCGACGGCGAAGCCCATGTTGAAAGGCAGGGCAGACACGGCATGTGGATGAACCGGCACTGTCATCGCGGCTTCTCTTTGTTCGGCTTAATCAATTTCATCAACGCACCATCAGCAGCGATTGATACCAATTCACCAGCGGCGTGCCGAAAAACACCACCAGCAACGCTCCAGCTCCCAGAAATGTGCCAAACGGCAATTCGTAATCCGCATCTTTGCGCCGCGCCAGAATAATCGCGACCCCCAGCACGCTGCCGAGCAGCGACCCCGCCAGGATCGTCAGCAGCGTGCGTTTCGCGCCCAAAAATGCTCCGGCCATCAGCATCATTTTCACATCGCCCAAGCCCATGCCTTCGCGCCCGCGCAATTTGAAATACGCTTCGGAGACCAGCCACAGCAAACCGCTGCCGACCGCTGCGCCCAGCAGCGCGTCCACCAGCGAAATCACCGGCGCCGGGGGAGGGTATTCGAATAAGTGATTCGCAATCCACAGCGCCGTGCCGTCCATCGGTCTGGTGAACAAACTGAAAATCAGTCCGATCGCGAAGCCCGTGAAGTTCACCACATCGGGCAAAATTCGTTCGCGCAAATCCGTGAACACCAGCACCACCATGATGGCCGAAAACGCCGCCCACTTCGCCGCATCCACGCTGATGCCAAACGCGTAGAAGCAGCCCAGAAATAGCAGGCCGGTCAGCAATTCGACTAGCGGATACATCCACGAAATTTGCGCCTTGCAGCCGCGGCATTTTCCGCCCAGCAGCAGCCAACTGAGCACCGGAATGTTGTCGTACGCCCGAATCGGCTCGCCGCATTTCGGGCACGCGGACGCCGGCAGCACGATGGACTTGCCCGCCGGGATGCGCAAAATGCACACGTTCAAGAAACTGCCGATGATGAGTCCGAACAGAAAGACAAAAATCCCGATGAAGGTAGATATCGCCACAACTCGATTGTGCCCCAACGCAGTGCGGCCCTCAAGCGACCGCTTCGGCATCGTGCCCGACTGCTAACGCGGGCGGCGACCAGGCGGATCGCGCGACCAGGTGCGCATGGATATTCCAGCGGCGTATGCGGAACGCGATTCGTATCTGGTGGGGCTTGAAAGCGTAGAAGTTAATACTCGGGAACGAATACAGCTCTGAAGCGATCGTAAGGAACGCGTCACGACCGTCAAGAAACGATCCGCCAGTCGGCCCACTTCTGTTTTTCGCAGAAATGGGCCACTGGCAATCGCGCGTGAACTCGCCGCCGGGAAAAATTTACAGGATGTTGATCGAAAGACGCAGCCCCGGATGAATGCGGTCGTACATGTAATATCCGCCGCCGTCATAGATCACGTACACGTCGTCGTCATAGCCCCAACCCACGGGCCACGGCGCGCCGAAGCCGAAGTTGTACCCGCCGTATGCGAAACGGTGACGGTCATAATCCCCGCGGTTGACATGGAAGCTGTGTCCGCTCCCGAAACTCGCGTTGTAGTGCGAATCCGAGATTCGGCCGTGCGCGCCATTTCCATTGCCACCGTGATTCTGCGCGGCCGCATGTGATTGCGTCGTACGAGTCACAGTCTTCGTGGTATGGGTTTGCGTCGAACGCCCGGCCGCTTGCGAGTGCTGTTGGGCCGCGGGCTTGGCCTCTTGCGCGTGCGACGGCTGCGCATGTTGCTGTGCGGGCTTGGCGGCCTGCGCATGTCCTTCCTGCGCGTGTCCCGCCTCCGCGTGTCCTTCCTGCGGTTTTTCTTGCCTGCCGTAAACAGAAGCAGTTGTGGCCAAGAGGAAAATTAGTGCGGTCATGGAGATCGCGTATTTCATGAATTTCACCTCGAATGGAGATACAGGCAAGCCTATCGCCCCGAGGCACGCCAATCTGTCCCAAACAGCACAGGTTCCAGCAGCGAGGGCGCGTTTGACGAGCTCACGGCGCGCGACTACACCCCGCAGCAACACATCCATCGCGTGGTCCGTCCGCTCAATGGCAACGACTACGGCAAAGGCCAGCTGCGTCAGCACAATCTGGCGCACCCGCACCAAAGTTGACCCGCAAATTGCACAGGGCAAACGCATGCCGGTGCTACCGTAGATTTCGAAAGAGTCCAACAGGAACGTGTTTATAAGAGAATCGGGCACCCGTACGCGTTAGACGCATTGCCGGATGCCCGACCAAGAAGGGAAGATTGTCAATGCTCGTGACGACTTTCGTGATTATCGAGTGGCAGCAGCCGCGGACGCGATGGGCTTGTACCCAGTGTTACCTGCGCGCTTCACCGCTTCCAGTGTCTCCTCGGTGGTCAGCAGCGGCGTGGTCTTAACCGCTTTGCAACTACCGCCCGCCGCTACGGCGATGGCAATCGCGGCGGCTTCCACGCTGGACGGCATTTCGACGACCACGATCGTATCGTAATCGCCAAAGCACGCCCAGTTTCCCACCATCTTCCCGCCCATGTGCTCGACGGCCGCACGCACTATTTCCGTGCGGTTTTGCGGAGTTTTTACCAGGGCCTGCAAAGCTTCGGAGGTGTACGCGGCCTGTATCATGTAGTGAGGCATGTGATCCTCCTTTGGGATCGAATGTACGCGCACTCTGCCACCCGAATGGAGCGAAGTCAACCGAAGCCCTCGGCGTCTTGCGGTTTGAACGCGACCCTCGCCTTACGCTATATTCGATGGTTTACACCTCATGTCCTGGCTCGAACAGAAGGTCTTGGCTTACGAACACATGCGCTTCGCGCAGGAGCCGGATCGCCGCGTCTTACCGTTTGCGTGGGGACTAGAACACATCGGCGGCTCGGCGAACGAACCCGACCCGCGCGGCTGGCTGGAAAATTTCGCGCGCGACACCGTGGCACGCAGCGACGAATGGTTCGCCACAACTCCTGCCGACGACTACGCGCTCGCCGACAACGTGCTAACCTTCACCAGCGCGATCGAATCACCGTGGCCGGAAAATAATCGCGTGCACGCGCAAGTGTTTCCGGCGCGCCGCAGCGGTCCGGCGGTGGTGGTGCTGGCGCAGTGGAATTGCCGCTGGGAAGAGCAGCAGAACGTCTGCCGCTGGTTGAACCAACTCGGCATCACGGCCGTAAAGTTGAGTCTGCCATACCACGACCGCCGCGCCGTTCCCGGCCATCCGCGCGCGGATTATATGGTGAGCTCCAACGTTGGCCTGACTCTGCAGGCCAATCGCCAGGCGGTACTGGATACGCGCCGCACTCTGCGCTGGCTCGAACAGCAAGGTCACGATCGGCTTGGCATTCTCGGAACCAGCATCGGTTCCTGCCTCGCGTTTCTCACTATCGCGCATGAACCAGCTCTGCGCGCCGGCGCGTTCCTGCATGTCTCTACATATTTTGGCGACGTTGTTGCCGCCGGCCTCACCACCTCTAATGTCTGGCAGACCTTGCACCACGAAATCTCACTCGACGAAGTGCGCCGCTATTTTTCGCCAATCAGTCCCTATCCTTATATCTCTCGCTTGCACGGCACGCGAAAAAAAATCCTGGCGATCAGCGGCCGCTACGATCCCACGTTCCCCAACGAGCTAACCAACGAGTTCATCACCGCGATCCGCCGCGATGGCGTCGCGTTCGAGAGCCTTTCGCTCCCGTGCGGCCATTACTCGATGGGAGTGCCGCCCTTCAGCTACGCCGTAGGCTACCGATTCGGTACATTCCTCTTTCAGGCGCTCGCGTAGCATTGGGGGCGACAAGGGAGCCGGAATTAACCCAGAATCTTGCTGAAGTCACCGGCGGCAATGCGTCGTTCGACGCCGCGAATATCCGGCGCGAGCGAGCGGTCCGCCTCCACCATCTTCGATTCCGCGCGCACGGATGCGTACGCCTTCGCGGCCTGCGCGCCGGTGGTGAGCGGCGCGAGTAAATCAATCCCCTGGCACGCGGCAAGCAGCTCAATCGCCAGCACGTTCCGCAGATTCCCCAACATCGGCTGAATCCTGCGCGCCGCGCCCATCCCCATCGAAACGTAATCTTCCTGATTTGCTGAAGTAGGAATCGAATCCACGGAATGTGGTGTGGCTTGCGTCTTCATTTCACTGGCGAGCGCAGCTGCTGTCACCTGTAGAATCATGAATCCCGAATTCAGCCCCGCGTCGCGCACCAAAAACGCGGGCAAAAGGCTGGTCTGCGGGTTGGTCATCTGCTCGATGCGGCGCTCGGAAATTCCTGCAAGAGTTGCCAGCGCCACGGCCAGTTGATCGGCCGCCATCGCCAGCGGCTGCCCGTGAAAATTTCCACCACTGATCACTTCACCGGCACCCGCTCCGGGGCCCGCGGCAGAATCCGCGAAGACCAGAGGATTATCCGTCGCGCTATTCAATTCCACGGCCAGCGTCGCCCGCACCTGCGCCAGTGCGTCGCGCACAGCGCCATGCACTTGCGGCGTACAACGCAGGCTGTAAGCGTCCTGCACGCGCATGTCTTTTTCCGCAGCGCGGTGCGATTCGCGAATCGCACTTCCTTCATTCAATCGCCGTAAATTGCGCGCCGTAATGGCATGTCCCGCGTACGGCCGCACCGCCGCGATACGCTCGTCGAATGCCGCAGGACTGCCGCGCAAAGCATCAAGCGATAGCGCCGCAGCAACGTCCGCGGTGTCCACCGCAATCTCCGCTTCGCGCAAGCCCAGCGACAAAAGCGCCAACATCGCTTGCGTTCCGTTCAGCAGCGCCAGGCCTTCCTTCGCTTCCAGCTTCAACGGCGCGATCCCAGCAGTGCGCAACGCGTCGCTGCCGGAAATTCTGCGCCCTTGCAGAATCGCTTCGCCTTCGCCAATCGCCACCTGCGCCAGATGCGCCAGCGGCGCCAAATCCCCCGACGCGCCCACCGACCCCAGCGATGGGATAACCGGATGCACGCCGGAGTTCAGCATGGCGCACAAAGTTTCCGCCACCACCGGACGCACGCCGGAAAATCCCTTGGCAATCGCATTGGCGCGCAGCAGCAACATGGCGCGCGTTTCGTGTTCGCTGAGCGCCGCACCGACGCCGCACGCGTGGCTGCGCACCAGATTGACTTGCAACTCCCCGATCTGTTCGCGCGAAATACGCACCGACGCCATTTTCCCGAAGCCGGTGTTGACGCCATACACGGCCTGATCCGAAGCAATCAGCCGCTCGATCACCGCGCGCGACGCCAGCATCCGCTCCCGTGCCTGCGCAGCCAGCTCCACTTTCGCGCCTTCGAAAACCACACTGTGAAGCTGCGCGAAATCGAGATGTTCGCCGTCAATCAGAATTGCGCTCATAGGTGTGTGCGCTTCTCGCCGCGCGAATTCGAGCCATCCTTCAGGGCAGGGAAGTATTTGCGATATTTTTCCGGCAACGATTTCGGCCGCCCCTGCTTGTCGCAGAATACGTGCAAGGTGTCACCGGTGGCCAACACTTCGCGCGATTCCTGATGCACGATTTCGTAGCCAAATTTCACGGTCCTCCGCTGCGACGCCAGAATCTTGGTGCGCACCACCAGCAAATCGTCAAATCGCGCCGGGCGCTTGAAGCGGCAGTGCGCATCCGCCACCACGATGTAACTGTCGTCTTCGGTTTCCATCGTTTTATATTCGAATCCCAACTGCCGGCAAAAATCCACGCGCCCCACTTCAAACCAGGTGAAATAATTCCCGTGATACACCACTCCCATCTGATCCGTTTCGGCGTAGCGCACCCGAATTGTAGTTTCGCTATATTCCATAATTATTGGGGAGATGACTCAGGCCGCCGCGTGGATGCTCCGGGTCGCAGCGATGGCGCGCAATGACTGCGACAATCTCAATGTCCCGTCCATTTCGGCTGGCGTTTTTCCAAAAACGAAGCCAGCCCCTCGCGAAAATCTTCGGTAGCGCGAATCGCCGCATTTTCCTGCGTCGCCAATTCAATTTCCTGCGTCACTTCCTTCTCGTTGTAAAGCAGCAACAGCCGCTTGGTTCGCCGGAGGCTTGTCGGGCTCGCTTCTAGGAATTTCGCAGCCACTTCGCGTGCCCGCTGCAACAGATTTTCTGCCGCCACGATTTCCGTCACCATCCCGAGGCGAAATGCCTCCGCCGCATCAATAATCTGTCCGGTGAGCAGCAGTTCACGCGCGCGCTTTTCGCCCATCTGTCTGCGCACCAGCACCGAAACCAGCGCCGGAATAAATCCGATCCGGACTTCGGTGTAACCGAACTTCGCCTCCGGCACGGCCAGCGTGATATCAGAAAAAGTCGCGATCCCGCAGCCGCCGGCCACCGCCGCTCCGTTGACCGCCGTAATCAGAGGCTTCGGAAACGCGTACAGCCGGTGAAACATCCGCGCCATCTGCCGCGAATCCGCCAGATTCTGCTCAGCCGTCTGTCCGGCGATCGTCTGCAAAGTTTCCAGGTCCATGCCCGAACAAAATGCTCGCCCCGCGCCGGTAAGAATGATCACGCGCACCGCCGCATCGCTCTCCGCCGCGTTCAGCACCGAAAGCAACTCCTCAATCATGGTGCTGGAAATCGCGTTGCGCTTGTCTGGCCGATCGAGCGTGATAGTCGCAATCGCGCCCTCTATCTCGTAGCGCAATGTCGTGTAATCAGCGGTGTCCGGTTGTAGCTTGCTCTTCATTAGATTTTCTGTGCGTCCTGTGACGATGCAACGAGCATCTTCACCTTGCCTGCCCTGAGTGAATTTGCGAAGGGAGCCCGGCGCCTTAGCCCCAAGCCGGCCGACCCCTGCCTGCCGCAGGCAGGGATCTCTCCTTCTTTCTCCGTGTTCTCCGCTTTTCCTCGGTGTCCTCTGTGTTAAATCTTTTGCCTTTCTCTGCGACCTCTGCGGTAAAGCGTTTTCGCGCAGCCCCACTAATTCGGCTTTCCACTCGCCGCCGCGTCCACCGAATCAACTGCATGCGAGTATTTCTCCCGCAACTCCCCAGTCATGGCGCAAGCCACCGCCAGCGACTTCGTATCAATCCCAGTCGAAACCCCGCGCGAAGCGAGCGTGGTCAGCACCGTCTCCGTGGGAATATTGCCGACGAGCTCATCGCCCGCGAACGGGCATCCGCCCATCCCAGTCAACGCCCCATCAAATCTCCGGCATCCCGCCTCATAAGCCGCCAATATTTTTTCCGCCGCGCGATCCGGCTGGCTGTGTAGATGCACGCCGATCTCAACTCCCGCGACGCATCCCTTCACCGCTTGATAAAGCCCAGCGACTTCTTCCGGCGACGCCGTCCCCACCGTATCCGCCAGCGAAACCGTGTGCACGCCCAAATCTTTCAGCCACACCAGCGTCTCTTCCACAATTTCCGGGCCCCACGGCTCGTCGTACGGATTCCCAAACGCCATCGAAATATAAATCACCAGCTTCCGGCCGGCCGCTTTCGTGTCGCGCTGCAATTTCTCAACCAGCTCGCGCGATTCCGCACGCGACATATTCGCATTCGCGCGCCTGAAATACGCGGAAATCGAATAAGGGTATCCGATGGTCGTCACTCCCGGCGTCGCTAGCGCCCGCTCCAGCCCCTGCGCGTTCACCACGATTCCGATAATTTCCACCGGCTCGCCGCCCGGTGCTTTCACCTGGCTCAGCTTTGACATCACGGCTTCGCTGTCCGCCATCTGCGGCACGTGCTTCGGCGAAACAAAACTCACCGCATCAATGTGCCGAAATCCCAGCGCAATCAGTCGGCTTAAATACTGAACTTTTTCCTCCGTGGGAATTACCTCGCGCAATCCCTGCCACGCGTCCCGCGGACATTCCACGATCGTCACTTCATTGGCCATAGTTTTCAGAACCACGGGCTCCGGTAAATGTGTACTGCGTACCACAACAAGAAAACCGCGAGCAGCACCGAAAATCCCATCAGGGTCACAGCGATGCGCGAACTTTTTCCGTCGCTCGCCCTGACGACCGTCAGCGCCGCCCCCGCGATAATTCCGATCACGCCGATATATTCCGACACCTGGTACATAAACCACAGCGCCGAACTATGGTACGAATTCCCCGAAATCTGCGCCGAAACGAACACCGCCAGCATCGCCGGCAAACACAACAACATCGTCACCCCGAACATTCCATACCCGCCCCTGCGTGCTGCGTTCGTCATCGTCTGATCAGGAGTGCTTGGTAGAAACTTCCCGACTGACTTCCGGTTCTACCTAACTTTCAGCTTTTAGCCGATAACTTTCAACCCTCAATTCACGTTTGCAATACCCCAGTCTTGAATTCGGCAATTTGTGGATTCAACGCGGCTGCTTCTAGTGTTTCTATTAGTGCTTCCCGGGTATGCGCTGGATCAATGATCGCGTCCACCCACAGCCGCGCCGCGGCATACCGCGGATCGGTCTGGTCCTCATAAGTTTTGTGAATGGATTCGTACAGCTCCTTCTTCTCCGCGTCGCTCAACTTTTTTCCTTCGCGCTCCAGTTGCTTGATCTTGATTTCGACCAGCGTGCCCGCCGCCGAATCGCCGCTCATCACCGCATAACGCGCTGTCGGCCAGGCAAACACGAACCGCGGATCGTATGCCTTGCCGCACATCGCGTAATGTCCCGCGCCAAAGCTGCCGCCGCAGATCACCGCAATCTTCGGCACCACGCTATTTGCGACCGCGTTCACCATCTTTGCGCCCGAGCGGATAATGCCGCTCCACTCGGCTTCCTTGCCCACCATAAACCCATTCACGTCGTGCAGAAAAATCAGCGGCAGCAGATTTTGGTTGCAGTCCAGAATAAATCGCGCGGCCTTGTCCGCCGCTTCGTTGTAAATCACTCCGCCAAATTCAATCCGCTTCTCGCCCGTTCCCGGCGCCACGGTCGTTACATTCTTTTTCTGATTCGCCACAATCCCCACGGCCCATCCGCCGATGCGCGCGTACCCGCACAGAAGCGTCTGCCCGTATTCCGCGCGATATTCCTCAAACTCGCTGCGGTCCACAATCCGCGCGATAATTTCGTGCATGTCGTACTGCTTACCTGGCGCGGCCGAAAACACGCCATAAATTCCTTCGGCAGCATACGCCGGAGCCGCCGCCGTCTTATGATCGAATGGCGCGCCCGCGGCATGGCCCATCTTATCCACCAGCGCGCGCAACCTCTTAATGCACGCCGCGTCGTCCGGCTCGCGAAAATCCACGGTGCCGCTGATCTGTGCGTGCATCTGCGCCCCACCCAATTCTTCCGCCGACGTTTTCTGCCCGATCGCCGCCTGCACCAGCGCCGGACCAGCCAAAAATAATCCGCTGCCCTCGGTCATCAAAATCTTGTCGCACATCACCGGCAGATAAGCGCCGCCGGCCACGCACATCCCCATGATCGCGGCAATCTGAGGAATGCCCATCGCGCTCATCACCGCATTATTGCGAAACACGCGCCCGAAATCGTCCGTATCCGGGAACACGTCCTCTTGCAGCGGGAGAAAAATTCCGGCGGAATCCACCAGATAAATCGTGGGAATGTGATTTTCAATCGCGATGTTCTGCGCACGAATCACTTTCTTCGCGGTCATCGGAAAAAACGCGCCCGCTTTCACCGTTGCGTCGTTCGCGATGATCATTACCTGCCGCCCGGAAACGCGCGCGAGGCCAGTGATCGTTCCGGCCGACGGTGCGCCGCCCCATTCCTGGTACATATTGTGCGCGGCGTACAATCCCAGCTCAAAAAACTCGCTCTTCGCGTCAATCAGCTTCGCGATGCGCTCCCGCGCGGTGAGCCGATTCTTCTTGTGCTGCGCTTCGATGGCTTTCGCGCCGCCGCCCTGGCGAATCTTCTGCTCTTCGTTCTTGATCTCGGTGAGGCGGTCCACCATCAGCCGGCTGTTCTTTTCAAATTCCGCCGACTTCTCGTCCACCCGCGTTTCGATTTTCGTTCCGCTCACCCAGCGCTCTCCATTTTCCCTATGGCCTAGAAGGCACGTCTTTTCATTCAGTTAGTTAGGTCTTGCGCCGGTCCCTGTTGCACTTTCGTTGCACAGATTTTCCAACATGTCTATTCCCGCCTGTCTGTTCGACGGAACGTCTTGCACGTAGTACCGCATGGTAGCCGCGATTTTCGTGTGGCGCAAACGACCCTTCGACGCCATGACGTCTTTTGTGAGGTTTGCGAAGGTACTCGCTACGCCACGTCGCAGACTGTAGAAGCCGTGCCATGTTGGGAGCGATTCGTCCAGCTTGAAAGCGTGTGCAGCGTTGTGGCGGGACTCGGGTTTGCCGCACACGGCGCAGCCGCGCGGCAGCGGGATTATGACGCGCTGCGATACTTTGTCGAGCAACAGCGGCTCGTCCGATCGGCCGCGCAAAATCGGGCCGTCTGCGGAATTGCCGTCTGCCTCCCGCAGTTCCGTCTCGCACGCCTTGCGAAGCACGTCCATGATCGTAAGCACTTCGTCCGGGCTTGCGGCGTGTGTCGGCGTTGCTGCGGGCGCTTCCATCGGCAACGGGGCGTCCACAAGCGGGTTCGCTCCGTCGAAAGCACCCCAAGTTTTCTCCAAAGAAAAGATGCTCCGCGGGATGCGTTTCGCGTTTCGCAGAACTCGCTTGCTCACCTTGTGCTGGCGATAAATTTCCGCGAACAATTGGCGGGCGTCAACATTGCGGAAATCTCGCAGGCTGAGTTTCGGCATGTGCGGGCCAAGATACAGTTTATAAAAAGCCTTACAACCGGAAACGGTCGAGGGTTTGCAATTCGCCTTGGCCCACGGCAGCCAATTGTTCTCCGCAAACTCCGAAACCGAAATCCAGCTCTCCGGGCGAGCCTTGCCGGAATTGAACGGCGCAAGAAACTCAGCCGCGAGGGGTTCTAGGTCTTTCGTGCGGCGGTATTGATCGGAAACTTCCGCCAGTTTCTTGCGCCGCTGTTTTCCAGCGTCTCGGTACCTCGGAAACCATGAATCGGCTTTCTTGAGAATGTAGCCGGTTTGCTGTGCCATAACTTCCCCTTCATCGCGGAATTGAGGCCGCCCGCAAATACTCGGAAAGAGTCGAGCCTTGGGCCTTGGCCGCGGCGCGAATCTTTGCGGCCTCGGCCTTCGTCACCACAAAGCGCATAATCGTTTCCCGCCGTTCACTCGGGGCTATTTCGGGCCTTCCTGCCTTTCTTCGCATCGCGTGCCTCATTGGTATTAATTATACCAATATAATCAAGGGGGTGTCAAATCTATTTTGGGCCGCTTCCCGCCATCCATTGCGAAACTTGTCCCCGCGAGAATCTAACATGCGCGTTCGTAGGCGCGGCGCAACACTCGGTTCAAACGCGGTTTGCGTTGATAACAGACGCTAAACGCACTGGCTAAGTTAGATCCGCCAGAACGTTACCTGGCTCGGTTTTGACTAAGTGCAGCTAAACTGATCAGTTCTTCAGAGGAAGTCGCGTAATCGCAAATTGATCCACCACCGCAGCTTCGACGCAACGCACGCTCGTCGCGTGCTCAGCTCCGGCGACGCCACAGAATTCCTACCCCGGACGTAGGGCGGTGCCGCAAGTTCGGCGGCACGCGCCGCGCTCGATCTCCTCGACGCGTACGCACAGCTCGCCCCGGTAACGCGATGCTACAAATTCCGCAGCATGCGCGTCCGGTTCACGCGAGCAGGCAACTCCGTGGGCATTCTACTGCTGCCAACCGCCGCCGAGCGCCTGATACAGCTGAACGTAGTTCTGAAGTTCTGTGAGCCAGGCCTGATCCATGTTGATTTCTGAGGTGAAATATTGCTGCTCGGTCACCAGAACCTCGAGGAAAGCGGTATATCCGCCGAGAAACCGAACGTTGGCGAGACGCGCGGCTTCCTTGTAGGTGGCCGTTTGTTCCTCGATTTTCGTGCGATATTGCCGGGATTGACTGTAGCCGACGAGGCCGCTCGAGACATCTCCCAGCGCCTGTAGCACGGTCTGCTTGTAACCTAATTCAGCTTCATCCCGCTGGGCCCAGGCAAGATTGTAATTCGCCCGAATGCGCCCGCCCTCATAGAGGGGCTGCGCAATTTGTCCCGCGAGTGTCCAGGCTGCCGTGGTGGGGCCGCCTCCGAGGAAGCTTTCCAGCGCGGTGCTTTGCACGCCAAAGGCGCCGGTCAATGAGAACTGCGGGAAGAAAGCGGCCTTGGCCACTCCCACGTTGGCGTTGGCGGCCACCAGACTTTGTTCGGACTGCAGGACGTCCGGCCGGCGTTCGAGAATTGAGGACGGCAATCCAGCCGGCACATCGGGCATGTGCGGCTCTCGAGTCAGAGATAGCCCGCGAAGAACGGGCCCAGGATTTCTAGCCAGCAGGACGCTGATTTGATTTTCGGTCTGCTCAATGCCTTGCTTCAGTGAAATGATCGCTGCTTCGGATTGTTGTTGCAATAGCTGGGCCTGCAGAACATCCGTGATCGCGCTTTCGCCACCTTTAAATTTGATCGTGTTGATCCGCACAATCTCCTTGTCCGCGTCCAACGTGCGCTCCGAGGTTTCGAGCTGGGAATCGAAGGCGCGCAGTTGAAAATAGGCGTTGGCCACGGCCGAAATCAGCGTTATTCGAACAATGCCTTGCGCGTATTGTGTGGCCAGCAGATTTGCGCGGGCCGCTTCCGTCGCCCGGCGATACTGGCCCCAGAAATCCAGTATCCATGAGGCTTGCACCGCGAGCGCGCCCGTGGTGACGTTCCCTGGAAATGGCTGCGTGCGCTGGTTCTGGATTCCCCCGGCTAAATTAACCGACGGCAGCTGATTGGCGCGAGTAATCCCAAGATCAGCGCCGGCCTGCACCACCCGCGTCGCGGCAATGCGCACGTTGTAATTGTTGACGAGAGCCTCTTTGAGAAGGCCCTGCAGGACTTCGTCCGGAAAAACGTCGGCCAATTTCATTTCCGCGAATGTTTCAGTGGCGGCTTGGGTGGAGGTCCCCGGCGGAAGTCCACGATACTGGCCCGGGACGTTTACGTCAGGGCGTTTGTAATTCGGCCCGACCGTGCAACCGGACACGCAGAACAGCAGCGCCATGGTGACGGCGATGCATTCTTTCCTATGCGTCATGGCTGCCCCCTTCCGGTGCCGCGCCGACCGCCGGCGGCTGTTGGGGGTTTTCTTTCTCTTTCCTGAAGAGGTTGCCGAAACGCTCCACGACATCAAAGGACACCGGCACGAAAAAGATAGCAATGATCGAGGACGCGAGCATCCCGCCGATGACCACGGTTCCCAGCACCTGGCGCGAGATAGCGCCCGCGCCGGCGGCTACCCACAGGGGCACGCAGCCCAGGATAAATGCGAAGGCAGTCATCAGGATGGGGCGCAGCCGCAGTCTTGCGCCAGTCAAGGTCGCTTCGAGCAGCGGCTTCCCGCTGTCGTATTCGATCTTGGCGAATTCCACGATGAGGATGGCATTCTTGGCCGATAGACCGATCAGCATCACCAGACCAATCTGTGCGTACACATTATTTTCAAGGTGGCGGAAGAAGAGTGCGAAGAAAGCGCCGAACACTGCGATCGGCACGCCTAGTAGCACGCTGAAAGGCAGCGTCCAGCTCTCGTACTGAGCCGCCATGATGAGGAAGACGACGAAGAACGCCAGACCAAAAATGACGGCGGGCGAAACTCCCTGCGCCGCCCTTTGCTCCTGGTAAGACATGCCCGAATAGTCGAAACCCATTTGACTGGGCATTGTTTTGTGAAAGACATCTTCCAATGCTGCCATCGCCTGGCCAGAGCTGTATCCCGGCGCCGCCGATGCGTTAATCTGCACGCAGTTGAAGAGGTTGTACCGCATGATGAATTCAGGTCCGTTGCGTGGATACGTACTGGTAAGCGTGCTCAAGGGAACCATTTCGCCGGATGCATTCCGCACGTGAAACTTGCCGAGATTTTCTGCGTTGGTCCGGTAGTCACCATCGGCCTGAACGTATACTTGCCATTGCAGACCGAAACGATTGAAGAAGTTAATCAGCGAACCACCCATAAATGTCTGCACAGTTTGGTAGAGATCGTTCAGCGGAATCTGCTGGGTCATTGCTTTGGCGTTGTCCACCTTCACGCCGACCTGGGGCACGTTAAGCAGGGCGGTGGTTAGAACTCCGGCTAACTCGGGGCGCTTGCGGGCCTCTTCCGCGAATATCCGGGCATTTTTTGCGAGGAACTCGATGCCGCTCCCCGACCTGTCTTCAAGAATGAAAGTTGCGCCGCCCGATGTGCCCACGCCCGGGATTGCCGGCGGAGGGAACGAGAAAGCAATTCCAGACGGAACTCTTGAGAGGGCCTGTTGCAGGTGGGCTTTAATTCCTTGGTAGCTGGTCTCGGGAGTTTTGCGCTCTTCCCACGGTTTCAGTGAGATGAAGAAGAATGAGCTGTAGGTGGTGTTCACGCCGCTCAACATGCTGTAACCCATAACCGTGCTGACGTATTGCACGCCGGGCGTGTCCATGATGATTTTTTCTACTTCGCGCGCGGCATCCGACGAGAGTTGCAGCGACGCGGCGTTCGGCAGCTGTAACCCGCCAAAAAGATATCCCTGGTCTTCGTCGGGGAGGAAGCTTTGCGGGATCTTCCTGCCGAATAAGCCCGCACCGACAGTCAGCACGGCGAGTATGAGGAACGCAAAGCCGGCCTTGTGGATGAGGTGCCGGCAAACGTTGACGTAGCCGTCGGTGGCGTGTCCGAATCCCTTGTTGAAGCCGCGAAAAAACACGCCGAGGGGCCCGCGCGTGGGCTTCTTGGGACGCAGCATCAGGGCGGAAAGCGCGGGGCTAAGTGTGAGCGCGTTGAATGCCGAAAAGAGCACCGAGATTGCGATGGTCAGCGCGAACTGCTTATAAAGTTGTCCCGTAATGCCGGGAACGAAGGCCGTGGGAATGAACACTGCGGCGAGAATCAGGGCAATCGCGATCACCGGTCCCGAAACCTCTTCCATTGCTTTAATCGCGGCGTCGTGGGGCGTCAGTCCATGCTCGATATGTTGTTCCACTGCCTCCACCACAACAATCGCATCATCAACGACGAGTCCAATCGCAAGGACGAGTCCGAAAAGCGACAGAGTATTGATGGAGAAACCGAATATCGGAAAGACCATGAAGGTTCCGACCAGAGAGACAGGTACCGCGAGCAGCGGAATGAGCGTGGCTCTCCAGCCCTGGAGAAAAATGTAAACGACGATGATGACCAGGAGCAGAGCTTCGAATAGCGTCTTGTAGATTTCATGGATCCCTGCGCTGACGGCGAGCGTGGTGTCGAGTGCGACGTTGTAATCCAAGCCGCTCGGGAAACGGCGGCTAGCCTCCTCCATCATTTTCAGGACGGCGGCGCGCGTCTGCAGGGCGTTGCTGCCAGGAGTTAGATAGAGCGCAACGAGGGCCGCGGGTTGGGCGGGTTTGTTCTCTCCTGCCGTTCCCATGCGCGCGAGTATCGAATAATATTGCGCTCCGAGACTCACACGCGCCACGTCCTTCAGGCGCAGAATTGATCCGTCGGGTTGGGCGCGGACAACGATCTCGCCAAATTCCTCTGCCGTGGGCAGCCGCCCCGGAGCGCGAACGTTATATGTGAACTGTTGCCCTGGTGGGACGGGTTCAGCTCCGATCTGGCCGGCGGGGTTAACCTTGTTCTGAGCTTTCACCGCATTCGTGATATCGGATACGGTCACTCCCAGACTTGCCAGCCGATCTGGATTCACCCAGATGCGCATTGCGTAGGGCCCAGCGCCAAATACTTGAACCTGGCCGACACCGGAAATTCGCGTCAGCGCATACTGCAAATTGATGTTGGCGTAGTTGGCCAGGAAAATGTTGTCGTAAATACCGGTGGGCGAATACAGGTCCAGCAACATAAAAGGTGCAGTGGTTCCGGGCTGCACGATGACGCCTTGCTGTGTCACCTCGGAGGGTAGTTGCGAATTGGCCTGACTACTGCGCATCTGCGCCAGAATCTGGTCGGTGTTAATGTCGGTCCCCAACTGAAAGTCAACGTACAGCGTCATTCCTCCGCCGGAACTGGCGCTTAATGAGTACATGTAGTTCATGCCAGTGACGCCTGACATCTGCTGCTCAAGTGGTGTTGCAACGGACTCGGCAATCGTCTGCGCATCGGCGCCAGGATAGGTCGCTTTGACCTGGATCATGGGGTCCGCAATGTTGGGGAACTGCGCCGTGGGCAGGGTGAGCATGGTGACCACGCCGATCAGCACCATCAAAATTGAAATCACCATCGCGACGATCGGCCGATTGATAAAGAATTTGGCCATGGTCAGTTGCTCCCCTCGTCCGCCGGCGCTGGCGCGAAGGGCTTGGCAACAACTGGAATGCCGTCCTTTGCTAGTTGCGGCATTGCAGCTGCGGCCATTTGTATTCGATCAATTCCTTCAGCTACGACCTGTTCGCCCGGCTTCAGGCCCTCGCTGACGATCCAGTTCGGACCGACACGCTCTCCCATCTTCACCGGGCGAAATCTGGCTTTGTGATCTGACCCAAGCACCAGGACCATGTAGTTCGACTGCACCTCAATGACGGCACGCTGCGGGACCAGCAGCGCGTTCCGATTCATGCCGGTCTGAATCCGCACCCGTCCAAAGCCGCCTGGACGAAGCGCGGCGTTCGGGTTGGCGAATTCAGCCGCCATTTGAATCGTGCCGGTCTGGGTTCCCACCTGGCGATTGACGTAAACAAAACGGCCCTTTTGCGAAAAGGGGACGTCGTTTGCCTGAATGAACTCGATCGGTGTTTTAGAGAGAGAATCTTGGCTGACCTTGCCGGAAATGATTCCTTCTATCCTAGAGGAAACTCCCAAGAAAGCGCTTTCGCTGACATTGAAGTAGGCCCAGATCGGATTGACCTGGGAGACCGTCGCCATTTTTGTACCGGTGCCGACCAGGTCGCCGATCTGGGAGTTCGATACGCCGGCGATACCGTCAATCGGAGAATTGACGTTGGTCCACGCGAGGTTTAACTCCGCATTCTTCTCATTCGCCTGCTCTGCTAGTAGTTCCGCGGCCGCAGCATCACGGTTACCGGTATCGTTGTCCAGTTGCTTCAGCGGTATCGCGTTTTGTGCAGCCAACGGAGTGTCGCGGGTGACGTCTGCCTGGTACTTCGCGAGGTTTGCTTCGGCCCTCGCTACCGCCGCTTTGGCTGCGTCAAGTGCGGCCTCATATTGTCGCGGATCGAGCTCGAACAGACGCTGGCCTTTCTTGACGAAGAAGCCGTTTTGGTACTCCTGCTTCAGCAGGTACCCTTGCACCTTGGGTGTGATCTCGGCATTCACGGGGCCATTCAATTGCGCAACCCAATCGTTGTAAATCGGCACGTCCTGTTGGATAACGGCCGCAACGGTCACTTCGGGGGGCGCTGGTGGGGCCGGCTTTTCCTTTTCCGCGCACCCGACAAGCCCCGTGAGCAAGAATGCCCCGATCGGGAGCAGAATCGAAAACACGTAGCTCGAAAATGAACTTCGCGGATCCCGATGCTTCGATTCCGCCGCGCAGGGTCTATGCACCTGAAATCTACGCCGGGTGTGCATTGATACGCTCCTTGTTGACCGGATCCAATGCAAGCGGCCAATGAGAGGTTTACATAGCTCTCTCTCGGAAATTCGCCGCTGATTCTCTCGAATGGGCGGAGACAGCCCAGACGATGGAAATTCTTGAGGTATACCGAGCTCTCGCTTGCGAGCCCATTACCGTGTGAGTCTAAAGCATCACGACCGTCGGGAGCGAGAATAGATTGAGCGGAGAGACGATCCGGATTGCACGCAGTCTTTCCCAGGGTCGATACCACACCGATATACCTCTACTAACAGAGGTTGTCAAAGCTTTCCAGACGCGACGCCTGTAATAAACGCGAGGGAGCGATCTACACAAGACCGTGGCGAACTCTAACTCCATTAGTCGGCTGGTCTCAATAGTTCGATGCAACACCATCTGACATAAAAGTTCTGTTCGAAGGTGGTGTCTATAACTCAAGGAGAACGGGTGGCGCTTTCTACGGCGCAGCGGACCGAGCTATGGAGACGTTGGAAGGCGGGAGAGTCGTTGCATCGGATTGGGCGCGCCTTCGGCAAGCCACATAACTCCATTCACGGTTTTTTATCGCAGCACGGCGGGATTGTTCCGCCAGTTCGCCGGCGCTCGCTGCTCGTGCTCACTGCAGTTGAGCGAGAAGACATTTCTCGAGGGCTCGCTTCCGGTTCCTCGATTCGCGATATCGCGAAAGGCTTGGAGCGCGCCGCCTCGACGGTGAGCCGGGAAGTCGCACGGCATGGCGGCCGTCCTGAGTATCGAGCCCAGGAAGCAGATCGCCAAGCCTGGGAGTCAGCTTTGCGGCCCAAGCGTTGCCTTCTGGCCATTCACGTGAAGTTGCGGAAGCTAGTTGCGAGTAAACTGATTCTGGACTGGTCGCCGGAGCAGATATCCGGATGGCTGAAAATCCAGTATCCCGCTGACGAGAGCATGCGCGTGTCCCACGAAACGATTTACCGCAGTTTGTTCATTCAGGCCCGCGGAGTGCTGAAGAAAGAGCTGTTAGGGCACCTGCGATCCAAGCGCCGCATCCGCCGCTCGCAGCACGCGCGCATCTTCAAAGATTCACGCGGTCAAATCGTAGATGCCATCTCGATCAGGGAAAGGCCCGCAGAAATCGAGGACCGCGCCGTCCCTGGTCATTGGGAAGGCGATCTCATTGGCGGTACAAAAAACAGCCATATCGCGACGTTGGTGGAGCGGCATTCGCGTTTTACGGCCCTGGTCAAGGTGCGAAGCAAAGACACGGCTGCGGTTGTCGCTGCGCTGAGCCGGCAAATTCGCAGACTTCCAACATCTTTGCGACGCTCGTTGACGTGGGATCGCGGACTGGAGATGGCCAAACACAAAAACTTCACGGTAGCCACGAATGTGAAAGTGTACTTCTGCGATCCGCACAGCCCCTGGCAACGAGGAACCAACGAAAACACCAACCGCTTGCTGCGACAATACTTGCCGAAGAGAACCGACCTTTCCGGCTAGACGCAATCCCAACTGGACAAGATCGCGCTGCGTTTAAATCAACGCCCGCGAAAAACTTTGGGCTTTCAGACTCCAGCGAGTAAACTGCGCGCAAGTGTTGCGCCGACCCTCTGAACCCGCAGCGTTGATCAGGCACTTAGACGAGTGGTCGGGAACGAACACTCAGAGCAGCCAGCTATTGGCTTGAATGAGCGTGGATATTTCTATTCGCGTATGGGCACTACGCTTCGACCGAATAACGTGAGGTATTCTTTTCGGCTGCTCGCGCTTGCGGTTACGACCGTATGCGGCGTTTTTTTCTGGGCAGCGTTTTTGCCATGGCATCAGTTTCCAACCATACCGCCCGCCACTTTCCCCTGTTTGTAACAAAGTCGAACTTCGTTGAGTCCGCATTATTCGGCTTCGGTTTCTTCGGTTTCTTCGGTTCAGCGACCGGCTACGCGCTTCTGGCTCGAAAATCGTCGAGATCGTCGCGTGACCGGTCAATGCAGGGCGCAATGCCCGATTTTTTGGACTTGTGCGGTTTCGGCGTTAATCCTCCACTTGCCGTTGTCGCGAGGCCATAGAGTGGTGTGGCGTGTTCGCCAAGTTCAAACGGCAATTGACCTCGACTTTAGCAGTGTGCACCCTCTCCGCTTGCGCATTTCCAGGCAGGCCTACTTGTGAGCCAAGGAGTATCACTCCTCAGTGTGCTTCCTGGCAGCACCGCTAATAGCCTTTGGTTCGGCTCGATGGAATCGCGTGGGACCTGTCAATTTTGACAGTGTTCTTCACGCGATATTTGCGCGATAACCAACCCCGCAAAGAATCCTACCGGGCGGTGTCAGAATCGCCCGACCCTGCGCCGCGCAAATCGCGCGGCGAATAGTTTTCGCAACATCGGCCCTGCAATCGCATTGACCAGAGATCTTAGTTAAGTCGTCTCGGAGGTTTAGTATGAAACGAGCCAGGATGGCCCTTTGGATCGCCGCTTCAGTGGTCGTGTTGCTCGGGGGTGCTTATGCGTTCCGGCATCCTCGGCCAGTGCGGGCAGCGGCTCAGGCCTCGACAGACAAGGTTATCTTTCTCGATCAGGGATGGACCCCGGAGATTCGCGAAAGCTACTACCACATATCACAGGGCACGACGGTGCTGCCTTATGACATCTTTCTCAGTCTGGAGGCCGCCGGCAGCCAGGAACTTTTTCGCTCGGACGCGAACAGCGAACGGTATGGCTTGACGCCCGACCCCCCAAATCCGCAATGGAATCCCGATGGCCTGCCCATCGGCCTGGGTAAGACCGTGACGCCCGACGGACCATGGAAGGGTGTAGACGTCGGGATAAACTGCGCCACTTGCCACAATACAGAGCTGTTTTATCAAGGGAAACGCGTCCGCATTGATGGAGGAGTCGGAAATCACTTCGACCTCGAAGCGTATATATTTGCGCTCGACGACGCCATGCAAGAAACGCTGACCGATTCAGCAAAGTTTGATCGTCTGGCGGCACGAATGGGAGCGTCGAGTGCGGACGCAAAGAGCGAACTGCGCAAACGTTTCGAAGTTAATGCCGATCGTATCCATAGTTTCCGGACCACCGTTCTGCTCACCCCCTACCCGTGGGGCCCCTCGCGAATGGACGCCATTGGTCTGATTGTCGCCCGCGTCACCTCCGTGGCACCCGAAATTCTCCAGAACTGGTCTGCGGCCCTCGCGCCCACCAAGCCCCCCTTCCTCTGGAATTCTCCGCAGGGATCTTGGACACAATGGCGCGGTGTGCAGCAAGATCCCATCAATCGCAACCTCACGGAAACTATGGGCGTTTTCATGTCAATGGATCTGACCGCCAAGTCCCCTGAACAAGGCCTCTTCCAATCAAACGCCCGCCTGAAGAATCTTGAAGAAATCGAGGGCTGGCTGAATCACCTGGCGCCTCCGAAATGGCCGGAAGAGGCCTTTGGAAAGATTGACCGCGCGAAGGCGGCGCAGGGCAAGAAGCTATTCGAGGCTCGTTGTGCGGAATGCCACAATTCCTATCCCTATACGTGGACCGCGCCCAACAAATACGGCAAGCGCTTCGTTGAAGTTGGACTGGTTCCCGAAAGCTATGTGGGCACCGATCCGATGCAATTCGAGGACGTCAGGCCGTATGTCCAGACCGCTCATCTGGCTCCCTATCTACCAGGACCGCTCAAGGACAAACCTCTTATTCCAGGCGGCTACCTCTATATCGGGTTGCAGGAAAGCATTTTGCATGCGGCACTGTTGAACGTTAAACAGACGCCAGAGGAAGCCATCGTGATGCACGGCTATCGGGAACTTCCTGTCCCGCGTCCTTCGGAAGTACCCCACTACAAAGCAGCGCCGCGTGATGGCGTTTGGGCAACTCCGCCATTCATGCACAACGGCTCGGTCCCCAATCTTTACGAGATGCTCGTCCCCGCGGCCGAACGTACGAAGAAGTTCTGTTTGGGAAGCGAGTTCGATCCGGTAAAGGTCGGCGTGGACACTTCGTGCAAATCCGGATCCTACATGGTTGACACATCGCTCATCGGAAGCTCGAACAGAGGCCACTCCTTCGAGAATGCGCCCCTGGGAAATGGCGTCATTGGCCCGCTGCTAACCGAAGAGGAACGCTGGGCGCTCGTCGAATATCTGAAATCCATTCCCGAAGAGGCAGGTCGAGTCACACCCTTTGGCGGTCCGGCAAACGCGGTTACGGGCCATGCTAAATGGGGAGAACAGCCGAAAGAGCCCGAACACTGAGCGGGACCATCATAGTGATAGGAGAAAAGCATGTCAGACCACGTTGACGGACCGCGGTCTATTGGCGATCCATCGATTGATCTTTCGGATCTGTTCGCGTTCACCAGCCCGGAAAATCCCGGCCGTACGGTCCTTGCTGCAAACGTCTTTCCTTCGGCGGGAGTAAGTGCGGTCTTTTCGAACGTGGTCAACCATTCCATCGTGGTTCGCCGGATGACCGTCGCGGGGCTTGCCGACGCTGCTAAATTTAAACCGGGCGATCAGGAGTTTCGCTTCAATTGCAAGTTCAGTGCCTTGGAGCGCGGAGCTGACGGCTCGAAGCCGGTGCAAAAGGGCACTTGCACGCTTCCTGGGGGGCAGGAAGTCACCTTTGTTGTGAATGATGAAAAAGGAGCGTCAACTCCTGATGGAGTCTTTCGCGTCTTCGCAGGCTTACGCTCCGATCCTTTCTATCTCGCGTGGCTGGTTGCAGTCCTAAAAAAGTTTCCCAATCTGCTGCAGCACGACAACGTGCTTTCGATCGTCATAGACTTCGATACCAAACGCGTGCTGGAACCCGACAAAGGGCCTCTTTTTGGCGTCATCGCGGAGACTTTCGCGATACCGCAGCCCCGAAGCTTGATTGGGCATGAGCCCCCGCGCTTTGATTGGGTCGGCAGGCCGGAGCAGACCAACATGCGCCTCAACAATCCGGCGATGGAGCACGCGGACGATGTGCGCGACCTCTGGAACCAAATGACGCCATTTGCGCTTGAGGAGGAGTTTCGCCCCATCTTTCGCAAGCGTCTGTTAGACAGTCTGACGAATTGGGATATGCGTGATGGAAAGGCGGACTGGACTCCTCAAGCGTTAGCCGCAGTCACCGATGTCTATTTGGACGATTTCTTATTGTTTGACGTGTCCAAACCTACGACTGACACCAGCTTCTTCGAAATTGAAAAGAGCACTCTTCACGGAAAGCCTTACCAAACCGGGGGCGGTCGCACGGTGAATGCCAATGTGATCGACATTATGCTCACTTGGATGGTAAACAATGACCGCGAATTCCTGCAAGGCGGAGCAACTGGCGCGACCAAGCCGGGCGTCAACACGTTTCCTTTTCTCGCTTCGCCAAATACTCAGATACAGACCGCAGTTGATAGCGTTGAGCTGGCAGCCTCGCCTGATAAAGTATGGGCGCTGATCGGAGATTTTGGCGCCGCGTGGGAACCGCTGATTGCCAGTATAAAGACCGTGGGAACGGGCGTTGGCCAGATACGTATGATCGAAACGATTGACGGCAAGCGGATCGTTGAACGATTGGAGGAGATCGACAATTCCTCGAGATCGTATCGCTACGCGATGCTTGGCGGTTTGCAAGTCACCGATTACATCGGAACGTTGAGCGTCGCGCCAAAGGGGACCGGAAGCGTAGTCCAATGGCAAGTCCAGTACTGGGCAGATGGCCAGCCAGACATTGTTATAAAGACGGTCGTAACCACTCTCCTCAGAACTAGTCTAGAAAGCCTGAAAGCTCGCTTCGGTGCCTCCTAATGATCGCAGCGCCCGATCACGTGCTTGACTATCCGCTGGCTACGGATGGTGACATCGCTGTAATTAATCTAGCGAGCGCGCGCCAACAGTCCTGGAGCCGATTCTGGCAGGATCCACAACGGCCGGGAATTGCCGAATATATCGTCGAACAAGAGCAATTGACGGCGCAGTATGTCGGCGACCTGAGTGCACTTGACCGCCTGGAAACGCTGGTAGGTCAGCTTGACCGCTTGAGCCCCGGTGCAGTGCGAACTGCGCTGATCCACGCGCAGGTCGCGGCGATGGCGCACCGCTTCGGCGAAGCGCGCGAACATCTCGCGAACGCGGAGCGCCGCGGGGCAATGCCGGCCGATGTCCAGCGCCTCCGTTTGAGCATTGATCAAGCATGTGGAACTGAGCTGGAATCGGTTCTCGAACTTCGGCGACGAATGGCGGCTGAGTCCGGGCGTTTGGAGGATCTGGTGCCGCTCGGTTCGTTACTCGCGGATCTGGGCGATTTCGATGAGGCTGATCGAATTTACGACCGGGCGCTGAGGGAATACAACGACGTCTCGCCGTTTGCGGCGGCTTGGGTTTGCTTTCAACGCGGAGTTCTGTGGGGTGAACTTGTGCCGGAAGCACAATCGAGCCGCGCTGCGGTGTGGTATCGAAAGGCGGTCGAGTATTTGCCCTGCTACGTGAAGGCCCGCGTGCATTTGTCGGAAATTTATTTGCAATCCGGTCATGTCAAGGACGCGGAATCGCTGTTGCTTCCCGTGGTTTCCAGTGGCGACCCGGAAGTGAATTGGCGACTCGCCGACGTGCTGAACGCGATGGATAGATTCGCGGAGGCCGAAGCCCAAATGCGGATCGCTCGGCTTGGCTTCGAGGAGCTTTTGAGTAAGCATCTGCTCGCCTTTGCGGACCATGGCGCTGAGTTCTATTCCGGCAGCGGCGACGATGCGAGGAGGGCCTTTGAACTCGCGAGCTTCAACCTGGCGAATCGCCCGACGCTCCGTGCGGTCGAGCTGGCCCGTAAGACCGCGGCCGGAGCAGAGGCTCAAACTACGCGAGGTAAGTTGTGAGTCCGAATGTAAACCAGGTAGAACCGCTGATCAGCCTCGCCTTTTTGCTCGCTGCTGCGTGGAACGTTTTAGGTATGTTGTCGTTTTCCAAGTTTTTTACGAACCGATTGCTCGCCTCTCTTGATCCGGCCGTGTTTTCATGGTTTGGCCAGATAGCGGTAGTGCTTTGGGGGCTTGCGTACTTGTCGGTTGCGAAGGCGTATCCGTATGTCCCATGGCTCCTGGTCGTGTTTTTTTTAGAGAAGATGATCTACGGAGGCAGATGGTTGGTTTGGCTTATCGCACATGGCAAGAACCTCCCGAAGATCGCGCATGAATCTTTCCTTACCGCGGCGTTTTACGCAATCTATGGTGCAGGTGATCTCGCCTTTGGATGTTTATTCGGCTGGTTGGCGTTAAGGGCTTTGACAACGCAGTAAGACCGTCGATTGCGAAATTCCCAGCGCGGCAAGCCGGTGCTGGCGAGCGTTGTAGATTGCAGCTGCGTTTGGGCTTTCGTTCCAGGCTGGATGCTGTGCTCGTTTTTTCAAAATGACGCGGAGCCGTGACATGACAATTGACCGTAGAACCTTCATCCAACGCACCGCAGTTCTGGCCGCGATTCCAACCCTCGCGGCCCTGTATCCAATCGCCTCGATCGCTGAAGCCCCGGTGCCTCCGGTTCTGTCACCGCAGGCTGCGGGTACGACGGCTGGGGATCTCGTCGTGCTCAAGGTGGGTGGCTGGGATCAGTGCGGCGGAAAAGTTTCAAACGGAAATGAAGTGTTAATCAGCATCAATCAATCATGGCGGGCAACCTGGCGATGACATGCTCCAAATCGCTGACGTCGAGATCGCCGAGGACGGATGAAAAACAGCTGCCTGCTCAGCATCCTTTTGACAATGTCGCTCCTCTTGATTTTCGGTTCAGTCGCGGATGCGCAGTCCGCCACA
This sequence comes from uncultured Acidobacteriota bacterium, assembly GCA_963821765.1. Lineage (GTDB taxonomy): Bacteria > Acidobacteriota > Terriglobia > Acidiferrales > UBA7541 > Palsa-295. The sequence goes on from CAWGFF010000013.1 coordinate 138,728, forward strand.
TCTAGTACAGACACGCAGGCGTGGCCGGAACTCGATTTCCATATACAAATGACATCGAACCTGCGAATCCTCACGCTTGCCGGCACGGAGCAAGGAATCGGTTTTCCCTTTCAGCAGTGGTACACGGTGGCGGCTCTTGGTTACCTGGGCAAACCCATTTTGCGGGAGCACTTAATAAACATTGACCCGGACAAAGAGCGGTATTTCTTGTTTGGAGGCGGCTATGAGTTCCTGCACACGACAAACTCCGGAAAGCAGACCGACGAGAATCGCGTAACACTCGACGGAACATTTGGCTTTCGTCCTACCGCCAGATTCTTGGTCCGCGACCGGAATTGGATCGAACTCCGCTGGATAGACGGGGCTTACTCCACGACCTATCGGAACATGGTGACGGTCGAGCGTGATTTCCTTCTTCGCGGTTTTCGTTTTACTCCTTATGGGTCGGCCGAGGTTTTTTACGATTCACCGAAGCACTCCTGGAATGAAGAGTGGTACACCGGCGGCATCGAGTGGCCGTACAAGAGTCTTTTTATGATCGACACATATTACAAGCGAGAGCACTGTGATACATGCAACCCCACAAACTGGAACGTCGGTGGAGTCACGCTAAACTTCTACTTCGACAAGACGCGATGATCCTAACTCCTAGTAAGTCGTGCGGACCGCAAGGAATCTCGCTAGCGGGGTCGGATTGCGCGGCCTTTCGTCGCAGGGTCCGATGAACATGGGCAATCCAGCTAAAAGCCGGAGGGCGTGTCTGGAGCGCCACTTTGGAAAAAAACTGCAACGAAATGTTTCTTCCTTCCTTTCGCGGTGAGATCGACGATCACTAGTGTAGAGCCGTGAGACCTTTGCACTTGGCGTGCGTCCGAATCTCCGCGCCGCCTGCTGGATCGAAGTGGACCGCACCGGATTCATCCGAGCAGAACGTGGGTTGGCCGGATTCTCGTTAGATGCAAATTTAGAAATTCACGCGAAGTGACAGTTGGATTTGTCTGGCCGGAGCAACGAACGTCGGCGAGCCAAACGTTGGATTGTCGGGGCTGGTGACGCCGTCTCCATATGAGCGTGGGATCGGGCCTGCGAAATCGGCGGCGCCGTACACGGTGTCAATAGCGCTGACGTTCGGGCGGTTGAAAAGGTTGAAAACTTCGAAGCTGGCCTCGCCCGTGAATCGCTCGGTAATATGGAAGAGTCTTTGCAGACGGATGTCAGTAGTGTAGGACGGATCCCCACGATACGTGTTGCGCCCAATCCCGCCGACGCGGTCGTTGAATGGAAATTGGTCTCCGTTAACGTCGAAGCCGGCCAGTATCGTGTAATAGAGCGGGCTCTGAAGAGTGGTGAGCATCGAGGCCGTAAAGTTGCGGAAGAGCACGGGCCAGCGAGTCGGCGTTTGCGCGAGCGCGGTAAGAACGAAACGCTGGCGCACGTCGTTGTCGCTGACGGCGCGATCCAGGCCCGGATTCAGATAATCCATCGGCACATCGTTGAGCTGGACGTCTGTGCCGAGGTCCAGGGACTTCGAGAAAGTGTAATTGGCGAGGACGCTGTAGTAGTGCGAGAAATTCTTGCGGAAGCTGACGATTCCGGCGTTGTAATTCGAATAGCCAGAAGGCGTGACGTACAACGTAAATCCGAAGTTGGTGTCGGCAGGGGCGAAGAGCTGCACGCCGTCAGGTGAGGTGCCGCTGGGAAGGCCGTTAATGCTCGAGTAAATCGGAAGCTTGAGCGCGTGAATGAACTGGTAGCCGACAGATAGGAAAGTGTCCTTGGCGATTTCATTTTCGATTTCCAGGCTGGCTTGCTCGGCGTAGGCGTTATCGAATTTCAGCTTTGAATAACCAAGTGGGAATTGCAGCAGTTCACCGGGCGTGGGGTACGTACCGGTGTGCGCGAACGTATTGAAGGCAGAACCAGCGAGAACGGGGCCGGACACGCCGACGATGCCCGAAGCGCCAAATCCCACGAGATTATTGGCGGGGTCTGCGAAGGCGGGTATCAGTGGCTGATTCATGTAGGTGAATGCGGAGGCGCCCTGCCAGCTGACCATTACGTCGCTGAAGTCGAACGGGCCGGTGAACAGTCCGAAGCCCGCGCGCACAACGCCTTTCCCGCCGCGGAACGAGTACGCGAGGCCGATGCGCGGCTGTACGTTTCCGTAATTCGTCGGACTAAGTTTCCCGACGATGCGAACTTCGCTGGCGGACGGCATGAAGTCAATGTCGTAGCGCAGACCGAGAGTGAAGGTGAGATTGGGGCGAGCTTGCCAGGCGTCCTGGGCGTATAGAGAAAACAAGTTGTGCTGGAAATTCAGGTCTGTGCTGTTTTCGAAATCGGCGGCAGCTGGGCCGGAGTAAATGCCACTCTGAAATGGGAGCGTGCGCTGTGGGACCTGCACGCCGAAATAATTGCGCGGTTCAAGGAAGAGGAATTGGACGGCTGTGCCGGGACCGAATGGGCCGCAGGGAGAGCCGCAGAATGGCGCGACCCCGAAGAAACTTTGCGGAGTAAACACGCCGAAGCCCGGGCTCATGAAGGTGGTCTGCGCGCTGATCCACACCGGCTCGAAATTGCCGCCGAATTTCAGCGTGTGATTGCCGTGAATGTAGGTGAGATTTTCGGCAGCCTCGAAATGCTGTTCGCGATAGAAGCGGACGCTGCCTTGAAAACCGCCGGAAGAGAGTTGGTCGGGGATCATGATGGATGGCTCGTAACCGGCGCCCACCAGGCCAAGATTGAACGTCCGGCGGGCGAAACTGAACAGAGTTTCGGAAGTGAGATTGGGCGCGAAAATGTGAAAGAGGTTCGCGTAGGCCGTCTGGTCGAGAACCGGGTTATTGCGATAGGAAGACGGGAGCCCCTGGCCCGGAGCAGCGCCCGGGACATTTTGTTTGCGATCGTCGTTGAAGAGGTAGGCGGCATTCAGAGTTGTCTTGTCGGTCAGGACATTGGTGCTCTTGGCAATGAATTTGTCGTAGTTATCAATTTCCAGGATCGATCCGAGATTTTCGGGCTGCAGTCCCAAATCCTGTTTCACCTGGTTGATGCTGGGAGTGCCGGGGCCCAGGCAGTTGGGCGTGTTAATGCAATGAAGAATGAAAGACGAGTAGATGGGGGACTCGGCGCTGCGCTCGCCTTCGTATCCAACGAAATAGAAGTCTTTGTTCTGGCGAAGCGGTCCGCCGGCGTCCGCGCCAAATTGATTGAAGCGCAGCGTATTGAAGCCGGGTGCGGCCAGCAGATTGGTGGCATCCAACACGTCGTTGCGAAAATATTCGTACGCCGAGCCATGGATGTCGTTGCCGCCGGATTTTGTGATGGTGTTGACGACCGAGCCGAGATTGCGCCCGTAATCCGCCGTGTAGGCGCTGCTGACCACCCGAAATTCCTGCACCCAGTCCTGCGACGGGCTGACGCGCTGCACTCCGGAGATGCTGGTGGTGTAGTCCACGCCATCGAGGCCGAAAAATGAGCTGTGGGTTTCGCGCAGGCCGCCAAAACTTAGTTCCAACACCGTTTCCGTGAAGGGCGATTGCGAGCCGACGGCGGTGCTGCGCCCGACGTTGGCTGTCGGGGTGAGCAGGACGAAATCAATGAAGTCGCGGCTGGCGATGGGCAAATCCGAGATTTGCTGAGGATCGATGACCTGGCTTACTTCGGATTTCGCAGTGTCCACGCCCTGCGCGCTTTCGCGAACTTCCACTTGCTGCTTGACGCCTTCGACGCTTAGAACCGCAGTCACGGAAGCGACTTGCCCGACCCTGAGAATGAGTGAAGATTTGTACGCATTGAAACGGGCGGCTTCTATCGTTAGTTCGTACTCGCCTGCCGCCAGGCCTGGAATCACAGCCAGCCCTGCCGCGGACGAAATCTCGGTTCGATTAGCACCTGTACCGACGCTTTGAATGGTGACACGCGCCTGCGGAATCAAGCCCCCAGACTGATCCGTGACCGTCACACTCAGCGTTGCCAACTCCTGAGCGGGGAGACCGACCGTACAGGCGAAAACCAGAATTACGAAGCTCAGAATCCGAATCGCGAAACCCCTCCCCATCACACCCTCGTCCGACGTGTTTCAGTAGTGTCGGAAAGCGCTCTGGTCAGCTGACCTGCGTTGTTGCAAGCAAGGAATTGCGCGGCAGTTTGAAGCGTTAGTCGAAAGATGGCAATACCAGAAAAGGATTAGAGATCAAGAGAGGGCAAGGCGTGAAGTGTCGAATACCACGCTCAACTGAGGCCTCTGGAGTTTTCGACGTTTCAGCTCGGTCATAAAGTGCCGGGATATTCCCTCTATCGCTCCTTCAAATCAAGGGTCAGACACCTCCAATCTGTTGCACAACCGTTGCACAAAAACCCGCCCAATCGTGCCCGATGAAGCCGATAATTGCCGCCTCTCGCCCGCGTAAACGGTTGATCCCACACAATCCAGCCGTTGGCAGCCATTCCGCTCACCCAGCGCTCTCCTTGCACCTGTCCGCGCGACAAACGTTCCGCAACGGCTTCCAATAGCTGCAGGATTCTATCACCCTGAATTGTTTTGACTCGCGCCGCAGCTGCGCTAGAATCGCAGCGGCTCGCGGTTCTGCCGCCGGCCACATCTCTCCTCTGGAGGCGCCTATGTGCAGCGATTCCCACGCGAAGGATGGGTCTGCCTCCGGCTCGCCCCGTTAGACGCTCCGTTAGGCGCTCGGGCCCCGCCGCTCGTAGCGGCACGGCATGCCGTGCCCGATGCTCCAATCGCGCACAGCCGAATCGCGCCGCTCGTTCACGGACGCATCGATTTCGCGTTCAGGACGTAATCCGCCTACCGCGCCTGTAGGCGCGCAGAGGAGATTCACAAATGCATTTCATTGATTTGGATTTAGCCCGCCGCGTGGAAATGGCCGAAGCCCGCGCCGGACGCGAATGTGCCGAGGCCTGCCATCGCCTGCACCCCGAATTTCCAGTGGCTGTGGAAGAAATCGCCGGTGGCATTGCCGTTTTTGCCGGCGTGGATTCACCGGTGACGCAAGCCATCGGAGTCGGCCTGCACGGCGCGGTAAGCGACGCCGAACTCGACGCGCTAGGCGAATTTTTCCACAGTCGCAAAGCTCCCGCAGCCATCGAACTGTGCCCGCTAATAGAAATGAGCCTCTACGAAAAATTCGCCGCGCGAAACTATCACCTGCTCGAAGTTTCGAATGTTCTGTTGCTCGATGATCTGAAAGCAGCGCGCATCGAAGACAAGCTCCCTCCAGGCGTCACGATTCGAGTCGCCACGCCCGATGAATCAAAACTCTGGACGCTCACCGTCGCTCAAGGTTTCGCCGAACATTTTCCGGTGAGCCAGGCGATGCTCGATCTGATGGAAGGCTTCTACTACCGCGACGCGGCTTGCTGCTACCTCGCGTTCGCGGATGGCGAAATCGCCGGCGGCGCGGCAGTTTCCGCCGACCGCGGCGTCTGCGGCCTTTTCGGCGCCAGCACCCTGCCAGCATTCCGCCGCCGCGGCGTGCAATCGGCGCTGCTAGCCGCCCGCCTCGCCTGGGCGCGCGAAAAAGGCTGCGATCTCGCCGTCAGCATCACGCTGCCCGGTAGCGTCTCGCACCGTAACATCGAACGCAACGGCTTCCGCGTAGCCTACACCCGCACAAAATTAATCCTTCCGCCTTCGTAGTCGCGCCAAGTCAGCAGGCAAGTAATGTGAATCGGCGGGCTCACGGTTCGTATGTAGGGGCGGGTCTCAGACCCGCCCCTACAGCCGGTGCGTCGCAGCAAGGCTTCAGGTTTTCTCTGCGCCCTCTGCGCTCCGGCCTCTGCGAACTCTGCGGTAGGTTTTTGAGTAAGTGAGCGGCGCCACCGTCACGCTTCACGTGGCGCGGCAGAAACGCGCTGGCGAATAAAATCAACGATAGCTTGCGTGGTAGTCCCAGGAAGAAAAACCTCAGCAATCCCGCCTTGCTTCAAAGCCGGAATATCCGCCTCCGGAATTATCCCGCCGATCAGCACAGTCACATCATTCATGCCTTTGCCGCGCAGCAGTTCCATCAGCCGCGGACAAAGCGTATTATGCGCGCCGGAAAGAATCGAAAGCCCAATCACGTCCACGTCTTCCTGCGCCGCCGCCGAAGCAATCATTTCCGGCGTCTGCCGCAGCCCGGTGTAAATCACTTCCATCCCCGCATCGCGCAACGCCCGCGCAATAATTTTCGCGCCACGGTCGTGCCCATCTAGCCCCGGCTTGGCGATCAACACCCTAATTTTCTTGTCAGGCATATGCACGCAAGAATACTCGAAATCCCCAGCAAAACGATAGCGGCACTCCCCAGCAGGGTTCTATCTCGAAAGGCTCAGCAGGAAGTCCTCCACCAGCGCGTTGAACTTGTCCGGATCATCCACAAACAGCGCGTGGCCATCGCCTTCGAATATCTCCAGCTTAGAGTTCGGTATGTTTTTCTGCATCGCCACGATGCTGCCCATATATCCGGTCTTAGCCGCGCACACGACCACCGGCTTATCAATCTTTGGCAGCACCGCCCGGTAGTCCGCCACAAAATATCCCACTAGCAGGGCGACCGCCGTGTTTGTCGGCACCTGCAGCGATGCCTTCTCCACTTTGATGATGTAATCCTCAGGATGCGGCTTCTTGAAATTCAAATTGCGAATAAATCCATCCGTCGCCTTATGGCGATCCTCTAGCACTCCCTTCAACAGCCCGAAATCCTGGTCGGCGTCTGCTGGCGCGCGTCCGCCCGCGTCGTTATCCACCAAAATCAACCCCGCGAAATCGCCAGTGCCGAACTGATCCACGTACGCCATCGTCTCCACCACCGCCATGGACCACGCCACGATCACCACCGGCGCCAAATGCAGCTGATCCACCACGGCCTTGATGTCTCGCGCCATCACGGCTGGATACAGTCCATCGCTCGTCTGCGACGATTGCCCCTGCGAGCGCGGGTCCATCGCCACCACGCGGTAGTCGTGCGCGAAATAATCAAGCTGGCTCTGCCAAATCCATCCCGGCATCGTCCATCCCGGCACAAAAAGAATGGAAGGGAACTGGTGCGCCGCGGAAAGCCCGATCTCGCCCTTCTTGATCACCGCATCCTTAGGCATCGGATTGCCAATCTGCGCGCTAGGCGAAGTCGCGAGGTGCCCCGCTTCGATGTAATGAATCTTCACCCCATCCGAGGTCGTGACGAACCCGCTCCGCTCCCCAGGCTTCTTGTCCTTAGCTCCAGCCAACGCCGCACCAGAGAACATCCCGACGGCGCACACCACGGCGGCTCCAACCCGCGTCCACGATTGGAACTCAGGCCTCAGTCTTGGGGTTGGCATTTGCCTCTCTCTGCGTCCTCTGTGATGCGGTTCAGATTCTCTCATCCCGATAGTGATGAACCAACCGTCGAATCCCGTCCTTAAGAACTACTGTGTGAAAATTAATAATCAACCCAATCGAGCATCCCGAAAGTCGCAAATAGGTCAACAAGACCGCGTCGTGAATCGGCGCAAGCGACTCGACAGCCTTCAACTCGACGACTACCCGGCGATCCACGAGTAAATCGATTCGATAGCCACATTCGAGTTTCACGTCTTTGTACACTAACGGAAGCGCCTTCTGCCGTTCAAACGCAATCGAACGACCTTTAAGATCGTGCGCCAGACACTCCTCGTATGCTGACTCTAGCAACCCGGGTCCCAGAAGGCGATGGACCTCAATTGCAGCGCCAATTATTTCGTGGGTTAGCTCAGCATCCGTCACTGTTCACCGCGATTCACCGCAGAGACGCCGAGAAATTCAAAACCATCGTGCCTATTGAGCCGCAATTTAAAAAGCTATGTGATCGCCACTTCTTCGTAGATGCCGAAGACCGCGCGCATCGCGTCACAGATTTCGCCAAGTGTTGCGTAAGCCTTTACCGCGTCATAAATAAAGGGCATCAAATTGTCTTTGCCTGCGGCAGCCTTGCGCAAAGCCGCCAAACGCCGCTCGACCTCATCATTCGATCGCTCCGCCCGCAATTTCCGCAGCTGCGCAGTCTGGCGCGTGGCGACCGTCTCATCAATCTGCAAAATATCTATGCCTTTTTCTTCCGCCACGTAATCATTCACGCCGACAATAATCTTTTCCTTGCGGTCCACTGCTAACTGATACTTGTAAGACGCCTCCGCAATTTCCCGCTGCGGATACCCGCGCTCGATCGCTGCCACCATCCCTCCCAGCGCATCAATCTTATGAATGTAATCCCATGCCCCGCGCTCCTCTTCATTCGTCAGCGCCTCGACGAAATACGATCCTCCCAGCGGATCGGCGGTGTTAGTCACGCCGCTTTCGTGCGCGATAATCTGCTGCGTGCGCAAAGCCAAGGTCGCCGCGAATTCCGTCGGCAACGCCCAAGCCTCGTCCAGCGAATTGGTGTGCAGCGATTGCGTCCCGCCCATCACCGCCGCCAGCGCCTGCAGCGCGGTCCGCACCACGTTGTTGTAAGGCTGCTGCGCCGTCAGCGAACATCCCGCCGTCTGCGTGTGAAAACGCAGCGCCCACGAGCGCGAATTCTTCGCGCCAAACCGCTCGGTCATGGTCTTGTGCCAGATCCGCCGCGCCGCGCGATACTTCGCAATCTCCTCGAAAAAATCATTGTGCGCGTTGAAAAAGAAAGACAGCCGCGGCGCAAACTCGTCCACATCCATCCCGCGCCGCACGCCCCACTCGACGTACTCGATCCCATCGCGCAAAGTAAACGCCAGCTCCTGGATCGCCGTCGAGCCCGCCTCGCGAATGTGGTACCCGCTGATCGAAATCGGATTGAACTTCGGAGTTTCCTTCGCGCCAAATTCCAGCGTATCAATCACCAGCCGCATCGAAGGTTCCGGCGGATAGATGTATTCCTTCTGCGCGATATATTCTTTCAAAATGTCATTCTGCAGCGTCCCCGAAATTTTCTTCCAGTCCGCTCCCTGCTTTTCCGCCACCGCCAGGTACATCGCCCAAATCACCGCCGCCGGCGAATTAATCGTCATCGAAGTCGTCACATCCGCCAGCGGAATCTGATCGAACAGCACTTCCATATCCGCCAGCGAACTGATCGCCACGCCGCACTTACCAACTTCTCCCTCGGACAGCGGATGGTCCGCGTCGTAACCCATCAAAGTCGGTAAGTCAAACGCCACGGAAAGCCCCGTCTGCCCCTGCGCCAGCAAATAACGAAAACGTGCGTTGGTGTCCTGCGCGGTGCCAAACCCGGCGAACTGTCGCATCGTCCACAAACGCCCGCGATACATCGTGGAATGAATTCCGCGCGTGTAAGGCGGCTCGCCCGGATAGCCCAAATCTCTCTCCGGATTCCAGTCCGGCAAATCGGCCGGCGTGTACAGCCGTCGGATCGGATAGTTCGACACCGTGGTGAACTCATGCGCGCGCTCAGGAGATTTCGCGAGCGTGGGCTCCAAAGTTTTTTCCTCCCAAGCACGCTCTCCGGCGGAAACCTTGCGCTCGGCGTCAAGCGTAGCCGTCGCCTGCGATATCGCAGCCTTGTCGGCCTTCGAAATTATTTTTTCAGACATGAGGGAGGGCTCCTTCAAAGCCGCGCCAGGCGAAAATAACGCACCCATACCAGCGCGTCCATTCTTCATCTTATGGCAAGGGAAGAGAAGCAGCAACAAGCACAAACCAAGGCGTGCTCCCGCGCACGGTCCTCAGAGGACCAGCATCGCGATCGAGCACGCTAATCCTGGGTAGGGGCGCTGCTTGTGAATCGCGCCACAGCGCGATTCATCCTGAGAACCGGCAGCGCCGGTTCGAAGGGCTGCGCCCCAGCTCAGGGCGATCTCAGTCACGTCGCGGCCCCGCCGTTGCTTTTGCATTTGTAGCGTTGATTCGTAGAGTGGGACGTTACTTCGCGCCCACCACCGACCCAGGCTCCGGCGTCCCCGGAATCAGCGGATCTACCAAAGGCGTCCCGCGCATCGCCTCCGCCACGGTAATATGCTGCACCTCCAGCGTCCGCCCCATCGCCTGATTGAAATTCACCAGCGCTTCGGCCAAGTTTGCCTGCGCCCGCAACGCCGTGCCCTGCGCCGCCGTCAAATCGCGCGACCGCAACACAACTTGATACGACGTGGATGACCCCAGCTGATATTTCTTCTGCTCCGCATCCAAAGTCTGTTGCGCCAAGTTGCGCGCTTTCTCCGCAGCAGCCACTTGCGAGCGATCTTGCTGCAAAGCAATGATCGCGTTGCGCACATTAATTACGATGGTGTTCTCCGTCTGCCGGTACTGCACCTGTAATTGCCGCTCATCGAACTGCGCCCGCGCGCTATCCGCCTGCGCCGAACGGTTGCGCAGCGGCATCGTCAATGTCACTCCCGCCGCGTAGGTCGGGTATTGGTTCTTGAACACCTGGGCCAGAGCATCGCTCACCCCGCCGTGTGTAACAGCCGTCGTGGAAGCCGGCACGCCCGCGAAGACTTCATTACCGCCGATCAATATAGGAACTCCGTTCGCATCCACCAGAGGTGAGGCCGGATCGGCGACAAACGCCCCGGTCGATGTCGTATTGAATCCCGTCCCATTCAGTCCTTGGCTCGTGTACTGAATATAAGCATTCAGTGACGGCAGCAATGCATTGCGCGTGGCCTTCACTTCGATCTTCGAATTCTTCAGGTTCAAATCGGCTTGATAAAGTTCGGGCCGTTTCCGCCACGCTTCCTGCACCGCGTCCTGCAGCGCCATATTTTCCACCACCTCCGGAATGGTGATCGGAGTCGTCGGCACGATCTCGATCCCCGCCACGTCCTTGGCCAGCAAGTTCTTGGCGATGTCGTTCAGCAGCACGGTTTCCTGCTGCAGTTTCGTGGTTTGCGCCACGATCAAGTTTTGCTGGTCGGTAGCCAATTGCGATTCCGCGGTCAGCACGTCCAGAGGCGCCATGGTCCCTATTTCCAGCTGCTTCTTGTTGTCCTCCCACAGCTTTTGCGAGACGCCCACCGCCGCTTCCTGCACTTTCACGTTTTGCCGGTCGTACACCAATTCCCAATAATCGTTGGAAACCTGCGTCACCACCGCGATCACTTGCTGCGCGAACAGCGAATTTGCCGCCCTGATCGTGTTCTTCTGCTCGATGATGTAACGCGTGTTCGGCAAAATCCCAAAGCCGTTCAGCAGCGGCTGCGATAGCGTCGCGGTCAGCACCGGACTGAACGCCGGATTGAAAAACACATCGGGTTCGTTGGTGGCGGCGCGCGGTGTGTCCAATGTCACCGAAAAGTTCGTGCCGGTGTGAAAACCTTGCGTGTAGCCGAAGTTCACGGCTGATTGATTCTGGCTTACCACCAGAATATTGCTGCTGCCCGTACCTGAAATAAACGGGTTATTCACCGGAATGTTCGCGTGATACCACTGGTATCCGGCCGTGAATACCGGATCGAACGACACCGACGGCGATGAGCCCAGTACCACCTGTTGCGTGCTGTTGCTCTGCGGAATTCCGCCCGCCTGAGCTTTCAGCAATTGCGTCTCGGCAATCCACGGAACAAACCGTTCGACGAAAATGTTCAGATTATTTTCCAGCGCCAGCGATATCGCGTCGTCCAGGCTTAGCATCAGCTTGCCGTTCTGGATCAATTGGTCAAGCCGCGTCGAATTGGTCAACATCGGCTCCGGCATGCTTCGCGGAGCGTAAGGCGAAAAAATGTTCGGGAACATCGGTTTGCCCGTCGAGTAGTCGGCGCCCATGCCCTCCCTCATGTTGCGGGCCGGCTCCGACGCGGCCGATCCTGTCTGTGCGCCCGGCTGGCTGGCGGGTTGCACACCAGCCGCGTTCTGCCCCTGTTGCTGTTGAGCCTGGCTCTGGTTTTGGCCTTCTTGCGCCTGCGCGAACGCCGGCGTCACAATCAGCGAAGCAGCCGTCAGCAGTGCCACCGCTACATGCCTTAGACTTCCATTCATCGTGTTGTCCTCTCCAAAGAACTTTCTTGAGCTTGCGCAGGCCTGTAACCTATTCAAACGCGCGAACCAATACATTTGTTTCATTTTCTGTATTCTCGATGCAAACCTGCGGCCATGCATAACCGCTTGAATTTAGACGATTAAACGGGAAATAGTGAGCGTCTGGCGTTCGTTTTCGGACAGTACCGTGCGTACCCGGACACGTGCCGCGCGAAGTTTAGCATCGCATCCAGCCACTCGCAATCGCTGCCCCCCGCCTTCGTCGCCATTGTTGAGGCCGCCAAACATGTTCCCCTGCGGAAATACAAGTTTCACCCGATTTCTCCGGCCATCGCTTGCGCTACCGTATTCGTCCGTTGTGACCCGGAATTCAAATCCACGATGGGTGGTTGACTGCCGCAACTGTCTGGCGAGCTTCACGCACTCCGAGATTGGCCGCGACCGAAAACTCGTTGACTACCTGATTCCCACCGCTCCGGCGCTGCCTCAAGGCGGCCAGGAAATGGAATGTCCCTCTTGCAAGACCAAAGCCCTCTACACCAGCCGGGATCTGCGCTACCGCTATCGGTAGCCCTCTGTGGTCGCCCCGGTTCGCTCTGTGCCCTCCTGCTTTTCTCCGGTTTTCTCTGTGTTGAATCTTTCTGCACTTGCCTCGCCTCGCCACGCCGCCCGCCACGCCGCCCGCGTTGACACTCACCGCAGCAACGAACTAACATGCGCGCGGCACCCGATGACGCGCAACCCCAACCCCCGCTCCAGCTCCCGTCCGAAATCGCGCTTCCCGGCGCGTACGGTCCTGCTTCTGCTGGCTCTTTGCCTTCCCGCACTATCAGCCGCGGCGCAAGCCACTGATCTTCCCGTAAAACCGAAGGGAGACATCATTGACGTCCCCGCCAAGCCCACCGCCTACGTCAATGACTACGCCCACGTCCTGAGCTCCGCCGCTCGCCAGCAACTCGACGCGCTCTGCACCGAAGTTAACGACAAAGCCAAAGCCCAAATTTTCGTCGTGATCGTTCCATCGCTGGGCGATCGCACGGTAGAGGATTATTCCTTCGACGTCGCAACTAAATGGGGCGTCGGCCCCAAGCAATCTTCCAGCGGCGTCCTGATTTTCCTGGCAGTGAACGACCACAAGTACTGGACGCAGGTCGGCTACGGTCTGGAACCCATCCTGCCCGACGGCAAAGTCGGCGGCTTCGGCCGCGAGATGGTCCCGTATCTCCGCCAGGGAAATTACGATGCAGGCGTAGCGCTGCTCGCCCGCCGCATCGCGGATGTAATCGCGCAGGACCGCGGCGTCACCCTCAGCGGCGCGCCGCCACCATCCCCGCCAACGAACGGCGCGGGTCGCGGACAGGATTCCAGCGGCCTGCTTGGTCTGCTGCTCTTGGGCGGATTCATTTTCTTCATGTACGTAATGATCAAACGCGGCGGCGGCTCCGGGCGCGGCCGTGGCGGCGGCAGCGGCTGGTGGGTTGGTCCCCTGATCGCCAGCAGCATGGGGCGGGGTGGCTGGGGCGGCGGCGGATTCGGTGGCGGTGGTTTTGGCGGTGGTGGTGGCGGCTTCGGTGGTGGAGGCGGAGGCTCGTTCGGCGGCGGCGGCGCCGGCGGCAGCTGGTAAGAAATTCGATAGTAAATGGGTGCGAGCTTTTGAAGTTGTAGCGGCCGCCTTCAGGCGGGCGTTGTTGACTTTGTCTTTGAATTTGCCTCTGACCGTCGTAAACGTCAAATGGGCAAAGGTCGCTCAATGGAAGCCAAACTAACTGAACTCGTAAGCCGTCTGAAAGCCGCTGCCGAAGCCAACCTGAAATCCATCGTGCTCTACGGCTCAGCCGTCACCGCCGAATTTCGCGCGGGCCATTCCGACCTCAACATCCTCTGCATCGTCGAACGCGTCGCCGCTGAAGACCTCGAGCACCTCCACGACGCCTCCGAATGGTGGGTGCGCCAGGGAAATCCGCCGCCGCTGCTTTTCACCCTCGATGAACTCCATCGCTCCGCGGACGTCTTCGCAATCGAGCTGCTGGACATCACCCATCACCATCGCCTGCTTTTCGGCACCGATTTCTTCGCCAATTTCGAAGTTCCCCTGCGCCTGCATCGCCTCCAAGTCGAACGCGAACTCCGCGCCGATTGGCTGCGCCTCCGCCAAGCCATCCTCGCCGCGCCTCTGAGCTACAAAGCGCACCTCGCCATCATGTCGCAATCCGTTTCCGCCTTCTGCGCCCTCTTTCGCCACGCGCTCTTCGCCCTTGGCCAACCGATGCCCGCCGGAAAACGCGAAGCCGTAACAGCCGTGGCCGGCTTAACCGGCGCCGATCCCTCTGCCTTCCACACCCTGCTAGATCTGCGCGAAGGGAAAAGCAAACCCCGCAACATTGACGTAGAAGCTAGCCTGCACGCCTACCTCGAGTTCGTAGAAATAGTCACAAACGAAGTTGACCGCCGCCTGGACGCTGTCTGAGCGCCGTATTTGGTATGATGGCACCGCGTAACCCCACACCCGGAGGCAGTCCATGAAAGCAGCCCTCGCCGTCATCGCCGTTCTCGTCATCCTCGCGCTCATCATCGGCGGCGCTTACGCCAGCAGCCGCAATCAGATGGTCCGCCTCAACGAAACCGTCAAATCCAACTGGGCTCAAGTGGACGTAGTCTTGCAACGCCGCGCCGACCTGATCCCGAATCTCGTCGCCACGGTCCAGGGTTTCGCCGCGCATGAACAGACTGTCTTCGACGATATCGCCAAAGCCCGCACCCAATACATGAACGCGCAGACTCCAGCCGACAAGATCGCCGCCAGCAACCAAATTGCGCCGCTGGAATTGAAGATCCTGGCACTATCGGAAAATTATCCCGAGCTGAAATCCAACGAAAACTTCCTCCGCCTGCAGGACGAACTGGCCGGCACTGAAAATCGCATCGCCGTCGAACGCAAGCGCTACAACGATTCCATCCAGGAATACAACACCTTCATCGGCCTGTTCCCCAACAACATTTTTGCCGGATGGGCCGGCTTCAAGCGCAACAACGACTACTTCCAGGCCCCCGAAGCAGCGCGCGAAGTCCCCAAAGTGCAGTTCCCAGCCGCGAAGCCCTAACCGGCCCGCGAACACGCGCAGAAACTCGGACGAAGGCCTACGCAGCCATCGAATTCGCGCCTGGAATAATTGTCGTTGTTATTTCTTTTCCTGCGGCCCTGCGGATGTCTTTCGAGGTGGCGGCGCCGGCGCGCGCTTGCGTTCGGACGATTCACTCCAATCTTCCGGCGGAAAGCCAATGCGCCAGAACAGCGGCGAAGGCTCCGTAAATTCCAATCCCACTTCGTTCTTGCCGCCCTTATTCTCGCTGATGAACGCCACAGCGCACGTCAGCTCTTCCACTGTCTTGGAATTCACAATGGAAACCTGCTGCCCGCGCATCACCGGCGTATCCAGTGAAACCAGGCATCCATTGGCATTTACTGTGCTGGTCTTGGTCTCTTCTTCGAACGGCTTGCCTTTGCTGGTGCCGCGCACGATCACCGCCATCTGAATGTGCACGCGCTGCGTCCGCCGCAGCTTGCTGTAATTTTGGGCCGCCTGAAGCGGCGGCAAGTCCTTGCCGTTCGTCATCCAACTCTCCCGATCGTAGCCGCCCACTCCAATTTTGAGCTATCCCGGCCTCACCACCCGCCCTATTGAAAAATGCGGTGCCCAAAAGCGAACCCTGCGGTCTTCCGCGCGAGTCGCCTCGCCACCTCAACCTCGCACCCACGCCGTCACCGACCTGCCCGCGCTAAGCCGCCGTCTCGCCCAGACGCCCGCGCATTGTTACTACCTGATGAATCCTGCGCCTCCGCCTTGACCCTCTCGCTTTCCCGCGCTACGCTAATCGCAGCAGTGGGAGTCCTGTCCAGGAGGCTTCGCTTCCGCGAATCTGAATGAAACAAACTGTCCGACTAGCAGGTGGCATCAACGAACTTTTCGGCACCCTTGACGAAAACCTTAAACTCTTCGAGTCCGCTCTTCACGTCACCACGCATCTGCGCGATCACGATCTGGAAATTGAAGGCTCGCAGCCGCAAGTAGAACGCGCCGCGCAAATCCTCGGCGAATACAATCAACGTATCCGCGACGGGCGCATCCCAGACAGCTCCGAAGTCAAATCCCTGCTGCGCATCGCCACCGGCGCCAGCAGCGAACCCGCGCCCGCACGCGGCGCATTCGCCCTTTCCAACACGCGATCCTTCGGAAAAAAAACCATCACCCCCAAGAGCACCAACCAGAAGCGCTACATGGAAGCCCTCGAAACCTACGATATGGTTTTCGCCATCGGTCCTGGCGGCACCGGAAAAACGTATCTCGCCGTCGCCATGGCCGTCACCGCGCTACTCTCGAAACAAGTAAATCGCATTATCCTCGCCCGCCCCGCCGTCGAAGCTGGCGAACGCCTCGGCTTTCTTCCCGGCACGCTCCAGGAAAAAGTGGACCCCTACATGCGCCCGCTCTACGACGCGCTGCATGACCTGCTCGAAGCGGACAAGCTGGAAAGTTTCCTGGAGAAGGGAATTATCGAAGTCGCCCCGCTCGCTTTCATGCGCGGCCGCACCCTGAACGATTCTTTCGTCATCCTCGACGAAGCCCAGAACACCACCAGCGAACAAATGAAAATGTTCCTCACGCGCCTGGGCTTCAATTCCAAAGCCGTCATCACCGGCGATGTCACCCAAATTGACCTGCCTGAATCGCGCCGCTCCGGCCTCATCGAAGCCATCGAAATCGTCGGCAAGATCGAAGGCATTTCCTTCACCTATTTCGATGAACGCGACGTCGTGCGCCACAATCTCGTCCAGCGCATCATCAAAGCTTACGACGAGCATGCCGCCACCCATCCGCATCACAACGGTCGCGGTGCCGGACACGCCGGCCATTCCAGCAATGCCGGGAAGCAGAATCCGCAGGATTAGCCTCGCGCGCATGATCCTCAATCAACAGTGCCGCGTTCGTGTTTCCATTTCCGGCCTGGAGAGATTTCTCGCGGTCGCGCGCAAACGCCTGCGCCTCCCCTCGCGCTCCCTCACAGTCGCGCTGGTCACCGACGCGCAAATGAAGTGCTGGAATCGCGCCTACCGTGGCAAAAATCGTCCGACCGATGTATTGTCCTTCCCAGCAGACGTGTCTCAAGCAGAGCCCGCACGTACGAGAAAGCATCGTCAGCCGCGACGCACGCGCGCGTCGCGCATTTCCGCGTCTTCGTCTGAAAATCTACCCGGATATCTGGGCGACATCGCGATTGCGCCAGCCGTCGCGCGGCGCAACGCTCGGCGCTTCGGCCGCGCCTTCGATCACGAAATGCGCATCCTCATTCTTCACGGCATTCTGCATCTGCTCGGCTACGATCACGAGGCCGACGCCGGCCAAATGGACCGACGCGAAAATCGCCTGCGTCGCGAACTAGGGTTGCTCTGACGATGCCGATCTTCCTCTACTCCATCGGCGTGCTCGCCCTCACCTCCGGCCTGGTAGTTTTTTCCTACCTGGACCGCGCCTATCGCGAGCTCGGTCGCGTGCATCCCGGACGCCTCCACCGGCACCTAGACACTTTCGAATCAGACGTCGAGCCGCGCTTTCATCTGGAACGCCGCCGCGCCTCGCTCGGCTTCAGCCTCCTCGCGCGCTTCTGGCTCGTTTTTGTCGCGGCCATCACTGCGCGCGGCGTCCTCTTCTTCGTTCCCGGCACCTGGGAAGCAGCCGTCGAAATGATCTTCTTCCTCGGCGCCGAAGTCGTCATCGCCATGCAATTTTTCCCCGCGCTGCTGCTGGCCCGCGCGCCGGGAAACTGGATCCTGCCGCTGGTTCCCGTCATGCGCGTGTTTCTCGTCATCATCTGGCCGGTGCAAGCCGTCCTCGAATTGCTGATCTCCGTGCTGCATCTCTCCGAGGAATCCGAAGAAGCGCAAACTCCCGCCGCCGACCAGCAGCAGGCCATCGAAGCTCTAGTGGACGCGGCCACCGAAGAGGGCATTATCGAGCAGGACGAAGCCCGTCTGATTGAATCCGTCGTCGAATTCGGCGACAAGCGCGTGCGCGACGTGATGACTCCGCGCCCCGACGTCATCGCCATTCGTGCCGACGCCTCGCTCGAAGAATTGCGCGACCTCGTCGTCGAAACAAAATTCTCGCGCCTCGCCGTCTTCGAAAAATCGCTCGACGACATCGCTGGAATCGTCATGGCGCGCGACATGCTCGAAGTTCCCGACCGCGAAGCCGCCCACCGCACCGTCCGCGAGCTGATGCGCCCCGCTCTGTTCGTCCCTGAAACGAAATTCGGCTCCGAGCTGCTGAAAGAAATGCAGCGCAAGAATCAGCAGATGGCCATCGTGATTGACGAATACGGCTTGATGGCCGGCGTCGTCACCATCGAAGATTTGGTCGAGGAAATTGTCGGCGAAATCGGTGAAGAGGACCGCACGCCCGCTCCGGACGTCGTTCGTGAAACCAGCGGCGCCCTGGTAATCCGCGGCAGCGTGCAGCTAGAAAAAGTCGGTGAACTTTTCGGCGTGCAACTCGATTCCGGCATGCAGCATTCCGCCGCCACCACCATCGCCGGCCTGCTCAACAGTGTAGCCGG
Source organism: uncultured Acidobacteriota bacterium (assembly GCA_963821765.1). Taxonomy (GTDB): domain Bacteria; phylum Acidobacteriota; class Terriglobia; order Acidiferrales; family UBA7541; genus Palsa-295. The sequence continues at coordinate 157,275 of CAWGFF010000013.1, forward strand.
CCACGTCCCCCGCACCGGTGAAGTGGTGGAAGCCGACGGCCTGCGCTTCGAAGTAATCGAAGCCAATCAACGCAAAGTCCTCCGGGTCCGCGCCAAACCCATCCCCAATACCGCAGCGAACTCCGCCCGCACCGTGTAATCGTGACGCCGCCTGCTTTTGCTTTTTAGGGGCGTCCTCGACGTCGCCGTGCTTTTGAATTTGTAGCGGCCGGTTTAGGTTCATCGAACCGGGCAGCTGTTGCGCCCTGACGGGAATCACCGCTGCTTAAAAGGCCGGAATACAAAATCCCTGCGACAAGGTGGGGTTTGAGAAGTGCTTTCGTCCAGAAACAATCCGCAGTTCAAAACAATCCCTAATTCTTCGCCACCAAATTCTGTTCCCGCGCAGCCATATGCCCCGTAATCACCCGCACATACTTCTGCGTCTCCGGAAAAGGCGGAACCCCGCCATAACGTTCCACCATCTCCGGCCCCGCGTTATAAGCCGCCAACGCCAACCGCAAATCCCCGCGATACCGCGCCAGCAAATCCTTCAAATAATGCGTCCCCGCGTCAATATTCTCAGCGGGATCAAAAATATCACCCACCGCATAAAGCGCTGCCGTCGCCGGCAAAAGCTGCATCAACCCCTGCGCCCGCCTCCGCGAAACCGCCCGCGGATTGAAATTCGATTCCGCCGCAATCACCCATCGAACCAGACTCTCATCCACTCCATGCTTCTCCGCCGCCGCATGAATCAAATTCCCATAAGGTCCCGGCGCGACTGCTGCGGCAGGGACCGCCGCAAAATGTTCCTCCGGCTCCACAGCCACCAAATCCGCAGCCGCCACATTCACCGTCCCGCCATCCACCGTCAGACGCACCCGCTCCCCGTCGCGCTCATACCCAGTGATATGCAAACGCGCCCCGGAACGCAGCACCGCATAATCCGCCGAGGCCGCGGCAGGAAAAATCCCCGCGGCACCCATCGCCAACAAAAAACCCGCAGCCGAAAATAAATTCCGCACTCTCAAAATCCGCTCGCCGCTCCAGCTCCTAAGTCGTTTCTAGCCACTCGCCACTAACAGCTTGTTGAATAATTCGATTTTTCGAATTTTTCGTTCTGAAGTTTTGAAGTTTCGCTGATTTGTGAAGGAGTGATTTAGGTTGTTCTATCTGCTCAGCCGATCCGAATCGAAACTTCCTTCATGCTCTGGCCATCAGGTTTCGCAATCGGCACAAGTTGTAGGCGGCTCCGGTGAAAGTAAACAGCCATCCCACCTTCTCGATTCCTCGCAACTTCACTTTTCTTAGCATCCCCACCATCTTCATCCACCCGAACGATTGCTCCACTCGTTTTCTCTTCCGCTGACTCACCTCATACCCCGCATGCCGCGTGGTCCGCTCATCCACCGCACTTCTGCGATTGCTCGTGTTCTGCGCCACGTGCGGGGTGATGTTCATCCCCCGGAGTTCCCTTACGAATTCCTGCGTGTCGTACGCCTTGTCCCCTCCCATGGTCACTCGCTTTCCTGGCGGCAGGGCTTCAGCCATCAGCAGCGCCGCATCCCTCTCCGCTCTTCCGTTCGCCTCGCTCAGAAACGTCTGCAGCAACAGTCCGTTGCGGTTTTCCATCAATACATGCCCCATATAACTCAGCTTCGCCTGGCTTCCTCGGGACTTCGTCCACAACCGGGCATCGGGATCGTGGTCGATTCATGGGTCTGGTTCTTGCGCTTTTCCCCTTTGAAGTCGACGTCTCCTCCCGGTCCAGCAGGCTTCCCACTCCCATCCTTTGGTCGGAAACTCTTCTGACTGGCCCACGCCTCCAGCAGCGTTCCGTCCACCGTGAAATGTTCATCCGACATAAACGGCCTGGCTCTGTCCAGCACCCGCTGGAAAAACGCCTCAGCGACCTCTTCATTCAGCAACCGCTCCCGATTCTTGCTGTACACCGCGTGATTCCACACCGCCTCGTCCATCTCCATTCCCACGAACCACCGGAACAGCAGGTTGTACTGTAGTTGCTCGATTAGCATTCGTTCGCTGCGGACCGAATAGAAGATCTGCAACAGCAGGGACCGAAACAGCCGCTCGGGCGCAATCGATGGTCTCCCCACGTCCGAGTACAGCTTCGCAAACTGCGGGGACATTTCCTTCAGAATCGCATCCACCATCTTGCGGATCGGTCGCAACGGATGATCCTCCGGGACTCGCTTTTCTGGCGAAACGTAACTGAACATTCCTTCTTGCTGATTATCGTCTCCGCGCATTCACTCGCCTCCTTGACCTTCTTACTTCAGACGAGTTTTTCGACTCAAAGTTGCAGAAGAAAGGGGTTTTTCAACAAACTGCTAATCACTAGCCACTGCCTTTTTCCCAAACCTATTGCCTCTTAATCCCGAGCGCTGACGCAGCTAAAAAGAAAGGAACTTTAGCCCGTGAAGCCACGTTCTCTGCTGCCCTCAATTCGCGTCTTCCAACCGTGAACTTTGAACTCTTAACTCTCAACTCTTAACTTTCAACTTTCGACTCGCACCCTCAATTCTCATTCAACGCATAATTCCGAATCGCCGCCGCCACTCCGTCCTCATCATTCGACAAAGTAATTGGCCACCCGCACTCCTTCAACTCCTCGATACAATTTCCCATCAGCACGGGACTCCCCGCATACTCCAGCATCTGACGGTCGTTCCAATTATCCCCAATAGCCAATACGTTCTCGCGCCGGAACCCCCGCTGCCGCGTCCACTCCGCCAAGGCCTTTCCTTTAGTGACGTCCCGCCGCAGCACATCCAAAATCGAAAAATCCCGCTCCTCATACTCCGTCAAAGCCAACGTAAAATCGCGCGCCCGCGAAAGTGCTTCCAGACTCTTCATCGCCGCCCGCATCGGCGCGCAATTTCCCGCGTACATCACCTGAATCGGATCTTCGCCGCCGCTCAAGCAGTCGCCCAACGGCGCGACCTCCGCTATATACTCCCGGTTCCGCCGGAAATATTTTCCGCGAAACGGATCGTCCCAATCCACCCGCTCCATAATCACCTGCCGCGCCCCCGGACGGTCAAAAATCACCGCCGCGCTCTCGCGAAATTCCGGCGTCGCCTCCAGCACCTGCCGCGCCGTTTCCGCCGGTAACATATACCTCAAATGCGTCTCGCCGTTCCGCGACTTCGCCAGCGCTCCATTATTCACGATCAAATGCAAATCGCACGGCAGCGCATTGGCAATCGGCAAAGCGAAATCAAATCGCCGCCCGGTCACCAGCACGATCTCAATTCCGCGCGCCGCCGCTTCCGCAATCGTCTCCGAATTTCTCTCGGATAACTCGGACTTGCTGTTCAGCAAAGTTCCGTCAATATCCATGGCAATCAGTTTTATGGGCACGTCTGATTCTACCGCGTCCAGCCGCTTGGCGTCACAGTCTCTATGTTATTCTTGCTCCGCACCAAAAGGGAACTGACCTGACGGACAGGCTCTATTACCACGACTCTTTCCTCCGCGAATTCGACGCCACAGTCGTTTCCTGCACGCCCGATGGCCCTCGCTGGAAAGTTATCCTTAATAAGACAGCGTTTTACCCCACTTCCGGCGGCCAACCGCACGACGCGGGCACGCTTGGCAACGCGCAAGTCGTAGAAGTCATTGACGCGCCAAACTCTGCCGGACCAGACGCGTCCAACCCTGGCGATCCCCACCACGTAGTCCACTACACCACCGCCGAACTCCCCGCCGGTCCCATCCACGGCCAAATTGACTGGCCCCGCCGCCTCGATCACATGCAGCAACACACCGCGCAGCACTTGCTCTCCGCCGCCTTCTTCGAACTCTTTAACCTCCAGACCGTCTCCTTCCATCTCGGCAAGGAAATTTCCACCATAGATCTCGCCGCCCCGTCGGTCGTCCCGCGTCAAATCGAAGCCGCCGAACGCCGCACCAACGAAATCATCTTCGAAGATCGCCCCGTCGTAATCCGCTTCGGCACCGCCCAGGAACTAGCCGAATCCGGCATCCGCAAAAAAGTTGACCGCGAAGGAATCCTCCGCGCCATCGAAATCGAAGGCTTCGACCGCCAACCCTGCGGCGGCACGCATCTCGCCCGCACCGGACAAGCCGGTTTGATCCTCCTCCGCAAACTGGAACGCACCCGCGAACACTCGCGCATCGAATTCGTGGCAGGCTATCGCACTCTCGCAGCCGCCCGCGCCGATTTCGCCACCCTCACCCAGGCCGCCACCCAACTAAGCTGCGCCCTGGCCGACGTCCCCGCCGGCATAACAAAAAATATCGAAGAACGCCGCGCCCAGTCCTCCGCCCTCAAACGCATCGAAGAGCGCCTGGCGACGCTCGAAGCGCGCGACCTGCTGCAGCAGCATCCAGACGCGCCCAGCGCAACCCCAAGCCCCACAGGAATCGCCGCACCGAACGCCAACCCATCTGCATCGCGCTCCGGCAATATCCGCCTCATCGTCGCCACCCCGCCTGACGCCACTCCCGCCTACCTCATGCTTTTAGCCGCGAAACTATCCGCCGAAAAAAACGTGATCGCGTTACTCGTCAGCTGCGAATCCGGCCACGTAGTAGCAGCCCGCTCGCAAGATCTGACGCCCGATCTCGGCGCCATCCTGCGCGAATCCCTGAAAGAATTCGGCGGCAAAGGCGGCGGCGCAAAACATTTCGCACAAGGCAGCCTCCCCGACCCCACCCAAGCGGACGCCTTCATACTCCGCGCCAAATCCCGCCTGCTGACACGGTGACACCACGCGGCGCAACCCTCAATCGCAACGCATTTGATCGCGAGTTGTCTTTGCCTTTCTCTGCGTCCTCTGCTCCTCTGCGGTAAAGGTTTCTTCTTGCCTTTGCCTCTGACTCTTAACTGTTGACTTTCAATTCTGCATTTCTCCGTGTCCCCTGTATTAAATCTTTCGCCTTAGCGACTCCCCAAACGATTGCCCAACCCACCCGCCGCGTAGTAAGTTAGTCCCGCGGTACGCCGTCGCGCGCGGCCAACGATTATCCATACAACGATGGAACTAGCACTCAACATTCTCTGGCTGCTCATCGCCGCAGCCGGCGTCATTCTCTGGCGCACCAGCTGGGCTCATCAGTCCCGCACACGCCGCCACGCTCCCTGGCGCGAATGGACCGCTCTCATCTGCGCTCTGGTCCTACTCTTCTTCGTCGTCTCGCTCACCGACGATCTGCATGCCGAACTCGTTGTCCTGGAAGACTGCTCAAACTGCCGCCGCCATGTGAATTGCCATTCCGCCGCGCATCAGCCGCCGCAAACGGATCATTTCCCAGCGGGTCCAGGTCTCGCCGTGCTTCTGCCGCCGGCTCACGCAGCCGATTTCGCCGCTGCGCCCCTCTTCCTGGCCGCAGCGAACTCACTGCCGTCGCTTACACCACAACAAAGTCATTCTGGCCGCGCTCCCCCGCTCGCAATTTAGCTCATAAATTCCATCGTCGTCCGCCCGACGAGTGTGCATCCCACTCGCGAGCGAGCGATTGATCGATCGCAGCTCTGGCGTCCGGCCCTCGGGTTGTGTGATTCTTACCCGGTCTTTACGCCTTCTTTACGGCAGTTGTTGTCTATTATTTCGCACTTACTTATTCGAGGTTTGCAATGATTCGTGTGGGCGCCACAATCCCGCCACTTTCGCTGGCGGCGATTTTCATGCTGGCAGGCTGCGGCGGAGGCACGGGAAAAAATGCCGCGGCCGAAGCCCCTCCGCCCGCGCAAGTTGAACACGAGGGCGACGCAAACATCGTCCAGGTTGATAATGCCGCGCAATTTCCCCTGGCGACCGCCGCGGAATATAAAGCCGCCTCGCAACTCACCGTCACCGGCGTCGTCAACCCAGACATCGCCCGCACCGTCCCGGTCATCTCCATAGCCTCCGGCCGCGTCGTCGAAATTCGCGCCCGCCTCGGCGACACCGTAAAAAAAGGCCAGCTCCTCCTCCGCGTGCAAAGCGCGGACATCGCCGCCGCCTACTCCGACTATCGCAAAGCCGTTGCCGACGAAACTCTGGCCAACACCCAGTTCGAGCGCGCCAAAGGCCTCTATGACCACGGCGCGATTTCCCTCAACGATTTTCAAGTAGCGGAAGACACCGCGAACAAAGCCAAGGTTGACGTCGAAACTACCGCCGAGCATCTCCGCGTTCTAGGCGCTCCGCTCGATCATCCCTCCGGCATCGTGGATATCGTCGCCCCCATCGCTGGCGTAATTACCGACCAGCAAGTCACCAACGCCGCCGGCGTGCAAGGCCTCTCCTCCACCAATCCCTTCACGATCTCAGATCTCTCCGACGTCTGGATCATCTGCGATGTCTATGAAAACGATCTCTCCACCGTCCGCATCGGAGACACCGCCGACGTCCGTCTCAACGCCTATCCCGATAAAGTAGTCACCGGGCGCATCAGCAATATCGGCGCCGTCCTCGATCCCAATATCCGCACTGCCAAAGTTCGCATCGAAGTCCACAATCCCGGCAACATGCGCCCCGGAATGTTCGTCACCGCCACGTTCCGCGGCCAGGAAAAAGAATCCCACGCGTCCGTCCCAGCTTCGGCAATCCTTCATCTCCACGATCGTGATTGGGTGTATGTCCCCGCGGGCGGAAAAAAATTCAAACGCGTCGCCATCGTCGCCGGAGAAATGCTCCCCAACAACATGCAGGAAATAATCTCCGGCCTCAATCCCGGCGACCAGGTCGTCACCAACGCCCTCATCTGCAAAATACCGTGGAGCAATAGTTGCCGGCTAATCCTCACCATCGAACGGCTGCCGCATGATGCGACGCCTGATCGATCTCGCGCTCAATAGCCGTTTCATGGTTATCGCGCTCGCCGTCCTCCTCCTCGTCTGGGGCGCCATTTCATTTCACGATCTTCCCGTCGAAGCCTATCCCGACGTCGCCAACAATTACGTCCAAATCATCACCCAGTGGCCCGGCCGAGCCGCCGAAGAAGTCGAACAACAAGTCACCATCCCCATCGAAATTCAGATGAACGGCATTCCCCACCTCACTCACCTTCGCTCCGTTTCGCTCTTCGGCCTCTCCAGCGTCACGCTCATTTTCGACGACAGCTCCAACAACGATTGGAATCGCTATAAAGTTCTCGAACGCTTGTCGCAAGTCTCGCTTCCCAACGGCCTTCAGCCACAGATGGGTACGGACTGGAGTCCGGTAGGCCAAATATATTGGTACACGCTGCGCAGCACCAATCCTAAGTACGACCTGATGGAATTGAAATCCATCGAGGACTGGACGCTCGAAAAGGAATTCAAGTCCGTGCCCAATGTCGTGGATGTTTCCAGCTTCGGCGGCATCACCCGCGAATATCAAGTTCGCGTGGATCCGAACTTGCTCGTTTCTACGGCCTCAGCATCAGCCAGGTCGAGCAGCAACTCGCGAACAATAACGCCAACGCCGGCGGCAGCTTCGTTGAATCCGGGCAGCAGCAAATCAATGTTCGCGCGGTCGGCCTATTCAGCAACGTTCCGGACATCGAACAAACCGCCATCAACACCAAAAATGGCACCGCCCTTCGCGTAAAGGATATCGCCACCGTCATCCAAGGCCCGCGCATTCGCCTCGGACAAATAGGGAAGGCAATTCACAGAGCAGATGGCACAATTATTGACAACGAAGACGTGGTCGAAGGCATCGTCCTCCTCCGCAAGGGCGCCAACTCCGACGAAACTCTGCTCGCCATCCATCAAAAAGTGGACCAGCTAAACAACGAAATCCTGCCGCCCGGCGTGAAAATCGTCCCGTTCCTCGACCGCAGCGAGCTCGTCCATTTCACCACTCACACCGTGCTCGAAAATCTCACAGAAGGTGTCCTGCTCGTCTCCATAATTTTATTTTTCTTCCTGGGAAATTCCCGCGGCGCCTTAATCGTTGCACTCACCATCCCGTTCTCGTTGCTCTTCGCCTCCATCTGCCTGGACCTCGACAATATCCCCGCAAATCTTCTCTCGCTCGGCGCCCTGGATTTCGGCATGGTCGTTGATGGCGCCGTGGTCATGATCGAAAACATCGTCCGCCACTTCAGCCTTTCCTCCAGCTCCCAAAATACGCCCCTCGAAATCTCATCCGCGATGCCGTGATGGAAGTTCTGCGCCCGGTTTTTTACGCCATTGCCATCATCATCACCGCTTATCTCCCCATCTTTACTCTCCAGAGCGTCGAAGGCCGCCTCTTCAAGCCCATGGCCTGGACTGTTTCCTTCGCTCTGCTCGGCGCCTTGATTTTTGCGATCCTGATTGCCCCGGTCCTCGCGCTCCTGGTCTTTCGCCACGGCGTGAAAGAATGGCCCAACCCCGTGATGATTTTCCTGCGTGATAAGTATCGCGTCGCCGTCCGCTGGGCCATCCATCATCGCGTCTTAACTGTCAGCGTAGGAGCCGCCGCATTCGCCCTCGCGGTTTTCCTGATGATCAGCGGCGTAATAGGCTCGGAATTTCTCCCACATCTCGACGAAGGTGCCATATGGGTCCGCGGCACGCTCGCTCCCAGCACCGGCCCCACTGAAGGCGTCCGCGTCGCCAATCAAGCCCGCGACGTCCTTGCTTCCTTTCCCGAAGTCACCAAAGTAACTAGCCAGGTTGGCCGCCCCGACGACGGCACCGACACCACCGGTTTCTTCAATACCGAATATTTCGTGGACCTGAAACCCAAAGACCAATGGCGTCCCGTCTTTCACAAAGATAAGGATGAGCTGATCTCCGCGATGGATACCCAACTGAGCAAAATGCCCGGCATCCTCTGGAATTTTTCGCAACCTATCGCGGACAACATGGAAGAAGCCGTCAGCGGCGTAAAAGGCGAGCTGGCCATCAAACTCTACGGTGACGATCTGCAAATCCTGGAAGAAAAAGGCGATGAAGTCGTAAACGTAATGCGCGGCGTCGCCGGCGTCGAAGATCTGGGCCTCTTCCGCGTCCTCGGTCAACCCAACTTGAATATCTCCGTGGACCGCCGGCAAGCCGCCCGCCATGGCATCAATGTCTCCGATGTCCAAGACGCAGTAGAAACCGCCGTCGGTGGCAAAGCCGTCAGCCAGGTTTTACAAGGCGAGCAGCGCTACGACCTGGTGGTCCGCTATCAACCCAACTATCGCGACACCAAAGAAGCCATCGAAAATATTCGTCTTCTCGCCCCCAGCGGCGAACGCGTCTCCCTGTCGCAATTAGCCACGGTAAACGTCCGCGATGGCGCCTCCGAAATTTACCGCGAGGAAAACTCCCGCTACGTCGCCATTAAATACAGCGTCCGCGGTCGCGACCTGGGCAGCGCCGTCGAAGAAGCCATGAAAGAAGTGAAAGCGCGCGTAAAACTTCCAGTCGGCTATCACCTTGACTGGGCCGGCGAATACGAAAGCCAAAAACGCTCCCAAAAACGCCTCATGATCGTGGTCCCCATCACCCTGCTGGTAATTTTCGTAATCCTCTACACCATGTTTAGCTCCGCGAAATGGGCCGGCCTGATCCTGGCCAACGTCGCCGTAGCCCCGCTAGGTGGCCTGCTAGCTTTGCTCCTCACCGGCACGCATCTCAGCGTCTCCTCCGGCATCGGCTTCCTGGCTCTCTTCGGCGTCTCCGTCGAAACCGGCGTCATCATGCTCGAATACATCAATCAACTCCGCGCCCACGGCCACTCCATCGAAGATTCCGCCATCGAAGGCGCGGTCCTCCGCCTCCGCCCCATCATGATGACCATGCTGGTAGCCACCTTAGGCCTGCTTCCCGCCGCCACCAGCCGCGCCATCGGCTCCGACTCCCAGCGCCCCTTCGCCATCGTAATCGTCGGCGGCCTCATCACCGCCCTCATCATGGGTATCTTCCTCCTCCCCGCCATGTACGTCTGGATAGCCCGCGAATCCGACAAACTCCCCGACACCGAAGAATCCTTCGAAGTCTAATGACGCTGTTGCATTTGAACTTGTAGCGGTCGCCTGCTTTCGATTTTTAGGCGGGCGCCTTTGACGTTGCATTTGAATTTGAAGTAGGAAGGGCGGGGCTTCAGCCCCGCCGTGAGCGCGCAGGTAAAAAGGGGCTTCAGCCCCTGAAGCCGCACAATCATCTTGCCGCGTCGCGATGCACGCGCGCACTTAGTAGCGCCGGCGTCCCGCGGGCTCAGTTGACGTTGCCTGCGCATTCGCCGTTGAATTTGTAGCGGCCGGTTCAGTTTTATCGAACCGGGCAGCCGTTGCTGTTGGTTTCCGTCCGTCTCTGCCTTAGCATTTGATTTTGTCTTCATCCTTTAATCCGCCGTCCTGAACCCGCGAATGCGGGTGAAGGCTCTCTCTTCGCTTTTCTCTTCGCCTCTTACCGCCTCTATCAGTCTTCATCTGCGTTCATCAGCGGTGATTTTGAACTCCACTCGTCGCACTCCCCAAATCCCCGCGCCATCAATTTTCCCCCTCCACCCCCACAAAATTCCGCTAGAATCGCCGCGTCACCAGCACCGAGGCCCCACACAATGAAACGCGACGAAACCCACGCCCGCATCGAAGCCATCGGCATCATTCCCGCCGTCCGCCTCTCCTCCGCCGAAGACGCCCTCTTCGCCGCGGAAGCCGTCTCCCGCGGCGGCATCCCCATCGTCGAAATTGAAATGACCGTCCCCGGCGCCATCGCCGTAATCGCCCACCTCGTAAAACACGCCCCCAAAATGATCGTCGGCGCGGGCGACGTTTTCGATTCCGACGTCGCCCGCCAATGCGTTGACGCCGGCGCGCAATTCCTCACCAGCCCCGGCCAGGATCTGAAAATTATCGAATTCGCCCTCGGCGCCGACGTGGTAGCCATGCCCGGCGCTCTCACCCCCACCGAAGTAACCCGCGCCTGGAAATCCGGCGCCGATTTCGTGAAAGTTTTTCCCTGCGCCCAAGTCGGCGGCGACACCTACATCCGCGCCCTGAAAGCCCCTTTCCCCAATCTCCCGCTGGTCGCGTCCGGCGGCGTAAATCAACACACCGCCGCAAATTTCATCCTCGCCGGCGCCGCAGCCCTGGGCATCGGCGGCGAACTAATCCCCAAAGACGCCATCCGCCTCCGCCAATCCGAGCGCATCTTCACCCTCGCCCAGCGCTTCGCCAAATACGTCTCCAGCGCCCGCGCCACGCTCCACCCGAACGTCCCCGCCAGCAAAATAAATCAGCGCAAAGTAGATTCCATCGCGCAACACGAGAGGCGCCCAAATGTTCGTCTCGCGTTGCCTACATGCGCTATTCAGTCGTGAGCTCCGACGCTCCGGTTAGCGAGCGGCTGCAATCCATTTGCCCTTTTCTGTTCATTTGACTCGCCTTTATAGCGGACCAGCTTCAGCTGGGCGATTTTGAATTTAGCAGCACCACCACATCACGCCATCAACTAAAGCCTCGGATGTTATTCGGGTTCCCCCGGCTCGCTCGCCCTCACCCACCGAGCGCGCATCTTTCTACTCCCGCAATTTTCTCAATCCGCGCATGCACAATACGTCGCAAAAACTCCGCGCGACGTTTGGCGCTCCTCCCCGCCTTTGCTAGAATGTTTCCTGCACGTGCATCTCGAGATGGGCGTGTAGCTCAGTTGGGAGAGCGGCCCGCTCCGAGCGGGCAGGTCAGGCAGTTAGCTTCAGCAACAACAGATGGGCGTGTAGCTCAGTTGGGAGAGCGCCTCGTTCGCAACGAGGAGGTCAGGGGTTCGAGCCCCCTCACGTCCACCATTTTCCCAATAAAACAGCATGTTTGCTGATTGCGACGGAGTAGGCGAGAGCCGTTTAAAGGTGTTTAAAGCCGCCCTCGTCTTAACCTCACAGAATCCCGCGATTTTTGAGCCCGGTATGTGTGCAACCCGAGGCCTCATGCCGACTGTTCGGAGATACCCGGAAGGGCCGGTTTTCGTCTTTTGCGGCCCGGTAACCGTCGCGGAGAAGCCGTAGGGGAAAGACGTCTGGGGGCGCGTAGTCCGCTGCCGAAATAAATTCAGGAGTCCACGATGAGGTCGCACAGTGGCCGGTAATACTCAACACTTGCGGCCGAAGCAGATGGAATCGACAATCAGGCGTGGGCTGATCGTTGGTCATGCTGTTATCTCGTTTCTAAAGCGACCTGGGCGCTGAAGCGGCGCTCGAGTTCGAAACGCTCCAGTCGCCATCCAATTTTAGGCTCCTGACGATTCCGAGGGTCGCAGAGCGCTTTGTGTTGGGACCCGAAGAGACACTGGTCGGCAAAGGCTCCAAAGAATCCAAGGTGACTTCGCGCCAGTGCAGTTTGATGGAAGCACTAAAGTCTTCGTCGTGCACGGACACGACAACGAAGCCAAGGAGATGGTCGCTCGCTTCATCGAAAAACTTGGTTTGGAAGCAATTATCCTCCATGAGCAACCGAATGGTGGGCGCACAATAATCGAAAAGTTTGAAGTCAACTCGAAAGGTGTTGCGTTCGCCGTGGTGCTCTTAACGCCTGACGACGAAATCCTCGATAGGGCCGCTGGTGAGGTCCATTGGGGAGCGAGGCAAAACGTCATACTAGAGTTGGGATACTTTATCGGAAGGCTCGGTAGAGCGCGTGTCGCGGCTTTGCATAAGGGCGAGGTCGAGATGCCGAACGATTTTAAGGGGGTGTGTATGTCCCGATGGACATTTCGGGGGCGTGGAAAACCAAACTTGCACAGGAGTTTGTCGAGTCGAAAATTACGATTGATCTAAAAGGCATGCTCGGCTGACAGACTTAGCGCCGGGTGTCGTAAGCGATTCGCGAAACGATCGGCGATCGGGCGGATCATGGCGGCGACAAGATGTCCGATCCCTTAATCTTTGAGGAGGAACAATGGCTGACAAAAAAGATGAGCCGCAAGAACTCAGCGAGCTGGAGGAAGCGATCATGGACTTCCTTTATACCAACCCCACGCCGGACTACGGAACCTACGCGCTGCGCAAATATTTGAAACGGAAGCCGGAGAACGCAACGGAAGCACAAGAAAGGCAAGCGTTCCGAAAGGTGCAATACGGCATCGAAACTCTCATCGTCGCCAAACTAGTGAAGGGGAAGCGACTTTCCGGACATTCAAACGAGGTTTATTTCGAGGAATTGGTCCTAACTCCCGCCGGCGAAGCAAAGGCAATCGTCATTCGACGAGGCAAAGGGAAGAAATAGGGCGCCGCTGGGGGGTCCGGTGAGGATAAAATCCGACACATGGCTCGCACTGATCACCGGGATTCTCGCGGCAAAGTTTGTGCCCGGAGTTTTCGGGTTCATCCTCGGCGGGTTCGCATTCATGTACGTTGCCGTGCAGCTGTTCCCAGCGCAAGCGAAAACTCGATGCGAATCGTGTAAGCAATTGTTCCCGCCTCACAAATCTGAGTTCGTCGAGCACCAAATTCTTTCTCGAAATACGCGGAGATCGAGAAGCGAGATATCCTCAACCAGTGAGAGTTTATTTCCGCTTCGATGATTCTCAAACCCGGAAAATAGGTGCGATCGGGCGCATCATGCGGAGGTGACGCATGCTTTTCGACGCAAAACAGATTGCAATTTTCCTCTCGGAGAGCCGATACGCGACGCCGTGCCCGTCGCTCCACCTTCGCTTCGCGCCTTCCGCAGAACCCCGTTCTCTCGAAACGGGCTTTGGCGATTTTGCGTCAACCGAGAATTGCCGGGCGGGTGGCGCACCCTCACACACCACCCCAACTAACGCCGTTGAATCTACGGGTGCCGCATCCCTTCGGTTTTTGAAGGGTGCGGATTTAACCGCCGCACTTTCGACCACCGCGGAAAAGTACATTCCCAAAAACATCATTTCGGCGCTTGCGTCTGGATTTTGGCGATTTTGCGATATCCGCGGAAGCGTTCTGTTGCCCAGCTCTCAGCGTCACGACCCGCGCGCTTTGCACGGTTGCCGATCAATAGCCCGCCGCTTGCTAAATTGATTCGCGGTAGCTGGTTTGCTAAGGTCGTCGTCATGCCCGAACTTTCCACCGAGCAGATACGCGAATTGCTCGACTCCCTTTATCGCGCGGATTCGCGACGAATCCTGGCAACTCTGATCCGCTTGCTCGGTGATTTTGATCTTGCCGAGGAGGCGATGCACGAAGCCTTCGCCGCTGCACTGGGCGCGTGGCCCACAAGTGGAGTACCCGATAACCCGCGACCATGGTTGATTTCGACCGCCCGATTCAAAGCCATTGACACTCTGCGTCGCCGGGCAAGATTTGATGCGTCTCAGGGCGAGCTCGCACGGTATCTCGAAGCGCAATCGAGTTCCGCGGAAAGCTCCAATGAAGATCCCAGGTTTCAGGATGATGGGCTTGAGGATGATCGGCTGCGCCTTATTTTCACCTGCTGTCATCCATCCCTAGCGCCGGAAGCGCGCGTTGCGCTCACCTTGCGTGAGGTGTGCGGGCTGACCACCGAGGAGATCGCGAAGGCCTTCCTCACCACTCCGCGCACGCTGGCGCAGCGCATTGTGCGCGCAAAGGCAAAAATTCGAGACACACCAATTCGCTACGAAGTGCCGTCGCCGCAGGAATTGCCAGAGCGGCTGAGCGCCGTGCTTCAGGTCGTCTATCTCGTCTTTAACGAGGGCTACTCTGCCGCCGCGGGAGCGGAAGTAACGCGGGCCGAGCTGACCGGCGAGGCCATTCGGCTGGGCCGCTTGCTCGCCGAACTCCAGCCAAAACAGGAAATTGAACCGGAAGTCACTGGGCTGCTCGCGCTTATGTTGCTCCACGAATCCCGACACGCCGCGAGAACCTCTTCGACCGGAGAGCTGATTTTGCTGGAGAACCAGGATCGCTCGCTCTGGAACAGAACACAGATCGCGGAGGGAGTGGCATTGCTGGAAAAAGCCATGAAGTCGCGCCCATTCGGCCCCTACACACTGCAGGCCGCCATTGCGGCCGTACATGCGCAGGCGGAATCGGTCGCGGCGACCAACTGGGCACAGATTGCTGCGCTGTACGACCAATTGGCACAAATTCAGCCTTCGCCAGTGGTACAACTCAATCGCGCCGTCGCCATTGCCATGCGCGACGGTCCAGAGGCCGGGCTGGCGCAGATTGACGCGGTGCTGCAACACGGCGAATTGGCAAATTACTATCTGGCGCATTCAGCCCAGGCCGATATGTACCGCAGGCTCGGCAGGACCGCTGAAGCTCGCTCCGCTTATGAGAAAGCTTTGGCGCTGACGCAACAGGAACCAGAGCGGCAATTCCTGCAAGATCGGATTCGCCAGTTGAAATAATAGTCCAAATTAAAAAAGCTCGTCAGAAGCCGGGGCGGATATTGGATAGTGAATCAGTTTCCGATAAAAACTGCCAGCCCAACCGGTCGATGCAACACCTTCTAATCAGTTGATCCGTCAATACTTCCTCTGAAGAACTGATCTGTTTAGCTGTACTTAGTCAAAACCTATCCAGGTAACGTTCTGGCTGATCTAACTTAGCCAGCGCTTTTAGTTTCTGTTTTCAACGCGAACCGCGTTCGAACTGAGTGTTGCATCGACCCATTGAGACCACCGCGTTAACCAGGCACTACATGGATTTCCGGCGTCCGATGCGCGCGTCCGGAGAGAATCGAGTCTCCCGCCCCTTGCCGCTTCTGCGCGGCATATGATAACGTTCGCCGCAAGTGATGACCAATAAACTTGTTGGTGCGACGCTCGCATGCCTGTTCTCTCTGTCAGCCTTGTTACAGCCGTCGCATATCCAGGCTCTTCCCCTCTCAGTTGACAACGCAACCGCGCTCCTGCAGAAATCTCTCGAAGCAACAAGCCTGAGGACCGCTAAACAGTCCTTTCACTTAACTTCCACGTTCACTTACAAAGCCAACACTCCGAATTTGACGGGACACTTCGAGCTACTTTTCAGCGCTCCAGACCGCTACCGCATGAACCTCACCGTCGGTACAATTTCAGAAACGCAGATTCTTATTGGTGACAAACTTTACATTTCGAGGTCTTCCCCAAAATTTAGCCCCGAGGTATGGAGAGTCGCTGAATTTCTGTGGTCTCCGGGCGCAGGGCTGCAAACGCCGCCCAAGGTCATCGTCGGTCGGGCCACGACATATCCCGCCGTAAAGGTTTCGGAGGACTGTGAGGAAGAATCCGACGCCCTGCGCCGTCGAAAAGCGTGCTTTGATTCTTCACAACAAATTATTTCCTTCACCATTCGAGACAACGGGGGCTCACGTCTGAGCCAAGATGCCGTATCGCTGAGCGACTTCCATTCGCTTGGCGCCTCTCGCTACCCCGGCCATCTCACGAAGAAGTCCGCTTGGGATACCATTGACGCAACGGTTGATTCCTTTGTCGTTGCCAGTGACTTCGATGAAAATACCTTCACCCCTCCCGCCAACTCCGTTCCGCGCGATTGGTGTCCATTGCCCCAGGCAATCACGCCCCCCGCGCCTGTTTTCCACGTGATAGAGGGTGCTCTTTATGTTTACTACGTTTTAGTGGGGACCAACGGCCGAGTAAAGAAATTTTCGTTCATCAACGAGTCCCTCGGAAATCCGCGTCAGTCCCTGGAGGGCAAACCGTATCCCATACTCGCGTGTTCTGGTAAACCCGTCGAATACGAGATGGTGGTCATAACCAATTCCTATTGACCGTTGGTGGGGGCGTTCTTATCGACTTAGTGGGCTAATGCCCGTTGCATGAGCGCGTAGCTGTCCGGCTGCGAGTAAGTCCTGATTGCGCAGCGTTAACGGAGAAATGAAGTAGCACTTCGCTTGTCCGGTTTGAGCGTTTACCAGGAGCTACCGAGAATATTCTCGGCTCTCCGTGTCGATTCTGCACCTTCTCGTTCGACTAATGGGTAGAGCATCAATTAAGCTCTGAACGTGAACGTCAGACCAACTCAACCCGAAAGGACAAACAAAATGCGATTCATGGTCATCGTCAAATGCGCGGAAGAACCCGAAAACCAAGCCCCCGATCCCCAGCTCATGGCCGACCTGAACAAATTCAACGACGATCTCTTGGAAGCCGGAGTTTTGATAGGCTACGACGGTCTTCACCCCTCCTCCAAAGGCGCCCGCGTCCACCTCTCCGGCAAGAACCGCCCCACCGTCATTGACGGCCCCTTCGTCGAAAGCAAGGAACTCATCGCCAGCTTCTGGTTCTGGCAGGTCAAGTCTCTCGAAGAGGCCATCGAGTGGATCAAGCGTTGCCCCAATGAAGGCGAGACCGACATAGAGATCCGCCAGGTCTTCGAGCCCGAAGAGTTCGCATCTGTTTTCACCGACGAGGAAATTCAGCAGGAAAAGAACTTCCGCGCTCGAATGGCAGCTAATGCAGCCAAGAAATAGTCCCACCTGCACTGACGTATCCAGACTGCCGTCTCCCATCGACAATGACGCGCTAGTCATAGCAACGGCGTGGCTCGATATCACCCGCCTCCGGCTCAACTCCTGATTAGTGAAGGGCGGGGAACCGGGCCGGTAGAAAGTGGTTCTCGGGTGATACGCTACGCGAAAAATCAGCAACTCGCGTGTCGAACCCCCATTCCCCGTTCGACTAGTAAGTGGAGCCGCACCGCGCGACAGGGCACACGAAATGGGCGCCTCGCGACTTTCCAGGCCCAGCGCGGTCCAAGCTCGTATATAAACGTGGCGGCCCTGATGCGGTGTCCGCGCAACACTTAAGGAGAACACCATGCGTTTCATGATGATCCATTATCCGAAAATCTACGAAACCGCGAAACCCGGCTGGGTGCCTGACTTCAAAGAAATGGAGGAAATGGGCAAGTACAACGAGGAACTAGGGAAAGCCGGCGTGCTGCTCGCGCTCGACGGGCTGACCCCGCCAGCGACGATGAGTGCGCGCGTCACCTTCAAAGACGGAAAGGCGAAAGTCACCGACGGCCCGTTTCCCGAAACGAAGGAAGTGGTCGGCGGCTTCTGGATTATTCAAGTGAAGTCGCGCGAAGAGGCGCTCGAATGGGCCTCGCGCATTCCCGCAAAGGATAACGAAATGGTAGTCGAAGTCCGCCGCCTGTTCGACTTAACCGACTTCGATCCCGAGACCCAAGAGGAGATCCGCAAGACGTTCGGCGACGACGTCGCCGATGAGATGAAGCAATAAAAAAACTCCTCGTGCGTTGTCGAATTCCGCTCCGGCCACTCGACTATAGGGTGAAGGCAGCCGAAATGGCCGGCCCGAAGATCATAAAAGACCATCGCTACAGGGAATGGAGAACTCATGAGCCAGTTTTTAGTCGCGATTCATCACCCCGACACTTTCCAGTCGTCCGACGAAAGCGAAGCAACGGTCCACGCTATAGACGCGCTCAACGAAGAGATGGCGGCGGCCCGTGTCGTGGTTTTCGTTGGCGGCCTCAACCACGTCCGTGAAGCGAAGTCGCTTCGCGCGCAGCCCGATGGCAAGGTCCTCACCACCGACGGTCCGTACCTGGAGACCAAGGAGCACATCGGCGGTTTTTGGGTACTCGAGGTCGCCAATATGGACGAGGCGCTGGCATGGGGCCGCAAGGCTGTAGTCGCCTGCCGAACGCCGGTGGAAGTCCGCGAATTTGGCATACCAACGTGAAGCGGTGGCCGCGCGCCGGCGCAGTCTCAACCGGAAGCATGTAAACATTCGCGCCGTGATGCCAAATCCTTGACGACTATAAGGCGCACCATCCAGTGCGCAAGGCCTTACAGACACTGATGCCTAAAAGGGAGGCGTAAGAACCAAATGAGAAAAGTAATCTACGCAATCAACATAACCCTGGATGGCTACTGCGACCACACCAATGGCGCTCCCGATGAAGAACTAATGGAATATTTCACAGACCTCGTCCGAGATGCCGGCCTGTTCGTCTATGGCCGGAAGACCTATGAATTGATGGTTCCTTACTGGCCGGACGTCGCCAAAAGCGATTCGGAGACCAAAACAGATAAGGATTTTGCCGAGGCGTTGGTCTCCAAAAAGATGGTCGTTTTCTCGCGATCGTTAAAGAGCGTTGCAGAAGAAAATACCAGAATCGTTCGCACCAACCTGCGGGACGAAGTACTCAAATTGAAACAGGAGCCAGGCAAAAATATCTTAGTCGGCGGCGTGGATATTCCTTCGCAACTTATAGCGCTCGGCCTGGTTGATGAATTTCTTTTTGTCGTTATGCCGGTACTCGCAGGAAAAGGAAGACGGTTGTTCGAAGGTGTTAGCCTTGAGAAATTACGATTAAAACTTGTGGAGTCCAGGGTTTTTAAGTCATCAGAAAGTGTTCTGCTTCACTACCTGAAGCAGTGACCGAAAAGAGACGCTTCAATTCAGGAACGGGAGCCAACGATGAATCGGTTCACCAGGCGTGATTTTGTTCGCGGCGGTTTGACGGCGGGAATTGGGATCGGCATCGCGCCCGAATTGCTGCGCTCCGCCGTCGCTCAGCAGACGCAGGCGCCTGCTCCAGCGCCTGCCCCTGCAGCCGGGGCGGATCCCTATGCCATGGTCGATCCGGAACTGCTGGCCGCCATCAAGCAATTCCCATTTCCCACCCAGTCCTTCACCAGCGAAACGCTCGCTGCCGCACGCAAATGGCCGGGAGTGCCTCCGCTGCCTCCGCCGGCGCCGCAGCCATTTGAACGGCACATCCCCGGTCCATCGGGCGCCCCGGACTTGCGCCTGCTGATTGTCGATGCCGCTCCGGGCACCAAAGGGCGTCCTGCATTTCTGCATATTCACGGCGGCGGATATGTCTCCGGCTTCGCCGGGCAATTCAATCCATTCCTGCAAGCCATGGCCCAGCATTGCGGGTGCCTGGTCGTCTCGGTTGACTATCGCCTCGCGCCCGAAACGCATTTCCCGGGCTCGCTCGAAGACAATTACGCCGCGCTGCGCTGGCTCTACAAAAATTCCGACGAGCTCGGCGTAGATCGCAAACGCATCGCCATAGGCGGGGAAAGCGCCGGCGGCGGCCATGCCGCGCAACTCGCCATTGCCGCGCGCGATCGCCGCGAAATTCCCATCCTGTTTCAGTTGCTGATTTATCCCGCGCTCGACGATCGCACCGGCAGCACCCGCCAGCCTCCGCCGTATATCGGACAGTTCGTTTGGAACGCGGAATCGAACCGCTTCGCCTGGACTTCTTTCCTCGGCGTCCCGGCCGGATCGCCTACGGTTCCGGCAGGCGCGGTTCCGGCGCGCGTCGAAAATCTCGCCGGGCTTCCTCCCGCATTCATCGGCGTCGGCGCTCTCGATTTGTTCGTGGATGAAGATGTCGAATTCGCCCGCCGCCTGATCGACGCCGGAGTTCCGACCGAACTCCTGGTAGTTCCAGGCGCGTACCACGGCTTCGATGTGTTCGTCCCCGACGCCGCAGTTTCCAAGCGATTCACGGAATCCTGGATGGTTGCCCTTCGGCGAGCATACGCCGCCGGCTAGCACGCGAGGTCTGATTTAATTTGCTGCAAGCAACTGCATCAACCGATGTGTTACACGGTCTCTGTCGGAGGACCCAATGAAATACATCTGTTTGGGCTATCTCGAGCCCGGCAAGTTCGAAAACATGTCTGAGAGCCAGCGCAACACCGTGCTGGACGAGTGTTTTGGCTACAACGACGAGCTGCGCAAGAACGGACATTTGATCGCTGAGGAGCCTCTTCAGCCCCCCAACACGGCGGTGACCGTATCTTTGAAAAACGGAAAGGTTGTCGTGACAGACGGTCCGTACGCTGAAACGAAGGAACAGTTGGGTGGAATTCAGGTGCTCGAAGCGCGCGATCTGAATCACGCCATTCAGCTCATTTCCCAATCTCCGGGAGTGAAGTTGAACTGTGGCACAATCGAGATTCGTCCCGCTGCGGATATAGCCGAACTCGCGAGGGAGAGCGCGCGGAGACGGCGCAAAGATAGCTCGCGATAAGGAGGCGAGAAACATGTCAATAACCCGAGATCTAAGAGTCCCATTCCACTCGCTGCTGCGCAGCAAAGGCCTTGCGGCCATTGTAATCCTCACTCTGGCGCTGGGCATCGGCGCCAACGCGGCCATCTTCACGCTCGTGCGCGGAGTGCTGCTGAAGCCGCTCGTCAACCGTGACGAGAACCGGCTCGTTTATATCCGCCAGAGCGCCCCCACCGCCGGACAGGACAACACCACGTTTTCCGTGCCCGAAATCAAGGATATCGAGGGCAGCGTCCACTCTCTCAGTGAGTTCGGCGATTTCTCGCAGATGGACTTTACGATGGTCGGACTCGGTGAACCTCGCGTCGTTCACGGCGGCGTCGTCAGCGGCAACTATTTTGACGTAATGGGTCTGCGTCCTGTTCTCGGCCGTCTCGTCGGGCCTCAAGACGCCGCTGCCGACGCCCCCGGTGTCATCGTGCTCACCTATCGCTTCTGGTCCACCGTTTACAGAAAAGATCCGAACGTGATCGGCAAGACCGTCCGCCTCAGCAGCATTGGCGATCGTTCCGCCACGGTCATCGGCGTCCTCGAACCCTCAGTGCCTTATCCCGCGGAGACGGAGATCATCGGCAACCTGGTCATCAGCCCGCATCATCTTTCGGCCACCATGGTCACCGGCCGCATCCATCGCATGACCGAACTTTTCGGCAAGCTCGCTCCCGGCGCCACTCTCGACCAGGCTCGCAGCGAGTTGCGCACGGTGTACGCCTCCATGGAGAAGGACCACCCCGATGCGTATCCCGATAACGGCGGCTACCGCATTGATGCCAGGATGCTCCGGGACGAGATTACTTCCGGCGCGCGCACCGTTCTGCTCGTGCTGCTCGTAGCCTCCGGCCTGGTTTTCATCATCGCCTGCTCCAACGTTGCCAACCTGATTCTCGCGCGGACGGTTCGCCGCGAGGGCGAACTCTCCATCCGCGCCGCGCTCGGCGCAAACACCTGGACGCTGCGCCGCATGTTATTAGCCGAAAGCCTGCTGCTCTGCGGCGCGGGCGCGGCGATTGGCGTGCTGATCGCCCAGCCACTCGTCACCATTCTGGCTCGATACGCCTCGCGCTTCTCGGTTCGTGCGCTGGATTTAACGGTTGATTGGAGCATGCTCTGGGTGGGAGTCGCGCTGGCGATCATCGCCGCCGTGATTTTGGCATTTGTCCCGCGCCTGCCGTCGCCGAACGCCTCGAATGGCATGAACCTCGCCAGCGGCAGCGTTCGCATCACCAGCAGCACCGGCCGCCGCCAGCGCATTTTTGCCGTCACGCAAATCGCAGCCTCATTCGTATTGCTCGCGGGCGCATGCATGTTGATCACTACTCTGATTGCATTGCAAAGGACCCAGTCCGGCATGGATACGCGTCGCGTCCTGGTCGTTGACGTTCCGGCGCCGTCCAACGGAAAAACGCCTCAGCAAGTTACCGATTTTTATACGGAATCGGTGCGTCAGATCAATGCGCTACCCGGCGTCACCGAGACCGCGGTCGGCATGATCGCTCCCTGGCGTGATGCCGACGGCGGCTTCGGTGTAGGTTTGCAATTCTCTGGTGATGGTCACGTCCATGGCAAGGATGATCCTCGCGCCCTGTGGCGTACCATCTCTCCCGGCTTTTTCAGCGCGCTGGGCGTTCCCATTCTTGCCGGACGCGATTTCAACGCCCTCGATGACCAGTCTCACGAGCCGGTCGTCATCGTCAGCGCCACTCTCGCCCGCCAAATGTTTCCTGGTCAGGACCCCATCAATCGGCACGTCTATTGGACCGATCCCGTGCTCGAGTTCGTTCCCGGCACTCCGGAGGAAAAGGCTCGAGTCACTGCTCCGCACCGCATTATTGGTGTCGCCGCCGATATGGACGACGAACACATCGTCCCGGTGCCAGCCTCCACCGTTTACGGCTCGTTTGCCGACGGCGGAATGTTCGGCGGCCACCTCTTCATCCACACCACCGCAAATCCTTATTCGCTTGTGGTGCCGGTAACGAAAATTATCCGGCAGATGGAAGCCGATGAACCGGTTGAGAACGCTGCCACTCTGGAAGACATCCGTGCAAAGGTGCTTGCCCCAGATCGCTTGAACTCTCTGGTGTTTGGCGTGTTCGCAGCGGTGGCGCTGCTGATTGCCGTGGTTGGAGTCGCGGGCGTTCTGGCGTTTTCTGTCAGCGCGCGTACGCGCGAATTCGGCATCCGCATGGCGCTGGGATCGCAGCCAGAAAATATTCTCAGAAGTGTTGTCTCCGAAGGCGTTCTGATCGCTGGCGCGGGCGTTGTGGCGGGCGCGGCGTTCGGCCTCGCCGTCGCGCGCGTGGCAGGCAGTTATTTCGGCGACTTGAAAATGCCCGGCGCATTGCCCGTGATCCTTTCTGCCCTGGTGCTGCTAGGCGCAGCGATAGTCGCTTCGATGGTCCCCGCGGCGCGCGCCGCCCGCGTGGACGTTATACAAGCGCTCCACTCGGAATAGTTTTCCCGGCGCCCCTTTGACACATCCGTTAAATCGCCAGCCCGGTTTTCATGGCACAGCCACTCCGGGCCGGGCGCCGATTGTGGCCGCACGAGAATTGCAGTCGCCGCCGATTTCGTAGCGCCGGCGTCTCGCCGGCTCTTTTGCTGCTTCCGTCGCCTCTGAATTTGTATCGGCCAGCTTCAGCTGTGCGCCTTAGATTTTGCCGTTGCACCTGAATTTGTAGCGGCCGCCTGCTTTTTCTTTTCAGGCGGGCGAATTTGACTCCGCCGTTGAATTTGCACGCGGATCGCACACCTTTTCTCCGAATCCATTCGATCGCTGTGCGATTTTTAGAGCGCTCCATCCTTCGTGCCTTCGCTTAATTCGAAATGTGACGGGTTAGACTCCAGCCTTTCGCAACTTCTCCGTCAGCTCTCGAACCAAACACAAAATTCTTCGCACGCCATAACAACATCGCGACCATCAAACCCCTTACACCAACTCTCTCACTTCAAAAATACATTCCAGGCCAGTGAGTACTAGCACTGTCCCATTTCTGTCCACACGTACAACAAGAAGGCATCTCATAAATACCTCAGGATGACACAAATGAACCTCCCGAAAATTCTTTATCCCAGCCGAAAATTACCCCCAACCTCATTTTCCCCCCACCCCCCCCCCCCCCCCCCCCCCCCCCCCCCCCCCCCCCCCCCCCCCCTAGTCTTTTCCTACGCAACTGCTACCTTGGGCCAGGAGAAGAAAATTATGAAACGTTTCGGAAAATTTCGCGACCCGCGCTTCGCTCTCACCACCCTGCAAAATCCCACATGGGAAGTCCGCACCCGCGCCGAACTTATCCAAGCCGCACAAGACGCCCTCACGCGCCAACCAGACGCCGCCGGTTTCCTTTTCGCTGGAAGGCCCACCACGCCAGGAATCACTCCACCCGCCACAACGATCCCGCCGCCCGCGACGGAAGTGCCTCTCGCTTTGTCGCAGCCTCTGCCGCAACCGCAACCCGAACCGGAACCCGAACCTCAGCCGCAACCGGAGCCACATCATGCATCGCAATCGATTTCGCCAGCCGCGTCCGACGCAGTTCCCGTCGCCAGCGCACTTCCCGACGTGGTCACGAAGCACCCGGCCGAGCGCAGACGCACGTATAAGCCCAGGCCCAAGCGCCACCCCCGGCCTCTACATCTCTCCAAAATCATGCCCAGCGTGGACCGCCGCCGACTTTGTCGCCGAAGCCCTAGACCGCCACGCCACGAAAGCCGCTGGCCCCCACCACAACGGACCATCTACACTCTCCAATCCCGAGCGCCACTCCCGCAAATGCGCCATCTGCCGTCACCCCGACCGTGCCGATATCGAAGAGGACTTCGTCAGTTGGCGCAATGCCGAGCTGATTCAGAAGGACTACAAACTTCCGAATTACCGCACAATCTATCGCCACGCGCGCACCCACGGTCTATACGAACGTCGCCGCGAGAACCTGCGCTTCGCCGCCGAACTCCTCATCGAACATGCCGATCAAGCCCAACCCGATGCCAATATCATTTTGCGCGCCATCCGCGCCTGCGCATGCATCAATGGCTGCGGCGTATGGGTCGAGCCAGCAAGGCGCGTCATCGTTTCCTCGCGAGACCAACTAACCGCGTCCGCGCTCGCGCCCGCGCCGCAATCTACCCTCCAGCCCGAATTCCAGCAACTCGTGCCCGAACCCGCCTCATCTACGCAGTCTTCCGCCCCAATCAGTAGTAATACGGATGCTAACTCGCCGTTTCTAATCAAGGGCTCGGAAATTAGAAAATGACGCAACCAACTGAAAACAAAGAACCGCGCCAGTTTCTGGCAATAATATACTTGAGTAACCAAAGGCGCGGAGCTAAAATACCTTATGGCCAACGTTAGGGAGTGCGCATTTTGCCCATCCACGGCAAAGCTCTCAGCAGAACACATCTGGAGCGACTGGATGGGCGAACTATTTAAGGGTACCGGCTACACGTTTATCTCACGGGATGAAAACGATAACATCGAAAAACTTTGGCGGCATAAAACCGTTCGGATAACCACTCGGGTTGTATGCGAACCATGTAACATCGGGTGGATGAGTAAAGTCGAAAGCCTTCACGCTAAACCAGCGATGTCTGATTTGATTGTCGGCAATCCCGTAGCCCTATCCCAGTCGCGCGCTAACTCACTTGCGATTTTTGCGTTTAAGACTGCGGTTGTTGTCGATTATATGAGGCGTGAAGAGCCGTTTTTTTCGCGATCCATTCGACACAAATTTGCTAACTCTCTCGAAATTCCCGGCGATGTCAGCATGTGGCTTATGGGTTCGCTTAGAATGGGAGGCGGAAGAGTTGACACGCGGTATTGTCCATTCTCTATTGAACCCCCGGGAAGTCTTAGCCTTTACGTGTGTACCTATAGCGTGGGGCATCTCGTTTTCCAAGTTGTCGCGGCCAATGCCGAGGGAATTCCTTCCTTTCGTCCCGTAAGCAATTTTAAACACCTGCCAATCCCTTTCTGGCCGGAACTCCCCGGAGGTGTTCTTTGGCCGCCTAGCACTGGCCTTAGGAACGGTTCTGAATTTCTGGAACTCTCTAACAGATGGAGTACCGTTGGATGGTAGAGAACGACGATTTGCCATGACTGTTCATCCTGTTGTGGTATTCTGCAACCAGAGGCAAGCTCGTGAAAAACCAAGCTGAGAATGAACAATCTGGCAGTGAATACTCGAATTTTGAGAAAGCTCTTAAAAAAGTTATATCTGTTTCGCGCTCAGAGCTAAAATCGCAAATCGATTCTGAAAAGCGGAAGAGACCTAACTGCCCTTCCGCTTCCCACGCTTCCCGCGCAAAGGGTTAGTTGCACGAAACCCCCACCTTGCCAGTGACCTCCGAGAAGGTCAACCGCTTCCCCGCAACCTGCGATAAAGCTAGATCAAACCTGTCTCCATCATCCATCGGATTCTCTTTTGTGGCTCGGTTGTTAAAACGCCATGTCTGTTCATCAAGATACCGGAACAGGTGAAACGGTTCGACGCTGACATAGGTTCCTTTCAATCCGCGCTTCAAAAGGCTCCAGTAATTTTCTAGCCCGTTGGTGTGGACCTTTCCTTGAACGTAGCAGACTGCATGGTCAACCATGTAGTGAGCGTAATCGCGATTCAAGCCTTCATACGATTGCAGTCTGTCGCTGTACAGTGCGGAATTCACAGTGACATTATCGCGAATCTCTTTTTGAAGCGTCCCCTTGCGGCGATTAGAAACGACCTTAGTGCGGACCTTTCCACCGCGCTCCAATATTCCGAACACCAAGCTCTTGTCATGCGGACCACCGCGAAGGATGCGACGGTTATGAACTTCGGGGTGCATGTTACGAGCCTTTCCACCAATGAAGGTTTCGTCCACTTCGACTTCGCTCCCCTTGCCACGTCCGAGCTTCACAACTGAGCTTTGCTGTAAAGCAAGCCGCAAGCGGTGAAGCACGAACCAAGCTGATTTCTGCGTTAGGCCCAAAGCGCGTCCCATTTCATAAGAGCTGATTCCATTCTTGGCGTTGACCAGCATCCAGAGAGCGGCCAACCACTTGTCCAGCGTAATCGGGGAATCCTCAAAGATCGTCCCAACCTTTACGGAGAATTGCTTGTAGCACTTCTTGCACTTCCAGCGCTTCTGAGTGGCAAGGTAGTAGTGCTCCCCATTCCCACACTTCGGACAAACCGGACCCTTCGGCCAGCGCATCTTGGAGATCGTGTCGATGCAGACCTGTTCATCGCTGAAGTACTTGATGGCTTCTTGGAGTGTTCGTGGCGTGTCCATGAACAGAATCTACCAAAACTCCGTTGGTTAGTCAAGTATATTATTGCCCAGTTTCTAATCGCACATTTTTCGCGAAAATTGGCAGCGCAAGCGCCAATCTCGATCCGCCGCGATCAGCCGTATGGCGAACCGCTCTCATTGCCCCGAGCAACCAGTCCGACATCTCCAGGCCGAAAGAACGAAGATTTTGGTGTTCCGGTGAACGAGCAACGGATCCACGCACACCACGAAATCAAGCGATTTAGAATGTCAGGGAAGTGTCTTACGGTTCTGCAGGAACTTCATCCCTCGGGCCACTGCATCTCGCGAAGGATCGCAGCTTTTAAATCTCTCGGCTCAAAGCTTTTACCGCGACGGCCGAACCAGGTTCCTGGCTCTAGCTCGCTGTTGCGGCTACCGCTAGTTGGTTGGAAGACTCTCTCACTGGCTCGCTCTGGGGTGCCATCGTGCCGCTTGCAGGTGTGCTCGGATTCGCTGTTACCATCGTCTTCCCGAAAAACGCCGCGCGGGCCTTTTCAAACGAATCTTGCTGAACTGGGTTGGTTTGGCTCATCTGGGCTTATTAATCTCCTGGTCGTCCGTCTCGCTGCCAGCACTACTTTTTGCTGTTCGTCTCTTCAAACTCAGAGGCCCCATGCAGCGAGCGATGCGGTCCCCGGACTAAAATATTTCCTATTGCATCCAACCGTCTTCCCTTACACCTGCCGGCGGGGATTTGGCGGAAATCCCTTGAGACGCTCGACCTACGAAAGCGCCTTTCTTTTCAGCGACTTACGGCCTCAAGATTTCTTTCACATCGTTGCCGCCGTCGCTGTCCGCCGCTGCAATCCCGTTGCACACGCTGATAGTGCAATTCGGCGACCAGACGTTTCATCTCCCGGGAAAACTACTGACGACAGATATCCATGGACTTACGCACCTGGAAACCAAGGCTGCCTTCCGGCACGGAGGGTGCGCTGGTGTTGAATGTTTCAACGCGCGTTGAGTTTTTAACCCTTTGTATCCACGGCGGCGGGGGTTCCTACGCTCTCTCACTCGCCGGTCCAGACGGAAGTCTGCCCCATTTCGATTCGACGCCGCCGCCCCGATTTGCCATGCCCGCAACCTCCGCAAAATTAATGACGGTAGCCCGTTCTGATCTACGATTTCTTAGGCTCGCCGCGGATACTACGGAACGCACCGGCCGTCGAACGCTGCGCGGCAATCCGTATTTTCCGTGCAAGCTCCGTTTGCCTGCCCCAATCCACTCTGCTAAAGTGAACGGGATGGCATCTCTCATTCAGGAAGTCGGCGAAACTTTCTTCACCCTTTACAAGGGTTTCAGCGTGACGTTACGCACCATGTTCCGCAAAACTACTACCGAAAGTTTTCCCGACGCGCCCCCCACCGTGCAACCGCGTTATCGCGGCATCCATGTTCTCCAGCGCGACGAGCACGGCTACGAAAAGTGCGTAGGCTGTTTTCTCTGCGCCGCGGCCTGTCCCGCGAATTGTATTTATATCGAAGCTGCGGAAAATACCGCCGCCAACCGTATTTCTGCCGGCGAGCGCTATGCCAAGACTTACAACATTGATTACTCCCGCTGCATCTTTTGCGGTTATTGCGTAGAAGCCTGCCCCACCGACGCCATCACTCACGGCCACAGCATCGAACTGGCCCCCTACAACATCAATGCCTTGATCTATCGCAAAGAGCAACTCCTCGAGCCCTGGCCCCCGCGCGCCAAACAGTAGGCCCAGGTCGCATCAAGTCGCACCGCAAATTCGGCCGCCGCTCCGAACAGCCTTGATTGTCAATGCGTTGCGCGATGCTCGCCCACCGCTCGGTCAGCCCGGACTTACAGAGCCGTGCGCCCTCTCACCGGTCTGGACCAAGTCGCTCCGGCCTAACCATACCCATGCGCAGCCCTAGCGGCTCCGGCCAAATCACCCGGATTTGCCGCAGTAGCGAGTAGTCGTAGCCGTTGAGATCGATTCCCCCTTACTTAGCCTATTCAGCGTTGTTGCCGTGCTAGCGAGTGGTTGTACCCGGTCTGATCGGATGCGATTTTCATCTAAAGCCGCACTCTAAATGTGGTGTCTCAAGAGGTTGTTAACATCCAAGCCGGAACGGGAGATGGGCGGACACTGGTTGAGACTAGCATGAGGTCGATGCCAGTTGTACTGGTGGATCCAAGGATTGAGATGACTGCGGCGCTCGGCGGAGTTTTGGTAGAGCCGGGCGTAGGCCCAATCGCGGATGGCGGTTTGGATAAAGCGTTCGGCTTTGCCGTTGGTGCGCGGCGTGTAGAAGCGCGTGCGCTTCGGTGTGATGCGGAGCCTGCGGCAGTTGGCGGCGAAGCGACCAGAGCAGAAGCACGGGCCGTTGTCTGTGAGCACGCGGCGCACGGTAATGCCCAGGCGCGCAGAAAGAAAGAGTGGGGCCGCGTGGAAACTTCAGCACCGAATCAAATCTGGCAATCGGACATGACCAAAATCTGGGCTGGCCCCGCCGCGGGCTGGGCCTATCTGGCATGCGTAATCGACTGCTGCCCGCGGGAAATCGGCGGCTGGAATCTCTCCCACCGCTGCCGCACCGAAGACGCGCTCGCCGCGGTGGAGCAGGCCGTGCTCGAACGACTGCCCGCGGGCAGTCGTTCAGCCAGCTGGACGCTGACCACGGACAACGGGACGCAGTTCACTTCCTCGCGCTTTCTGGAGACGCTGGCGCGACTCGGCATCACGCATCGCCGCACCGCCTATCATCACCCGGAAGGCAACAGCTACATCGAACGGTTCCACCGCAGCTTGCAGGAAGAAGAAGTCTGGACGTGCGAGGATCGCAACCTGGAAGAAGCACAAGCCTGGATCGCCCGTTGGATCCAGGAGTACAAACACGACCGGCCTGACCGCGGAGCCGGAAATCGCACTCCGCACGAGGCTTTCTTGGCTTTTGCAGCTGTACCAAAAAAACGAGGCCCTGCCTGTCTAAATTAGCAGGGAGCACTACACGTCACTCTCACTTCGTCCCCACGATTCTCCCCACCCCACCGCTACAACGCCACACCGACCCCCGACGATGGTCGAATTAGTCCGAAAAAGAAATATCCCGAGCAAGAAAACCTCCCCGCGCCAGTGATTTTGACTCGCCCCCGCCGCGCAGCGCAATCGAGCGCCCCTCCCTTCCGGGAATGGGTACGGTACGGTGGGACGAACTTATGTTGGTTGCGTCGGAGGGCGAAGCAGGCGGGGGCTGATGAATTTTCGGAGGTGCTCGGGCTAACGCGGACGACCCCTAGCGGCGAGGCTGGAAGCATCGCATGAAGACATCAAGAGATGGGCGCGCTAGTTACGCGAAGCACGGCGCAAAGGAAGGAAGGAAACGAGCGCGGTTGCGGCAGGCGGCGTGGAGCGAAGGAAGCAGAAGTCGAACGCGCTGGGAGACCAGCCGCGGCGCAAAGGAAGGAAGGAAACGAGCGCGGTTGCGGCAGGCGGCGTCGGGCGAAGGGAGCAGGAGTCGAATGCGCCGCGATACGAGCGGCGGCGCATACAAAGGAACGAAACAGGCGCGGTTTCGGCGGGAGCCATGGTGCGAAGGAACTATGAATGGAACGGACTTGGGATGCGAGCAGCGGCGCAAGGACAGAACGAAACAGGCGCGGTATGGGCGGGAGGTATGGTGCGAGGGAAAGATGAGTGGAGGAGCTCGAGATACGAGCAACCGCGCAAGCAACGAAGGAACGAAACCTGCGCGGTATGGGCAGGAGGCATGGCGCGAAGGAAATAAGTATGGAACGGGCTTGGAATGCGAGCGACGGCGCGAAAGCGAATCGAAACGGCGAGGGTTGCGACAGGAGGTGCCGCGCGTGGAAGGTAGGAAACGAGAGTGCGGACGATAGCAGCCACGACGCGAAGATTGAAGACGACGGGAAAGGTCGCGATGGAAGCAACGCAGCGAGCAACGTACGAACCAGGAGTGATTACGTTGTGAGTTTGGGCTAACGACCGATGACACGGACAAAAGCACGCTCGGACCCGATAGCGAAAATGTTTTTGCGATCGAGCAGGCAGTAGCGAGAAGCGGGCGATGCGCGGTGATCGAGCTAAGGGTACGTGGCTCGTCAGGAAACGACGTAGGTTGACGCGCATGCTCCTTGCGTCGCGCGTAGGCGTGAACGCGGCAGTGACCATGGTTGCGAACACAATCGCAAGCATGCAGTAGCGAGAAGCGGGCGATGCGCGGTGATCGAGCTAAGGGTACGCGGCTCGTCAGGAAACGACGTAGGCTGACGCGCATGCTCCTTGCGTCGCGCGTAGGCGTGAACGCGGCAATGACCATGGTTGCGAACACAATCGCAAGCACGCAGCAGCGAGAAGCGGGCGATGCGTGGTGGTCGGGCTCAGGGCGCGCGGCTTGCCGGGAAACGAACTTAGGTTGACTGGCATGCCCCTTGCGTCGCGCGTAGGCGTGAACGCGGCGATGACCATAGTTGCGAACACAATCGCAAGCACGCAGATGCACCTGCCGAGGGTGACGAGGACGGCCACGCTTCGGTGTGGAGCCGAATTCGGCTCGGACGATGGATGCGTATATCGAAGAGTAGGGGCTCTAAATATGGTCGTTACGTTCTTCTCGACAGGAAGCGCGACGGGTCAACTGGGAAGGGTGAACTTTCAAGCTGTGACAGATGATGCAAATTGTGCGAATCGCCTTCCAAGACACGAACAGGTGAATTGGGCGGGAAATTCAAAGACGGTGATGGCCAAAACGCGCGTGAAAAGAAAAAACACCCGGAGAGATCAAGCGCGCGAAAACGATGGCGGCGTTGTCGTCTATCGGTCGAACCGCGGAACTGCACCAAGGGCAACCGACAGGCCAGCTCTCGAAATGGTTTTGCGCGCGATCAAGCTCGCCGCACGGTTTACGAGCCGAAATCGCTCGCGAGCAACGGAATTCCGCCGGAGACGCCGATGCAACGCAGAACTTTTCAGTTACGACGCAAAAGCGCGGCACGACAAAGCGAAGATTGACGTAGCGAAAGTTGGAATGGCGAAGACCGGGCAGAGATCGCCGTGGCTCCGGCCCGGCGCAAAGAGGTCTTCGCCGCTCAAGCGCGATGAGCTTGGGCGCGAGGGTGGAAGCAAGCAAAGTTCTAATTGCGCGACAGTATTCCCCAGAGCGGCGCGGTCCCTTGTGACGGATTTGGGCGCACACCGAACGATGCTGTGCGCGGATTTATCGTTACCGGCGAGGACGCCGGACATCGGTGGGGCAAGGTTCCTATTTTCGGCGGCTGACCTGGGTTGAGGGAACGGGAGAAATGGACAGGAAGGCGATAAATCAGTCGCGTCGAGGACCCGCAGGTCAATTAGCTGCTCGCCAATCGCCAGAGCTTCACAGGACGAGAAGAGTTCCAGCGAGCGGAGAGCGGCCGACGCATTCTGCGAAACCGGAAAATGCCGGAGCGGTAATCGCAATTCGAAAGCTACGCTCACGCGGGGTTCGACCAGCGAAACGAACGGAAATTCCAGCGGAATTTCATCGCCACTCGGCAAAAGGAGCTGCTCTGAAGAGTGCGTCACGCCGCGAAGCGGAATCTGGGGCGGACCGAATGCAGGGAGGTCGGCCTGATCCGCGACGGGATCGCACATGTGGCGGTATTGGAGTACCCAACGTGCAAAACGCGCTTCGATTTCGAACTCGATCCATTCGGCGAGGATCTGGCGGAATTCTTTGCGGAGATTGGAAATGCGATTGAGGCGAGAAAGCTCAAATCCCTCCAAGCAATTTTGCGAAAGGTTCAGCAGAGACTCGAGCGGCGGGTGCGTGCTGCCCATGGGTCGGCCCTCCCCGGATTGTGGTCTCCCCAGCGCGGGAGGCAAGGGTGAGACGGTAACATGCGAGGCACGTGGCGCGATAGTACCGGGGTCGCAGTACTTGAGGAAAAGGGTTTCGTGCAGTCAGCAACTCGTGTGCGACGGAGGCGGGCTAGGGTTCCCGAGAAGCAGGGTAAGCGGAGGCGAAATAATTCCGGGCGCGTGATTTGTAAATTGAACGACGCAACGAAATATTCGGAGCAAGGAATGCGCGAAGTGAAGTGTCCGTCACTGAACCGAATCGCGTGGCCGAAGAGAATCACACTCACCAGACCGTGGAGGCAACCGTGCCTGACGAGCAAGCGCAAGAATCAATGGATCAAGGGATTTGCAATCACGAGACTCCCGCTGCGGAAATATTGCGGCGCCGCAAAACCAATCGTGAACACATGCGCCGGCGGCGGGCCGACCCTGTGCACTCGGCGCGGGAGCAAGAAAAGCGCAAGGCGAAGCGATCTGCAACCCGAGGATCGGATTCGTCCCTCTCGGCAAGCGTGGCGCACCCCATGGGACGCATCTGCGCGATGTGTCACCTGCGAGCGGCGGTGGAAGAAATTACGCGGCTCGAGCCTTCGACATTCACGCGCGGAGGCTACGTACAAGTACGGCTGCCTTACTGCGGGCGCTGTTGACGGTGCTGCTGAGATTACGCGAGTCGCGGGTCAGGCCTGTTGCAGGGTAGCGATTCGATAAGTAGAGCGCGGGCGTTATCAGTTGCCGGATCGTGTGTGCGCGAAAAAAACTTCAACACGGGGCTGAGAGGGGTGCTGTTCGAAGAGCGCCACTACGCGCGGATGGGCTCTGCGATCTGGTTGTACGGTTGGTTGGTGCTGCGACAGACGCACCAGACCGGCAGCACCGGCTGGGTCCTTGGAGGCGCACCGGTCAGCTATCGCGAGATCGAAGGCGAGACCGGATTCAACCGGCGAACGCTGGAGCGTTGGATGAGCCTGCTGCGGCGGAACCAGTACATCGAGACGGAGGCGGCGCCGGGTGGCGTAAGTGTACGCATACTGAAGGCGAAGAAACACCTACAAGTTGCCCGCGCTGCTAACCCTAGTGACGTACAGAGGGTCCGCAAAATTGCGGAGACCGTACGCAGAGTTGCGGAGGCGAGTCCGCAGCGCTGCGTAGCGAATCGCGGTGAAAGCTACCAAAATGAGCGAATTGCGGGTGGGATAGGTAGTTCATCAGTAGTAAGAATAAAAGATAAAGAGCGGCAAGATATTCACAGCGCTGTGGAAATCAATGGAAATCTTCAAACGGAAAAGTCAGGCGCGTTTCCAACCGCTGGCCAAAATGAAATCAGGCAAGAAATCCAGCATTGCGAACTGCGTGAATTCCAGCAGCAATTTCGCAAAGTTGTCTGGAATCACGACCTGAAAAACTCCTATTCAGAGAAGAGCAACAACACCTCGCAAACTCATCGCTACGAGCAGCAAGGAAGTGAAGCGCGTGGCGGCGATGCAATCGAAAAACAAATCCCGAGGCCCGCCGAAAGCCATGAGAAGCGGCCACTCACGCAGCAAAACTTTCCCTGGCAGTTACGTGAACGCATGCGTCGGCTTCGCGCGGAGCGCGATGCAGAGGTGCGGCGCGAACTCGCGGTGGGAACGGGCCCGGAGGTGCGACGCCCATGAAGAAGCGTCTTATGATTCGCAAGGAAGTGAGCCACGGTGGAGTGATTCCTCAAGGATGGCAGATGGCCTGGTACGAGCCGCGCCGGCGAATCGGCGTCTATTATCCGGCGCCACTGCACTGGGTGCTGCGCGTAATTCGGGAAATCGCACACCGCGCGCGCGCGGCGGTGCGCGCGCCCCGCATCGAACAAGCGGAAGTTTTCCAGATGCAGCGCGCGCATCGCGAGCGCGAGCGCCTGGCGGAAGAGTACGCGCGCGGATACATGGCAGGATGGCGCGAATGTTTTCAGACGTGCCTCTCGGCGGTGGAAGAGGAGATCTCGCGCGTGGACGATACGTGGGACGTTGGATCATTCCTGCCTGCGGCGCCAAAACCTCCCGGCACGGAAAACTGAGAGCGGAATTTCGGACGCCACTGGCGCGACGGGGCTGTGCGAAATGCGATGCCACCCGCCGCAGTGTCTGGAAAAGGTACGGAAAATAGCAACCACCGATCAACAGACTACAAGCGGGCGGAGGAAAAATGAAAACCACGGACATTTTCGATACGTGCTATGGGCGCTACCGCAGCTTGCACGAGTGGCTGGAAGAAACAACCTGGAAAGTGCGCGCGATTGATCTGGAGTCGCCATCATCGGGATATTCCTGGCGTCCGGCGCGCGGGCGCGCCTGCGAATATCTCGCGGACTTCGAGCGGATTGGCCGCCGATCTTTGCGGCGGCCGCAATGGAAGGGCCGGCTGAAACTTTTTGAAATATATTTTCTGCATAGCATGGAATATCGCGACGCGATCAAGTTGGTGGGTGTAGCGGAGGGCACATTCGATTACTGGATGCAGGAAGTAAAGCGCTCGGCGGGGCGGGAATTTTCGCGTTGCGGCTTGTTTCCGCCGTCGAGATATTTCCACTCGTGAGTTACGATTTCCGCCGGGAAGAGCGCAACAGCTGCTTGACGAGAGAGAGGCCGCCCGTGAGTGGCAGCGCGACAAGATTTTTCAGAAATGCGCTGCGGCGGTCCTGCTTCGCCTGGATCGAGTCTTGTTCGGTTTGTTTGGCGGCGACCACCGCGCCGATATACTTCACGAAGTTGATTCCGCATTTTTCACACTTCACGCCGGTGCGTTGCTTGTTGCCGCAGGAAGGGCACTCGAAACGCATCGTCATATGGCAACGCTGGCAGAAGCGCGCCACCTCGCGCACCGCCGCGCCGCATTTCGGGCAGGGAATTGTGGCTTGCGGGACTGGCGCTGCGGTTGGATCCCAGGTGTTGGCGGGGCTCGGCGATGTATGGGCCCGTGCCGCAGCCTGCGAATCAGGCCGTTTGCCGTTATCAGCTCCCGAGGATGAATCGCTGGTCATACTTCATCTTATCGAGAACGCTGGCTGAATTCGTTTCCTGTATCGGCTGGCGCTTCCGGTGGGTTACCCTGTTCGTTCGGACAGGTGTGTCAAATGCACACATGCCATGGCGCCCTTCAGCCATGCTCTGCCATAAAGTGTGAATCGTTCGCTGACGGAAAATCTGTGCAAGACTAATTTCCGAAATCTTCCGGATCGGGGCCGAGTAGAATACTTTTTCGATCAGGCGCGGGCGGGGCACAAAATTTCTCTACTCCTTGCAGCTCGGGGTATTGTTTGCACAGATCCCTAAAGATAGCGGGAAGGTTCCGAAGCGCGACTTGTTGCCCGATCGTCACCAAATCGGGGGCCATTTTCGTAGTACCCTCCAAGTAATGTTGGCCCGCGGGAGTTTCGTAAAATGCCACGGCGGCTTTCACATCGGCGTCCGTCAGATCCTGTGCGTAAATCGCGATGACCCGCGCCGTGAACTCGTCCGATTGCAGTAGGTCTCCGAGTTTTTCCATATAAGTGTCCACAATTTTCTCTCGATTAGGGGTCACTGGAATCGTTGCAAGCAGGGCAGGCCGCATGGAATTAAATAATTGGCGGATTGTCACGCGTTGTTTGTCCTGAAAGTGAGTCAGATCCATCAGGCGTAGAATATCTGCCTTAAATTGAGAATCAATGTCGCTGCTCGGCGCCGCGCCCATCCCCAAATCAGACTTGTCAGGCGCAGCGGGCGCGGGTCCCTGTTGTGAATCATCGGCGGAGGTCGTGCCACCCAGGGTGAAGACGACGCTAACGGTCGTATCCACTTCCACTGGATTGCCGTTTAGCAGCGTCGGCTGGTAGGTCCACTGCCGTACAGCGTCCATCGCAGCTTTCAGCAATAGCGGAGGACCGGAGACGTACGTCAGTTGCATGATCGTGCCGTCTTTGGCTATGACGCAATGCAACATAACCGTGCCTGAAATATGAGCCGATTTGGCGGCCTCTGGATAGACGGGCTGCACCAGGTGCGTAATTTTGGAGGAGGCGACATTGCCGCCAATTCGGATTCGCGTCCCCTCCTTAGGTTGGTCTGCCTGCTGAGGAGACGGATCGGCCGGCCCAGGCAAGCCGGTTTGTGCGTCTTGCGCGCTTGCGCCCGTCGTCACGAGCACCATGAGTGCAAACAAGCAGACACCCAGTTTCATTGGCATCGCGTTCCCTCCTGGTTGTAGAAATACACATGCGGCTAATTGCAATGATTATATATAAGTCGCGCGTTGCATTAGAGCAAACAAATAATGAACAAGCGACGCCATGCCGGCACAACCCGAGCCGCGGCGGCGCGATTCGGCGATCTCGGAGTGACTCGCGGAGATTGGCGTATAGATGACTAACGTGCGGACGTCTGGACCGAAGCGCTCGACGCGGACGTTGCACGCGCGGGCGTCGGCAATTTCGAGCGGATGAGCGCTTCCACTTGCTTCCAGACGCGGGAATCGCACTCGATTTCGACGTGGGATTTCATCAGGATGCGATCCCACCACGGGTAGGCGTCACAACGGATGGGCTTCGCGGCATAATCCTCGCGGAAGTTTCCCAGGATTTGAGTACGCGCGGGATCGGCGGCGCGGATCGCGGGCCGTCCGTGGAGCAGCCCGTCGCTTTGATAGAAATTGACGGCCTGCGCGACGTTCGCGGGAATCACCGAATCGTCTTCGCCGGATTTTTCCACGCTATCCACCTGAATCGTTAGCAGCACGGGAATTCCGTCGCGATTAAGCTGGTTTGCCAGCGCCACTGTTTCCGAAGCGCCCCAGCTGTGCCCGTAGATCACGACGCGCGCGTTGCGCTTTTCATCCGCGGAGAGCGCGCCGTCATGATTGGCGTCCAGGAGATGCAGAACCTCGCGGTGCGCCTGGTCGCCTTGGTGATTCTCAAAGGTATTTATATACACGCCGGAGGGGTAATCCTGGCGGAGCCGCGCGGCCAGCTGCACTCCGCTATGCACCGGATCGTCGTGGCGCACAAATCCACCCAAAAAACCGATCACGATAATCTGAGGCGTTGGTGTCGCCGGCTGCGAATCCTCGTAAGAGCCTTCGTGGCGCGCTTTTGCGGCTCGGGCGATACCCGAAATCGTGGCCGAATGCGCCGGGAACGCGTTGCCGCCAACCAAGGCAGTGGCAAGCACAAGCGACAGGGCAAATATAGCAGCTCGCATCATTTAGCCTGCGGAGAGTCTGATCGTAGCACAGCATGAGCAACCGGGAACGACCTTCGCGCGGTCGGCGACGCCGGCACTTGCAACCGCGCCCTAGTAATGATCGGTCGGGATTAAGTACATTTTCCAGCCACTTACCGAGCGATTCTCGCCCGGTGCTTTCAGCTGGCATGCCGCCGCAGTAGGACTATCATCTTTAGCGTCAGCTAGTTACGGCATGCGAAACATGGCTCCCAGACGGCCCAGGCCCGGTGTGAGATCGGAAACCGGCGCTAGCGTATGCAGCCAACATGTGCTATTATCGTACTGGAAAGCGGTTTAATCTTAAGTGACACTTTAATTGTCTGAGGGGACCGGCGAAACCTTTCGCTAGGTAGCCGCGTCTAATTCGATCATGAGCAAAGAACAGCTGAAGGGCAGTGGGCGGTTAGTGCCGACGCGTTTGACCGGCGTCGAGTACAAAGTGAAGTACGGCATCGAACTCACCGAGGAAGCCAGAGAGCATGGCGGCGGCTGGGGAGCTGCGCGCGGTGGCCGGTGGACCCGGTGCTCCGTGCGTGCGGCGCATCATCACCCGATTCCGGACGGAAGCTATTTCCTCCACGCCGACGACGGCCGCGTGCACCAGTTGAAGTCCGTTGACGGGCAGTGGCAGTACCTGGCGATCATTTAGCACCCGCGCGCACCCAGCCCTGCGCCTGCAACTCTCAGTGACGTCTGACGAGCACGGTATTGGTGTGCCCGGATGTCCGCAGGTTCGCCGACCTTCGAGCGATGCATCGCGGGGACTGCCGGCGGTTTTGATCGCGTGTCGGCGGTGACATTGCAAATTTAGAAAGGTCTATGCTTTGGAGCCCCGCCTCTGTCACAATGCGAGAATCCAGTAGCTATTCCGGCGCTCGGTCCGGAGGCAGCGATGCTCCCCGTTAAGGACATTTCGAAACTGCTTGTCGGCATCCCAAATGGCGCCTGGG
The DNA here is from genome assembly GCA_963821765.1 of uncultured Acidobacteriota bacterium. Taxonomy (GTDB): domain Bacteria; phylum Acidobacteriota; class Terriglobia; order Acidiferrales; family UBA7541; genus Palsa-295. The sequence continues at coordinate 196,442 of CAWGFF010000013.1, forward strand.
TGGCGATATCCAACGACGAAGAGCGAGTTGTAGCATTTGCAGCAGAACTGCAGGATGCTATCCGCAAAGCGAATGAGCTAGGCGAAAGCGATCCGGTGATCTTCCGGGTTCCTGAAACGGACGGCGCAACCTTATTCCTGTAAGGACGCATTTCGCCGATTCATTCTCTGCCGTATCGCGACTTCCCGCGTCGTGCTTCCGCATCTTTTCCATCTGGAAGAATCGCTCGGCGTCCTATCCTCCACATTGCGCTGTTAAATGGGTCAAGGCGTCTTTCGTGTTTCGCAGTCGTGGATTCAGGCGCGGATGACTGCCTATTTCCCGGTCTTTTATGCAGCTGCTCGGCTTGGACCCTTCAGTTATTCCGATTGAGCAGACCGTCGGAGTGGGCAGCAGAAGCGTTCCGACTCAATATGCCGACGTCACCGTGGACATACAGGGTATCGCCCGATTTCCCGTGTATGCTGCGTTCACCAGCGGTATGGACTCGATGGGATTTGGTTTGTTAGGTCAGATGGGCTTTTTCGAAAGATTTAAGATCGCCTTCGACCACAAGAACGGCGTCTATACAATTGAAGTTCCCTAGCGGTTGGTCGAGTAGAAATGGTGCCAGCGACTGAATGCGCAGAAATGCTCAAAGGACGGCAATGATGAGGTTCGTGCGCTCATTTCCGCATGTGAACTTGTTCTGGACCGCAGCATATTTGGTGCCGGTCGTTTTGCTGGGCGTGCTGCTCGATCCCGCGCCGCGTCTGGCGCGCGCGCAAAATTCGCAGACATCTCAGGAGGCAGTTGTGGCGCCCAATGAAAATCTCGTGGTGGAAAATATTCCGCCGATTCCGCAATCGCTGGCGGACCATGCGGACCGCTACACGAATTTTCGCTCGGCGATTTTTGCCAGCTGGCATCCTACGAAGCGCGAGATGCTGATCTCTACGCGCTTCGCCGACACATTTCAGATTCACCAGGTGAAAATGCCAGGCGGCGCGCGCACCCAGCTCACTTTTTATGTTGACGATGTGCGCAGCGCGCTGTACCCGCCGCAGGGCGGCGATTCCTTCGTCTTCAGCAAGGATATTGGCGGCGGCGAATTCTACCAGCTGTATCGTTACGATGAAGCGAGCGGCGCGGTGACGCTGCTGACCGACGGAAAATCGCGCAACACCGCGAAGTCTGGTCGAACGACGGCAAGAAATTGGCCTACGGCTCGACTCGTCGTGACGGCAAGGACGTGGACGTCTGGCTGAGCGAGCCTGCGCATCCCGACGATCCCAAAACCGATCGAATCCTCGCGCCGCTGACGGGCGGAGGCTGGAGCGCGCTGGACTGGTCGCCCGATGACAAACAGATTCTCGTCCTCGAAGAGCTTTCCGCGAACGAATCGTATCTGTGGCTGATGGACTCATCGACCGGCGATAAGACTCTGCTCACTCCTAAGGGCGGCGCCGAGAAAATCTATTATGGCAGCGCGAAATTCAGCAAAGACGGGAAGGGAATTTACGTCCCCACGGACAAAGACTCTGAATTCCAGCGTCTCGCCTACATGGATCTCGCTTCCAAGAAATTGACATTCCTCACCGAACATATTCACTGGGACGTGGAAGGCTTCGACATCACGCCTGACGGCAAGACGATCGCGTTCACCACAAATGAAGACGGCTTCGGCGTGGTGCACCTGCTCGACACCAGCACTGGAAAAGAGAAGCCTGCGCTCAAACTCCCAAAGGGACTGCTTTTGGGCGTGAAGTGGCACCACAACGGGCGCGATCTCGCCTTCGGCCTCACCGGCTCGCGTTCGGCTACCGATGTGTATTCCGTGGACGTCACCACGGGAAAGGTGGAGCGTTGGACCCACAGCGAAACCGGCGGCCTGAATCCGGAAACTTTTTCCGCGGCAGAGCTGGTGCACTGGAAAACATTCGACGGAAAATCCATCAGCGGATTTCTGTATCGTCCCGCCGCGCGTTTCACCGGCAAGCGTCCGGTGATCATTGATATTCACGGCGGGCCGGAAGGGCAGTACCGCCCGCGGTTTCTCGGCAGCTACAATTACTTTATGAACGAAATGGGCATCGCCATGATTTTTCCAAACGTGCGCGGCTCAACGGGCTACGGCAAGACTTTCCTCACGCTGGACAACGGATTCCTGCGCGAGGATTCCTACAAAGATATCAACTCGCTTTTCGATTGGATCGCGCAGCAGCCGGACCTGGACGCGAGCCGCGTGATGGTCACCGGCGGAAGTTACGGCGGGTTCATGACGCTGGCGGTGGCGACGAATTACAACGACCGCTTGCGCTGCTCGCTGGATGTTGTCGGCCCATCCAACCTGGTTACATTCCTCGAAAACACTTCCGGCTATCGCCAGGATTTGCGCCGCGTGGAATATGGCGACGAGCGCGATCCCAAGATGCGCGCCTTCCTGGAACGCATCGCTCCGGCCAACAACGCGCAGAAAATCACCAAGCCGCTTTTCGTGGTGCAGGGTAAGAACGATCCGCGCGTTCCCTGGACCGAGTCGCAGCAGATGGTCGCAACCGTGCGCAAGAATGGCACGCCGGTGTGGTTTCTGATGGCCAAGGACGAAGGCCACGGCTTCAGCAAAAAGAAGAACGTGGACTATCAGTTTTACGCGACGGTCTTGTTCATCCAGCAATTTCTATTGAATTAACTTCTCTCGCAGGCGATTGCAGCAGAGCCGCTTCGCGATTCACGCCCGACTGCTAGGGCAGGGTGCCGTGGCCGCCGCGCGCTACGGACAGAATCGCTGGAGCGGCGGCGGCCGCCGGCGCCGCGAAGGTGTTTGCGCTGTTGCGTGTGTCCGCCGAAGCCAACGGCAATTCCGGTCGCGCGTTGCGCGCGGCAGCGACGGCTATACCGCGCGCGCGAACGTCCGCGAGCAGCGTCCAATCCTGTTTGAATTTCACCATGGTTTCGCGGCTGTGCTTCGGACTTTTCAGTTCGTCAGCCATGCGCGCCAAAATAATCTGGTACGCAAATTGTCCGTCGGAATCGGCCGCGAAGACGTTGCTGGCGCTGATCCCCAGGCGCAGCGGCGGCTCGTCGCCGCGAAAATTCATCCATAGCGCTCCGTTGGCATCCACGGAGATCGTGCCGCTTGCGCTCAGCTTTTTAAAAACGTTCTTCAAGTACATCCGATCCGGAATTACCTCGTTGCGAATGGCTTCGTCAACCATCGCATCGAACCTTACTTGATAGCTTGCCCACTCGTCCTTGGTGCCCACAATCGTTTCGCGCTGCAGTCTGTCTTCCGCGGCGAGTTCCTGCACGCTGACTGTATATCCGGTGCTGATTTCGGGGCTTGCGTTGCTGGCGCTGCCATCGGCTTCCGACGAAGGATGCGCCTCAAACTGATGCTCCGGATTGAAGTGGCCGGTGATCGCGTAGGAAGCAACGACGGCCGGAACTGCCTGCCATGCGAACGCTGCAAGTGGAACAACCAGCTTCTTCGAGTGGTACAGCTGCTCGGTGCCGCTGCGACATTCGCTGCTGCGCTTGATTGTGCCGGGTACTTGCGCGAAATGCACCACGCGAAAATCGCTCTCAGGATGCTTTTCCGCGTAGTGAGTCAGCGAGCGCGCCACGGCTTTCGGGCTGGTCATGAAAAAATCGTTCAGATAATCAGGCTTCACCGCGCCGGGGTAATAAACGTTCATCACGCGGCGGGTGAAATCGGCGCAGTTGCGCGTCATGCCATTGAAATGGTTCACGTTCGGGAGGGAATTGAATTCGGCGATGAGTTCCTGATCCTGTTCCACGGTCGTGTTCACCAGGAACATGTACAGGCCGCGCTCCAGCGTCGCGCCGACCATCTCGCGCCACTCCGAGCCTTTGCCGCTGCGGCAGCGCTGCTCGGTGCAAATCGCGGCCAGATATTTATCGCGATAGCGTTCTTCCAGCGCCGCCTTGATCGCTTTCGAGCTCACCAGCGGGCGATCGCCTGGATCCTCCACGCCATACAAATAAACGCTCAGCGGAACGATATTCCATTCGTAAGGTTGGTCTTCGCCGAGCGTTGTGTAATTGCTTAGCACCGAGCCTTGCTCGCCGGGAAGGCACAGGCGCATCTTCACCGGCGAACCGTCCGGGCAGATCCGCGAGAGGTACACAGCGCTGTGGCCGGAACCGGTGATGCGCGCGACGCTGGTGTCGAGAGACTCGTTCAGCACCACGCCGGCATCAGCGCGCGCCCGTGGCGTCAGCAAAGCTGTCAGCGCGAGCGCAAACAGGCACGGCGCCAGCGTGCGCAGTCTCTGGAACCAGAAAGTTTTCAATCCAAGCAAATTATTCCTCCGGTGCGTTTACAGCTAAGATTCGCCCGTAGCATTTTGACTGCGCCTGAGCTGGGGCCCTATCCGTATGAGTTGGTACGAACCGCTATGAATTGCGGTATGGCTCAAAGCGACGTCTGCGAGCGTTTAAACCCTAATGCGAGCCCAAAGTTGCAGCTCCAGATCGCGCTATGGTTGGATGTAACTCAGCAAGTTTTGGCTGTGAGATAGGAAACTGGCGACGGTTCCGTACGTCAGCCTAGGAGTTAGCTTTAGCGAACCCTGGCGAATAGACGGCGAACATTCGGCGAACTGTCCCATTGACCCGGCAGACTCGATATGCTGTAATTTAGATAGAAGGACCACGAAGAGGGAGGGGTTCGCGATGACAACGCAGACACGGCGAGCGCTGGACTCTCTCTCCGACAGTATTCAGCGAAACACCCCGAAGATTGAAGAAATGCTTCGTAAAGCCGGGGTTAACCCGGACGCCGCCCTGGTGTATTCCGCCGCTAAATACTTTGAAGCCCTGAACAAACTCGCCACAAAGTAATCATCGTATGCCTGTATGGATGTTGGGGCGGAGTACCTGGAATTCATCCACAACTCTCTCGTGCTCCTACTTTGGCCTGGCACTGAGCCCGTAAGCGACCGCGAAGATATTAACCGCCCCTTGATTGAATCAGCCGCTGCAAGACCGTTCCATACCGTTTTCGGCGAGGACGCATATCCCACTATCCTCGGCAAAGCAGTCGCGTTATTTCACTCGATTAATGCCAACCACGCTTTTGCCAATGGAAACAAAAGAACAGCGGTCATCGCGCTGGACCACTTTCTGATGGCCAATGACTATCTATTGCTTCTCGAGAACGATTCAATGTACAAGGTCGCCGAGAAAACCGCTTCTTACAAGGCACGTGGCTTGTCGCAAGATAAGAGCTTAGCCGAGATACACGAAGCCCTCGAAGAACACGTCATCTCGATCGACATAGTTGAGCATGCCGTGGGTCAGCAGGCACACTTCCTAGGGACTATAGGAAAGTTCAAGGAGATACGTGATTTGATACGAGTGAAAGCCCGCGAAATTCTTTAAACCCGTAACGGCGAAGCCAGTCTCTAAGGTGTGCCGCGCAAAATCGCCCTGCGAGCGTCGGGAACCACCAATATACCTTCGATCTAACTGCCGCGCCTATTCGACCGCGAAATTCACGCTGCGAATTTGGGTTAGCGCGCCGTCGGATTGGCTGGCTTGTATTTTCAGCAGGTACTCTCCCGCTGGAAAATTCTCGACGGGCAGCTTTAGCGCCACCGGGATCACGGGGTTTCCCTTTAGGATGTAGCTGGCCATGTCAATCCCCGCGTTCGAGCCCAAAGTCTTGCCGGTTTTCGGGTCGAGGATCAGGTAGGTGCATTTCACCGTGGGAGGATTCGCATCCGCCAGCTGCGGCGCGTAGATTTGCGCGTACACCGCAACTTTGTCGGTCTTCTTGAAGTGATTGTCGGCCGATGGCGTTATTTCAAGGTTGCGCACGACCAATGGCGCGCGATCCGCCAGCAAATCGGCATCCAACGTGCCGCCCAACTCTGAAACCGGCTGGAATTGATTGCTTAACGCCACCGCGCTGAGGCTGAATTTCTTGCCGTCGTAGGGATCCACCGTCAGCGGCGTTTCAAATTTTGCGAATTTGTCGCCGCCGCCGCTTACCACCACGCTCAAACGATATTGCCCCGGCGCCACCGAGAATTGGTTTTGATACTGCATTGGCGCCTGCATAAATTTCTCCCATTCGCCTTTTTCCATGTCCAGCGTGACTTCATCGCTGAAACGCGACGCCACGGTGCCGTCCGGGCGGTAAGCGATGCCCAGGACGTTCACGTCCGCGTGATATTTTCCTTTCACTTTGGGGCAATCAATTGACGCTGTGGGAACTTCCACCGCCAGATGCACGCGCGCTTCGTTCGGCGAGGTGTAGAAAAATGGCGCCTCCAACGACCCTGCGCCAGCCGCGCCGACGCCCGGCTTCCCACCGGCGACAGAATTCCCAACGGCTGCGCCGGACGCCGATGCGCGCGATTCCATTTCCTTCTCAATCGGTTTGCCTGCCAGCAGATCGGTGGAAACGATGTTGCAGAATCCGCTGCGGGCGCGCACGCTCGTGCCGCCGCGAGCCACTTTCACTTTCAAAGCGTGGCAGCTTCCCGCGGCTGATTCCGGGGGCGCATAGCCCAGCAAATAATACTGGCTCTGTTCACGCGCGATTTTTTCGAGGCCGGACATCAAGTCGTTGGTGTCCAGGATGGGGAAGCCACCCGTTCCCGACGCCAGCATGTACATCACCTGCTGATTGGTGGATGCACTGGTAGGAAATTGCGGAACGATTTGCCGCGCCTGATTGTAAGGAGAGTTTCCATACGGACTGCCGACAGTAGGTCTGCCAGTTCCTGTGCCACCTCCGGTCCCGCCCCTTCCTCCGCCTGTTCCTCCGCCCTTACCGCCGCCAGCGCCGCCACCCGCTCCGCCACCCGCGCCACCTCCGGCACCCCCGCCACCTCCGTGGCCGCCGCCTGCACCGCCGGCGCCGCCGCCGTGCTGTGGCTCCGCAACTAACGCGGCCGCCGCGGGATGATATGCGGCGAGCTGAAGTCCTGGCTGCGAGTATCGCGTCGGCGCGCTGCTCGATGCCGCGGGTGTCGAAGCGTCGCCCGATCCCGCCCGGTTCCAACTCGCGCCCGAATTTTGTGCGCTGGCCAATGTGCGCTGCGTTGCGCTGCCGAGCATTTGGGAAAACCCGGTCGTCAATCCGCGCACATCCAGCGGATACACCGCCACGTTCGCTTTGTTGCAAGCGTCAATCGTGGCGGTCAATTCCGAAAAGCGCTCGGGGTTCAGTTCGAATCCCGCGGTAAACAGGATCAGGCTTTTTCGACCGGGGATCGGCGCGAGGCTTTTCGCCAATTGCCGCAGCGAGAGCAGCAACGTGTACGCGCCGAAATCGCCTTCGGCATTCCCCAAGCTCGGCAGCCCGGTTTGCAAACCGGACGGCATATTGGTATTGACCGCGCCAGCGGGCGAGATCGCCGAATCCGGGCCATTGGACGCAGTGGGATTGGATGACAGGGAAGAAGTCGAGATGCCGGAGACGGCCTGCTTCAGGCGGTTCGCATCCATGGTGAAGTTTTGCGCGAACTGCATCGTGCCGCCAAAATTTACGATAGCCATCACGCGGTCTTCACCCGCGTAGGCGTCAATAAACTTACCCGCGGCTGCGCGCGCGCGCGGCTGGTCACCCAGATCCATCGAGGAGTTGTCGAAAAACAGCACCATGTAGTGGCGTTTCGCTTCGATGGGAATATTGGGATCCGCGCCGAAAGAGAAGGAATTGATGGTTTGCTGCTTGTCGTCTTCATAGACGCGAAAATCGTTGGTGGTCAAGTCCTGCACGTAGTTGCCCTTTTTGTCCGTTACGACTACGTCCACGCGCACTTCGCGTGTTTCCGCCTTGATCGAGCCTGCTGCAGGAGTTTGCGCTTGCTGTGCGGCGGCCGCTGACGCCCCTTGCTGCGGCGGAGTCTGCTCTGGCGCTGAGGCGGCCGTGGAAGACTGCTGCGCGCGCGCGATCTGGGGTGAATAAATCGCGCGCCAGCAGAGACCACCGACCGTGAAAAACAAAAGCAGCATCGTGAAAGTAGAAACTACGCGTCGCCAGTTCATTTTTCACCTTCCTGCATCGAGCTTTTTGCTGTGCACAAGCTGTGCGCCGAAACCTACGGAATCTCCACCACGCCATTGCGAGCGGAAAGCTGCGCCGCCTTGGTATCGCGCACTACCAAACGCACCAAGTACCCGCCGGGCTTCACGTCAAAATTGGTCTTGAGCGTCACACCGGTCTGGTTCAACCTCTGCAGCGTCGAATCCTTCAATCGCAATTCCAAAGTCTTTTCCTGGCCGGTTATGAAATTTCCGTTGCGATCGAAGAGCGCCGCGACGATCGTCAAATCGTCGTAATTGCGGCCCTCGGACTTCTCGAATCCCACCTTGGTTAAATCCACGTGGGTCATTACCGAGAGCTGCGCGTTCTGCGCGTCAGACTTGTAATACTGCAAATGCAGTTGGATCGGCAAGCTTTGCTGTTCTTCCTGGGAGAACAGGGCGTCTTCAATGTCCTGTCGCGCCAGTTGCTCGGGCGTCTCGCCGCGCTTGGGCGCGAAGAATCCTTTCCGCGCCTGCACCGTATATTTTTCCTTGGTGGTAACTTTCACGCTGAGAGTGTGAAACTTTCCGTCGTTTTTCAGGCCGGATGGAACGAACGCCAGCAGGTAGGAAACTTCCGGCTCGGCCGCCGTGGTACGAAAGCCCGCGTCCAGATCGTTGTTGTTGCGAAAATAAAAGCCGGCGGTGCTGTAGGCCAAGTCCGAAAGCACGTCGGAATCTACTTGCTGTTCCGTGACCCGGTATTGCAGCGAAAGCCCGCTGGTGGCGGCGTTCGCGCGCAGCGGCGCGTCCTGGGTGATGTCGCCGATGGGATCCACGGTGTAAAGGCCGCGCGCGTCCAGCGTATTGATGAAAATATCGGAGTGGTTGGCCTTGTCAATCACTTCCGACACCTGGTACTCGAAGGTAGAGGTGAGGAATCCCGGCGAAACGAGCACGATACTGCGTTGCCCGGGCAGCGCGGCCACGCGGCGCACCACCTCCTGCAAACGCTTCACCGCATACTGCGTATTGATCTGGCCCGCGTTGATGACTAGCGCCACCGTGGACGCAACCATCCCAGTCGCCTGTTGCTGCGCGCCTTGCGACGTTCCGTTCATCGCTTCAGCGCAGGCGACGGCGTCGGCAGTAGCCGCTGCCAGGGCCTGCTGATCGTTCTGATTCTGGATCAAATCCGCTTGATAGTAGGTTATCTGCAGGCAGTCGTGTTGGGTTGCCGGATCGTAGGCGCCGACCGGGTTGGCCATCATGTGGGCGATGGCGTCGCGGATTTTCGCCAAATCATCGGTAAAATCCATCTGGCTGTGCCCGGACACGGTGTACACGGCCAGGCGCTGGTTTGGCTTCACGGAGGAAGCGATAAATCGCAACGCTGCGATTTTCGATCGCTGCAAGTCACTGACGTCGAGATGCGCGTCGTCAAACAGCAAGGCCACGAATCTGGTGGGCATCGTCAGCGCGCCCGGCGCGGCGGGTGCGGGCTTTGCTGCGTCTCCGGTCGCGGAATCCGTCAGCGAATATGAACTCGGATCGGGCGGCAGCGGGATGGATTCACCGCGCGCCACCTGGTTTTGGGCGCTGCCAGGAGTCACCACGGAAAAATGGGTGATGAATTGCGGTTTGCCGTCCTGCTTGATCTGGAAATCGTCCTTGTGCAGAGTTTCCACCGCGCGGCCGGAAGCATCGTGGACCACTACGCGCACCGGCACCAGGTTGGCGCGGGATTCCAGCGGCACGGTCGAAGTGCGCGTGTTGATTTCCGGCGTATTCGCCGCGGCGGAGGCAGCATCTGGGGAGGTGGCAGCCGGTGCGGGCGAGGGTGTCGCCGTTGGCTGTGGCGCGGGTGATGGCGTCGCAGAAGTGGATGTGCCGGCAGCAGCCGTTGGCGACGCGGGTTGCGAGCTCAGAGCCGGTGTGGAAAATTGCGCCGATGTCTGTGCACTGGGCTGGCCGGCAGTCGGTGGCGTGGGTTGCGTGGCGGCGGGATCTTGCGTCGCAGGCTGCGCGGGTGCCGAACCGGCCGGCGTCGTCGCGCCTTGCCCCGCATCTGGCGTCGCGTCCGACTGCGGTGCCGGAGTTTGCTGCGCTGGCGCGGAAGTAGAACCAGGCTGTGGCGCTGGTGCGGTGTTCGTTTGCGCGGGTGCGGGTGCAGGTTTCGGGTGGTGAATCAGGGACGGCGGGGGATCATCTGGCGGCGGCTGTGGAGGCGTGGCATTCTGCGCCGGCGCCGATTGCGCTCCGCAAGGCCGTACCGCACACGGCAGGGTGACCGCCAGAGCTGCACAAAAAACTAGCGCGCAAAAGCAGCGCGCCATATCGCCATAAAGCCCGACACGCGCCGCAGATTTGCCCGCAACCGTACTCATTCGGCCACTCCTGCCTGCCGCTTCTTTGCGGAAACCGCGCGCTCCGGTCGTTTACGCCTCAGTCACTCTTGCACGGAAGTTTACTCGCCCCGTTCAGCCGCGTCAATCGCGGCGCCGGGACCGACCGGGACAAGGCGCGCCAGCGAACAATACATATATCTCGGGGCTCGCTCACCTTGCTAGAATTCCGCGGCACCACTTTTCGCAACCGGAGGCGAGATCGCCATGCGTCGGGACCCAAAGCCGGATCAGCAGACGGATTTCGAGAAGAATCGCAGCACAGGAAATTGCAGTGAACGCGAACGTGCGGATTGGAGCCGCCGGGAGTTCCTCGCAAACTCTACGGGCTTTGCGGTGGCAGGCGCGATCGGCGGACTAGCGGCGGGTGCGTCGCTCTCGGCTCAGGAATCGGCGCCGGCTGGCGCAGCCAAGCCACATGCGTCCGCCACCCCTTCCGCGCCGACGCCCGGCAAACCGCGGCGGATCATCATTGATACTGATCCTGGGATTGATGACGCGATGGCGATTTTTCTGGCGCTGCGCTCGCCGGAGCTGAAGGTGGAAGCGATCACACCGGTCGCCGGCAACGTGCCGCTGGATTTAACTCTGCCCAACGCGCTGCGGCTGCTGGAAATTGCGAAACGGAGGGATATCCCGGTGGCGGCGGGCGCAAGCCATCCTCTGGTGCGGCGCCTGGTGACCGCGGGGCATGTTCACGGCGTGAATGGATTGGCCGGGGTGGAATTTCCCGAGCCGAGAATAAAGCCGGTGCATGACACCGCTCCGGAACTTATTCGCCACATCGTGCGTGAAGATCCCCACGAGATTACGATCGTTGCCGTCGGTCCACTGACTAACGTTGCGTTGGCCTTGCGCGCGGATCCTGAAATCGCCAGCATGATCCACGCGATCGTCATCATGGGCGGCTCGCTTTCCGGCGGCAACATGACGCCCGCGGCCGAATTTAATTTGTACGTGGATCCAGAAGCGGCGCGCATCGTCTTCGACGCGAATATCCCGCTCACGATGGTCGGGCTGGATGTGACCCGCAAGTGCCTGGTGCAAGAGCAACACATCCAGCAGCTGGAAGCCGCGAAGAATGCGGTTAGCCAGGCGGCGGGAAAAATCCTGCGCGCCACGTATGAACGCATGCGCAAGGGCGGGGAAGTGACAGACATTGCTCTGCACGACGCGCTGGCGGTTGCGTCACTGATTAATCCTGGTGTGATCACGCGCAAGGATTATTACGTGGAGGTGGAAACTTTCGGCGAATGGACTGCGGGCCAAACGATTGGCTACGACGGCCACGCTCCCATCCGCAAATCGGCGCAGATGGAAACCAGCGCACCCGAGCCGCCGCAGGCGGAAATCCCGTACAAGCCTAATGCGCAAGTCGCAGTCGGCGTTGATCCGGATCGCTTTTTCCACCTGCTCATTTCGCGTCTGACAGGCAGCGCGGGTTAACTTCGGATTCGCCGATGTCGAGGTTGGGGGCAGCGACAGATTCACGCGAAACGATCAGGGCGGGATCACCATCAAGCCCAAAGATAAATCCGTATGATCAAGAATCTGCTGATTCGCGTTGATTTGTATTTGCGAGCGCCGTGAAAAACCGCAATCTCCGTACAATGCGCCGCGGTTTATTCGTGTTTTTCGGAAATTGTGAAGTCCACCACCGTGGGTTGGCCCGGCTTGACGTTAACCTTTTTCGTCCAGCTAACCGGCGAACTGTACATGGGCCGTTTCACTTCCACCTGTGCGCCGACGTCCAACACTTTCGCTTCCGATAGCACCTGCCAGCCTTCGTGCCAGGCTACGATTTCGTATTCTCCTGGGGGGACGTCGGAAAGTTTGTAACCGCCGTGATCGTCGGTCACCGCGTAGTAGGGATGTTTCACCACCAGCAAGTTGGCGTTCATCCAGACGTGCCCGGCGTTGCACTTCAATTCAACCACGCCATTCCGTTGCAGCGTGACCGGGATGAATTGGTGCTGGAAGGGAAAGGGAACATTGTTGGTCGCGGCGCCGAACATCTGTACGGTATGCAGCACGGGATCCTCGCTCTCGATCTTCAGCGTGCCGGCCTCTGGGACAATCATAATGTGCGGAATGTACCGGCAAGTTTTCTGGTCGAGCTGCATGCGATTGGGCGGCAGATCCATAGCTTTGCCCCTGGTGACACCGCGCAGAAAGACCACGGTATTGGCTACGCCGTTGCCATCGGGGTTGATCAATAGCCGCTCCAGATCGCGCGTCTTCAAGTCCTCTGGATCGCAGATATCTGGATTCTTGGTGATCGGCAACTTGGGAATTTTGGGCACCGGACCCGTCCAGGTGACGGTTCCGGCGATGGCGCCGCCATTCTGCACCGTAATCGCTGTGTAATCGCCTTGGGCTGCTGCGCGTCCACTCCAGAAGGGAATAAAAAGAAAGAGGATGCAAAACGCTTGCACGACGGAGTGCTTCGTTTTTTCGTTCATAGCTACCTCGCTGGCGATGCCAGGCGCCTCGCCATGCTTTTTTGACCGGTACAAGCGCACGTAGCGCAGAGCGCCGGGCGGACAACACTCACGGTTGTCCTGTGATTCTTAAACTGTGCGTGGCGAAGTGAAACCCAAGCCCGAGTGCGTGCGTGTTCCGCGCCCCTGCCGCGCGAACCCCCCGTTCGTGCGGACCGCGGACCCCCTGGGCGTGGCCCCTGTCACTCACAGCTCAAAAAAACCAATGGCTCGAAGACGAGCTGCACGTTGAGGTGGAATTCCCGAACGTGTGCCTATGCAAGCCCGCAGTTCTAAAGATACGCTTTCTGCCATGCAACGCAGCAAGGTCTGCTATAAGTTTGTCTTATGAGTATATAAAGTCCACGGAATGGCGCGTACGCAGGTTGTTACGGCTGGTAACTTCGCTGAATGAAGTGCGGCAACTCAGGTGGGCAATCCCGGAACTTTGCGAAGCCCGACTCGAACTACTTCACCGGGCTTGATCGATTTTATCTGTTCTAAGCAATCGGAGACGTACGGCACCAGGTCTGCAAGTTGATTCGACTTAGCACGCAGGATGATGATCGCAAGGCTAAGGCCTCGGACGTTTTGTTCGTATTCCACACCTTTATCCATCGTCAAAAAAATCTCGTACTTCTGTTGTTCCGCGAGAGAGATAAGCTCCCCGTTTCGTTTTCCCGCGAGCCCGGCCTCGGGAACCGTTCGGCAATCATGATCGGTGAAATGATTCTTGAGTCTGCGCGGCAGACACTCGTCGATCAGAACTTTCATCCCAACTGGCCAACAACCAGTGACTTCGCCAGTTCCAACGCGGAGATCGCCGCCGCTCGCGTGACGGTGGGAAAGTCATCGAGAAACTCGTCGAGTGTCTGACCGCCTTCGAGGTAGTCCAGGAGAGCTTGGAAGGGAACGCGCGTACCACGAAAAACTGCGGTGCCGCCGAGCAATTCGGGGTCCTTGACGATAATTTCATGAATGGCGGGCATTGCAACGCTCCTTCCTTGCTCGCACTGAGTGTTTTCAGTTTACCGCATCCGGGCGGAGCTGTTCCGACTTTCGTCTAAAACTGCACGGCGTTTACTTGACAACGCATTCCGGTGGAACGTCCCGACAGATTTGACGGAAGGTGGCGCGTTTGCCCAATGGGAAACAGCTAGATCGTCTGCAGCGGCTGTTCGGCTTCCTGGCCCAGCGCCTCGCGCAGTTTTTTCAGCAGCGTTTCGCGGGAGAAGGGCTTCTGCAGGTGCGCGGAATCCGCCACGAAGACTTCGTCGGAGTCGTGTTCCAGGTAGCCCGACATGTAAACAATTTTAATGCGTGGCTGCGCGCGTTTCAGGCGTTGGGCCAGCTCGGTGCCGCGCATGCGGGGCATTTTCACGTCGGTCACCAGCACGTCAATCGCTTTGGCTTCCTGCTCCGCCTTTTCCAGCGCGTCGAGGCCGTCTTTTCCCGTGATCACATGGTATCCACTCGAGCGCAGAAACTCGCCCGCTAAGTCGCGGACAGCTTCTTCGTCTTCTACCAGCAGCACGGTACCTTTGCCGCGCGAATATTTGGCCGCCGGCTCATCTTCGGACGGAAGCTGCGGCGCGGCGGCGCTTTGCGGCAAAAATATTTCAAAGCGCGTGCCCTGGTTCGGCGCGCTATCCACCCAGATGTATCCGCCGCTTTGCTTCACGATGCCATACACGGTCGCCAGGCCCAGTCCCGTGCCTTTGCCCAATTCCTTCGTGGTGAAAAACGGTTCGAAGATTCTCGCCCGGGTCGCTTCGTCCATGCCGGCGCCGGTGTCCGCCACCGTCAGCAGCACGTAGCGGCCGGGAACCGTTGGCGGGTGGCTGCGCGCGTACGCTGGATCGAGCACCACATTCTGCGTCGAAATAGTAAGTTTGCCGCCCTTGGGCATCGCATCGTGCGCGTTCACCGCCAGGTTCACCAGCACCTGCTCGACCTGCGACGGGTCGGCCTTCACGCGCGCCAGCGAATCGCCCGCGCGGAACGTGTACTCGATTTCTTCGCCGATCAGCATGGGCAGCATCTTGCCCACGTCGGAAATCAGCGAGTTCAGATCCAGCACGCGGGGCTGCAGCACTTGCATGCGGCTGAATGCCAGCAATTGGCGCGTCAACGTGGTCGCGCGATCCGCGGCTTTGCGCACTTGCGCAATGCTTGGCTGGGCGGGGCTCATCGTTCCCAGTTTCATTTCCAGCAGATCGCTATGGCCCTTGATTACGGTGAGTAAATTATTAAAATCGTGGGCCACGCCGCCCGCGAGCCTGCCCACGGCTTCCATTTTTTGCGCCTGGCGCAGCTGATTTTCCAGGGACTGCCGTTGCTCGTCATTTTTCTGCAGCGTGCCGCGCATGCGCGCGAATGCGGCGGTCACTTCTGAAACCTCATCTCCGCTATCCGGACTCAGTGGATAGTGATAGTTACCTTGTTCCAGCGCGCGCACGCCCTGCACCAGCGTCTCCAGCGGCTGCGTGAAAGTGCGCGAAAGCACGAAGACCAGCGTTGCGCCCGCGAACACTGCCAGAAATCCCAGCGTCATCAGCGTGTGATTCAGGCGCGTGAGGACTGCCATGGCGTCGTCGTAGGGCTTCAGCACCGTCAGAGTCAGCGGAGGGGAAGATCCGGGCGTCAAATTGACCGAACTGACGAGGTAGCTCTTGTCGCCGATTTCCATCCTGTCGGCGCCGCCGGCGGACTTTAGCGCGTTGGCAGCCATCGCGTCGTCCATCGTCGAAAGGGAGCTGACCACCGGTTCATCACCGTAGCGGAACGCTACCTGGCAGAGCGCGATTCGGGCCACTTCGGCTGCGACGCCTGGATCAATCTCGCGGCCGACGATCACGGTGCCCAGATACATTTTTGAAGACTCGCCGCGCAGTTGAATCGGGCGCAGCGCAACCTGATATAGATGGCCGCCGCCAAACCACCAGGCGTCCCCTCCGTTCGCTGTGGACGAATGAGCCAGCGATTGTTCCGCGATTTCGCGTGGAAATCCCGGCGCCAGTGTATGCAGCGCGACGATTTTTCCAGTCCAATCAGCCAGCGCGAAAAGTTCTGTGTCGCTGGAACGCCACATCTGTTCGGACGCATCCTGGATCGCGGCCATCTGGTCGTCCGCCATCATTTCCTTCAACTCGGGAAGCGTCGCCAGCAATTCGGCGGCGCGCTCCAGTTGAAACTGGCGTTCAGCGCGCAAATTTTGGAAGGTCAATACGGAATTGCGCGCATCTTTCTCCACCGCCGTGCGCACCTGTTCTTCAGCGGCGTGACGCACGACGGCCAGCGTGGCAAACATGAGCGCGGCAATCAGCAGGGTCAGCGAAAGAAGTAATTTCGTGCGCAGGCGCGCCTTCGCTAACGCTGAATCCGATGCGTCCAGCCAGCGAAGGAAAGTCGAACTGATGGCGTCAGCCATACCCCTGCCTGCGCCGGGAGCGAATGGCGCTTTTGGAGAATAGCGAGCAGGACGGCGGAAGGGGAATGGACCGTTAGTACCGAAATTGTTAAATTTTTGGGCCTAAGGGTTTCGTACGAAGGCCCGTCGAATGCGACCCGTGGCAGTGGCCGACGAGGAGAGGGGAGCGGCGAAACACCCCTCTCATCACCCGCGCATGCTCTCGCACGCGGGAAATTAGAGGCAGTTCCGCCGCCCGCCGGCTGCCAGCGGGGAAGTCCGTCGTCTGAAATGCGACGCGACAGCTACATTGCGCCTTCGTCCGCGGAGGGACCGTAGGTTGCCGGCACAGCTATGCTGTTCAGTCGCAGATATACGCCCAGCTGCGCGCGGTGATGGATGCCGTGGTTCATCACCCACGTGCGCAGGCACTCGATGCGCGGCATGGCGATGATCGTCGCGCCGTTGCTGAGTAGTGACCACTGCTTGTGCATCTCCGCGTCGCTGGCTTTGGTCAGCAACGCCCGCGCGGCCGATACGTTTTTATCGAACTTCGCGAGCAGTTCCTTGGTGGTTTTGGGCGGTGGAGGCGGGGTGGGCGAGACTCCGTTGGGAGCCATGTCCAGCGACTCTTGCTGCAGGGTGTACACCGCCCACTCCGGGACGTCCGCGAGATGATTGGCGAGCCAGCCCATCGTTCCGGACTTCTCGTGCGGCTTCCAGGAAAATTTTTCGGTGGGTACGCGCTCGAGGGTTTTGCGCGTATTGGCCATCTCAGCGTCGAATTCAGGGAGTAATGCTTCGTTCAGTGCCATAAATTCCTCCAAAGTGGTTAGCGTGGATTGGGGTGACAACGCCGGAAAGTGTAGGCGAAGAAAAAGCGAAAGTCAAGATGACATAAAAGCGGTGGCGGGCCGGTCTCCGATGAATGCGTTTATCGCGGGTTCCGCGTTTTCTGCGAATAGGCTCGGCGGGAATCCCACCTGTACTTTCTCTGTACTCTCGTACAGTTGTTCGCTTGGCCCAAAGTACTAGACTATCGCCAAGGTTCCTCGGCAAGGGCGACTTAGGGGGTCAGATGAACTTCACAGCGCGATTCTTCCTGTTGATTGCCAGCGTATCGGCCGTTTCGCTTCTGACGGGGTCTGCGTCGGCTAATCCCGCTGCCCTTAAGTGTAATTCGCAACGGGACCAGATCTGGGTGTACGATTCCCTGAATAGCTTCGGCGTCGAGGCGAAACTTAAGTGCGGGGACAACGTCGAAATTATTGAGCGCGTTAAGGACTACGTGAAGATCCGTGCTCAAAATGGAGTGGAGGGCTACATCCCCGAGACCTCCATCGCCGATCTTGCACCGCTTCAAGTTCGCCAAGACCCGGCTCTTGACGTGGGCCTGGTCGCGAAGCAAGCACAGGCACAGGAGGTCGCAAACGCAAGTGTCAAAGCGGCCGCGGATGCGGCGCGGTTTGCGGCTGCGCCGTCAGCCGGTTCGGCGCACGAAGCCCCGGCGAAAAGCACCAGCGACAAAAAGTCACCCGCGGACGGTTCCATGCTACCCGTCGCCGCGTACGGCGAAATGAGTGTTCCACGCGATTCGTCCCATGCCAACGATGATTCATCAAGGGCGCTTTCTGCTGATTTGCCGGCGCCGACCAGCGACTCCGACGAAATTTCCGATTCACAGCCGGAGAATCTAAGCGCGGACCTTTCCTGCCAGAACTACTTTTCCGCATACGGCCTGACGCCCAACCAGACGAAATGGATCGCCCAAAACAGGAAAAAGCTGTTCTCGAATGTCTGTCCGGCCCCGGATCCTGCAAAAGTGGATTTCGTGATTATTTTCACGCATGACGTGGATTTTTTCAGCGCGACGATGCCCGAGCCCGTTCACAAGATCAATGGGTTTTCGGATTTTACACCCATGACAATGATCGACCCTGCGCTCATGCCTGAATCCGATGCAGATAAAGCGCACCGTCAATATGTTTGGATATTCCAGTTCGCGAAAGGCGCTTTCGATCCCGCACGTTTTTCCCCGCGCCGGAAATATCAATACTCGAAGGTGGAAACAAATTCGCTGGGTTCGAAGGCCGGAATCAAGGCAGTCGAGGACGCTTTCGAGTTTGTAGCGGCCGCGAGCCACTGAATTCGAGCGGATATCGCCAGCTCTGCTTCTTGGGCAGAGTGGTCCATTTACTTTTACAGATCTCTTCGTTAGCGTGTTGTCCCCGGCCATTCAGTAGCGGAAATGCAGCACAGATAGGGCT
This sequence comes from uncultured Acidobacteriota bacterium, assembly GCA_963821765.1. Lineage (GTDB taxonomy): Bacteria > Acidobacteriota > Terriglobia > Acidiferrales > UBA7541 > Palsa-295. Next base: position 214,986 of record CAWGFF010000013.1, read on the forward strand.
TGAGACCCGTCCCCCGCGCGGGCTGCTCCAACTCCTGCTTGATCTCGAGGTGACGCATGCGGAAGTCGGCTACCGTCGAGGCGGCGATGTCGCTGCTGCTCTGCGGGGCGCTTTTGACTGGCCATGTCTCAGAATCCAAAGGCGCGCAAGCCTCGTTTGCGCAGGCTAAGACGCAATCCTTCTATGGAAAAATCGTCTCCCAAAACGGCGTGCGCTTTGTCTTGAGAGACGACGATAAAAATGTCTGGTACCACTTAGACGATCAGGAGAAGGCCGCGAAGCTTGTCGGGAAAGATGTGTTGGTGACGGGCACCTTCGACGGGCTCACTGGCACCATTCGCGTCCAGAACATCGTGGAATCGCCAGCGCCTCCGAAGCCTGCCGCGAACACCGAGGAGCCGAAACAAAATAGCGAGCCAGCCAAAGAGACAGCGGCGCCAGCAATCGCTAACGAAGCAGCTCCCCCACCAACTGCTGATACCGCTGCTCCCGCTCCTCAGCAATCGACTGCAGTCCAGGGGCCTGTCAGCAAAGTGCCTGCGCCGCATCCAGACCCTCGAAGTTCAGCAAAGCCCGAAATATTGCACGAGCCCCAAGGCGAGTTGTCGGGCGGGGCGGCGCGGGAAGCACTCCCGCCTTCCTCGCTAACTTTGCCGGAAGAGGCGGTGAGCAGTTCTGCCTCAATTGCGATCAGCTCTCGCCGTTCTGTCTCAATGCCCCCCGGTTTCAACCCGGAAACACAATCTCCAAAGAACTTACGGGCAGGTCGGCTGCTCAAACGCGTCGATCCATCGTATCCCGTGGAAGCCATGCAGCAACGCATTGAAGGCACGGTTCGGCTACGTGCGGAGATCGGCGGCGATGGGAAGGTCCTGAACCTGGAACCGGTGAGTGGACCGCCTCTGCTTGTCGAAGCTGCCGAAATTGCCGTTCGCCAGTGGCGCTATGCGCCAACTCTTTTCGATGGAGAGCGCGTTCAAGTCCGCGACGATGTCAGGCTCGTATTCCGGCTCCCAGAATAGCTGCGAGATTTGCGATCGGCGATGGATCCCGGGCCTGAGGGCAATCTTCGCCGTACAAGAATTGAACAGGGAGAGAGCCGCGCGCACCGTGCGACTGCGGTTCGAAAACGAACATTGCAGCGCTGTCAAATCGAAGAACGGCTAACGACGAATGCTAACGGACGTGAGTTCCAGTTCGTAGCCTTCGTCCTCGACGGCCTTCTGAACAGCCGTGCGAAGAGTCTGATCATCTGCATTCTTGGGCACATCGCAATGACGACGAATCACTTCTTCGCCGGTTTCGATTCTGATCAGCCACTTCGACTTTTCCGCATCCCACGAGACTTCCACGCGGTCTGGACGCATAACTCCCTCCACCTCCAAACTACACCACAATGTGTTGCAGGATAACCCTCCCTGTCAAATCGGAATTCATTCCTCCGATTAGCGCCGCGGGCTCAACCGGTGGCTGCGCTCCGTGCCACAGCGGCTCGCGAACGCCCTGCTGACCATGCGAGATTGCAGAGTAACTCTGGCCTGCTCCGTGGCATCCTATGTGGTAGTGAGTTTCGTAGGGACCGATGGAGGATTCGCTTGCCTGTAATTCGCACTTGCAGCCAATGCAAAACGCAGAACCGCATCCCGGCGAAATTTCTGGCGAGCACGGGGCGGTGCGGGTCTTGCAAAGCGGAGTTGCAGGCGATCGCGGAGCCACTTGCCGCGGATGAGCAGTTATTCGATGAGGTTGTGAAAAATTCCCCTGTGCCGGTGCTCGTGGATTTCTGGGCGGGGTGGTGCAGGCCGTGCGTCGCGGCTGCGCCGGAAGTGGCGCGCACTGCCGCGGACATGGCCGGCAAAGCAGTGGTGTTGAAAGTGGACACGGAGAAACATCCGCAGCTGGCGGGGCGGTTTAACGTCAGCAGCATCCCCAACTTCGTCGTGATCTCTGGCGGGCGCATGGTGACGCAGCAGGCCGGCTTGGTGGACCACGATCAGATGGAGCGCTGGCTGAAGTCCGCAGCGGCCGTTTCCGCGTAAGCCACAATCCATGAGTCATTGCGCCGCTGCCTACGCGGCGTGCGCCGCGGCTGGCCGGTCCCAAAAGCGGGACCGGCCGCAACAAAATCAACGGCAACAGCAACAGCAACGGCAAAGACGCCCGCCTAAAAAGAAAAAGCAGGCGGCCGCTACACAGGCAACATCAAACACAAATTCAAGAGCAACAGCGAGTGCGAGGCGCCGGCGAGACGCCGACGCTGCCAGGCTTGCGCAGGGTTTTGTTCGCAGTAAATCGCCGCGAGAAATGCGCGACGTTCGCCATATGACGCGCGCCGCAGCGACACTACAATTTCCCGCATTGCTCGTTTAATCTCGCGCGTAGTTACTGGAGGCACTCACCATGAAATTCGCATCCTGGCCCGCGCGATTCCTGTTGGCCGTAGTTGCCACGATTGCTTGCGTGCTTGCGGTCGCCGCGCTGGCGCGCGCGCAGCAGCCAGATATTCCCAAGAGCACCGCCGAAAGCATCGGCGGAGCGCTTAGTTATACCGAAGATCAATTCCTCTCCGTTGCCGAAGCGATGCCTGCCGAAAAATATTCCTACATCCCTAGCGCGCCGGGAGGGAAATTCGATGGCGTGCGTTCATTCGCCGAGCAAGTGAAGCACGTGGCGTGCGCGAACTTCGCCTTCTTCAACGAAATCGAAGGGAAGACCCCACCGGCTGATTGCGAAAAGGGCGGTCCCGCGCCGGCGAAGACCAAAACCGAGCTGCTGCAATACCTGCGCGATTCCTTCGCCTACGGCAACAAGGTACTGGCGACGATCAACGCGCAGAACGCGATGGACCGGGTTGAAGGCCGCTACGGCGGACCGAACACCAAGCTGGGACTGGCGGTCATCGCCGTCTGGCACGTCGCCGATCACTACGGCCAGGTTGTCTATTACCTGCGCCTGAACGGCATCGTCCCGCCGCCGACCCAACTACACGGCCTTCAGGTGCGCTGAAGCGGCGCCGCGTCCCGTGCGCGGTACACCCGGGGATTCCCCTAGCCCAAATTTCAGGTATTTACTGTATGGCCCAATGCGTAGCTTTTCGCGATTATGTGAGCGGGAAAATGAGAGCGCAGGTTGGGAAACCTTATTAATAAAATTTTAAGGGCTGGGCCCCACCTGCGCTCTCGACTCCCTTCCGTTGTTGCCTCCGTGTAGGCGTTCCCCAACGAGTGGTTCCCCCGCCACTCGTGTGCCTTCTTCCCAATCACATTAGCGAGATGGACTTGTGCTGGCGCTCGTGAGCGTTTAGGCTGGCGACGATGCCGCCGCCGTCGTCTTCGGTACCTCCATTTCCGCGCAACCTGCCGCCGAATGAGTCCGAGTCGCACGCGTCACAAGATGAAGCGCGTCATCACGCCCTGATCATTAGCGCGCGCCTGGAACGCCTGCCCGCAACGCGTTACATCTGGTCGCTGGTGCTGCTGCTTTCGCTCGGTGGATGGTTTGAATACTACGATTTATTTTTCACGGCCTACGTCGGGCCGGGCCTGGTGCGCAGCGGGCTTTTTACCAGCACGTCGGCTGCGTTTTTCGGATTCAATGGACTCGCCAGCTTCGTCGCGGCTACTTTCGCAGGACTGCTCATCGGCACGCTGATTTTCAGTTTCGTCGCAGACCGTTTCGGACGGCACCTGATTTTCACGACTTCGCTATTGTGGTACACCGCCGCGACGACCGTGATGGCGTTCCAGCACTCCGCGCACGGAATCGTGCTGTGGCGCGTGATTGCTGGCGTCGGCATCGGCGTCGAGCTAGTGACGATAGACACATACATCACCGAGCTGATGCCGCGACACCTGCGCGGGCGCGCGATTGCGCTCAGTCAGATTGTCGGCTTCACCGCGCTGCCGGCCGTCGCGCTGCTTTCGTGGTGGCTGGTGCCGCAGCAGCCGCTCGGCCTGCAGGGATGGCGCTGGGTGGTGCTGGCCGGATCGCTGGGCGCGATTTTAGTGTGGTTCGTTCGCCGCGGATTGCCGGAGAGCCCGCGCTGGCTGATGGCGCACGGAAAATTCGACGAAGCCGAGCGCGTTGCCGCCGCGATGGAAGCGCGCGTCCAGCAAGATCTCGAAAGGGAAGCGGCCAGTGAAACGCACGAGCCGCGCGCGACGCACGCGATCGGAATCGCATCTCGACCCGCCGAAACTCGGGGCAGCCTGATCGAGCTAGGGCGCCCGCCTTATCGAAAGCGCACGCTCATGCTGATGGTTTTCAATTTTTTTCAGACCATCGGCTACTACGGTTTCGCGTCCTGGGTGCCCACGCTGCTGATTGCGACGGGCATCACCACGACCAGCAGCTTGCAATATTCTTTTCTCATCGCGCTCAGCGCGCCGCTCGGGCCGCTGCTGGCCTATCGCGTCGCCGATCGCATCGAACGCAAATGGCAAATCGTCTTTACCGCCGCGTGCATCGCCATTTTCGGCGTGCTGTTCGCGCGGCAGCGCGATCCGGTGTGGCTGATCGCCTGCGGCGTGCTGCTCACGTGCGCGAATAATTGCATGTCCATCGCGTTCCACGCTTACCAGGCGGAATTATTTCCCACGCGCATTCGCGCGCAGGCCGTCGGCTTCGTTTATTCGTGGAGCCGGCTGAGCGCCATCTTCACCAGCTTCCTGATCGCTTTCTTTCTGCGCCATTACGGCACGCGCGGCGTATTCGCGTTCATCGCCGCGGCCATGGCCATCGTCATTTTGGCGATTGGCATTTTCGGCCCGCGCACACGCGGCTTGGCACTGGAAGATATTTCGCAGTGAGGCGCCGCGGGTCAACGGCTTCGCGGGCGCACGGCGATAGACACTGCGGCGGCAAAGCGCTAACGTTACACGAGCATTTGCTGCCGAGCTTTCATCCAGAGAAGGAGCCATCATGAACTACGATTCGCACTATAGAGCTGCCGAATTGCACGAAATGGCCGCGCACGCGCACCGCGCCGCCGCCGCGCATCATGACAAGCAGGATCACCTCACCGGCAACGAGCATTCCCGCCAAGCTATGGAACACGCCAACAAAGCGCATCAGGCCACGCTGGAAGCATTCGTGCAATCCGCCGAACTAGCGAAGCAGCATTCGAAGTAATTTCGTCGCCGCACTCCGTCACGAGCCGTCGCGCCCGCGCGTTGCGTTCTACTGCGCGACGTGCTCCTGCACGTTGATGAACACTTCCTGCTGCACTCCGGTGGCGGGGAAGCGCGAGTGTTCGACCAGCTCCACGGCATCCTGAGCGAGTTGCGGGTTGGTGTCCTGCAGCGCTTCGGCTTCCAGCACACGGCCGTCCACATTGCTTAGCGTGGCATGGACGATCACCGGCTGAATCATTTGCGGCGTGGAATTTTCCAGCAATCCCGCGCGCAGCGGAAATCGCCGCGGATAGCCCAATACGAACGCTGGGCCCGCGCCGGTCATTTCGTCGGTCGGCGCAAAGATGCGCGGGTCCAGATTGTCCGCATCTTTCAGGCTATCAATGTGAATCTGCAGCACCGGTTTATTTCCTACGACTACGGTGATTTGCCGCGCCAGGGTGCGCCCGTGAAACTGGATCGCGTCGCTGTAATCGTAGTTCACGTAAATTCCGGGCGCGGCGGACCAGGAATGCAGCAGCGCGGTCGCCGGGTCAATGCAAAATTCAGTTTCCACCCATTGACGAGGCATCGGCGTGGTTGGCACCCGACCCGAAAGCAGCAGACAAGTGAGTTCTTGCCCATCGCGCTCCACCGTCTGCGCGCGAATCATGCCAGTCCCCGGCGCGGGCCCGATCGGTTCGAAGATTGCGCCGCGCACCATCTGCACGCGCAGAGGAACCGGCTCGTTGGGACTCGTCGCGAACGTCTGTCCGCCCGATACGATGTGCGTTTGCGAGGAACTCGCGAGCCGTTCCGTCCAGCGCAGCACCGAGCCGGCGTAAAACTCTTCCATCGTTCCATCGCCTTCGAATTGCGATTCGCCGCTCGATGTGAACGATACTTTCATCTGGAAAGGCGGCACGCCCGCCGCGTGCAATGTCACGTTCTGCCGCGCGCGAGCCAGCAGGTCCATGGCCATATCGCGGCCTTCCGGCGTGATTACCGCCCTCGCCGAGCCGTTCACCAATTCCAGCGGAGAGTCCGGCACGGCAGCCAGCGCCATTGCCTGAGCGCGCGCTGTTGGAGCGTCCGTGAATAAGCAGGAGAAAATTGCCGTGAGCAGAGGTAAAAATAACCGGGACATTTTCGACCGTGGCCGTGGGTTGATCATCGCCCACCTCGTAAGAAAAGTCTAAATTTGCAGAACAGTCCGCCCTGATTTTAATCCCATCTCCAGAATCGCTTCAAGAGAAGGTCGCACACGCCAGCCCAATTGGCAGGCACCGGGGGAAGTATGCCGCACAGCTAGGCGATCCGTTGGCTTAGATCCAACGCGCGCACTGAATGCGTCAGCGTCCCCAGCGAAATGGCGTCCACCTCCGCCGCCGCATATAACTCCATGTTGGTTTCCGTAATTCCACCGCTGGCTTCCACCAGCGTGCCCTCCCAGACTTTTTCCCGGCGCATCGCCACAATAATCTGGCGCACGTCGTCCGGCATCAGGTTATCGAGCATCACCAGGCAGGGATATTCACGCGTGGCCGAAGGAGCCTCGGCGCGCAAACGCTTGAACGCATGCGCAGCCGCTAGCGCGCCCTCTTCGCTGCGAACTTCCACTTCGATGAAGGACGCCCGCCGCCGCGACTTCCATGCTTTCTCCACAGCCAGCGGCGCGGCCTGCTCTTCATGGCGCGCGAGCAACGCCAGGTGATTATTTTTCACGACGATCCCGTCGCCTAAGCCCAGCCGGTGCGTGCCTCCTCCGCCCAGGTGTATGGCGCGCTTATCGAGCAGGCCCCACGGGGTCTTGCGCGTTCCCACAATTCGCGTGGCAGGGCATTGCCTTCGCGCGCGTTCCTGCAAACGCTGCGTCGCCGTCGCAATTCCGCACATGCGCTGCAACAAATTCAGGCCCACGCGCTCCAGGCTCAAAAGCTTGTTCTCCCCGCCCTCCGCGCGCAGCAATACATCGCCGGTCTGAAAAATGTCGCCATCTATTTTCTTCAAAGTGACTTTCACGCCGCGCTGCCGCAGCAGGTACGCGTATTCCTCCAGACCAGCAGCCACGCCCGGCTCGCGCGCCAGCACCTGAGCAGTGGCACGGCGGCTTTTAATCCCCAGCGCTACCACAGTCAAATCGCGCGAAGATAAATCCGGCACCAGCAGGGCATCCAGCAGCGAACGCAACACGGAAAGATAGGCGGGATTGTCCAGCGTCAGGCGAGCGCCGTGAAACAGCGCTTTCTCCACGCGCCGCTGCCGTTCTTCCGGCATGGGGAATTGCAAGGAAGCTTTCATGTAACATTTATATTACTATCACACACCTTGCTCGTCTTATAAGAGAAACGGCCCGCGCCGGAAATCGCGGCGTCCAACCCAAAAGCGCGCCGGCGCGGACGCGTTCGAATATAATGTGGCGATGAAAACTCAAAACGAAAGGGCGGAGTTGTTCCGTTCGTTGCATCACGGCCCGGAGATTCTGGTGCTGCCGAATGCATGGGACTGCGCCAGCGCGCGCGTCTTCGAACAGGCCGGCTTTCCGGCGATCGCCACTACCAGCGCAGGAATTGCATTCTCGCTTGGTTATTCCGATGGCGAACTGCATCCCGCTTGACCTGATGCTCGCGACGGTCGGACGGATCTGCGCGGCCGTGCCGCTGCCGGTGACCGCCGATTTGGAAGCGGGCTACGGCGACGTTGCCAAAACCACAGCCGGCCTAATTACAGCTGGCGCCATGGGGCTGAACTTCGAGGACATGGATCACGAATCGGGCGCGCTTGTGCCGGTCGCCGCGCAAGTGGAAAGAATTGCCATGATTCGCCGCATCGCAACGGGGCTCGGGGTGAATATCGTGATCAACGCGCGCACCGACGTATTTCTCGCTGAAATCGGCGAGCCGTCCACGCGCTTCGAACGCGCCTGCGAGCGGTTGCAAGCTTACATCGCCGCCGGCGCGGATTGCGTCTTCCTGCCCGGCCTCGCTGACGAAAACAGTATTCGCCGCGTCGTCGAAACCCTGAAATTCCCGCTGAACATTCTTGCAGGCGCGAATCTTCCCACGATCCCGCGCCTCCGCGCGCTGGGCGTGGCCCGAGTCAGCGTAGGCTCCGGCATCATGCGCGCCACACTGGGCCTGACCCGCCGCATCGCGCAAGAACTGAAAACGTCCGGCACCTACACTGCCCTACTCGAAGGCACGATGCCCTTCGCCGAAGCCAACGCCCTCTTCGAAAAATAGAATCACAGTTTTCTGGCAGGATGCTTTCAGGGGATGTGAGCGATAAGGCCAGCGCTACGGCTCCGGAAAATAAGCTTCCACCCAGAATTCCAGGGTCGCGTCGTGCCGATTTCGCGGACCAATCAAGTTCGGCACCAATTCTTTGTAGCGCTCACGCAGAACAGCTGAATCTAGATGGTTCGTCGTGGCCAGAAATTCAACGTCTTCGCGGTCCCGTTCGATGTTTCGGCACAGCTTCGAAAGAATCAGGTCGTAAGGATCCGGAATGAATAGGCGGAGATTTGCGAAGTGGTCAGGAAAAAGTTCTGTAAGCCGGTCCTCGTAGTTCTCTGGCATCGAATCCACACCCGTGTATTGCGTATAAACGCCGTGCTTTCGCGCGAGCGCGGACTGCGGGCCAGCGAGCCGTTGCAAATCCTGCACGCGGTTGAAAGGATGAAGCGTCCGATAATCCAAGTCGTTCGTGGCTCGCGCCAGACCGTAGCCCATGACCACGGCAAATCCCCCGATGCAATCCATCTGAATAGGCTGGTCGAGTAAACTGTCAAGCTCGGCCAGGAACTCTTTCCACGGTGAGGGAATCTCAGACGGCATAGCGCACGGTCTCGGGCCGCATGTCACTCAGCAAGTTCCACTGCTTGGCTTCTTCGGACCTATTCACGCGCAGCCAGCGGCGCTCGGCCTCATTCAGTTCGCGGCAGAAGGAATCTTCTTTGGCGAGCTTGCTATCGGCAAGTTCCATCTCCAGTGATTGAAGATCGTCCCGCTTGCCCGCTAGTCTCGCCAGCGTCATCACAAAACCGAGCCGATTTTGCAGCGCCCGCGCTCGAGCTTCTCGAACCAGCCAATCGCGCGGCATGTCCGGGTATCGCATGACGAGCCAAGGAAGACTTTCGGCGACGCGAGCTTCCAAATTCCGCTGCAGCAAAGCGGTAAGCAGGAAAACTGCGGGATTTCGCTTTCTCGTTTTTCCGCGGAGATGCGCGAAGCCGGGATATCCAAGCGACGCGAGCTCACGGGCTAGGGAATCGGCAGCCGCGTTTTCACTCACTTCTTCTACCGGAAGCGCGGTAGGCGGCAGACCATACACTTTCACCAGCGTGCGAGAAAGTGGAGTCATGTCTCGCCGTCCGCTCTCTAACATTGATAGATAAGCCTGTGTGACGCCCAAACGAGCGGCCGCCTCCTGCTGATTCCAGCCTCGGTGCAGCCTGGCTTTCTTGAGTTGGTCGGGATCCATAGTCATTTATAACACATAGTGTTATACATCGACAAACTGAAATGGGATTCCCGCCGTGTGCGCCGCCACGCAAGCTGCTTGCGTCTCGCCTACTGGCCCAGATGTGCGAGGGCGGCGCGCAGTGGGGCGCCGGAGACGTGAATCAGTCCTGCATACGGGGAGTACATTTCCAGGATTAAGAAAATCGCGCCGGAAACCGAAAGAGCGGAGACCAACAAACTGACGACCACTGTTCCATTGCGAGGGGCGAACAAACCAAAGCTGATGAATATAATCGTAAGCCAGGCAACCAGCACGACGAGCATCGGGAGCGAAACCGAATTACTTTTCTGTGCAGCGAGCAACAAACGTAGTTGTCCCATGGCCATCATAATGCTCACCGCCTGGGCCTGGATCGAACGCTGCGCATCGTCCTTCGGCGAGAGCCCCTGGATCTTGTCGTAGAGAATTTCGCCATGGGCGGACATCCCAAATTGGAAGGGTCCCTCAGCCGGCTTGGACGACACCAACTCGAGGACGCTGACCGTGGAACTGCGCAGCGTGTCGCGAGCATCTTTCGCCTCAGGTCCATAGTGGGCGAGGATGCGGTCCAGCAGGACAGCTTTGCTGGCCAGCTCCGTAAGTTCGGCATTCTGCGTGTCGAATGACGACTTGGCGGAAGCGATCAGTAAACCAAGAACCAGAGCGGCCATGGTGGCAATCAGGCCCATGCAAAGCTTTAGAACCTCTCTCGATTCGGCGCTCCATTCGCTCTGGGGCAACACTGCACGCAGGCCCATGCCAAGCAGCGCGCCTCCAAAAACGATCGCTAACGTAACGAAGCTGATTTCCAGTGAACTCATTATGGCCTCGGCGACGAAGATGAGCTGGACGCGATTTTCTACCGCAGCAAAGATTGCGAACAGGCGACGGAGCGTTCGCTGCAACTGGTGGAGGCGCGTTGCACGCCTCCACCCTACTTGCAGCTAGTTGACTTTGCTTACTTCGGGGACCTTCCACGAGCCGTTCAAAATGCTCGGGTCTTTCTCCTTCGGCCAATACAAACGCATCATCAAGACAAAATCGTCTTTTGGCGCTGGCAGCCAGTTCGATTCTTTGTCCTTGCCCGGCGAAGCGGCCTGGATGTAAAGGTCGGTTGAGCCGTCCGCGTTGGTCTTGAGCTTGTTGCGCTGGCTTAGTGTGTAACGGTTGAGCGGGTTATCTACGAAGAAATACTGTGCGTTGTACATCGTCAGAGACCAAAAGCCATCGACGGGCGGCATGTTGCCTTTGTCAAAATGCATAACGTATTTGTTCCCGCCATTGTATTTCTCGATGAGTTCCGGGCCTTCGGACGTCGGGTACACTGCATCCTTCGGAAGGTTTGCACCCAATCCGTACCATGCGACCATGGCTCGTTGAATGTAGTTGGTGCCGTAGGTACCGACTTTGGTGCTGAACGTCCAACCATTTTCGAATGATGCGTCATGCGCAACGAGGCTTTCCTTCATCCACGCCGCGATTTTGTCTTGCGCAGGCTTCGGTGCTTTTGCGATTCCAGCGGCAACGCTGGCGTCCAACTTGCTGGAGTCAAAATCCCGGCCGGGCACGATTCCCAGTCTCGCAAGCTTCGCAACCATCGGTGCGTCTTCTGTGGTCGGTGGATTCGTTTTAAGGAGTTGAGCGAAGAGTTTAAAATAGGCCGCGCCGTCTAATGCGTTGAGCTGGTCTCGCACGGCGGTCTTCTTGTTAATGGACGGGTCAACCATGCCGGGCGCCGGAGTGTACGGCTTACCGTAAGACGAAAGTGGCACGAGAGAAATCTGGTCCTGTAATGCGTGCACGGCTTTGTAATCTTCGGGAGTACCCGTGCAATAAATTCGCCCCAGCAACCACACAATTCCGGTTGGCGATTTGTATTCGGTCACACCCGCGGGAACCGTGCCGCTCCAGCCGGGCCCCGTGATGGCAAACTTTTGTGCTCCGGTTCCGGTGGTCCGTTTGCCGGGATCTTGGAATACGTTGGTCCACCCGTCCAGCATTGGGAATAAAAAGTAGCGGCCCTTCATATCTGGAATGCTAACGACCCACGGTTCTTGCGTAACGTCAAGCCACGCCATGGTGTAAAGCGTATCCGCGTTTGGCGCGGTAACCGCATTGAAGGAGGCGTTTGGATATTCGCGCAGTTTGGCGAACTGGCCCATCGGCGCAAACGTTCCCTCCGGCGTGGCATAGTTCGTGGAAACGCGCCGAGTCATCTCCATCGTCATCAAGGGATAGGCGTAAATGTACGCATCTTTGGCGGTTTGATACGCCTCCAGTTCTTTGGCATCCTGCTCGACTTTGGACGAGCCGCCGCAGCCTGCGATCAATAGACAAAGCAACGCCGCTGCGATGAGGCGTGGCGCATTTCCATGCATGAGTTCCTCCAATAAATTCTGTGCGCATTCCCGCGTTGAGGGGACGACGTGTGCGCCAAGCTATAGCAGTGTCCGGTGGGAGGATATTGTCAAGATTGACAGTGCGGGGTGTCTGCTGGGCGCGCGAACGGATACCTGGCCCGCAGCTTCGCTTGCTTGACTTCATTCCACAGCGCGAGTACGCTTCCGCCGATCCCAGCCAATTTAGCGCGTTTCTGTGCGGGGATCTCCGTTCGGCCCTTCCATGCTGATAGTCCGCTCAGGAGTCACTGCCGAGGAGGTCGGCACAAAATGAAGAGAGTTTTCACTGCCGTATTGTTGGGTACTTGTATGTGCATCGGCGCCGCAACTGTTGGCGTGGCGCAGGAAAATTCCGCAGGTAAGGACATGCCGCCGAAGATTCTGGTGATTAACCGCGAAGTAATGAAGCCCGGAAAGGGCGGCAGCCCGCACCAGCGCACCGAGAGCGGATTCGTGCGCGCGATGGCCGCCGCGAAAGACACCGCGTATTATCTCGGCATGGATGCAATCAGCGGCGTCACAGTTTGCGGAAAAAGGGATGGTTTTTGCGTGGCGGGCGGGTGCTTGCGATTTTCTCGCTCCGCTTTGCTTGGGTTTTCCGCCTCCGCAGCCAACCGCCCGCTGGGTTCCGCCGTCCCTTTCTCTGCTTTACGCTTCGCTCGGAATTAACTTGGCCATGCGCATCAGGTTGCACGCCGCCGCAGCCAAGCGAAACATCCAGTCCACTCGCCGGCGTCTGCGGAATTTCGTCTTCCTAAGCCCGGCCACAAATTTGATCCATCCGAAGGCCTTCTCCACCAACTTCCGCTTGCGCTGACTGAGCGCGTAGCCGGCCCCCTCGCGCTCGCTCGGCGTCAACCAGTTCGGCCACTGCCACGATTGCTTCGCATATTCGGCGATGTGCGGTATCACTTGCATCGCGCGCAACTCCACAATGAATTTTTCTTCCTGAAATCCTTTGTCTCCGCCCAGCGTGATCGCCTGCACCTTGCCCCCTTCCTGCTTCCGGCGAATCTTGCGCAACATCTGCAACCCCGCCTCCCGCTCCGCGCGCGTCGCCGACTGCGTGACGCAGGCCTGCACGATCAAGCCATTCCGGTTTTCCGTCAGTACATGCCCCAAGTAGCTCGGCCGGGCTTCTCCCGCGGCGCTCTTCTTGTACAACCGCGCTTCCGGATCCGTCTTGCTCTCGTGCGTGTCGCGCAGCAATTTCTTCCCGCCGTATCCGCTGCCGCGTGTCGGCGGATCCTGCTTCTCGCGAAAACTCCTGCGGTTGGCCCAGGCCTCCAGCAACGTTCCGTCCACCGTGAAGTGCTCGTCCGAGAGCAGCCCTTGTTGCCTGGCCGACTCCAGCACCTGCTGGAAAAATTTCTCGGCGATCTCGCCCTCCAGCAGCCGCTCGCGATTCTTGGTGAACACCGTCACCTCCCACACCGCGTCGTCCATGCTCAGCCCCACGAACCAGCGAAACAGCAAGTTGTACTGCAGCTGTTCCATCAACAGCCGCTCGCTGCGCACGCTGTAGAAAAACTGCAGCAGCAGCGCGCGCAGCAATCTCTCCGGTGCGATCGACGGCCGCCCGCTGCGCGCGTACAGCGCGCTGAATTGCGGCGACATTTCTTTCAGCGCCGCATCTACTAGCACGCGCACTCGCCGCAGCGGATGATCCGCTGGCACTCGTTGCTCGCTGGAAAGGTAGCTGAACATCCCGTCTTGCACTTCGTCGTGTCCTCGCATGCTCCCTTAGACGCTCGCTATCCCCGCTCGTCGCAAACTCCCCCCCCTTTTTCCGCAAACTGGTCAGCCGCTCGTTGTTCTTCACCGGTTACGATTCCTTCGCCGACTGGGAAAAAGGGGCGTTATCTGAACAGAAGAATGCCACGCTTTCCGCCGCGCTGGATCGCGCCGAAGTGGCCGACGGCGACCTGCTGCAATCCTACGAGACCAGCATGTTCGTCCTGCGCGACGACTACAGCCTGAACCCGGGCACCGAGCTTGCGCACGACCGCTACTTCGAAATCGGCGTCTTCCACGTGAAGCCCGGCCATGACGAAGACTGGTCCACCATCATGAAGTTGGTCAAGGATGCTTACGCGAAAGTTCCCGGCGCGCAGTGGGCGATGTACCAGCGCGCCTATGGCGGCTCCGAGAACTACTTTATCTACATCACTCCGCTGAAATCCGCCGCGGAAATTGACACGAATTTCGCCAACGGCCCGAAATTCGCGGAAGCGATTGGCAAAGACGGCATGAAAAAACTCGACGATCTGATGGCCGAATCGGTGGACCTGGCCGAAATCAATTTGTTCGCCCTGAATCCCGCCATCAGCTACGTGGGCCCGGAAATGATCAAGGCCGACCCCACATTCTGGAAGCCCGCGCCTGCCGGCGAGCCGAAGAAAAAGGCGGAAAAGGCCGCGCAGTAGCTCGAACAGTTCGTCGCACGTCAGAAAACAAAATGCCCCATCCGCCTCGCGTGCGGATGGGGCATTTAAATTTTGTGCAAATGTCTTGGCGTACCTAGGTGGCTGCTCTCTCCAGGTTCTTGCGATCCCACTTCGCAAGATTCGCCGCGGCCTCGTACGTGCTCTGCAAAAATTCCAGCAGCGCTTCGCGCGGCGACGCGGCCGTTCTTACATCGTCGTACATCAGCAAAAATTCCTTCATCTGGGGATGATAGTAGGCCTTCGCCGGCCGTACGGGAGCTTGGCCGAATCCCGCCGGCTCCGGCGCCGCATACGAATAGAACGCCGCGCCCTTGATATCGCCGCCGCCCGGCCAGAAACCCGCGCTGCTTACTTCATGCGAATACGCCTCTCGCGTTACGGCATCAGCCCCCGGCCGCTCCGGCGCCCGCCGCCCGGAAAATCGAGTCGCCGCCAGATCGAAACTGCCCCAGAAAAAATGCACGGGGCTGGCTTTCCCGATAAAGCGCGCGCGGAATTCCGTGAAAATCTTTTCGCTGCTCGCCAGAATCCGCCAAAAACGGTTGGCGTATTCCGGATCGTAAGAAGCGTGCTGCGTATCCTGATCAAACGCGATGGGATTCGCAATCTCCACGGGCATTTTCCAGATTTTCACCGAGATGCCCAGCGAAGCGAGCGCGGCCATGAAATCCTGGTAAAAGTCCTCCACTGTGCGAGGCCTCAGCGCCACCGTCGCGGCAGTATTCTGGCTGGTCTTGATCGTCAGGCGGTGATGGATGAAATCGAACTCGATCTCGAAGTTCCCTTCGGGGTAGGGAATCGCTGAACTGGTCAGCCCAAGCGCGCTCACGTACAGCGGCACTTCCCACCAATGATTGATGCGCGGGGCCAGCGCCAGCCGCACTTTGCCGACGATCTGCGACCACATGTGCAACGTTGCGTAAGTGTCCTGCCAGGCTTCGAGAGGCAGCTCCGGCCAATCTTCGTGTGTGTCCCGCGCCATCGTTGCGCTCATCGTCCCCCCGGGGAATTCGTCATTCGGCGATCTAGTGCGGCGCGAAGTTGCCAAATCCCATCAGCACCACGACCGACTTTCCGTACGATACCGACGCGGAATTCTGGCTCATCCCAATCACCCGGTATCCTTTGCTGGCAAAACGATTGATCTCGTCCTGATGTTCCTGCTGCGCATCGCCGCTGACAAATATGTACGGCGTCGGATTCTTCTCATCAATTTCGCTGGCGGTGGTCATCGAAGTCCTCTACTCAAAGACTATACCGCCACGGTTAACGTACAACAACTGCGCCTACGTGCGTTTTGAGGCCGTAAGAATCTTCGACGCACACTTTGGCACGAAGGTCTGTGGGCGCAGCCGCGACCGCATGTATAATTCGCGCGGATGCTGGCAGGCCGGCAACGCAGTCGCCGTATCACTTTCGGGGGAATTCGAATGCGGAACAGATTCATCACGACGGTCAGTCTTTGCGTTGCCTCCTGTCTTGTCGCCGTCAGCCTCGTGGCGCAGCAGCCCGGCCAAGCGCCGAATTTCGTGAGCGAAAACTCACCAGTAATTGCACTGATCCACGTGGAAGTGATTGACGGAAGCGGAGCCGCGCCGCAAGCGGATCAAAGCGTAGTAATTGATCACGGGAAAATTACCGCGGTGGGCGCAAGCGCGAAAGTTGCTGTTCCCTCTGGCGCGAAAGTGATTGACGCCACCGGCAAGACCGTAATCCCCGGTCTGGTCGGCATGCACGAACATCTTTTCTATCCTTCCGCCGGCGACGGCCCGCTCACAGCGGTCGAGCAATTGGTTTCCTTTCCACCCCTGTATCTGGCGAGCGGCGTAACTACCGCCCGCACCACCGGCTCCATGGATCCTTACGGCGACCTCGCCATAAAAGCGCGCGTGGACAGCGGCAAAATGCTCGGGCCCAATTTTTTTCTCAGCACTCCGTATCTGCAGGGCGCGCCTTCACTGATCGCCCAAATGTACGAACTAAAGGACGCCGACGACGCGCGCGCCTTCGTGCGCTACTGGCATTCCGTCGGCTTCACATCCGTGAAAGCCTACGTGAACGTCACACCCGACCAACTGCGCGCTGGAATTGACGAAGCGCACAAATTAAATATGAAAGTCACCGGGCACCTCTGCTCGGTGGGCTACAACGAAGCCGCCGACATGGGAATTGACAATCTGGAGCACGGCCCGTTCGGCGCGCCTGATGGCGAACTCTACTCGCAACGAAAGCCGGGCATCTGCGGCCCCGATTATTTCGCGGAATTACGAGACATCGTGATGAACGTCGAGCCTGACAGCCCGCAGCTGAAGCAAACCATCCAGAATCTCGTCGCGCATCACGTGGCCATTACTTCCACACTTGCTGTTCTCGAAGGTGGCTTGCGTCCGCCGATGGATCGTAACGGACTGATGACCCGCACCAGAATGCTGTTGGTCCCGGAGGCATGGTCCAAAGTGATGACCAGTCGCGCCTACAGGGAAGCGACGGACTCGTTTTCCCAAATGCTGCTGCAAAAAGAAATGAAATTCGAGCGCGAGTTCGTCGCCGCCGGCGGCGTGCTGATGGCGGGCTGCGATCCCACGGGCGATGGGCACACACTCGCGGGGCTGGGCGATCAGCGCAACATCGAACTCCTGGCCGAAGCTGGTTTTTCGCCGACAGAAGCCATTCACATCGCCACGCAAAATGGCGCGACGTTTCTGGGCGAATCAGACCGCATCGGCACAGTGGCCGCAGGCAAGCAAGCCGACCTGGTGCTGCTCGACGGCGACCTGGCCAAAGACATCACGGCAATCGAAAGACCAGAGGTTGTTTTCAAATCCGGCGTAGGCTACGACTCGGGCGCAGTTTACCAAAGCCTTCGCGGAAAAGTAGGCAGGCAATAATCCGTGCGCTCGCTGTCACTGCGTCCAACAATCGTAACGCTATTGGCCGCTGCACAGTTCGCCGCGCCAGCGCTCGCCGATCACAATCCAGTCCACGCCCCGCACGCCATCGTTGCTAGCATTGACGAACTCGCATCGAAAGCGGGCGCGGAAATCATGCAGCAAGGCGGCAACGCGATAGACGCCGCCGTGGCCACGGGCTTCGCGCTGGCCGTCGTCTATCCGCAGGCCGGCAATCTGGGCGGAGGCGGCTTCATGCTGATCCGCATGGCCGACGGCAAAACTCATTTCGTGGATTTCCGCGAAGAAGCTCCGGCCGCCGCCACGGCCAACATGTATCTGGACGCACACGGCACCGTGATCGAAGGCGCGAGCGAATATGGATACAAAGCGATCGGCGTGCCCGGTTCGGTAGCGGGCCTGGTTTATACCGAAAAAAAATACGGCAAGCTGACGCTGCCGCAGGTGATGGCCCCGGCAATTCGCCTGGCGCGCGAAGGCTTCGCGTTGCAATGGCAGGAGGCGCGCGATCTGCGCGAAGACTCGCATCTCGGCGATTATCCCGAATCGCGCCGCATCTTCCAGCGCGATGGCAATTACTACAAACAATACGAAATGTTCCGCCAGCCGGAACTAGCCCGCACGCTGGAACGCATTGCCAAAAATCCCGATGATTTCTACCGCGGCGCGATGGCCCGCGAACTTGCCGCAGCGATCCAGCAGGGCGGGGGACTGGTTACTGCCGAAGATCTAGCGCGCTACCAGGTGAAGGAGCGCGAGCCTTTGCGCGGCATTTATCGCGGCTACGAAATAATCAGCGCTCCGCCTCCGTCCTCCGGCGGCACAGTGTTGATCGAAACTCTAAATATTCTGGAAGGTTATGACCTGGCGAAGGCTGGCAGCCGCTCCGCCGAATCCCTCCATCTCACGACGGAAGCCTTCCGTCGCGCGTTCTACGACCGCGCCGAATTCCTGGGCGATCCCGATTTTTCCAAGCTGCCGATCGCCCAGCTCACCGATAAAAAATATGCCGAAGCGTGGCGCGCCACAATTGACCCGGATCACGCCACTCCGAGCAAAGATCTACAGCGCCCCGCGATTTTCACAGCGCTGGCGCCATCAGACGCGCAACAAAAGCGGCAGCAACCCACGCCGCCGCGCGAGTCCCCGCACACCACGCACTACTCCGTTGTGGACGCGGACGGCAACGCCGTAGCCGTCACCACCACCATCAACGACTGGTTCGGCTCGCGCGTCACCGTCACTGGTCTCGGCTTTCTGCTGAACGACGAAATGGACGACTTTTCCGCGAAGCAAGGCGCCCCGAATGGCGACGGCCTGATCCAAGGCGCAGCAAATTCCATCGGCGCGGGCAAACGGCCGCTCTCTTCGATGACGCCAACCATCGTCCTGAAAGACGGCAAATTATTTCTGGTTCTCGGTTCGCCAGGCTCGTCGCGCATCATCACCACGGTAGCGCTGGCGATCATGGGGGTAGTGGACTACGGCATGAACATTCAGGAAGCCATCGACGCCCCGCGCTTCCACAATCAATGGATGCCAGACGTGCTAAGCGTCGAAGCCTGGTTCGCGCCAGACGCCGTCCACGCGCTGGAAAAAATGGGATACAAAATCGTCAGGGGCCAACACGAAGACGCTACATGGTCTCCTTACTGGAGCGACGCCGAGTGCATCGCCATAGATCCGAAATCCGGAGAACGCTTAGGCGCCAGCGACGGCCGCAGCAGCGGCAAGCCTGTCGGGTATTGAACCTGCCGAGTTCGTCCGAAGCGCGACTTTCGTCGCGCCGGTGTCCGGCCGGCATTTTTTCTTTCACCGCTACTTATCCGTGTTGAATATGTCCGCTTCCACTTTCCATGTGGGGCCGAGCTTGCGCCACGTCACCACGTATTTGCCGGGAATGTCCATCGGACGCCCCTGCGCATCGTTCAAGCGTAGCTGAAAGGTCCCGATTTCCCAGGCCATGTCTCCCGCGGAAGCCACCTCGATTTTTGTGGGGACGAAAGTCAGCGAATAGCCCGGCTTCGCCATCAGCGTCGCCCAAGTTTTCCGGATGGCGTCGGTCCCCGTCGCGATGGGCGCGCCGAAGGGCAGCATGGACGCGTCGTCGGCGTACGGATGCACCGCGCCTTCGAGATCCTTGTCGTCCGCGGCGTTCGACCAGAGCGCGTCAATTCTGCGGATCAGCGCTTCGTCGTTGGAGTGATTGCTGGAATTCAGATTCGCGCGCGCCACCGCCGCGCCCATACCGCCTGCCAACAGCACAACCAGAACCGCAAAATGGCCTGCCTTCATTTTCGCCTCCTTCGTGAAATGTCTGCGCTGCTTTATCGTTCCCGCCCGCGAATCGGTGTCGCATCTATCAGCGGCCCAAGGCGACTCCGCCGCCGGCGCTTTCAATGGTAAAATCACGTGACTCGTAAACAACTGGGAGCCACAATCATGACCGAACCAACCAAAGAAGAATTGCTCGCACGCATCGCCGAACTGGAAAAGAAAGCGGCCGCCCCGAAACGCGGCGGCGCTCTGGAATTTCGTGTCGGAGAAAAAGGCGGCGTCAGCGTTTACGGCCTGGGACGCTTCCCGGTCACTCTCTATTACGAACAATGGGATCGCCTGCTCAAAGTCGCCGACGACCTGCGCGCCTTCCTCGAAGAAAACAAATCGCGTCTGAAGCTCAAGAACGCCGAATAATACGCGCTGGTTGCAAGGCACGCCACGCCACGTCATGCGCGTCCGTCACGAACCCCGTTGCCGCGATTGCAGCCACTCGTAACTAACGGAGGCCATGGCGATAAAGAGAAACAGCAGCCCCGCGTCCAAAAAGCTGCGCACGTCAATCATGTTGCCCTTGGTCATTATGCGCACGAACGCAATCCCTAACGCGTCGCACAATCGTCCCAGCACTGAAACGAGCGCGCAAACGACGCCGACCCAATAACTCCCAATCGCAATATACTTCACCATCACGCCCTCCTCCGCAAAACGATTTAGCCCCGCCCGCCGGCGAAATCCCGCGCTGAAAGTACATCGCCACGCCGATGGAGTCAACGCCGCACGCTTTCCCGAGAAATCCCCTCCACAATTAACCAGTGACAACGCCCCGCATTTGGTTATGATTGAGATTCCTTCCAACGGCCGCCTCCTTTCGCGGGCGGTGCTTTGCATCGGCGGACGATGCGCTCGGTCCGCATGCACCACGAACAAAAACTCCAGCCCAACATGCACGTGATTGTTCAGGCGTCTAGGGGAGAAGATGGGTTCAACGGCAGGTGACGAATTCCGGGATCTGTTGACTCTGGTGCGGCAAAGCGGCCTGATGGCTAAACAACCTGCGTATTACGTTCGCAAAATTCTCCTCAACTTCGCCATGTTCGCCGGCGCCTTCGTCCTGATCGCCAAATTCCACAATAATTTCTGGATCGAACTTTGCAACGCTGCGTTCCTGGCGTTCGTGTTCGCGCAACTCGGATTCATCGTCCACGACGCCGGGCATCAGGAAATCTTCAGCGGACCCGCCGGCAATGAAGTGCTCGGCCTGCTGCACTCGAATTTGCTGCTCGGGTTCAGTTACAGCTGGTGGCTCGACAAGCACAACCACCATCACTGCTCGCCGAACCACGTTACTGCCGATCCCGACGTGGACTTGATTCCATTCGCGTTTTCGAAGGACCAGGCCGCAACGAAACACGGCCTTGCGCGCCTCTCCGTGAAATACCAGCACTTTTCTTTTTTCCCGTTGTCGCTGCTCGAGGCTTTCGTTTTGAAATACGACAGCATTCGCTACTTGATGCGCACGAAAGTCGCGCATCCCGTCGTCGAAGTCAGTTTCCTGATACTCCACGCGATCTGCTATCTCGGCCTGCTCACGTATCTGCTCGGCTTTCCGCACGCCATTTTGTTCGCCATTGCGCATCAAGCATTTTTGGGCCTCTATCTCACATTGATCTTCGCGCCGAATCATCAAGGCATGCCGCTGGCGCAAGGGAACACCGCCGTAAATTTCCTACGCGAACAGGTCCTCACCAGCCGCAACATCAAAAATCATCCCGGAATTGATTTCTGCACCGGCAATTTGACGTGCCAGATTGAACATCACCTCTTTCCGACGATGCCGGCCAACAGGCTGCGCAAAGTCCAGGAAATTGTGCGCTCGTACTGCCGCTCGCACGACGTTCCCTACCACGAGACGTCTCTGTTCCAGTCTTATCGGGAGATTTATCAGAATTTGAAAGAAGTCAGCCTGCTGGTGGGAAAAGAAGCCGACGCAGAATCCAGCGCGGATTGAAGCGGGTCGCACGCACAACAGAAGCAGATCCCTCCGGCCAAAAGGCGGCCTGCGGGATGACAGTTTTTGTGTTTGGCTGGAGCGTAGAAATCGTGGCCTAACGTGAATTTGGGTTGCGCCGCAAGCCAAACCAAACCAAATCAAACCAGACTGAACCAGACCGAACCAAACCAAACCCTACGCCACTACGCCGCCTCCGCCTCGCACCGCCAACCAACCGCGATTCTACTGCGCGGCCTTACCTTCGCGCAGCAACACCACGTCGGAAACGGTGTGCGTGCGCGCCACTGCAAGCGTTTTGCCGTCCGGAGACCACGAGAACGACCGGATGTGGTCAGTAGTGAAGTTCGTCACCGCATGCCCCGGCGACCCATCCACGGGCTGCATCCAGATATTGTCCGTGCCGTTGTCAATCACACGATACGCCACGTTCTGGGAGCCCGGCGCGAATTGCACCGGCTGCGTAATCGTCGCCTGCGAAGGAAATATCCGCAGGGACGACTCGGTGTTGGCGGCGACGTCTATCAGCCCCAACGCGTGAATATCCGCCTGCGTCGCCGGATCCACCTTGGTCACGATTGCAGGCAACCATCGTCCGTCCGGCGAAGTGTTGTTGCTGATCGTCGACAGAAATCCATTGGTGATTGCGCTGGCTTTGATCAATTCCGGCGTTCCACCGTCAATGGGCGTGCGGTTGACCACGGACTTCTTATCCAGATCAGCGTAGTAAAATGATTTGCCGTCCGCCGCACAGACTGGCGCCTCGTCGTCCGCCCCGTGCGTAAGCTGCTTGGGATGCGAACCGTCCGCATCCACTCGCCACACATTGAATTTCCCAGTATTGTCCCGCGAGGCCCAATCCACCAGGATCGGACCGCCGTTCGGGCAGGCATCCGCGGCGACAATCACCGAGTTGGGGTCTGTCAATAGCGTGCTCTGATGATTTCCATCGAGCGACGCGCGCACAATCGAGTGGCGCGTTACCGCCAGCAGATTTCCATCTTTATCCCACAGAATGGCGCGAATCTGTTCATTCGTCGGAAGTCCCGAAAGTTGGGTCGCGTTTCCGCCTCCCGCGGGCGGCAGCAGCGCTATGAAGTTGGTATCCTGCCGCTGCATGGCGGCGATGGACTTTCCGTCCGCGGAAATGCTCACGGATTGGTAGCCGTTGGTGTCATTGGTGAGCGGATGGAATTGCCCGTCGGGAAAAGAAACGAAGGCAATCTGGAAACGGCTGAAGCCAGTCGAGCGATCCGAATAGACGATCATCAGTCCGCGGCTGTCCGGCATCCACGCCAGCGCCGTCGCGAATTTGTCCGCCAGCGTCGCCAACGCGCGGTCCTGTCCCGTGGCGATATCCAGGGTTCGCACGCCGCCTTGCGCCTCTTGCCCTATGCCCTGGATAAACGCGATCAACTTTCCGTCGGGTGACCATGCCATCGCGGAAGGGAACGGCGTCGGAGCCGTGTAAATGGTCTTCTCGTCGCTGCCGTCCATATTCGCGCTCAATAGCAGATACTTGCCCACTACGGGATCGTTGGCGCGCAAATACGCCATGCGCTGGCCCTCGGGAGAAAAAGTCGGCCCGACGTCCACGTCCCGCGCGAGCTGCACCGCTTCGCCGCCCAGGACCGGAATGCGATACAAATTATTTACGTTCCCCGCCGCGTCCGCAGCTTTGCTGAAATAAATGTAATTTCCGTCCGGCGAAAATGCGGGGTTCTGATAGAGCGCGGCTTCCGGCGGCAATACCTGCGTGTTGCTGCCGGTGGGAATATTGCGCAGCCACAAACTCATTTTGCCGCCGTCTTCCACGATGCTCAGCACATATTTCCCGTCTGGCGAAATCGCCGCGTAGCGGACTTTGCCCGAGGTTGTCACCTGGGTAATCGTAAAATTCTGGAACGGCACGGTCGCAGCTTTCCCGCGCAGCAATTGAAAGACTCCGTAGCCCGCCACGCCCAGAATCAGCAGCGCAATCGCCGCGCCAGCGATAAGCTTGCCCTTGTTTTCCTGCGCCGCTTGCATGATCGCCGAGCTGCCCGAACCGGGCGCTGCCGCCGCTACCGAGGACGTTGCACCAGAACCGGGCTGCGTCCTTTGGCCGCCGGAAATAGCTCCCGCCGTTTGCGTGGCCGCGCTCATTGTCGCCGCCGACCGCCCCGAATCCGTGTCCCGCTTCAAGCGCTGCAAATCCGCGCTCAGATCGGAAGCGTGCTGATATCGCAGCTTGGGATTTTTCTCCAACGCTTTCGCGACGATCTGATCGAACGTCGCCGGCAAATCCGGATTCACTTGCGAAGGCGCCGGAGGTTGCCGCTCCAATATCGCCGCGAAAATTACACCGGAAGTATTTCCCGCAAATGCCTGCCGCCCCGTCGCCATCTCATACAGCACCAGCCCCAGCGAAAACAAATCGCTGCGCCCGTCCAACTGTTCTCCTCGCACCTGCTCGGGAGACATGTATCCAACTGTACCCAGCGCTAATCCCGGACTGGTGAGATTCGGATCGCTGTCCAGTGTCGCGCCGCCGACCGTCACCGCCTCGCTCACTCCCCGCGCTACTACCATCTGTTTCGCCAGCCCAAAATCCAGCACCTTTGCTTGCCCGCGGTCCATCACGAAAATATTCGCCGGCTTGATGTCGCGATGCACGATGCCTTCCGCGTGCGCCGCTTCCAGGGCGTCCGCCACATCAATCCCGATTTCCAGCACATTGTCCAACGTCAACGGCTTGCCGTTGATGCGGTGCTTCAGCGTCGCGCCCTTCAGCAGTTCCATCGCGATGAAGGGTGTGCCGCCGTCTTCATCAATGTCGTAGATCGTGCAAATGCTGGGGTGGTTCAGCGCCGAAGCAGCTTGCGCCTCGCGCTGAAATCGGGAAAGAGCCGCCTCATCCTTCAGAACGTCCGGCGGCAAGAATTTCAGCGCCACCTGGCGCTTCAGTTTGGTGTCTTCGGCGCGATAGACCACGCCCATGCCTCCGCCGCCAATTTTTTCGACGATGCGGTAATGCGTGATGATTTGCCCAGCAGGAAGGTTCAAGTCCGTCATGTCGCCGTCATTCTAGGATGCGCCCGCACCCAAGTCAACGCAGCTCACAATGGCGGATGCGAATCAAAGCCGATCAGCAGTTCCTAATGATCGTGCCAGATCGGACTCGTCAATTCGATCCGCCAGATAGGACCACCGTTGTAAAGCGGACCCTCTGACTTGACGAAGGACGGGGCATCGCCACCGAGAATCCAGATGTGAGTGTCTGCGGGCTGCTTGCCGACAAGCGGCGCCACTACTCCCGCGACGCCTCCGATATCAACCTTCACGTCATAACGCGTAGCTTTGCGGGCGATGCCTCCGGCCGAGAACGAATCTTCGCCCTCGGGAGAGATCAAGAGTTTCACAAGCCGCGGTTTTGGCGCGGCTGCGGCCATGGATAAGGTCGTCAGCGGAGCATCGGGCCGGATGTTCTTCAGCAGATAGAGAACCATACCGTTCGAGACGTTGGGCGGAAGTTTGAGCCGCTCGGTCACCGTCTTCTCGGTGCCGCTGTCGTCCGTATAACGGACGGTGGCCTGCCCCGTTAAGCCGTCAACCGTGACGTCCATGGGTTGTTTGAATGCGGGGCCCTTTTGCACCTGGTGATCGCTGATCAAGCGGAAAATACGGCGCTGAGAAAAGACGACGGTTTCTTCATTTATCGAGCCGTCTTTGAAGCGAAGAATCGTGTGGCTGGTCACCCGATCGCCGTGGGCAAACTGGGTTACATCACCCTCGGCGAGCGCGTTGCCTTCCAACGTGCTTAGCACCAGGAACCCGTGGACCACGCCCTCGGTGTGTTGCACCGCCACCGGCGCCTGCGACATTACCGGGGAAGGGAGGAGCAGCGCCCACGCTAGGAGGGCGGCAAACGAGGAAAACCGGATAGGTTTTAACATCAAATCATCATACGCTCACCACGGTCTTCAAATGGCAGGAAGATAGTTTGCCAACTGAAGATTCGTCGAGTTACCGGGTGTCAGCGAAGTAATAAGACGGGCGCGGGGTGTCGGTATCTCCATTCCGCGCTTCCTGTGCCTGGTCCACTAGCCAATTTCAATCCTTCACACCCCGCTAGAAAAATACAATAATCGCTTCATGAACATCCTGCTCTTCGGCGCAACCGGGATGGTCGGCCAAGGCGTCCTGCGGGAATGTCTGCTAGATCCCGACGTGCAGTTGGTCGCAACGATAGGCCGCACCGCGACGGGCCGACAAAATCCGAAATTGCGCGAGATCGTCCACACCGATCTCTGGAACTATTCGGCGATCGAATCGCAACTCACCGGCTTCGACGCCTGCTTCTTCTGCCTGGGCATCGCCTCCGCCGGCATGACGGAAAAAGACTATGCACACGTCACCTACGGCATCACCATCGCCGCCGCGGCAACTCTCGCGCGCCTGAATCCGAAAATGGTGTTCATCTACGTCTCCGGCGCCAGTACGGACAGCTCCGAAAAAGGCCGCATGATGTGGGCAAGAGTAAAAGGCAAGACCGAAAACGCCCTGCTGCGCATGCACTTTGCAGCCGCATACATGTTCCGCCCCGGCTTCATCGAACCGCTGCACGGGGAGCGCTCTCGCACCAGGCTATACCGCATCAGCTACGTCATCGCTAAACCGTTCCTCCCCGTGATCCGTCTTCTCTTTCACAACCAAATCCTGACCACACAACAAATCGCCCGCGCCATGCTGAACCTGGTCACCCACCCCTACCCAAAACATGTCCTCGAAATCCAAGACATCCGCGCTGCCGCCCAATCTTGAACCCGCACGCCTCTAGGTGCGCCAATCTCCTGATCGGCGAATCGCTAACCAAAAAACAGCAATAAAAAAAAGAGCGAGAGCCGGCACGCGACCACACTTGAACGCGCCAGCTCTCGCTCTCGTTAATTGAGCTTTTCTCCGTTACGCTGTGGCGCTCTGCTGCCCCTTGAAGAAAGCCAGCAACTCAGCGTTAACCACATCCGCGTGCGTAGCAGGCATGCCATGCGGAAAATCTTTGTACACTTTCAGCGTCGCATGCTTCAGCAACTTCGCAGCGGCAGGACCCGCCGCGGCAATCGGCACAATCTGATCGTCCTCGCTGTGCATTACCAGCACGGGAATATCAATCTTCTTCAGGTCTTCCGTCGTATCGGTTTCCGAGAAAACCTTGATGCAGTCATAGTGGCCCTTGATGCTCCCCACCATGCCCTGCAACCACCAATGCTCGCGAATGCCCTCGGAAATTTTCGCCCCCGGGCGGTTGTATCCGTAGAACGGAATGGTAATGTCCTTGTAAAATTGCGGCCGATTCGCAGCGAGCGCCGCGCGCAGCCCGTCGAACACTTCGATCGGCGCGCCCAGCGGATTGTTTGGCGTCTTCAGCATCAGCGGAGAGATCGCGCTAATCAGCGCAGCCTTGGCGACGCGCTTGGTGCCGTGGCGTCCCAAGTAGCGTGCCACTTCGCCGCCGCCGGTGGAATGTCCCACCAGGATTGCGTCTTTAAGATCCAGCTTCTCGAATAATTCAGCGAGATCGTCCGCGTAAGTATTCATGTCGTTGCCGCCCCAGGTCTGGTCGGAACGTCCATGTCCGCGGCGGTCATGCGCGATCACGCGATAGCCCAGGTTGCCGAAGTAGAGCATCTGCCCGTCCCAGTCGTCGGCGGAAAGCGGCCAGCCGTGGCTGAACACAATCGGTTGTCCCGTGCCCCAATCCTTGTAGAAGATATTGGTGCCGTCTTTTGTAGTGATGGTAGCCATTCGATTTCCTCCAGATAGGTAGTCTTGCACGCCTGAGGGTTAGAGTATGTGCCGGTGGCAAGCGATTCACTCAAATTCATGAATCTGCGGAACGCCGAGCGCCGTTTGCCGAGGGGAAATGAACTGCAGTTCGCGCCGAATTGTTACGCGCGTGTTACTTGCCTGTTTCCGCGGCGTTTGAGCCTGCGGACGCGAGTTTGTACCACTCGACTTTCTTGGCTGACAGGAAGCAGACGTCCACATCCACGCCGGAGTAATCGCAGTCACCCAGGAATGCGGCCAGCCTGCCGCCTTGAATCCAGAAACCGGCGCGATCGCGGGAAAGAATGGTGGCTTGCATCGGCGCTTGGCCAAACAATTTGAAAATGGCGCGCGGGTTCGCTTTGGATGTGTGCGCGTTGCTCCGTTTTGCTGTCGAGGCCATGACGCAGGTGGCGAAGGGCTGCAATGTACATCCAAGCGGAGGAAAAATAAAGGGAATCGTGGGGCGGTGACGTGCGATGAGTTGTGAACTCTGAATAGCTCAACGTGGCGTAAGAGATTGGGCCAGTGCTGATTGTTTGGTCGCGAGTGAGCGAATCGTGCAAAGAGATCCGTGGCTGCGGCAGGCAGGCTTGGCTGCGCTCTGTTCGCAAAAACCGCTCAGGGCAAGTAGGATGACGTACGCAAGTAGAAGCACAGGCAGGTTCGCCTGTGCCAGTCGTCGGTGCTCTGATATTCAAAAGCGTTTTTTGGGGTGATGCGGCGGCGGGGTTAGCGAGCGGCGAGGCAAATCACGCAGGAGGAAGTATGACCAAGGGGCGGATGGAAGCGTTTAGTGATGGGGTGTTCGCCGTCATCATCACCATCATGGTGCTGGAGATGAAGTCTCCGCAGGGGACTGGGCTCGCGGCACTGCAGCCGCTGCTTTCCGTTTTTTTGTGTTACGTGCTGAGTTTCGTTTATGTGGGGATTTACTGGAACAATCATCATCACTTGCTGCAAGCGGCGAAGCACGTTTCGGGCGGGATCCTTTGGGCGAATCTGCATTTGTTGTTTTGGGTGTCGTTGACGCCGTTCGTTACGGCTTGGATGGGGGAGAACCATTTTGGGGCTTGGCCGGTGGCGTTGTACGGGGTGGTATTGCTCTTTGCCGGAACCGCTTACTATCTTTTGACGCAGGCGCTAATCGCGCACCAGGGGACGGAGTCAACTTTGGCGGCTTCGATTGGCGGTGACAGCAAGGGGAAGCTGTCTATCGTGGTTTACGCGGTGGCAATTCCGCTGTCGTTCGTGCGGCCGTGGATCGCCTGCACCTGTTATGTTCTGGTGGCGGTGATGTGGCTGATCCCCGACCCGCGCATCGAAAAAGCGATGGAAGGATAAAGAGAGGGGGCTGAAGCGGAGTGCCGTAGTAGAGTTCGGGGTGAAGGAAAGCGGGGATGAGGAGTTTTGTGCGAAGAATGACGCTGGCTGTGATTGCGCTGCTGCTGATAACGGGCGCGCAGACGCAGGCGCGCGAAGGAGACACGACATCGGCGCGGGTGGACAGCGTAGTGGAGGCACAAAGGAAGGCGCAAAAGATCCCGGGGGTGAGCGTGGCGGTGTGCCGCGACGGGAAGATCGTGAAGGCGACGGGGTACGGCCTTGCGAATGTGGAGTGGGGAATTCCGGTTACGCCGGAGACGATATTTCAGACGGGGTCGGTGGGGAAACAATTCACAGCCACGGCGGTGATGATGTTGGTGGAGGAAGGAAAGCTGGGACTGGATGACAAGATCGCGAAATTCATTCCGGAGGCACCGGCGACCTGGAATGACGTGACCGTGCGCAGCTTGCTGACACACACCTCCGGAATTGCGGATTATGGCGGCGAGGAAGACACGATGGAGAAGGGAGTGATCAATTTCCGGAAGGATTATACGGAGGAGGAGCTCGTTCAGGCATTTGCGAAAATGCCACGAGATTTTCCGGCCGGGGAGAAGTGGAGCTACAGCAATACCGGGTATGTGCTGTTGGGAGTGATTATTCATCGAGTGACGGGGGAGTTTTACGGAGATTTTCTGCAGGAGCGGATATTCGGGCCGCTGGGGATGACTGCGACACGAATTATCAGTGAGGCGGATATTGTGCCGCGGCGTAGCAGCGGCTACCGGCTGGTAAAGGGCGAGTGGAAGAATCAGGAGTGGGTGGCGCCGACGTTGAATACGACGGCGGACGGAGCGTTATATACGAATGTGCTGGACCTGGCGAAGTGGGACGCGGCGCTGTACATAACCAAGTTGATCAAGCGATCGAGTTTGGATGCAATGTGGACTCCGGTGAAACTGACGAATGGCGAGACGTATCCGTATGGATTCGGCTGGGACCTGGCGAGCAAAGACGGGCATCGCGCGGTGTCACACGACGGAGCGTGGCAGGGATTTACAATGAGCATCACGCGGTATTTGGATGAGCGGCTGACGGTGATCGTGATGACCAACCTCGATTCAGACAACTCGAAGCCGGAAGAGATCGTTGACGAAGTGGCCAGGATTTATTTGCAATAGAGTGCGAGCGTAGCGTGCACGAATTCTTGTTAGTGAATCACTTGTGGCTTTGGAGTGAAGATCGCGCCGTCAGACCAGACTGCAGCGGCGGTTGCGGAGCGCCGGAAGCCACCGCCGCAATTCTAGAGTTTGCGGCAGGCAGGCACCCGTCAATTCAACGGCGCTCTACTGAGTGGCGTGGAAGAATCGCCATGCGTCCGATCGCGCGGGCCGACGATCATACTGATGTTCAATGTTAGACAGCCGCTAGTGTAGCTGCGGTGGCACGATGGCAACTGGCCCACCCGAAGAGGAGACGCATGGAGCGCGAGTATGACTTGTTTGAAGTTCTATCGGATGGCGCCGTCATATGGAGGGAGACGGTGGCCGGCCATGAGAACGCGATTCAGCGATTAAAAGAATTATCGCAGCAGACGTCGAACGAGGTTCGGATCATGCACATTCTCAGCAACACTCTGATTGCTTCACTGAACGGACCTAAAGCGTAACGGCGCGGGCGTGCGCAGAGGATTTTTTGGAGCGATCGCCTTGGTGTGATGCAGGCGATGAAGGAGAAATGGGATGACTACGGGCAAAGAGCGAGACGGGGAACAGGGAAAAGCGCACGTGGCGATGAAGACGCCGCCGATTGTGTCGCAGCAAGAGTGGGAGGCTGCGCGGCAGAAGCTGCTGGCGAAGGAGAAGGCCTTGACGCACTCACGGGACGCGCTGGCCGCCGAGCGGCGGCGGATGCCTTGGGTGGCGGTGGAGAAAAAGTACAAGTTCGAGGGACCGAAGGGCACGGTTGGGCTGCTTGATTTATTCGAGGGGCGGAGGCAGTTGATTGTGTATCGGGCATTCTTCGAGCCGGGGGTGTTCGGTTGGCCGGAGCACGCCTGCCGCGGCTGTTCGCTGGGCGCCGATCAGGTGGCGCACCTGGCGCACTTGCATGCGCGCGACACCACGCTGGCATACGCCTCGCGCGCGCCACAGAAGGACATCGAGCGTGTGAAGGCACGAATGGGTTGGAAGATGCCGTGGTACACGATGATAGACAACTTTGACGTGGACTTCGGCGTGGACCAGTGGCACGGGCACAACGCATTCATCCGGGACGGGGAGCGAGTGTTCCGCACGTACTTCATCAACAACCGCGGCGATGAGGCGATGGGAAGCACGTGGAGCTACCTGGATATGACGGCCCTTGGGCGGCAGGAGGCTTGGGAGGACTCGCCGGAGGGTTATCCGCAGGCGCCGCCTTATAAGTGGTGGAACTGGCACGACAATTACGGAACGGACGCATCGCCGGATCCGAAGTGGGTGGATATCATTACTGATCCGGAAGGAGCCGCTTTGCGCCGGCGCGACGCCGAGGCGAAGGCGTAACCGCGATTGCCGCGGCGGGGGGCGGCGCTGTGCCACCGGCCGCGGCAGAATCATCGCGAGCTGGAAAGATCGAGGCGCTGGTTGATTGGGGCGCGAATTTATGCGGTAGCGGCCTTTTGCCCCACCAATTTCAATAGCGCTTCAGCGGTGCCAGTGGATGATGCGGGATTCTGGCCGGTGACGAGACGGCCATCAACGACCGTGTGTGGTTGCCAATTGCGGACTTTCTCAAAAATGGCTCCCAGGCGCATTAGCTCGTCCTCGACCAGGAACGGCACCACATGGGTCAATTGCATTTCTGCCTCCTCGCCATTTGTGAAACCCGTTACGCGCTTGCCCTTCACTCGGGGCTCACCCTGATAGGTCACGTGGCGGAGAACGCCGGGAGAGTGGCAAACCAAGCAAATCACCTTGCCGGAGTTGTAGAAAGACTCGAGCAGGGCGACGGAAACGGGACTTTCGGCGAGGTCCCACATGGGGCCGTGGCCGCCGACGTAGAATATGGTGTCGTAATCCGCGGATTTGACGTCGGCGAGCTTGACGGTCTGGGAGAGAGCCTTTTGCGCGGCGGCGTCCTTTTTGAAGCGGGCCATCGCGGGCGTCTGACTTTCCGGCGAATCGGACTTGGGATCGAGCGGGGGCTGGCCGCCTTTGGGAGATGCGAGGGTGAGGTCCACGCCAGCGTCACGGAAAACGAAGTAGGGTGCGGCGAATTCTTCCAGCCAGAAGCCGGTCTTGCGGCCGGTATTGCCAAGCTGGTCGTGCGAGGTCAGCACCATGACGATTTTCATGTTCATGCTCCTTTATTTTTTATGATGCATCGTGCGGCCGAAATGAGTTGCGGCTAATGGGCTCGAAATCGCGTTCGGGTTCGTGTCGGGAGCGATGGAGAGGGCGGACGGTTGCGAATTGTGGCCGTCGTGCGGCTCCATTCGCCGACGGGACCGAGTTCGAATACCTTCACGTATTATCACACTCACACCGGAGGTGTCACGCGGAAGGGATGCAAGCGCGGGCCGGCTGAAAGTCGCAGATTTTACAAGAAGTTTGGATTCACTCAATTTCCAAATACACCGAATCGCTTGTTCCTGGCCACCCTTACAATTGAAGATATGTTCTCGTAGCTTGACGCACGGGGAACGGTGGCTCGCCGAGCGGGGAAGAAAAGCGCGGAGAGATCCTTCGCTGCGCTCAGGATGACGGACGAATGTGCACAGCCAGGAGTGGCCGTGCCACGATTCACTGCTCACCGCTCACTACACGCGAATCTCTATGAGGCTTTTTCTTCGGCGGCGGCGACGAATTCGGAGTAGGGGCCTTTGAAGTCTTCGATTTTATTAGAGTGGAAATGCCAGATGCGGGTGGCTACTTCGTCTATTACGTCGTGGTCGTGGGTGACGAGCAGCACTGTGCCGTCGTATTTCTGCAGCGCGATGTTCAGCGCGTTGATGGACTCGAGGTCGAGGTGGTTCGTCGGTTCGTCGAGGACGAGGAAGTTCGGTTTCTGCAGCATCAGGCGGCAGAAAATCAGGCGCGCGGATTCGCCGCCGGAGAGAGCGGAGGTTTGCTTCAAGGCTTCTTCGCCGCTGAACAGCATTTGGCCGAGGACGGCGCGCAATTCTTCCTGCGTGGCCTGCGGCTTGAATTGATGCAGCCACTCGATCGCGTTCATGCCGTGCGTGATGGATTCGCTGTGGTCTTGCGCAAAATACCCAACGGCTACGTTGTGGCCCCAGATTACCTGGCCGCCGTCCACCGGAAATTGGTGATCAACGTCGTCTATGAATCCGGTCGCGTTGCGCAGCAGGGAACGGAGCAGCGTGGTCTTGCCCGTACCGTTACGGCCCATCAGCGCGATTTTCTCGCCGCGCGCCACGCTGCCGGAAAATGGCGCCCAGACTTTTACGCCGTCGTAGGATTTCGCGACGCTCTTGATTTCCAGCGGATGGCGCCCGGAATGCTGGTCCATCTGAAAACGGATGTACGGGCGAGCGATATTCGACCGGGCTAGCTCGGTCGTCTGCAGGCGCTCGACTTCTTTTTTGCGCGAAGTAGCTTGCGCGGAGCGTGTGCCGGCGGAAAAGCGGGCGATGAATTCGTTGAGTTGGGCAATTTTCTTCTCGCGCTGCGCGTTTTCGGATTCGATGCGTGAGCGGATGGACGTTTTCGCCATCACCATGTCATCGTAGCCGCCGTTGTACATGATCACGGTTTCGTAATCTATGTCCGCGGTGTGAGTGCAGACGCTATTCAAAAAATGGCGGTCGTGCGAAATCACAATCAGCACACCTTCGTATTCGAGCAGGTAGTCCTGCAGCCAGTGCACGGAATCCAGGTCCAAGTGGTTGGTAGGCTCGTCGAGCAGCAGGGCAGGCGGACTGCCGAAGAGAGCTTGCGCGAGGAGCACGCGGACTTTTTGGCCGCCTTGCAGTTCGCTCATCTTGCGCTCGTGGAGAGGTTCTTCCAGGCCGAGGCCGTCGAGAAGGATGGCGGCGTCAGCTTCCGCGGTATAACCGCCTTCTTCGCCGACGATGCCCTCAAGCTCGCCCAGGCGCATGCCGTCGGCGTCGGTGAGTTCTTCGTGCGGCTTGGCGTAGAGAATTTCGCGTTCCTGGAGAGCTTTCCACAGCGGGCGATTGCCCATGATTACGGTATCAATGACGCGGTACTCGTCGAAGGCAAACTGGTCCTGACTCAAGATGCCGAGCTTCTTCGGCCGCGTGACGTCGCCCTTGGTCGGCTCGATTTCGCCGGTCAGGATCTTCATCAGCGTGGTTTTACCGGCGCCATTGGGCCCGGTGATGCCATAGCGCCGTCCCGCGAAGAAAGTCGTGCTGACCTCTTCGAACAAGACTCTGGCGCCGAAGCGCATCGTGATGTTGTTAACGGAGAGCAAGGAACTTTAATTGTAGCATGGTTACGATTTGCGCGCTGAGCCGCGGTCGTGCCAGGTAGCGGGTCGCTTTCGGATTAATGCATCAGGAGCCGTGCTTGCGTGGTTGATTTATACTTCGACGGCACGGCGTTCTAAACTGCCAGATGACCACAGGTACGGGCAGGCTCTTTTAAGGAGAACTTTGAATGGGCAATAAAAACGAGAACGAAACCAGTCCTGCGAATTTCGATGACACAGTAAGCGATCGTCCCTCGCGGCGCCGGGTGCTGAAAGCCGCTGCCGTAGGCTCGCTTGCTGCATTTCCGTTCCAGCTTGCCAAACTTGCTTTTCTCGCGCACGCGGCCGCGAATTTGGATTCAAATGTTCCGGTCTCCGCTGGGCCGGCGAAAAATCCGGCCTGGTATGGATTCAATTTGCTGGAATATTTTTCAACTGATGCCGACTGGATGAAATATTTTCCGTACAAGAATGATGGCATATTCGTTGAAGACGATTTTCGTTGGATCAGCGGCTGGGGCTTCAACTGGGTTCGGCTTCCGATGGATTATCGTTTCTGGACGGCGCCGGACCTTACAACAATCAATGAGAAAGCCGTGGAACCGATTGACCGCGCGATTCGGCTTGGCGAAAAATATGGCGTCCACGTGAATATTTGCCTTCATCGCGCTCCGGGATTGTGCATCTTGGACACGATGGACGTAAAACTGACGGGCATTTCGGTAACGAAAGAGAAAACGAACGTATATTCGGACGCACAAACATTCGACGCCTTCGTCCAGCAATGGGCTTATTTCGCCGAGCGTTACAAACATATAGACAGCAAAATTCTCAGTTTTAATATTGTGAATGAGCCGATCGTCCTGCCGAGCGCGGCGGAAATGGCCGAGCTCGAGAATAAGGGCCCGGTTACGGCCGCCGAACTCTTTAGTCCCGAGCTGTTGAGCAAGCACGCCGCGGATTACATCCGCCTCGCGCGGGCCTCTAACGACGCGATTCGCGCGCACGATCCCAAGCGGTTAGTCGTGACCGACGGATATCCCGCCGGCGTCTCTCCTATCCCGAGTCTGGCCGATACCGGTATGCTTCAAAGCTGCCACACTTACACTCCCATGCAGCTCACCCACTACCAGTGTGAATGGGCTCGCGGGATGCTGACCGGCGCTGAACCCGTTCCAACGTGGCCTTTGAAGGATCAAAACGGCAAAATAATTTGTGATCGGCAGACGCTGCAGAAACAGTTTCAACCTTGGGGGGCCATCAATGCGGCGGGCGTTCCGATTCATTTTGGCGAGATGGGTTGTTACAAGCGCACTCCTCCGGAGATTGTTCTCGCGTGGTTCAACGATACGCTGGACGTAATCGGCGAGCTCAATTCCGGGTGGGCGCTCTGGAATTTCCGTGGGCCGTTTGGAGTGCTCGACACCGAACGAACTGGAACCAAATTCGAGGACTGGCACGGCCACAAACTTGATAGGCCGCTCCTCACGCTCCTGCAGAGCAAGATCAAAAAAACATAAAACGAAATTTCGGTGTAGAGGCAGGCGTTGCGTTACCGGAGGTGTGGATTTTGCGCGATTCTACTTCTCCGGTTGGCGCGTTGATGAATCCGGACCTAGGGCAATCGGAATCGCCGATCACGCGGCTTGACGCTTTGAAGGAAGCGCCTTAGAATTGCGACGAATGCGCCGGTCCCCCGCCTAGGCGCTGGCAGCAGCCCTTCCCGACGATCTTGATGGAGACCGACCATGGCTCGTTTATTACAGATCAAATCAAAGTTCTTGCCCCCCTTAGTGTGGATTGGCAGCCTCTCAATATTGTTGGTGCTCGTAGCTGTGCTGGCGAGCTGTGGCGGCTCGGGTTCCGGCTCGACTATGCAAACGGCCGGGACGGGTAGCATAAACGTAAGCATTACCGACCTACCCAGTTGCAAGTTTCCAAACGGCGACTTCGAGCACGTCTACGTGACGATCCGCTCGGTGCAGGCACACACCAGTGCCACTGCCGACGACAATTCTCCGGGATGGCAGGAATTGGCGCCGCAACTGGATACGCAGCCGATGCAGATTGATCTCTTCGCTGCAGGACCGAACGCATGTCTTCTCACGATGCTGGGATCGAATACCGCGCTTCCCACGGGCACCTACCAGCAAATCCGTTTGCTGCTGGTTCCCAACGACGGTGGCGGCGGCCCCGTCCCCGCAAGCAATGCCTGTGGCGATCAAGGCTTCAATTGCGCAATTCTGCAGGACGGGAGCGTGCATGAACTGCAACTCTCCAGCCAGGCGAACACGGGGTTGAAAATCCCGCCGGGACAGATCGAAGGCGGACCAATCACCGTCGCAGCCGGGCAGGACGTTGATCTCAACATTGATTTCAACGCCTGCGCATCGATCATCCAGGAAGGAAATGGTAAGTTCCGGCTGAAACCGGTGCTGACCGCGGGACAAGTGAGCACGAACAATACCGGCATCAGCGGGCACGTGGTGGACGCAGCGACGATGCAACCAATTACGGGCGGCACCGTGCTCGTCGCGCTGGAACAACTCGAAGGTGCACAGACGGATGTTATTTTCATGCAGACGGCTGCGGATGCGGAGGGCAATTTCAATTTTTGTCCGCTACCGACGGCGGCAACATTCGATGTGGTGGTCGTCGCGATTGATGGTGCTGGGTTGGCTTACAACGCGACCGTGGCAGTTGGTGTGCTCGGTGGGACCAACCTGGGAGCCACACCGTTGATTCCAGAAACAGGGGCTACGCCGGGCCCCGCGACGCTGCAGGGAATTGTAACCGCGACGAATGCCTCCGCGGCGGCGACCATTGACGTGTCCGTATCCGCCTTGCAGACAGTCACGTTGCCCGGCGGAGCGAACCTGGTGGTAACGATTCCAGCGGAAAGCACGTCGGTCTCAAATATTTCCGTGACGTCGAACACGGATTGCCCCGCAAACGCGCCGGCGAACACAAACTGCGCTCAGTACACGCTGATTGAACCCGCAAGCAACCCAAGCGTCGGGGTATTTGCGTCGGGCAAAATCAGCTACGCCGCGCCAGCGTCCGGCGATGTGCTGTATTCGGTGGGCGCGAACGCCTTTTTCCCGTTGGGTGGCGGCACGACCGATTGCTCACCGCCTTCAATAACCACCAGCTTGGACGCGAACGGAAATCCCTTGAAGGTAGATCCCGGCGCAACGGTCACGCCGCAACGGCTCGATTTCCAGAAGTGTTCGTAGCGCAATTCGTTGCCGATCACCGCCGGTTTCACAATGAATCGCGCGACTACGCTGACTCTTGGTTGCGTTGCGTAACCAGGCATTTCGATCCGGGCTGATTCCATTTGCACGATAACGGCAGCGTTAATCAGCACCGCACGTTCCGTTCCCAGCTTCGAGAATCGAAAAGAGGAGCTGGACGAAGCTGCGCAGGAGGAAGCGCTTCGAGAAGTGGTGCTGCTGCGTGTCACCGATGACAAAAAATGTCGCGAATGGGTGATGCGAGCGGGTGGGAATCACGATTACCGTTCCAGGGAAAACCCGCTGACTGGGCTCGCGACGCCGGATGGGTAAGTCCAGCGCGTGCAAGCGGCTGGTTGGCGGCCTACCTGCAGTATTTCCGTGTGATTGCTGATGGATAGGGTAGAGAAGCCGGGCCTGTTTTACGGAGGAAGTAAATCGTGAAGAAATTCGGACTGGTGATTGTGCTAATCGCGGCGAGCGGCTGCGTGTGGAACGCGAGGGCGGACTCGCAGCAGATCGTGAGCTCGACCGCGACCACCAATAACAGTGGCAGCGCGACGCAGGTGATCGCGCCGAATCCCGCGTGGGCGGGGCCGCTGGCGGGCTCCAGCTGGATTTCGTTTGCGAATACCGGCGATCCATCGGTTCCGGGATTCACCGTGGTGCCCAACGGAACTGCGGTGACATTTACCGACACCTTCAATTTGGTCGGGACAATTACCGGCGCGAATT
Source organism: uncultured Acidobacteriota bacterium (assembly GCA_963821765.1). GTDB lineage: Bacteria > Acidobacteriota > Terriglobia > Acidiferrales > UBA7541 > Palsa-295. The sequence goes on from CAWGFF010000013.1 coordinate 253,184, forward strand.
TGGACGTGTTGGCCGACGACACCACATTGGTGTGGCTGAATGGAGTGGAATTGGCGTCGGGAAATCTAGGTGGTTCTTATCCCACGTGCTCGTCGCTGCCGATCGGATGCCTGACCAGCACCATGGGCGTTTTCAACTTTGCGGAATTGCAACCGTATTTGGTGGATGGCACGAACACGCTTTCGTTCGTGGTGTATCAAGAGGCGGGTAGTTCCTACGGGCTGGATTACGCTGGGACGGTCACCTCCGCGCCGGAGCCCGGCTCGCTGGCGATGCTGGGAATAGGTTTGATGGGAATTGCGCTGACGGCACGACGCAAAGTGCTGAGTTAGTTTCAGCAGCTGCGCGCGGCTCGCTCCGCCACACAATCAAGAAATTTCAACGTCTCTGGCACAAAACGCCGCCTTCACGGGCGGCGTTTTGTTTTTAGCTTCGGTACTGGCGAGTGATGCCGGTGCGCCGAAGCTGAAATGTGCGTGAACATTTGCCGGATAATTTTCATAATGAAAACAGTGGGAAGGAAAGATAATGTCATGCGGGAATGCGCCGGCACGACGCCGGCACGGAGCCTACGGGATGAATATGCGTAAACGAGATTGGGTCAGGGCGCTGCGTTTCATCTGGCTTGCTGGAGTGTTGGGCGCGGCGGGACTCGCAACTGGGATTTCGCGCGGGCAGGCGCCGGCGGCGCAGCAGACGAGCGCCCAGCAGAACGCCGCCCCGGCGTTGGCCGCGCCGATCACGGTAGAGCGCGGGCCGAATTCTGCGGAGCAGCAGGCGAAACCGTACGTGATATTGGTTTCGCTCGACGGCTTTCGTTACGACTATCCGCGGATTTATCACTCGCCGAATCTGGATCTCTTGGGAACGCGGGGAGCGAGCGCGCCTGATGGGATGATTCCCGCCTACCCGTCGATCACTTTTCCGAACCACTACACGATTGTCACCGGACTTTATCCGGAGCATCACGGAATAGTGGCGAACTCTTTTTACGATCCGGCGCGCAAGCAGGTTTACAGCTACCGGGATGAGCAGACCGTGACGGATGGCACCTGGTACGGCGGGACTCCGTTGTGGGTATTGGCCGAGCAGCAGGGAATGAGGTCGGCGTGTTTTTTCTGGCCAGGTTCGGAGGCGAACATTCAGGGCGTGTTGCCGACCTATTACATGAAGTACGACGCGAAATATCCGAATCGCAAGCGCGTCGAGGAGGTGCTGCAGTGGTTGCAACTGCCGGCTGAAAAGCGCCCGCATTTTATTACGCTGTATTTCAGCGATGTGGATAGTGCGGGGCATGCGCACGGCCCGGACAGTCCGGAAGTGGCGTCGGCAGTGCGTGAAGTGGACGACGAAATCGGCAGGCTCATCGAGGGATTGTCGAAGCTGAATTTGCGCGCGGATGTGGTTGTGGTGGCGGATCACGGGATGGCGAAAGTGGAAGGTGATTGGGTCAACCTCAGCGAATATTTTGACACGCGGTTGCTGGAGAAGAGCGTGGAGAGTTTTATGTATCCGCGCTCCGAGGAGGCGGCTGCGAAAATTTATGCTGCATTGGATGGGAAGAGCGACAAGTTTAAGGTTTATCGCAGCGGATCGGTGCCGGCGGGATTGCACTTCGACGGGAATCCGCGGGAAGGGGACCCGGTGGTTGTCGCTACCGGGCCGTATCTGCTAAGCGTGAATCCCCCGACGCGGCCTGCGATTGCGAGAACCCCACAGGACGTCATGCAACTATACCTCCCGCCTGCCGGTATGCACGGCTACGATCCGGCGAATATGAAAGAGATGAAGGCGATATTTTTTGCCGCGGGCCCGGACATACGTCCTGGCGAGAAGCTAGCGCCATTTGAGAATGTGAATTTGTACCCGCTGATCGCGCACATTTTGGGGTTAGACATTTCGCACTTGAAGACGGGGCCGGTGGATGGCGATTTGAAAGTGCTTCAGGGGATTTTGAACGCGGCGCCGCAGCGCGTAGCAGTGCATTAGTCCACGGGAAACGAGGTTTTTTCATGGAAATGAACTTGAGTGAAGCGGCGGCGCGGGTGCTCGGTGCGCTCGTGGAGAAGGAAATCAACACGCCGGAATATTATCCGCTTTCTTTGAATGCGCTGGTGAATGCTTGCAATCAGAAATCGAATCGCGAGCCGGTGATGAATCTGGACGAAAATGCGGTCAGCGCGGCGTTGCGCAGCCTGAGCGATCTGGAATTGGCAGGCGCGGCGGATACGAATGACAGCCGCGTGCGCAAGTACGAGCACCGGCTGGGCGAGGCATTTAATTTCACGCGGCCGGAAATCGCGGTTTTGTGCGTGTTGTTGCTGCGAGGCTCGCAGACTCCCGGCGAAATACGCGGCCGCGCGGAGCGGTTGCATCACTTTGAGGAGTTAAGTGACGTGCAGGCGGCCTTGCAGAAATTGATGCAGAGGGAGCCGGCGTTGGTGAAGGTGCTGGCGCGGCAGCCGGGAACCAAGGAATCGCGATACGTGCATCTGATGTCGGGAGATGTGACGTATGACGCCGCCGTCGGCGAAACGACCGTCGCGCTCGACCGCGTAGCTGGGAATTCCGGCGACCACACCGAAGACGGCGGCAGAATCGCGCGATTGGAACGAGAGGTCACGGAGTTGCGGACTGAGGTTGCGGAGTTGAGATTGCAATTCGCGCAATTTCGCAAACAGTTTGAGTGGGTGCTAACTCCGAAACGTGGCACAGCCACTCCTGTGGCTGTGCCACGATGAGCGCACTGCTATGAATCTAAAACTCCCTCGGCCGTTACCTTCTCGGAAGCAACACGGTCATCGCTTACCTCTTTGCGATTTGCTCCTTCACCTGGCTGGCGAAGGTTTCGGCGGTAAACCGCTCGCCGTGCCAGGTGTTCGCGCGATTGAGGGGATAAGCAAACACGACGGTCCCGGAACTGCGTTCGACGAGTTGCAAAGTCGGCGTTCCGTCCGCGGAACGATCCGCATGTTTGTCATTCGCATTGGAATCGCCCCAATAAAGGTGCAGCACATAAGTCGCACGTTCTTCGTTCACCACCGGCGCCAGCGGCACATGCTTCTTCTCAAACGCGACTGACAAGTAGCCGCCCAGCCCCTGCATCGGTTCGATGTACACCGAGGGACGCAGCGCGACAGCAGCCTTCACCGGTGCAACAGCCAATGCTGGAGCCGAAGCGTAGGCATAAGCAGGCGCCCCAGCGAAAGCCTGGGTCTGGGCCAGCGTGGCCGGCTCCGCGGTGTTCGCGGCAGAATTTGCCGCCGATGAAGCTACGGGATGGCAAGCCATTCCGTCCACATAAGACTCGCCAGCCACCATGAAATTCCCGGAAGCACTCAAATTCCGGCACTGCATCTGCAGCGTCACCGCTTGCTGTCCCTGCGCGGCACCTGCCCACATCAACCCTGCGACCAACAACGACGCTGCGGCTTTCATGGCGGTATTTCCTCCAACAGCAGAATGCGTGAACCGACCGCGGGCCGCAATATTACGAACGTACCATTCTGAAACAGCGCTTCCAGGCCTATTTCACGCCGTTTTGTAGCGCTACGGCGCATTCCGCCGCGTCACGACTTTTCGTCACTCGTAGCGAAAGATTTCTCGCCTCAAGGCTGCGGTTTTGCTCCCGTGTCTGGGTCAGACGCGTCTGCGGGCGCCACCACAAAATATCCAAGGCGCGTTCGCACCGTCACGTTCGGCCGCGTCACCGTAACTTTGATCTCGTGGAAGCCCGCAGTCCGCTCGGCCGACGGCGCGTAACCGATGATGTACTGTGCGTGGAGTTCGCTGCCGATCTGATCCAGCGCCGTGTGCACTGCACGATCCTTCAGCGCCCGATAATGCACGCCTCCCGTCGCCGCGGCAGCCACTGCCAGCTGATGATTACTTATCTCGTTGGTTCCTCGCGTAATCAACCAAATCGCCACGGGCATCAGATCAAGGGTTCCGCCTGGCGAACCTCCGTTCCCCGGGATCTGCATCGCTCCAGGACGCGTCGGTCCAGTCATCACTCCCGGCGGATATTTGATTTTTCTGCTCGGCGGCTTGGCCCCAAAACGCAAGTCCGCAGTGCTACTGCTCGGCCCCACCGCGTAAATCGCGATGTTCGCCAGCTGCGCGTCGCGCAAGACCAGGCCCAACTTCGTATCGCTCGCGATATCCTGCGACTCGCCCACAATCAGCATCACCCGCCGATATTTGACGGGCCGCGTTTTCAGCTGCTCCACCCCCTCCGCCATCGCATCGTACAACCGCATCTCCGGCGCTTCGAATTTCACCTGGGCAATCGCCGCCTGCACATCGTCATGATCGTGTGTGAATGGCTGTCTCACATCCACTGTGCTGTCATATGTGATCACCGCTGCTTCGCCATTCAGCGCCATCACCGTTTCGGTGAAGATGCTGCCCATGTTGTGTATCACCGGCGCCATCATCGATATATGCGAGCTGGTTTCGATCACCAGCGCCACTGCCAACGGGTCGCCGCCCATGTCCCAGTGATCAATCGTCTGCTCGACACCATTGTCGAAAATGTGAAAATCTTTTTGCGTCAGGTCCAGCACCGGGGCGCCTTGCTTGTCGAGCACGGTGACCGGAGCGACCACTTCCTCGGTATGAACTCGAATTTTATTTTGCGCCTGCGGCATGCCCGGCTGCTGCGCGCCTGCTGACTCTGCGCTTTGACCTTGCGCACAAGATGACAGAAACGCAACGAGCACGAAAAGCCCGCTGGCGCGCTCGCCGAATTTGAAAAGTCGCCCCATTCCGCTGCCCGCTGTGATTCCATCCCTTAGTTCGATGTTGCCTGCGCAATTTCGCGGATTTGCGGCCGCCATCTGCTTCCGAGACGATGGAACATTCGCGCGCCAGTTCGCGTATGTATAATCGTTCGCACACGGGAGCACAAAATGAAAATCCTCAGCGCCACGAATCTCGACGCAAAAATCATCACGTCACGCACCTTCACAAGCTCGCACGGCCATCGCGCCCTTCGCTCCGCGCTTTTCGTCCTCATGCTGCTCGCGGCGCTGCCGCTTGCGGCACAGGATCAGAAGGATTCAAACGCGAAGCAATCTTCCTCTGACAATGACAGCATCGGGTTCAACCTGGGCAAGAACGCCAGCGCCAAAGACGTCGGGCTGCCAATTTACCCCGGCGCGCGGCGCCATATAGATGATGCGAACGACAGCTCGGCGCTGAACATGGGGCTGTGGGGCGGCTCCTCCGGCTTCAAGCTATTCGTGCTGAAAATGGAATCCACCGACGCGCCCGAAAAAGTCGCGGCCTTCTACCGCAAAGCCCTGGCCAAGTACGGGACGGTGCTCGATTGCAGCAATGCTTCCGCCACAACTAACTCCGGCGATGACAAAAAGTCGAAAAAATTGACCTGCGACGATGACAAGCCCAAGCCCGGCGAAATTTCCTTGAAAGCCGGCAGTAAAGAAAAGCAGCACGCTGTAGGCATCGAGTCCAACGGCAGCGGCAGCACATTCCAGCTCGTTTACATTGAAATGAAAGGCACCGACTAAGAGATTCGCGAACGCATCTACTGGGAAAAGTCAAAGGCGCCCGCCTAAAAAGCGACAGCAGGCGGCCGCTACAGAGTCAAAATCAGAGTCAACTGCAAAGAGCCGGCGGGGCGCCGGCGCTACAGGGTCAGCGGCGACGGCGAAAGGGCACATTTCACGCCGCGGAATATCCGGTGCTATCATGCCTCTGTGATTTTTTTACCGGAGCGCTTCGATGAAACCGAAATCTAACGCCGCCGCGACGACAACGATCGCACTTCTCGCCATGCTCGCATCCAAAGCTACAACGATCGGTGTTTTCGCGGCCCTCGTATTCGCCACGCTTCTCGTCACCCTACCCAGCCGCGCGCAAGCGCAAACCCCAACTCCCTCCCCTGCGCTTCTGGTCCTTAATAAGGCCGAGAATTCTCTGGCCATTCTCGATCCCGCAACGCAAAAAGTCGTGGCCCGCATCCCCACCGGGGAAGGGCCGCACGAAATCGCGGCATCTTCTGACGGCAAGCTCGCGGTCGTCACCAATTACGGCGCGAAGGATCCAGGGCACTCGCTTTCGGTGATTGACCTCGTGGCGCAAAAAGAAATCCATCGCGTGGATCTTGGGCCTCTGGGCCGCCCGCACGGCATCCTCTTCGCCGACGGCAAATTTTATTTCACCGCAGAGCTCAACAAACTTATCGCGCGCTACGATCCCGCGACCAACCAAGTTGACTGGCTCCTGGGAGTAGGCCAGAACCGCACGCACATGCTGGTGCGCACAAAATATCTGAATGAATTTTTCACTTCGAACGTGGACTCCGGCACCGTGACCGCCATCGAAAAAAGTTCGGACCCTTCCGGCTACAAAGAAACGAACATCACGGTGGGCAAGGCCGTGGAAGGCATAGACATTTCTCCAGACGACAAAGAGGTCTGGGCGGCCAACGCCGGCGACGGAACCGTTTCCATCATTGATACCGCGACAAGCAAAGTCAGCCATACGATTGACGCGCGCACCAAGCATTCCAACCGCTTGAAATTTGCGTTAGACGGCAAGCTGGTGTTGATCTCCGACCCGGCCACGGGCGAACTGGTGATCGTGGACGCCGCCACGCGCAGCATCACCAAAATGCTCAACGTGGGGCAAGGTCCCGGCGGAATACTGATCGTGCCAGACGGCTCGCGCGCGTACGTGGCCCTGGCGGGCGACAATGCCGTGGCCGTGGTTGACCTGCACGCGCTGGAAATCTCCGGCAAAATCCCCACGGGCCAAGGCCCGGACGGGCTAGCGTGGGCTGTGCGACCGTGAGGATGTGACTCGGTGAGCACAGCGGTTTTGCCACAGAGGGACGGACGCACCGAGATAGGCAGCGGCAAAGGATTACCGCAGAGACGCCGAGGACGCAGAGAAAACCAGGGAGAGATCCTTCGGCCGGAATGACGCAAAGGCGCCGTCCTCAGGATGACGAAAATCGGCGTCCACGACGAACAAATATTGTTCAGCGCGCGTCCCGCCTGCGAAAATCTTCTCGAAACTTTACACTGCTTCCGGCCATCTAACCCACGGATCACTCAAGGAGCCAGCAAATCATGGAATTCAGAATCCTGGGCCGCTCTGGCCTGAAAGTTCCCGTCCTCAGCCTCGGCACCGGCACGTTTGGCGGCACCACTGAATTGTTCCGCGCCTGGGGCAATTCCGGCGTCCCCGAAGCCACGCGCCTGGTGGACATCTGCCTGGAAGCCGGCGTCAACATGTTCGACACGGCCGACATCTACTCCGAAGGTGAATCCGAAAAAATTCTGGGCGCGGCCATCGCCGGACGGCGCGACAAGGTGCTGATCTCCACTAAAGCCACATTCAAAACGGGTAGCGGCCCGAACGAGCTCGGGTCATCGCGCTTTCATTTAATACAAGCATGCGAAGCCAGCCTGCGCCGCCTGAAAACCGATTACATTGACATCTACCAGATGCACGGGTTCGACGCGCTCACTCCCGTGGAAGAAACTCTCAGCGCCTTGAACAATCTGGTGCAAGCCGGCAAAGTGCGTTACATCGGCTGCTCCAATTTTTCCGGCTGGCACTTGATGAAGTCGCTCGATGTCTCCGAACGCTACGGCTGGCCGCGTTACGTCGCTCATCAGGCGTATTACTCGCTGATCGGCCGCGAGTACGAATGGGAATTGATGCCGCTTGGCATCGATCAAGGCGTTGGTTGCCTGGTGTGGAGCCCGCTCGGCTGGGGCCGCCTGACCGGAAAAATCCGCCGCAATCAGCCGCTGCCCAAAGAGAGCCGTCTGCATAAAACCGCGGACTACGGCCCTCCGGTGAACGACGAGTATCTATATAAGGTAGTGGACGCGCTGGACGAAGTCGCCAAAGAAACCGGCAAAAGTGTCGCGCAGATTGCGCTGAACTGGCTGCTGCAGCGCCCGACCGTAGCGAACGTCATCATCGGCGCGCGCAATGAAGAACAGCTCCGCCAAAACCTCGGCGCAGTTGGCTGGAACCTCACAGCAGCCCAGGTCGCCAAACTAGATGCCGCCAGCAACGTAACCCTGACTTACCCCTACTGGCACCAGCGTCAATTCACAGAACGCAACCCGCCGCCGACGCCGTAACTCGAACGTCGCGGCGCGATTTTGTGGCACACCCACTCCTGTGCCACGTACGCATTTACTTTTCCGGACAAGAAAAAATTGGGCCGGCATAGCCTTGCAGGGCGCTGGCGGAGCTGTGGTCTGGGCATTCGGCGTAGGGACAGTTGTTGTCGGCGAAGGCTTGGTCGAATTTGCCGGATTTAATTTCGCCGACCAGCTTCGCGCCTAGCGCTTGGGTTTCGCGATCTTGTTCGGGCGTGAGTTTCGCCAGAGAAAAATCGTCGCCGAACGTGCGGGCTTCTACGACGGCGGCCAGATCCCAGAACGCTGAAAGATGAGAGTCGGCCTCAGTGAGCGCGTCGAAGCGCAGGGAATCCTTGTCGGGGAGCTCGAAGACTCTTTGCCTGGTGCCGCAGTGGGCGACGATGGTTTGCGTGGCGGAATCATCGTCGGAGGCAGGAGCGCCGGTCTTCCGTTTAGCGGCGCTGATCATGGATTCGACGTCATCCTCAGTGAACGCGCAGATGTCGAAGTGGTTGGCGACTTTTTTTACCGTGGTGTTGGGAACGACTCGTTCAATGGCGCGCACGGTGACGTGGTGGGGGCAGGCAGGGCTCAGCGGGGCTATGCGGATCTCGCGGACTTCGACGTCGGTTGTGCCTTTAGGTCGGACTTCGAGGATGTGATCAACCCATTTCGGATCGGCGTGAAATATGGCTTGGGTCACTACGTAGAAATTTTCGAGCGGAGGTTTGGGTGCGGGTTTCAGTTGGCCACTGGCGGCGAGTGCGCTCGCGGCGATGAATGCTGCCGCGACGAGTAGGAATTTCGAGTGGCGCTGGGGACTGTGGGAGCGAATCGCCATCGCGTGAGTATAAATCAGCCGTGGCGATGTGGCACGTGCGACTGCGACGAGGAAGTTCCCAGGAACTGCGGCGCGACACGCGCATTGTGGTTGTTGCTTTGCGTGTGCCGCGCCGTTCTTGGTTAGAGGGAGCGCAGGAAGTTCAGGAGCTCCTGCTTTTGGTTGGGGCTCAGGTTGTTGAACTGGTTGATGACGCGATTGGCTTCGGAGCCGGAGCTGGCATGAGCCTGGATGGCGTTGAGCAGGCCGCCATTTGCCGGCCCGGAGCGGCCGTCATGGAGGAAGAAGATGCGCTGCCCAACACCCCAGAGAGGCGCGGTGCGGAATTCATCGCGGCCGGCCGCGCCTTGGGAGACGTTGTCGGCCAGACCCGAACCCATGTTATGGACGAGCAGATCGGAGTACAGCGCGGCCTGCTGGTTCGCTAGACCCGGCGTGAAGTTTGACGGTCCGGTTTGGAGAGTCGGAGTGTGGCACGCGGCGCAACCGATCTGCGTAAAGATCGCTTGCCCTGCGGCAATAGATTGCGGGGAGGGATTGCCGGGAATTCCCGTGGTCGATGGAGCGGGAGGAGTCAGAAAGCGCATGAAGTTGGAAAACTCGACGATGTCGCTCGGGATCGCATCACCGGATTGGTTGAAGTTGGTTTCGTCCTCGGGAGTGGGGTTGTAGAGGCAAGAGGACGGCGGATTGTTGCGTTCGTTGGGGAAGTTCTCGTTGGTGACGCCCATTTCAACGTTGTAAGCCTCGCCAGAAAAAATCTCGAGCGATTTGTTCTGCGCCTTCCAGCCGAAGCGGGTGATGGTCCCGTCGTTGCCGCTGTAGTTGGGATGGCCGGTGATGCCGAGCTGGCGTTTGAGAGAAGAGTTGGCAGCCATGTTGGCGAGGATAGTCGCATCGGGAATGCTTTCGATGAATCCGGCGCCAAAGACGGGAGTGGGAATGCGGAAGATGATGTTCCCGAGCTTATTCATCTCCGCGAAGTTCGGTTGGGCCATCACGCAGCCCTCGGCGTCCTGGCGGCCGGCGATGGTGAAGAGATCGTGAACACCGCCGTCAGGAGTGCTGGTGAGCCCGCCGGCGGAAGTGACCGCGAACGGGAAGCGGGCTTCGCGCACCGGGCCGTCGGCCGAGATGAAGAAGGGAATCGAGTTCGTGCCGCCATAGTCCGTCGCAACAGCTACCTGGGGATTGGGGCCGACGAATGGGAAGAACTGCGTGCTGGGGCTGGAGCCGCCGACGGCGGGCTGGGCGTGGCAACTGCCGCAGCTAGTGGAATTGAAGCCGGGGCCGAGGCCGATACCGGGTTCACCGGCCAAATGGCCGGTGACGGAGTCGGTCTGGAGGAAGCGCGAGAGGCCATCTTGGAAAAACTGGAGTTGCGCGGGGGTGAGGGTGGAAAGCGGAGTGCCGGCATTGACCGCGCCAGAGCGCGGTCCGGGATCTTGGGCGCCGCTGGAGGATGTGGTGCCGGTTGAGCCTTCTTGGCCGCCACCGCCGCGCGGACCGAAATTGTTTTGAGCGTCCACGCGCAGGGTGGTGGCCAGCATGAGCAGCGCTAGAACGGACACGAACAGGGTGCAACGGGTGAAACGTGTCATTGAGACCTCCTCGGCCGGGGCCGTGGGAGAGAGCGGGCACACTCCCATCTAGTGTTATTCCGAAGTTAAATGCTGGGGAGATAACTTGTGGAACGAGCGCGACTGCGGTCCGCGTCAGTAGTTCGAGAATACGCGGACTGTAATCATGGGCGAGAGGGTAGTGCGGGGTGAGGGACGGGGTCAATGCGACTGGAGGACAGTATTGGTACAGGGCAAAGATTGGGGCGAAAAGAGGATGTAGATGATAGGTGAATTGGCCGCGCAGGCAACGTTATGGAATTGTGATGGAAGCGCAGCGAAGTGCGGAGTCAACAGTTGAAAGTTGATGGTTAAGAGTTGAAAGCAAAAGCGAACTTCTACCGCAGAGAAGAACAGGGCGCAGAGAAAGAGAGAGCCTTCGGCCGGCTGGAAGCAAGGGCGCCGGCTTCCCTTCGCAACATCACTTAGGGCAAGGAGGATGACGACGCTCGTCGCATCGTCAGCGGAAGGCGGGGAATTTGTTCAGGAGTTTGCCGAGGAGAGATTTGCTATTGGTTTCTTTGCGATCGCGGTTGTTGTGGGCGGCGAAGTCGCGGCCAGGGACGCGGGTGGGGTCGGCGGCATGGGGAGCGGCGGTTTTTTCGATGTGTTCGGGAAGAGGCGCTAGGAGACGTACGATGTGGCCGAGGCGCTCCTGTTTGTAAGGCTTAGCCATGCAGACGATGGCGCCGAGAGTGTGGGCTCGGGAGTAGTCGCTGGGGTAAGCGGAGAAAGTAGTGAGGACGACGGGGATCCGGCGGAGACGGTGAGTAGCTTTGACGTGGCCGCACAGATCGTAGCCGGGATTGCCTTCACCTTCGATTTCAGCGACGAGCAGGGAAGGAGTGAAGAGATTGAGAACCTCGCGCGCGTCGGTTGCATTGCTGACGGCGATCACGTCGTAGCCTTCGTTCTCGAGGTAGAGCTTGAGGCTCTCGCGCAGCTGGTCATCGGAATCAACCGCGAGGACCATCGGTTTTTTTGCTTTGGCTGCGGCGGTCTCGGTCTGGGCGGGCGGCGCGTAGCTATCGTTCTCGGCCGCCTCCTGCGCCGCCTCGCGCCCAGCGGAGTGATCTTCAACTGGCGCGGCGATGAAAGTAATGGCGACGCCGCGGAGACCATCGCCGAGGTCGGTGACGCGAACGACGCGGCCTTTTTTCTCCTGGTGAACGGCTTTGGGAGATTTGCTGTACGGAAAAACGACGGCGACATGCATGCCGCGGGAGTAGCAATCGAGCTGGGTGTGGAACAGGATGCCGGAGCGCGAAACGTCGAAAGTGGTGGCGATTTCCTGGTTGCCGGTGGATTCCGCGACCACGGTGCGCACGCGAATGGGAGCAGAGATGAGCGCGCGGCGTTTCTGACGGCGATCTTGCGGGCGCTCGTGCGCGGAAATTGCCGAGGATGCGGGCGCGTGATGGCGCTGTTCGGCGACAAATTCTTCGGCGACGGCGTTCATTTCGGCTACGACTTGTTCTTTGGCAGCTTCGCAAGCGTCGGGATCTCCGCTCTGGGAGCAGGCTGAAGAATCGCCGGAGGTGGCGCTGGCGGATTCGCGGGCGGAGGCGGCGATGGCTTCCAGGTCCATGACTTCGGTAAGAAATGGCGCGGGGGGCCGGATGGCGGCGACGGGTTTTTCGACGATAAAGAGTTCGGTGCGGCGCGATTCGCTGGATGAGGCGCTGATGATGGTGGATTCGGGCGCGAGCGTCGCGGCGAGGGGCTCAACGCGGCTGAAATCTTCGGTGCGCGCGGCGGAATCAATCGTTTGCAGAAGGACGGCGAGGACTTCGTCAGGTTCCGAGGGTTGCGCAGCCGGTTTTGGAGTGAAGCTGAGCAGCGCGCGGTCGTTGTCAGGTGTGCGGACCCGATCAGGGAAGCGCGCGTCGGGAATCGCGCCTGTAGTGAAGTCACACAGAATTGCGTCGGCGGGGGAATTGTAAAGTGCGGCGAGGCAGGCGCTGAGGTCGGCTTCGGAGAATGCTGGAAAGTCGAGTTCGGCGACCGGCCGGAAGGCCAGATCGGCCCCGCGGTTCGACCTCGAGCGAAACATTCTGGACGCCTTACTCATGCGTTGCGAGCCTCAGGCCGGAGAGCTGTTCCGACCGATTTAGAATAAGAGGTGAGGCAGAATGACACACTAGGGTAAAGGTCACATTCTAATAGTACTTCGGGTAGGACGAGTTCTTAGTACTAGGGCGGGGACGTATGTAACATACTGATAATGGGATAGTTATTTTTGGTTGGAACGGCATGGGGAAAGATCGAGAGCCGATTCGGGAAGCGCGCAAACCGGCGGTCCAGTCGGACGGAAAATCCGGAACGAGGCTAGTGAAAAAGAAGGCGGCCGTAGCCGATTGAATGGTGGCTGGAGACCGCCATGTGGATTGTCCTAGCGCGTGAAGCGGCCGACGCTGGCCAGGTCGCGATTCGGGCGATCGGCGAGGCTGCTGTCCAGTGGCAATTGGAGTTCGACAACCAATCCGCCGTCCGAACAATTTTCGGCAGCGACGGAGCCGCCGTGGAGGCGGATAGCGCGATCAGTGATGGAAAGCCCGAGGCCGGAACCGCCGGAGGAACGGTCGCGTGAATCGCCGACGCGATAGAAGAGCAGGAAGATGCCGCGGTTGCCGAGGACGCGTTTGCCAGTTCATCGCGGGGGATAATTTGGCCGGGCAATTTGGAGAAGGCTGCCATTAGTTCGAATTCGACGGAGGTCAACGGGACGGAGCGGCCATTGCAGCGAACGAGGCGGGCGCGCGAGTCAGCTTCGAGGTCGCCGAGGATGGTGAGATCGGGAGAGGGGGCGGCAGCGGGGTTGGCGGAGGTGGCAGAAGCGCGGCGGAGAACGGCGTGGATGCGCGCAGCGAGCTCACGGGCATTGAAGGGTTTGGAGAGGTAATGATCGGCGCCGATTTCCAGGCCGACGATGCCCTCCACATCGTCGCCGTGAGCCGTGAGCATGACGACGGGAATGGTGGAGACGGTGCGGATTTTGCGGAGGACTTCGAAGCCGCGCACGCCGGGAAGCATGACGTCGAGAACGACGAGGGAGTAGGTGCCGGAGAGAGCGCGGTCCAGGCCGACACTGCCGTCGTGAACGGCTTCTGCGCGCAAGCCTTGGGAGATGAGGTATTCGGAGACGAGGTCGCACAATTCGACGTCATCATCAACGATGAGAATGCTGGCGGCGAGCGCTGGCGCCGCATGGTCCGAGGGCATCGGAAGAGTCATAAAACCTGTCACCACGACGATAGGCGGAACCGGGTGAAGGAACCCGGCTGATAATTCTAGTCGATTTTGCCGGGGACGCAACCGGAAGCAGGGGCTCGGAACCGGAGCGTGTGGTGTGAGTAGAGAGTTTCGGGAAGCGACAAGTGGCGAGTGGCGCGTTGAGTGATTGACAGAGTAGGTACTGACGGAGAGAATGCGGCAGCGAACGGCGCTGGCAAGTGTAGAGCGAAGCGCTCGTTCCCGGCGAGGCCCGCATGATGGGTGACACGAGTTGGAACTGGATTGTTCGGGGTGCGTGGCGGGATGCGTATTGCTGTTCGCAGCTGGAGCGGCCGGCAGAGCGAGGATGCGCGGGGGAGACGAGGCGAAAGATTCTGGCGTGGGCGCAAGTGCGGCGACATCGGCACAAAGTTCGGCGCAGGGTTCGTCGGGGCAGCAAGGCGGGACGGTGGTGTGCCCGGTGACGGCGGTGACGAATCCGCCGCTTTCCGCGGCGCTGGCGGGCGCGCTGACGCTTTATCGCACGGGCAAATTTGAAGAAGCTATCGCTGCGTATACCGCCCTGGTGCCGATTGGCGGCAGCGAGGCTGCGGCGGCTTACGCGGGACTGGCGCGCGTGTATTTGGGACAGCACAAAGTGGCCGAAGCGTATGACGCGGCGATGAAGGCGGTGGCGCTGACGCCGGATCGCGCGCCTGCGGTGGTGGCGTTGGGCGAGGTGTATTACCGGCAAGGGAAGCTGGGCGAGGCGGAAGAATTGTTTTTTAAGCCGCTGTGGAAATGCAATCTGGACGCGCGCGCATTTCTGGGGCTGACCAATATTTACCGGGTAAGTTTGAATTTCGCACGCGCGAAAAACAACATTGATCAAGCCTATAAACTCGATCCGGAAGACCCGGACATTCGGCGAGCTTACCTGGGGACGCTGAGCGGAGAAGAGCGGGTGAAATTCTTGAAGGACTATCTGGCCGGCGCCACGGACGACGACGCGGAAACACGCGAGGCGATGACGCGCGACCTGGCCATGTTGGAAGACGAAAGCAACGCGCGGGAGCACAATTGCCGATTGGTCACCAACGTCAGCAAAACCGAAACGCGACTGGAGCCGCTGCTGTATGGTCCGCAAGACATTCGTGCGTACGGCCTGGCGGTAAAGCTTAACGGAGTCTCGTCGCGGCTGATGTTGGATACGGGCGCCAGCGGAATTCTGGTGGACAGCAGAATAGCGGCGAAGGCGGGCATCAAGTCAATCGCGAATGAAAAGATTCGCGGGATCGGGGATAAAGCCGCGATGACTGGCTTTGTGGGTTACGCGGAGAAAATTCAGATTGGCGAGCTGGAGTTTCAGGGATGCATTGTGGAGGTGGCGACGGGACGGTCAGTGCTGGGTGATGACGGGTTGATCGGCGCCGACGTATTCCGGCATTTTCTGGTGGATCTGGACATGCCGGAAGGCAAATTCAAGTTGAGTCCGCTGCCGCCCATTCCGGACGAGGCGGCGACCGCGACGAGTCTGGATACGAAGGCGGGGGGCGCGCGACATTTTCACGATCGCTACATTCCGCGGGAGATGAAGGATTACACGAAGATATTTCTGTTTGGGCACGACGTGCTGATTCCCACGCAGGTAAACAATGCCAAGGGGAAATTGTTTTTGATTGATACCGGATCGTTTGACAACACGCTCTCACTGGCGGCGGCAAAGGAAGTGACGAAATTGGATCTAGACGAATACACCGGCGTGAAGGGCCTGAATGGCAGCGTGAAAGAGGTGTACCGCGCGCGGCACGCGAAATTGCAGTTCTCGCATCTTTCTCAGGACCGGCAAGACCTGGTTGCGTTTGATCTGACGAACATCAGTGATGCGGACGGCACGGAAGTGTCGGGGGTGCTGGGGTTCGCGATGCTGGTGATGCTGGATATGAAGGTGGATTATCGGGATGGGTTGGTGGATTTCAGGTATGACGCACGAACGCACTTTCATTGAGAAGGGAGAAAGGCGCGCGCCGAATAAGAGTGTAAAGAGTGGCAACTACAGCGTATTTTGTGCCTTGTATGGAAACGTACACTTAGATAGACTTGCACGATAACGTACAAGTAGTAGGAATTGTATGAAAGCGTACAAGGTGAGCAAAATGCGCAGTGAAAAACAATATGCGGTGCTGATCGCGGATGTGGTGGGTTCAAGGACACGGCGGAATCTACGCACGATGTTGGGGGAAAGGCTGGAAAAGGCGTCGCAGGCGCAGCTGCGGGGGAGATTGATCCGGTTGCCGCATGCGGTTACGGCGGGGGATGAATTTCAGACGATTGCATGGTCCTGCGAGCGTTTGCCGGAATTGATTTTCGATCTGCGGACGCGGATGTGGCCTTTGCGGCTGCGGATGGGGATCGGGATTGGAAGGGTGCCGGGACGGCTGCAGAGACCGGTGAACAGGCTGGGAGGAGAGGCGTTTGAATTGGCACGCACCGCGCTTGGAGGCGTAAAGAGCGGAGCGGGAACCAAAGTGAAGGTGTTGACCAGGTTCGCGTCGCGGGATGCGGTGTTCGATTCCACGGCGAATTTGATTTATGCTTTGCAGGATACATTGTTGCAGCAGATTACCGAGAAACAGTGGAAAACGATTGCGGTGTTTCGCAGGAAGCGGCGATTGCAGGCGACGGCGAGAGAGTTGCGATTGGATGCTTCGACGGTGTCGCGGAATTTGAAGAGGGGATATTTCTGGCAAGTGGAGCAGACGACGGACGGGATGCAGGTATTGATTGAGGATCGCTGGGAGTAGGCAAAGGGAACGGCGCAGCGGGCGAGCGCCCAGCCCAGAGTGGCTGTGTCACGAATGCGATTGTACGAAAACGTACAAGTTGGTGAAATTGTATCAGGGCGTGCAAATGGCGGAATGAGATGGAAATGCTTACAAGGGTCGTTCTGACACTTTTGCTGGGGCATTTGCTGACGGATTTCGTGTTTCAGACGTCCGCGCAGGTACAGCAAAAGAAAAGTGGACGGGCAATCGGGTACGTGAAGCACGGGGCGATTTACTTTGCGTGCGCGGTGGTGCTGACGGGATTTTTCGTGTCGGGAGTGGTGTTTTCGTGGCGTTTTACCGGAGTGCTGCTGGGATTGACGCTGGTTCATTTGGCGATTGATGGAATGAAGATCGGGCTGGGGCGGCGAACGCTGGTGGGAGAAGGGGCCGCGGCGTTTGTGGTGGACCAGCTGCTGCATTTTGTGACGATCGTGGTCGCGGCTTGCTGGATCGCGCGGCTGGAACCGGCCGGGGTGCTGCTGCACGGATTGAATCGGCTGCGAATGCCGGGCGACAGAGTGCTGCTTTTGCTGGTGGTGTATGTGGGGGTGATATTCGGCGGGGGATACCTGATTCGATTCATGACCAAACCGCTGCTGAGGCATTTACAGGGAGGCGAATCGCAGGCGCAATTGGGCAATGCGGGAATGTACATCGGGTGGCTCGAACGGTTCCTGGTGATGACGGCGTTGATTCTGCATTCACCGGCGACGGCGGGATTGATTTTGGCGGCGAAGTCTATTGCGCGTTATCCGGAGTTCAAGCGCGAGCAGTTCGCGGAATATTTTCTGATTGGGACACTTTTGAGCATTTCTGCTGCGACGGTTGGGGGAGTGTTACTGCTGAAAGCGTTTTACGGGAATTCGGCGCTTCCACAATAGGGTGTCGCGACGGCCTCGGTGCACAGCCACGGGTGCGTGCCTGCCGCAGCCACGGCTTTGCCAGATGCGATTGCGCGTGTGATGGCGGATGCGATTGATGTAACATATTGCGCTGTTCTCACGGGGTGCGGGGCTCGCGGAAGACGTAATCGACGTGCAACCGAATCTTGCGTGCTTACCTCTAAGAATTGGAACTTTTTCTATCTGGACGGGAATACAGGAAACCACGTGTGTGTCCGTGAGCGCCGTACCAGAATGATTGGGCCGAGGCAAATGACCAGACAGCAGACCATGAAATCTTGGATGATGCAGATGAGAACGGGAATCGGCGTGGCTCGGGCAGCGAAGAAACGCCGGCCGCTGGCGAAAGGAATGTACGGGCTGTTGCTGCTGCCCGTGGCGCTGGCCGGGTTGCTGGGCATTTCGTCTTGCGGGGGCGGCGCCGGAACTGGGACGGTGACGTCGGTAACGATAGCGCCGACCACTGTGACAGTGCAGATTAACGAGACGGCGGAATTCACTGCGACAGTGGCGGTCGCGGGCCAGACGACCAATACAGAGACGACCACGATCGTCACGTGGTACGTAAACGGAGTGGCGGGCGGGAGCGCGGCGACTGGAACGATCGGGACGTCCACGCTGGATCAATTGGTGGGTATTTACACCGCGCCGGCGGTGGTGCCGAACACCAACAGCGGGCAGGTAAACATTACGGCCACTACTCCGCAGGTGCCGGGATCGACTACGAACACGAACCTGGTCACCTCCAATACGGCGGTTGCGACCATTGGGATTGGGACGGGCCTGTCCGTGAGTCCGCTAACCGGGACGGTTCCAGCGGGCGGTAGTCTGCAATTTTCCGCGATTCTGAACAACGTGGCCACCACGCAGGGCATTACCTGGTCGGTTTCGTCAACGGAAGGCGGAAACATCGGCACGATCAGTCCCACGGGACTTTATACGGCGCCGCCTTCGCCGCCACCGGGCGCCGCGGTCACGATCACCGCGGAAGACACCACAACATCCATAACGGCTACCGCTACCGCGACAATTTTGTTTTCGAATGCTTCTTTGACCGGACCGTTTACGTTTTCCTATACGGGGAATGACAGCTCCGGTTTTACGGCGGTGGCAGGAAGTTTTATCGCGGACGGTATGGGGCACATCGTGAGCGGCGTCCAGGATAGTGACACCTTTTCGACGGGCGTAACCAAGCAGGTGCCGTTCACCGGGACGTATGTGGTGGGGTCGGATGGGCGCACTTCGGTGAAGCTAAACGTGGGGTCCGGATCTGGCGTTGGACAGGGAACGCCGCAGACCTGGCAGTTGGCGATGGCGAATTTTCAGCACGGGGCGCTGACGCGCTTCGATGCGGGAAACACGGGCAGTGGCACGGTGGATCAGCAGAATTTGAATGGGTTGACGACGGCGCTCACGACGCTGAGCGGTCCTTATGTATTTAGGGCGGCGGGGGCGGACGGAGAGTTTTATCCGCAGGGGATGGCGGGGAAGTTTTCCGCGAATGGCGCGGGGAGCATCACGGGTGGAAGCCCGATTTTGGACGTGAACAACAGCAGCAATCCCACGGGCAGCGTGAGCAAGCAGGATCGAAGCCTTGCGGGAACGTACACGATGGACGCGTCGTTTCCGGGAAGCGGGCGGGGTACGCTGACGTTGACAAGCGCGACGACGGGGCCGATTCAATACGCCTTTTACATTGTGAACACCGCGGCGTCGGAACAAAGCACGCGGCTGCACCTGGTTGAGATTGATACGAATAATTATCTGGCTGGAGATGTGTATGCGGCTCCGACGGGAAGCTCGTTCAACGCTGCGAGCCTGGCGAGCGGCAACTATCCGTTCACGGTGGGCGGCACATCGCCGACGGGAGCGTACGCGGCCGGTGGTGTATTTATCTCGAGTGGCAGCGGCGGGACGAGTGGATTGTTCGACAGCAACAACGCGGGGACGGTGACAACCGACACAACGCTCGGCACGTGCACCTACACGGTGGATCCAACGAGCGGGCGCATTGATTTGCTGCTGAGTACTGCGAGCGGAGCGTGTGGCGCGCCCCCTAGCACGACGACGCAGGAATTCGCAATGTATCAAACGGCGCAGGGCTCCGCGGTGATGGTGGAGCTGGACGCGACCGCGATCACTACCGGGGCGGCATATCTGCAGGCGGCGACGCCCGTCGCTATTGAAGGAAGCGATTCGTTTGGAATGGCAGGGCAGGGAATTTTCCATAACGAACCGGCGCTGTATCAGCAGAATCTGTCGGGGCAAGTGACCTGGGGCGCATCCGCCGGGCTTACCGGAAACATTGATATCAATAATTTCAACGCGGTTTACCTGACGGATCCCATCTTCACGATGGGCACGAAGCTATTGACGCTTGATGCGACGAGCGGGCGGGGCACGGCGGTGATACAGGGCATGAATCCGAACGTGACCTACAACGTGGCGTATTACGTGATCGATGGCAATAGCGCGCTACTGCTGGACACGGATACGACGCGCGTGCTGATTGGGGGCATCAGCTCGCAATTTTAGCGGGGCGATGTGATGTGATGAGCCGTATACCTCTGGTTACCAATCCCACAGTCCGGAATTTATCTGAATCTTCGGTGCGACCGCTTGCAACGCGACTCGCCGACAATTAACATCTGGCGGCTAAGCGATAGTGTTGATTGATTGCGACACTTCCGACGCGATTTCTGGTCGAGATCCAGTTCGGCGCTAGAATGTGAGCGCTGAGAAACAAGTTCCGGCTTCCAGATGATTATTTACTTGGATGAATCTTACGACTGGACTGGCGTGTATTTTGCGCTTGGCGCGCTGTTCGTGTGTGGGGACCACGAGATTTTTCTGGAATCGTTCAATGCACTGCGTCGCGAGGCGAATCTAGCCCGACCTGACGGAACTTTGCGCGAGCTCAAGTATGCCAGGATCAAGTACGGGAGGTACGAGAAGGCCGCTATTCAGGCGATTCAAGCATTCAAGGCGCACAATTGTTATTTTCGTGCGGTCATAATCCCGCTGGCACAATTTGATCTCGAGTATTACGGCAAGCCGTACGAAGCCGACAAAATAAAGAGAGCTCGAGCGTACAAGAAATTCGCGGAGATGTTGATCGAATACAATTCTCCAGAATTGACGGGCGGGGTTCTATTCGCGGACAACCTGACGCGCTGTAAGGGCGGCGCGTTGGGATACGGCGACGAGTTTATCGAAGTCATGAAGCAAAGATTTCAGTATTCAGCCGACAATGCGTCGCCTTCAAAGTTGAGGCACATTCAGGAGGTTAATTCAGATGATGACGAGTATGCGCTTCTCCAGGTCTGCGACGTGTTATTAGGTGCGACGTTGAACGGAATATTGAAATTAGCCAAAGGTCCTCGAATGCTACGGAAGAATCGCGTGACTTCGAAGATGAAAGAGATTCTTGATTTGCCGAGCCTTGAAAAGGAATACTGGCAAACGCTCACGAAGCTTTGCATGAAAGAATACAAGCAGGGAATTTCTAGGGAAAACTACGGGAAGGGAACTCACTACAAGTATCGATTGTGGTTCTGGAGGCCCAATAAATAAAAAAGGCTCAGAGATGTGGTTTCGCAGGTCTCAGTCCGTACCGAAGTACCCCCGAGATCTCCACCGCATTCGGAGCCAGAAACTATTAGATGCAATTTAGTGCTTAGTGTCAATGGTATTCGATATCTCCTGTGTTTTCATGCCGCGAATGGTGGTTTTATCTGGTCCAGCCTACTGAAAGATTGAGAAAGAAACCCGAAATCGACTCAGAGGCTGTGTGTTTACCTGGAGCATGGTTTTCATACCTACGTGTTGTTTCTGCGTGATATAAATTTTGGAAGAGAACGAACAGCAGACTCTGCGGTCAATCGTAAGGGCGCTGAGTGAACTGTACGAGGGCACGATGGCGAAAAAGACCAAAGTCAGGATTTACGACCGTTTCAGGGAATCGTTATGCGACGCATTGGAATTCGAATATGGGCGGGCGGTAATTCTGCGCGCAACCGAAGCGCCGACGCGACCAATGCCCGGAGCGGAAATTCGCAGGCTCTGGGGCGGCGGGGAGGGGATTGCGGGGAGGGGCGAAACGTGATAGGATTGGGGTGCGTTTGTTGCTTTATGGTTCGTTTTTCACGCGTACGATGAATGGCTGCCGGGCAAGTGCCCGACGGCTTTTTTTTTGCGCGGGGCGATACGGGCAGGGCGACAGGCAGCTTTCCGGGTGGCTAAGCGCCACTTGCTGAATAATTTAGGAGCAGTTTCCGTGAGCAGAGAGCAAGGTACAGTGAAGTGGTTTAATGCGGCCAAGGGTTATGGGTTCATCCAGCGCCAGTCGGGCGAGGATGTGTTCGTGCACTTCTCCGCGATCCAGTCCGAGGGCTACAAGTCCCTCAACGAGGGTCAAGCGGTTGAATTTGAAGTGAAGCAGGGACCGAAAGGTCTGCAGGCCGAGAACGTCGTCGGTCTGTAATTCTGCCGAAATCTTCAGAGCGATGATTGGGTTTTAGGGGCCACGAGCGCAGGCAATCGTTAGCGCGCCGAGTTGGTAATGGAGCGGGTTCGTCGCCGGCCGGTGGCAGGCCTACTAAGCGCAAGTTCCGCGCCGTCGCTGATTGTGTCTCTTTTTTCTGGCCCGGCGCGCGCGCAGGCAATTTGCCGTGCGGTCGGGGAAGTGGAACGATCCTGGAAGGGGCGGACCCAGCCCTTGTCCCTTTGCGGGAGTTATCGCGGGTCATACTTCGAGTGGGACGTCGCGACGGGCGGAAGCGCGTCGTGACGGCGCGGGTCATCTGAAGTTGCAGTCATAATAATCCAGGGGAGGGAGCTGTGCAGACACTGGTCGAAGGGCAGTCCATACGGCACGAGCAGTACGGAATGGGAGTGGTGACGGAATCGAACACGGAACGCACGACCATTGATTTCGATGATCATGGCGTGAAGAAGTTTGTTACATCAATTTGGTCCGCAGAGCTGGTGGGTGAGCCACCCGCCACGCCGCCGACAAAGCGTCGTGGCCGCCGGAAGTCCGTCAAGAAGGCGTAAGACAAACCAGGAAAAATTGAACCTCGCCTCTGGGCCAAATGGCCCGGGGGCGGTGGTGTGTTCGGTCACTTCTGCGAGCCTAGGTTATGATTTTATGTGCGGAGAGTCTGTAGGACTTCAGTTCAACTCTTCTGGAGAAACGCCGCAGGACTGTGCTTCGCGATACTGAGAATTTGGAGGGCGATGCCGCGAGGACGGCGCTTTCCTTGCTCCCAGCCTCGCACTGCACCAACGCTCGCGCCCAATCGTTTTGCGAATACCAGTCGGTTAACGCCCCACTTCAGGCGAATACTGCGAATCTCGGCGGGCGTGAGTTTCTTGGGTCGGCTAAACCGATCTACACGCAGCACTCTCGCGCCCTTGCGGTACTCGACCGCGTCGCGAACGCTTTCCTGTAATTCTGCGAACAGTGCCTCTCTCATAGACTCTGCAATTTTCCCTCAACCACTTCGTATTCGAAGTAGTACTTTTGTCAAAATAGACTTGGCAAGTAAGCAGGGCACCCGTAAGGGCTTCTTTTTGGGGACGGATGCTGGCACACTTTGATGCGAGACTTCGCGTGCGGACTGGCGGCCAAATGAAGGTGAGACGCGACGGGTGGAAGGCGTTTGTGGCATTGGCGGGGATGCTGCTGGCTTTTGGGATGAACCCGCGAGCTGCGGGTGCGCAAGCGGCGGCGAGCGCGGCAGCGGGCCAGAGCGCGGCGCGTACCATTGTGCATGCGGTGACGAACGACGTTTCGGTGGAGCTTCCGGTAGCGTGGAGCGAATTTAATCCTGGAGATGCGCCGGCGGCGCTGGGTCCCTATGCGCCGCCATTTCATCTGGGTGGAATTCTGGCGCTGCAGAATTTGCCGGCGAATGCGATTGTGCAGTTTGCGACTTCGGACAATCCCTTGCTCGGCCACGATGCTAACTGGCTGGACGGTCAGATGCATATGCCCAGCGGTTCGGGGATGAGCTTGGTGGATTTTCTGTTTTATTATTTTTTCCCGCCGTCGGCAGCGTGCATTGATGAAGCGATGACGAATAATGCGCGGGCCAGCTTCGCGCCATCGCCGGATAACAGTTCCAGCGATGCGCCGCCGGTGCTGCAGGTGACCTACGCGTGCCGGCATGACGTGACTTTGCAGGGGTTTTTCGGGGCCCAGGTGAGTACCGGGATCACATTTGTGCAGACAAATCAGGGGCCGCGCGCTTTCGGAGCGACCGCGCAGTTTTATTTGGCGCCGATGGAGCGCGTCACTTCTCCGGGGATGACTTGGTACGTGTTCGCGGCGCAGCGGTTGAATCCGGTTACGCCGGGGGCCGCGGCGCATTTTGATTTACCGCTGAGTTTGCGCGGCGCGCAGGCGGAGTTTTATTGGGCGATCGGGGCGGTGAATCCGTTTCCGTGGGTATATGACGGAGGGCGGCCGAATCAGCAGTTGATTCATATGGCGTACGCGGGGGTGGGATCGGGTGGAAACCGGCGCGCGGAATTTATGGCGCTGCTGCAGAAGGTGCAAGCGCGGGGAGGAAGCGCGGGGCCGGGGCAATAGAGACGCCGGCAAGGTGCTGGGCGGCGTTGCATCCCGGGATGGCTTTTTTGCATCGGAATTTGCAGAAGAGCGAGTTTTTGGGGACGTGCGCGGTTGCAATGAAGTTTTTGACGGAGCCGATGATTGAGGGCACGAGCATGAGCGGGCTGATGAGCAAATCGAACGCGAAGATCCCGACTAGCTGGACATTACTGCGAACGGCTGCGGTTGGTGCGATGCTGTGCGCGAGCTGCATGGCGTTGCCGCGCGGCGCGGCGGCGCAGGCTGGTCCGGGACCGATTCATCCGGAGCCTCAATCCGCAGATTCGAGCGCGGGGACATCGCGACCTGAAGTGCCAGCAGAGATGGCGATTCCGGATAAGAAGCAGCTTTTTGCGTCGTGGAAATTTAATGTGGACGAGAGCGACGACGCGCAAGACAAGATGCGCGAAGCGCGCGGGACCGGAGTGGACAATCCTGCAAATCCCCACGGCGGCGGTGGCAATGGCACGGGAATTCACATGGGCGGGATGGGGTCACCGTATCCGGGCGGCGGGAGCGGAGGCAATGGCGGCGGAAATGGCAGCGGCTATCCGAAAAATGGCGGGAGCAAGAGCAGCGACGGCGATTATGATCGCGCGCAGCTTCAGGAATTAATGAATCCGGCGGGAGAAATCACGCTGGCAATGAAAGATACGCCAGACGCCAAGAACGGCGAAGTGCTGCTGACGGATGATGCGGGGCGGCAGCGGGCGTTCTACACCGACGGGCATAAAGTGCAGAAGCCCAAAGACGACAAATATGAGGAGTTCGACGCGCACTGGGAGGACTACCGGCTGGTGGCGGAGTTGAGCGGAAGTCACGGGCCGCAGATTACGCGTTCATTTGAGCCGGCGCCGGGTGGTAAGCAACTTGTTGAGATTGTGCGTATGGACAGGACGCGTTCGAACGCAGCTGTGGAGATTCGTTTCGTGTACGACCTCGTTGCAGAGAGTAAACCCGCCGAAAAGAAACCTTGAGATGTTAAGATTTGGATTCGTTACCGTTGGAACCTACTGAGTCGAGAACCCAAACAATTGAACACTCTGGAATTTACGCTGGTGGTGGCCGTGGGATCGTTTCTGGCGGGGATGCTGGGATCGTTGACGGGGCTGGGCGGCGGGGTAGTGATTGTGCCGCTGCTGACGCTGGTATTTGGCGTGGATATTCGCTACGCGATTGGCGCTTCGCTGGTTTCGGTGATTGCGACTTCATCGGGCGCGGCCGCGGCGTATCTTCGAGAAGGCTATTCGAATATGCGCGTGGGAATGTTTTTGGAGATTGCGACGACGGTGGGCGCGGTGAGTGGCGCATTTCTGGCGGGATATCTGAAGACTTCCATCATCGCGATAATTTTTGGGTTAGTGCTGTTGTACTCGGTGTACACGACGACACACACGCTGGCTGATCCGCCCCAAGGAATGGCGCCGGACCGAATTGCGACGAAGTTGCGGCTCAACGGCACGTATCCGACGGCGGACGGCCTGGAATCCTACCATGTGCGGAATGTGCCGCTGGGATTTGGGTTGATGTATGTCGCCGGCGTGCTTTCGGGATTGCTGGGGATTGGTTCGGGCGCGGTGAAAGTGCTGGCGATGGATCACGCGATGAAAATTCCATTCAAGGTTTCGACCACCACCAGCAATTTCATGATTGGCGTGACGGCGGCGGCGAGCGCGGGGATCTATCTGCGGCGAGGGTACATTGATCCGGGTCTGGCGATGCCGGTAATGTTGGGAGTGCTGGCGGGGGCGCTGGCGGGCGCGAAGATGCTGCCGGGTGCGAAAGTGCGCACGCTGCGGATGGTGTTTGGAGTGGTGATCGCGGCGCTGGCGATTGAGATGTTGTATCAGGGCGTGCGAGGGAAGATATGACGAACGACGCAGGCGGTGGCGCGAATCTCGGCGGGAAAGTGGACGACAAGAGCGTTGAGATATTTCTCGGAAGGATGTTGCGTTGGGGAGTGCTACTGGCGGCGCTGGTAGTTTTCGTTGGTGGCGTGCGATTTGTGGCTGAATCATACGACGTGCGCCAGGACTACAGGACGTTTCGCGGCGAACCGGCGGAATTGCGGGTGGTGCCGCAGATTATGCATGAGGCGATTGCGCTGCGTCCGCTGGGCGTGGTTCAGTTTGGATTGCTTTTGCTGATTGCAACTCCTGTGGCGCGAGTTTTGTTTTCGGTGCTGGGTTTTGGGCTGGAACGGGATTGGATGTACGTAGTGATCACCCTGCTGGTATTGGCGCTGCTGATTTATACGTTGACGAGCCGAAGCGGGATTTAGGGACGAGCGGCCCCGTCGGAAGCAGGGTGTTTCTGGTCAGGAACGTGGTGGTCGCGAAGCCGTAGAAATTCCTACCTGGTAAATCATTTGAGTAGTATCTTCCCTCACTTGGAGGTTCCATGCGCAATTTCCTATTGGTGTTGATCATTGGCTCGTTCGCATTTTGCGTAACGACGCGCGCGGAAGAGTTTCAGCTGAAGGATGGAACCAAAATCACCGGCAAACTGGTTGGCGTGAAGGGCGACACACTGGTCGTGAAGACAAGCTATGGCGAAATTCAAGTGCCACGAACGGATGTGCTGTCGATCAATTTTCCTGAAAATCAGCCGAAGGATGCCGCAACAGCGGGCTCCGGGCTGCCGCCACGGCCGGTGGAGGAATCGTTGAGCGATGGCAAGTACGTGAACCGGTCGGGGAACTTCGCGATGCAAGTTCCGAAGGATTGGGAACTCGGGGCGGCTATTCTGGCGAAGAGCCCAGATTTAATAGCCGCTCTGCAATCCGCTGATCAAACGCGAATATTGATGGTTACGCCGGAGAAATTCGCCGGGACTATTGATACATACCGGGTTTTGATCGAAATGCAACTGAAGAACCACTACTCCAATTATCAGGCGGTTGAGCAAAACGACGTACAACTCGATGGCCAGAAGGCGATTCGCATGGTTGCTACGATGACGCAAAAAGGCGGCGACGCTCAATATAAAACTCTAATTTATGCGATCCCTTATGAGGGGCGAGTGGTGCGACTGAGCTTTTTCACTTTGGCGACGTTCTACGATGATGCTTTGCCCGCGTTTGAAAAGATTGCGGCGTCTTATCATTCGCTGCCGCAGTAAGCGGACATTGTCGGGTATACTCTTCGACTCGCCGTACGGAGAAGTCTGGCGCGGTGAGACCGGGGAGGGTGACGGGCTTGGCGACGGCTGATTCCGGGGAAGCTAGGCTGGCCGGGCGCGTGGCGTTCACGCATCCGGCGTTTGTGTTGTATGAGGTGTCGAAATTTTTCACGGTCGTCGCCATGGAAATGCAGTCGGTGGCGATTGGCTGGCAGATTTACGATATTACGCACAGCGTTCTGGATTTGGGTTATGTGGGGTTGGCGCAATTCCTTCCGGGCATTCTGCTGTTTCTGGTTTCAGGGCACGCCGCGGACCGTTTCGATCGCCGAAAACTTTTGATGATTTGCTACGCGGGGTTTGGTGTGTGCTCCGCGCTGCTGATGCTGGTGTCGCTAAGCCACTACCACTCGGTCGGGCCAATTTATGGAGTGTTGGTGCTGCTGGGAGTGGTGCGGTCGCTGAATGGTCCGGTGAGCCGGGCGCTGCTGCCGCAGTTGGTGCCGGAGGAACATTTTCAGAACGCGGTGGCGTGGCATTCCACGATTTTCCAGGTGGGGACGATTCTGGGGCCGTCGCTGGGTGGATTGATTTACGCGCTGTTTCGCGGTCCTTCGTCGGTGTATGCGATTGCGCTGGCTTGCTACGTCCTGGCCATTGCCTGCACTTTAAAAATTCATTTTCAAGCTCGAGTGCGGACGCGCGAGCCGATCAACTTGAAGACGCTGCTCGCGGGGATAGCGTTCATATGGAAGCACAAGGTGGTGTTCGGTTCGATCTCGCTGGATTTGTTTGCGGTGTTGCTGGGTGGCGCGGTGGCGCTGTTGCCGGTGTACGCGCGCGAGATTCTGCATACGGGGCCGTGGGGATTGGGGATTTTGCGCAGCGCGCCGGGAGTGGGAGCGGGCGCGATGGCCATTCTGCTGGCGTACCGGCCGCTGAAGGGGCGGGTGGGCGCGACGATGTTGTGGTGCGTGACGGCGTTTGGGATTTTTACGATTCTGTTTGGTGTTTCCCGCAGTTTGATCGTGTCGTTGATTGCTCTGGTGCTGGTGGGCGCGTCCGACATGGTGAGCGTGGTGATTCGCGTGACTCTGGTACAGCTGGGGACGCCGGATCAAATGCGGGGGCGGGTGAATGCGGTGGACATGATTTTTATTGGTGCGTCGAATGAACTGGGGCAATTTGAATCGGGGGTGGCGGCGCACTGGTTTGGCACGGTGCCGTCTGTGGTTATTGGGGGGATTGGGACGTTGGTGGTGACAGCGTTGTGGGCTTGGTGGTTTCCGGCGTTGCGGCGGGCGGATAGTTTTACGGGGGATGCGGAAGTTGCGGAAGAGGTTGCGACGGAGGTTGAGTCGGGTCCGCTGGGTTAGTTGTCGCGGCGGAGCGGTTGAGTGGAGATTCAAGCCACAAGCTCTGAGCGCTTCAGAATCCAGAGTGCTCCGCAGAAAGCAAATCGCTCCCTGCGTCCCGCGCCCGCTAAAGTGCGGCGGGAACTAAAAAGCGCGGGACTTCGTTCGGGATGACAGCCACGTCAAAAGCAAGGTCAAGGACAACGTCAAACGCAACATCAAAGACGCCCGCCTAAAAAGCAAAAGCAGGCGGCCGCTACAAGGTCAAAACCGACGTCAAAGCAGGGATGGCCGCGACCCTTCGATCCCGCTCTGCGGCGCGATTCACAGATCGAGAGCCGGCGCCACGTAGCGGCTACGGTTCAACCAGGTGGTTGCGGATGGCGAAGCGCATTAGTTCGCTGAAGCTGGTGAAATTCATTTTTTTCATTATGTGATTGCGGTGGCTTTCGACGGTGCGCGTCGAGATGCCGACGGAGGCGGCAACTTCCTTGCTGATTTTTCCGGTGGCGAGCAGTTGCACGATTTCCAGTTCGCGGGCGGTGAGAGGGCAGCCGGGAAGCGGATGATCGGTGCTGGGTTCTCCTTCACGCTGCTCGTTGACGAAACTTTCGACCATGGTCATGGCCAGGCGCCCGGTGAAGAACGGTTTGTGTTGCTGAACGTGGCGCACGGCCGCGACCAACTCAGAGTCGGCGTCTGATTTGAGGACGTAGCCGCGGGCGCCGCTGCGCAGGACTTCACGAGCGACATCCTCGGAGAAGTGCATGGTGAGGATTAGCACATCCGTATCGGGCGCTTCCGCGCGAATGGCGCGGGCGGCCTCGAGGCCGTTCATTTCAGGCATGGTGAGGTCCAGCAGGACCAGGTTGGGTTTGGTTTTCTTGACGTGCTCCACCGCTTCGAGGCCGGTGGCGGCTTCACAACAGACTTCGAGGCCTGGCTGATTTTCCAGCAAGGCGCGAACGCCGCGGCGCACGACGGCATGATCATCGGCAATGAGGATGCGGTACGGTCTGGCTGGGGATTCTTTAATCATGAAATTCTCCTTGAAAGATAGGTGCATTGGCAGGGAACTGTTTGCGAAGAGCAAGTAGCGCGGACGTGAACATGGCACGTAGTTCGCGCGGGCACGAAGCGCAGCAGGACTTCACTCGGACCTCTCTTCAATAACCAGTGGGACCAGCGGCAAGGTCACTTGGATGGTGGTTCCCTCGCCGGGGGAACTGTGGACATGGAACTCGCCCTGGAGTTGATTGACGCGCTCGCGCATGCCGGCAATACCGATGCCGAGGAGGGAATTTCTGCGATCGCTGTGCGAGGGCAGAGCCATGCCAATGCCATCGTCGCTGACGGTAAATCGTACCTGCGCCGGCGTGCGGTCAATGGAAATTTCGACGGCACGCGCCTTGGAATGACGGTGCACGTTGGCGAGCGATTCTTGCGCGATGCAGAACAGGGTGAGCTCGACTTCCTTGGGCAGGCGCTGGAAAT
The DNA here is from genome assembly GCA_963821765.1 of uncultured Acidobacteriota bacterium. Taxonomy (GTDB): domain Bacteria; phylum Acidobacteriota; class Terriglobia; order Acidiferrales; family UBA7541; genus Palsa-295. The sequence continues at coordinate 283,301 of CAWGFF010000013.1, forward strand.
CATCGGGGATGGCGAAATTCACGGCGACGCCGCTGCGCTCGGAGAAGAGCCGGACGTAAGAACTAAGGCCGACAGTGAGGCCAGCCTCGTCCATGAGTGGGGGATGCAGGATCGAGGAAATGGTGCGGACTTCGCGGATAGCGTCGGCGGTGAGGGTGCGGCAAGATTTTGCGAGTTCGCGCGCGCGCCTATCATCTTGAGGAAGTAAATCCTCGATCTGTTTTAGAGTCATTTTCAACGCGGTCAAGGTTTGCGAGGCGGTTTCGTGAAGTTCGCGGGCCAGGCGGCGCTGTTCTTCGCTACGCAGAGTCAAAAGCTGGCGCGAAAGGCGGCGCAGGTCGTCTTCGACGCGCTTCTGTTCGGTAATGTCGTGATTGAAACCGACGAAACGAGTGATTTCTCCGGAAGCGTCGGCGAGAGGGATGGCGCGAGTGTGCAAGACGCGGGTGCGGCCGTCGGGCGTGATGTAGCGAGAGAAATGCTCGAGAGGTGTGCGCGTGGCGATGGCGGTCTGGAGGGCTTGTTTCACCGCGCCGATATCTTCGAGGCGCACCACGGTCCAGAGGTCTTCGACCGGAAGCGGGCCGCTGATTGGTTCGAGGCCGAGCATGCCGAAAAATTCGGCGGAGCAGGTGATGGTGGAGTGGACGATATCCATTTCCCAACTGCCCAGCTTGGCGATTTCTTCAGCGTGGGCGAGCAGCGATTCGCTTTTGCGCACGCGGTCTTGGGCGGATTTCTGCGCGGTGACGTCCTGCGACATGCCCGCGATGCGGACGACCTCGCCGGAGGTATTGGTAACGGGAACGGCGCGGGAGTGGAAGACGCGGACCTGCGCATCGGGCAGGACAAAGCGCACTTCATTTTCGAGCGGGCGATTGCTTTTGATGAGGGCGGCGACTTCTTGCGTGACGCGCGCGCGGTCGTCCGGGTGAAATAAAGCGCACGCTTGAGCCAGCGGCACGGGCTGGTCGTCTGGCGGAAGTCCGAGCATGCGATACATCTGCGCGGACCAAGTGAAGCTTTGCTGCGTCACGTCAAAGTCCCAACTGCCCAGGCTGGCGAGCTGCTCGGCTTGGGCGAGGAGCGATTCGCGCTCGCGGGTCTGGCTTTGGGCGCGGCGCAGTTCGGTGACATCCTGGACGACGATAAGCAGGCGCGCCGTTTTTCCTGACTCGTCCGGCAGGGCGATGCCGCGAGTAAATATAACGCGCTGGCGTCCGTCCGGTAGATTGTAACTGCTCTCGGACTCGAAAGGAGAGCAATGCTCGATTGCCGATTGCAGGATGCCACGAATTCGCTCACGGTCATCGGGATGAATCATGGCGAACATGGTTTCCAGACTTGGAACGCCATTCTTGGATCGAATCCAAAAATGCGGAAAAGCTGGCGCGACCAGATTCGCTGGCCGGTGCGGACATCGTATTCGGAGCAGCCGGTGCCGGTGACCTGCTCGGCGTGCATCAGGAGAGCTTCTTGTTGACGCAGGGCCTCCTCGGCGAGGCGGCGTTGGGTGATATCGCGCGCGAGCAGGCAGACGGAATGGGATTTTTTTGCGCCGCGGCCGACCGCGGAAACGCGGGCTTGAAACCAGCGGCGGCCGGAAGGGAAATCCACGGGGAACTCGATATCTTCGCCGACGCCGTGTTTGATGACCCTGCGGAAGAGTTTGGCAAAAGAATGAAAGATTTCTTCGCCGAGAACTTCGAGTGCGCGGCGGCCGAGGAATTCGGCGCGGCGTTCGCGGAGGAGGGCTTCGTTGGAGGTCCAGATGCTTAGGAACTTACCGTCGGCGTCGAGCTCAAAGAGGAATTCGTTAAAGGTCTTAACGAGGGAGACGAAGGGGTGAAGCGGGTCGCCGCGAGCGCCGCGCGGTTCCCGTTGTGGGAAGTCCAGAGCCGATTTGGGACGATTTTGATTGGAGCGAGGTTCGGGGCGGGATTCACTGTTGCCAGCGGCGGACCCGGTGGTGGGGCGTGCCCGCTGCTTCGAAGATTTTGAACGCTGATGGTCCATTGGGTCCACGGCTAAGCACTCCGCCGAAATCGAGCGGGTCGCTAAAGAGCGCCGATCTGATGCTGTGCAAAATGGCCCACGCCCAGGACGGGGACGCGTACAACCCAGGTAGAAAAGTGAAATTACTCCTATGGTATTAGCGTGTCAAGAATAAAAGAGAAAGGCTGATGCGAGGGAATTGCGGGAGGATGCGTAAGAGCCGTAGTACAAAAGCAGTAATGTTGCGAATTGTCACAGATTTGACAGCGCGGTACATTTCGTGGCCTAGCTGGAAGGGGTAGTTGGACGTAACGTTCTGCGGCGTATCTCCCGATGAAGTAAATGGGATTTCGCGGAACTGATTGCTCGCCCTGCAAGGGTCGCGCGCGGCAGCTGTCACACCACACGCCCTGAAAAGCTCCGGGCGCGACCCTGACGGGGTGGGACACGGAAACAGGAAAGGATGGGCTCTGTAATTTGTCTGGCCAGATACTGGGGCGAAACATGGTGCTGGACCGTTCGTGGTCGCTGCGTGGCGTGCGTGGCAGACGAGCGGGCAAGTGCAAGAAAGCGCGGAAACGGCAAGTCCGAGTGGGTCAAGTTCGGTTCTGAACCGCATGTTCCCCTTCCCCAAAGGGGCCAACATGTCCGCCGCTGCTGTACGCATCTTAGTTGTCGGAACCTCCGCCGCAAGCACTGAATCCACACTGCAGGGACTGGCGCGCTCCGGATGGGAATCGCATTCGGTGCAGACCGTGCGCGAAGCTGATACGGTTCTGCGCACGATCCGGTTCCAACTGACTCTGGCGAACGAAAAACTTCCCGACGGAACAGGGTACGAACTGGCGTCGCTGGTTGCGCAACAGGCTGGGAACCTGTTCATTTCGGTTCCGCTGTCGGAGACTTGTCTGTGGCTGCCGGTGGTCGAGAATGGGGCTCGGTCGCTGGGAGAGAGGGCTCTGAATCCGCTGATGCTGAAGACGGAGGCGGAAAACATTCTGCGGAATTACGACACAGCAAATGGAGTGAAGGAGAGCGAACGCAGGCGACGGACCGGTTCGTCGGGTGAGGTAGTGCGCGCCGCAAAGGCGACGGGAGCCGCGTTAGAAGTTGCGAGCGGTGAACGATTCGGCCGGCGAGGAAACGAAAGGTTCGAGCATGGTGAGGACTTAATTGCGAGACGGCGCAGTGCCGATGACGGACAGGCGCTGGCGTTGGCGGGCAAAGCGCCGTCGCATTCATCGCGAGTGCTGCACGGAAGCGTCGCGCCGGACTTCGGAAATCCTGGCAAGCGATGGCGGGATTTATGAGGACAACGGCGATGAAGCGCATAGCCAAATTCGGGAAAGCTGTCGTGGGAGCCATCCATCGAAACAGCGGTGAGATGCTGCATGAGCGGATTCCGCTGCGCGACATGTCCGATTGCCTGCTGGCGGTGTATGACCAAATATCGCGACGCGCGTTTCAGCGTTGCCTGGTGCGAGGCGCGCAAGAGGGAACCGACAGGGAAGACTGGAAGACGGCGGAGGACGACTTGTTCGCGAGAATTTCCGTGGACTTCGAAGAATCGAGCGGGAATCTGTATGCATTGGTCAGCCTGCCGGGATGTGCGAGCGCGGAGATTACCGTGGCGGTGGATGAGTGTTGGTTGTTGATCGCTGGGTACGTGAACCAGGGCGCGCGGGAACACTTCGAAGAGGATTTCAGCGATGACGCGGTGGAAGATGTCGGCGAGGACACTGGGCGCAGCAGAAGCGCACAGGGGGTGATTTGCTCACGCGAATCCCGCGACGAAGGCGGCCGGTGTGAAGGTCCAAAGACATGGCGCGACCAGCGGGATGCGGAACGGCCAGCGCCGGTTTCGCGGGCGCCCCGGCCATTCTGCGTGGTGGCGCTGCGGGCGAAGGTAGATCCGGGGCGGAGTGTCGCGGTGCTCTCGAACGGATTGCTGGCGATACGCATGGGTAAGGCGGAGTTGGCCACGGCGGTACCGCGCGTGGCGTGAGACGTGGTTGCGGCTGCTTAGCGTCAACGTCAAAAGCGCCCGCCTAAGAAAAAGCAGGCGGCCGTTACAACGTCAAAAGCAGGGGAGCCGGCGAGACGCCGGCGCTACCCTTCGATGCCGCGCTGCAGCGCGATTCACGAACGCCGACCGTGTAAATAAGATTTGCCGCTAGGTACGTACGTTTCTCCTGCTCGTCCATCGCCACAAAATAATTCCGGCAAACATGGAAGCGGCGGCGGCAGTCTGCGCATTGGACATTCCCAGGAAGGAGCGCGGGTTGATGCGGATGAACTCGACAAGAAAGCGAGCTGCGCCGGTGAGCGCGAGGTAGCCAGCGAAAACTTCGCCGGGGCGCGTGGTGGATGTGCTGAAAGCACGCGCATCGGGCGAAGAGCTGGGTTCCGCATGAGCTGGTTTGTCGTGGCCGGGCGCGCCCATGCGCCAGAGCCACCAGGCGATGGCGCAGGCGACGATGAATTCGTAAAGGGGAGTGGGGTGAACGCGCTCGACGGTGGGGACCAGGCCGTTCGGGAAGCTCATGCCCCACGGGAGCGAGGTGGGAATTCCGTAGTCGCCATCGCCGGAAAGCAGGCAGCCGATGCGTCCAATCCCGTATCCAAGTGCGGCGGCCGGAGAGCCTGCATCGAAGATTGTGAGGAGAGAGACAGGATGTCCGGCTGCGGCGTTGTGCCGGATGATGCGCCAAGCGACGATCGCAAAAGTTGCGAATCCGGCGAGCAGGCCGCCAAACCAAGCGAATCCGTAAGGGCTGAAGAGCAGGTGCAGGGGATCCGCGAAAAATTCCGCCGGTGATTCGAGCAAATGATACAGCTTGGCGCCGACGAAACCGGCAAGGCAGGGGAATGAAATTAGCGCTTCGGCTTCGCCGGAATTTTTGTCGGCGATTCCGCGGCGGGCCAGGTCTGCACGCAGGACGAAATAAGCGGCGAGCATGGCGCAGGCAACCATGAGGCCGAAAGTGGGAATGGCGAAGCCGCCGACATGGAGGAAAGGAATCATCGGAGACAGTATAACGTCATTGTGTGGTGCGGGCCGCCGGGTGGGGCGCGGCGAGCGATTTGTAAAATGTTGGCAACGTGAAGTAACCAGTAGGAGCAAGCGCGCGTCTAATGGTATAGAATACAAACGAAACAGCGGTAGGCGTAGTTTCACCCTTCAGTCGCCCCGTCGGGTGGAGGGATACAAAATGACAAAGACCCCTGAGCAGTTTCGCACGGCGCAAGAGTTGAATCCGCCGTTCATTCCCTCATATAGGCCGACGTTTCTGAAAGTAGCGGCCGCCATGGTGTTTGCGTGCGGGCTGGCGTTCGCCCCTGGTCCGGCATTCGCTCAACATGGAGGCGGTGGCGGCGGCGGCGGTTCGCACGGTGGCGGCGGCGGTTCGCATGGTGGAGGTGGCTTCGGCGGTGGCGGCGGATCACATGGCGGCTCTGGCGGCGGATTTGGCCGAGGAGCAGGCAGCGCGCCTTCGTCGAACAGTAGCGGATCTCATGCGAGCGGGGGGAGCGGCGGAAGTACCAGCAGTGGCGGCGGCCATTGGTGGAATCCGTTCCACAGCGGCGGCACGAGTTCGGCGGCGTCGGCGGGAAATAGCAAGTCGGAATCGAGCGCGACGCCTCAACATTTTGTTGGGGGGAATAACACCTGGCAGGAACCGCCGCATGCGGGGATGTCGGCGGCGGGACGTGTGAATTACTACGGACCTGCGAACGTGAATGGGTCGCGTCCGTACGTGCCGATCGCAACCACCACGCGCGCGCCGCTGACTACGGCCCATGGAGCGACGACAGTTGCCAGCGCGCAGCGGCCATTCCAACCGATACGGCCGGGATATCCTTCCTACCCATATTACCCGTATTTCGGTTACTACCCGTATTATGGCGGTATTGGTTTCGGATTCGGCGGTTTCGGGCCGTGCGATCCGTTCTGGGGATGCTTCGGATACGGATTTGGATATGGGTACGGCTTCGGCGGAGGATTAGGATATTTTGGGGCCAGTGCGGGCGGCTATGGCTCGGGTTGGACGGATGCGGCGGCGGAAGGATCGGCGAATGTGACGTCTCCTGATAACACCGATTCGTACTTGCTGGCCGCGCCTGGCACGGGCGGCTCGGACTCGGTGGCGGGTTCATCGAATGGGACGCAGGAATTGCGCACGGATTCGGCGCCGCAGCAGACGTATGTGCTGTTGTATCTGAAGGACGGCTCGAGTTTTGCGGTGAGCGATTACTGGCTGGCGGATGGGAAGCTGCATTACGTCACTTCGTATGGCGGTGAGAACGCGGTGGATGAGAGCAAGGTGGATCTGCAACGCACGGTGAATGAGAACGCCACGCGCGGAGTGGATTTTACTTTGCGGCCGCAGCCCGCGGGAAGCGGCGACGCGATTACGCCAGCGCCAGCGCAGAATTCCGAGCCGCAGCAACCGCAACAGTAGGCGGTTGCGAGCGCGTGTGACACAACCAAGCTTGGGGCGGGCGACGCTCTTGGCTGTGCTTGTGGAATTGGTTTCTACTTCACAAAATAAGACCATAAAAACAAAATACAAGAGCACGGCCAGGAGTGGCTGCGCCACACGCCTTGGATTATTTTTGTGTACACACACAACGACTTGACAGAATTAATAAATGCGCGTATAAACTTATTCGTTAACCTCGAAAAGTGTAGAGCGCAGCAGGTGATTTGAACGCCGCTTCCTGCGGCGAGCTTGCAGTAACCGTCCTTTTCCCCATCGTTTACGCAGCGGGAGTGGTGTGCCTGGCGGTGCGCAGGCGTGTTTCCATACTTGCGTTCGCGGCTGTGTGGAGTACGCAGGGCTACAGCAACATCGCGCACTCAAGTCAAAGGTAAAGTCAAAGTCAAAGGCGCCCGCCTGAAGGCGGCCGCTACAAATTCAACGGCTTACGTTTTCGGATTGGCAGGAAGTGTAATCGCACACAGGCTGCGTTCGTTGCAGCGACAGTGACAAACATAGATCCCTCTGGAGATGCCCGACGATGCCGAACTATAATGCGCAGGTCCCTCCTTACTCGATATTTCCCGGCGATGTTGCCCTGGCGTTCAATGCGGAAGCACCGGCGGCGGGGCAGGCCAGCCAGCAGTTTGCGCTGCCGAGTTACGCAGGATTTCCCGAGAACGGCCGCACGATTCGCTGGCAGATCAGTTTCGCCACCGCTCCCACTTCCGTGAATATCCAACTGCAGACTGCAATCAATGACGTGGATGCACAGTACGCCGTGCCCACGGGCGCCGCAAACATGAGTTCTACGCTGACCGCGGGAGATAACCTGGTGGCGACCGGGGTGCGGGCGAATTTCGTGCGCGCGAAGGTGATCGCAATTTCCGGTGGATCGGGCGTGACGGTGCAAATTCTGGGGTAAGCTCGCGCGGCGACGGACGCTGTTCGCCTTGGGCGATTATTTTCCGCGTGACGCTTCCGGCGAGCGTGTTCCTGATGGTAACGTCTTAGCTATGACCGAGCGGCTTGCTAGCCAGGAACGGGCTCTTGACCGGGAGAAGCATCCTTGACTGCTTGCCGGGGATACGCCGCCATTCTCGCGATCGCATTGCTAACGCCTGTGGCTGCGGCGCCACTGCACGCAAGCCGACCGCGGCAAGCGAGTTCGAGCTCACCAAGCGGCGCGGCGCGATCGCCGGGCACGCAACAGGACGGCTCGCAAAAGGGAACGAACCCGCCGCCGGCCGGGTCGGCGCAGCACAGCATCACTGTGCAGTTTGATTACGATTTCACGAAAACTCCGGCGTGCACGGCGAAGGTAACGAAAGCGTGCGTGCAGAAATTCGATGTGTACGATATTTCGAGCGCGAAACCGTATCTCCTTTTTTCGATTCCTGTGCCGCCGAACGCGCAAGGTCTGATGAAGGGAATTACAGCGACCAGCCCGAGGATGTGGTTCGCGGTGGGCAATCATCGCATCGGCGTATCGGCGCAGATGCCGGATGGAGCGAAATCGCCGCCGCGCGATTGCAAGGTAATTATCGAAATCAAGCCGGATAGTCCGCCGAGCCCGCCCGAGTCTCACAAGGACTGACGGCCTGGCTGTCGCCAATCGTCAGCAGTCTTTTCCATACGAAGTTTTCCAAGCCAGCCTGTCAATGACAGTGTGCATCGGATTCGTGCGCTCGCAGTTTTCCACGAGTGCGTGGACGCGGTGTGCGCGGCGAGCTGCGTTTTGCGGACGATTGTGCCGGGAGCATCGCGAGGGCTTCGAAGGCGCGGTGTTGGGAATGCTGGAGCTGGAGAGGATTCGCCATTTGGATTTGGTTCAGAACCTATTCAAGCCGACAAAACGCTGTCAAAAGATGTTCACCTGCGCGGGACACGCGCAACGCTGCGGCGGCAACAACGACGCCCGAGCGGCTCGAACCGGACCCGGCACGCGCGTGTCCCGCTCCCACATTGCGAAGCGAAAATGAGCCGCAGACTTCACGGAGCCGGTTATGAACGAATTGCGTGCGATGCAGATAACGTTCGCCGCACAGAACAGCCTGGCGGAATGCGAACGGAATGAAGCTGTGCGGTTGACAGCGTGCCCGGCCGACGAGAAAAAGCGCTTGGTGGCGGGGGCGACGATGGACGCGAATGTTACGGGACCGGCGATTGGGGAAGATGAGCGGCGGAGCGCAGCGAATAAGGCGAGTGGCAAACGGCACGGGAAACGCAAACCGCCGGAGCACCATGGCGGAAACGCGCAACCGGACGCGGAGTCGGTTGCGGAATTGATCGCAATCATCTGCAATGAGCCGGGTGACCGCAGGAAGCGCCTGAAGCTGGCGGAGGCGTTGCGTGAGCGCGGACTGCATGAATCGAAACTGGCGGCAATGTATTCGGGCATCGCAGAGAAGCTCAGCCGGAATAAAGAACAAGGGGCCGTGGGGGTGGCTGCAGCGAAGCTGCTCTTCGACGTGCTTAAGGAACTGGCGGATTGGCTGGAGCCGGAGAAAATTGCAGGAAAGAGCGATGTGGGCGAGGCGCCGCAGTTTGTGCGCTTGATTCACAACGTGCCGCGGCCGGTTCGCGCGGAATAAAGTAACTCGAAGTTGACATGTCGGCGAGAGCGAACGGAGCGCAGCGCAACTGCGCAATCAAAGGCGACGGAGCCGGCGAAACGTGGGCGCTACGAAATCCGCGAGCGAGTTTCGAAAAAGCGATACATCAAAGGAGCTGTCATGAGCGCGAGCAAGACAACGATTGGATACGTGGTTCAGCTGGGCGGGATCGGAGCGTTGGTTCTGGGTGCGGTGCTGAGCGTGCATCACGCGGCGATTGCCGCGGCTTTCTTGGGTGGGGCGGCGGCATTTTATATTGGGGAAAAAATTCGGACTCTGGCTTAGCGCTGCGCTCGAAATGCGGCGCGAGACACGGCGCAATCGCTTATGGCGGAGATCATATTCGAGCTGAAACAACGGATGTCGGATCGGGTTGGAGTCGCCGGCAAGGGCCAGGAAAGCGCCGAGCATAACGCCCCGGAAGCCCCGGTTGACGCCGCGTCCGCCGTTGCAACCGTCCTGTCGAAGCATTTGGATTACGAGCCGTTTCCGAAGCAGCGCCAGTTTCACTCTTCTCCTGCGAAATACCGGCTGTTCGGTGGAGCGGCAGGCCCTGGAAAATCGAAAGCCCTGCTGATGGAAGCGGTGATTCAGGCTCTGTCCCATCCCAACGTGAACACGTTGCTGTTGCGGCGGACGTTTCCGGAACTGGAAGCTTCGCTGCTGCATTATTTTCGGCGGGACGTGCCACGGCATTTGTACTTGGCCTTTCATGAGTCCAAGCATTTGGTGGAATGGGCGAACGGCTCGACGACGCGCTTCGGATACTGCGCGAGCGAGCACGATGTGTATCAGTACCAGGGCGCGGAATATTTATTTATAGGGATTGATGAGCTTACGCTGTTTACCTTGCGGCAATGGCAATTTTTGACGAGCCGAAATCGTTGCCCGGTGCCGGGCACCTTTTCGTGCATGGCGGGAGCGACAAACCCCGGAAATATCGGGCATGCGTGGGTGAAAGCGCTGTGGATTGACAAGCAGCCGGCGCCGGGGATGGAGCGTCCCGAGGAATATAACGCCCAGGATTACGACTTTATTCCGGCGCGCTTTTTCGACAACCCGATTTACGCAGCGGATAACAATTATCAGAAGACTTTGCTGGCGCTGCCGACGAATTTGAAGCGGGCATTTTTCGATGGCGATTGGGAAGTTTTCGCGGGGCAATATTTTGACCGCTTCGATTTGGGGCGGAATACCGCGCGAGCGGAAGAGATCGAGTGGCAGGCGTGGTGGCCGCGCTGGATTTCGATTGACTGGGGATTCGAGCATCCGGCGGCGACTTACTGGCACGCGCAGGCGCCTGGTTCGCTAGCGGCAAGCGGCGCGCGGGAAGGGAGCTTCGGCTCTGCTGGGGATGCGCGAGCGCAATCAAACTCGTGCGTGGTGACTTACCGGGAATACGTGACACACCGCACTTCGCCGCGCGACCTGGCGCGCGAAATCATTGCGCGCAGCGTGGCGCAGCGAGCAGCGTTTGCCCGCGGGTGGATTTTCTGCAACGGCTGGCGCGTTTCCCTCGCTTGAAAACGGGCGAGAAAAGATCGGCGCGATTTATCTTTCACCGGACGCTTTTGCGCGGCGTACGGACGACGCTTCGATCGCCGAGCAGATGGGGGATGTGTTCGCCGAAGCAGGATTTCCGCGGCCGACGCCTGCGGACGACGATCGCATCGGCGGCTGGATGCTGATGTACCAAATGCTCGATGCGGGAGAATGGCTGCTGACGGACAACTGCGTGGAATTGATTCGAACGCTGCCGACGTTGGTGCGGGATTCCGCGCGGATTGAAGATGTGGAAAAAATGGATGGCGACGACGCCGCGGATGCCGCGCGCTATGGGTTGATATCACGCTATGCGGCGCGGCGCAGCGGGATGGCGCGGCCGCCGCTGGAGCAGCGGCTGGCTGAGCGCGTGACTTCGACGGATCCAACGATTCGCGCGATTCAGGCGCGCAAGGCGCAACTGGAAGTACCCCGAAGCGCGCAGCCAGTTTCGTTTTTGCGCAGGCGCCGGACGTGAGGGGCCCCTTGAGCGCGAATTTTGTGGAGTTGCACAGGAGCTAGAGAGGGCGTGGGAATGAAATTGCAGGAACTGTGGCGCCGGCTGTTTCGTGCGAATTACACGAGCGTGCTGGAAAGGGAAGTTGCGCGGCTGCGCGCCGAAAACCGAGCGCTGCTGAATTCAATTTTGGGCATCGCGGGAGTGCCGCCGATCGTGGTTTCCGCGGATGATCCCGCAGCGGCGATCGCGGTTGATTTTAATCTGAACAAGGCAGCTTCTGGTGCTGGGTCTCCAACTGAGGCTGAACGTGGTGCGGGGAAACCGGTCGTGGTGCAAAGCGTGGCTGCAGCTGGCACCACTCTACAGCGAAATCGGGCTGGGAATGACCGGGGAACGAAGAGCGTGGCGCCGCCGCTGCGGCGAAGATCGTGGCATCAGGTGTACCGAATGTTGGAGATTGACGCTGCCAGGAAGAAGGAAGCGGTCTAGGCCGGGGGCTGCGTGATTCAAAGGCGACATCAAACACGCCCGCCTCAAAGGCAACAGCAGGCGGCCGCTACAAATTCGACTGCACAAGATCAATACGCGGCGTGGTGGCCAGGGCATTTGTTGGCGCGCTAGCGGGCGCATCTATTTTGGGGATTTGGTGTTACATCTTTTGAATGCGGAGGGAACATGCCGTTCATTCGCGGGCGTTATCACATCAATCCGATTGCGGGAGAGGCGCTGGAAGCGGCGCGTGAAGCCGAGGCAGCGCTTTTAGCTTTGCAACACGACGCTGGGCAGGCCGGCGGCGCAGAGGGCGAGCAAGACGACGGCGCGGAATCGGCGAACGCAGCAGACAAAGGGCCGATTCACCGCGTGGAAATTGAAGCGGCTGAATTGGTGCCGTCTCATTCCGGGCGAGCGCAGCGCGGATTCGTGGCGCACGTTCACCGGGAAGCAGTTGATTCGGGCCAGGGCGCGCGCGGCGCTTTCGCGGGGGCGAGCGATTCGCCGCGAGCTCGATTCGCGTCGCTGCGATCGCCACAGGCAGGGCAGGTGCCCACGGCCGGTAATGCGGCGCGTCCAGAAACGCATGTGTTCGCGGATCATCGTGACCTGGTGAGCTTCTTGCGTGATGAATTCGCGAAACATTGCCAACGGGGGTAGCGCAGGCGAGCGCGTGGCGCCAACGACCTGCAATTCGAGCTCAACGGCTGCCCGGTTCGATGAACCTGAACCGGCCGCTACAAAGGCTAAGGCGGCCAACCGGCGCAGCGGGATGGGCGCTGCAAAGGCGAGCCCTGAGCCACCTGCGCGAGTGACGTTTCGATTCGCGGGCCATGGGAGCTCGCGCCGGCGTTCGCGCCGGGGGGCGGGCTGGTCTAGAATAATGGACAGTAACTGGCGGTAGCGGAGTCTTGATGGGATGCGGGATCTGGGATACGCCGAGCGGGCGGGATCGCCGCTGGGAAAAACGAAAGACGGGGTTTGCGCCGGCGCCGACGTACGTTCGCGTGGCAGTCGTCGCGCTGGCGACCACGCTCGTGGCGACGCTGGTTTGGCAGGGAGTGAAACGGCTGCTCGATCCCGCGAAGATGGCGGGAAGTGAATCGCCGCATTTTTACGTGACGCCGCCGAGCGACAGGCCGGGAGTCGCGGCTTGGCAGACGGGTTTGTCTGATGCTTTGGAGCAGGGGGTGGAGCAAGGAGTGGGCGGGAATATTACGGCGGCGGAAATGCAGACGGACCGCGCCGCGACGATATTGATGACCGCTCGAATGCGGTCAGAGCCGGTCGCGCCGGATTTTTTCCAGCGTACCGTCGCGCAATTGGACCGGGTGCTGCGGTCGCATCCGGATAACCAGAGATTGATCGAGCATGTGACGCTGGCGCGGATTGAGCTCGCGCAATTGCGCTCCGCGCAGCCGGCGGTGACGGAAGGAACTGGAGCCGGCACGGCTGGCGCTGCCAAAAACGGGACCGCGAGTCCCGCGGGAAGCGTAAATTCCGAATTCAATGCCGGGCCGGGCGTGGAAGCGCCTCATGCGGTGAATATTCCTGAGCACCTGGTGTTCGCTGCGCCGCGAGCGCTTGCTGCAAATGAGACGTTGGACCCTGCTGCGCTGGGTGGAAATTATATTGATGCCACGCTGATGCCGGACACGTCGGAAATACTGCTGCCGCCTTCGACGCGGGTGATGGCGGATGGCGTGCGCGTGGTTGGGTTGACGATGGCGGGAGCAGCGCAGACGTTGGACGGCATTCGCTGGAAAGATGTGACGTTCGTCGGTACGCGTTTGCGTTATGAGGGTGGCGAGGTTTCGTTGCAGAACGTGCGCTTTACGAATTGCACTTTTGGATTTTCCACCGGCGATCGCGGCGCACGGTTGGCTGACGCGATCGCGCTGGGACAGCGGTCGTTCGTGATGCAGTAGTTGGAAGCCCCAGTTTCATGGCTGCGATAATTCTCTTTTTGTTTTGATTTTTCTCCTCACGAATTAATCCCTGAATTGCAGATTTTATGTTGGTGTGCCGCTACACGCGGCAACGTCGCGGCAGATTTCGTTCCTGGCCGCGCAAATACGAGCGGTATCAAAGCAAGCGAGGACAGTGCATGCCCACGCAGAAATCATTTTCAGCAGCCGACCCGGCGATTGTGCCGGTGGAAGGGCCGGTGTTGAACGAAGGAAACGCGGCGCCCGGCACGAACGGAAGGCAGGCGGGGCGGACGGTGGCGCAGAGTCGGAGTAATCCCTACGGCTCGAACAACGAGCAGCTGCCGGAAAAGCTGGAAGGGGCGCTGCGGCGGCTGGTGCATCAATTTTCGTTCGAGTCGGAAGGCACGCGACGGCAGGAAGTGCGCAGAATCAAGCAGGCGCATCAGTTCTGGCGCGGGTTGCAATATCTGTGGTGGAACGAGCGTGACCAGAACTGGCACCTGCCGTTTGAGCAGAAGCTCTCGGACAATTCGACGCTGGAAGATTTGCCGCGCTACGAATTCGTCACGAATATTTACCAGGCGTTCGGGCTGTCGCTGGTCGCGGTGCTATCGCAGGACGTGCCGCGAGTGAGATTTTTTCCTTCGTCGGCGCAGGCGGAGGAGGATGTGGCCGCGGCCAAGTCCGCGACAGAGGTCGCGCAGCTGGTGGAACGCAATAATCGCATCGGAAATTTGATTGTGGAGGAAGCGTTCAATCTTTGGACGGACGGGAAGGTTGGGGCCTACGTGCGCTTTGTGGTGGATGGGCAGAGATTCGGATTTCATCCTGAGACCGAGATTGGTGCGCGCGAGGTGAAGATTGGCAGCGATGTGTACGTGTGTCCTGAATGCGGGGCGGAGAATACGGCGAAGGGCGGGGCGCCGGATGACAGCGCAAGTCCGAACGCCGATGATGGCACGGACACGAACATCGGCAGGAGTTGCGACACGTGCGGCGCGCTGCTGACGGAGGAAGATTTTGTGGCGGCGGAGATGGCTACCGTGCCTACGGCAGAAACCCGGCAGCGCGTGCCGAACGGCCAGGAGGTGGTGACGATTGTTGGTGGCCTGGAGTTGAAGACTCCCCCGTGGGCTAGCGAAATGCACGAGTATCCGTACATTCAGTGGAACATGGAAGTGCACCAGGCGCGACTGCGCGCGGCTTATCCGCATGCGGCGGACAAGATTGGCTCGCCAGTGGCGAGCGGATCGCAGGAATATGAACGGCTAGCGCGATTGGCGCAATCGCAGGGCGGCCCGCTAACTGAGGGCGGCGATACCAACATTAACTTGATCACGTTTCAGCGGACGTGGTTGCGGCCGTGGGCCTTTTTCGCGCTGGATGATAAGGCGCTGCGCGATGAACTGCTGGAAATGTTCCCGGACGGAGCTTATGTCGCGTTCGCCGGCGACACTTACTGCGAATCGCGCAGTGAGAATATGGACGATCATTGGCGCGTGTTACATGCGTTGCCAGGTGATGGCTCGAGCGGACGTCCGGCCTTGGGCGATGCGCTCATCAGCGTACAGGAGCGTTTTAACACGCTATCGAATTTGCAGATGGAGACGTACGAGTACGGAATTCCGCCGATTTATGCGGACAGTGAAGTGCTGGATTTTGATGCGCTGCAAGGGCAGACGGCGGAGCCGGGCGCGCACTATCCGGCGCGGGCGAAACCTGGGCAGTCCTTGGCTGCCGGATTTTTCCAGCCTGATGCGGCGGAAGTTCATCCGGATTTGGCTGAGCATGCCGCGGGCTTGATGGGCCCGGTGGCGCAATTTCTTACTGGAGCATTTCCGGCGCTATTTGGCGGAGCGATGTCGAACAACGATACCGCGTCAGGATACGCGATGGCGCGCGACCAGGCGATGGGACGCATTGGCTTGGTGTGGCGGCGGATGAAGTTTTTCCACGCGGACATAATGTTGTTGGCGGTGGATTGCTTCCGGCGGAATCGGCCGAACGATGTCGAGGTGACTTTGCTCGGCGCGGGCGCGGCATTCGAATCGAAATGGATTCGGCTGGCGGATTTGAAGGGGAATCTGTTCAGCTATCCGGAAACGGACGAGCAGTATCCGACGCTGTGGTCGCAGCAACGCGCTGTGCTGCTGCAATTGTTGGCGAATCCTGATCCGCAGATGCAGGCGATTTTGGCGCACCCGGAAAATACGGCGCTGATCAAGAGGTTGATCGGTTTGGAGGAGTTTGTAATTCCTGAAGAAGAGTCGCGCACGAAGCAGTATCGCGAGATTGCGCAGTTGGTGGCGGAGATGCCGGTGGTGCACCGTCAGGACGTGACGGCTGCGGCCGGTCCTGCGGCTGCCGCGGCGTCACCTGGCGGAGTGGATGCGGAGGTGATTTTGCCAAGCATTATGCCGGATGAGTTTGCGGACAATCACGCGGTGGAGCTGGAGATATGCATGCGCTGGTTCTCGTCTGACGCGGGGCAGGTGGCGAAGATTGAGGCTCCGCTGGGATATACGAACGTGCGGGCGCACGCGCTGTTCCATCGGGATTTCTTGCGGAAGCAGCAAGCGGCAGCGGCGGCGGTACCAGTCCAATCGCCGCAAAAGGCCGCCACGCGGCTCTGATCAGCTGTCGCGGGACTTTAGACCTTAATGTCTTTGGGATGGAAAACAGTAAGTCCGGGAATTTGTTTGAAGTCGTTCTTTTCATCAAACGTCAGAATGTGGTCGATCCCATAGTTTTTCATGATCACACTGTGGATCACGTCGCCGACACCGGAGGGATAGCTTAGGATGGCCAGCCTGACGTCATCGAAAAAGTTCGAAAATTTGTAGTCCTTTTCTGGGCTAACTTCGAGGATCTTGACCTTCATGCTCCCGAAGCTTTCGGTGAAAAGCCGACGCTCGATCTCAGCAACTTTGGGGGGAGCCATTTTCTTCGACGAAATCAAAATATTGACCATCTCAGTGACTGCCCAAACGGACGTGCAGAGCGACACATCGGTAGCGCTGGCGAAGACCTGCAGCGCGTTGTGAACCAGTTCTCTCTTGGTACGTTCTGATCTGTGCGGGGAGTAGTACGCAATCAGGATGTTGCTGTCGAGATAGATGGATCTCACGGACTCAGGAGTGGGAGCGCGTTTTTTGCTTCATGCGATAAGTCCGAAGAGCTTTGAACGACACGGTCTTGCCCGACTTTAATCTAAATTTCACGCGGACCGGCTCGGCAACTGTCTTGGCGGAGGCCGATCTTGATGTGCCCTTATTCATACACGGATTTTAGCACGAATCGCTGTGGCTGAGGCAGATACACCGCGCCGACATGATCAAAACGCATCCGGAAGTACTGGTTGCATTGGCAGCGAACAGTTAAATGGCGCGTTCGATGCTGTTGTTGGAGTAGCGCGCGGCGCCGTAGGCGTTGCGGGCTGTGGGCGGCGGAGCTACCAGGCGCACAACGTGCAGCAGACGTTCTGGTTTGAATGGCTTGGCCATGCAGACGACGGCGCCGAGCTGGTGGCTGGCGGAGTAGTCGGCGGGCTGCGCTGATTTTGTGAGCAAAATTACCGGCACGTGCTGCAGGCGATCGTTGCGTTTGATGATGAGGCAGAGGTCGTGGCCGCTCATGTCCTTCGCTTCGACTTCCGCTAGGAAGACGACTGGAATCGTGTTGCGCAGAATATCCAGCGCTTGCTGAGCTGTGGGGACGATGATGACGGTGTAGCCATCGTTGGAAAGAATGTTGCGCATGATTTCGGCGGTCTTGGGATCGGATTCGACGGCAAGTACAACGGATTGTTGTTTCGCTTGCATGGCACTGCCTGCGGCGTGCATGCCCGCGACGGAGGGATCCACTCTCGCTGCGCCACTGGCTGCTGACTCGGATTTGGTATTGATGAATTGCAGTGCCACGGCGTAGCGGCCGTCTTGTTCGACGACGCGCACCACTTCGGCGGGCTGCGAGGAATTCAGCGCGGCCGCGGCCGTGGAATACGGAAAGGTAACTTCGAGCCGCTGGCCTTTCCAGTATCCGGCGCGCGCGGAGGTGACGAGCAAACCGTCGCGCGAGACGTCCACGCTTCTGCAGATCTCTTCGAAAGCCTCGGGCGTGTTCACTCCACGCATGTGAACTTGCGCGGTGATTTTCGCGCGCTTGCGACGGCGACGTTCAATTCCGACTGGCGAACTGGATGATGCGGATTTCGGGGAAGCTGCGGAGGTGATTGGCGGCGTGCTCATAGATGTTACCTCAGTTTTTTGCAGGGTCTGTCGTGTCCTCCTGGACCAGCGTACAGCTCCCCCGCTAGAAGGTAGATGTACAGGAGCGGTGCCGCAACGAGAATAGTACTGTGGTTTCATTGTGGGAAACTATCGAGCGAACAGGTGGCAAAGGTAGCTAAGTGGTGTAGATACAGTACATTGGTATGGAGGGGCGGCGGCAAGGCCAGGTGCACGTTGGCACACTTCTAATGATTGAGGGAGGCGATCCGGGCATGAGTTCAAACACGATTACCCCAGCGCCGATTTTGAATCGCAATTCGAGCGACGATGAAATACTGGGATTGGGAACGCATTTGCCGCGCCGAAATGGACGCCGTGAGCCCAACAGCGACGAACGCGACGCGACTGGGCAAGCTGTGCAGGCGCGGACGAACGAACAATTGGAAATGGAATTTGACGCTGCGCGCGCTCCCAAGGGAACGAGGCGAAGTTCTGCGACGGACACGACGAATGCGGGCGCGGACGGAAGCGCGGAGCTCGAGCCGGAACATCTGCGAGCGGCGCTGGATGCGAATCCTGAATTGCGCGACGCGTGGCGGGATGCTGGTGCGTACCGCGAGACATTTGCGACGCCGGAGGAGGCGCGGGCGGCGACGGCGCAGCTGGGAGATTTAAACCGGATGGATGCGCTGTTTTATTCGCGGCGGCCGGAAGATCACGCGGAATTGGCGCGCGAGGTGGCGAAACTGGATCCCGAGGCTTTTGCGTCTTTGGCGCGTGCGATGAACGCATTGGCGAATGACGGCGCGCGACGCACCACCGCAGAAGGTGCTCGTGCCGCCGTGGTGCGGCAAGAGTCAGCTGAAACCTCACATCACGGGCAACGGGTTGCGCAGGAACAGTTTCAAAGCCAAACTCAAGTTCAGAATCAAAATCGCCAGCGCGACACGGCAACGGGCTTGACGCCGGCGCAGATGGATTTTTTCCACTCGACGAACGTAGCCGCGGTTTCGAGCGTCGTGGACGCGATCGAATCCCAGGTGGAACGGCTGCTGCCGGACGGCATATCAAAATCGGCTCGCAATCGTGTGGTGGGTGAGATTTACCGCGAGTTGGATACGACGCTGCGAGGAAATCGGGCGCTAGGGCAGCAGATGCGGGACGCATTCCGGTCCGGCGGGCTGGATGAAGAGCATCAGCGGGCGATCGTGTCACTGGTTACCGGTCGCGCGCGACAAGCGCTACCCGCGGTCGCGAAGCGTGTGCTGAATGAGTGGACTACGACAGTGGTCTCCGCAAATCACGAGCGGCGCGCGAGGCAGCGCACAGCGGAGCGGCGCGTGGACATAGCGGGTTCGGGCGGCGCGGGGAATGACGGCCGGCGCGCGATGACTGCGCGAGACCTGGACTATTCGCGAATGTCCGACGCGGATATTTTGAATTTGTAGTGTTGCCGAATCGCTCCTCACAGCGACGGGCGATTGGTGGAGGCCTTGTACGTGCTGATGGTTTGGGCGAGCGCGGTGACGAATGCGGTGAGTTGTGCGGTAGTGAGTGAGGGCGTGAGGCGGACCAAGCCGGAGGAAATGAAGTTGGCGACCAGCGTGGCGAGGCTGGCGTTGACTTGCGGCCAATTCACGGTGCCGTCCGAACCGGTGCCGGTGATGATGTAGGAATCAATGATGCGTAGCGTGACGCCGGGTGTGAGGATTTGCAGAACCTGTTGATTGACGTTCATCGCATTGACCAGATCTTGCACGAACCACTGAAGATCTTGCAGGTCGGTGCCGGATGGCGGCCAGACGAATCCGTTAGTGGCTGCGGCGGCGACGATTTGCGCGATGGCAGTGTCCTGCGCGGCGGTGTTATAGGTGCCGTCCACGTTCGTTGGGGGCAAGGCATCGGCGATTGCGCTGGAGAGGCCGACCAGGACCAGATACGTCTGATCGGTTTGCAGGATTTTCGTGACCGCGACACCGTAGGCTTGAAATTGCGCGAGGGTCATGCCGTAGCGGGGCTGCGTAAGTCCCGTGGTGACGGCGTTGGCGACAAAGCATTGCACGGCAGCGTCGGAGCTTGCGGTGCAATTTGGCGGCGTGGTGGTTTGGGCGGGCGTTTGCAGGGGCGATAGCGCTGCGAGGGCGAATGCGAGAATAAGCATGGTGAATCTTGGAACGAGAGCTTGCATGAGGTTGCTCCGGCCAACGATGGATGATGATTCTGGCCCATCGCCGCGGGTGCAATTGAAGCCGCCTGGCGCGTGCGCAGATGGACTTGTGAATTTCATTCCTGGAATCATCACGCGCGGCACTGAACGGCGCAACTGACCTGGGGTCGAGAAGATGGCCGGGGGCAAGTGACTCTAGTGGTACAGGAACAAACGTCTCCGCGAAAGAAAAGCGGCAGTGTAGCTGCGGGGCGATCAGTGCGCGGCCGGGCGTAGCTTCAGTTAGCGCTTAGGGTCGTGCGATGGGTCGCGGCCTTGTACGTGGAAATGTCCCACGCCAACGAGTTCGCGAATGAATCTACTTGAGCCAGGGTCAGGCCGGGCGGATCCTTCATCAGGCCGGAGCCAACGAAATTGCTGATCGCGGCGGAGAGGCTGGCATGGAGTTCCGTCAGGTTCGTCTTACCGTTGGAGGTTGCGGTGACAATGTATGAATCAATGATGCGCAGGGAAACGCCGGGCGTAAACAATTCCAGAACGCCGTTGGAGCCGTTCATAGCGCGGGCGACGTCCATTGAAAAGTGTTCGAGATCAGCCACAGTAGCGCCCTGCGGTGGTGTCGCAAAGCCCCACCAGGTTGACTGGTTCACCGCTGCGGCGACCGCAGCGTCTTGCGCGGCCTGATTGGAAGTGCCGTCGGCATTGGTCGGGGGCAAGGCGTCGGCAATGGCACTAGAAATGGCGACGAGCACGACGTAAGTCTGATGCGTCTGGAGAATCTGCGAAACGGCGAAACCGTAGGATTGGAACTGCGCCAGAGTCATGCCGTAGCGGGGTGTGGTTAGGTCTGTGGTAACCGCGTTGGCTACGAAACAGCTGACGGCGGACTGCTGACTTGCGGTGCAATTGGTTGCGGTCGATTGTGCGTGAGCCGGTGGAGCTGCGACGGCTGCGCCGATTAGAAACACCACCACGAAAAACAATTTAAACACGTTCATTCGGTAGTCCCCCAAAGTGTGACGTCCCGCGAGTGCGTCGCGCGTGGAGGGGGGAATACGCGCAAGGCCATTGCGATTCGGATTTAGTTTCGGTTCCTGCTTCCCATAGCTGCCGCGGTGTTTAGCGGTTCGATGATGAATGATCACGAGAAATCGCTCAACTGTACGGAGGTACAGGTCGAAGTGGGAGTGAAGAACTGTACTGGGACAGTGCGCAAAATAGCCGTTTGCAAGGCAACGGAACCAGGAGGATCGCTGCGGAAACCTGATGCAGGCTCAACTTTCAATGCATGTGTCCGAGGAGGACATCCGCCGATGTTTAGCATGGCGCGCACGCTCGGAATTTCCGGGTGGCGAGGAAAGACAGCGCAATATTGATTTACGGCGCTGCACGAAATTCAATCCCAGGGAGAAATTCACATTATGACTCAGATGCAGAATGCACAATCCGTTGCGTTACAGCTGGAAAAAGTTCGCGACAAGCTTCCCCTCTTGTATGAGCGCGACGACATCCTGCTGACCATGATTCAGCAGCGCGGCGATGTGGAACGGGTCAGCTCGCGCAATATGCGGTTGCCGTTGCAAATTCGTCCTGGAGGCAAGGCCGGCCTGGCAAATATGGACGGCGGCGACCTGGGGCGCGGTTCGGGAACTCTTTACGATGTGGCGCAGGTGACCCCGGTGTTCTTCCGGCACGCCGTGGAGATTACGAAGTTGGTGGAGTACGCGTCGAACGCTCCGGAAAAGGCCATCGAGAACACCGCGAAGCGCGAAGTGAAGAACGCGATGGCGCAGTTCCGCGCGTTTCTCGACAAAGTGATGCAAACGAATGGAAACGGAGTGCTGGGCACGGTCAGTTCGATCACCACGACGGGGCTTCCTTCCGGAGTGGCGGCTCAATTCGGAATGGCGAAGCCGCCTGGCGCGCAGCTCTTCTATTACAACCAGACCGTGCAGGTTTACGATCCGACGCTGACGACGAATCGGGGCTCAGCCAATGTGGTGCTGGTGGATCCGTTCAACTCGTTAATACAGGTGGACTCGCTGCCTGCCGGAACTTCCGTTAATGATTTGATTGTGCACGACGGATTGACAGGGGCGCAGCCGACGTCGTTGTTCGGGATCCTGTATCACCAGACGAACGCGACGACCGGAACGTGGCTGAACCTGAATCGCACTACCTAT
Source organism: uncultured Acidobacteriota bacterium (assembly GCA_963821765.1). Taxonomy (GTDB): domain Bacteria; phylum Acidobacteriota; class Terriglobia; order Acidiferrales; family UBA7541; genus Palsa-295. Next base: position 305,396 of record CAWGFF010000013.1, read on the forward strand.
CCGGTGGAGTTGGCGACGCCGGTGGTGAACGGCAACAATTCGGCGATTACTCCGGGCGCGGTGCGGCTGGCGATCAACAAAGTACGAAAGGCGTTGGGCTCCAATCAGGTGTCCAAGCTGATCGCTTACACAGCACTGGAACAGGAGCATCAGTGGGAGCAGCTGGGTGTGACGATTTCCCAAATCATCAAGGAAGGTGCGGGGGGACGCGCGAGCGATCTGGATTTGCTCTTCACGGGCGAGAAGTCCATGGCGGGCGTGCCGATCAAATCTTCCATCAATGCCAATCAGACGCGTGTGGATTTCCTGGATTTGTCGCACTGGGGACGCGCGGTGATGCAGGACATTGATTTTTACGATGTCGGCGGGCAAACCGTGTTTCCGATTTACGGCGCTAGCGGTGGAATTTCGGCGGCGTATATCTTCTACTTCGTCACGGGATTCCAGGTGTGGAACGAATCGCCGCGCAGCGGTGCTTACATCAACAACCTGGCGATTCCGACGGGGTACTGATCCTGGTCGGAAACATTAGGAATGACTGCGTGACCTGAGTTTTTGCGAGAGCGCAGAAAATAAAAAGGGGCGGCTTGCTGATAAACAGCAGCCGCCCCAAAAACTGATCGTGCACTGGACACGCCTGACAAGCACCCCTAGTGTACTACCCAATATGTTGCTGTCAATAGAGCTCTGCGCGTTGAGGTGGCAGAACGGAGATTGGGAGACTCGAACTCCCGGGCTGTTTCCAGCCCTCAACGCTTGTCAGACGTGTCCAGTACCCTCACTGGCAGCAATCTCCGAAACACGCAGGACCGTAGCTTTTATTCCATGGGGAGCAAGTTGTCCACAAGGGTACAAATGTCTCTATCGCCGGTAATTCGCGTCACCCGGGAGACGCATGAAGCGCCGCTTTCAATTCAGGAGCGCGTCGAACGGGCCGGCGGAACGAATTGCTACGGCGAGGCGAATTTTCGGGTCGTGTGGGGTGGATCGCGGCTCACATGGATCGGCGGACGATGGACGGATCGAGACCCAAGTGGGAACGTGGTGCGCGAGGCGATTGAAACGCGCCAAGTGCCGAAATATTTGCCGCTGAACCGCTGGCATATCGAACGATGGGCGCCGCGGGAATCCTATGGATCTCCGGAACAGTGGTACGCACAGACGACGGAAGTGGAAGACGGGATACGCATCGCGGCGCTGGGACCGTATCCGTTGCGCGGCGAATACGAGCACTGCTTTACGCTCGAAAGCGCGAGCGGAGAATTCATTGCGTTGACGCCGGCGGCATGCGACTGGATCGTTCATGCGATCGAATGGTCACGCCGGCAGCCACGGCGGGAGCTGCGGGGCGCAATCGCGGCTCGGGAGGCGCGGCGCGCGCTTCGTTGGGATCGTGACGCGGACGATTTGCTGGACGATGCCGTTCCGGCGTTCCACAACGCCCCGTTTGTTGGCGTATCCGGAAAATAGCATGGTCAAGCGCCGGGAATAAGAGGCGTCTTGAGCGATTCGAATTGGCAGAGAACGGGACGGCGGATGTTCTGACAAGCATCGAAACAAAGGCAGCTTCAATCAAAGGAAAATCACTTGAACATAACGACGACTGCAGGTTCGGTAGGGCGAGGAAAAATGCTCGTGGACACGCGTGCGACGGGCGACACGGCCGCGACCGTGACGATCGCTTCCATATCTGATCAGGACTGGTACATTTCGCGAACCCACGGGGTGTATCACATTCCCGCGTGCGCGAAAGGAGAAGCGTATTCCTTACTGCTGATTACTTCACGCGGTGATGCCGTTGACCTGGGCGACAACCGCAGATTTCCCTTCACGATCTCGGCGCGCGACATCGCGGAGGACCTGCTGCAGGATTTACACGATCATGGCGTGTTTGTCTGTGCGGGAGCGCGTCCCACGGCCGAAGAGCTGGCTGTCGTGACCGCGCGACGCGATGACTTTTACCAGCGGCTGGTAACAGATGGCGACACCATGTGGGCGCGGGGACATTCGTTCAGAGAGATTTCCGATTTGCATCGCAGGGCAGCTATTTCGCTGGGGGCGGAACGCGAGTGGGCCTACGTTCCAATGCGCATGGCGGATTGTCCGGCGTGCGGAGAGAAGGTGAAACCGGGCGTGGCGGTATGCCGCCATTGCCGCGCCATCCTGGATGCGGATAAAGCAGCAAAGCACGGCCTGGGTTTGAGCGCGAGCGCGGCGCACGAGGGGAGAATAGGGACGGACGCAGCAGACAAAAAGGGCAGAGCCTGACGGCCGATCGGACCGCGGCGTTGCGCAAGCCGCTAGAGCGCGGCGGCGGAGTAATAAGGCAGGCCCGGAGGCCTGCCTTCGGTGAGTAGTTCTCGACCGGTTTAAGCGATCGAATTGAAATTCAATCTACGCCGAGACAGCGCGATGAGGCCCAAGAGGCCCGCACCGAGCAGAAACAACGCAGAGGGTTCGGGAGTCGCGACGTATGAGCCCGTGCCCCCAGTGACCGTGTCCGTAATTTTGACGCCGATAGTTTCGACATAGCCGCCGACGAAATTAATCGTTGACGGGAACGTTCCGGCCAGATTGAACGCACTCCAGTCGAGTACGACCAAGGTGCTGCCGGAAAGCACTTGAAAATAGTCGGTGCCGAAAGGATCGAACACGAGGCACTGATTTCCACCAGTGAGGCCGTTGCAGGAGAACGAGGTGCCATCCACCGTGAAATTGGAATTGATCAGAACCGTCTGGCCGGTTTTTGAGTTATAGCTGTAATCCAGGGTACCGGAAAAGGTGCCGCCGGATGCCAGGGTTCCGCTGACCTGATAAGCATTGTTAGAGTCCGCATGTGCCACATTTGGTAACATGGCAAAAGCGAACACTAGCATGGCCAGCGCGAAGGCCCTAACCAGCAGTGCGGTTCGGTTGTGTGGTTGCGTTACGTTGAGCTTACTCATTTTGCCTCATTTACCCTTAGCTTCAAGGGCGCAAGCGGCGGAATAGCTGCTATCCGCCCCACAATGATCAAGCAACGCTAATGCCATATGTTCCGGAGTGAACCACCGGGGCGCCAGCTCCGCTCAGAGGTGTTCGTCTGGATCGCCGTAGTCGCTATCGTCTTGATGTGGCTGGGGTTAAGCTGGCACGAGGCGCCGGCCATCATTATCGCTTGCGCGCCGGACGGTTTAATCCCGATCGCAAGGTCAGCGCCGGACGGGAAGTGTTTTTCTTTAAATGTAAATTTTTGTGGACCAATGCCCGGCTGGTGGCAGAGCATCGCACGTTGGAATTGGAATCCCTTACCGGGATCGAACGACACGGCATCCTGCGCTAAGACACTATCGAGCGAAAGGAAAGAACACGATGGCGAAGCGGGCGAGTGCCTCAATGACAAAGACCCAGAAAGGTAGCGCCGCCAGACCCGGCGTTGGCGCGCGACTGAGCCGGCGGAAAGCGAAATTGCAGCGCAAGTCCAAGAGCGATAGGAGTGCCGCGGTGCGATTCTTCACAATCTTCGCACTGGCGCTACTGATTGGCGGGCTAACGTCGCCGCAATCCAGCGCTCAAGGCTCACGTCGCGACGACGTTGTATTCGGGCCCAGCGGTCATCCGATCGCGGGCGCAACCATAACGGTGTGTGTAGCCACAGCTACCGGTACACCGTGCGCGCCGCTGGCGACTCTTTATACCGACGCAACACTGACCACGACTTCGCCGAATCCGTTCCAAGCCGACGGAATCGGGAATTACCATTTCTACGCGCCAGCCGGCCGGTACTTGATACAAATCACCGGACCCCAGATCACCGGCACGCTCAATTATCCCGATGTAATTCTTCCGGCGGACGTTTCGTCGTCGGGCGCGGGGAACAACATTTCGGCGTTTGGATTAACGCTGGGTGGAAATCTGAGCGTGGCGGGAAATGCGACGGTCAGCGGCACGCTCACTACGACCAACTTCAATCCGGGAGCGTTTACTCCATCCACATTGAGCGTGCTGGGCAATGAAACGGTAACCGGCCCGCGGCCGCGCGTGGATGTGACTGCGTTTGGAGCCAAGGGCGACGGAGTAACCGACGACACGGCCGCGATTCAAGCTGCGATCACGGCGGTGTGCAACAGCTACCCGCAAGCCAACGCGGGCGGCAGCATCTTTTTCCCGCCCGGTGTTTACGTTCTTGCGCAGCCCCAGCTGCCTTCGACCGCCGCAATTTTCCCCTTGCCCTGTCCGGGTCTGCACTTTGTGGGTGGAAACGGCACCAGCAGCTCAACGGGAGCCGCTCAGTTCAACCGAGCGCCGCAAGTGCGGCTGGTAGTAAACAACGCCGGCCCCAATCCGAATGGCGCGGCTGTATTTTCGATAACATATCCGATCGCGCTGACTACGTTCGAAAATCTTACGATCAACGGTCACAATCAAGCGATCAGCATCTACACGTCGGGTCAAAATGTGCTGCACAACGTGTGCTTGACCACGCCGGTCACCGGTAACGCCGACAACACGCCGCTAAAGATTACGAATACGTTCTGGTTTTTTATGGACGACGGCTGCTTGCAAGCTGGAAACGGGTCGCTGCCCGTCGCGCTGCTTACGGGAGAAGCGTCCATCGCTGGGGAAGCGCCGCTGGTAGGCCTGGCGTATTTTCGCGGCCTGGAAGGAACAGGCGCTGGATTTCAATACATCCAGCGAGTGAACACCGCGGGGAGCGGTCCGGGGAACATCGTGTTCCGCGATATTGCCGCGATTGAGAACTCCTCGACCAGTTTTTTCACGGTGACGAATGCGACGGGAAACAGCGGCTCGGTGGCGCTGCCGGCCATGTCTGACCTGACGTTCGATAACGTGACGACTTCGGACGCGACAACCGCCACGAATGCCGTGCTGGAATTCAATTCCTCCGGTTCGATCCTTCAAGGCGTTTACATGGAAAATGCTTTCGCGGGCAACGGCGGCCAGGGACCGGCAATTCGCATGGACGCCGGCACGCTGGCAGGATGCCACGTGATTGGCGGAAGCGGCCAGGCGTCCACATGGGTGGTGGATTCGAACGGCAATCCAGTCGGCGGGTGTTCTTCTGAGAATTATAACGGTTTCGATTTTATCGTTTCGACAGGCAATCCGGACCGTCTGCGCAGCGACTTGTTTCCGATAGCGGATGTGAACGGACCGGCCCTTCGGGCGACGGCGTCTGGCAACCGGTTCGCGAGCGTGGCGATCGATCCCGCGCTGGGGTTCATGTTCAACACCGGGAACATGTTCGGCTACGGCGCGTCGCTGGCGGAGAATGCGGCGGGCACAATTGACGTGCAGTTTGCCACGCTGTATCCGCCCACCAACGTCAGTGGTACGGCGACGACGGGCGGATCGCTCGCCGCCGGGACTTATTATCCGACGGTGACGACTACACTCGACAACTGTACGCACCAATCCGCTGAATCGGTGCAGGGCGCTGGTGTGGTGGTCGGCGGATCCAACAACGCAGTGAGCGTGACCTGGACTTTGCCGGTCGCGGGCCTGAACGCGATTGGCGGATATTGCGTGAATCTTTCCACCACTCCCAAGATGCACGGAACGGCGTACTGGGCTCCCTCACAGTTCGGCGTATTGTTCGTATCCGGGGCAGCAACGAATAGCGCGCTGCTGACTTCGGTGCCTACCGGCGGGACTTTGCCGGTGATCTCCACGTTGTCCGCAGTGCATCGCTTTACGCCTACTTCACTGGGCGTCAACACCACCAGCCCACAATACAATCTGGACGTGAACGGAACGGCGGCGGTAAACGCGCTGAACAGCGTGCAAAAGGCGGAGCGGTTCTCAGGTACGGACACGGCGCTGCAAATCAACGCTTGCCTGGCGGCCGCAGCGACGACGTCCAGCGTATGCGATGCGCGCGGATTGATCGGCACGTTTACGGCTACGCATCACATCACCATCCCGGCGGGAACTACCCTGGAGTGGGGGCAAGCGCAACTGGTGATTTCGGACTCGACCACGCAAGACGGCATTGAGCTGGCGGGCGATGGGGCCTCTCTGGTCGGCTATCAGGAAAGCGGGCTGGGCACGGTGGCGGCGCCGGACACTTCGGGCTACATCGGCTGCGGCATCGCGGGGTGCACGGTAATTAAGAAACCGAATCCCACCGCATCTAAAATTAATTTTGTACACATCACCGGAATGTATCTGCAGGCGAATGGCCCGAGTTCGACGGTAATTAACATGACCTCGATCGGACATTCCGACATCGAGAACAACAACTTGCAGCTCGGCACCGGCGGAAATTCGTATGGAGTGTACGGCAGCTCGTCGGTAGGCGGATTTGACGGCTCGAATACGCTCTTTAAGCACAACAATTTTCAGCCGGAAACAGCGGGGGACACTTGCTTCTACCTGGCGGGCACATTCAACGCGGTCGTGCTGGAGCAAAATGCATGCGTGCTGCCTCCGGGAGCATCCACGGGATACACATTCGCGAAAGACTCGAGCGGAAATTACCCGAATAACGATGAAGTGTATGGAAATGACTGCGAGACGGCGTCGCAGGCGTTCAATCAAATTTGCTACAACATCGTGCGCGCAACGTCCATCACCTTCGGACCGAACAACCGCTGCGAGAACGTGTACAACTGCTACCAGTTTCCCAGCGACGGGTCGGCGGTGGGCATTCACGTTCTGGATCCCTACCTTTCGATCACCAACAACACTCAAATCAAGCCAAACGAACCTGCCACCGCGATGGTGGCGCTCGACAATAACGGGCACAACTGGACGCCATCCATGCATTACGGCATGAACGATCTGGCGGGCGACAATCTGCTCGGCAACGCCAGCTTCGAAGGCTGGCAAAACACGACGACACTGTATTACTGGGGCGGCGTGACCGCGGCGGGCGTGATCAATCAACCTGGAAGCGGAATTTATTTGCAGAACGCTTCGAGCAGCGCTACGCCGGCGGTGGATGCGTTCACGCAGGGAACCTACAACGTGCGCGTCGGCGATGGCGCGACGGCGGGGCTCGGCGTCAATTCCGGTTGTATTCAGGTGGATGCCACCAAGGAATACACGCTGATGATGCGAGTGGCGTCTGGCGCGACGGCAAACAATTTCCGGCCCGGCATACGCTTTTACTACGACTCGAACTGCACGACGGCGGATGTGATATCCACGGTGGCTACGAACGCGCGGGTGTTGTCGCCGGTCAATTACGCCGGGACCTCTTCGGCGACGGGGAACTGGCAATCAACGAACGCTTCGCTTACGTACAACAATGGAATTACTTGCGGCTGCAACGTGACGGGCGCGGATTGGCAAGTGAGCGCCGCGAATTCCTGGACCGCGACCCGGAATTACGGTTTGATTTTCCGGGTGCCGAACGGATATTCACTGAGCACCACCGTGGCGCACTCCATGCGGATTTTCCTGCTGGAAAACACGGCTGCGGCGGGGAACTATGTTTATTTTGACGACGTGGTCCTATCGCAGGGGCCCGTGACGCCGGATTTGCGGCTGGCTCCGCTGCACGATTCGCAGAATCCGTCGGTGTACGGATCGCTGGGTATTTCGCAGCACTTGAATCAGGGCGCCGCCAATACTTTTGCAGGCACGGTGGCGCTGGCAGCTGGCACCGCGACGGTGACTTTTCCCACGGCCTACAATTCCGCTCCCGTCTGTACGGCGAACGATACGTCGGCGATTGCGACGGTGCGCGTGCAGACGACTGCGACGACGGTCACCCTGACGCAATCCAGCGGCACGGATACGATCGCCTATATCTGCATCGGAAATCCGAATTGAGCTGCTATTTGGGACACCATCGGGACATATACGGCGCTATGTCCTGTATACTGATGGTGGTAGATTGTGAAGCGCCTTATGTCCTCCATTCTCGACATCCGGTATGAGAGCCTAGCTTATACGGCGAGATTTGCGCGGCCGCCGTTCGAATTGTGGGGAGCGGGCGGAAAGGTCGTAAGGGAGATCTACGAGGCCTTAGCTCCGTACAAGGTGACGCTGCGACATTTTCAGTTGAGTTCATCAATTTCGAGCGCGGCGGACACTATAGTTACGGTCCAGATGGGTACGACGGTACTGAAATTTTCTTTTGAGAAGATCGAGGTCTCATTTTCCGGCTTCAGCGACGAAGAATTTCGTGGTATTCCGAAATTCCTACAGCTGTCGACCGGATGGCTAGGTAAAGAGTTTCAGTTCGCGTCGCACGAAGTCGCGTACTTTATGCATTCGGTGCTAAAGGAGAAGGACGTCGACGAGTTCCTGGGAACAATCAACCCGAATCCTATCAAGTCGGCAGGCATCAATCTGGGCGACGGCGCAATTTTTAATAGAGCGGTTCCGGACAAGTCCTGGATTACGCAGTTGACGATTGACAGGTCACAGCATGTGCCGGGCGCGTTGTTCATCGGACTTAACATTACGATCGTTACCGGCTTGATTCGCTATGAATCCTTACTAGTTGAAGCCAGGGAATATTTCGCAAACGCAATCGGCGAGCTAGGCTTGGCGGTGCCCGATTTAGCAGGACAGGAGTAGCGAACGACTTATGAGTGCTCAAACTGCTCTTTTGCAACCTTTCCCGGAGATCGACGGATCGGCGAGGCCAACTAAACAATCCCGCCGTTCTTGGTTACAAGAATACCTGCAGAAACCGGCGGTGTCCGAAATCCTTAGCATTTCCGCCGCGAACGAGATCGGGGTCCCTCCCACCATGGGTTCCATCGACACAATCGCCGAGATCGATGCCCTTACATCGGGCAGCGAGGATGAAATTCCGCCCACGGAATTTGCCTACAGAAGAGCTCGATCAATTGTGGAATCAGCATATGGGAGAATTACCACTCGCTTTAACGTGCCAGAGATACTGCCCAAACCATCCGCCACGACTGACGATGTCGGTGGGATCAGATTGGCTTGGCGAGTTGCAGGCAAACAGATTCGCGCCAACTTCGGTGCCACACCCGAACTGCGCAGCTACATTTATTACGAATCGGGATTGGAACATAGCGTAGAACATCTCGATGCGAGGCACCTCGCCGGAAGGCTCGCTTGGCTAGCGGAGCGTTAGGCGACGATGAAGCGCTCGCTGCGATTCGGCAGCTCGTGCCGCTGGATACTCTGTTCCGCGCGCTGGTTAAGAAAGCGTGGTTGGAGAACTTGCACGAGGCCTTCATGCTTCGTGCCGACGAGAACGAGCTCTCCGTGTGTTTTGATTGCGCTCCCTCCGACTGCATTAACATCCTGAGGTTAAATCGTGTGCATGGCGTTGCGCGCCTCGCGGTCGAAGACATAACGACGCTTGAGCTTAGTGTGCGACCCGACGAACCAAACCACGCACTTATCGAAGGGATCCTGCACAAAGAAGAAAACGCCGATAAGGCCGAATGGTTGGCAAGTCAGCTCGCCGCCGCTGCCGCGATTGTGGATCGAACAAGGCGGGAACGTCCGAGAGAATAGCTTCGCTTCACCCCACCGTAGTCGTACGAAAGAGCGCGGGCGGAGTGGCCAGCGTCACTAGCGTCCATGCATATACCCGAATCCGCGCATTATTGGGCCTTGTTCGTGGCTGGGCATGGACTCCATGTGTTGAAGCGCGCCAGCTTGTCGGCGCATTCGACCCTATCCGGCACCAAGACGCGCCGGGAGTGGGTGCAAACCAACGCTCTGAATCTCACGATCCGGTTTTTCATAAACGCGGCGGCGTTTTCCTATTGGTTGGCGCACCCCGACGCGGCGACCCATGCGATTGGCTCGGTGGGAATATCCGGCAACTTCACGCTCGAGCCGGGACACGCGACGGCGGCGATGTTCGGCCTCTCAGGCGACAGCCCGGTGGACTGGGCTGCGGCCAAAATTCCATTTCTGCAGAAAGAAATCCCGGTCTTGAAAACTGAGTAGCGAGCAACGACGAAACAATCACTTGTCTGCGCACCATTTAGGCTTCGGGTTTTACCGCAATCGCTTGGATCTCAAAGTGCGCGCCGAAGAGCAGCGGGCCTGAGCCGATGAACGCGCGGGCTGGGAACGGAGCGCGGAAGAATGTGCGGTAAACCGAATTGAAGTGTCCATAGAGGGATAGCTCGGGGCAAAACACTGTCAACGATACGACATCCTGCATGGACAAGCCCGAGCGGGTGAGCGTATCGCGCACCGCGTCCAGCGCGAAACGCGCCTCCTGTTCGATGTCGTCCGGCAGTTTTCGCGTGGCCGGGTCGAAGCCGATGTGCCCGGCGAGATAAACAGTGTTGCCGGCGATTACTGCATTGCTGAACGGCAGATCGCCCATGCCTCCGGGCGGCGGAATGTACTGGCGTTTGTCGGTGGCTGCCATAAGCGCTCCTTTTTTGTACGCATGCACGAAGTAGTGCCGCGAAACATCCTAACGCAAATCACAGCGATCGGAACCTGCGTTTCACCAAACCGGAGGAACCATGCCCGTTCTACCCACAACGGCGTATTCGCAAGCGGAAGATGCACTGACGCTGGCGCGCGCGCTGGTGAACGACACCTCGGGCGCGGTGTTCACCGACACGCTGTTGATGCCGCTATTGAACTCGGCGTACCGCGGGTTACAGCGAGAGCTTGCTGAAAATGGCGTCAGCGTGCTGATGGAGCAGCAGGACCTCGAGCTCGACCAGAACGTTTCGACCGGCGTGACCAACACGGAAATCAGCGACGTCTCCAGTCCGCAGCTTCCCACGGATTGCCTGATGCCGCATGTGTTGTGGGAACGCGCCACGGCGAATACCGGCGACGTCTTCGTGCCCATGGAGAAATTCACCAGCGGCGGCGGCATGTTGAACCTGCAGCCGAGCTGCTATTTGCGTCTGTGGGAATGGCGGGAAGACAAGATCAATCTGATTGGCGCTACGCAGTCTATTACGGTGCGCCTGCGCTATGAGAAGGTACTTCCAACTCTAACGCTGGGGACCGATCCGGTGCAGATTCGTTCGGCCACTGATGCGCTGGGATATGCCACGGCAGCGCTGGCGGCGCGGTCACGCGGGGCGCGGGTGCTTGCGGTAGATCTGCTGGGCGCAGCGCAGACCGCGATCGAAAATTTGATCAATCGCTATATCCGTCCGGAGCAGACGACGGGACGGCGGAGAAAGCCTTACGGGTATCGCAGAGGAGTCGTTTACCTTTAGCCTGAAGTGTATCGGCACTGGGGCATTCGGCGCGCAATGCCTCAACCGTGAAGATCACGAGGTTCTAGTCCACAACGAGCGTCACGGTGAAGCCGCGGGAAGCATTTTGCGCGAAGCCATGCACGGTGAGCAAATAAGTGCCCGTCGGAGTATAGGGAATAATATTGGCGGTTGTGCCGTTGTTGTTGCTGCCGCATCCGCCCACGATGGCGCAGATCGCGACGACGCAGCTGAACGCAATTACCGCGACCATGCGCGGCAAACGCTTTTGACGCGTGAGCAAAGCCAGGAGAAAGAACATCACAGCCAGCAAAACGGCCACTGCCAATCCAGCCGTAGCTTGAATTCGCCGGCCACCTGAATTTCCAGAGTTAGACGAACCGCCCGAGCGCGACGCGAAAAATCCGGCGAGGGCTCCGAGGCGTTTCGCCGCAGTGGGCGGCGGCGGGGGCGGCGCGCCGAATTTGACGCCGGCGGTATTGGTGGTTTGAAACGTAACATTGAATGGCACCGTGGTTCCGGCCACCACCGGCAAAGTGATCGTATTGGCAAGCGGCAAGCTGACGGTGGTACCGGCCGAAATGCCGCAGATAGTCGGAGTTCCGGCAGTACCTCTCGGCGCCACAGGCAGATTCGTCGGGCAGTTCAGCGTGACGGTGCCGGTGAATGTGTCGTCCGGCACGATCTGCAGCTGGAACGTAGCGGGGAAGCCCTGCGTGATGGTGATCTGGTAGGGCGCTCCGTTCGATGGCGGCGGGCAGGTGAAGATCGTAGTGGTCATGCAGGTGATTTGAAAATCATCGGCGACGCCGCTGGCTTCCGCCGTGAGCGGTGCAGTGGCGCCGGTGTAATTCACCGAAAAGGTTGCGCATCGTGTATTCGATATTACTCCGCCGCCACAAGCGCTGATGATGCTCGCTGCCGGCGTGAAGGCGACGTTGTAGGCGCAGCTGCTATTCGCGGCCAGCGAAGTTGCGCAGGAAGAATTGGAAATCGTGAAATCGGCGGTGTTGCCGGCTGTGAAGCTTGCGGCGACGCCGGTAATCGCGCTGTTGGTATTGTTGCTGAGCTCGAAAGGCTCGGTAGGACTGGTGCCGCCGACAACCTGATCGCAGAACACCGTCGTGGCGCCGGCACAGTTCGGCGGCGGCGTGAGTGTGACGCCAGTCGCCGGAACGCCCATCGAGTTGAATTTCAAGACTTGCCGCATCCCCTGATTGGCGACGAACAGGTTGCCCTGAGCGTCGAAGGAGATGTTGCCAGGAGCGCTCAAGCCGCGCGCGGCGACTGTCAGCTTTGAAGAAAACGCGTCGAGCCGCAGAATCTGGTCGGACGTGCCTCCCGTTGCGGTGTAGGCGATAAATAGATTTCCGCCGCCGTCCACGGCCAGGCCTTGGGGAGTGATGCGCGCGCCATTTGATCGCGCGAGCGCGGCGGCAAATAACGGTGCAGGTGATACGCCGACGTTGCGCAGCGCGTGCGTCTGCGTGTTGATGGATACGATCGCGCCGGCGTCCGGAGAAGCGGCGAAAACTGTGTTGCCGTCCGGCGTTACGGCTACGGCTGCGGGCGTGACCATGTGCGCGAGCACTTCCAGTTGGCCAGCCTTGGGAGAAGCGGCGCCGAATAGTTCAACGACGGCATTCGCTCCGTGGTCGGCGATAAATAGATTTCCAGCGCGATCAAGCGTCACGCCGTATGGTTCAACCAGTTCGACATTCTGGCGCGGCGCCCAGCGTCCCGCGACGCTCCGGATGATGGACGGCTCGGTGCTTGCGGCGCCGCCGACGCTGCGGATGGTGGCGTTTCCGGTGTCGGCGATGAAAAGGGTTCCGTCCGGCGCGATCGCGACTTCGCTGCGCATGCTGAATTCTTTCAGTGAGAGATCCAGTTCCGCGGCGCTGGCTGCGCCTCCGTCACCGATCGAGCCGACCGTGCCCACTCCCGCGGCGGGTGCGGCAAGGAATTTGGCGGCGCTGGCTGGCGCAATGGCCGAAGCGGCGCGCACGACGTATGAAAAAACCTGATCGGGACGGTCAATGGCGGTTACGTACAGCTGCGTAGGTGAAGTAGCTGCGCTGTTTGCGAAAGTTGGTTCTGTAGGCTGCGACGCTACGGCAAGAGTGCGAATGCCGACATTCGAAACAACGACGATCGCTGCGGCACCGGTGGACGACACCGGCAGGGCAGCGGTTGCCGCAGACGATGACGTGGAACGCACTGAGGCCGAGGGGTTTACCTGAATCTCAATCTGGTTTTGAGCGTGAGAGCGAGATGCGGGATCCTTCAGCGCCCTACCCAGCGCTAGCGCCGCAAACCCCATCACCGCCACAACACAAACGATTCTCAATAACCGCACCAGTTTCCCCCTCTTGGACAATGGCTAGAACTTCGACGCTTGGATTCAACTGCAGGCGTTCGGGTTGCGTCACGAATTGAACATCATAACAGCGAACAGCGAGGTTTTGTAGCGGCTGTGTGCGGGCGATCGTGCGGCCGCAGCTGGTGGGCACGGGGCAGGGAAGCGCAAGTCCAGCACGCCGGCGCGGCAGGAAACTAATTGGAGGAAATATGGCACTGACATTTTCGGTGGTAGACACATGGGACGACGGGAAGCGCATCCACGTGAGCGGCACGATTTCGGCGACGGGGAATTACACCACTGGCGGAGACACCCTGGATCTATCGCAGGTTCCGCTGATTGCCTCTGACCAGCCGCCGATACAGGGCACCGGCTGGATGGACGGGCTGGCCGGCTACGATTACTTCTTTAGTCCTGGCACGACGATGAACGCGAATAAGGTGAAAGTGTTTCAGCAGGGAAGCGCGGCTGGAGCATTTCCAGAACTCGCCGCGGGAGCGTATCCGGCAGGGATCACCGCCGACACGATCACGTTTTACGGGATTTTCAAGAAACTTCAGTAGGCGTCGCGAACGGTAAGTTGGTTCGCCGCCGCGGCGGCGAATTTGCCGATCCACCTCGTAGCGTTTCCAGTTGCTTGAGCCCAAAACCTGAGATCCCCATGTCCATCGAATCTTTTTCTCCGTTGCCGTTGAACGTATTCGGCACCTGGGTGACGCTTCTCGATCCGTCGGATGTGCCGGCGGGAATGTCGCCGAGCCTGGGGGACGTGGAATTTTTCCCAGGTGGAGTGCGCACGCGTGCGGGGCTGGTGTCGCAGTTCTCCGCGCTCACCGGCACGCCGCAAATCAATGGCCTGAAAACTTACGCGACCACCAACCTGATCCAGCGATTTCTCGCCCTGGATTCGCTGGGCAATCTTTACAAAGAAACGACGCCAGGGATGCTGTCGCTCGCCGCTTCCGGAATCATTCCGAACGCGTTGATGGCTTCCGCCACGCAATTTGGGCGCGAATATATCGCGTTGTCCGACGGCCTGATGGGCCAGGACCTGCCGCGGCAATACGACGACACGAATTTCGACCGCGTCAGCCAGGTCGGTCCGGCCGAAGGGCCGGCGTTGGCCGACACAGTTGCCACGGGAACGATCTCGCCGGGTGTGCATCAGTGTTCGGTGATTTTCGTGACGCGCCAGGGCTATTGGACTGCGCCTTCGCCGCCGGTTTCCTGGACCGCCGCGGGCGGAAAGCAAGTGAACGTTACGAACATTCCGACCGGTCCATCGAACGTGGTGCAGAGGTTGCTCGCATTCACCGGCAGCGGCGGAGCGACCTTCTATCAAGTGCCCGCCACGATGACGATCAACGACAACACCACCACGTCGCTGGTGGTGGATTTCACGGATACGATTCTGCTCAGCGGCGTGAGCATGGATTATTTGTTCAGCCAGATTGAACTGCCAAACCAATTGGGAGTGGTGCCCTACGTCGGGCGGCTCTTCTGGTGGGGCGAACGCGCCAAGATGGACAACTGGCGAAACCTTTCGTTTGACGGCGGGTGGGACGCATCGGGCAGCGGCCGGCCGCTGGGTTGGGTTCTGGACCCGTCGTTTGGAGCAGGCGCGACGCGCGAGCCTTTGAATTCCGTGTGGGGCGATGCGTTTCGCATCATCGCGGACGGAGTGACGGCCGAGCGCGGCTATATTTCGCAGAACGCGATTACGGACGCCAGCGGCGATCCGTTGCTCCTGAACAACACGGATTATTCCGTGCGCGTGCGCATCGCGCGCAGCTCCGGCCTCGCGGCGGGGACGCTGCGAGTGAATGCCTTCAGCCCTACCGTGGGACAAATTGCCACGGGCCTCGCGGTCACCGCCGCGCAGCTCACTACGGCCTACACGGAGTTCACGGTTGATCTTTTCACTCCGCAGACGGCGCTGCCGGCGGATCTCACTCTGCGTGTTTACGCGGATGGTGTGCCAGGACCCAGCGGAGAATCGTTCTACGTTGACTGCATTGAAGTATTTCCCACCAACGCAGCGCAGAACGCCTCGCTCGTGCGCGCATCTTCCAGCGCCGCGCCGGAAAGCTACGATGGCGTCACCGGCATCCAGAGCATCGCGGAGAATAACGGGCAGGGAATTCGCGCGGCGTTCACTTTGCGCAACAACTTGTACTTCGCGAAGGAGCGATCGCTCTACGTCACCGCGACCGACGGGGTGAACGAGCCGGCGCTGTGGCAGGTAGCGGAAGTATCGAACAAGGTCGGCACGCCTTCGGCGCACGGCATCGGATACGGCGAGGAATGGGTGGTGATCGCCGGACGTTCGGGTCTCTACTATTTTGACGGCAGCGAACCCATAAAACTATCGCAGGAAATTCAGCCCACGTGGGACGCAATTAATTGGGAATACGGGCAGCGCCTGTGGGTGCAAGTAGATATTCAGCGCAAACGGATTCTGGTGGGCGCGCCGATGGGCGCGGCGACGCAACCCAGTCAGTTGCTGGTTCTGGATTACACCGAGGGATTGCAGGATCCGCTGGTCGCGGTGCTCACCACCCCGGAGCGTGGACGCAAATGGGCGGCGTGGACAATCGCGGCGAATTCTTGCGGATTGATCGAACGTTCGACGGGCGTTGCAGAGATATTTCTGGGCTCGAATAATTCCACCGGGAAAATCTACTCGCCCGTCGAAGGTCAGTATTCCGATGACGGCGTGGCCATCAATTCGTTTTATTCAACTGCGTTTTTGGCGGCGACGGGGCTGAGCGGCCGCAATTTATTCGGCTATTTGACCGCATACGTGCAGGGCGCCGGCTCGCTCGCGCTTTCGGCGGTTCTCCCGGGTAGCGTTACGTCAGCTGCGTTGGGTGCGTGGACGCTTGGTGCGCCGGCATCGCGCGACATGGAGCAATTCACGAACGTGCTGGCCGAGCGCGTGTCCTATCAGGTGGGCACGAACGCGGTGGGCGCCTGGTTCGCAATCACCAAGCTTGTGCCGTGGGCCAAGCCCGATCCGTTCGCCGTCGTCCGCGGCACGAACTGATGACGCTGCGCGTCGCGAATGTTCGACTATAGCGCTCGCGCCGCGTCAAAGGATCACATGCTGAACGTTCCACAAATTGAAGCGCTGCGTAAAGAGAATCCGCATCTGTACGAGGCGCTGACGAGCATTGCCCAGGCATCACTAGGGCCGAACCAGGGCTGGAGCCTGGACAATCAAATCACCGATGGCGTGAACTATTCGCGCGTAAGCTCTGGCGCGACCACGGCAGGGAAGATCGATCCCACCAAGCCCGGCGTGTTGATGAAGGGCTCGGTGCCGCCGACGTGGTCGGGCGCCTTCGCGTACGTTTCCGCCACTTCAACGATCACGTGGAGCTGGTCCGCGCTGGCGATCGCGCGCGCCGATGGCACCACGACGGCCGTCGCCAACGGCTCGCTCACCGTGACTGGCCTCACGCCCGGCACCACATATTATTTTTATCCTTACTGGGACGATACGGCGCTCGCGCTCGCGTGGGTTGGCGGCCTCGCGAGCAGCGCCGGCACTCCTCCAAATGCGTTCACGGCGAAAACGAACACCGCAGCGCAGCAACAGTCGTTGCAAGGGCTGATTCCGCTTTCGCAGGGCGCGATGATCGCGGCTACCACGACATCCGGCGCAGGCGGCGGCTCGGCGGCGGCAGCGGAAGCTGTTTGCGCGCTGGAACGATGGTGCTTACGCAAGAGCGCGGCACGGTAGCGATCGAGACCTGCAAACCCGGCGAACATCTGCGCAGCACAGGAACGGCGGTGGGCGAAGGCTGGACGCGCGTCGCCAGGCTAGAAGTGCGCGACGCGGACACGTTCATCCGGCTGCATTTTTCCAACGAGGAATCGCTGGACGTGACACCGCACCATATTTTCACGCTCGCCGATGGTTCGCCGATGCGCGCGGAACGCCTCTGCCTATCCGATATTTTGGTCGGCCGCTTCGGCAGGCTCACGCTGCGGAAAATCGAAGCCGTTTCCGAGGACTCGCAGAAGGTGACGGTGAGCTGTGAACCGGTGCATCAATTTTATGCCGGTCGGCACGCCGCTTCTGTGCTGACTCACAACTACACATTCAGTTCGTAGCGTAGCGCCGGCGTCTCGCTGGCGTTTTCCAACGACACGGCAAGAAGAAGCCGACGGCACGCCGGCGCTACCAACCGCGCGAGCTCGCTAAGCCTCGTGGCCGGCGGTGGCGCGACCATAGAACGATTCCATGACCGGAAAAGCCTACTACCTCACTACGCTCGGCGCTCTGCGGCGCCACTCCGCTCGGCTGAATACTTCGCATTGGCTGGCTCTCGTGCCCCAAGGCGAGCCAATTCCGGCAATCGGCGAACCGGATTCGGCTGCAATGGCGCTGCCCGAAACCGCGCAGATCCTCGCGCTGATCGAAGCCGACGAAGGCGCGCATCTAGCGCTCGAAGACGACGCGGAATTCCAGGCGCTGCCGCATCCCCTCGCTCAGCGTCCGATCTCGCAGGCGGCCCAGCAAGCGCTCGCGGCATACGGTGTCGCGCCGGGTGCTACGACCTTCGACGCAACCGATTTGGTCGCTCGCGTGCATCCACTTCTGCGTCATCGCGTGTTTTAGCCGCAACGCCGGAGATTGCCGGTCTTCAGTTCCAAATGAGAACGACAATGCCCTTTATCAACGGCAAATTTTATATGAATCCGGCCTACGGTCGGGCGATTGAGTACGCACGCCGTGGCGGAGCAGTTCCAAGTTCGCAACCGGCGCAGCAGGGCCAGGATCACGGGCGAGACGATCAAGTTGGCCGCTGGGTTACGATTGACGGGAAGCACGTTCTGATCAAGGACACGCCGGCAGAACGGGCACGAGCCAAAACTCAGTAACACGCCGCACGGGCCACCGTCCGAAGCAATGCTAGACCCGGAACCAAAGCCGCCCGGATAATCTTCAATGAAACCTCTGGGCTCCGACCATCAGACGGAAACGGAACGGCGGAGGACTTACACGATGCCCGAGTCGCCCTGGCTCACGCAATAAGTAACGGTCAGGGCATGTCAAAGCCACCCGCGACGGTAGCGGACATCTTGACCCCGTTTGCGGCACGGTCCATCCTTACCGATGCAGCGGCGAAGAGTGCGTGGACCGACTCGCAAGATGCGGTGCGTGAGGCCGCCACGTCTGATGATGATACAAACGGAGCGGTACACTTTTTTCTGGATTATCCGGGCGTCAGCCGTCCTCACTGGGCCACCGACGACCGAGAATCTTCGCACTACGGACCGTTTGTGAACGCTGCCGGTGGAGGAGATGTCCCGCGGGGCGCCCAAGTCACGGTCAGAACGTATATGGCGCGGCGCAGCTACTGAGAATTCGGGAGCGAAATGGGCAGATTGCGGTTGGTCGGGGCTTTTGTAGTATGCCTTTGCTTAGTTCTTCCCGCTTACAGCCATCAAGGCAACCGGCCGATTACTCCGCAGGAGATAGATGCGGTAAAGACCGCCATCCTGGACGAGATCTACGATTATAAGTTTGAGAGCGAATATATTGATATCGACGCCCTGACATCGCGTGGATACAAAATCCGTTTATATATTCGCCCTAACTTGATTCAAGGGTCGGGCCAGGTGATCTATAAATTGCCCATCGGCGAGGTAGCCAGGGTATTCGAATTCTCGAAAAACCTTGCCGTGCTGCTGCGGGAGCCACGCGACAAATTTCCGCCCACCTCCGGCAGCACTTTGACGCTTTACCTCGATGACGAGGAGATCTGCGCCGACAAAAAAAGCTGGATCCGTGAAACGCTGTGGATCTCGCCGGCCCCTTCCAGCGCTGAAGTCGACGCAGCAGTCGTGCGCGAGCGCAGGAGGAAGGGTACATCGCAACACGACGTGCTGGAGAAGGCATCTCACTGAAAAGTCTAGCCAATCAAGCATTGCATACGCTGCCCTCCACTCGATAGCTGTGCTGATTCGCCCCTACACCGACGCTGACTTTGACGCGCTTCGTCGCGCGCACGCGAGCCAAGGATTCGACTATCCGTTTCCGGATTTGCGCGATCCGATTTTCGTCTCGAAACTGGTGCTGGAAGACGACGCCGGCCAAGTGGTGATGGCATCACTGGCGCGCCTGACGTGCGAGATGTATCTGCTGATGGATCGCGATGCGAGTGAGAGTTCGTCGGCAGGGAATCCGCAGGAACGTTACGCGCGATTGCTAGCGCTGCATCGAGCTGGAGAGCAGGACCTTCTGGCGCGTGGGCTGGATGACGCGCACGCATGGTTGCCGCCGCCCATCGCCAAGCGGTTTGGCCGCAGGCTCGCGAAGCTAGGCTGGATCCGCGACGACGCGTGGACGCCCTACTGCTTCCGCCTGCGCGCCTCGCAGCGATAGCCACCCACTACAAAACTAGAGGCAAACCGCCAGCCAGGCGTGGCTGTGCCACGCAGATATCCGCCATCACACGCACCAGGTTCATGCCGGGCCCGGCCTAACTGGAACGCATCACAAATCCATTGCCCAGTAGTGCCATTTCACTCCGAAACGTTTCACAAGCTATGAAAATAATTCGAGGGAGGAACCGTATGTCTCGCGGCGCACAGCACACTACACGCAATCTTACCGACCAGCAGCTCGCGCAACAGAACCAAATGATTTCGCAGGAAGGCCAGTCCGACGCGCAGGATCGCTCGCTGCTGATGCCCACCATTCAGAGCCTGCTCAATAGCCAGGGCTACACCCCACAGCAGCAATCGGCCATCACGCAACAAAGCCTGGGCGCGTCGAACACGGCGTTCAACGCGTTGCAGGAAAAGGCCGCGAACCGCACTGCCGCGACGAATAATTCCGCGGGCTATGGCGACCTGACGGCGCAGCTCGGCAGGGAACAGGCGCAAACCGATGCGTCGCAAGCGCAGCAGAACCAGGTCACGTTTGCGAACCAGCGCCTGAAAGAGCAGCTCGCGGGCTTGAGCGCACTGGGCCAAACCTACGGAGTGGACACCAATCTCTTGGGCAAGGCCATGGGAGTGCCGTCGGAATTGCTAGGCGTGCGCCAGCGCGCTTCCACCGGGTCGTCCACCGCTGGATTGAACGGAATGCTCGGCTTGGGCAGCAGTATCGCTTCATTGTTCGGCTAATCGCTGCAGCGGCGGCTCGCAGGTACAAACCAATTCGCGGAGAAAGATGCAAGGTGCTTTTCCGAGGACCAAATTGCCGTAAGCAATCTGATTTGCCGGGAGCGCGCGCCGAAGAAGATGCGTCTCTGTTGCGATCGGGAGCGGGCCCTGGAAATTCAAACCGCCCGCCGAGTCCGCAGCAGTGTTGTCCTGATCAGTGTCGTTCACACAATGCCGGTTCATCCATGGGGATCACTACGTTCATGCGCGAACTAATCGATCCCTACTGGCTGACTGTGGCTCTTACTTCCCTGGTGCAATTCGTGCTCTTTCTGCGCTGGCTCTACCGGCGGATCCGCAACGACGAAATGACGCGCACATTTGTCGAGGACATGGCCACCAGCCACTTGCCGCACATCTATAAGCTGCTGGAAAAGCTGTGTGACGAGAAGGGAATTGCAACTCCGCCGGAACCACCCATCCGCTGGGTGGATTTGAATGGTCCCCGCCGCTGAAATTGTTTCTCTGGCGCGCTCCATCGCTTCCGAGCATGGATTGGATCCGGCGCTGGTGTGCGCGGTCGTGGAACAGGAATCCGCGTGGGACGCTCACGCCATCCGCTACGAACCGAGATTTCGCGCTCGTTATGTGGCGCCGCTCGAATTGCCTCCCACTGAAGAAATTGCCCGTTCAATTTCCTGGGGACTGATGCAGGTGATGGGTCAGGTGGCACGCGAACACGGATTCCAGCGCCCATTTCTCAGCGCGCTGTGCGATCCGTCCGCCGGTCTTACGTTTGGCTGCATCGCGTTGGTGGCCAAGCTGGCCGCGGCGGGAGGCGACGTTTCACGCGGCCTCGCGCTCTGGAACGGCGGCGGCAATCCAGATTACGCCGCGCAGATACTGGCGCGCGTGCCGCGTTACAGATGACGCCGCACGCTGCGGATAACGCGGCTCAAGAGCGTGTGTGAAGCGGGGAATCTTTGTAGGTCGCGGTTTTAGAGTGTGTGTGAAAACGCGGGAATCTTTGTGGGTCGTGGCTTTAGTTTATCCTGAGAGCCTGTCTTTGCCACGCTCGAAGGGCCACGACATAAGCCTCGCAAAATCGAGCGGCATTAGCCCCTTAAGTACAGATTTTGCAGTTCTCACTCAGACTCTCAAACGACAAAGTGCAAATGATCTGGAATCTCACGGATTTTCGTGCGTGGTGGACATGCTCGGCGCGCTATCACTGGCTGCGCGCGTTGCGCCTGCGTCCCGCGCGCGATCTCACGAATTTCGGCGATCTGCGCTAGCGCTGGACTGCACTTCCAGCCTTCGCACTTCCGATCAAGTTTCCAATCAAGGAGCGATTCAATATGAATCCAATAACGAAACACACATTCATCAGCAGATTCGGAAGCGTAGCGCTGATCGGTCTCGCACTGCTGGCGCAATTGATGACGGCTGTAGTCGCCCACGCCGCCTCGGTCACGCTGAATTGGAGTTTCAACTATACGGTGGACCCGGTCTGCTCGACGGCCGCCACCAAGAACTGCATCACAGGCTTCGAGTACGGCACCACGCCCGACGGCGGCACCACGCTGGTGAAAATCGGCATCGCGCCAAATCCCGCCACCACAGCCGCCAGCGGCTCGACCAGCGTCAGCGTGCAATTCACACAAGGCCCGCCGTACGGCTCGGTAGTCTTCTACGCCCGCACCATGGCCCTCGACCCCAATGGCAACGTAATCTATTCCGCCGTAGCCGTAGCTCCCTCCGCGCAAATCACCCCAGCATCGCCATCCAATTTGGTGATCACCGTGAAGTGATTGGCCCCAGAAGAGGCTCGGCCGGAGTGTCGGGGTGGGAAGAGCGTGTAGCGATGCGCCTTTTCGCCACAACCAAAGTGGCCTAGCGGTTATTAGTACTACCAAATGTGGTCTATTGCACCTCGCCAACTATGTTTGGTAGGATCCCGTATCCTAAGTCCATGCGTCCAAACGCTCTGCTATTTCATCAAACCAATTTTCCAGCTGATTCATCTATTCTCTAGAGAGGTTTAAATGACACATTACCCGGTGATGTTCACACTACGGGACGCGGTGTCAGGCAACGATTTCTTCGCCGGTGTCACGCTGTCTGGTCGTGCGCTGATGACGAAAGAGGAAGACGGAAAATGGTGGATGTACGGAGTACGTCCCGGCGCTATTGCTGAGAACGGAACGACGCCGGAGGAAACCTTCTTGCGCTTCCGAAACGCATACAAGAATCTGCTGTTCGATCTCGCCGAAGAAGCGGTAAATTTTGAATTCTTCAAGCAAAGCGTGGAAAAGTTCTATTCGCAGCCAGATAAAGAAGAGGAGGCCGCTTGGCTAGGGGCTTTCAACGCACTGCGTTCTGGAAAAGCGATGCCCGATGAACCGTTCTTCGCCCAACTGCCGAAAGAAGACCCAGAAAAGCGTCCCACGCAAATCACAGTCGAGCGCCTCGACAAAGACAATAGGCGTTACTCACCCACTGACAACGTACCGGACTATTTGTCAGGACCGAAGCTAGCTAAAGCTGCTTAAATGGTTTCGCTGGACGACGTAAAGCGCATGTTGGATCACTGCGCCCCGGGGTACGCTATCGACCTGAAAACACACTTTCGAGTCATCCGTTTCGGTCAATTGACATACCCTACGTTTCCGAAGCACAAAGAAATTGAAGCTGGGCACGTAAAGAAAATGGCACGCGCGTTGGGCATTTTCGCCTGTGCCACCGCATTCCTCAATCTCCGCTGAATAGATTGTTCTCCGATGCGGTGATTACGCTTCAAGAAGAGACCGGCTTTAACTTAGAAAGAGCTACTACCGAAAAGTCATTGCACTGTAACCGTGACGGTCGAAGTGCTGCGTCCGAACTCGTTCGTAGCGTTCAACGTGTAGGTAGTCGTTTGCGTCGGCGCAACGACCACGCTGTTGCCGCGTATCGCGCCGACTTGCGGCGTAACGTCAAAGTACGAAGCGCCCGTGACGTTCCACGAAAGCGTCACCTTCGCGCCGGCAGAAACAGTCGCAGGGCCTGCCGTGAAGCTCGCGATGGCCGGCACCGCGCCAGTCGGCAAATTCGATTGCGTGTAGATCGGATTCATCTGCACCACTTCGAAATCCGCTGCGGTGACGTGGTCCAGATTGTGCAAGTCGTCGTTGTCCCAGCGATCGTCCGGCGCGCCGCTGATGTACATGTTCGAGCCGTTGTCCGCCATGATCATTCCGTACTGCTGCAGCGCGGTCAGAATCACCTGATTCGCGGCGGAAAATCCTGAAATATCGAACCTCGATTTCAACCGCAGGCGCATGCCCATCGGCGCGGCGTTGCCATTCGACGTCGTCGAGGCCCAGTGCGATGCGGGCGGCACGAAAGCCGCGCGGCTGTTTTGCAGCGTGAATCGCAGCGCGTGTTTGATCGAGCCGCTGGCCACTTCGTCATAGCGCGCAAGCCCAGCAAACACCGAGAGTCCCGCAGCGTCAGCGGATGTCCACGTGAGCGGCCGCTGCCCGTCAGACTCCAAATCCCACACCGCCGCGGACGCCGCGTTCCAGCTGCCGTCCGTCTGCGGATACGAACTATAGAGCTCGTACAACCAGCAAGTGCTGCTATCGAGCACCAACACGTGGCGATCGCCGCTGCCAGGATTCGGATACCCCTCGATCGGCGCGCTCGCCGGCACAGGCATCGGTCCGGGGTCGCTCTCATCGCCGTAAGCGGTGAAGTTGATCGCCACCGGCGCTTGCGACGAATCCACAACGATGTACGGTATTCCAATGCTCGAGCCGTTGTACTCGCCCGAGCCAAAATCCGGATGCACGGGGTCAGTCGTGCCGATGTAATTGATGATCGCTGCGGAGTTTGGATCCACCGACGCGCTCGCAATATTTTTATTCCACAAGTCGTCAGCCGGGAAGGGAAGGAAGCCGTTCAAACCGCCGCCCTGGCCCAGACTGACAGCGCTGCACGCGCTCGGCGCAGGACTCCCGCCCGATTGCGACGTTACCGTCACATTGATTGCGCCAGAACTGCTGCCGCCCGGATTCGGATTGCTTGCGCTCACTGCAAATGTTCCGGCGCTCGGGGCCGAGCCAGTAGCGGTGAGCTGCGTTGCTGATACGTAGGTCGTCGTAATCGCAGCGCCACCGAACAACACTTGCGCGCCGCTCACAAATTTGCTTCCGGTCACAGTGAGTGTGAATGTCCCGGACGTGAAAGTTGCAGGGCTCACGTTGCTTAGGACGGGCGTCGCGTTCCACAGCGTCACATCACTCGAGCCGCGCGCGCTAGAATCAGCGGCGGACGAAGCACTAATAGTGATCGTGTTTGGATTCGTCAGAATAGCCGGAGCAGCGTAAAGCCCCGTATTGGTAATCAATCCGTCGCTTGAGTTTCCACCGACGATTCCATTGACTGACCAGGTCACAGTCTGATTGGTCGTCCCTGTAACCGACGCGCTGAACGGCTGCCCTGCACCAGCGCGCACGTTCGCGGCCGTTGGCGTGATGCTCACCGCGATCTGGGCGGGCGGCGGCGTCGATCCGCCGCTTGATTTTGTCGTCCCTATGCAACTCACGTGTACCAGGACGAGCGCTAGCACGAGCCCCAGGGAAGCGCGTCGCATCTGTTCTCTCCAGGTGTTCCGGGGTACCAGCAGCCGTGCCTGCAAGCTGCTGCCAAGACGGGCTGAACTCCTGCTTCCATGATGCGCGCTCACAATGCCGACGAACAACTGGACGAAAGTACAAGTTAGGGGCAATGGCGAATGGTTTGCGAAATAGACCTTGGCGCCGACGCAGCCGATTTAATGCTTTCGGGTGCGCGACGCGGCCCTGAATCTGCTGGTTATCGGTTCCCTCACAATAACCGGCCCAGCAACTGATCTCGGGTTACAACCGCGCATTTCTAATCGCTAGTCCAATTATTAGAAACGGTCGTAACTTCCTCATCATCAATGCAAGTTCGCTTTCTAATCGCTACTTTTTAGCGGCTTCAGACGCAACTTTAGCGTCTCACAAATCGCAAACCGACAGTCGCAAGCTACAGGCCGCGAATCACCAATCACTTATCACTCGTCACTAGTCAGTCGTCACCGCCCCTATGCGAAATACACTCGAAATCTCAGGAATTCTATTGGCCGTGCTTCTCGCCGCGATGGCCTTCCACGCCTGGCTCACCGAGCATGACGATCGCCTGCGCATGCAAGCAACGATCGCAACTCAGAAGCAGGCGCTCGATGCCGCCGATACGCGTGAACGCGATCGCGCCGCCACGCTGAAGGACACGCTCGCACAAATCGAAGCGCTGAAGCGTCAAACACAAACTCCTGCTCAGGTGGTCCGCGATCTGCCAAAATTCCTGTCGCTCCCACAACCCATCACGCTTGATTCGCCACAAAACGCGACGCCAGCAACCCAGCAGGGAACTGTCCCCTCAAAAACGACTCCCTGCCTCGCGAAGAAGGGCTGCCCCCCGCCACCTTCGCCATCGGGGGCGGATGCGTCCCCAGCGGAAACGTCGCCCGGCCCGGAATCCCCCGCGCTCGCCGCACCAACAAACCAGCAAGATCTCCCCGACGCTCCCTCCGCGCAAATTCCCGCCGCCGATCTGAAACCCTTGTTCGATTACGTGCAGGATTGCCGCTCCTGCCAGGCCCAACTCGCCGTCGCGAAGCAAAACGCCACAGACAACGCCGCGAAATTGACCGCGCTCACACGCGAACGCGATGCTGCCGTCGCCGCCGCAAAAGGCGGCACATTCTGGCAGCGCCTGCGTCGCAACGCGCTATGGTTCGCCGTAGGCGCCGGCGCCGGAGCAGTTGCAGTCTGCGGCACAGGCCACTGCCGCTGACGCCAGCGGTCGTACTAAAAACCTGCGCTAGTCCTTCGTAGTGCCCAGCACCGGCCACTCCAGTTGGCACAGAAGCTCGTGCTCGAGGCCGGGCGCTAAAACTGTCGCAAGGCGCGCGAGGGACCACTTTTGCCAACACGAACGTTCGTCTCAGAAAGCGGCGCTAGCGCAGTCCCGGCGCCCCGCGCCGGCCACCGCCATTAAAACTAGAGCTCGTCCTTTACGCCCACAGTGGAGCATTCGCAAGGCGCAACACCTGCCGTTATGGCTGACGCTAGACTTCGCCCCGACGAGGGTCTCGGCGCTAGCGCAGTAGTGGTGCCGCGCATAATCACCACCCGCTGAAACTGGAATTCCTCCGGCAGGCCCTCAGTGGAGCAATCGCGGTACGCAATAACTTACCGCTATCTCTGACGCTCGAGTTCGACCCAAAGACAATCTTGGCAATAGGGCAGTTGCGGCGCCGCGTCCTCGCGAACACTGCTGAAACCAGAGTTCCGCCGGTAGGCCCTCAGTGAAGCAATCGCGGTACGCAATACCCGCCTCTATCTCTGACGCTAGAGTTCGACCCAAAGACAATCTCGGCACAAGGGCAGTCGCGGAGCCGCGCTCTCGCGAACACTGCCGAGATTAGAGTTCTTCTCGGAGGCCCTCGGCCCAGCAATTGCGGTGCGCTGCACGCACCTCTGCTGTAGAAGCTAACCGGTCACGCCTCGCATTAAGAATGAAGCGGTAGCCTGACGCCAGCGAGTCTTAAACTCCCGCCATTCTGTCAGTCGGTCAATCCCCCAACGCCACCTGAACGCTCCGCGTCAACGATCCCGCGGTAAGTTCCCGCTAAGCCCCCGTCCACGCGTTTCGCCGCACCACAATTTCCGCATA
This sequence comes from uncultured Acidobacteriota bacterium, assembly GCA_963821765.1. Classification (GTDB taxonomy): domain Bacteria; phylum Acidobacteriota; class Terriglobia; order Acidiferrales; family UBA7541; genus Palsa-295. The sequence goes on from CAWGFF010000013.1 coordinate 332,768, forward strand.
CGCGCCCCACTCCTCCCACGACCCGCCCGTCGCAAGGCCCGTCCGTCATTAGCCCCAGCCTAATTTGTCAAACACAAGGCAAAACACAAAACACCCACCCAGCTCCCCCGCTTCGTACCAGTTGCCCAATCCCCAGCAAAAAATCAACCGTCGCACCTTGGACAACGAGCTATCGATAGCGCCTCCAACCTCAACCCCGCGCCCCATCCCCACATTAATTATTGACTTCCGGGAATGGGTATTATGTTGCTTCATGGGTTTTCGGGGGGCGAAGATTGGTTGGGTGTTTAGGGTGGGTGAGGTTTTCGGAGGTGTTTTGGCCTGTGTGTCGGGGGGTTTTGGTCGGGGTGGATTGGGGGTGTCGGACGATTTTTCGATGTTTGGGTGGAGGTTGCTTCTCGCGGATTGGTGCGGTTGCGCTGACGTTGTGATATTCGACGTTGGCGAATGCTGTGGGTTTGGTTGGATCGTGGAGGCGTGGCGATCAGGGGGCGGACGAAGCCTTTGAAGAGGGGGAGGATAGTTGATATTTTATGTATTGCTCGAGGGTGGCTTTGTCGCCGCCGACCAAGGGATGGCCGTTAACGAAGAGCGTGGGGGTGCTGGTGATGGCCAGGGCTTCGCCTTCCTGGTGGCTGGCGTCAACGGCGGATTTGGCTTCGGGGGAGGACATACAGGTTTTGAAGGCGTCTGGGTCCAGGCCGGCTTGGGTGGCGTAGGAGATCAGTTTTTCCCAGATATTTTCTGCCGACAGGAGGTCTTGTTCCGCGAAGATTTGCGCGTCCACTGGGGCGAAGGCTTTTGGCGATTGCACGTACGCGCAGTGGGCGCCTATGGCGGCGGTTTCGGCCCAGGGATGGATCTGGGTGAGAGGGAAATCTTTGAAGACGAAGCGGACTTGGGGATACTCGGGAATTACCGTCGCCAGGGTCTTGGATAGTTCGCGGCAGTGGGGGCATTGGAAGTCACTGAAGATGACGACGGTGACTCGGGCATCGGCGGGGCCTACGGATGCATTCCCTTCTGTGTGGAGTTTCGCGAGATTGTCGGCGTAGGGGTTGGCGGCGGTGTCAAACATTTCGCCGCGGAGAAAAGTTTTGCCGTCTTTACTTATGAAGACTGTGCCTTTATCGGTTAGTCCGTTGACGGTGACTTCGATGGGGACTGTGTAGAAATACTGCGAGGGTGAGGGGCTGAGCGGGCCGATTTTCAGTTTGAAATCGGGGCCCCATGCGAAGAGTTCGCGTATGAAGGACTCGGTATTTTTGAGTATTTGTGAGTCCGCTGCGGATGGAGGCGTTGCGGGGGTTGCGGACTGTGCGCGCGCCGGAATTGTTGGGGTAAATACTATCAGTGACATCAGTATCAAGGACCAGCGAATCATCTTTTCGGCTCCTGGTATATTTGCGCACTTTTGCTGGTCGGATGACGGCAAAAGCCCTGAGATTGTACGGCTTTGGGTTGGGTTGAGAAAGAGAATTTGCGTTTAACAAGGTCAAAAGATTTTACACAGAGGGCATCTATGAGAGATGCGCCGGGGTCAAGGATGTTTTTTTGACAGGGATTTCCTGGGGCGGTGGGAGACCGCCGGTGAGGGCGAAGAGGAACGGGAACGGTTGGCATCGGTCGAGTTCGCGATTCGTCCTTCTCTGGGTATCGATCAACGACGCGGGAAGCCGGGTCGCGATCACTCATCTATTCGAGCACGTGGCTCGTGAGGACGGCTTCGCTCTGTCCGGCACGAGGCCGGACAGGCCGACGGCCCCATCAGAGGCTCAGCCAGTAGTAGCCTGGCTAGTGTCCTCGCGGGCACGTCGCGCGTCTCGACCTCGGCGCCGGAACTGGTCGTAATCGATTTCTTCGCGGAGCATGCGATACAAACGCAACACTAATTTACGCGCGACCGCCACGATGGCGATGGCGGAGTTTTTGCGCGCGGTCAGATGGAAGTAGAAGCGGCGCAGATCTTCGTCCTCGCGGATGGTGGTGCGGGCGGCTTCGACCAGCAAGAAGCGCAGCAGCCGATTGCCTTGCTTGGTGATGTGGCCGAAGCGTTGGGTGTCGCCGCTGGAATGTTCCTTGGGATCCAGACCGCAGTAGGCGGCGATGCGGCGAGCGCGATCGAAGCGGGTGACCGGTTCCAGCGTGTGCACCACGGCCAGGGCCGTCAGCAGACCGACGCCGGGATGGGTGCGCAGGCGGATGACGCGCGGATCGTTTTGCGCGCGCTGTTCCAGTTGCGCTTCGACGACTGCGATCTGTTCGGCCAGCGAGGCGAGCAGGAGCAGAGAGTGTTGCCGCTGTGTGGCGAACGCGCCGTCCAGGGGCAAGGCGGCGAACTGTTGCTGGCCGCGCGCGGTGAACAGTTTGGGTCCGAGCCGCAAGCGATGATTGAGCGCGACGGCCTGCAGGCCGTTGCGCAACATGGTGCGGATGCGGACCAGGCGATGACGATAGCGCAGCAGCGCCAGAACGTCGCGGCTGGCGGGAGCAGGAACGTGCACGGCGGGAAAATCATCGTGCACGAGCAGATCGAGCAAGAGCTGCGCGTCGCGGCGATCGTTTTTCTGCCGGCGGCGGGCGAACTGGCGAATGGCCAGAGCATCACCCACCCGCAGCTGGTGCCCGGCCTGTTCGATGATGCGATGAAACCACAACGCGTAGCCGGAAGCCTCGACACCGACGATGGCTCCCGGTGGGAACTGCGCATAAAACGCCGCGACGTCGTCATGCTCGTGATCGAGCTCGCGCTCGTGCACTTCTCCGTCGGCGGTATCCATCCAGCAAACGGTTTGGGTTCTGACGTGCAAATCCACTCCGATGTACACTGCCATTGGCGCCTCCTGTTTCGACCGATGCCAACCGGTTCCGGGTGAGCATAACAACGCCCACCCCAGGAGGCGCATCTCTCATGACATCAGAGGAAAGGCGGAGGAAAATCCGAGAAAGATGGAGGCGTTTACCGCAGAGGCGCTGAGAGCGCAGAGAAAACCTGAGGAAACGGCTGCCCGGTTCGATGAGGCCGAACCGGCCGCCACAAAATAAACAGCGAAGTCAAATTCAGCGTCAACAACGCCCGCCTAAAAAGAAAAAGCAGGCGGCCGCTACAAGTTCACGAGCAACGGCAGCGGCAACGGCGAGTACGTGGCGTGTTGAGATCTTGGCGAGATGGGGCGCAGCAAGCAGCGCCGGTACCCGAGAGCAAAGTCAAACGCAACTGAGCCGGCGGGACGCCGGCGCTACCACGGCAGCGGCAATGGCGGGTACGTGGCGTGTTGATATCTTAGTGAGATGGGGCGCAGCAAGCAGCGTCCCTACCCAAGAGCAAAGTCAAAGTCAACGTCAACGGCGCCCGCCTGAAGGCGGCCGCTACAAATTCAAGTGCTGGGAGCCCGGGACTCCGGCGCTACCCTGCTAGACTGAGAATTTTTGGGCTAGGGGGAAGCGGCGGCCTACGCTGAAGGCTTTGCTGGTGACTTTCAGGCCTGGAGGGGCTTGTTTGCGTTTGTATTCGTTTTGGTCCACGCGGAGGGCTACGGAGCGGACCAGGTCCAGCGGGAGATTGAAGTGGTCGGCGATTTCTTCTGGGCTGCGGACGTCTTCTACGTAGGCTTTGAGGATGCGATCAAGAATCGCGTAGTCGGGAAGGGTGTCCTGATCTTTTTGATTGGGGCGCAGCTCGGCGGAGGGGGCTTTGAGTAGAGTTTCTTGGGGGATCAGTTCCCTTTTGCGATTTACGAATTTGGAGAGCTCATAAACAACCGTTTTGGGGACGTCGGAAATCACGGCCAGACCGCCGGCCATGTCGCCGTAGAGCGTGCAGTAACCGACAGCCATTTCGGATTTATTTCCGGTGCTTAGGACGAGCGAGCCGAATTTATTAGAGAGCGCCATCAGGAAATTGCCGCGGATGCGGGCCTGGATATTTTCCTCAGTGGCGTCTTCCGGGCGCCCCGTGAATGCCTCGGCTAGGGTATGGCGGTAACTGGTGAAGGCTTCGATGATGGGCAGGTTGAGCAGCTCGATGCCGAGATTTTGGGCAAGGTGCTTGGCATCGCGGAGACTGCCTTCCGAGGAGTAGGGACCGGGCATGGCCACGCCCGTCACATTTTGTGCGCCGAGAGCCTCTACGGCGATTGCAGCGACGAGCGCAGAGTCAACGCCGCCGCTGAGCCCAATGACGACCTTGCGGAAGCCGCATTTGCGGACGTAATCGCGGGTGCCGATGACGAGGGCCCCGAAAGCCGCTTCGTGCTCGCCTTCGATCAGCGGGCGGATATCGCCTTCGCCGGTGACGCTGTCGAAGAGGACCAAATCCTCTTCGAAGGATTTTGCGCGTGCGGCTACGCGGCCATCGGGCATGAAGGCGACGCTGGAACCGTCGAAGATCAGGCTGTCATTGCCGCCGACTTGATTGACGTACACCACGGGGACGCGATGTTCGCGGGCTATGGTTTGCAGCATGTCGTGACGGAGCGAGCGCTTGTCAATTGTGTAAGGGGAAGAGGAAAGATTCAGCAGCAGGGTACTTCCCTTCCCGACGATTTCCGAGACGGGGTCGCGATCGTAGAGGCGGTAGGGCCAGAAGCGTTCATCGTTCCAGCAGTCTTCGCAGATGGTGATGCCGAGTTGTTCGGCGTTGAATGGAAAAGTGAGCTGGCTGGTGGCGGGTTGGAAGTAGCGCGATTCGTCGAAGACATCGTAGGTGGGGAGAAGCATTTTGCGCTGCTCGAAAAGGATTTTGCCGTTGGCGATTAGCGCGGCGGAGTTGGCCACGGGTTTGCCGGTTTTGTCCATGGCATCGCCTACGAAGCCGACCAGCGACGGGAGCGGGATCGCTTTGGCCAAACGCACGAGTTCTTGCTGATTGCGTTCGACGAAGGAGGGACGTTCGACGAGATCTTGCGGGGGGTAGCCGCAGACGCAGAGTTCGGAGAAGACGGCGAGGTCGGCGCCGCGGGATTTGGCTTCGCCGGCTAGTTCGAGGATCCGGGTGGAATTGCCTTCGAAGTCGCCGACGGTGGGGTTGAACTGGGCTAGAGCGATTTTCATTAGAGGTGATCAGAGTGTGTTGGGCACATCGTGTTGTTCGTCCTCGGGTGCATTAGCGGGCGATTGGTTTGTGAAATCAGGGAGCGTCCCCAATGGCGCACTGAAGTGCGCCGCTACAAAGGCTAACCAAAACGGACGGCTGCCCGGTCCGAAAAAGCGGGACCGGCCGCTACAAAGGCAAAGTCGAAGGCAACGGCAAATACGCCCGCCTAAAAAGAAAAAGCAGGCGGCCGCTACCCTTCGATCCCGCACAGCGGGATCTCAGGATGAATCGCGCTGCAGCGCGATTCACAAATTCAACGGCAAAGGCAACGTCAAAGTCGAAGGCAACGTCAACGGAGCCGGCGAGACGCCGGCGCTACGAACCCCGGCGCGCGGGCAAAAAAAACTCCCGAAGAAATTTCCCTTCGGGAGGTATTCGTGTCCGCGCATGAGAAAGCTCAGATCGGGCGGAGCGCTGTTGCCAGCGGGTTGCGCGTTGCCTGCAACACAGCGCGCTGACGCGGCTCGCGTGATTAGACGCTGAAGGAGCTGCCGCAGCCGCAGGTGCTCTTGACGTTCGGGTTGTTGAACTTGAAGCCCGAACCTTCGACTGTCTCGATGTAGTCAATTTGCACGCCGTCGAGATACATTTCGCTCATCTGATCGACGAGGACTTTCAGGCCGTCGAATTCATAAATGTTGTCGCTATTCTGATTGACCTGGTTCTCGAAAGCCATGTGATAGCTGAAACCCGAGCAACCGCCGCCCACGACGGCGACACGCAGGCCGGTGGGAGAGGGATTTTGCTGCGTCAGAATTTCCTTCACTTTGGTGATGGCGACTGGAGTCAACTGTACCATTCTGGATTCCTCCGAAAATACCGGGGTCAGGCCCGGACCATGATTCCAACTACATTGTATCAGATTCGGGCGGGTGTGGGGTGGTTGCGAGAGAATTCGAGTTGGTTGATTGGGAACGCGGGGGTTAGCAGAGAAGGTCAACTTCACCACTGATGAACGCAGATGAACACTGATGAAAGCAGTGATAAAGGCAATTCGAGGGGAAACCCGCGAAGAGCACCGAGGAATTGGTCGCGGGATGATTATCAATCGAGAATGCGAGGTGACGGGCGTCGTGTACAAGGTGGGGGCTTTCACCTAAAATATGAAGCGACTATGAAACATACAATTACTTTGATACCTGGCGATGGGATTGGGCCGGAAGTTTCGCACGCGGTGCAGGAGATAGTTGCGGCGGCGGGCGTGGATATCTTGTGGGACGTAATTCCGGCGCGGGCGGAGATTGAGCGGCGGGGGCAGGACTTCATGCAGGCTGGGGTGCTGGAGTCCATCCACAAGAACCGCGTAGCGCTGAAAGGGCCATTGGCTACTGCGTCGGTGGGCGGGCCGCCTAGCATCAATGTGGGATTGCGGAAGGCTTTGGATTTGTATGCGAACGTGCGGCCGGTGAAAAATTTGGAGGGGGTGCAGGCGCGTTATTTGGATGTGGATATTGTTTTGATCCGCGAGAATACCGAGGATCTTTATGCGGGGCTCGAGCATACGGTGGTGCCGGGCGTTGTGGAGAGTTTGAAGATTATTACGGAGAAGGCTTCGACGCGGGTGGCGAAGTTTGCGTTTGAGTTTGCGCGGAAGTATGGGAGGAAGAAGATTCACGCAATTCATAAAGCGAATATTATGAAGTTGTCGGATGGGTTGTTTCTGACTTCGGTGCGGAAGGTGGCGGAGAATTATCCGGACATCGAGTACAAGGAATTGATTGTGGATAATGCTTGCATGCAGATGGTGATTAATCCGCACCAGTTTGACATGCTTTTGCTGACTAATTTGTATGGCGACATTATGAGTGACCTCGCGGCTGGATTGGTCGGCGGGTTGGGAGTGGTGCCTAGCGGGAATATGGGCGAGGGCGTGGCGATTTTCGAGGCTGTGCATGGGACCGCGCCGGATATTGCTGGTAAGGGGATCGCAAATCCTACGGCGCTTTTGATGAGCGCGATTATGATGTTGCGGCATTTGGGGGAGATGGGGGCGGCGGCTCGGATCGAGAGCGCTTTGCATCTTGTATATCGGCAGGGGAAGAGTTTAACGCGGGATGTGAGTGGGACGGCCTCTACTGCGGAGTTTACTGGGGCGGTGATTGCGGCGTTTGCGTGAGGCGACGGAAGATCAAAACATTAACACAGAGTTCACAGAGAAACGGCGGAGGAAAGGCGGAGAATGAAAGAGAGACTTACCGCAGAGACGCAGAGGACGCAGAGAAAACCTTAGGCGGCGGCTGCCCGGTCCCGCTTCGCGGGACCGGCCGCTACAAAATCAACGGCGACGTCAACAGCAGCGCCAACAGCAACGTCAACAGCAACGCCAACAGCAACGCCAACAGCAACGTCAACAGCAACGTCAACAGCAATGGCGACGTCAACAACGCCCGCCTAAAAAGAAGAAGCAGGCGGCCGCTACAGAGTCAAAATCAACTGCGCGAGGGTGACGGCGGCGGCTTTACAAATGCGATTCAGGTGAGCATTGACTTCCCTGCCCGGTGCAGTGAGAATGTGGCGAGTTCGAGGTTCATGGAGCGACGGTGACTGAATATACCCCGGCAGTGGCGCGTTATGTGGATGGCGAGATTGTGAAGTGCGAGCCGATTTCCGAGGGGACGACCACCAAGCGGAAGCGCAAGCCGCATATTGTGGCGGTGATCAACGAGATGTGCACGGGGTGCTCGGGGTCGCCGGCTTGCGTGGAGTATTGTCCGGTGGCGGATTGCATGTTCTGGATGCCGGATGCGGAGCATCCGCCGTTTGGGCGGATTTTGGTGGATCCGCTTTTGTGCATTGGGTGCAAGTTGTGCACTAGCAAGGGGCCGGATGGGTCGTTTTTGGAGGGGTGTCCTTGGGATGCGATTGATATGGTGCCTTTGGCGGAGTTTGAGGGGAAGTATGGGGTGATGCCTTTCTAGATTCGGTTAAAAGTTGACAGTTAAGAGTTGAAAGGAAGAGCCAGGAAAAAGGTTCACCGCTGAGACGCGGAGGGCGCAGAGAAAGGCAAGAGTCATCCATCGGGCTGCACGAAGAACAGGCGCTGCCCGCAGGGTGACGATCTTCATCACATCGTCAGGGAACTTGTTCGAGGATTTGAAGGAAAAAACTTCAGTTTGATTTTCTTCTTTGTTGTATCCGGTAAAGTCAAAAGCAAATTCTGAAGAAGAAGCACAGGCAAGATTGCCTATGGTACCGATCTGGTTGGGTTCGGTGCCGAGCTAGCGGGGTTTGCGGCAGTCGGCGCAGAGGCCGCCCACTTCTGTGCGGGTTACTGTGATTTCGATGCCGCAGTCGCGGGAAATTTGGGATTTTAGTTGCTCGTAGAGTTCGCTTTCGAATTCGCGGACTTTGCCGCAGCGGATGCAGGCTACGTGGATGTGGTCGCGCGGGCCGTGGGATTCGTAGAAGTGGCGATCGCCGCGGAGATGAAGGAGATCGAGCTCGTCTATCAGGCCGTGACGCTTCAGGAGATCGAGAGTGCGATAGACCGTAACGCGCGTGACGCGCGGATCGAGTTTTTGGGCGCGTTGGAGAATTTCGTCGGCGTCGAGGTGGCGGCGGGCGGTGTCCATCACTTGGAGCAGGACGCGGCGCTGGCGAGTGAGGCGGATTCCGCGGGCGCCGAGCTCGCGTTCGAGATGGCCGGGGAGTTCGTGATTGATGCGTTCGCCGGTGGAGACGCGATGTGCTGGTGTGGCGGACATGTGTATCAGGAGATTATACCAAAAGGGGTCAGGGGGCGAGAGAGGGTTGAAGATTTTGCGTTGGGGGAGTTGGGAGATGATGATCGAGAGTTGACAGTTAAGAGTTGAAGGCAACGGCGAAGGAAATATACCGCTGAGACGCAGAGTACGCAGAGAAAGACAAAGGCGAAAGATTTAACACAGAGTGCACAGAGGAAAACCGGAGGGCACAGAGAAAGAAGAGAGATCCTTCGCTTCGCTCAGGACGACGACGCGTCGAAACAGCGCGTTCTACTGGCGGCTAAAACGCCACTCGGGAGATTGGCGTTCTGAGGCAACCGCAATGGCGAGAACACACCGAAGAGTGGCTGTGCGACGATCGAATCGCGATGCCCTTCGCATCGTCAGCGGTGGCTTTGGACGGCTTTTAGGATGTCGCTGTACATTACAAAGGCGAAGATTCCTAGCAGGAAAACGAGACCCACTTGCACGAAGCGTTCTTTCACGGCCAGGCTTAGGTCGCGGCGGAGGATGCCTTCGATGGCCAGGAGCAGGATGTGGCCGCCGTCGAGAATTGGGATGGGCAGGAGATTCAGGAGGCCGAGATTCAGGCTGATGACGGCCATGAATTCCAGCAGCGTGGGGAGGCCGCGCTTGGCGGCTTCGCCGGAGATGCGGGCGATGCCTACTGGGCCTGCTAGTTGACGAATGGAAACTTTGCCGCTGAAGAGGCCGATTAAGACTTGGCCGATTTGGCGGATGCCGGAGACGGTGGAGGCGGCGGCATCTTTGCTGGCTTCCACGAAGGATTGGCGCTCGTAGTCAACGTCAGTATTGGGGAGGACGCCTACTTGCCAGACTGGTTGGCCGTCGAGGTCGGTACCTTGAATTGGAGTGATGTCGAGAGTCACTTGCTCGCTGCCATTGCGACGGACCTGGAATTGGATGGAGTGGCCGCCGGAGGAATGGACGCCATCAACGAGTTGCTGCCAGGTGACGACGGGCTTGCCGTTCATGGCAATGATAGTGTCGCCGGGTTTCAGGCCGGCGCGATCGGCGGGAGTGCCGCCATCCACTTCGGCGATGACGGGAGGGAGCGATGCGAAGCCGAGCAGGTTATCGAACGAGGTGAGATGCTCCGGCACAGTCAGGGTGATGGATTGGCTGGCGTTGTTGCGCTGCACGGTTAGCGTGACGAAGCTGCCGGGCTTGGCTTTCTCGACCTCTGTATAAACTTTTTTCCAGGTGGGAGTCAGGACGTTGTTAACGGCGAGGATGCGATCGCCTGCTTGCGTGCCGGTCGCGGGCATGGATTGCGGGACGGCTACGACGTCGGCGGCTTGGTGTTCGTACACTGGCGAAGGAATGCCCAGGCGCCAGAAAATTCCCCAGAGAATTACGAGGGCGAGGAGGAAATTCATCAGAGGGCCGGCGATGGCGATGATGGCGCGTTGCCAACGGGGGCGGGAGAGGAATTCGTAACCTGCGCCGGTGCGTTCTTCCAGGGGATTATCGCCCGCCATGCGAACGTAGCCGCCGAATGGGAGAGCGCTGAGGCGGTAATCGGTGTCGCCGCGTTTTACGCCGAAAAGGCGCGGGCCGAAGCCTAGGGAGAAAACGTCCACGCGGACGCCGCAGAGTTTGGCGGCGGCGAAATGGCCCCACTCGTGGACGAAAATCATGATGCCGAGGACGATGGTGACGGTGACGAGATCTACCAAGAAATTATGCATAAGGCCTCAGAGAGTATTTTAATTCTTTCGGCGCCGCGATACGAGTTGGATTTCAAGACGCGCGAGGCGGCGGGCTTCGGCGTCGGCTTCGAGCACGTCGGCAATGCTGTGCAGAGATGTGCGTGGCATTTTTTCCAGAACCTTCTCGATTACTGCTGCGATTCCCAGGAACGGCAAGCGTTTCTCCAAGAATGCTGCGACTGCAATTTCATCCGCCGCGTTTAGCGCGCAAGGGAGAGGGCCGCCTTGGCGCGATGCTTCTTTTGCCAGCGTGAGGCACGGAAACTTCTTCGCGGGTACTGCGGCAAATTCGAGTTTGCGCAGGGTGGACCAGTCCAGGGCACATGTATTGGACGACACCCGCTCGGGATAGGTTAGCGCATATTGGATGGGCATGCGCATGTCGGTTGGGCCGAGCTGTGCCAGGATTGAACCATCCACAAATTCGACCATGGAGTGAATGGTGGATTGGGGATGGATGACGACCTGTATTTTGTCGAGGCCGGTGCCGAAGAGCCACTTGGCTTCGATTACTTCGAAACCTTTGTTCATTAGGGTGGCGGAATCTATTGTGATGCGTTGGCCCATTTTCCAGTTGGGATGGTTTAGGGCTTGTTTTGGGGTGATTTTCGCGAAATGGGAGAGCGGGGTCTTGCGGAAAGGGCCGCCGGAGGCGGTGAGGATCAGGCGTTTTACTTCTTTGGCCTCGCCGGCGCGGAGGCATTGGTGGATGGCGTTGTGTTCGGAGTCCACTGGCAGGAGCTGGACTTTGTGGCGCAGGACTGCGGCCATTACTACTTCACCGGCGGCTACCAGGACTTCTTTATTCGCCAAGGCGATGTGTTTGCCGGCTTCGATGGCTTTGTAGGTGGCTGGGAGCCCGACTACTCCTACTGCTGCAGAGACGAGGATTTCTGATCCTGGATGGGTGGCTACTCGTTCCATGCCTTCTGGGCCGAAGAGGATTTCTGGTTGGGGATGAGATTTTTCGCGCGTGCCTTTTAGCACTTCGCACAATTCTTTCGCGGCTGCTTGCGTGGCTACGCTGATTATTTGCGGGTGGTATTTTTGGGTTTGTTCGGCGGCTAGTTTTACGTTGTGGCCGGCGGCTAGGGCTACTACTTGGAATTTTCCGGGGTTGGTGGAGACTACGTCCAGGGATTGGCGGCCTATGGAGCCTGTGGAGCCGAGGATGGAGATTCGTTTCATTTGTTTACGCGTCATATTTTATAGAGGTTTCGGAGATTATGCGAACTTCGGATTGTGTGGATGTGTTGTTGCGTTGGGAAAGTCAAAGTCAAAAGATTTAACACAGAGCTCACAGAGGAAAGGCGGAGGTAAATCTGAGAAAGACAGAAGCGTTTACCGCAGAGGCGTCTATGAAGGCGTCGGCGGAGTCAAGAGACACTTGTGCGCTAGCGAGTTTTTGACTCGTTGTGTGGTGCACAGGATCTTTTCGCTGGCCGACCAAGGCTCGCTTCCTTCGAATCCTGCGGTGGATTTGCTCCACCAGCCATCTATTCGGTCCTAACTGCGACCATGATTCACTGCGAACTCCCTCCACGGCTGCGGAGGGAGGCAGGGTGCCCAATCACAGAGTCGATGAGTGCATCAGCCTCTGCCCGAGCTGCCCTGCATGGGAGCCGGCGGTTGCGGTGTTTTTTGCTTCGAATTCCCGCAATCGCCAGTACAACTTCACCGCCAACTTTCTGGCCACCGCTACGACCGCTATCTTGCGTCCGCGGCGGAAGGCCAGACGTTGATAAACCCGCTGCAGCACGGGATCTTTGCGCACGGCGATCCAAGCCGCTTCCACTAGCAACCAGCGCATCATGCGGTTGCCCTGTTTGCTGATGTGGCCGAAGCGCTGCTTGCCACCGCTGCTGCGCTCGCTGGGATTCAGGCCCAGATAACTGGCCACCTGTTTCCCGCGGCGAAAACGCCGTGCGGTTCCCAGCGTCAGAACGAAGGCCAGGCTCACGATGGGACCGACACCGTCCTGCTGCATCAACGCCACGGCATCGCTGCGTGCGCCCGCTTGCTGCTCGATATGCCGGGTGAGCTCGGCGATCTGCGTGTCCAGATCGCTCAGCAGGCGCAGCAGATCTTGCCGGCGCTGCGCCGCCCAGCGGTCCAGTGGCACTGATTGCAACTTCTGTCTTCCGGCCTGGGTCCAGAAGCGCGTGCCGGGAAAAACTCCCTGACTGCGGGCCAGCGCCGACAACTGGTTGCGCACCTGCGTGCGCCAGCTCACCAGCTTGTGACGATGCACCAGCAGTTGACGAGAATCCCGTTCGGCCGGCGTGGGAATCCAGATGCTGGGGAAACGATCGGCGAGCAGCAATTCCAGCAACTGCCGTGCATCGCGCGCGTCCGTCTTTTGCTTGCGCACTACGGAAGCACGAATCGTGGCTGGATCGCCCACCTGCAAGTGGTGCCCGCAGCGGTCGAGCAACCGCTCGAACCACTGCGCCGTGCAGCTGGCCTCCATCCCGACGCGTGCTCCGCCAGGCAACGACTCGTAGAACGCTGCGGTTTCCTGCGTCTGGTGGCTCAGCCGCCGTTCGACCAACTCGCCGGTCTCTTGGTTCATCGCTGCGACCTGCTGATAGCGCGGATGAAAATCACAACCTATAATCCACATGGCTCGGCTCCTTTCTTCCGAGGCTTGGTCGGTTAGCACTGCCAAGTGTACTCGTTCGCAAGGAGCCGACGCCTTCATGGCATCACTGAGGGCGCAGAGAAAACCTGAGGCAACTGTTGCCCGGTTCGGTGAGGCTGAACCGGCCGCTACAGATTCAGAAGCGACGTCGAATTCAACCGCGAAGTCAAATTCAACGGCGAAGTCAAATTCAACGGCAAGGGCAACGACGCCCGCCTAAAAAGAAAAAGCAGGCGGCCGCTACCCTTCGATCCCGCACGGCGGGATCTCAGGATGAATCGCGCTGTAGCGCGATTCACAAATTCAAATTCAACTTCAAAGGCGAATTCAAAAACAACGGCAACAGAGCCGGCGAGACGCCGGCGCTACTACGGCAACGGCGAAGAGAGAGCCCTGCCTGCGGCAGGCAGGCTTCACCCGCTGTCGCGGGTTCAGGATGACGGCGCGCTTCGCGCGAGGCTACAACTTATTGAGCGCGGGCTAGCCATTGGAAGAGGATCCAGACTACGGGAGTCGCCAGGATGAGGCTGTCAATACGATCTAGCATGCCGCCGTGGCCTGGGAGCAGGGCGCCGGAATCTTTTACTGCGGCGCCGCGTTTGTAGGCGGATTCGATCAGGTCGCCGGCTTGGCCTGCAATGTTGGCGATTCCGGCGATCACTAGCAGGGTGATGACGTCGGTTTGCATCCATTTGGCGAAGAGGACGGCTACGATCATGGACGCTAGGACGTTGCCTAGCGCGCCTTCCCAGGTCTTTTTGGGGCTGAGCAAAGGAGCCATGGGGACGCGGCCCAGGGATTTGCCGACGAAGTAGGCGAGCATGTCTCCGGCCCAGACCAGGACTAGGGTGAACAGGACTAGTTGGCGGCCGGCTGGTTGGAGTTCGTCGAGGCGGACGATGTAGCTGAACGGTAGCACGACGAAAAGCAACGCGGCGGAGCTGATGGAGATGGCGGGAAGGACTTCGTGCAGCGGGCGCTTCGTTAGCAGGCCTAGGATTACGCAGCCGAAGAGAAAAATTAGGAGTGCAGCTTCGACGGAGAGCGTGCCGCCGGTGGCGTCGCGGACCATGGAGATGCCGCCTGCCAAGGTGTGCGTTTCGATGCGGCCCAGGGAAAATTGCGCGTAGAAAATCAGGACGGTGCAGAAGTAGGTCCAGAGTTTGAAGCCGCGCAGGCCGATTCGTTCGCCTAGATTCAGGAATTCTACCAGCGCGAGGATTGCTACGACTGCTGCTATGCCTGCGAGGATGATCGCGGGCGCCCACCAGACTAACGCCACTACTACAGGAATCAGGACTGCGGCTGTGAGCAGGCGCAGGAGCATTGCGCGTTAGCTCCGGCCTGAGGTGTGGGTGAATTTGTTTGTCGCGGGTGATGTTGATTCCCTGCCCCGTTCGCGGGGTGCGCCTAGACCGCCGTAGCGGCGTTCGCGTGTCTGGAAATCGGCCAGGGCTTCGAGGAGGCGGGCGCGGGAGAAATCGGGCCAAAGAGTTTCGGTTACGTACATTTCGGCGTAGGCGATTTGCCAGAGCAGAAAATTGCTGACGCGCATTTCGCCGCTGGTGCGGATCAGGAGATCGGGATCGGGGAGGCCCGCGGTGTAGAGATGCTCGGAGATGGTTTGTTCGTCGGCTTTGAAGGCGGATATGCCATTTTCGCGGACTTGGTCGAGCATGGCGTTGAAAGCGTCAACTAATTCGGCGCGGCCGCCATAATTCAGGGCGACTACTAGTTTCATGCCGGTGTTTTTGGCTGTGAGGCGCATGCCCGCTTCGATGTCTTTGCGGACGCCGTCGGGTAATTGTTCGGAGCGGCCGATTATCAGTAGGCGGATATTGTTTTTGTGGATGGCGGGGAGCTCGCGTTTTAGATATTCGCGGAGGAGGCGCATTAGGAAATCCACTTCGGCTTGGGGGCGGCGCCAGTTTTCCAGCGAGAAGGCGTAGAGGGTGAGGCATGGGAGTTTCAGGCGGGCGCTGGTTTCGATGATTTCGCGGGCGGCTTTTACTCCGGCGCGATGTCCGGCTACGCGGGGGAGATGGCGACGTTGAGCCCAGCGGCCGTTGCCGTCCATGATGACGGCGAGGTGTTGTGGCAATTGTTTTAGATCGAGTTTATCGAGAAGGTCGGCTTCTTCGCGGTTGGCGGGTTTTAAGAGATCGGAAGCTTTCACTCGGGTTCACTCGCGGAGATGCGCGGAGTGAAAAGCTAGCATAGGGAGGGGGTGGGTGCAAGGTGGGGTTGGAGTTGAGAGTTGAAAGTTGACAGTTAAGAGTTAAAAGCGAACCGCAAAAAGCAAGTTCTACCGCAGAGAGGCAGAGCGCAGAGAAAACCTAAGGCGACTGCTGCCCGGTCCCGCGTCGCGGGACCGGCCGCTACAAAAGAAACGGCAACTTCAAGTGCAAAGAGCCGGCGGGACGCCGGCGCTACCACCGCGCAATGCAACGTTACGGGGAATGGATTAGGGTGCCGACTAGGCCGGCGCTGGAGGGTTGGGTTATCGCTGCATACACCAGGACCAGCGTTAGGATGATCATTATTATGCTGACGGCCCAGGCTACCAGGTTGAAGCCCCAGGTGTTGGTGTGTTCGCCCATCAGGTCGCGGCGATTGATTAGCAGGAGGATGAAGATCAGGACTACGGGGAGCCAGACGCCGTTAGCTACTTGCGAAAGCACCAGGATTTTGAAGAGGGGGGCGTTGGGGAGGAGGATGATGCCGCCACCTACTATGATCAGGCCGGTGTAGAGGCCGTAGAACGCGGGAGCTTCTTTTACTTTGTGGTCTATGCCGGCTTCGAAGCCCAGGCCTTCGCAGATTACGTGGGCGGTGGAGAGCGGGAGGATGGAAGCGGCAAAGAGCGAGGCGTTGAGCAGGCCGAAAGCGAAGAGGTAGGCGGCGAAGCGTCCGGCGAGGGGGACGAGGGCTGCGGCGGCTTGGGCGGCGTCGGTGATGTCAGTCATGCCATTTTTATTTAGGGTGGCGGCGCAGCAGACGATTATGAAGAAGACGATCACCATGCAGGAGATGCTGCCGACGAGGACGTCGAGGCGGGCGTGTTTGTATTGTTTGGGTCCGACGCGTTTTTCTACGAAGCCAGCTTGGAGGTAGAAAAACTGCCAGGGAGCGATGGTGGTGCCGACTAGAGCTGTGAGCATCAGGAGGTAGTCGGTGCTGTAGTGGAGAGTGGGGGCGACGGTTTCTTTGGCTGCGAGGAGCCAGTCTGGTTTGGCTAGGATGGCGGAGACGACGTACGACAGATAGAACGCGCAGGCTACCAGGAATATTTTTTCTACTTGGCGATAACTTCCCTTCACTACCAGCAGCCACACTGCGATGCCCGCGAGTGGAACCGAAATAAATTTGCTGACGCCGAAGATTTGCATGGAGGCCGCTACTCCGGCGAATTCAGCGACTGTGTTGCCGAGATCAACTGCTAGCGCGGCAACCATCACGAAGAAGGTGGAGCGGAAGCCGAATTCCTCGCGGATGAGGTCGGAGAGGCCTTTGCCGGTGACGACACCCATGCGGGCGCACATTTCTTCAGAGACGTAGAGCGCGATGGTCATGGGGATGAGGGACCACAGGAGGGTGTAGCCGAAGTGGGCGCCTGAGGTGGTGTAGGTGGTGATGCCGCCGGCGTCGTTGTCAACGTTGGAGGTGATTAGGCCGGGGCCGACGACGGCGAGGAAGAGGGCGAGGCGGCGACGGGTCATGCGGGTGCGGCGGAGGAGGTTTGAGCCGCGGGTTTTCCACGTTGTGGTGGTGGGAGCCGAGTTGGTGAGTTGGTCGGTCATGCGATTGCGTTTTTATTCGTTCGCGCGATTTGTGGCTGTGCGCGAAAGAATGGCTTCAGGGGCTAAAGCCCCTTTTCTGCTGTGGCCTCGCGGCGGGGCTGAAGCCCCGCCCTTCCGGGCGCTTGTGCCAAATGCAAAATCGGAACTTCAGCGGCTGAACAGTTTGCGGAAAAAGGGATGGTTTTTGCGTGGCGGGCGGGTGCTTGCGATTTTCTCGCTCCGCTTTGCTTGGGTTTTCCGCCTCCGCAGCCAACCGCCCGCTGGGTTCCGCCGTCCCTTTCTCTGCTTTACGCTTCGCTCGGAATTAACTTGGCCATGCGCATCAGGTTGCACGCCGCCGCAGCCAAGCGAAACATCCAGTCCACTCGCCGGCGTCTGCGGAATTTCGTCTTCCTAAGCCCGGCCACAAATTTGATCCATCCGAAGGCCTTCTCCACCAGCTTCCGCTTGCGCTGACTGAGCGCGTAGCCGGCCCCCTCGCGCTCGCTCGGCGTCAACCAGTTCGGCCACTGCCACGATTGCTTCGCATATTCGGCGATGTGCGGTATCACTTGCATCGCGCGCAACTCCACAATGAATTTTTCTTCCTGAAATCCTTTGTCTCCGCCCAGCGTGATCGCCTGCACCTTGCCCCCTTCCTGCTTCCGGCGAATCTTGCGCAACATCTGCAACCCCGCCTCCCGCTCCGCGCGCGTCGCCGACTGCGTGACGCAGGCCTGCACGATCAAGCCATTCCGGTTTTCCGTCAGTACATGCCCCAAGTAGCTCGGCCGGGCTTCTCCCGCGGCGCTCTTCTTGTACAACCGCGCTTCCGGATCCGTCTTGCTCTCGTGCGTGTCGCGCAGCAATTTCTTCCCGCCGTATCCGCTGCCGCGTGCCGGCGGATCCTGCTTCTCGCGAAAACTCCTGCGGTTGGCCCAGGCCTCCAGCAACGTTCCGTCCACCGTGAAGTGCTCGTCCGAGAGCAGCCCTTGTTGCCTGGCCGACTCCAGCACCTGCTGGAAAAATTTCTCGGCGATCTCGCCCTCCAGCAGCCGCTCGCGATTCTTGGTGAACACCGTCACCTCCCACACCGCGTCGTCCATGCTCAGCCCCACGAACCAGCGAAACAGCAAGTTGTACTGCAGCTGTTCCATCAACAGCCGCTCGCTGCGCACGCTGTAGAAAAACTGCAGCAGCAGCGCGCGCAGCAATCTCTCCGGTGCGATCGACGGCCGCCCGCTGCGCGCGTACAGCGCGCTGAATTGCGGCGACATTTCTTTCAGCGCCGCATCTACTAGCACGCGCACTCGCCGCAGCGGATGATCCGCTGGCACTCGTTGCTCGCTGGAAAGGTAGCTGAACATCCCGTCTTGCACTTCGTCGTGTCCTCGCATGCTCCCTTAGACGCTCGCTATCCCCGCTCGTCGCAAACTCCCCCCCTTTTTCCGCAAACTGTAAAGCCGCGCGGATTCTGCGGCGTTGATGTCGTGGCTAAAGCCACGACCTACAAAGACTCTAGACTTCTCGCGTCGGCGTCGAAGTTCGGCGCGGGCACGGCATGCGGTGCCCCTACATAACGGCAAAGCAAATTCAAAGGCAACGGCTGGGTGCTAGATTTTTCCTCTCATGCGGCTGACTACGTCGTCCACCGTGATGTTGCCGATTGGGTGCTTGGAGCCGTCCACTACCGTTAGGCTGCGCAAATTATATTTGTCGAAAAGCTCGAAGACATTTTTGTCGTGGGCGTCGGGTGTTACTGACAGAAGCGGCTCGAAGGCTAGTTCGGACATGCGCTGATCGGAATCGGAGAGGAGCAGGCGGGCGATCGGGACTGTGCCGGCGAGCGTGGCTTCTTTGTTGATGAGGATTACATTGTCGAGCTGGTCGGGGGAAAGTTCGTGGAAGCGGATGTAGTCCACGACTTCGCCCCGGGTGGCTTCTTCACCGACGACCACGATCTCCGTGGTCATCATGCCGCCTGCGGTATCTTGCTCGAATTTGAGGAGCGTTTCGACGTCGGCGGCTTCGCGATTTTCCATTTCCTCGAGGACTTCGTTCTTGGTTTCGGGTTCGAGGCTGGCGAGGATGTCGGCTGCGGCGTCTGGGCTCATTTCTTCGATGATGTCGGCGGCGCGTTCGGTGTCGAGTTTTTCGACGACTTGGGTTTGCAGGCGCTTGTCGAGTTCGGCGATGGTTTCCGCGGCGGTTTCTTCGTCGAGGGAGCTGATGATGCCTTGGCGCTCGTCGGGGGACAGCTCTTCCATGATGTCGGCCAGATCAGCGGGGTGAAGGGCTTCTAGTTTTTGGCTAGAGAGGCGGAGTTTTACGCGGCGGAGGGGATCGGGTTCGACCAGGTTCACGAATTCCCAGAGAATTTTGCGCGGGGGGAGTTTTAGTTGGATTTGGCGGATGGCCATCGGCGGGACGATGCCTTGCAGGAGGCGGCGGACTGCGCCGGGGAGGCCGACGTCCACTTGGGTGATGCGGAGTTCGGTGTTGCCGTTGGTGGGTTGGTCGGAGAGGTCAATGTCGTTCACGCGAACTACTTTGCGGCCATTGGTATCTATTATTTGCTGGTCGAGGAGATCTTTGCCAACGGCTAGCCAGGCTTCGTTGGGTTGATAGAGGGTGAGCGCGGATTCGTCGGTGGTGAGGGTGATGCGGCCGGGGGCTACGGAGGCGATTTGATCGTAGCGAGCGACCAGGGGGCGATATTGGCCGCGGCTTAGGAGGAGGTGGGCGACGCGGTTGGGCTGGTCGGCGGGCTCGACGAACATTTCTTTCACGCGGCCGACGTAGTTGCCGAAGGAATCGTAAGTCTCGGCGCCGATGATTTCTGTGGCGTGCAGCATGGGTGCTCCTTCGTGGTACAAACGCAACAGCAACAGCAAAGGCAACAACGCCCGCCTAAAAAGAAGAAGCAGGCGGCCGCTACAAATTCAAAGGCGACGTCAACGGCTGGCGGTCTGAAGACCGCCGCTACAAATTCAACAGCAGGTGGGCAAAAAAAAAGCCCGCGCCGGAAAATCGAACCGGCCGCGGGCGCGCAGAAATCGCCCCTCGTTGCTACAGGCCGGGCCTCGCCTCCCTGTCCCCGCACAATTCGCAGGTCCAGCGAACCGATACTTGCGTGGAAGTTCCCTGCCCTAGCCGAGCTGGTGGCGCTAGCGCGGCCGGGCGGTGACTTCCGGGTTCCGAATTGGACGGCAGATCCATTACGTTGTGCTGTTGTGCTCTAGTCCCAATTGACTAGTAAATGCAGACGGAAAGTTTGTCAAGCGAAGAGTGGGGTTTTTCGAATTATTTTGCGCGAAAGAGCATATTTTTTGGTTTGGTGCCGCGGCGACGGCAATCGGCGGCGTAAAGATCCCAGTAGGTGGCGCGGAGGTAGTCTTTTTTTGTGAAGCCGAGGGCTTTGGCTGCGCGGTCTATTGCTTTGGGGGTGCCTTCTAGTTCGAGGTAGGCACCTGCGGGTGTTTCATCCAGGTCCAGGTGGAGATCTGGGAGGCGAAAGGTGGTGCGGAATTTGTCGTAGCGGAAGGCGGGGCGGTAGCCCAGGGAGGTTAGGGCTTTTGCGTATTGGCGGGAGGATTGGGAGACGGCTTGTTCGCGTTCGGCACGGATTTTGTAGGGGGATGGCTCGTCGTTTCGCTGCCGCAATGGAGGGGCTTTCGAGGTGAGGATTACTCGTTCTTCGCGAGATGCGGTTGGGGCATTTTGTGGGGCTGGGGTTTCGATGCGCAGGCGGAGGAGCATTGTGCGGCGGCGGAGGTGGGATTGGGGGGTGTCGTAGAGGATGTTTTGTTCGCGGAGGCAGGGTTGGGGGATGGCGCGGAGTTTTTTTATTTTGCGCAGGATTGCGGGGATGCTGGTGATGCGGAGTTTGATTTCGATTTCAGCGTTGGTCTTTTTTCGTTGGGGCATGGGGATAGTATAGGGCGGTTGTTGCCAAAGCTGATGGCGTGACAGCATAATCTAGTTGTTCCTCGCGTTCTTGGCTGTGATTTTCGCTGATCCGGCCGCTTGAGCGCGCGGCTTGTTCATGAACGAACCTACTACCCCCTTAATGCAGCAATATCATGCAGTGAAGAAGCAGCATCCTGGTGCTTTGCTGCTTTTTCGTCTGGGGGATTTCTACGAACTTTTTTATGACGATGCTGTGGTGGCTTCGCGGTTGTTGCAGATTACTTTGACGGCGCGGAATAAGGAGAAGGGACAGGCGGTGCCGATGTGCGGCGTGCCTTATCACGCGGCGGAAAATTATATTGCGCGATTGATTAAGGCCGGACACAAGGTGGCGATTTGCGAGCAGATGGAAGTGCCGGGGCCGGGGAAGAAAATTGTGCGGCGGGAAGTGATACGAGTTTTGACTCCGGGAACGGCTAGCGGCGCGGGGTTGGTGGGAGCCAAGGAAAATAATTATTTGGCGGCCGTGGCGCGAAGTGCGCCGGCTGGCGCGGCTGCGGGAGCTACGGCGGGGACGCGGGGCGGCGCTGGCGTTGGATCGGGTGCGCAGACGGGCGCGAGAAGTGGTGCGCGCGGCGCAGAGCCAGTGATTGGATTGGCGTTTGTGGATCTTTCGACTGGGGAATTTCGGGCCACGGAATTTTCCGGGGAGAAGGCGGAGGCGAGGTTGCGGGATGAGTTGGGGATTTTGCGTCCGCGGGAAGTTTTGCTGGCGCGGGCGGTGACTTTGTTTCCGGTGACTATGCCTGCGGAGATGGATGGATTGGGGGCGGTGGAAACGCGTGTGGATGAATGGGTGTTCGAGGCGAACTATGCCACGCGGACTTTGGAGCAGCATTTTCGGGTGGCGACTTTGGAAGGGTTTGGATTGAACGGACATGCGTCGGCTACCGCTGCGGCTGGGGCGCTGGTGCATTATTTGCGCGAGACTTCGGCGATTGGGGCGCGCACGCCGGAAGATTCGGCGACGAATCCTTCGCTGCGACCGGCGGGGGCGGGGCTGGAGCATCTGGACGGCATTGCTTACTACGAGCAGCAGGATTCGATGATTCTGGATGCGGTGACTGCGCGGAATCTGGAATTGGTGGAGCCTTCTGCGGGGGATGATGCTTCAGCGACATTGTTGAAGGCCATTGATGAGACTGCCACGGGGATGGGTGCGCGTCTGCTGCGTGGGTGGATTTTGCGTCCGGAGATTTCGATTGTGGAGATTGAGGATCGGCTAAATGCGGTGGGTGAATTGAAATCGCGGACGGTGGAGCGCGAGGAAATTCATCGGACACTTGAGGGGATTTTGGATCTGGAGCGATTGACGAGCCGGATTACGTTGGGTGTGGCGACGCCGCGGGATTTGCTCGCGCTGCGGCAGTCGCTGGAGAAGATTCCGGTCTTGCGCGGGTTGCTGGAGCCGCTGGTGACGGCGGCGGCTGCGCCTGGGCGCCGGTTGTCTGCGCTGCGTGAGCAACTCGACGAGATGGCTGACGTGCGGGAGATGATTGCGCGCGGGATTGCGGATGATCCTCCGGCGGTGGTTAGCGATCCGGGCGTGATCCGGCGGGGATTCAATGCCGAGCTCGACGAGTTGCACGACACCACTAAGCAGGGGCGGCAGATTATTGCGTCCATGGAGGCGCGGGAACGGAAGCGGACTGGGATTGGTTCGCTGAAGATTCGCTACAACCAGGTGTTTGGGTTTTACATTGAGATTTCGAAGCCGAATTTGCATCTGGCTCCGGCGGATTACGAGCGGAAGCAGACTTTGGTGAATGCGGAGCGGTTTACTTCCACGGAACTGAACGAGCATGAGCGGAAGGTATTGACGGCGGAAGAGCGGGTGTTGGAGATCGAGCGGCGTTTGTATATGGAAATTCGCGAGGCTATTGCGCGTGAGGCGGGACGGCTGCGTCGGGTGGCCGCGGGGATTGCGCAGCTCGACGTGCTGGTGAATTTCGCGCGGATTGCGGCTTCGCGGAATTATACGCGGCCGGAATTTACGGAGACTTCGCTCGGTCGGAAAGGAAAGCGCGGGGTTTTGATGATCGCGGGCGGGCGGCATCCGGTGATTGAGAAACTTTTGGAGGAGCGGGGCGAGCGGTTCGTGCCGAACGATTTGTATTTGGATGACGAGTCGCAATTTTTGCTGTTGATTACCGGGCCGAACATGGACGGCAAGTCCACTTACTTGCGGCAGGCGGCTTTGATTTCGATTTTGGCGCAGATGGGATCGTTTGTGCCGGCGGCCTCGGCGAAATTGCCGTTATTGGATCGAGTGTTCACGCGGATTGGGGCTTCGGATAATTTGGCGCGGGGGCGTTCAACATTTTTGGTGGAGATGAGCGAGGTGGCGGCGATTTTGAACACGGCTACAGCGGCTAGTTTGGTTTTGCTGGACGAGGTGGGGCGCGGGACGGCGACTTTCGATGGGTTGTCTATTGCGTGGGCAGTGGTGGAGGCGCTTCATTCGGGTGCGCGGCCGCGGACATTGTTTGCTACGCATTATCATGAGTTGACGGAACTCGAGCAGCTTTTACCGGGCGTGCGGAACGTGCATGTGTCGGTGCAGGAGGCTGGGAACGAGATTATATTTTTGCGGAGGGTGGAGGCTGGGAGCGCGAATAAGAGTTATGGGATCGAAGTGGCGCGGCTTGCCGGATTGCCTGGCGATGTGATTGCGCGGGCGCGGGAGATTTTGCGGAGGCATGAGCAGAGTGAGGAGAAGTTGACGGCAGAGTTGTCGCCGGGGGCGGCGGTGCAGGAGCAGACCCATTTTGCGGCGATTGATGCTTCGGTGGTGGAGGCTTTGCGGGCGGCGGATTTGAATAAGTTGACGCCGATTGAGGCGATGAATTTATTGGCGGCTTTGCAGAGGCAGCTATCGTGAGGTTGAGGGTCAGGCAAAGTCGAAGTCAAAGTCAAAGTCAAAGGATTTCCACAGAGAACACAGAGGAAAGGCGGAGAGAAATCTGAGAAAGATAGGATTACCGCAGAGGCGCTGAGGGCGCAGAGAAAATCAAACGCGGAGAAAACCGAGTTCAACCACGAAGTCAAAGACGCCCGCCTAAAAAGAAAAAGCAGGCGGCCGCTACAAATTCAAAAGCCACGGCAATTTCAACTGCAACGGCAAAGACATCCGCCTTAACTAGAAAAAGCCGAAGGCCGCTACAAAGTCAAAGGCAAGAGAGCCGGCGGGACGCCGGCGCTACGAAAGTCAACGGCGCCGAGTTCAAGCTTGCCGCTACAAAAGCAATGCATCCCCGAAAATAGACCCCCGATCACAGCTTGTTGCGGCGATGAGTGTGGCAATGTGTAAACTCCTCGCGAAATCAGCGTTGTAAATTGCGCATCGAGGCTTCTAGACTCGCAGAGTGATGCGCGTACTCGGAATGATGTCTGGCACCTCGGCGGATGGGATTGACGTTGCCTTGGTGCGTATTTCCGGGGCGGGCCCTTCCCTTTCGATCAAATTCGAAGGACATCATCATGTGCGGCTTCCTGCGCGAGTGCGTACGGCGATTTTGCGGCTTGCCAACGGCGGGGCGACTTCTACCGCTGAAATCAGCCAACTAAATTTTTTGCTGGGGGAGGAGTTTGCGGCGGCGGCCGTGGCTGCTTGCAAGCAGTGGCGTGTGCCTCTGCGTCGGATTGGATTGATTGGGTCGCATGGGCAGACGATTTTTCATCAGGGGGCGGCGACGAGATTTTTGGGCGGGCGGCGAGTGGCTTCGACTTTGCAGATCGGCGAGCCCAGCATTATCGCGGCGCGGACCGGAGTTACGACGATTGCTGATTTTCGTCCCGCGGACATGGCGGCTGGTGGGCAGGGGGCGCCACTGGTGCCGTTCGTGGATTATTTATTGTATCGGGATGCGAAATTGGGACGCGTGGCTTTGAATATTGGGGGGATTGCGAATGTTACGGTGATTCCTCGTGGGGCGCGGCCTGAGGATGTGTTTGCGTTTGATACCGGGCCGGGGAATATGGTTATCGATGCGTTGGTGGAACGCGTTACGCGGGGGCGAGTGACTTACGATCGCGGGGCGCGGATTGCTTTGCGTGGGCAAGTGATTCGGCCACTGCTGGAGACGATGTTGCGCAGCGCGTATTTGCGTTTGGCGCCTCCGAAAACGGCTGGGCGCGAACAGTTTGGATTGGAGTATGCGGACGAGTTGATGAGGTGGGCCAAGAAGAGGCACGCGCGGACTGAGGATTTGGTGCGAACGGCTACGATCTTTACGGCGCTATCGATTGCGGATGCGTTTCGGCGATTTATTTTTTCGCGCGTGCGGGTGAATGAATTGATTGTGGCGGGGGGCGGGACGAAGAATCCGCTTTTGATGGCGCAACTGCGCGCGGCTTTGCCGGGGATCGAGATTGTGCCGTCGTCGCGATTTGGGGTGCCGGCGGAGGCAAAGGAAGCTTTGGCTTTTGCGGTTTTGGCTTATGAGGCATTTCATGGGCGGGTGAATAATTTGCCTTCGGCTACTGGGGCGAAGCGGGCGGCGATTATGGGGAAATTGGTGCACGGCCACGCGCGCTAGGAATTCACGTGCGAGAACTTTGTCGATGCGGATGTCCGCGATGGCCCTTGCGATGATGGGCGCGGCGCTGCTTTGCGCTGTATTCCTTCTTGTGGGCTGCGGTTCTTCGAATGCTTCTGTGGATTCCGGCACGGTCAATTTCCTGTTGGACTCTGCGCCGACCAACCTTGATCCGCGGATTGGCGCGGATGCTTATTCGGCGCACGTGGATGGGCTGATGTTTTCGAGCCTGGTAGCGCGCGACGCGCATTTGAATGTGATACCGGACCTGGCGCAAAGCTGGGATATTCCCGATCCCCTCACCTATGTTTTTCATCTGCGTCCGGGCGTGAAATTCCACGATGGACGTCCGCTTACGTCGGCGGACGTGAAATACACATTCGATACGACCATATTTGGGGCGTTGAAGACGCCGAAGCGCGGGGCGTTCAAGATGGTTAGGTCTATTGAGGCTCCGGACGACGCTACTGTGATTTTTCATTTGAGTGAACCGTACGCTTCCCTGCTCTACAGCATGGTGTCACCGGAGATTGGGATTGTGCCGCGCGGGTCTGGCGCGGAGATGTCGCAGCATCCGATTGGCACTGGGCCTTTTCGATTTGTGAGCGCGACGACGGATGAAGAGATCGTGCTGGAGCGTAATGAGAATTATTTTGGCGGCGCGCCGAAGATCGAGCGGTTGCGGATGCGCATCGTGCCGGATGCGATTGTGCGGGCGCTGGAGCTGCGCAAAGGCTCGGCGGACGCGGTGATTAATTCGCTGACGCCGGACATGGTGGTGACTTTGGCGAAGGACCGTGGCCTGGCAGCGGTGCAGGAGCCGGGGACGACGATGGCGTACCTGGCGTTCAATTTTGAGGATCCGATTTTGGCGAAGCGCGAGGTGCGGCAAGCGCTGGCTTACGCGACGGACCGGGCCACGATCATTAAGTATTTGCTGCGGGGGCAGGCGCGGCCGGCGCAGAGTTTGCTGCCGCCGAATCATTGGGCGTTTGATGGGGATGTGCAGCGCTACGATTTCGATCCGGGGTTGGCGGAAAAGATGCTGGATGCGGCGGGTTATCCGCGGGGTAAGGATGGGGTGCGGTTGCGGTTGACGTTGAAGACTTCTACGGATGAATTTACGCGGTTGACTAGCGCTGCGATTGCGGACCAGTGGAAGCGGGTGGGCGTTGTGCTGGAGTTGCGGCCTTTGGAGTTTGCGACTTTTTATTCGGATATTACGCGGGGGAGTTTTCAGATGTACACGTTGCGGTGGGTGGGGGCGAATACGGATCCGGATATTTTTGAGTATGTGTTTGGGTCGAAGAGGATGCCGCCGGTGGGAGCGAATCGCGGGCATTACCGGAACGCGGAGTTGGACGTTCTTTTGGATCGGGCTCGAGTGGAGATGGATCCGGCGAAGCGGAAGGAGATATTGGCGCGGGTGCAGGAGATTGTGGCTGTGGATGAGCCGTATATCAATTTGTGGTATGTGGATAATGTTTGCGTGCATCGGGATCGGTTGGAGGGGATAGTGCTTTC
Source organism: uncultured Acidobacteriota bacterium (assembly GCA_963821765.1). GTDB lineage: Bacteria > Acidobacteriota > Terriglobia > Acidiferrales > UBA7541 > Palsa-295. Next base: position 359,751 of record CAWGFF010000013.1, read on the forward strand.
GCCTGGCGGGGATTACGATTTTTTGGATGCGGCGTTTTTGAAGTAGGCGAGTAGATCAAGAGATTAACACAGAGGAAACGGAGGAAAGGCGGAGGGCATAGAGAAAGAAGAGGTACCGCAGAGGCGTCTATGAAGGCGTCGGCGGAGTCAAGAGACACTTGTGCGCTAGCGAGTTTTTGACTCGTTGTGTGGTGCACAGGATCTTTTCGCTGGCCGACCAAGGCTCGCTTCCTTCGAATCCTGCGGTGGATTTGCTCCACCAGCCATCTATTCGGTCCTAACTGCGACCATGATTCACTGCGAACTCCCTCCACGGCTGCGGAGGGAGGCAGGGTGCCCAATCACAGAGTCGATGAGTGCATCAGCCTCTGCCCGAGCTGCCCTGCATGGGAGCCGGCGGTTGCGGTGTTTTTTGCTTCGAATTCCCGCAATCGCCAGTACAACTTCACCGCCAACTTTCTGGCCACCGCTACGACCGCTATCTTGCGTCCGCGGCGGAAGGCCAGACGTTGATAAACCCGCTGCAGCACGGGATCTTTGCGCACGGCGATCCAAGCCGCTTCCACTAGCAACCAGCGCATCATGCGGTTGCCCTGTTTGCTGATGTGGCCGAAGCGCTGCTTGCCACCGCTGCTGCGCTCGCTGGGATTCAGGCCCAGATAACTGGCCACCTGTTTCCCGCGGCGAAAACGCCGTGCGGTTCCCAGCGTCAGAACGAAGGCCAGGCTCACGATGGGACCGACACCGTCCTGCTGCATCAACGCCACGGCATCGCTGCGTGCGCCCGCTTGCTGCTCGATATGCCGGGTGAGCTCGGCGATCTGCGTGTCCAGATCGCTCAGCAGGCGCAGCAGATCTTGCCGGCGCTGCGCCGCCCAGCGGTCCAGTGGCACTGATTGCAACTTCTGTCTTCCGGCCTGGGTCCAGAAGCGCGTGCCGGGAAAAACTCCCTGACTGCGGGCCAGCGCCGACAACTGGTTGCGCACCTGCGTGCGCCAGCTCACCAGCTTGTGACGATGCACCAGCAGTTGACGAGAATCCCGTTCGGCCGGCGTGGGAATCCAGATGCTGGGGAAACGATCGGCGAGCAGCAATTCCAGCAACTGCCGTGCATCGCGCGCGTCCGTCTTTTGCTTGCGCACTACGGAAGCACGAATCGTGGCTGGATCGCCCACCTGCAAGTGGTGCCCGCAGCGGTCGAGCAACCGCTCGAACCACTGCGCCGTGCAGCTGGCCTCCATCCCGACGCGTGCTCCGCCAGGCAACGACTCGTAGAACGCTGCGGTTTCCTGCGTCTGGTGGCTCAGCCGCCGTTCGACCAACTCGCCGGTCTCTTGGTTCATCGCTGCGACCTGCTGATAGCGCGGATGAAAATCACAACCTATAATCCACATGGCTCGGCTCCTTTCTTCCGAGGCTTGGTCGGTTAGCACTGCCAAGTGTACTCGTTCGCAAGGAGCCGACGCCTTCATGGCATCACTGAGGGCGCAGAGAAAGGCGGGAGAGACCCTTGGTTGCGCTCAGGATGACGATGATCTTCGCAACGTCAATCGTGGAGGGCAGATTTGATTTCGGATTCGGGGATGGCGCCTTCGCGGACTACGTTCCAGTGGTGGCCGTCGAGGCGGACTATGGTGCTGGCTAAGATGCCGCCGGTGTCGCCTGCGTCGAGGACCAGGGGGAGGCGGTCGCCTAATTGTTTTACGATTTGCGCGGTGGCGGTACAGCTGGGGAAGCCGGAAAGATTAGCGCTGGTGCCGGTGATGGGGCCGCCGACGGCTTCGATGATTGCTGTGGGGACGGGCATATTGGCCCAACGCAAGGCGACGCGGCCGGTGTTGCCGGTGACTTTTAGCGGCAGGCGATGAGTGGCTTCGACTACCAGGGTGAGGGCGCCGGGCCAGAATTTGTGGGCCAGGGTTAGGAATGTGTCGGGGACATCGCGGACGAGGGTGACGGCCTGTTCGATGGAGCTGACGAGAATTGGGAGCGCCTTGGTTTCGGGGCGGCCCTTTACGCGAAAGACAGCTTCGATGGCGGCGAGGTTGAAGGGGTCAGCCGCCAGGGCATAGAAAGTATCGGTGGGAACGCCGACTACTTGGCCGCGTTTGATGAAGCCGGCAGCGTAGTCCACCACGCGTTGTTCCGGGGATGCGGCTGAAATTTTCAGGACTTCGACGGGCAAGTGATCACTCTCTGCGGGTTACGCCTCAACTTCGATAGGCACGCTATCATATTGGTTGCGATGGACGCAAGGCGGAGCTTCGCGGAGCTTCGCGCGGAGCTTCGCGCGCAAGTTTGTGGCTGCGGATGACTCGACGGCGCGAGGGGCGTTTGTTAGGCTGGGGGCGTGGCGTCACACTTGAGTGAAGAGCTGATTACCAGCCGCGAGAATAAGTGGCTGAAGATATTTCGGGCTTCTTTGCGCGAGACCGGGCCGGGGGCGGGAGAGCCGATTGGAGTGGAGGGACCGAAATTGGTGGAGGACGCGCTGCGGTCCGGGCTCGAGGCTGAAGCGCTCTTGGTGAGCGAGGCGGGCGAGGCGTCGGAGCTGGAGCGGATTTTGCGGGCGGCTGGGGAGAGTGTCGCCGGGATTCCTCGTTCGCGGGTATTGCGGACTACGGACAAATTGTTTGCGTCGGTGGCGGGGACGGAGACTCCGCAGGGAGTGGCGGCGCTTTTTCGGCAGCGGGTTTGGGAGTTTGATGATGTAGTGCGAGGGGCGGCCGCGGCGGATGGCGGGTTGCGAGGCGATGCTGCGTTGGTGGTGGTGATGGCGGCGGTGCAGGATCCGGGGAATGTTGGGACGATTGTGCGGTCGGCGGAGGCGTTTGGGGCTACTGGCGTGGTGACGACGCGAGGGAGTGCTGATCCTTGGTCGCCGAAGGCTTTGCGGGCGTCGGCCGGATCGGGATTGCGCGTTCCTATTTTGCGGGGAATGGCGATTCCGGTGTTGCTGGCGCAGTTGCGAGTGGCTGGGGTCAAGATTGTGGCGGCGAGTTCGCATTCTGGCACTGCGGGCGCTGGCGAAGCGAATGATGCGGTGGCGGTTTTGCGCGAGGCTGTGGCGATATTTATTGGGAATGAAGGAGCTGGGCTGCCGCGGGAGATTGAGAATGTGGCGGACGCGCGAATTTCGATTCCGACGAGCGCTGGGGTGGAGAGTTTGAACGCAGGGGTGGCGGCTTCTGTGGTTTTGTATGAGGCGGCGCGGCAGAGGAAAAGCTTTACCACAGATGAACGCAGATAAAAGCTGATGAACACAGATCAAACATTAGGCAATGACGTACGAGACTGAGGCGGGAGCGAACTTAATCTGAACATGGGACTTTTTCAGGCTGTACAACCTGAGGATGAATCGTTGGCGGGGCGACCGCTGGCTGATCGGATGCGTCCGCAGAGTTTGGATGAATTTATTGGGCAGGAAGAATTGTTGGGGCCGGGGAAACCGTTGCGGGTGCAGATTGAGCGCGACGATTTGAGCTCGATGCTTTTGTGGGGGCCTCCGGGGTGCGGGAAGACAACTTTGGCGCGGATTATTGCGCGGACCACGAAGTCGGAGTTCATACCTTTCAGCGCGGTGCTTTCCGGAATTAAAGAGATCAAGGAAGTGATGGCCAAGGCGGAGGCCACGCGCAGGTACGGGCGGCGGACGATTGTGTTTGTGGATGAGGTGCACCGGTTTAATCGGGCGCAGCAGGATGCGTTTTTGCCGCACGTGGAGGCGGGAAACATTTTGTTGATTGGAGCGACGACCGAGAACCCGTCGTTCGAAGTGATCGCGCCGCTGCTTTCGCGGATGAAGGTTTATGTGCTGAAGGCGCATACGGCGGAGCAGATTGTTTCGCTGTTGGAGCGGGCGCTGGCGGATTCAGTGCGCGGACTAGGAAAAGAAAATGTGGCGGCGAATCTGGAAATATTAAATCGGATCGCGATTTTGGCGAATGGAGATGCGCGCGCGGCTTACAACACTTTGGAAGCTTTGGTGATGGGGACCGAGCCTGGGCCGGAAGGGCGGCGGGTGTTGACGCAGGAGCGGTTGGAGGATGTGCTGCAGCGGAAGTTGCTTCCTTATGACAAGTCGGGCGAAGAACATTTCAATTTGATTTCGGCGCTGCACAAATCTGTGCGCAATTCGGATGCGGATGCGGCGCTTTATTGGTTGGCGCGGATGATCGAATCGGGCGAGGACCCGTTGTACATTGCGCGGCGGTTGGTGCGCATGGCTAGCGAGGATATTGGATTAGCGGAGCCGCACGCGGTGGAAGTTACGATTGCGGCGATGCAGGCGTTTGAATTGTTGGGGCCGCCTGAGGGGCATTTGGCTTTGGCGCAGGCGGCAGTGTATTTGTCGCTCGCGCCGAAATCGAATGCCGTGTACAAGGCTTATGGCAAAGTGCAGGACGATTTGCAGAGCACGATGGCGGAGCCGGTGCCGATGCAGATACGAAATGCGGTGACGGGGTTGATGAAGAATGTTGGCTATGGGCAGGGATACCAGTACGCGCATGATTACGAGGACAAGGTTACGGACATGAGTTGTTTGCCGGAAAGTTTGGCGGGTAGGGTTTATTACCAGCCTACGAATCAGGGGTTTGAGGCGCGGATACGGTTGCGGTTGGAGGAAATTCGGCGGATTCAGAAGAAGCCGGCGGAGACGAAAGACAAGTGATGCGAGTGAACGGTGGGGCTTCGGGCGCTGAATGTATCCATTCGAGAGACTGTACGGCGAGGCTGACGAGTCTGTGCGGGAAAGCAAAATCGGAACTTCAGCGGCTAAAGCCGCTCGCGTCGGGCGCGGATTATGTCGTGGCTAAAGCCACGACCCACAAAGATTTCAGGGTTCCGGCACGGACTTTGAAGTCCGGCGTTCCCGGGCCTTCCAGCACTTCCCTTCCAGACACTCGTGCGATGGCTTCTAGTTATTTTTTGTGGTTCGTTGTGGTGCTCATTCTTTTGATCCCCATGGTAGGCCTGGCGGAAATAAAGCAAATTGCGGAGTTTGACCAGGACGTGCAGGCGTTTGCGATTTCGCAGGACAATCACGTGGTGTATGCCGTGGAGCGAATGAAGAGGATCAAGAAATTAATTGTGGAGCATGATGATTTCTGGGTCGGCGAGATGGATGGAAAGAAGAAGAAGATTATTGATGGCGACAAATTTATGCCGGTGCCCTCCTCTCCTGACGAGGAGCCGAGCGATCCGGGTGACGCGAAACATCCGCCTTTGCCGCATCAGCATAGCTATCAGGTGGATACGTTGACATGGTCGCCGGACAGCAAGCGGATTGTGGTGAAGATGGACACTTCGGAGCTGGCGCAGCCTCGGGGGAGCATCGTGCAGCAGCTCGACGAGCAGCAGACGGTGCGGCCGAATACCATTTTGTATTTGATGGATGCGGACGGGCACGAAATTTCGATCTCGGGATCGAAGACGGCGACGCTTTCGGATGCGTTTAATGCGGCTTGGCTGGCGGATGGACAGACGCTGGTGTATCTGTCGAAGACTACCGGCGGGTTGAGCCAGATTAATGCGATGCGTCCGGCGGATGGAAAAAAGCGGGTGTTATTTGACGGGTTCACTTTTGCCGCGGTGGTTTGGGATACGAAGCGGAACCAGGCGTTTGCGATTGAGCAGAATACGCGGCTGGTGGGACCGCCGAAAATAATGCAGTTAGATTTGGTGCGGGAGCGGGTAACGGAGCTGGGGTCGGTGGAGGAGTACGCGGGTTTTTTGACGGTGGCGCCTTCGGCCCGGAAGATCGCTTATTTCAAGGATGGCGATACCTTGGAGGTGCGCGACGTGGTGGGCAACGCGAAACCGGTAGTGGTGCGCGTGGCGATTGGGGAGTTTCAGTGGTCGAAGGATGAGCAGCATATTTTGCTGAAGCGCGGGCAGCCACAGGCGTCGAACAATTTGGTTTGGGTGGGGGTTTACAACGGAACGTTTGAGCCATTTTTTCATGGATTGGAGTTTCATAGTTTTTCGATTGCGCCGGATGGGGCGACGGTGGGGGTTACGGAGCCGGGGAAACGATCGCTGGTGATGTATCGGTTGGAGTGAGGGACGGCGGTTTGCGCGCGGTCGGTGTTGGAGTGGTGTCATTGTTTAAGTCAGTTCACGATCACCACTGATGAACGCAGATGAACACCGATAAAGGCAGTGATGGAGACGAGCGACGAGGCACGCGAAAAGATTTAACGCAGAGGACACATCTATGAGAGATGCGCCGGGGTCAAGGATGTTTTTTTGACAGGGATTTCCTGGGGCGGTGGGAGACCGCCGGTGAGGGCGAAGAGGAACGGGAACGGTTGGCATCGGTCGAGTTCGCGATTCGTCCTTCTCTGGGTATCGATCAACGACGCGGGAAGCCGGGTCGCGATCACTCATCTATTCGAGCACGTGGCTCGTGAGGACGGCTTCGCTCTATCCGGCACGAGGCCGGACAGGCCGACGGCCCCATCAGAGGCTCAGCCAGTAGTAGCCTGGCTAGTGTCCTCGCGGGCACGTCGCGCGTCTCGACCTCGGCGCCGGAACTGGTCGTAATCGATTTCTTCGCGGAGCATGCGATACAAACGCAACACTAATTTACGCGCGACCGCCACGATGGCGATGGCGGAGTTTTTGCGCGCGGTCAGATGGAAGTAGAAGCGGCGCAGATCTTCGTCCTCGCGGATGGTGGTGCGGGCGGCTTCGACCAGCAAGAAGCGCAGCAGCCGATTGCCTTGCTTGGTGATGTGGCCGAAGCGTTGGGTGTCGCCGCTGGAATGTTCCTTGGGATCCAGACCGCAGTAGGCGGCGATGCGGCGAGCGCGATCGAAGCGGGTGACCGGTTCCAGCGTGTGCACCACGGCCAGGGCCGTCAGCAGACCGACGCCGGGATGGGTGCGCAGGCGGATGACGCGCGGATCGTTTTGCGCGCGCTGTTCCAGTTGCGCTTCGACGACTGCGATCTGTTCGGCCAGCGAGGCGAGCAGGAGCAGAGAGTGTTGCCGCTGTGTGGCGAACGCGCCGTCCAGGGGCAAGGCGGCGAACTGTTGCTGGCCGCGCGCGGTGAACAGTTTCGGTCCGAGCCGCAAGCGATGATTGAGCGCGACGGCCTGCAGGCCGTTGCGCAACATGGTGCGGATGCGGACCAGGCGATGACGATAGCGCAGCAGCGCCAGAACGTCGCGGCTGGCGGGAGCAGGAACGTGCACGGCGGGAAAATCATCGTGCACGAGCAGATCGAGCAAGAGCTGCGCGTCGCGGCGATCGTTTTTCTGCCGGCGGCGGGCGAATTGGCGAATGGCCAGAGCATCACCCACCCGCAGCTGGTGCCCGGCCTGTTCGATGATGCGATGAAACCACAACGCGTAGCCGGAAGCCTCGACACCGACGATGGCTCCCGGTGGGAACTGCGCATAAAACGCCGCGACGTCGTCATGCTCGTGATCGAGCTCGCGCTCGTGCACTTCTCCGTCGGCGGTATCCATCCAGCAAACGGTTTGGGTTCTGACGTGCAAATCCACTCCGATGTACACTGCCATTGGCGCCTCCTGTTTCGACCGATGCCAACCGGTTCCGGGTGAGCATAACAACGCCCACCCCAGGAGGCGCATCTCTCATGACATCAGAGGTCGGAGCGCAGAGAACGCAGAGAAACCAACTGCGACGGCTGTCCGGTTCGATGAAGCTGAACCGGCCGCTACAAATTCAAACGAGAGGTCCAATTCAACGGCGACAACGCCCGCCTAAAAGGCAAAACCAGGCGGCCGCCACGAATGCAACCCCGACGTCAGAGTCAAAAAAAAGATAAAGCCACTTCGAAGAGCCGGCGGGAAGCCGGCGCTACGAATTCAACAGCAACGGCGAGCTTGGCAAGGGGCATCAAGTGCGCCGCACAGCCAGGAGCGGCTGTGCCACGAAGGCGTCGCGGTTAGATGCTGGCGGGGTCGCGGGTCAGGCGGAGGCGGCGGACGTGTTCTTTTAGGATGCAGGAATTCATTTGGACGAAGAGGCCGGCGCGGCGGCCGCGTTCGGCGGCTTCGTGATGGATTACGCCTTCTTGCATCCAGATGGCGCGGGCATTGATGCGGATGGCGGCGTCCACGATATCGGGAACGAATTCCGAGCGGCGGAAAATGTCAACGATGTCCACTTTTTCGGGAATGTCCTCCAAGCGGGCGTAACACTTCTCACCTAGAACTTCTTTTTCCAGCGGGTTTACGGGGATGATGCGGTAGCCGACGGATTTCAGATAATCGGCTACGCCGTAGCTGGGGCGAAATTTGCGATTGGAGAGGCCGACGACGGCGATGGTGCGGCTGGTTTTGAGAATTTCCGTAACGGGATCGTTGGGCGCGGACGGAGCGCTGCCGTTTCCGTGCACGGATACGTTTGTGGACGCGTTGAAATCGTTGGTGGATTGAGTCATTAGATGTCCCGGGAATCGCCTTCCAGAAATTGGCGAATGGAGGGCCTGGATTCGCGGGGCGTAGTGTCTCGCACGAGGGCGAGTGAGTCCAGAAATGTTTTGTTTTCTTCGAGCGTGCCGACGGAGACGCGGATGGCGGTGGGAAGCCCCATCCAGCGCATCGGGCGTACGATTACGCCCCGGGTGAGGAGTTCTTCGCTGATGGGTTCGGCGTCGCGTCCGAATTCGACCAGCAGGAAATTCGCGAAGGATGGGACGAATTGGATGCCTAAGTCATTCAGGCCAGCCTTCAGCTGAGCCATGCCGGCGCGATTCGATTCGAGCGAGCGGCGTACGTGTTCTGTGTCATCGAGTGCGGCCAGGGCTGCGGCTTGGGCTACGCCGGAAGTGTTGAACGGGCCGCGAAGCTTGTTCATTTCGCCCAGCAGATCAGCGGGACCGATGCCATAGCCGATGCGCATTCCGGCCAAGCCGTACACTTTCGAGAAAGTGCGCAGGACGATCACGTTGCGTCGGCGCTGGGCTACGGCAATGGAACGCGAATAATCGGGGCGCTCGACATATTCGAAGTAGGCTTCGTCCACGACTACCAGAACGGTTTCGGGGACGCGGGCCAGGAAGGAATCCAGCTCGTCGGCGGTAAACATGGTACCGGTGGGATTATTGGGATTCGCGAGATAGACGAGCTTGGCCTCAGGCGGAAGATTGCGGGCGATTGAATCGAGATCGAAGGCGTAATTGCGCAGCGGGATTTCCAGGAGGCGCGCTCCGGCGGCGCGTATGGCGATGTAGTAGAGGGGGAACGAGCCGTGAGAGGTGACGCCGCAGTCGGAGGTGGTGAGCATGATGCGTGCGGCTAGGTCAATTAATTCCGTGGAGCCTGCGCCGAGAATTATATTTTCCGTGGGGACAGCGTGTTTTTTGGCGAGGGCTTCGCGGACGTAGAAGCCGCTGCCGTCGGGATAGCGGTTGGAATCTGCCAGAGCTTTTTGCGCGGCGGCGATGGCGAGGGGCGAAGGGCCTAGTGGATTTTCGTTGGAGGCGAGTTTGATGGGGTGCATTTTTAGTTCGCGTTCGACCTCTTGGATTGGTTTTCCGGGGACGTAGGGAGCGAGCGCGCGAATGTGAGCGGGGACGAGATCATGAATGGGGATGTTCATTCCCTGGCGTGGCTCAGCGCCTGCCTTTCGGGCCTGTGAAATTTCCTGGTTTTGGTTTGTGCTGACCCGGGCGGTGGCCGCCGCGTTTTGCGGCGCCTTCGCCCTGGCGTGGCTTCATTCCTGAAGGGCGCCCGCCTGGTTTCGTGAATTTGCTTTTGGCGCGACCGAATGCGCCGGGTTCGGAGGGCTTGCGCGATTTCCAGGGGGCGCCGGGCTTGCGGCTGCCGCCCGCTGGGAATTTGCGGAATTTTGAGCCGGGGCCTCCGCTTGCGTTTGGGCGACCGCTGCCGCTGGGTTGCCGCGATTCGGTGCGACGCCAGGGTGCTTCGGATTTTGGTTTGATGGGGCGATCGTAGTCGGAGTCTTGATCTGGGCGCTGGAACGAGTCCGAACCGAATTTTCGGAATGGCTTTCCACCGCTGTGTGATTTCGAGCCGCCGGGGCCTTCCCTTCTGAAAGGCGGGCGCGGTTTCCAAGGTCCGCGCGGTTTTTCGCCGTGGGATTTGGGGTCGAATGACTTCGGGCCGTGTGATTTCGCGCCGAATGGTTTTGAGAACGGCGGATTCGAGGGGCGTCCGCCGGCGGCTGCTGGGCGCGATTTGAAATCGGGGCGCGCGGGATGGCCGGGGCGAGAATTTTGGAAGCTGTTTTGCGGTGGCCGCGAGAACCGAGCTGTGCGAGCGGGCGCTGTCGTCGTGGAGTGATCTTGCGAAGCGTTCCGAAAATTTTGATCGGGGCGCGGAGCTGCATTGTCGCGCGGTGTGAATGGCTGATTGGGACGTTTTGCTTCGCCCGGTTTGGGTTTCGGTTGATACGGGCGGCGCTTGACGAAGGGGCGGCGCGCGATCCCGGCGGCAATTCCTAGGGTGGAGATGCCTGTTGCAGACGGTGGCACCAGACCTGGGCGGGCCGCGACGGCGGCTCCCGGTTGCGTTGCTTGGATGATTTGCGTGGCTCCGGGCTGAACCATGCGGCGGAGCGTGTTCACTTCGGCGTCTGAGAGCGGGCGATAGTTGCCAGGTGTCAGGGATTCGAGCGCCAGGTTGCCGATTTTCACGCGCTTGATTTTCTCTACTGGATGACCGGTTTGGAAGAGCCGGTTGCGGAGCGCGTCACGGCGGGCTTCGGAGAGCGTGACTTCGTACCAGGGGGCGTCTTTTCCTTTTATGCGGGTGATGCGGGCGCCGGTGGATTGTTCGAGAGCGGTGGTTTCGTCGAAGGTTAGAAGAGTTTTTAATTTTAGATTGTAGGTTTGGGGGAGGTGGTGCGCTTTCAGCATCAGGTTCGCTAGCTCGCCGTCGTTGGTGAGAAAGACCAGGCCCAGGGAGTGATATTCGAGGCGGCCTACGGGGAAGACGCGCTGGGCTACGCCGTGGAGCATGTCGGAGAGGGAGCGGCGGCCTTCGGGGTCAATCATGGTGGAGACTACTTCGGGGGGTTTATTCAGCAGGAGGTAGACGCGCTCGGTTTCTGGGCGCAGGAGTTTGCCCTGGACTTTTATGTGGTCTTTGGATTCGTCGGCTTTGCTGCCTAGCTCGGTGATGGTCTGGCCGTTGACGGTGACCAGACCGGATTTGATTAGTTCTTCGGCGTGGCGGCGGGAGGCGATGCCGGCGCGCGCGATTATTTTCTGTAGTCGTTCGAGCATGGGTGGTTCGAGTAGCTCCGTGGTGCGGGTATAGCTTAGCGGAAAATTGGGTTTGGAGCGAATGGGAAGGTAGGGCGCGAGCAACGCGAAGGACCACCACAGAGGCGCTGAGAACGCAGAGAAACCAATGGCAACGGCTGCCCGGTTCGATGAGGCTGAACCGGCGCTACAGAGGCAACGGCAACAGCGACGGCAAACGCAACACCAACTGCGACGACAACGAGAACCTCAAAAACGCCCGCCTAAAAAGAAAAAGCAGGCGGCCGCTACAAAGGCAAGGTCAAAGTCAAAAACAGAATCTAAGTCAAAAACAGAATCTAAGTCAAAGACGCCCGCCTGAAGGCGGCCGCTACAAATTCAACGGCAACTGCTGCGAGCGTGCTAACCCTCAGATTCAGGGGATCGGCTGGTGGAGTGGGCGCTGGCTGCGGCTGCGCGGGACTTGTCGGCGTCATCGGGCGCGCTGGTTGCGGGAGATTGTGATTCTTGGGGTGCGTCCGAGATAAAGTCGTTTGCGTTTCCGGGCACGGTGCCGGCTTCCGAGGCTGTGTCATCGGAGAAGTCATCGTTGACTGCTTCAGCGACCACTTCAGTGACTGCGATTTCGGCTTGGGTGCCTGCGACCGCGACGCCGCCTTCGGCTACAACTTCTACGTTGACGACGTCTGCGTCAACAATTTCTGCGTCAACGGCTGCTTCTGCGATTGCCGCGGAGTCCTCTGGCTGGGCTTCGGCGATGCCTTCGTCGGAGCCTAGGGCGGCTTGGGCTAGGGCTTCGAATTCTTTCAGGCTGGGGAGTTCGTCGAGGTCGGAGAGGCCGAAGCGCATCATGAATTGTTTGGAGGTGCGATAGAGGATGGGGCGGCCGATTACTTCTTTGCGGCCTGCGGTGGTGATCAGGCGTTTTTCGAGGAGTGTTTTAATTACGCCGCCCACGTGGACGCCGCGGATTTCGTTAATTTCTGGGACGGTGACTGGTTGCTTGTAGGCGATTACGGCTAGAGTTTCGAGCGCGGGCATGGTGAGGCGGAGCGGCGGTTGCAGGCTTTTGATGAATTTGCGGACTACGTCGTGATGCTGGGCCTTGGTGTAGAACTTCCAGCCGCCGGCGACTTTGCGGACTTCAATGCCGCGATCGTCGGTTTGGTAGGCGGCGGCGAGTTGTTCGAGAGCGGCGCGGGCTTCGGGTTTTTCGATGCCGAGAGCTTTGGAGATTTGGTCGAGCGTGGCGGGCTCGTCGGCGGCGTAGATGATGGCTTCTAGCGAGGACTGGATTTCTTGTGGCGTCATTTGTGTTTGCCCTTTTCGGTATGTCGGTCGTGCTTACGCCGGGCACGGCATACCGTGCCCCTACGGCGTCGTCATCGTTTGAATGCAAGACGACTTCCAGCAAAAATACGAATCCGGCTTCAGGGGCTGAAGCCCCAAGTCTAATGCGCGATTTACGGCGGGGCTGAAGCCCCGCCCTTCCCTATTCCGCGAAAAGACATCGCGCAGTGTCACAGGTATTGCTCCTCGATTTGGGACATGGCGTCTGGGCCGGCGAAGACTGCGTCGAACATTTTGTGTTTGCGCAGACGGATGTCTTCGAAGAGGTCGGATTGGACCAGCAGCACGGCTTGCATGCGCACCATTTCCAGGACGGCTAGCAGGGCGACGATCATGGCGTTTCTGGTCTCGCAGGTTTCGAAGAATGCGATCAGGGAGACGGGATCGTCTGTGACTACCAGGCGCTGGCGGAGGCGGTCCATCATTTGGGCGATTGAGACTGTGTCGTGGCGCAGGCCGAATTGCGGGACTTCTTTGCGGCGTTCGAGAACTTGTTGAAATGTCTTTACGAGATCTACCAGCGAGACTACCAGCTCGCCTTGGACTTCGTCGCCGCCGTAGAGGGATTTGTCGGGATGAGACCAGACGTTGGCTTCGACTTGCTGTTTCTGATAAAGAAGCTGGGCAGCGTTTTTGAATTTCTCGTGTTCGAGGAGTCGGTGGACTAGTTCGTCGCGGGGGTCTTGTTCTTCGGCGGCCAGGAGCGGGTCAACCGGTAACAGCATTTTGGATTTTACGTGGATTAGCGTCGCGGCCATGTAAATGAAATCGGCGGAGACGTCTATATCTAGTTTTTCGAGTTGGTGGAGGTAATCGAGATATTGCTCGGTGATTTTGGCGATGGGGATATTGTGGATGTCCATCTCCTGCTTGCGGATTAGATCGAGCAGGAGATCGAGCGGGCCTTCGTACGATGGTAAGTTGATGCGATAGGGTGATGCCATTCTGTGCGTCAGCCTCCTGCTCGTGCTGGACTCATGGACGTTTCCACAGCTAACAGCCGGCGAAACGCCGGCGCTACGAAACCAAATTCAAAAGCTGGCGATCTGAAGACCGCCGCCACAAAAGCGGAAGCAACGGCTACCCGGTCCCAAAAAATGGGACCGGCCGCTACAGATTCAAAGGCGACGTCAACAGCAACGTCAAAGACGCCCGCCTCAAAAGCAAAAGCAGGCGGCCGCTACAAATTCAAAGGCAACGTCAAAAGCGACGTCACAGGCGCCCGCCTGAAGGCGGCCGCTACAAATTCAACGGCGACGTCAAACGCCGGGGGCGGCGGATGATTTGCGGGCTTCGTCCCATTGGAAGATCGCGTTGCGGACGCGCTTCATGGTTTTGCGCGCGACCTTCTGGGCTTGCTTCGAGCCGGTGTCGAGGATATCCCAAACTTGCTGTGGATTGGCCTCAAATTGTTTGCGGCGTGCCTGGATGGGCTCGATCCACTTGACCAGGTTATCGGCCATTTCTTTTTTGCAGTCCACGCAGCCGATGGCGGCGGAGCGGCAGTCGCGGTCAATGTGGGCGACTGTGTCTGGCGGCGAAAATAATTTGTGATACGCGAAGACCGGGCAGATTTCGGGCCGGCCGGGGTCGGTGCGGCGGACGCGTTGCGGGTCGGTAAGCATGTTGCGGGTTTTGGTGCGGATTTCGTCGGGGGGATCGGTTAGCCAGATGGCGTTGCCGTAGGATTTAGCCATGCGGCGGCCGTCCAGGCCTGGGAGGCGCGGGGTTTCGGTGGGGATGTAGGCGGGCTCGATGAGAAGTTGTTGCACCGCAATATGCTTGCCCAAGTTATCGATGAGGCCCAGAAAATTTTCGATTCCGGACTCCATCGCTGCCTTTCGGATGACTAATTTGGCTTTGCTTATCCAGTTAGGATCCCCAAGATTCATCGGACCTGGGCTTTCATGCGAGCTTATACGCATTAGAAGTGCGTCTACTGATTTCCGCTCTTCGAACAGCGAATCTTTGACCGTAAAGCCAAAAGTTGTGTTGAAGCGCCTCACAATCTCGCGGGTGAGTTCTACGTGGGGAGCCTGGTCTTCGCCTACCGGAACGAGCAATTCATTTTTTGGTTCGCCATACATTACAATGTCGGCGGATTGCAGTAGCGGGTAGCCGAGGAAACCGTAGGTGCCGAGGTCGCGCCCTTTCAGGTTTTCGATTTGTTCTTTGTAGGTGGGGACGCGCTCGAGCCAGCTGAGCGGAGTGATCATGGAGAGGAGGACGTGGAGCTCGGCGTGTTCCAGGACTTGGGATTGGACGAAGAGGGTGGATTTTTGTGGATCGAGGCCTACGGCTAGCCAGTCCATGGCGACTTGCAGGGTGTTTTCGGCGATGGAGCTGGTGTCTTCGTAATGCGTGGTTAGGGCGTGCCAGTCGGCCACGAAGAAGTAGCAGTCATATTCTTGCTGGAGTTTTAGCCAATTCGACAGGGCGCCGAAGAAATGGCCTAGGTGGAGGCGGCCTGTGGGGCGCATGCCGCTGAGGACTCGTTTCGGTTTAGGCAAGATCGGTTCTATCTCCTGAGATTGCGCATATTCGAATGCAATTTAAAGCCGGCCACGGGATGCCGTGCCCCCATACGAGCACGGCAAAAACGGCCGGCGAGACGCCGGCGCTACGAAAGCAACGGCAACTGCTGCCCGGTTCGATGAAGCTGAACCGGCCGCTACAAAGGCGACACCAACCGCAACGTCAAAGACGCCCGCCTAAAAAGAAAAAGCAGGCGGCCGCTACAAATTCAAAAACACCATCAAAGGCTGGCGGTCTGAAGACCGGCGCTACATCTGCAACGTCAAATTCTAGGACACCGTCAACAACGGGCGGGTCTGAGACCCGCCCCTACCGCCCGGACGCTATCGCCTTGGTGAATCGCGCAGCAGGTCGCGGGCTATTACCAGGCGCTGCATTTCGCTGGTGCCTTCGTAGATTGTCAGGACGCGGGCATCGCGATAGTAGCGCTCGACGTCGGTTTCGCGCGAATAGCCGGAGCTGCCGTGGACTTGTACGGCTTTGTAGGCCACGCGGTTGGCCATTTCGCTGGCGTAGAGCTTCGCGCGCGAGGCGCTCGAGCCGCGCGGGCGGCTTGCGGCATCGCGGCCTTCGGCCTGGCTTGATTTTGTAGCGCCCGCTTCCTTTGCTCGTGCTTCTTGATCGCGCAATTCTTTGTCACGTTGCCACGCGGCGTAGTGGGTTAGGGCGCGGGCGGCTGAGACTTCGGTTTCCATGTCGGCTAGCATCCATTGGATGGCTTGATATTCGGCTATCGGGTGGCCGAAAGTTTTTCTTTGTTTGGCGTAGCGCGTGGCGGCTTCCAGCGCGCCTTGAGCTAAGCCTACGGATTGTGCGGCTATACCGATGCGGCCACCGTCTAGCGATTCGAGAGCTATGCGCAGGCCTTGGCCTTCTTCGCCCAGTCGATTTTCCGCTGGGACGCGGCAATCCTGCAGTGAAATCTCGGCCGAGCGCGAGAGGCGCAGACCCATTTTATCTTCGTAGCGGCTGATGCGGAAGCCGGGAAAATCTGGTTCGACGAGGAAGGCGGTGACGCCGCGGCTGCCTGCCGCGGGATCGGTTTTCGCGAAGACGATGTAAAGGCCGGAGACTCCGCCGTTGGTGACCCATGCTTTGGTGCCGTTCAGGAGGTAGTGATCGCCATCGCGGACGGCGCGGGTTTGGATTCCGGCCGCGTCGGAGCCGGCTTGAGGTTCGGTGAGGCAGAAGGCGCCGAGAGTTTCGCCGGTTGCGAGACGGCGGAGATATTTTTTCTTTTGGGCTTCGCCACCGGATTTCCAGAGCGGGACGGCAACGACCGAGTTGGTGACGCTCAAGGCTACGGCGGTGGAGGCGTCCACGCGGGCTACTTCTTCCAGCATCAGAGCGTAGCTTACGGTGTCTGTTCCGGCGCCGCCCCATTCTTCGGGAATCAGCATGCCGCAGCAGCCTAGTTCGCCCAGTTTTTTGAGCTGGTCGGCGGGAAATTTTTCGGCGCGCTCGTATTCACGGAGGATGGGGCGCATTTCCGTTTCCATGAATTGGCGGACGGTGTCTCGGATGAGAATTTGGTCGCTGCTGAGTGAAAAATCCATCGAGAGGTGTAGGAGCGATGCTAGCACAGTGGGGAGGGCAAAGGCACCAATGATGAACATAGAGGTCTGAGGGCGAAAATGGAAAATAGAAAATGGAAAATCGGAAGTCGTGCGTGAATCGGGACATGGGAAATCACCACTGATGAACGCAGATGAACACTGATAACGGCGGTGAAGTGATGAAAGCGAGCGAGGAGAAAGGCGGGAAGATCCAACGCTGAGGACGCAGAGGTCGGAGCGCAGAGGGCGCGGAGAAAAGCAAAGTCAAAGACGCCCGCCTCTAAAGCAAAAGCAGGCGGCCGCTACAAATTCAAAGGCAACCACACTGTAACGGCAACCACACTGCAACGGCAACGACCACTGCAACGGAGGCCGCCGCGTGCCGCCACAAATTCAAAGGCAACTGCAACGGAGCCGGCGGGACGCCCTTCCAGCCTGCCGCCAGCAGGCTGTCAGGACGAGCCTGCGCTACAACGGCAAAACCTGGCGCCTTGTCTTGTTATTCGACGTTGCGTTTCTCTTTTACTTCGGGGGGTTTTAGGCGTTCGCTTACTTTGGATTTTTTGCCGGGTTTTACTTCGATTGATTGGGTTTTTGTTACTAGGCCTTTGGACTCGAAGACTATGGAGTAGTGGCCCGGTTTCACATTGTCGAAGCTGTAGGCGCCGGTGCCGTCAGTGCTACCGTTTGTGGATTCTTTGGTGCTGAGATTGGTCAGAGTGACTTGCGCGCCGGCTAGCGGGGAGCCTTGATGATCGTTGACGTTGCCAAAGATAGAGCCGGTGGCGGCTGAGGCGTGTGCGGGCGGTGGTGCGGTTGCTTGCGCTGGCGCGGGTGGGGCGACGATGAAAATCGCGATGATATAGATTGCTGCGGCTGCAAGACATTGAAAGCGTTTATTGCGTGGCATGGTGCCCCCTGAAAGTTAGGATGCTTGGCTCGAGTCGTCCGGATGCTTCGAAAAGTTTAGAGTTTCAGGAGTTCGCGCAGGCGTTTGGTTTGGGCGCGGGAGACTGGGATTTCGCTGGCGCGTTTGTCGTTCATTTTTAGCATGTAGCTGGACTTGAACCAGGGGACGACTTCCTTGATGTGGTTGATGTTGACCAGGTAAGAGCGGTGCGCGCGCCAGAAGCGGTCGGCGTCGAGGGAGGCGGAAAGTTCTTCGATGGTGCGGTAGTTGGAGACGCCTTCGAAGGCGCGCGTGAAGATGGTGATGGTGCCGTCCTGGATCGAGGAATAAATCATATCGTCGGCATCTACCAGGAACATGCGTTCTTGAGATTTTACGAGGAGCTTAACTGGTTGCGCGGACTTCGCGGTGGTGCCAGGGAAGGCTAACTGGCCCATTAGAGTTTCGAGGCGTTCGACCGGGGAGGTATGGGCGTCGAGCATTTTTTTGGCTCGTTGCAGGGCTTTGGAGATGCGGGCTTTGTCGAAGGGCTTGAGGACGTAGTCAACTGCGTTTACGTCGAAGGCTTGGATGGCGTAGTTGTCGAAGGCCGTGGCGAATACGATTTGGGGGACGGGGAGTCGACGTTCGAGAAGTTTTTTTATTACGCCGAAGCCGTCCAGGCCGGGCATCTGGACGTCCAGAAAAACCAGGTCGGGCTCGTGTTCTTTTATCAGGTTGACGGCGTCGAGGCCGTTTTTGCCCAGGGCAACTACGTTTACTTCGGGGAAACCTTTTAGCAGGTAGAGGAGTTCGTCGCGGGCCGGGCGCTCGTCATCAACGATTACTGTGTTAATTGGCATTGGTCTGCTGAAACAGTATATGCAACGGAGTTGCGGGCGGCAAGAAATCACGGCGGGATGGCGCGCTAATCCGCTGAGGCGAGGTTGGGTTAGTATGTCCTGTTGAAATTGAACTACTGGAGCGAATGTGGCGAAGAAAACTGCGACTGCGAAAGTTTTGAGCAGCGAATTGGTTTTGCGAACGCGGGTGTTTGATGTGCAGCGGGAGAAAGTAATCGAGCCGAGCGGGGTGGAGGCTACGCGAGACATTATTGTGCATCCGGGGTCGGTGGTGGTGCTGCCTGTGCTGCCGGACGGACGGATTGTTTTGATTCGGCAATACCGGCACAGCGTGGAGCAGTATTTGTGGGAGCTGGTGGCGGGGCGGCGGGATGGGGAGGAGAGTTTTGTGGCGGGCGCGCGGCGGGAATTGCGGGAGGAAACTGGGTATAGGGCGCGGCGGATGCGGCTTTTGCTGGATTTGTTCCCGAGCCCAGGATTTTTACGGGAGAACATGGCGATTTTTCTGGCTACGGGGTTGACGAAGGGTGAAGCGCAGCCTGAGGCGGATGAGAAGATCACGCAGACGATTGTAACTTTGCGCGAAGCGGAAAGATGGATACGTAGCGGGAAGATACGGGATGGGAAGACGGTGGCGGGAATTTTGTATTACGCGAAATATTTCGCGAAGAAGTGAATGATGTCCGGTGTCGGCGGCTGAGACAGCAAGGCATCATGCGAGCAAGCCAACTTCAAAGGCTGCCCGGTTCGATGAAACTGAACCGGCCGCTACAAAGGCGAGGTCGACGGCGCCCGCCTGAAGGCGGCCGCTACAAATTCCAGTGCAACGGCAAGAACGGCAATCGGGAGATTGGCGTTCCCAGGCGCGGGCTGTACTTTGGTTCAATGGGTGATTGAGCACTCTTGCCTGCTGTAACCCTTGGGTTCCCTTCCGTGCTGCTATGCTGGGGTTTGTGCGCTTATTGGCGCGTTTGCGGCATAGGAGTGGGTTATGGCTGACGCGAAGCTGCTGGGAAAACTCTACAAGATTCTTTCGTGGAGCAGTTTGGCAGGGTTAATTTTGACGATCGTGCTGGTATTGCACAAATCGCCGGCGCCAAATATTCCGTATGATCCGAATGCGGCCCAGAGGGCGGAGCAGAAATTTGCGGCGGCGGATCAGGCTAAGGCTGCGGGACAGGCGGGATCGGTGGCTTTGGATCGCAGCGAATTGAATTCGTATCTGGCGCAGAATTTGCAGACGCAGACTCCGGCTCCTGTGGGAGCGCCGGGCTCGGCTTCGACTGGCGCTGCGAACGACGCGACGCCTGCTGCGGCAGCGGATAGCGGCGGGAATGCGGCGAATGATCCTAGCGCGGCATTGGCGGCGGGAGATCCGCGCTCGCTGGAGGATGTGCAGTCGTCGGTGAAGGATGTGAAGGTGGATATGGTGGGGGATTTGGTGAAGGCTTACGTGATTTTTGATTTTCATGGGAAAGATATTTCTTTGGAGCTCGATGGGCATTTGAGCTCGGAGAACGGATTCATGAAGTTTGAGCCAGTGAGTGGAAAATTGGGGTCGCTGCCTTTGCCGCAGTCCACTTTAAATGCGGCGGTGGAGAAGATGATGGCCTCGCCGGAGAATCGGGATAAATTGAAATTGCCCGACGATATTAGTGATATCAAGATCGTGGATGGGAAGGCGGTGATTCAGTATAAGCAGTGATGCGTGCGGATCAGAAAGGCAAAAGATCTAACACAGAGTGCACAGAGAAAAGGCGGAGAAAATCAGAGAAGGATAAAGGCTTTTACCGCAGAGACGCTGAGGACGCAGAGAAAACCGTAGTCCGAGTTATCCCGCAGAGGAAATCGCAACAGCAGAGCCAATCTCAACAGCAACTGAAATTCAAAAGAGCCGGCGAGACGCCGGCGCTACTGGCTTGCGCGGTCTTGGATGGCGCGGGCGGTGGCTTGGGCTTGGACGGCTACTTGGGGGGACATTCCGTCGGTACCGCGGACGAGGGCGTTAACGTACGGCAGGTCTTCGGGGCGGCCGGTGAGGAACAGGGCGCGCAGGGCTTCCCAGGCCATGCTCTCGTTGGGGGATAGCGTCAGGATCGGCTGGCCCGCGGAAACTGTCGCGCCATCTTTCAGTAACCAGTGGTCCACCGTACCGGGCACTTGCGCGCGGATTTCATTGCTGTTCCCTGCTACTTCGATGTGACCTACCAGCGTGCCGGGATTCACAACTTCTCCGGGCTTGAGGCGCGTGGAGAGGACGCCAGCGAGCGGCGCGTTCATCACGTAGGGTTGGAGCATGGAGACGATCTGGGCGTGGCCGGAATCGTCGTGGAAGCGAACGAGGGAGAGGGCGGCGTTGCGTTGGACCATGGGGTTCGGATCGTTGAGCATGGGGAGGAGCGCTTGGTGGAATTCGGGCGCGGTATTGTCCTGACCCATTACCCAGGCGTCGGTGACGCGGATTTCTTCGATGGGATCTTTTGAGAGCGCGACCATTTGCGGATACCATTTGCGGACGGAGGTGTCGCCGCGTTCGATGCGGGTTTCGAATTGCGAGAGAACGTGTTGGATTTCGCGGGGGTGGGAACGGTCGGCGAGAGCTTTTGCGATTTGCGCGTCGGTGATGGGGCGGCCGAACCAGGTGGCGTTCCAGAACAAGAACGGCATGATGACGAAGGAAAGCGTGAGCACCACGATGGCGAGGGCCCAGCGTCCGCCGAAAGATTTCGCGGGCTTGGCGGAGGCGTCGGTGGTGTTAGCGGAAGTCGGGGCTGATGAGTTCATCTGCTGCTGCGAGGGGGCCGGGTTGAGCCGAAATTCATTTTGTGGTGGGCTCGGTAGGCGCCGTTGATGGCGCAGCAGTCGCTGGTTTCGGCGCCGGCGCGACTGTGGGAGCGGCGGGAGTTTTCGGCGGCGCCGCTGTTGCGGTCGCAGGTGTAGCAGGCTTCGCGGCGGCCGGCGCGGTTGCGGCCTTAGCTGGCGCGGCTACTGCGGGGGCCGGTTTGAAGAACGGAAGCAGCCCTTCCTGCCAGAGCATGTGCGCAAACATCAGGCTGAAAATACCGCCGATCATGAGAGCGATGAGCAGCAGCATGATGCCGTCAATGCCGCTGGTGAGCAGGCCGCTGGAGATGTCCCAGACGATTCCCCAAAGCGAAAGCAGGATGATCGCTGAACAGAGAACACCGATTTCGATGCGGTGCGCTTTGGACGTCATGTACGCGCCTCCTGCGGCTGCCGCGGCGGTCATCGGGAAACTTTGTCCAGAATCATCCAGCCGAGCAACAGCGGAATATGCGCGACGGTGGCGTGCATCAGCCACTTCGCGCGAACGTTGGTGCGAACGCGGTTGGCCCAGTAAGAAACGAGAAGGAGGAGCAGTCCCAGGATGAGGGCGCCGTAGAAATAACTTATCGTGGTCATGCCAAGCACGGAGGGCAGCAGGCTGACGGGGATCAGGATTGCGGAAGTGGCGATGATCAGGCGGAAGGTGCGGTCGCCGCTGCGATCCACTACAGGGAGCATCAGGATGCCAGCGCGGCCGTAATCCTCGCGGTACATCCAGGCGATGGCCATGAAATGGGGAAATTGCCAGAAAAATAAAATCGCGAAGAGGATCCAGGCTCCGGCGGAGAGCGTGCCCGTGGCGGCGGCCCAGCCGATCAGCGGTGGAAGGGCGCCCGGGATCGCGCCGACGGCGGTGGCGAGGGTGGTGCGCGTCTTCAGCGGAGTGTAGGCGCCGAGATAGGAGACGCTGGTGGCGAGTGCGATAAATGCGGAGAGACCGTTGACTGCCAGGGCGAGCCAGATGGTGCCGGCGACGATGGTGGCGACTCCAAACAGCAGGACTTCTTTGGCTTGCAGAATTCCCAGCGGCAAGGGGCGCGAGGCGGTGCGGCGCATTACCGCGTCCATATGGCGCTCGACGTATTGATTGAGAGCGGCGGTGCCTCCGGCGACCAAGAGAGTGCCGCAGAGGGTGTTCATGAGGCGCGCCCATTCCATGGGGCCGGCGCTGCCGAGGTAGAAACCGGCGACGGTGGTAATGACGACGAGGAAGGTTACGTCGGGCTTAGTGAGGACGACGTAGGCCCACGGCTTTTCGTACGCGGAGATGGCTTCGGCGCGGCCGTTGCTCATGGCGTAGTGTCCGTTGAGGTCATGGTACTAATCGCGCTAATGGTTATCACAGTGCTCATGCGCGGGAGCCTTCGGCGCGCGAGTCCGCGACTTCGGTTGCGGCCGAGACTGTAGCATTTCCGCGAATCATGTGGAAAGCGGAAAGCGACAGGACGACGCTGGACGCGAGCGTGAGCGCACCCACCAGAACGTGGGCTACCGTAAGGACCACGTAGGTCGTGGTCGGCTGCTGGGCTTTTATTTCCTGCACGACGGCCCAATAGGCCGCGATGCCCAGCAGAAATTGGGTGCCGATGAACGAGGTCAGCAGGATGCCCCAGCGGCGCAGGTGTTTTATGGCGCCAAAGCGGACGCGGACGGTACGGCCGGTCCAGATGGCGAGGAACAGGATCACGAATGCGCCGACGATGTGCGGAAGAATTCCGAAGGCGCCGTGGCGGAAGCCTGCACCTAAAATCAATTGGACGAAGATTGCGGCGGCAGTGATCGCTGAGAGTGTGCGCAGCGGCGGCGACGCTGGATCGTCGAGTTTGGGTGGGGCGCTATTCCACCATTGGCTGGTAAAAAGCGTAAGGCTGACCACGGTGATAAAGAAAATCTGGGCGAGAATGGCGTGGATTGTGGCAGTGAGCGCTGGATTGTGGAAGAGGACGCGCATGCCACCCAGGACGGCTTGGGCAATTACCAGGATTAGTGCGGTGAAGCCGAGATTGCGCAGGAAGCGAGAGCCGCTGCGGGCTAGAAGGATCGCTAGGACGAGCGTCAGGATCGCAACCGTGCCGGCCATCAGGCGATGTGCGTATTCGTAGCGGATACCGCCTACCAGCGGCGGGATAATTTTTCCGTAGGCCAGCGGCCAGTCGGGGACAGAGTCGGCGGCGTCGTTGCTGGTGACCAGGGCGCCGGCCATTAGGAGGAGAACGGTGGCGGAGGCGGTGGCGAAGGCGAAACGGTGGAGGCCTGGGAGGAGCGCTGGATCGTTGTTGGTGATTGCCGGCATATTTTTCAGGAAAATACCCTAACACATTTCGAGCCGCGATTCATGCGTCCGGCGCGGTTGCGAATTGCGTAGGGGCGGGTCTTAGACCCGCCCCTACCGATGCAAAGTCTCGCGATCCGCCCCATTGCACGTTTGATGCTTGAACTAGTCTGCAGGTGGCGCTGCTGGTGCAGCGGCGTTGAATTTAAAGTCAACGGTTTTGGATTCTTTGGGGCCGATGGTAACGGTCTGGTCCTGGGTGCCGTATTTTTCCTGCCATGCTTCGATGGTGTAAGTTCCCGGCGGCAGGTTCTTCAGCTCGAAGGAACCGTCCTTGCCGGTGATGGCATAGTAGGGATTCTTGAAGACGAAGATGTAACTCTTCATCCAGGGGTGGACGTTGCACTTCACCGGGATAGCGAGCTCGGGGCGCGCGAAGGATTCGTCGATCGGTGATGTGCCGGGAGCTTGCGACTTGTTCCATTCGCGATTGTCCTTCGGCATGGGGTGAATATTGTGGGTGGTCTGGTCGTCATTCTTCACTTCGAAAGTTTGTCCGGCCATCACGGCAATCACGTGGGGCGAGTACATGCAGCCTTTTTGCGCTAGCGGCACGGAATCCGTGGGCGTGGTGAAGACGTAGTCGCCCAGACCGTCTTTCACGAAGATTACGACGTTTTCCAGGTCCCCTTTATCGTCCACTACCACTGTGGGCGGGGTCACCGGTCCGGAATTTGCTTTCTGGCAATAGGGCTCAGCGCTCATGTTTATGGCTTTTTCAGGGGCGGCTTTGCCGTCGAGAGATACTTTGCCGGAGACGGAGCCGGCGGTTGAGGCGTCAACCGTTTTTCCGGCCGGCGCAGCGGATGGGGCTGCTGGTTGCTCGGCGGTTTGGCTGCTTTCTTTGCTGCCGCAGCCTGTGATGGCGAGGGCCATGACGGCGGCGAGAGCGAGGTGCAAGCATCTGTTACTCATGTTGGAAAATTCCTCCTTAGCAGAACTGTATATTCTAACAAGATCAGGTGCGGATGATGCGTCAATTCTGGTGCGAGACTGCAAGCGCGTATTAACGGCGCGACGAATGGCAACGGCAAACCGACGGCAACGGCTGCCCGGTCCCGAAAAGCAGGACTGGCCGCTACAGGCGCGACACCAACGACAGCGGCGACATCAACGTCAAAGACGCCCGCCTAAAAGGCAAAAGCAGGCGGCCGCTACAAAGGCAAAATCAAGATCAGGGACAAATTCAAAAGCGACGGCGACAGCTAAGAGCCGGCGGGACGCCGGCGCTACTTATTTGCCGCCGGACTGCCTCGCTGCTGCTTTATTGCTGGCGCTCCCGCTGCTATTGCCGAGGTTGCTGGCTGAAGGCGTGCGGCCTAGCAACGCGGCTTGCTCTTGGGGCGTTAGGGTGAACAGGTAACGCACTAACAAGTCGGCTTGATCGCCGTGATATTGCTGCATGGCGGCGGGCGTGGGGCCGGCGAAGACCCAGATGTTGCCGTCCTTGCGGAAGAGGCCCGAGGGCATGGCGGTGCCGGGGATTATTTTCGCGGGATCGGTGATCCAGCGAGCGGTCCACGCCGGTTGCAGGCGCTCGTGCGCTAGCAGGAAATTGGGCGCGGAAGCGTTCTTGTCGTGCGCTTCGTTGCCGGTCATGTGGCATTTCAAGCAGGGCGCGGCCGGGCTGGTGAACAGGCCGCGAGCCATGGCGCGTTCGGCATCGTTGAGCGGCTCGACCTTGGGCGGAATAAAGGGGTCGGGCTGCGCGGACATGGCTTCAAAAAATAGCGTCAGTTTGCGGATCTCATCGTTCGAAAGATAGAACGTGGGCATGCGCACTTGCAGATACTGGCGGACGCCATTGCGATTGGTATCGGTGGTGCTGAGCGCGGGATTCGCGAGGAAGCCGCGGAGCCATTCGGGATTGACGCGCGCGCCTTCGGTGGTAAGCACCGGCGGCAGATTGCCTTTGAGATCGCCTTGATACATCGGCAGAGTCTGCAGCACGGATTTCTGGCCGACGTCAATCTGATGGCATCCGATGCAATTATATTTGGTGACGATCCACCAGCCGTCTTGAATGTATTTACGGCGATCGGCGGGCCTGTACATATATTCCGGCGGCAAAGTGGGATCGGTGCTGCCGAGCAGCATGGTGACGAGCGCCTGGACTTGGTCCTGCGATTGCAGGTTGGGCTTAGGCATGCGCAGCGCGTCCATCGGATTCGCGTGATATTTCCCCTGGTCGTACAGCGCGGGATTTTCCAGTTTGTGCTCGAAGAAACCCTTGGCGTCGAACCAGGAGATTTGCTGGCCGTCGCGGGTATAGGGTTTCAAAACATAGGTGCCGTCGGCATTAAAGACGGGTTGTTCGCCGCGCTTGGCGTCTTCGGTCCAAAGAGCGAAATCGAGGCGCTCGATGGGCTTGCTGCCTTCGTTAGTGAGTTCGGTGCCGATGCGGCCCTCGTCTTCGAGGCCGCTGATTTCGTGGCATCCGGCGCAGCCGTAGTGGCGGACCAGTTCCTTGCCGGCGGCGGCGAGTTTAGGATCATCCATATAATTGGCGGCGGCGTAGGTAGCGTCGGCGTGTTTTTGCGTCATCAGGAAGCTGGCGATGTCGCGCGAGTCGGCGTCGGACAGGCGCAGGCTGGGCATAACGGTCGGCTGCTGGACGAGAAGTTCGTGGCCGTCGTTGGGGCAGCGCGAGTGATCGAGATCGAAGACGTACGGGAGATTGTGTTTGGCGTAATCTTCCGGGCCGAGATCCTTTTTCTCGTAGGGGCAATACGGACGTGTGCGCTGGCGCGGATTGTGTACCCAGCGGACCAGATAATCGTAATTTTCTTTTTCACCGACGCGGCTGAGATTAGCGGCGAACGTGCCGCCGACGGCGTTCGCGCCTTCGCCGATGGCGTGGCAGGCGAGGCAGCCGCGCTCGTTGAGCAGTTCCTTGCCGTGGGCGGCGTCTCCCGGGGCTTGTTTCTCAAGCGCTGGGCCGGAAAGCGAATCCTGCCAGATGAAGGCGGAGATGGCCTGGATTTCGTCCTGCGACATGCGGAACTGCGGCATTTTGGTGGTGGGACGGAATTCGGTGGTGTGTCCGATCCAGTACGGAATCCATTCCTTGCGCAATTTCTGGCGCGCTTCTTTCAGGTCCGGGCCAACCTTTTTAATTTCTTGCAGCAGGTCGTGGCTGCGCTGCTCGAGCGATTCGGAGGTGGAATCCATGCGCGCGATGTCCACGGTAAGATTGGTGGCTTGCGCGTAGTAGGCTTCGGCAGCGGTGTTGCTGGAGGCGTTGTCGCCGAGTTTCTGCAGGCGCGGGATTTCGAGCAGGTCGTCGGATTTGGATTTCGCGAGCGAGAGGATTTGTTGGCGCGCGTTGATAAGCTGCTCGTCCTGATTATCGAAACCCTGGAAGCGGTGGCAGCCGATGCAGCCTTTCTGACGATAGAGCTGCTTGCCTTCGTTGAGTACGGTCGCATGCTCAGTGACCATGTCCAGGGAATGGCACTGCTGGCAGCCAGCGTCGTAATTTTCGGGATAGTAGAGTGGATAGAGCCAGTGTTCGTAGCGGCCGTGCCCGCGTTCGACTGAATTTACGGCGCGTCCATTGCCGCCGTGGCACGGCGAGCAACCGAATTTTTCCAGCGGATGCCACTGCGTCAGTTGCAGGTCGGGATGGCTGGTGTAGGGCGCGTCTTTACTTTTTGCGAAGCCGAGGCCGGCTTTGGTGAGCGTGACTTGGGGCGGAACGTAACGAGTTTCGGTGCCGACGTGGCAGGATTGACAGCGATCCACGAGGCCAGCGCCGCCGAGATTATTTAGAGATGCGCCTGGGGGATTTACGTTGATCTGAATAATGCGCTCATCGAAATCGCGCATGGAGTGTTGCAGAAGCTCGAGCGACGTGGAGCTGAGTCCGGGCAAATGTTCGGAGGCGTACTGATTAAGAGCGTCGCGGGCCTCCTTTGCGGGTTTATCCACTTCGCCGCGCTGGCCTACGAGTGAGGCGCGCTGGGCGATGATGCCGGTGAAGACGTCGTTGAGCTCGTTGCCGGTGAAGGGCTTGTTTTTTTGTATTTTGCCGTCGCCGAGCGGCCAATCCACTTTCCAGGTAACGCTCTTCCCTGTTTCGGCGTCTTCGAGTTCCTTCTTGGCGGAGGTTTTGGCTTTCTTGTCCGAGGCAGGAGTGACTTCGTATTGATAGACGAGCGAGCCGATTTTGCCGCGGGCGTCTTTAAAAGCGTCGCCGAGAGCGGCGCGCTGCTCGTCGAGGAGCGCGATTTGCTTGGCGATCTCGTCGTCTTGGGCTTTGGCGGACTTTTCTGCGGCGTCAACTTTTGCCAGCAGGGCTTTGTAGTCGGCGGACGCGTACACTGCGTCTTCGTTCTGCTTTTGGACTTTGACTTGTTTTTGCAGGTAGCCGGAATAAGCTTCCGCGAAGCGGCTTTGGTAACGGCGCCAGGGTTGCAGGCCGTAGAATTCAACGTAGAAGGACCAGGCGACGGTTAGCATCAGCAGGACCGAGGCGATCAAAAGCGGGAAGGCGAAGGAACGGCTCTTGATAGGGTCGTCGGGACCGGCGGCTGGAGAACGATCAGGCACCAAGGGCCTCCTGCGCAAGCGTGAGAATTTGCGTGGGCAAATTTTTTGGTGTTCGACAAGGTTCAGTTGTAGGGGCGGGTCTGAGACCCGCCCCTACGAATACGCGCTGCGGCGCGATCTTGTAGATGCAGAAATGCGCGATTTTCAGATGCTGAACCACGGCGTCACCCAGACGTATTTAATTGTGAAAACCAGGCGCAACAAAATTTTGAGCGGCAGTGAGAACATCAGGATCAGGAACGTGTACATCGTGACGAGCTGCACCAGGCTCATGCGATGGTAAATCTTGCGGCTGAATTCGGTGCGCATGCAGATCCAGTGCACCAGAAGCGCCGCGAGGATGAAAAACGCAATCAGCGGAAATATCCCGAAGACAACGCGGGCCCAGATGGCGCCCTGGTCTTTAGATATGTGAAAAATGGCGGAGAACCACGAGCCGTCAATACCGAAAACCTGATCTAGGTTTCGGTTCACCGCGTAGTCCACGCGTTCAGCGTCCCAGGTTTTGCCCGGCCAGAACCACATCCATCCCGGGCCGCGGATGAAAGTGCCGATGACAATCATCAGGACCCAGAGGCCGACGAAGCCGAACATGAAGGTCCAGATGGAAAAGCGGCGCTGTTTGTAGGTGTAGTAGCCGTTGCCGAGCGGGTTCGCGTCAATGTAAGGGATGACCATGAGGCCGACGATTACCAGCGTGGGCATGACGACGCCCGCGATCCAGGGATCGAAATAGACCAGCATTTCCTGCAGGCCCAGGAAATACCACGGGGCTTTCGCAGGATTCATGGTGACGTTGGGGTTGGCCGGTTCTTCGAGCGGCGCGTTGAGCGTGAGCGACCAGGCCATCAGTAACACCGTGACAATGATCGCTACCAGAAATTCCATGCGCATCAGGTAGGGCCAGGTGTGAACTTCGCGCTCCCAGGTGGGGTCCCATTCTTGCGTTTTGCGGTATTTGGTTTTGGCCAGGTTGGCGTCGGATTCCAGGATGGCGATTAGTTTGTCGTTTTCGATGCCTTGTTTCAGGGCGTACCAGAGATAGAACGGGATCAGGAACAACATGGCCACGATGGGTACGTTGTCCGGCGCCGAGGCGATTTTCCAAATTTGATGCCAATCCATCTAGTGCGCTCCTACGAGTGCGACGAAAACAAGAATGAAACCGAAAACCTAAGGCTGCCCGGTCCCAAAAAGCGGGACCGGCCGCTACAAAAGCAACGTCAACAGCGGCGTCAAAGGCGCCCGCCTAAAGGCGGCCGATACAAAATCAAAGGCAAATTCAACGACAACGTCAAAAGAGCCGGCGGGACGCCGGCGCTACGTAATCATTTATCGTGCATGTTCATGCCGCTGGGCCTTAGGACTACGGGCCGCGGGTTGCGTTCTTCTTTGATTTCGCTTTCTAGCATTACTGGCGCGGGGCCGGAGATGCCGCCGTCTTTGCGGACGCGCCAGAAATGCACGCCTAGGAATATGGAGACGATTAGTGGAATCGCGATGCAGTGCCAGATGTAGGCGCGCAGCAACGCGTTCGCGTCCACAATCGAGCCGCCGAGCAATGCGAAACGCACGTCGTTATATGGCGTCATTCCCAGCAAACCGCCGAGCGGGCCTTCGTGTCCTAAGAATGGCGTGGCGCGAGCCATATTCGTGCCTACTGTTACGGCCCAGAATCCCAACTGGTCGTCCGGAAGCAAGTATCCCGTAAAGCTGAGGAGCATCGTCAAAACCATCAGAAGCACGCCGACGCACCAATTGAATTCGCGCGGGCGTTTGTAGGAACCGGTCATGAAGACGCGGAACATGTGCAGCCAGACGGCGATGATCATCAAGTGCGCGGCCCAGCGGTGCATGTTGCGCAGGAGCTTGCCGAAGGGGACGTCGTTTTCGAGATAGAGGATGTCGCGGAAGGCTTGAACTTTTGTGGGGTGATAATAAAACATCAGCAGGACGCCAGTGAAAGTGAGGACGATGAAAAGGTAAAAAGTGATGCCGCCCATGCCCCAAGTGAAATTGTATTTCGTGGCGTCGCGATTAACTTTGGCGGGATGGAGGTGGAAGAAAACGTTGGAGAGGACGCTTAGGGCGCGGTTGCGCGGCTCGTCGTCGTGCTTAACGCGAAACATGGAGCGATAGAGCTGGGTCTTCTCCGGCTCTTTCAGCCCGTCAACCTGCTGCTTGGTCTTTTCTTTTAGCGTTTCGCGCAGCGCGGCAGCGTCGGCCTGCACCTTTTCCAGGACGCTGGTTTTTTCTTTGCCGCCGCCGTTTTCTTCAGGCATTCGGTGCTACCCCTTCCGAACCCAAATCTACGTGGCCCGTGTCGCTCGCCGCATTAGCCGTGCCGCAAAATGTGTCCGCGGCGCGTGCCGTGTTACACGTTCAGATAAGCCCCCGGATCGTTGAAATGGTTTACGCCGGCGCGGGGATCGTCCACGTAGAGCCGGCTGGTATCCACGGAAATTTTTCCCGTGGGGTCGAGCATTACGTTGGCGCGGTCCATGGGGCGCGGCGCGGGGCCTTCGAAATTTACGCCTTCGCTGTCGTAGCCGCTGCCGTGACAGGGGCACTTGAATTTGTTTTCCGCGGGCTTCCATTCGGGCGTGCAGCCCAGGTGCGTGCAGCGGGCGTAGATGACGAACAGGCGATCGGGTTCACGCACGACCCATACGCGATTGGTCATCAGGTAGCGCTGGTCAATGCCGAGGCTGAAATCCGCCGGGAAACCGATATTGAAGACGGTGTTGGGTTCGTATAGCGCGCGGGGAAAGAAGAAGCGGAGAAACATCAGGAAGTTGACGCCGAGATACCCCCAAATGAGCGCCCAGACAATTCTACGGCGGCCAGTGTTGATGGCTTTTTCCGAAGCCTGCTCCGCCGGCGACTGGGATGCGGCCGCCCCCGACGCAACAGGCGACGGTGCGGCTTGACCGGACTTCCCTTCCGGAATTTCTGCCATAGGCCCGTTGACTACTGTTACCGCAAACGAAAATCTATGAGTCCAAAATTCCCGTATCAAGGGCGACAAAGCAACAGAGGGTTATATGATTTGGCGATGGCGGTGTCAAGAGGTTCTCGACTGAAATTTTCTGAGCGTATTTCGGTGCTCGCAAGCTCAATCCGCTAGGTTGCGAGCGACGCGACGCCGCTGCGCATGCCGACGGAACGGAGAACCAGGTCAGCGAGCGCGCGGATGAGGAGCGGCGAATCATTCAGCGCGGGCATCATGCGAAATTCGATAACGCCGAGAGATTCGGCTTCTTCGCGGGCTTCGATATTAATTTCGTGCAGAGTCTCGATGTGCTCGGTAAGAAATGCGATGGGGATCACCAGCATGCGTTTGATGCCGTTGTGCGCCATTTGCTCGATTGTAGTGGTGAGCGAAGGTTGGAGCCACTTCTGCGGGCCCACCCGGCTCTGGTAGCAGAGTACGTGAGGGTTGGGCCAGGCGCCCAGCTCGCGGACCAGTTGCACGGTTTCTTCGATCTGTTTCGGATAGGGATCGCCTTTTTCTACTAGCGCGAGCGGGAGGCCGTGCGCGCTGAAAACCAGATGGGTTTCGTCGGGACGTTTTATCTGTGCCAGGACGCTGTTGATGCGCTCGACGATGGCGGCGATGTAGTCGGGATGATCGTAGAAATGGTCAATGATTTTTACTGGCGTCGTCGGTTTGTACTGGCGATTCCATTCGTTAAGGCTGCTGCGGGTGGTGGCGAAAGAATAGTGCGGGTAGAGCGGGAGCAGGACCAGCTCGTCATAAGGCTGGCCGTCGAGGGCGGCAATGGCTTCGGCGGTATTGGGATGCCAGTAACGCATGGCGACAATGGAACGGGCGGAAATGTGCGGTTTGAGGGCCGCTTCCAGGGCGTGGGCTTGCTGTTCGGTGAGGCGCCGAATGGGTGAGCCGCCGCCAATTTCCGCGTAGTGCTCGCCTACGATTTTCGAGCGCGTGGTGGAGATCAGCTTGGCGATGAGTTTGCGAGCGAGAAAAGCGCCGGGGAAATTAATGATGTCTGGGTCGCAGAAAAGATTGTAGAGAAATGGTTCGACGGCGGCCTGGCTGTCGGGACCGCCGAGTTGGAAGAGCACTACCGCGATTTTTTTTGGCTCGGGCATGTTGCACCTTTTGCTGCCGCTGACGCTAGCGCTGTTGCAATTGCTGTTTCAAGCGTTCGATTTCTTCGCGGGTCTGCGCGATGCGCCTCGCCACGCTGATTTCATAGACGAAGAACACGGCCCAGACGACCATCCATGCCGCAAACAGAAACTCGAAGTTTTTCATTCTGCACCTTTTTGCAGCGCAGGGGCTGCTGTGTCGGCTGCTCCGTCGAGTCCGCGCGATTCGATTTCGTAACGCAGTTCGGCGGCTTCATTGCGCAACAGCTCCAGCCGATAGCGATCCAGCAGCACCAATATCATTACGCAAAATTCGGCGATAAGGCAAAAGAGCAATACTTTTCCAATCATCGGATCGAGGCCTGAATCGGGTCCGCCTGCAATCACAGGTTGTGGATGCTGCGTGCGCCACAAACGATTCGCCAGATAGACGAGCGGAATATCGAGCGAGGCGAAAATTGCAAAGACGGCGGAAAGGGATGCTTTCTTTTCCGGATCTTCTACCAGGCCGCGAAGCAGCAGGTAGGCGATGAAGAGTAGCCAGAGGATGAAGGTGGAGGTGAGTTTCGCGTCCCAGGTCCACCAGATGCCCCAGACGGGACGCGCCCAGAGCGGTCCGGTGATCAGGCCAATCGTGCAGCACATGACGCCTACTTCGACGGCGGAGACGCCGAGAGCGTCCCATTTACGTTTGCCGGTGGCGAGATAGGCGACGCTGGCATAGAAGGCGACGAAGAAGGCGCAGAACATCGCGTTCCAACTGGCTACGTGGAAATAGAAGATGCGCTGGATGGCGTGCATGGTGGCTTCGTCGGGCGCGATGAACAGGGCGCCATAGCCTGCGCAGAAAATCAGCAGGGCGACGAGCGCGGTTATGGTGAAACGTGCCTTCATTTGCTGCGGCCTTTTCCTTGTCGCCGGCGCTGAGCGTTGCTGCGGCGCATCATTCGGGAGACTTTGTTCGTCGCTCTCAGTTCGTCACGCTTCATTCTGCCAAAAGATGATCGCACAAAAGCCAGGAAGCCGTCAGAAACACAATATCAAATCCGGCGAGGAACGCGAGCCAGGTGCGGTCGAGAGTCGGCTGCTCGGCGAAGAGTGAGGCTGTGGATTCTACCGCGGCGATGAGCAGCGGCGTGAGTAACGGGAGCAGGAGCAGCGGCAGCAAGAGTTCGCGCATTCGAGCATGGGCGGAGATTGCGGAAAAGACTGTGCCAGTGACTGTGAGGCCTAGCGTGCCAAGTGCGAGGACCAGAATCAGGCGCCAGACGATGCCTACGAGCGAGAGATTGTAGAGGACTGCGAAGACTGGGACAAGGATCAGTTCGGCCAGCGACATGAAAATAAAATTGGCTAGAATTTTTCCCAGCAGGATTGCGAAACCGGAGATCGGGGCCATGCGCAGGGCGTCCAGGGTTTCGTTGTTTTGTTCGCGCGCGAAGGATGGGTTGAGCATCAGCGAGCCAGCGAAGAGGAAGGCGATCCAGAGCAGGCCGGGGCCGTAGCGGCGAGATTCGGCGGCGGTGGGGTCGAAGGCGAAGCTGAAGAGCACTACTACGACTAGGGCGAAGATTATCGTAGCGGTGAGGAGTTCGCGCGTCCGGAATTCGAGGCGAAGTTCTTTGGCGAGGATGATTGCGGCGGCCTTGGCGGTAGGGGGCACGCTATGCCTCCGCACGCAGCGCGGCGAGAAGTGCGCGCGGATCGCCGTTTGAGCCGCTGTCGTGTTCGATTTTTCCGGCTGCCAGGGCTACGGCGCGAGTGGCCAGGTCCAGGGATTCGTTTCGGGCGTGGGTGCTCATCAATACGGTGCAGCCTTCATTCTTCAAGCGCGCCAGGCGGGCGCTGAACCATGCCAGGCCTTGGCGATCGAGGCCTGCGGCGGGCTCATCGAGCAGGATCAGGGTTGGCTGGTGCAGAAGCGCGCGGGCGATTGCCAGGCGTTGGCGCATGCCACGGGAAAAGGTGCGCACGAGGCTGCCGGCGCGAGTGGCGAGCCCACAATCTTCGAGCGCGGCCGCTACTTTTTCTGGAATTTTTTCGAGGGCGTAGAGGCGCGCAAAGAGGGTGAGATTTTCGGCAGCGGTTAGTTCGTCGTAGAGGAGCGTGCTGTGTCCGACGAGACCGATACGATCTTTGGGCCTGAGGGCAATTGCTTGCGCGCGTACGCTGCCATCGACGACTGCAGGTCCGTTCGTGAACCGCACCACGCCGCGCGTGGGATTCATCAGCAGGGCGGCCATGCGCAGCAGGGTGGTCTTCCCTGCACCGTTTGGGCCGAGCAGAGCCACGAATTCTCCTGCGAAAATTTCGAGAGAGACGCCGCGGAGTGCGGCTAACGAGCCGAAACGCTTTTCGACTTTGTCGAACGAGACGCCGATTCGAGCGGGCGTGGATGGCGTTGGCGTCGCGGGCACGGGCAATGCGCGGCGCCTAGCCTTGCACCAGGTCGCGGAGGGCTTTTTCTACGCGGGCGCGTTCGCGGGCGTAATCGTCTTCGCTGATGGTACCGGCCTGGCGGCGGAGTTCGAGGCGGAAAATATTATTTTTTAGGTCGTCGAGGCTGCCTTGAACTTGGTTGTCAACATCGGCGATGGTTTCGACTGGTCCGCGCGACGATTGGGACGACGAGGCCGCGGTAGCTAGTGGCGCTGCCGGCGACGCGTAGGTCGCGGACTGCTGCGCGGGGCGCGCTGCGGAATTTTTCGTTCGGCGCGGAGATGGGACGTCGGCTTCAGTAGTCCACGCGCCGCCGGCGGTCGCGGCTGGTTGTGGGCGCAGCCAGAGGTAGGCGAAGCCGAGAATGAAGATAGAGACAAAGCCGCCCGTGAGAATCCATTTCAGGCTATCGAGACGCGCGGGAATGGTGGTGGCGCTGGCTGAAGGTGCGTCGCCTGCACCGTCATCGGCGCGCGAATTTACGGAGGGATTTTGCGAATTGTCTGCGGCACTGGCAGCGCTGGATCCGCTAGCCGGTCCGCCGCCTTGTTGTGCGGGAGGCATGGGCGCTGTGCCAGAGACGCTGATTTCCACCGGCGCGTTGGCGGCGATGTTGTCGCGCATGTACACGTTGAAGCCCTGGTCCTGGCCTGCCGCGGTGATGCCGGCGCCGGATATTTGTACCGTTGGCGGCGCGGCGATGATCAGGCGCTCGCTGGAATAGGGCGAGACGTTGTGCAACGTGATGTGATTGCCCGCGTAGGGAACTTTGTAGGACAGGCGCACGCCGCTTTCGCCGGGACGGAACGGAAAGGCGATGGCCATTTTATTTTTGCCTTTGTCTATTGTGCCCTGCACTACCGGCATGCCGGAGGAGCCCCAGGCGGAGGCTTGATTGAAATCGGCGCCATCGGGAAGGGTGAAATCGAAGGAGCCATCGGCGCGATAGAAGGCCAGGGGCGGCTGGGTTTTATTGGCGATCATATACTCTTCGCCGACCATCAGGTCTGCGCCGTTGGGTTGGAGGATGATGGCGTGATTGGCGATGCTGAATGATTTGGGATCGTTGGTCGGCTCAAAAACTTCGATCGTGGCGGTCATTTTTCCGGGCGTGATGGGTTCGTGATAGTTCACGCCTTTGTACACGACGCGAACGAGCATGGGTCCGGTGCCTAGTTGCGGATTGTCGAAGTGGAATTGGCCCTGTGCGTCGGTCTTGGTGTTAGCGACTGGTTGCATGCCGCCTCGGAGCTGGATGAGGATCACGTCCGCGCCTGCGGCTACTTGGCCCGTGGTGCCGTTCTTTACGGTGCCGTTGAGCGTGCCGGCGGTTACGGTGGTCGCAGCTGCCGCGGCGATCATGAGAAAGAGCAGCACGAGCGCTGCGGCGCCGCGGCGGACTGTGGTTGCGTGACGAATTTGTGAAACGACGAAATGACGATTCATGACTGGCGCACCTTTTCCGCGGTTGTGAGTCTGGTGGAGGCTTGGCGCGTGGCGGGAGTGGGAGCGCCGCCGGTAAGTTGGTCCATGTCGGCGAGCACGCGTGCGGCTTCGACTTCCAGGGATTGCTTGATTTCCTCGTAATCCTGCTCTGAAAATTTTCCGGCGCGGAATTCGAAGCGGAGGTCGCGCAGATTTTCGTAGATGGCGTCGCGGCGCTCCATTAGTTGATCGAGCTTGGTGCGATGCGGCTGGTCGTCGGAGGCTTCGGGCTTGACGCCGAAGATGAAATAGATCACTAGCGCGGCGAGCAGAGCGCAGGCTACGGCGATGTCCACGCTACTCATCGTTTACACCCGTGATGTTTACACATCATTTTCACGTCCTGGTTCCCTGTTGGCTTCGTGTTGGGCGCGGGCCAGGAATTCGGAACTTACGGGCGGGCCGCCGGCTGGGGCTAGCGTGGCTTTGTGACGCCAGCGACGGACTACTTCCCAGACGAGGACGAGCGCGATCAGCGGTACGGCAATGGGCATAATCCACGCTAGCAGATCGAAACCTTTTTTCGGCGGCTCGACGAGGACGGTGGGGCCATATTGTTCGACGAACGCTTGGAGGATCTGGTCGTCGGATTCACCTTTGATAACGTGCGCGTCGAGATCTTTTTGCATGCTGCGCGCGGTTTCGCAGGGGCCGGAGAAGGTGCCACCGGGGTGGTTGCATAGGCCGACGGAATCTTCGCAGCCGCCGCACATGCAGAGGACTCGTTTGCTTAGGGCTTTGGCGCGGGGAGTATCTTGGGCTGACACGGGCGACATCGCGCTCATCGTTAGGATCGTGGCTAGGGCTGCTGCGCGAAAGACAAAGATTAACGCAGAGGACGCAGAGAAAGGCCGCAGAGTTCGCGGAGAGTTTTGTGGCATGCGTTCGTTGGTGCGCGTATTTGACATGTTGATCGCGTTAGTCATGGCCTTCTACTCTGCGGGCTACTGCGCCGATTGCCGGCGTCGTGGATTCGGCGATGGCGTCGGCCCAGGATCTTTCTGTGGCGGGGCGCAGGACTAACGCGGTAGGACGATTCGGAAGTAGCGCGAGAATGGTGCCAAGTACGACCACGATTCCGCCGAACCAGATCCATTTGATCAGCGGCAGAAGGTAGGCGTGGATTACGGGCTTGCCGTCTTCAGGGCTGCGGCCTGCGTACACGACGTAGAGGTCGCGCAGCGGAGAGGATTGCACGGCGACCATGGTTTCGGTGACTTGGCTCGCATGGAAGAGGCGGCGCTCGGGAAAGAGCAGCATGTCTGACTTGCCGTTCTTGAAAACTTCGAGTGTGGCGCGGTCGGATTCGTAGTTGGCGTTATCCAGGTGATCGAACGTCTGGCATAGGATCGTGTAAGGACCGATGCGCAGCGATTCGCCTACCCCCATTTCTTTTTGCAGATCTTTGTTGAATGGGGTGCCGGCGATGCCGATGAAGACCAGCACCATCCCGAAGTGGATGACGTAGCCGCCGTAGCGGCGGGTGTTGCGCATGGTTAGCTCGCCCATCGAGGTGAAAATATTTGTGCCGTCGCGGGCGGAGATTACGCGGGCGCCGCGGAAGAATTCTGACGCGATCGTGAGCGTGACGAAGACGCCGAGGATGAGGCACAACAGAGAATAAATATCGCGGAAGCCGTAGCTGAAGCCGATGATACCGGCGAGCAGACCGCCGGCGAACGGCCACGCGAAATTGCGCTTCAGCGCGTCGAAGGATGTCTTGCGCCAGGCCAGCAGCGGGCCGACTCCTGTGAGTAGCAGCAGGAAGAGCGCGATGGGGACGTTCACTTTGTTGAAGAATGGCGCGCCTACGCTGATTTTGCTGCCTTCGACCCATTCGGAAAGGACCGGGAAGAGCGTGCCCCACAAAACCGCGAAGCAGGCAGCGAGCAAGATTAGATTGTTGAAGAGGAAGCTGGATTCGCGGGAGACGAGCGAATCGAGTTGATTGTCGCTACGCAGGTAGTCGCGATTTTTCCAGTACGCGGCGAAACAGACTACGAAAGTAATGATCAGGAATCCCACGAACCAGCTGCCGATGGAGGATTGCGCGAAGGCGTGCACGGAGCTGACTACGCCGGAGCGCGTGAGCATCGTTCCCAGAATGCAGAGCATGAACGTGGTGAAGACCAGCCAGACGTTCCAGATTTTCATCATGCCGCGCTTTTCCTGCATCATTACAGAATGCAGGAATGCGGTGCCGGTGATCCAGGGAAGGAGTGAGGCGTTTTCAACCGGGTCCCAGGCCCAGTAACCGCCCCAGCCGAGCATCGCATAGGCCCAGTGCGCGCCGAGGAGGATGCCGATGCTTTGGAAGCACCAGGCGATCATGGTCCAGCGGCGGGTGATATGAATCCATTTTTCGCCGGGGTAACGGCCGAGCAGCGCCGCCAGTGCGAATGCAAACGGAACCGAGAAGCCAGTGTAGCCGAGATAGAGCATCGGCGGGTGAATCACCATCTCGGGGTACTGCAGCAGCGGAGTTAAGCCGTGGCCTTCGGACATTTTTGCCAGGTGCATCACGCCGGCGCCGTCGGGACCTGCCAGGACGCGGAAAGGGGTGGCGACGAAATTATTCAGCGTGAGGAAAAAAGTTTGTATGCCGGCGAGAACCACTCCTACGTAGGGCATCAGTTCCGGATGGCGCTTACGATTCAGGAAGAGGACGAGGAACGCATAGATGGAGAGCAGCCAGGACCAGAAGAGCAGCGACCCTTCCTGTCCGGCCCAGAGCGCGGCGAATTTATAGAATCCGGGGAGCGCGCGATTGCTGTGTTCGACGACATAGACGATGGAGAAATCGTTGGTGAAGAAAAAATACTCGAGGCAACCGACGGCAAACGTCACGAGGACGAAGACCGCCATGCCGGCGTTGCGCGCGCTTTTGGTGAGCAGCGTGCGGCGCGTGATGATACCTGCTATGCCAGCCGCAACCGCGTAAACCGCGGCCAGGAAGGCGAGCAGCAGTGCAAACGAGCCTAAAATATCCACGGATTCTCCGGCGATGCTTGCTCAGTTCCCCAAAAAACCTAATTACCTAAAGGTCGCGCGGCTGCGGCCGTCGAGGTTTGTCCCGGCTGCGGCGACGCTTGGGTGGTGCCTACCGGCGCAGCTTCGTACTTGGAGGCGCACTTGGCCTGGACTTGTTCGGCCTCGAAATGATTGTCGGGCAGGATCTTGCCTTCGACCAGTGCTTGCGCGCCATCTTTGAAAGTATCAGGCAGCGGATCGCGTCCGACGTAGCTCACTGAGAGGTCTCTGCCCTGCTCAGTGAGCACAAAATCCACGCGACCGGAAACGTGTTCGATCGAGCCGGCGCGCACGTTGCCGGAGACGCGCATGCGTTGATGGAGCGATGCGCCTTGGAGCGTCGAGAGCTCGGTGATCGTGTGGTAATAGGTCTTGCTTTGGGTGAAGCCTACGTAGGCCAGCGCTAATAGCGTTGCGACGATGATTCCTGAGCCGATTAGGAATTTATGCCGAGCATTCATGTGAACGCTCCATTGTGCTCCTGAGAGAAACAGAGGGATTCTAACATAGTGCCCGTGCATGGTCGCAAGGCTCTTCGTGGCATTGAGTTGCGTCCATGGCGGTGGGTTGGGCGCATGTTCGTGGTGGAGAAGTCTGGAGTTTGGAGATCGAAGTTCAAAATCACCACTGATGAACGCAGATGAAGGCTGATAAATGCAGTGATGAAGGTTCGCGAAGAGACCTGCCGAAGATTTAACGCAGAGGACTGAGATTGGGGCGCCGGGGGTGCAGAGGAAACGAAAAGCAACAACGCCCGCCTGGAAAGAAAAAGCAGGCGGCCGCTACAAATTCAAAAGCAGCTTCAACTGCGTGCGTCCGGGTTTGCGGGACGGCCGATGAATGGTCCTGCGGGCCGATTCACGCGGTCAAATTCGTGAGCGGGCCGACCGTTGAAGATATCCGCGGCGGTCGCCTGGCGTGGTGCAGGCTACCGCCGCGGCAAGGTGGTTGTTACAGGGTCGAATCAGAAGCGGAACGAGACACCGGCGTAGGGCTCGGCCATGTTGGTCTTGGCGTTGGTGACCTGCGTGTTAACCGAGAAATCGGCGGCTGTATAGACGAGGCCCCGGTATCCGGCCTGTACGCTGAAACCGTGTGTGAGTCTGTACTGGATTCCGCCGCCATAGAGCAGCACCGGGCGATTTTGGTTTATCGAGGGGCCGGTGGTTCCAGCGATGGAAGGAGAAAAGAACAGTGCGCCGGTGCCGGCTTCCAGAAATGGATGGAAGCGGGCTTTGTTATCTATACCGAAAGTGAAGACGTAGGCGAATGTGGTTTCCTGAACGCGGGCTCGTGTGACGGTTCCGGAATTATAAACTTGCGAAAAAAGCGTATTGCCGTAGTTCGCCTCGATCGCGCTCCACTTATTGAAATGATAACGATAGTTCACCATGAAGCCGCCGGAATCTGTTGCGGTGTCCAGCACGCCCATGCCATTCGCTTGCTTCTGAAAGTTCCCGGTGAAGTTTGCGGACACTTCTGAATTGCCATTCTGCGCGAGCGCGGGCACGGACAGCAGGGCCAGTGCCGCTACAAGCAGACCTATCCTGATTCGCATTTTTCAATGCCTCCGTTGTTATTTTTGAGCAGGCCTTTGCGCGCGCGGGCACACCCGTGGCGACGAAGGTCCATGCATTTTTTGCTTTGAGAGCTATCGGCGAACTACCAGCGCGACTGAGCTCGCGAGGTCAACATCCATCTCGAGAACACTGAGGAGCTCCAGTGCGTTGGACGGCAAGGGTGCGAGGCGGGTTGCTTGAAGAGCGCGCAACGACTGCAAATATTTTTTCAAATTTGTGAAACTTTTTGCGCGGGGGCGTATTGAGCGACGTTCCGATTTTGTACGCGCGCCTGGGACTGCGGGAAGCGATGCTTGGATTGGGTTAGCCGCGGCTGACCAGGGCTTTGCTAAGGCTATCGCCGAAGGTGGGAGCGTCGAACGGTTTGCCGTTGCACAGGATCAAGCGGTCGGCCCAGGAATTGGCTTGAAACAGCGGAATCAGAGGCTGCAATGCTTGGGAGATTGGGACGACGAATTTTGGTTTGTAGGAGGTGTTCACGCGCAGCAGGACCCTGGGGGCGAGTTCGGTGACGGCTGCGGCAAGCTGTTCGGGCGATTCAGTGGGACATTCGACGGCGTACGCAAGGTAAAAACCGGCGCGCTGAAATTCGGTGAGGGCTGAGACTTCGTCCGCGGTGTCGCTGGGCTTACGGCCGATGGACCTGGTGAGTTCATCGAAGAACGTCTGGGAGGCAGCGGAACGTTTTGCGGAGGATGCTGCGCGGTAGAAGTCGTCTGCCGGCCGCGATGGCGGCGCGGCTGCCAGGAAAAGCACCTGGATGTGAATCGGGCGGAAGCGCGTGGCGTGTTCGAGGAGTTCAATGCGGCTGCGGATGTGGGCTTCGTCAACTTGTGCGCCGCATCCGTCGCAGAGTGGCATTCGGAAATCTCCGTTTCGTGAAATGGCAAATGACAAGGATGTCATGCGGTGCGTTGGCGGCGCAAGCTTGATGCGAGCCTAGCGCTCTTGCTTTTCGTTTTGCGAATTTAGCTTGTGATCAGGCTTGGAGATATCTGATTGGGTGTTCGCGGCGGGCGTGGTGGGATTATTTTGCGCGGCGGCGCCTAGTTTGCGGCGCAGGCAGCCGACCAGTTCGGGAGCCATCTCCGAAATATTCATTCCGTCGGATACGAGGAATTTACAGCTCAGGATCGGGCGCGCCTGATCATCGTCGGAAAGCTGACAGCTAACCTTGCAGTACTGGCATTCCTGATTCCAGCAGAAACGGCCATAAGGAATGGTTTCCGGGCTGATGAACTGGAAGGCGCGCAGCAGCGAATTTCTCTCCGGGACAAGGAAGGTCTTGCCGAGGATGGTGATTTCAACCAGTTTTTCGTACGGCCGAAAAATCTCGTCCATAAGAGGTGTGCTCGCGTCCGCCATTGGATTTCGATCCCCTGCATCGAAGCTAATGCACGGGGCGGTGGAGGGCAATGGGAACAGGGGCATGGAGTGTTCAATGCTCCAATGGGGAACGTAATACGAAGCGAAAGCAGGGGCGTGCGGGCCGGAGGCCTAGGGGTTCCGGGTTCCCGCCGGGACCAGAACAACCAGCGTATAGGCGCCCAGCGCGATGCCGAACGGCCCATTGGCTAAGCCGAAGAAGGCTGCCACCAAACCGAGGCTTCTAGCGGAAGCGCCGCTGGACATCAGGCCGAGTCCGGCGATGATCGAGACCACGCCCGCGACGATTCCGAGAATGATCACGAAAATCAGAAAGGAGTGGAACAGAGCCATCATGGTTACGTCGTTGGGCACGCGGGTGATTATCGCGCCCCACATCAGGACCAGGACGTTGCTGTAGAGGAAGACTCCGAGCGCGCCGATGAGACGGAGGAGACCGTAGAGAACCCACAAGATTCCGAGACCTCGCATTGATGCCTCCTGTAACGCCGCGACGATGCCCGACACACGAATAGGACTACAAGCCACTCGGGGAGTCAAGAAGCGCGCAAACAGAAATTCAAACCGACGTCAGCAGCCGCTACGCGAAGAACTGGCCCATGCGGCGGAATTTTTCGTAGCGTCGGTCCACCAGGTCACGGGGAGAGAGTCGTGAGAGATCGTCGAGCGCGCGGGTGAGGAAGGGGTCGAGCATTTTCGCGGTGGCTTCGGGATCGTTGTGCGCGCCGCCTTCGGGCTCTGGAACGATTTCGTCTATTAATTTCATTTCGAGCAGATCGGGGGCGGTGATTTTCAGAGCTTCGGCGGCGATTTCGGCTTTGCTGGAATCACGCCACATAATGGAGGCGCAGCCTTCGGGAGAAATCACCGAGTACACGGAATTTTCCAGCATGTACACGCGGTCGCCGACGGCTACGGCCAACGCGCCGCCGGAACCGCCTTCGCCGGTGATGGTGATAACGATGGGCACGGGAAGGCGCGACATTTCACGGAGATTGTGCGCAATGGCTTCGGCCTGGCCGCGCTCTTCGGCGTCCACGCCGGGATAGGCGCCTGGCGTATCCACGAAGACCATGATGGGGCGGCCGAATTTCGCGGCGAGATGCATGGCGCGCAGAGCTTTGCGGT
Organism: uncultured Acidobacteriota bacterium; assembly: GCA_963821765.1. Lineage (GTDB taxonomy): Bacteria > Acidobacteriota > Terriglobia > Acidiferrales > UBA7541 > Palsa-295. The sequence goes on from CAWGFF010000013.1 coordinate 403,041, forward strand.
AGCCTTCGGGCTTGGCTTGGCCGAAATTGCGGGCGAGGCGCTGCTTCGTGTCGCGGCCTTTTTGGCTGCCGATGATCATGACAGGCTGGCCATGAAATTTGGCCATGCCGGTGATTAGGGCGGGGTCGTCGGCGAAATTGCGGTCGCCGTGGATTTCGGAGAAGTTTTCGAAGAGCAGGCGGACATAATCATCAGTGTAGGGGCGCTGCGGATGGCGCGCGAGCAGCAGGCGTTGCCATGCGCCGAGGTGGATGTAGAACTCGCGCTTAAGCTCGTCCACTTCCTTGCGGATGCGCTCGATTTCGTCGGACTGCTCTCCGGTGGGGGCTGAGAGGAGGCTGAGATCGGCGACATCGCGCTCGAGGGCGTTAATGGCGCGCTGTTTTAGCTTGTCTATTTCACCGGGAGTGGGTGGGGTGGCAGCGGCGGATTTTGGAGCGGCTGGTTTCGGCGCGGTCGCTGATTTTATGCCGGCTCTCAAGGTGATTGTTGCCGATTTTGCGTTAGATGGCGCGGGCTTCGTGGGATTGCCCACGGCGAGCTTGGCGGCGGCTGCATCTCGCGCCGCCCGACGCGCTTTTTTGATCGCACGAAACTTCTTCATGCGTTCTTTGCGCTCGCGGCGTTTGCGCAGCTTCTCGGCGAGAATCTGGCGCTTGCTCACTGAATCACCTTCGTTCAATTCAATTCCCTCTTCTCGCTTACGCAGGCTGATGATTTCGGTTACGGCGCGATTTTGCCAGCCGGTTCGCCTATTTATTTTAGCGCAAGTGAGTTATTGCACCAGGGCGACAGAATCGGTGCCGCAGATTTCGCGCACGCGTTCGACTAACTCGCGATCAGCGAGGACGGCGCTGCCGGCGTCGAGCGTGGCCGCGCTGCCATCGTCTTTAATCAGCTCGAACGATACCTTGCAACGGCCGGGGCGGCTGGAGAACAATTTCTGCAGCTGGTCAATCGCCCCGGTGTTCACTGTGCTCAGGTCCATGCGCACGCGCAGCAGGCTGGGAGGACGATCGGCGAGTTGATCGAGCAGGCGGGCATCAGCGACGATCAAGCGCGTGCCGACATCCTCCACGGCGACGCGGCCTTTCACCAGCAGCGGCGTATTGGATTTGAGAATTCCTTCGAGTTTGCCGAAAGCTTCGGGAAAAACGAGGGCTTCGATCACGCCGGTGCGATCTTGCAACGTGAGGATGGCCCAGCGGGCGCCGCGACGCGAACGCATGGGACGGATTTGCACGATGATGCCGGCGACGACAATATCTTCGTTGTTCTTGCGGCTTTCCATCGTCGCGAGTTCGGAAGCGTTCAAATCCTTCAGGCGGCCGGCGTACTTATCGAGCGGATGGCCTGAAATGTAAAAGCCGAGGACGGAATACTCTCCGGCGAGTTGCTCCTCTTCGGACCAGTCGTCGGCTTCAGGCAGTTCTGTTTCCCGCCACGGCTGGCTATTGCGTGCTTCATTCGGGCCGGCGAGAAACAGTCCGCCCTGCCCTACCGTTTTTTCCTGATGTTTTTTCTGGCCGCGGCCGATGGCCTGGTCAATCGCGGCGAAGAGCCGCCCGCGGGAGCCGCCCGCGCAATCCAGCGCGCCGGCTTTCACCAAACTTTCGAGAACGCGCTTGTTGAGGAATTTAGGTTCGATGGCTTCGCTGAAATCGAAGAGCGTGCGGAAACGGCCGGTTGAGCCGCGCGCTTCGCAGATGGCTTTGGCGGTGTTTTCTCCGACATTTTTTATGGCGGCGAGGCCGAAGCGGATGTCGTCGCCGACGGGAGTGAAGTACAGGCCGCTTTCGTGCACGTCTGGCGGGAGGACGCGGATGCCCATGCCGCGGGCTTCGTTGATGTACTTCACAACTTTTTCGGTGTTGCCGGCTTCGGAGCTCAGCATCGAGGCCATGAGTTCGACGGGATAGTAAACTTTCAGATACGCGGTTTGGTAGGCGAGCAGGGCGTAGGCGCAGGCGTGCGCTTTCGGGAAACCGTAGAGGCCAAATTCTTCCATCAGGTCAAAAATCTTGGTGGCTTTTTTCGCGGGAACTTTTCCGGCGGCGCAGCCCGCGAGGAATTTTTCGCGCTGCGCGGCCATGACGTCTGTTTTTTTCTTGCCCATCGCACTGCGGAGGATGTCGGCATCGCCTAGAGAGTATCCAGCCAGGCGATTCGCGATTTTCATTACCTGCTCTTGAAAGACGATGACGCCCCAGGTTTCGGAGAGAATTTCTTCCAGCTCCGGCAGGTCGTAGGTGACTTTTTTCTTGCCCTGTTTGCGGCCGATGAATTCGTCAATCATGCCGCCCTGGATGGGGCCGGGGCGATAGAGAGCGTTCAGCGCGGTGAGGTCCTCGATTTGGGTGGGCTGATAGCGCTTGAGGATGTCGCGCATGCCGTGCGATTCAAATTGGAAGATGCCGGTGGTATCGCCGCGAGCGAAGAGCGCGTAGGTGGGCGCGTCGTCGAGCGGGAGCGTGGTGAGGTCGAGGTCAATTCCGCGGTTCTGTTTGATCATGCCGACGGAGTCGTCGAGGATGGTGAGCGTGGTGAGGCCAAGGAAATCCATTTTCAGCAGGCCGATGCGCCCGAGCGCGTTCATATCGTACTGCGTGGTGATTTCATCCTTGTTCGACTTGTAGAGCGGAACGATCTCTGTGAGCGGGCGCGGAGAGATGACGACGCCTGCGGCGTGCGTGGAAGCGTGGCGGGCGAGGCCCTCAAGGCGCAGCGCTACTTCGATCAATTCTTTTACTGGGCCTTCTTTGCGCGCGGCTTCTAGTTGCGGAGTTTGCTTTAGCGCGTCTTCGAGCGAAATGTTCAGAGTGGTGGGAATCATTTTCGCGAGGCGATCCACTTCGCCGTAGGGCATGTCGAGAGCGCGGCCGGCGTCTTTCAGCACGGCTTTCGCGGCCATCGTGCCAAAGGTGATGATTTGCGCGACGCTTTCGGCGCCATATTTTTTGCGCACATATTCGATCACTTCGCCGCGGCGGCGCATGCAGAAATCAATGTCAATATCCGGCATGGAGATGCGCTCGGGATTCAGGAAGCGCTCGAAAAGCAGCTCGTACTGCATCGGATCCACGTCGGTGATGCGCAGCGAATAGCTCACGAGACTGCCTGCCGCGGAACCACGGCCCGGGCCTACCGGCACGCCTTGGGCGCGGGCGTAGTGTATGAAATCCCAGACGATCAGAAAATAGCCGGCGAAGCGCATCTTCTTGATCATTTCGATTTCGGCGGTGAGGCGCGCTTCGTAATCCGTGAGCGGATGGCGCAGGCGGCCTTCTTTGGTGAGGCGGTCAATTTGTGGAGCGCGGGAGGTGAATCCTTCGCGAACTACTCGTTCGAAATACGAATCGGTGGTGTGGCCTTCGGGAACTTTAAATTCTGGGAACGGATTGCTCACGCGCTGGATTTTCACGTTGCAGCGATCGGCGATTGCCACGGTGCGCGTTACGGCATCTGGCAATTCGCCGAACACGTGCGCCATTTCTTCGGCGGTCTTAAAATAAAACTGGTCGGTAGCAAATTTCATGCGCTGGGTGTCGCTCATGGTTTTGCCGGTCTGGATGCACATGAGGACTTCCTGCGCGTGAGAATCGGCTTGGGTCAGATAGTGGCAATCGTTGGTCGCGACCAGCGGGATGCCGGATTCTTTCGAAAGGCGCACCAGGTCGCGATTGACGCGAACGTCTTGCTCGAGGCCCTGGTCCTGCACTTCGAGGAAAAAGTTTCCTTTGCCGAAGATATCGCGCAGGCGGTAGGCGCTTTTTTGGGCTTGATCGTATTTTTCGGATAGCAGCGCATCGGCGACTTCTCCGCGCAGGCAGGCGGAGAGAGCGATCAGGCCTTCGCTGTGTTTCGCGAGGAGCTCGTGATCGACCCGGGGCTTGTAATAGAAGCCGTCGAGATAGCCGGTGGAAACTAGCTTGATGAGATTTTGGTAGCCCTTTTCGTTTTCGCAGAGCAGGACCAGGTGATTGGAGCGCTCGGCGCCGGTGCCGCGATTTTTGTGATTGTCTGGCGCGACGTACATTTCGCAGCCGATGATGGGTTTTACGCCGTGGGTGGTGGCTTGATGATAGAAGTTCGCGGCAGCGAAAAGATTGCCGTGGTCGGTGACGGCTACCGCCGGCATGCCGCGGCGGGCGGCTTCGGCGGTGAGTTCGCCGATTTCGCAGGCGCCGTCCAACAGAGAGTAGTCCGTGTGCAGATGAAGGTGAACGAAGTTCGAGGCATCCATGCGAAGTTCATTCTAAACCAGTCTCAGGCCACGTGTAACAGCAATCTGCGGCTGGCTTTTGTGCCTTGAATGGGTTCAGCTCGCTTTGGCGTTAACGACGCGACTTTTTTGCCGGGCGCGATTTCGATTTTTTCCCGGCGTGGGCGGCTTTGTCGTCGTGCGCGGCCTTATCGTGCTTGGCTTGGGCCTTGGCGCCGATCGCGGCTGCTGCTGATTGTCCGGACTTCCCTGCGGCGGCTGAAGATTTGCCAGCGGGCGCGGATTTTCCATCGCTTGTTGCGGCCGGGGCGGATTTGCCGCTGGTCGCTGCGCCCTTGGATTTGTCTTGCGGCTTCCCTTCCGCACGTGCCGTGGCTTCTGGGGCGCCTTTGCGCTTCTTTTTCTCTTTTTCCGGCTTTTTGATTTCGTCTTTGATGCCCGCGAGATTTTTCAGGATTTTCGTGCGATCCTCGGGAGTCTTGCCCTTGCCGCGCAGTTGCAGTTCGAAGAATTGCTCGACGATCTTTTCGAATTTCGGTCCACGCTCGACGCCCAGCGCCTCCAGTTCTCCCGCGGGCGAGGCCATGCGCAGCGGGCGCCACTTCTGCAGGTAATTACGGATCTTGGAAAGGGCGCGCGGGTTGGGCATTTCCACTTCGATGAAGGCCAGGATTTCGGCGGGCAACGACGCGAGGTAGTAGTAAGCCTCCTTCGCGGCGTTGGTCTTGGCGCTCTTCAGGATTTTCACGACTTTTTGCGTTTCTGGAACCAGCGCTGCGGCTTCCGCGATTTCGGCGGCACGGAATTCCATGTGACGCAAGGCTGCAGCGGCTTCACGCGATTTCAGCCGGCCCAGAGTGTAATAGGCGACGGCCAGGTGTAGTCGCGGGCGCAAACCCGCGCTGTAAAGACTGAAGCGCACGCGCGCGAGCTTGTTGAGGCTGTCATAATCGGGCTTTCTTTTTTGCAGCGAGGGATGAATCAGCGCGAGCATCTCGTGGGATTCCCACAGCTTCAGCGTGGCGACGGGATTATCTTCACGGGCGAGCGCGCGCATCTCGTGGCCCACTTCGGCGCCTTCAATGCGGTCAGTGACGCCGCGTTCGATGGCGAGATCGAACCATTCCTGTGTCCGCGGGTCCATCTTGAATCCCATGCGCGCGGCATAGCGCAGGATGCGCATCAGGCGAATGGGCTGATTGGTGAAAGCGTGTATGGAAAGCGCGCGGACTTCTTGTTTTTCCAGGTCCGCGAGGCCGTTCATGGGATCCAGCAGCAGGCCGCGCGATTGCGTATTCAGCGAAATGGCGATGGCGTTGATGCCGAAATCGCGGCGGCGCAGGTCTTCCATCACGCTGGAGAAACGGTATTCGGGTCTTACGCCGGGACGTTCGTAGAAATCTTCGCGCGCTGCGGAGATGGAACCGTCCACATCGCCCGCGAAAATCATTTCGTGGTGGCGAATTTTCTCGCTTTCCCAGACGACGCGGGCGCCGCCCTTTTCCAGCTCGCGCACCATCTTCACGGGATTTCCTTCCACCGTGAAATCCAGATCGCGGATCGGCATGCCGGAGATCAAGTCTCGCACCGCGCCGCCCGTGAGATAGACGTTCACATCCTGCGTGCGCGAAAGCTCCTGCACGCGCTCCATCACGGCGCGTTGTTCCGGCGAGAGCCGGCTTTCCAACAGGTACATGTAATCGGGCATGAAGTTTCCGCCTTCCTCGAATTTTTTGCGCGCGGACTGCTAGGCGCGCGGGTGATGCGCTTTATAAACTTGTTTCAAACGCTCTTCGACAACGTGGGTATAGATTTGCGTCGTTGCAATGTCCGCGTGGCCCAACATCATTTGCACGGAGCGCAAATCCGCTCCGCGATCGAGCAGGTGCGTGGCAAAGCTGTGCCGCAGCATATGTGGGGTGAGGGCCTTGCGCAACCCCGCTTTGCGTCCGTAGGCTCCCAGAATTTTCCAGAACGCGATGCGGTTCATGGCGGTGCCGGTGCGGCTGGGGAAAAGATACGGCGAAGTTCTTTCTCCCAGGATTTCCGGGCGCGATTTTTTCATGTATTGCAGCACCAGGTCCAGCGCGGCGCGCCCTACTGGAACGAGGCGCTCTTTACTGCCTTTGCCGATGCAGCGCAGGCAGCCTGCTTCGGTTTGAATGTCCGCGGCTTTCAGGCCGCACAATTCGGAGACGCGCAGGCCGGTGGAATAGAGCAACTCGATCATGGCTTTATCGCGCAGGCCGAGAGCGCTGCCGACGTCTGGCTGCGCGAGCAAGCGGTCCACATCCGCGACGCTGAGAAATTCCGGGAGAGAGCGGCGGAATTTCGGCGCGGCGACGTTGGCGGCGGGATCTTCTTTGATGATTCCTTCCGTGAATGCAAAACGGAAAAGATGGCGGATGGTAACCAGGTGGCGAGCGACGGTGCGGCTGTCGAGTTTCTTTAGGTAGAGCGTGCGCAGGAAATCCACGACGTGAGTGTGCTGGTATTGATCCAACGTTAGGCCACGTTTGGCGGAAAAGGCCGCGAATTTGGCGAGATCGCGCCGGTACGCGTGCAGCGTATTGGTCGAAAGGCCCTTTTCGACGCGCAGGTAATTTAAGAATGCTCGAATGTCCGATTCCAATGCACAGCTCCTGATTTATCGCGCCGGGATGAAAACTCCGGCATAAAATGTGCGCTCGCGCGCTGCGCATCGCGATTCGCGCGGCTTATGAAACGTCTAGCACGCCTGCTGCCGTGCTCGGTTCCGCGCGGCGCAGCAATAGAAACAGTTCCGGCAGTTCCTCGCAGCGCAGCGCCCAGGCCAGGCCGAAGTAAATCCCGGACGAGACGACAATGATCGCGGCGAGCCACGCGGCTTTCGCGAGAAAATGTTCCAGCGTGGCCAGGTGTGAATACTTCACCGCCGCAAAACACGCTGCAGACATTGCCACGGCACAGAGCGCCATTTTTCCGAGCGAACTGAAAATGGCCGCGGAGCCGAGGCTGCCGTAACGTCCGCGAAAAATTAAAAATAGCGCCGCAAAATTAAAATATGCCGCGAGCGAGCTGGCCAGCGCCGGACTGGCGTTCCACAAATAGCGCCCGAAGCCAAACAGCAGGATGATATTCAGCGCCACGTGCAGAATCAGGGCGCATGCCCCCACTTTCGTTGGCGTCAGCGTGTCTTGCGTCGAGTAATACATCGGCGTTATCAAACGGATTGCCGCAAACGCCGGCAATCCCAGCGAATAAAACAGCAGCGCGTGAGCCGTGAGCGCCGTGGATCGCGCCATGAACTCGCCGTGTTGAAAGAGCACTTGGGTAATGGGCACGCGCAACAGAATCAGCCCCACCGCCGCCGGGATGGTGATGAACGAAGCGACGCGCAGAGCAAAAGCAAACGTCTGCTTCATTTCCGCGTACTTCCCGTCCGCTGCCTGATGCGACAGGGTGGGAAGCAGCGCCGTCGAGAGCGCAATCGCATAGCTGCCCAGCACCAGCTCCATCACTCGATCCGCAATATACAGAGAACTGATGCTGCCCCCAGGCATGCGCGATGAAGCGGCGAATACGGTGTCCACGAAAAAATTTACCTGGAACACGCCCGCACCAAAAAACATCGGGACCATCAGCTTGCCGACTTTCTTTACACCAGGATCGTCGAACGTGACGTCTGGGCGGAAGCGCATGCCCAACTTCGCGAGCGCCGGGAGCTGCATCACTAGCTGCAACGCCGCGCCTACTAGAACGCCTACGGCCAGTCCGACCGCCGGGGTTCGGTAGGCGGGCGGCGCCCAATTCATGATGGGCCGGTACAGCACGCCGAATGAAAAGGCGATGAATACCACGTTGAAAAGGATTGACGTGGAAGCTGCCAGACCGAAGCGCAAGAAGCTCTGCAGAATCGAGCCGGCCAAGGCCGCGAGGCCCATGAATAAAACGCACGGAAATATGATGCGGTTCAGGTAAATCGCCAGGTCCCAGCTGGCATGGCCGATGCCCATGGCTGTAAGGGCGCCAACGATCTGCCGGGAAAATACGCTGCCCAACACGGCGACTACCGCCAGAAACGCTGCAACATCCCAGAAAGCGCGTTGCGCGAACTGCCAGGCCTCCTTCGGCGAATTTCGGCGCAGATAACCGGTAAATACGGGTATAAAGGAGGCGCCTAGAGCGCCTTCCCCGGTCAATCGCCGAATCAAATTGGGAATGCGAAACGCCAGGATAAACGAGTCGGCCGCCGGCGACGTGCCGAGCAGGAGAGCTACCCGCTGATCGCGTAAGTATCCGCAAATCCGGCTGATAACGGTGGCAAGGGCTATGACGGAGGCAGATTTAAGGATCTTGCCCTTTTCGGTCAATCGGCGGTGACTCCGATGCTAACCCTTTAAGCACCAATAACTTGACGAATAACCGGGCCAAGAATAACATAATGCCTGGGAAATTAGCAAGATTCTCACCTAAAAAGGCTTCAAAAACGTGAAAGTTCGAGCTCCAGCCTCGACCCGCAAGAAAGTTGTGATATTGCTCTTGGACCGGGGCCACTTGAAGGGCTACTTGAACCCGGCAGCGCTGGCCGGGGAGGATACGTTTGACCTGCTGACGCCGGATGGGGAGCATGTATCCGTCACGATGGCTTCGGTTAAGTCTGTGTATTTTGTGCGGGAGTTCCCCGACGCATTTCAGCCGGAGCGGAAGGTGTTCTTGAGCCGGCCGAAGCTGGATGGGTTGTGGGTGCGGCTGCGTTTTCGGGATGAGGATGTGATGGAAGGGATCGTGGCGAACGATCTGCTGGACCTGCTGGACAACGCTGTGCAACTGACCCCTCCGGACCTGCACGGGAATACTTTGCGCTTGTATATCCCGCGCTCGGCGCTGGCGGAAATGAAAGTGCTCGGGGTGGTGGGCGCGGCGCGGCGGACTCCTCGAGCAGCTGGAGCTGCGGCTTCTTCGCAATCCAAACTTTTCAGCGAATAGAATAGCTGGGTATTCTGCGGGCGCTGATGCCGGGCGTTTTCATGCGCTGTGGTGTGCTTTGCGCGGCGGGCGTAGGAGTGATTGCGCGTCTGTTGTACATTGAGGCTGCGCAGGAATGGGCGTTTAGGAGAAGCTATCATGAGATTGGGCGAGATCGCGAAGCAGCTGGGCTGCGAGGTGGATGGTGACGCGGGCCTGGAGATTACTGGCGTGGCGGGGATCGAAGAGGCTGGACCTGGCGAGCTAACGTTTCTGGTGAACCGCAAGTACCGACCAGCGCTGGAAACTACGCGGGCTTCGGCGATTTTTGTGGCGAAAGATGCGGGGCCGATCCGGATTGCGGCGCTGCGTTCGGCGAATCCCTATCTTGATTTTGCGCGGGCGATTGAGATTTTTCATCCGGCGCCGCGATTTATGATGGAGATTCACCCGACGGCGGTGATCGCGCAGAGTGCGAAAATTTCTCCGGGCGCGCATGTGGGGCCTTATTGTTTCGTGGATGAAGAGGTTTCGATCGGGCGGAACGCGGTGCTGCACAGTTTTGTGACGATTTATCCGGGCGCGAGGATTGGCGATGATTTTTTTGCACATTCGCATGTGACGGTGCGGGAGAACTGCCGCATTGGCCATCGTGTGCTGTTGCAAAACGGTGTAACGATTGGCGCGGATGGATTTGGCTTTGCGCGGCGGGATGATGGGAGCTGGCGCAAGATGCGACAGTCTGGAATCACCGTGATTGAGGATGACGTGGAAATTCAGGCGCACAGCGTGATTGACCGGGCGACTGTGGGCGAGACGCGGATCCGACGCGGAACGAAAATTGATAATTTGGTGCAAGTGGGGCACGCGTGTAAAGTGGGCGAGGACACACTGTTGTGCGGGCAGGTGGGGCTTGCGGGAACTTCGAAGGTGGGCAACAAGTGCATCCTGGCGGGGCAGGTCGGCGCGGCCGGACATTTGACCATTGGCGATGGCGCGGTGCTGACGGCGCAGTCGGGAGTGCCGGGCGATGTTCCGGCGGGCGCGGTTTATTCGGGATATCCGGCGATGGACAATTTGGCGTGGCGGAAATCGGTAGCGGTGTTCAATCGCTTGCCGGAATTGCAGAAGGAAGTGCGGGATTTGCGCGAGGCTGTGGAGAAATTGAGCGCTCGATAACTGCGATGCCGCACGCTTGATTGATTGAAAGTGCGACTGAGTACGCGTTGATTTTCCTCCGTGTGAATTTCGCGACGTTACTCAGTTCCCTGCTGACGGTTTTTGGTCTTCAGGCAGACCCGCTGCGACTAATTCCTGCACGCGTTTGCGGAGTTCGTCGCGCTGATCTTCGACATACTCCGACGCTTTAATTGCTGGGCCGTAGCGGACTACTACTTCGCCGGGATGGATGGTCCAATCGCCTTTGCGCATCAGGCGCTGCGTTCCGGCTAGCGATACTGGCACGACCGACGCGCCGGCGCGAATCGCCATCAGAAAAGTTCCCTTCTTAAAGGGGAGCAGGCGGCCGTCGCGGCTGCGCGTGCCCTCTGGGTAAACCAAGAACGACAAGCCTTCTTTCAGATATTCAACCGCGATGTCCACGCTTTCGGCGGCGGCTTCCTTGTCGGCGCGATCCACGGGAATCAGCTTGGCCAGGCGGATGGCTTTGCTGAGGATTGGAATGCGGAAAACTTCCTTTTTGGCGAGAAGCGCGACGCGCCGCGGAATATTCGGGACCAGGGCGACGGGATCGAGGTTTGAGGCGTGATTGGAAGTGAAGACGCAGACGCCGCTGGGAATATTTTCCAGTCCCTCGATGCGGACGCGAATCCCCGCCAGACGCAACACGACGCGCAGGGCGCCGATAAACGTCCAATACATGAAATTGGGATCGCCGGTCAGAAGCGTCCACAAAATCAGCAAGGGCTGCACGAAGAGCAGTGCTAGAGCGACGAACGTCAGCACCAGGATTGTGCGAATCATGGGTTCAGCGGCGCGACGGTGCCGGCGGGTTTAATCGGTTTTTCCTTTCAGCCAGCCATCGCGAATACGTTTCTGTTTTTCCGTGGCTCCAGGGATTTCGACGAGCGTGAATTTATTGAGGTCAATCGCGGCCAACGTGAAGGTCAAATCCAGATAATTGTTTTCGCGCTGCACGTGGAGAGTGATGGCTTCACCGGGCTTTTGATCGCGCAGCCATGCTGGAAGATAACGCGGCATCGGCTGGCCATTTAGCGTGAGCAGAACGTCTCCTGCGCGCAGGCCCGCCGCTTCCGCCGTGGATCCGGACACCACTTGAGTTACGAGCGTTTGCGCATCAGGGCTACGGGGTGTGGTCCAGAAACCGAGATCGGGGGCAGCGCGGCGTTCGACTTTTAGTTCGAGGCCAGCGGCGCTGAAAAATTTGTCGTAGGGGATTTCTTCCGTGCCGGATACGTAGCCGCGGAAGAAATCCGTCGAAATTTGTGCCGGCGACTTCTTCGGCGGTTGTTTGCACGCCGTGCGAATCGTCGTAGAAGCGGCCTTGCTTGGCGTAATTTTCGTTCAAGCTGCGCAGGACGTCGTCGAGTGATTTGTGATTGTCGGTGGCGTCGCGAATCGCGAGGTCGAGCATGTCCCCGACGATTTGGCCTTTGTTGTAGTAGGAGATGCTGCGTTCGGGGCGGCGGTATTCGTCGTAGCCCTCGAGCCATGCATCCAGGCTCGATTCCTCGACACTTTGCCAATGATGCGCGGGTCGCGAATCCAGCTCGCCGATTTGTCCGGCGAGGTCAGCGTAAAATTGATCCTTGGTCCATAGGCCGCTGCGTTCAAGGGCGTAGGAGCCGTAGGTGCTGGTGACTCCCTCGGCGAACCAGAGGGCGCGCGTGTACATTTCCTTGGTGTAATCCACGGGCTCGAGCGTTTGCGGGCGGATACGTTTTACGTTCCAGGCGTGAAAAAATTCGTGAGCTGTGACGGAGGCGGCTGCGTCACCCGACGGAACGGCGATCGCGGTGCAATTGGCGTGCTCCATTCCGCCGCCGCCGACTTCGGGGTACGGGCCGAAGTGATAGAAAAAAGTGTACTGGCTGAACGGCGCGCCGCCCATCAGATGTATTTCGTATTTGGTGATGTCGCGCAGAATGGATTCGAGGCGCTCGTGGTGCCAGTCTTTGCCGTCCACAATGACGCGAAAATGCGCGCCGGACTCGTCGAATGAAAAGTCCGCGAACTTCCCTGCTTCCGCTGGGGCGTCCACCAGTTTGTCGTAGCTCGCTGCGGTGAACGAATTCGGCTGGGCGCCTGCGGGCAGCTCGGCGGCGGTGCGCCAGCCTTCGGGGGCGTCATCAAACTGGACCTGAGTGTCTTCCTGGCGGCGAGTGGGGACGTACATCAGGACTTCAGCGAAATTGACGAAGGCGTGGTGCGCGTTCAATTGCGAATTGAAGGGGCCGGGATCGTCCCATTCGACGCTGTAATCGAGCGTGGCGGTTTGGGCAGGGGAATCAGCGCCCGCGCCTGGAAGCGAAATTTTCCAGGTTTGCTTGTCGAGCATGCGAATGGGCAACGCCGTGGCCGGGGCTGCGGAATTGCTCGCGCGCACGTCGCGGACGCGATAGGAAAAATCGCGCACCTGATACAGAGCGTTCCAGGCGGGCAGCGCTACGATGATTTCCTGGCCGGCGGCTGCGGCGGGAATCTGCATCTTGACGTGGAACAGATGCTGCTCCGGATTCTTCAGCGAGATGTGATAGCTGATGGTAGCGGCTGCGGGTCGCGCGAAAAACAATAAGGTGACTGCCAGAACGATCCGCGGGGCCGATTTCATTTCCTGACTCCTTCGAGCGATTTAAATTTTTCGAGCAATTTGCCGCTGAGGCCATCGAAGCTGCCGTTGGACATGACCATCACCATGTCGCCGGGTTTCGCTTCGGCGGCTAAATAATTCACGATTGCTTCTGACGAGTCGAACGCTTTCGCGAGGCGGCCGCGGTCGAGGAGCGAGCGGGCGATGTATTCCGGAGAGAGGCGCTCACCTTCTTCGAGCAATTGGGCGCGGCTGACCGGGCCGATGACGACGGCGTCGGCAATGGCCAGCGATTCCGGCAGCACGTGTTCGAAAATTTTGCGGCGCATGGTGTTGGAGCGTGGCTCGACCGCGGCCCAGATTTTTCGGCCGGGCCAGCGGGTGCGTGTGGCCTCGAGCGTCATTCGGATCGCGGTGGGGTGATGCGCGAAATCTTCCACCACCAGAATGCCGTTCGCCTCGCCTTTGGTTTCCATGCGCTTGCGCACGCTGACGAAAGTGGAGAGAGCTTGCTGGATCGCGTCACATTCGACGCCGCGGCCGTAGGCGAGGGCGGTGGCGGCGAGCGCGTCTAGGACATTGTGCTTTCCGGCGACGGGCATGCGGATGCGGGAGACTTCACTGCCGCGAAACGCGACGCGAAATTCGGTGGCGTCGTCGTGCCAGTGAACGTCTCCAGCGCACCAGTCACATTCGGGAGTGAAGCCGAAAGTTTCGACGGGACAGAATGCTTTGGCGACGGTTTGTTTTAGTTCGTCGCTCTCGCCCCAAATGAGAATCTTGCCTCGGCGCGGGACCAGATTCACTAGTCTGCGGAATTGCACGGCGATGGACGGAAGATCCGGGTAGATGTCGGCGTGGTCAAATTCGAGCGACGTGAGGATCAGCTCGTCCGGATGGTAGTGCAAAAATTTGGGCCCGCGGTCGAAGAAGGCGGTCTCGTACTCGTCGCCCTCGATGATGAACTCTTCCCCGCCGCCGAGACCGTAGCTGCGGTCACCGAAATTTGGGGAGACGCCGCCGACCAGAAAATCAGGCTTGCGTCCGGCGACATGAAAAATCCACGCGAGCATGGCCGTGGTGGTGGTTTTGCCATGCGTACCGGCAATCACGATGGAAGTGTGGCCGGGAATAAAATATTGCTCGAGGAGTTGCGGCATGGAGCAGTAGGGCAATTTTTCGTCGAGGATATATTCGATTTCCGGGTTGCCGCGCCCGATCACGTTGCCTACGACGCATAAATCCGGCGCCGGCTGCAGATTCTCGGCGCGAAACCCTTCGTGCCAGCGGATTCCCAGTGCGTCGAGAAGCGTGGAGGCGGGCGGATAAACGTTCACGTCCGAGCCGGAGACGTGATAGCCGCGTTCCTTCAACATTCCAGCAACCGGCGCCATGGCGGCGCCGGCGATACCGAGCAGATGAATGTGTTCAGTGACTTTGTTCGCTCGCGTTGCGATTTGCTTTCTCCTTGTGCGCGCCGGCGATTGCCGTGAATTGTTCCGGTACTGCGCCATAATGCGCCGCGTTCATCACGCTGCCGAATTCCTAGGCGCGGCAGGCTGGTTCCAAGATTTCCAGGCGCGAATTCTCGTCGGCTTTTAGACGCGCGCGGACGCCTAACGGCAGCGTCAACATGGGCCGCGGCGTGTGACCGATGGGCGCACCCCATACAACCGGAAATCCCATGGTGCCCAAAATGCGCCGCGCGACATCGAGGACTGTCTCGCTGCCGGGGGGCGCTTCGCACTCGGGAAAATCGCCCAGCAGCACGCCAGAAACCCCGCGGAGTTTGCCCGCCTGCTTCAGGTGCATGAACGCGCGGTCCACTTGCCAGGGCTTCATGCCGCGATCTTCGAGCAGCAGGATTGCGCCGTGAGTATCGAGCTCCCAGGGAGTTCCGAGCGCAGTTTCGATCAGCGTCAAGCAGCCGCCGAGAAGAATGCCGTCCGCGGAGCCGGGCATCACGGGCTCGGTTCCGGAAAGTGGGATGGTCCAGCCCTGCTTGGTTTCGGTTAGCGCACGCGTGAGGGTTTCGACGTCGTAGCCATCTGGCGCGCCAGCGCCTTTATCGAGGCCGGCTGCCGCCATTGGTCCATAAAAACCGACCCAGCGAAATTTCTGCCAGAGGAAAATCTGCAACGAGGTGAGATCGCTGTAACCGACTAGGACCTTGGGGGTGGCGAGCGCGACGCTGAGGCCATCAAGCAAATAATTTGACCCGTAACCGCCGCGCGAACAGAAAATGCCGCGCGTAGTGGTTTCGGTGAGCGCTTCTTTGAGTGCCGCGCCGCGTTCGGCTGTGGTGCCGGCGAAAAAATCGCCGCGCGCGAGCACTCTTTCGGGATCGAACTGCGGCGTATAGCCAAGACGCGCGAGTTCCGCGACGCCTTGCTTCAAGCGAGATTCCTTCACGGGGCTGGACAAGGAAAGTATGCGTACCGAATCGCCGGCGCGGAGTGCTTCAGGCTTGAGAGGTTGCGGCATGGGCCGCAAAGGAGAATAAGGAATTTCGCGCAGCGAGTCCAGTTGCGTGCGCGGAGGTGTTTACATCCGAGCAGCGGCGCACGGCGGAAATTAGAACGGGGTGACGGCCAAGTAGACGTCGCCGGTGCCGCTAGCGGGCTGGGCAGCGATGGTGTCTGGCGCGTAAAACACCACGAAGCGTCCATCAGCGCTCAGTGGTGCGGCGGTGTAACGGTCCGCTACCAACGGTGCAGACTTGCTCGTGCTGGAGACGACGAACGAGGCGCGCGGCGCCGAGAAAACCGCTGTGGCCGCGGAAGCGGCATAGGTGTGCGGCGTGCACGGAAGCACGGCGCTGAAGCAGGTATCGCGCACGACGACTGAGCCTTCGGTGGCGACCTGACCGGCGGGCACCGTGGCGGCAACGGCGCCGGAAACGAACGAAATGTATCTTCCGGAGGCGCTGATTGCGGGCGAAAAATTCAGCGTCTTCGAAGCGGCAGTCGTGGCAGGGGTGATGCTGTCATTGGTGATCAGAGTCGTGGAAGGCACGCAGCCATCTGGCGCGGTTTCGCCGCGGCACGTATCGCGCAGATACGATTTGCTGACCTGAGCGGTGTTTCCAGTGGACGAACCGGCGGGCTGCGATTCGAAGACCACAAAGCGCGCATCGCTGCTAAGAGACGGCGAAATATTCGCGCCGCCGAGAGCGGAATCATCCGGCGCGTAGGAAATTCGTTCCGCCGACGCTTCGCAATAAACGGGCGGTTCAATTCCCATGCAGGTATCCGCCAGAACGACCTGCGAAGTGCTCGCTGAATTTTGCGCTGCCGATTTCGCGGTCCACATTTCCAGGGCTACGTAGCGGCCGTCGGCGGAAATCGCTGGTCGTCCGGCTTGCGCGCTGGCGACGCGATCTTCATCATCCACTGGAATGGCGAAGGTGCGCGCGACGCACGCTTTCGTTGCCGTGGGGCCTGCGCAGGTGTCTCGCACGTAGGCTTGCGGCAACGAGGAGGGTTGCTCCGCGACAAGATTGGTGGCTGCGGAAACGAAGGCGATGAAGCGGCCGTCTGCGCTGAGCGACGGGCTGGTGCTCGGGCCGCTCGCGGCTTCTCCGTCCGCGCCGAGCGAAATAATCTCGGTGTGCGGGGTGCAGCCGGAAGGAGCATTTGCGCCGGCGCAAAGATCGCGCACGTACAGTTCCCAGTAACCTAGGGAGACGACGGCGTTGCCGGGGACTAAATTCGTCGCGCGCGAGACGAAGGCCACAAAGCGGCCGTCGCCGCTGATGGCCAGTTGCCTGCCTGCTTTGCCGTTCGGCGCGCTGCCATCGGGTGCCACGTCCACGGCCAAAGTTTTCGGGGTGCAATTTGCCGCGCCCACACAAGTGTCACGCACAAAAATATTTCCAGAGGCCGCGGCAGCAATCAAATTTTTCGCTTGCGAGTAGAACGCGACGTATCGTCCGCCGGCGCTGATCGCCGGAGCTTCACTGGGGCCGTCGGCGGACCCACCAGCAAGGCTGACGGAAACAACCTGAGGGAACTTCACCGCAGCGCCGCTCTGGGGATTGATCGTGAATGGGAACTCGTTGGAAAAGGCCGAAGCACCGTTGGATGCCAGGTTGAGCACGGTGATTTCAACAGTTCCGGGGATGGTGAGATCGGTAGGCAGGATTTGCGCTTGCAGAGACGTGGCGCTCTTGTACGTGGTGGTGCGCGCCGCGCCATTCCAATCCACCACGGAGTTCTGAAGGAAGTTTGTGCCGGTTACGGTAAGCGTGAACCCTCCACCGAGAACCGTGGCATGGTCGGGCGCGATAGCAGTGATGGTGGGAGCGATCGGCGGAGTGGGCAAAATCGAAAAATTCAGCGGTGGGGTCGCGCCGCCGCCGGAATTCACGACGGTGATCGGCTCGACTCCCGCGTGGGCCACGTCGGCCGCCTTGATCTGAGCCTGCACGGTATTGGCGTTGACGAAGGTGGTGGTGCGCGCGCTGTTGTTCCACCTGACGGTGGAGTTCGCAGCGAAGCTCGCGCCACTGACCGTGACGGTGAAATCGGAAGCTCCGGCCACCACGCTGGAGGGCGAAAGCGAACAGATTGCGGGCGCCTTGGTGGACGAAGCCAGGAAGCTGACCGCCGGCGAGAAAATTTCAGTGCCGCCGCCGGTGTAGGTGAACACGCTGATGCCATTGCAACCCGACGCTTGGATGTCCGCGGCAGCGATTTGCGCGGTCAATTGGGTGGCGCTGACGAACGCCGTGGTGCGCGGGCTGCCGTTGAAAGCAACGACGGAGCCGGAATAAGGCGGCGTCGGGTTGGGCATGGCGGGGTTATTCGCGTTACCAGAAACGAAATTCGAACCATTTACAGTGAGCGTGAACGCAGCGGTGTTGGGACTGGCAGTCGCCGGACTGAGACTGGAAATCAGGGGCGTGTTCGTTTGGGTCGGAAAAACCGTGAATGGCGCGGCGTTTATGGTGATCCCGCCGCCCGGAAGCGGATTGGAAACCGTTACCAGCGACGTCCCGGGGGTTGCAACGTCGGAAGCCAGAACGGTAATGGCCATTTGTCCGGTGTTTAAATTTACCGAGGCCGAGCGCGCGGAGCCGTTCCAAAACGCCGTGGAAGTTCCGGTGGATCCGTCAATGAAGCCCGTGCCGCCGATGAACATGGTGAAGGACTGGCTGCCTGCGGTGACACTGGATGGAAACAGGCCGGTGATGATCGGGGTGGGATTCGGCTGGCCTGGCGCGGGGGTGAGGCCGTTGCTCGAACTGCAACTCGAGGTCAGAATCGTCAGTACGCCAAGCAGTATGAGCGCGGTCCACCGCAAACGCATCAAGCCTGTCCTCCTGTAATTTTCACCGGTAGTGTTCACAAAAACGGGCGCCGCGATTCGTTGGCGTCGCTGGGATAGCCGAACGAGGGAAACGATCCTAATGCCTGCGAGTCCCCTGAATAATACCCAAGAATTGATAGCACCCCGGCGAACACTCGTCAACTCGGATTCGCGTTGGCGGTGTTTGGTTGGCCCAGGATTTGGAGGCGATGTTGTAGGGCGCAACCGAGGCGGTGCGGCGAAGGCTTGCGTGGCGAGGCGCAGAGGCGTTGCACCAAATCGGTACACGTGGCGGAACAGCGTGTCATGCGCGCATCGGCCGCGCCTCGACTTTGGCGTTGAGGGCGGCAAATTTTGTGAATAGTTCGCGCTCCTGGTGATAGGTCACTTCCGCTTCGAAATCCACGATTAGTGCATCGTCGCTGGTGTGCGTTTGCCAGCGGCGCGCTTCGATCTTGGCGCCTTCGACGATGCGATGCGCGGAAACCAGCAGATCGGCGTTCGCTGCGGCTATCAATTGAAACGTCATCAAGCGCGTTTGCAGGCCGAGGCGGTCTTCGATATAGCCCAACGCCACCAGGGCTACCAGCACCATCAGGGTGGAGAAAATCGCGGTCGCAAGCATCCCGGCACCCACGGCCATGCCGATGCTGGCCATTACGAAAATGGTCGCGGCGCTGGTGATGCCCAGCACGGCTCCGCGATCGCGTATCACTACACCGGCGCCGATGAAACCGATGCCGGGAATAATTTGCGCGGCGATGCGCGTGTGGTCGCCGCCCACTTCGCCGGCCATTTCGTAGGAAATGATGGTGAAGAGCGCCGCGCCGAAACAGATCAGCATGTTGGTGCGAATGCCCGCGGGCTTGCGGCGGAGCTGGCGTTCCAGGCCAATCAATCCGCCCAGAAAAGCTGCAAGCAGGAGCCGCAACAGAATGAAAGAATTCAGATCGTGGAGCACCGCACCTCCGTGGCGCGCGCCGATTGAGATTCTAGCGGAAGGCGTAATCGCGTGGTAGTGTTCTCTAAGATGCGTTGGATATTTTTTTTCGGCGTGATACTGGCTGCATCGTGGTGCTTCGCTGCCAATCTGGCCGGGCCTGATTTTGCCGCGCTATACGAGGGCCATCATTGGTTCGCGTTGCGCGATGCGGTGGAGGCTTCGAAAGCGCCCGGTTTCTATCACGCCGCGGTTCTCGCGGTGTTCAATCAGCGGGAACTGGCCGAAAAGGATTTGCGAGATGTGATTCGCGCGACGCCGCATGGGCGCGGCGGCTATGAAGCGCGTACGTTGCTCGCGGGTATGTACTTGAGGAGCGGGCAATATCGCGAGGCGCTGGCGCAGACCGAAGTGCTGCTCGCGGAGAAGCCCGATGCCATGGACGTGAAGAACATACAACCGCTATTTCGAGTGCTCAGCGAAACGCCCGACCAGAGCGTGATACGGAGGCAGGCATCTACCGTTCCCACCGAGACGCTCGATGGAAACTTACTTGTGCGGGTTTCGATAAATGAAAAACTGGCGACTTATGCTCTGGATACCGACGCGGATCTGTCGCTGCTGAGCGAATCGGAAGCCAAGCGTTTGGGTTTCACGATGCAAGAAGCCGGAACGAGCATTGACGGCATGAGCGGCAACGGAATAAAACCGCGCGTCGCCGTTGCAGACACGCTTACCGTGGGCAACGTGCGTCTGGCCCATGTGGCCTTCTACGTGCTGCCTGACGCGCAACCGCCATTTGACGGCATGCCCGAAGGCACTCGCGGAATTCTTGGCATCCCGGTGATATTGGCGCTGCAGACCGTGCGCTGGAGCGCGCAGGCGCAAACCATCGATTGCGCGTTTCCATTGCCGCGCGCCGACATTCGCCACGCCAACCTTGCGTTCGACGGTGGTTCACCGGTTGTACAAGTAGATTTTCAGCATCAGGCGATGGAATTCAGTTTTGACACGGGCGCGCAGAGGACTGATTTATATCCGGCGTTCGCGAAGAAATTTGCGGACTTGGTGAGCGCCGAGGGCAAGAAGGAATCGCATACGCTGACGGGCGTTGACGGCAGCGCGAGCTTTGATTCCATGGTGGTACCGTCTGTGACGCTGCAGGCTGGAGGGCGCGACGTGGTGCTGAAGCCCGCTCATGTGCTGTTGGAGGATCATAACCCGGGGAGCCAATGGTACTTCGGCAATCTCGGCATGGATATTTTGAATCAGGCCAGCAGCGTCACCATGGACTTCCGCTCGATGACGCTTACCCTCCGCTGAGCGCGGCAGGATTTTTCGCGGCGGATCCTTTAGAGCTGAAACGAAGTGAGCTTCGAGAAAAGGCGCGCGCGGGCGTGGATTTCGCTGCGTTTGAGAGTGGTGAGGCGCTGCACGCCGAATTTTTCCACCGCGAAGCTGCCTAGCACGGAACCGTACACCATCGCATTGCGCAGCGTGCGCTCGTTCACCTTCCCCGCGCCTGCGAGATAGCCCATGAAGCCGCCGGCGAAGCTGTCGCCTGCGCCGGTGGGATCGTGAACTTCTTCCAGAGGAAAAGCCGGCACGGAGAACAGGAATTTTTCGTGCATCATGATAGCGCCGTGTTCGCCGCGCTTGATCACCAGCGTTTTTGGGCCCATCTTGAAGATTTCTTTGGCGGCGCGCGTCAGATTGTGCTGCCCGGTCAGCTGGCGGGTCTCATCGTCGTTGATCACCAGCACTTGAATGTGTTTCAGCGTTTCTTTCAATTCGGCGGGCGTGCGCTCGATCCAGTAGTTCATGGTGTCCAAACCCACCACTTTGGGTTTGTGCGTGACTTGCTTTAGAACCGAGTGCTGCAGAGTCGGGTCAATATTCCCCAGGAATATGAACGACGAGTCCGTGTAAGACGGCGGCAGGGTCGGGTGAAAATTCGCGAAGACGTTGAGGTCGGTTATCAGCGTCGTGCGCTCGTTCATGTTCTGGTTGTAGTGGCCGGCCCAATAGAAGGTTTTTCCAGTGGCTCGTTCCAAACCCTGCAAATCGATGTGCTGATGTTTAAAGACAGCGACATCTTTCGCCGTAAAGTCGTCGCCGACGATGCCCACCAGGCGCACCGGCGCCAGGTGGCACGCGGCAAGCGCGAAATAACTGGCGGCGCCGCCCAACAGGCGATCGTGCTTGCCGTAGGGCGTCTCGATTCCATCGAACGCCACCGAACCGACGACTAGTAATGACATGAACGCTCCTCACTGCTTACATTTTGCGTGCGCGGTAATTACGAGATGTACTTGCCGATGATCGGCGCGAGACGCTTCTTCGTCGCGGCAGAAATCATTTTACGATCGGTCAAGATGGCGTGGGCGAGCGCCGCTCCGCATTTGCAGGCGCGGCCATCCGGCAATTGCGCGACGGCTTCATGGAGCACGCGCTGCACGTTTGACGTGTTGCGATTCAGGTTCTCGATGATCTCGCTCACCGTCACGGCATCGTGTTGCGGGTGCCAGCAATCGTAGTCCGTGATCATGGCGATCGTGGCATAGCAGATTTCCGCTTCGCGCGCGAGTTTGGCTTCGGTCAGATTGGTCATCCCGATCACGTCGAAGCGCAACTGGCGATACGTTTGTGATTCGGCCAGCGTGGAAAATTGCGGGCCTTCCATGCAAACGTAGGTGCCGGCCGGATGCGCTTTCACTCCGGCGCGGGCGCAGGCTTCGCCAATGTGCGCGGAAAGATGCGTGCAGGTAGGCTTGTCAAAGCCAACATGGGCGACGATGCCGCCGCCGAAGAAAGTGGCGATGCGGCCGCGGGTACGATCGAAAAATTGATCGGCGATTAGAAAATCCAGCGGCGGGAGGTCGTCGCGCAGGGAGCCTACGGCGCTGACGGAAATGATGCGTTCGACGCCGAGCATTTTCAGCGCACAGATATTGGCGCGGTAGTTGATGTCGCTCGGTGAAAACACATGGCCGCGGCCGTGCCGCGCGAGAAATGCGACGCGCTTCCCTTCCAGCGTGCCAATGACGACTGCGTCGGAGGGATCGCCAAACGGAGTCTTCACGCGGACTTCGCGCGTATCGGTGAGCCCGGGCATGGAATACAGGCCGCTGCCGCCGATGATGCCGATTTTCACTTTTTCATTCTTTGCGCCGGGCTTGCGTGCGGATTTCGCCGCGGCTCTCTCGGAGCGTTTTGCAGATTGCGACATTTTCAGTCCACCTTTATTGGTTCGGCTTCCCAGCGTCCGTCGCGCTCGCGGATGTAGGCGGCCTGCGTATTGGCATCGTGACAGAACAGCGCGATCCAGCCTTCCTGAATCAATTCCGGGATCCACTTCTTTTTATTTTCGAGTGTGGTCATGGGGTACAAGTCGAAGCCCATAATCCAGGGCAGCGGCAAATGCGCGGTAGTGGGCACCAAATCCGCGAGAAAGAGCGCCGTTTTGCCGCCTCCAGTCAGTTTCACGCACTGCATGTTGGCGGTGTGCCCCGGGATGCGAATTAATTCGACGCCGGGGGCGATGGCGCGATCGGCTTCCAGCAGCGCCAGTTTGGCGGTAGCCAGGGGCTCGTAATTCTCCAGCATGTAACTGACCCGGTCGCGCTCGTTGGGATGCTTGGCATGCTCGTATTCTCCGCGCTGCACCACATATTTCGCGTTGGGGTATGCGGCAACGACTTTGTCCTTTTCGACGCGCGTGTTCCCGCCGCAATGATCGAAATGCAGGTGGGTGTTGATCACGATATCAATTTCGCTCGGGTCCAGACCGTGATCCGCGAGCCGGTCGTTCAAGAACGGCCCTTCGATGCCGTAAATGTCACGCAGCTTCGGAGGCATTTTCGCGCCGATGCCCGTCTCCACCAGGATTCGTTTCCCGCCTGCGTGCACCAGCAGGCAATTCATGGCCAGCCGGATGCGATTGCGGCCGTCCGCGGGAATTTTCTTCTCCCACAATACTTTCGGCACCACGCCAAACATCGCCCCGCCATCCAGCGCTACATATCCATCCACGAGCACGTGAAATTCCAGGTCCCCTAGCTTCAACGAGTCTCTCCAAGTCCGGCTCGCGCCAGGATTTCGTTTACCGCGGCGTACGGGTCCGTTTTTCGTTCGGCCACAGCGGCTGCGATTGCGTCGAGCTCTTTTTCACCGAGATACTTTCCCGCGACGCGCTCCATCAGGCGCGTTTCCAGCAATTGCAAAATCCATTCTTTCCAATGCGCGATTTCGCGCGCCTGGCGTTCGTGGGCTTGCTCGAAATGTTTACGAAATAATTCAATCTGGCGTCCGAGTTCGGCCACGCCCTTATTTTCCGTGGCGATGGTGCGTACTACCGGCGGTTTCCATCCGTCGCGTTCCGGGACGAGCTGCAGAATTCCCTTCAGCTGCTGCTCAAAGCGGTCTGCGCCTTCGCGGTCGGATTTATTCAACACGAAGATGTCACCGATTTCCATCAGGCCGGCCTTCAGGCTTTGCACGTCGTCGCCCATGCCCGGCATCAGCACCACGATGGTGCAATCCGCCAGGCGCACGATTTCGATTTCGCCCTGCCCTACGCCGACCGTTTCCACCAGGATGATTTGTTTTCCGGCGGCGTCGAGCAGCAGCGTGGTGTCGCGTGCTGCTTGCGACAAACCGCCGAGAAATCCGCGCGTGGCCATCGAGCGGATGAAGACGCCGGCATCGGTGGCGTGGCCTTGCATGCGGATGCGGTCGCCGAGAATCGAGCCGCCGGTGAACGGGCTTGATGGATCCACCGCGATGATGCCGACGGTTTTCTTCTCGGCACGATAGTGGCTGGCGAGGCGATCCACCAGCGTGCTCTTCCCCGTTCCCGGCGCGCCGGTGATGCCCACGCGATAGGCGCGACCGGTGTGCGGGAAAAGCTGGCGCAGAATTTCTTCCGCCTCGCGCTCGCGATTTTCGATGGCGGAAACGGCGCGCGATATTGCGCGCACGTCTCCTGCGCGCACTTGCTCGGCCCAGTTTTCGACGGACACAGTCATAGCAACGTGAATTGCAGCCTCGGAATGGTATCACTGGAACGGCTGGAACCGATGAGTGCCGGCGCCAAAAAGCTGAATTATTTCTTGCCCAAAATCTGGCGCGCGATTACAAGGCGCTGGATTTCGCTGGTGCCCTCGCCGATTGTGCACAACTTCACGTCGCGATAAAACTTTTCGGCCGGATAATCCTTGATGAATCCATAGCCGCCGTGAATTTGCACCGCTTCGTTCGCGACGCGCACGGCGACTTCCCCGGCGTAAAGCTTGGCCATGCTGGATTCCTGGGTGATGCGCGCGTCGTGATTGCCTGAAGCAATCGCGCGGTCGGCGAGCCATGCAGCTTGATACGTGAGCAGTCGCGCGGCTTCGATCTGCGTGGCCATATCGGCAAGCTTGAACTGGATGGCCTGAAACTCGGCGATGGCTTTGCCGAATTGTTTGCGCTGTTTGGCGTAACGTACCGAGGCTTCGTACGCGCCTTGCGCCATGCCGAGGCCGAGAGAGGCAATCGAAATTCGTCCGCCATCCAAAATTTGCAGGCTGTTGACGAATCCTTCGCCCTCTTTGCCGAGCAGATTTTCGGCGGGAACGTGGCAATCGGTGAAAACCACTTCGCTGGTGTCGCTGGCGCGCAGGCCTAGCTTGTTTTCTTTTTTGCCGGGCTTGAATCCCTTAGTGCCCTTCTCGATGATAAAGGCGGAAATTCCATGGCTCTTTTTTGCGGGGTCGGTGACGGCCATGCCCACGCAGACGTCGGCGTAATGCCCGTTTGTGGTGAAAGTTTTCGAGCCGTTGATGAGCCAGCCGCCGTCTTTCTTCACGGCCGTGGTGCGCGTGCCGCCTGCGTCGGAGCCTGCCTCGGGTTCGGTGAGCGACCAGCAGCCGAGTTTCTTGCCTTGCGCGAGGGGCGTGACGTATTTTTTCTTCTGGTCTTCGCTGCCGAATTTGTAGATGTGATTGGTGCAGAGCGAATTGTGCGCGGCGACGATGATGCCGATCGAACCATCCACACGTGAGAGTTCTTCGATGATGATGGCGTATTCGGCGTAGCCCATGCCTGCGCCGCCGTATTTTTCGGGGAAAATCACGCCGAGGAAACCCATTTCAGCCAGCTTAGGAATTAATTCGGAGGGAAACTTCGACACTTCGTCCCATTCCATCACATGCGGCAGGATCTCGCCCTCGGCAAACTCGCGCACCGTTCGCCGCAGCTGCTGCTGTTCATCTGTGAGCGCAAATTCCACGTGGCCTCGCCGATAAAAAAGATAAATACCGAACCCGCGCTTCAATTTATACCACAGGGGTCGGCGCGCGCGAAAATCCTGGAACCTAAGATTACGGCAGGGTAAATGCGACGATCTCGTCCGTCTGCTTTTCCTCCGTCACCTTGGCGTGGCCGCCTGCGGCGATCACCAGAAATTGTTTTCCGCCCGGGTGCACTTGATAAGTCACCGGCGTTGCGGCGCCGGAAGTGGGAAGATCGAACTTCCAGATTTCCTTTCCGGTTTCGACGTCGAACGCGCGAATCGCCGGGTCAATTACTGTTCCAGCGATGAAGACCAGGCCGCCTGCAGTGACGATGGGGCCGCCGAGGCTCATTGCGCCCAGCGGCACCGCCGGTTTGCTCGGCGCGAATGAGCCGAGGGGCACTTGCCAGCGAATCGTGCCTTGCGTCATGTCCACCGCGGCGAGAGTTCCCCATGGTGGGGGAGTACACGGCAGGTGATGCGCTTTCGCGAAAGGAAAAGTGCGAAACATTCCGTAGGGCGCGCCGTATTGCTGCGTGAATTCGAGGTCGCCCTTGTTGCTGCCAACGGTGTCCCAGTATTTGTCGGCAGAGACAACGCCCATTTCTGCTGCAATGTTATTCGTATTGACCAGCAGCAAGCTGTGCTGCGGGTCGAACGCGTAGCCGCTCCAATTCATGCCGCCGACATTCCCAGGTTCCGAGAGCGAGCCTTGCAAGCTTGGCGGCGTGAAGAGCCCATCGTTGCGCAGACTCTTGAGGCGCTCGCGGCAGTAATCGCGGTCTGTTGGCGTGATGCCGAAGGCGTCGTCCGCGGATAGTTTTTGCGGCACCAGAGATGGAGGCGCAAGCGGAAAAGGCTGCGTGGGCGATGTGACTTCGCCCGGAACATCGGATTGCGGCACGGGCCTTTCTTCCACGGGAAAAATTGGGACGCCCGTATCGCGATTCAGCACGTAGAGGAATCCGGTTTTGTTGCCTTGAATTACCACCGGCACGCTTTTGCCGTCGTGCTGCACGGTGGTGAGCAGCGGGGGCGATGCGCTATCGTAATCCCACAGATCGTGATGGACGAGTTGAAATCCCCAGGCGATTGTTCCGGTTTTTGCGTGCAACGCGACGATTGAGTCGGCCCATTTATTGTCGCCGGCGCGCATGCCGCCGTAATAGTCAGGGCTGGCGCTGCCCGTGGGGACGAAAATCAGATCGCGTTTGGGATCTACCACCATCACGGACCAGGCGTTTCCTGCGCCGGTGCGCCACACTTTTGTGGCGTTCGGGTTTGTGGATGTGCTGCCGGTTGGTGCGGCGGAATTGGGATCGTTCGGCGGCAGCGGCTCCCACCTCCAGCGTAGGGCTCCGGTGCGCGCATCGAAGGCGCGGACTACGCCGCTGGGCATGTCCACACGGGAATTGTCGTCAATCGCCGAGCCTACGACGACCATGTCGTCGATCACCGCGGGTGGCGAGGTCATGTGATATCCGCCGGGAATATAACGTGCCACATCGCGGAGGCTGATTTGTCCGCGATTGCCGAAATCCGTGCAGGGGTCGCCGGTCGCGGCGTCCAGTGCGATCAGGCGCGCGTCAAGCGTCGCTTCGAAAATTCTGCGGCGGCAGCGCTTTCCTTTCGCGCGCTTGGGATCGAGCCAGGTGGCCACGCCGCGATTAATCAGGCCGTCGCCGTAATCTCCGGCGAGTTCGATCATGGGGTCGTAAACCCAGAGTTGCTTGCCTGTTTCCGGATTCACGGCGAATACGCGATTGAAGGGGCTGCTGAGGTAGAGGATGCCATCCACGAGGATCGGCGTGGTTTCCAGGCCGCTGCGTTTTGGGCGGCCGCTGCCGTCGGAAATGTCTCCTGTGTGAAAAGTCCATGCGACTTTCAGGTTCGTCACATTTTCACGATTGATCTGCGTGAGGGGTGAATAGCGCGTGCCGCCTGCATCGTGGCCGTAGTAGGCCCAATCGTTATTTGTGGCGCCGGCGGGATTGGGGGATTGCGCGCTGGCGATCGGTAACCCCGCGCAGACGAGGCCCGTAGCCACGACTAGCACTAATCCAGCAATCTTGCGCATTAAATCCTCCGACGCACGGCTACCCGAAATGCGCTACCAATCGAGCTTTGCGCCATCTTTGGCGTTTTGCTCATCGAGCCATTTCTTCAGCGGTGCGAAATAGTCGAGGATCGCGGTGGCGTCCATTTGTTTTTCGCCGGTCATTACCTCGAGCGCTTCGGGCCAGGGACGGCTCTGGCCCATTTCGAGCATTTTGTTCAGGCGCGCGCCGGCTTCTTTATTGTTGTAGATCGAACAGCGATGGAGCGGACCTTTGTATCCCGTCTGGCGGCAGAGAGCGCGATGAAATTGGAATTGGAGAATGTCCGCGAGGAAATAGCGCGCGTAGGGAACGTTCGCGGCGACGTGATATTTCGCGCCAGGATCGAAATCCTGTTCGCTGCGCGCGACGGGAGGCTTGACGCCCTGATATTTTTCGCGCAGCTCCCACCAAGCTTTGTTGTAATCGGCAGGAGTGATTTTTTCGGAGAAAACTTCCCAGCGCCACTTGTCAATGAGCAAGCCAAATGGGAGGAACGCGACTTTTTCCAGCGCTTTGTGCATCAGGATGCCGATGTCCGCTGATTCCGGCGGAACATTTTCCAGCAGGCCGATCTGTTTTAGATATTCGGGAGTGACGGAGAGCGCGATGGTGTCGCCGATGGCTTCGTGGAAGCCGTCGTTCGCGCTGTTGCGGAAGAGCGGCGGCTGGGTGTCGTAGGCGCGCTGGTAGAAATTGTGGCCGAGCTCGTGGTGGATCGTGGAGAAATCCTCAGCTTTCTGCTCGATGCACATTTTGATGCGGAGGTCGTCCACGAAATCGATATCCCACGCGCTGGCGTGGCAGACTACGTCGCGGTCTTGCGGCTTGACGAACATGGAGCGCTGCCAGAATGTCTGCGGCAGCTGGGCGAATCCCAGCGACATGAAAAAACGCTCGCCATAATGGACCATTCCGAGGGGATCAATTTGCTTGGCTTTCAGAATTTCCGTCAGGTCGTAGCCGGGGTCGGCGTTTGCCGGAGCGACAAGTGGATAAATATTCCCCCAATCTTGCGCCCACATATTCCCGAGCAGGTGCGCGGGAATCGCGCCGTCGGGCCCGATCACGCCCGGGCCATATTTTTTCACCAGCTGCGTGCGAACGTAAGCGTGGAGCGAAACGTACAGCGGGCGGACTTGTTCCCACAAACGATCCATTTCCGCGCTGAAAACGCCGGGAGGCATATCGTAATTTGAGCGCCACATTGCGCCCACGTCTGCGAATCCCACTTCGCGCGCGCCTTCATTCGCTAGTTCGACCATGCGGGAATAACGCTCGCGCATCGGCGGCGCGATGGCGTGCCAGCCGATCCATGCGCGTTGCAGTTCGACGGGATCGCGGCTGGTGGCCATGATATTTTCCAGGTCGTTCAACGAGAGGCACTTCCCTTGCGCGCCGTCCGGGCACCATTTTCCTTTGCCGTAATCGCTTTGCAGGGACGCGTTGATCTGCGAAAGTTCCGCGCTTTGTTTGGGATTGCGTGGCGATGGGATGTCCACGGAAAGCTTGATGAGGTTCAGCTTGCGTTTGACGTCGGGCGGGAGGTCGAGCGGCTCGAACCGCTGCGCCTGCGCGGCCAGCTCGGACGTTGCGGCTTTCACGTTCTGATCGGCTTGCGCTGCGAGGATTTCGGTGTCGTCGGTGATGAAAGTTTCCTGTACCCATTGCGCACGGCTGGCTTTGATCCACAGGTCGAGTAGGCGTTTTTCGGCGGCGTCGGTGAACGGGCGGGCTTCTTCGACCGTGGGAGGCGGCGTGGCTTGCTGTTGCGCGGCACTAGCTGCTTTTTGCGATTGGAAAGTCATCAATCCACCTGTGATTAGGATAACGGGGAGCCCTACTTTGATGCAGATCGGCAAAAATTTCGGAATCTTCACGCTCACACTCCCGGATCTTTCTTGAAGCCTGCACCGCTGCCCCTGCGCTGCAGCAATCCGCGCGAAAGTATAACTGAAGAAGTGACGGCGCGCGCGGCGGGATTGCGGCGCCTGCGGCGAGCAGCGTTCGTTTAATGTGCGGCGGCTGAGGGCGCTTTTTCGGCGGCGACTTGCGCGACGACTGCTAGGGCGGCATCAATTCCAACGCGATCAACGTCGCAGTGCGTGACCATGCGCACGGAATATTTGTCGGTCGCCGAACATAAAACTCTTCTGGCTGCCAGCTGTTCACTGATCTCCGCGGCGGTTCGGTTGGTGCCGCGCACGTCGAAGATCACGATGTTAGTGACTACTCGGGCTGGATCGAGAGCGATTCCCTTCACCGCCGCGAGGCCGTTCGCCAAACGTTGGGCGTTTTCGTGATCGAGATGCAGTCGCTTCGGTGATTCTTCAAGCGCGATGAGTCCAGCGGCACCTAGCACGCCCGCCTGGCGCATTCCTCCGCCTAGCATTTTTCTGTGGATGTGCGCTTGCTTGATGAAATCGTGCGAGCCCAGGAGGAGCGAGCCGACCGGCGCGCCCAGGCCTTTCGACAGGCAGAACATTATGGAATCGAATTTGCGCGTGATTTCCGCGACGCTCTTCCCTAGTGCGACCGCGGCGTTGAAAATCCGGGCGCCATCGAGGTGCACGCGCAACCCTGCTGCGTGGGCGCGCTCACAAATGTCTTCGGCCACGGCGATTGGGTACACCGTGCCGCCGTGCATGTTGTGGGTGTTTTCCAAAGTGATTAGCGCGGTCTGCGAATCGTAGTAGATTTTTTCGCGGATCAGCGGCTCGATGAGTTCCCAGGTTAATATGCCGCTCGGCGTCGGAACTGTGCGTGGCATTACCCCGGCGATCGCGGACATCGAAGCTAGTTCGTAGAGGTTCACGTGCGCACGCTGCTCACAGATCACTTCGTTGCTGCGCTGCGTCCAGCCCATGATGGCGAGCAGGTTGCCCATGCAGCCGGACGGCACGAACAGCGCAGCTTCACGCTGGAAAATTTCCGCGGCGCGCGATTGCAGGCGATTTACGGTGGGGTCTTCGCCGTACACATCGTCGCCCACTTCGGCAGCAGCCATGGCGGCGCGCATCACAGGAGTGGGGCGCGTCACCGTATCGCTGCGCAAATCCACGACGGCGTTTTTCTGCGGCTGTTCTGCGAGTCCGCTGTGCACACTCGGCTCCTTATTCCAGCAATTCCACGAAAACTTCATTCGATACGGTCAGGTGCGCGGGAGCGAGGCGCAAGAGCGCGCCATCCATCTCCAGCAATCCCTGTTCGCGCAGGCCGGCGATGCGGGCTTGCAGGCTGACGCCATATTGTTTTTCGACGCGGGCGAGGTCAATGCCTTCGAGCTGGCGCAAGCCGAGGAATAATTCTTCTTCGAGCGCTTGCTGAGCGGTCACTGGTTCGATCTGTTCGCGCGGCGAGACTCCGCTTTCGATGCGGGCGACGTATTCCGCTGAATCATGCACATTTGACCAGCGTTTTGCGCCATCGAAGGAATGCGCGCCCGCGCCGAGGCCGATGTACGGTTCGCGGCGCCAATATTTCAGATTGTGGCGCGAACGGAAGGCGGGCAGGCCCCAGTTGGAGATTTCGTAGTGCTCGTACCCGGCGTCCGAGAGGCGAGCGCAGGCGGATTCGTACGATTCGGCCATCGCATCGTCACTAGGAACGGCTTCGGCGCTGTAGCGGGCGCCGCCCGCGAGCGATTCTTTTCCCAGGCGGCTGCCTTCGTCAATTTCGAGCAAGTAAATTGAAACATGCTCGGGACGAATTTCAAGGACGCGCGCGACCGATTCTTCCCACGATTCGCGCGTCTGCCGGGCGAGACCGGCGATCAGGTCCATGCTGATATTTAGAAAGCCTGCATCGCGCAGAATTTTCGCTGCCGTAAAAATATCAGCGCGACGGTGCATGCGGCCGGCGGCCTGGAGTTCGCGGTCGTTGAACGATTGCACGCCGAGGCTGATGCGGTTGAATCCGGCAGCGATCCAAGCTTGCGCGTTTTCAGGGGTAATGGTTTCGGGGTCGGCTTCCAGTGTGATTTCAGGATGCGCAGGGGACGTCGAGTCGAGCGCGGACTCGGAATGCAGTGGCGTGGAATCCGCAAAGGAAAACATTTGGCGCAGCGCGTGCAGGATTCCCGCGAGCGCCGATGGCTCCAGTAAACTTGGCGTGCCGCCACCGAAATACACGGTGTCCACTTGCGCGTCGCGCAGGCTGGGCACTTCCCCGCTCGCCACCAGCTGCGCGATTTCCCGGCGAACCGCGCCGGCGTAGGGCCCATACTTTTCGCGGGCGACTACGCCCGTGTGAAAATTGCAATATGTGCACTTGGTCTGGCAGAAGGGCACCTGAATATAAACGCCGAGGTTCATTTGGGCGCCGCGACTACGTCGAATGCGTCGGATCGTGCCTGCTGCACGGCCTTGCCGTCCTTGATGGCCTCGCAATGCGCGCCAACGTCTTCGATGCTTACGTCTTTGTAACTGAGCCACAAGCGGTAGGTGCCGGGCTGCGTTACCTTAATTGTGAATTCCAGGATTTCGCCGCCGTGCAGGATGCTGGAAGTTGCGTCGGGCCCGGCCGTACAGGTCAGCGTCTCCCTGCTCCATTTCTTGCCCTTGCGTGATTGCACAGCGAAACTCGGCGCGAGGCGCGCGCTGCCGGCGACAACGATAGAGCCGCAAGCGCCCAGGCAGAAAGTGAGACGCTTCTCGCCGTTGTTGCGGATGCGCACGGCGAATGGTTTGCCGACGACCTGTTGGTCCCCAACCGCGGCGATCGTAACCTCATCCTTCGCGGATATTCCGTCGCTGGCGCCGGTGGTAGCCAGGAGTGCCAGAAGGCCGATCACAGCTGTCAGCCGCACCGCTCGATTCATGGGACCCAGTTTACAACCAATTGAAACTCACTTCACGCTCGGACACTTAGCGTGATTCCAATCTTTGGACGGGAAGCATGGCGTTTACGTTGCAGCATCCGGAACAATCTTGACGCGGAGTTCGCGGCTGCGCGGGCCGTCAAATTCAGCGAAGAAAATGCGCTGCCAGCGGCCAAGTGCGAGTTTTCCGGCGACAATCCACACTGTTTCCGACGAGCCGGCGAGGGCGGTCTTAATGTGCGAATCGGAGTTGCCCTCGGCGTGCGCTGAACCTGCGACGCGCGGCACGAGGCGGTCGAACGCCGCCGCAAGGTCTTCCGCCACGGCTGGATCACAGCCTTCGTTGATGAGCACGCCGGCGGTGGTGTGCGGGACGTAGAGATGGCATACGCCATCGGCGCATTTCGATTGGCGGACCGCAGCCTCGACCTGATCGGTCACGTCTTGCAGTTCGGTGCGCCGAGTGGTTCGCACGCGCAGTGTGTGCAGCAGGCTTGTCGCGCCACGTTTTTCATTTGGGTTCATGCAATGCTCCTCTGGCGACAGATTCGTTTGGCACGTTACTAGAACCTAGCTCATAAATATTCAGTCGAAATAGAAAAGCGTGGCCTCAGGGGCTGAAGCCCCTTCCATTGCGGGCTTTGCGGCGAGCTAAAGCCCCGCCCTTCCGGTCCGACCCATTTATGAGATCGCTTCTAGAGACTAGCAAATAACATTGATGCGAATCTCCGATACAGCCTGGTGCGTTTCCGATCCTATGATTTGGTTCTGCCACGAGCATCCGGCGCGGTCGCCAAGTGGTAAGGCAAAGGTCTGCAAAACCTTTATCGGCGGTTCGATTCCGCCCCGCGCCTCCATTGTCCTTTCTTTTCTTGCATCGCTTTGCCCCTAAAGTCGCGCGACGGATATTTGCAGGCCGCTTCCCCCATGCAGTAAACTCTGTGATTCGCAGTTGCTCAGGGGGCGTTCATGCTGGTGGTGATGCAGTCGCACGCGACGGACGAACAGGTGCGGGCGGTTTGTGTGCGCATTGAGTCGCTGGGTTTCAAGGCGCTGCCGGTGCCCGGGGCTGGACGCACGGCGGTGTGCATCACGGGCAATTCCGGCGCGGTGGATTTAGGGTCGCTGGAATCCATGCCGGGGGTGGTTGAATGTATTCCCGTCAGCAAGCCTTACAAATTGGTGAGCCGCGACGTGAAAGCGGAAGACACGGTGGTGCGTGTTCCTACGCCGCTGGGCGACGTGGCGTTTGGAGGTTCGGAAGTGGCGATGGTCGGCGGACCCTGCGCGATTGAGACGCGCGAGCAGGCGTTCACCGTGGCGAAGCACGTGAAGGCTGCTGGGGCGCGGCTGTTTCGCGGCGGCGCTTATAAGCCGCGCACTTCCCCGTACAGCTTTCAGGGACTGGGCGAAGCGGGACTGGAAATTATGGGCGAGGTGCGCAAGGAATTCGGACTGGGAATCATCACCGAAGCGATTGACCACGAATCGCTGGATCTGGTGGAAGAATATGCGGATGTGATCCAGATCGGAGCGCGCAACATGCAGAATTTTTCGCTCTTGAAACGCGCCGGCCGCGCCAAGAAGCCGGTGCTGCTGAAGCGCGGCATGTCCGCAACGCTGGACGAATTTCTGATGGCCGCCGAGTACTTGATGTCCGAGGGCAACTACGCGGTGATCTTGTGCGAACGCGGCGTGCGCACTTTTTCGGATTTCACGCGCAATACGCTGGACCTGGCCGTGGTGCCCGCGGTGCAGAAACGCAGCCATCTCCCGATTGTGGTGGATCCTTCGCACGGAACGGGGCGGCGGAACAAAGTATTGCCGCTATCGCGCGCCGCGGTGGCCGTGGGCGCGGATGGGCTGCTGGTGGAAGTGCATCACGATCCAGATCGCGCGCTTTCCGACGGGCCGCAATCCATTCTGCCGGCGGAATTCGAGCAATTGATCCGGGAAGTTCGCCAGATCGCCGCCGTGCTGGGCCGCACCATCAATTGAAACTGCGCTTCAATTATCGCCTGGTATTCCTGCTGGTAATTCTCGCCGTGCTGGCCATTCGTGAAGTCGCGCTGGAGCTGCGCCCGGCGTTCTTGCGTCCGGGATTGCACCTTTTTGCTTACGTGGGAAACACGGGCGACGGGACGGTCTCTGTTATTGATCTGATCAAGCTTTCACCTGTCGGTACGATTGTCGTTGGGCCAGGGCCGAGCGGCTTGCGCGCGCATCCTAAGCGTCCGGAGATTTGGGGGCTCAGCTCGGCAGGCGGTTATGCGTGGGTGCTGGACGTGCAAGCGAATCAGATCGTCGCGCGCATTCCGGTGGGCGAGGCGCCTTACGCACTGGATTTTTCGCCGGATGGGCGGCGCGCGTATGTGGCCGCTTCGGGATCGAACACTGTCGTCGCGATAGACACTTCGACGCGGCAGATTGTGGCGCGAGGGCGCGCTGGACGGCGGCCGTGGATTGCGCGCGTTACAAGCGACGGCAAGATTATTGTGGTGAGCAATCGGGATGACGCGACGGTTTCGCTCCTCGACGCTGGAACGCTCGCTCTTGTGGCCACCGTAGCGACGGCGCCGGGTCCGGAGCAGATCGCGATCCTGCCCGACGATTCCAAGGCCTTCATCACTTCGGGCACTTCCAATCAGGTTTCGGTGGTGGATTTGAAGCGAAAAGTTATGCTGGCGAATTTGGCGCTGGGCGGAACCGCCGATGATTTGGATCTGAAGCCTGACGGCGGCGAGCTGTACATCACTTCGAGTTCAGCGCACGGATTGTTGATCGTGAATACGGATACGAATGAAGTGGCGGATTTTCTGCTGCTGGGAATGTCGCCGACCTCCGCAGTGTTCGCGCCCACGACCAGCACGCTGTACGTTTCGGATACGGCTGCGGGACACGTGGTGCCGGTTGCAGTGGAAACGCGTCAAGTGGGGCGGCCGATTCAAGCGGGACAGGCGCCGGTGACTTGCGCGCTCACTCCGGGAGGAGACATTTTGCTGGTGGTGGACACTGCATCGAACGACGTCGCGGCGATCCGCACGAGAACCTTGCCTTCGGGGCAGCCGGGATTGACCCCGCCGCGTCCGCCGACCGCGTTGATTGCGGTGGGCTCTCATCCGCGCGATTTGGCGATTAAAGTTTTCTAGAACCCGGCTCATAAATTTTGAGCCGCATTACAAAAACTTGGCTTCAGGGGCTAAACAGTTTGCGGAAAAAGGGGGGGAGTTTGCGACGAGCGGGGATAGCGAGCGTCTAAGGGAGCATGCGAGGACACGACGAAGTGCAAGACGGGATGTTCAGCTACCTTTCCAGCGAGCAACGAGTGCCGGCGGATCATCCGCTGCGGCGAGTGCGCGTGCTAGTAGATGCGGCGCTGAAAGAAATGTCGCCGCAATTCAGCGCGCTGTACGCGCGCAGCGGGCGGCCGTCGATCGCACCGGAGAGATTGCTGCGCGCGCTGCTGCTGCAGTTTTTCTACAGCGTGCGCAGCGAGCGGCTGTTGATGGAACAGCTGCAGTACAACTTGCTGTTTCGCTGGTTCGTGGGGCTGAGCATGGACGACGCGGTGTGGGAGGTGACGGTGTTCACCAAGAATCGCGAGCGGCTGCTGGAGGGCGAGATCGCCGAGAAATTTTTCCAGCAGGTGCTGGAGTCGGCCAGGCAACAAGGGCTGCTCTCGGACGAGCACTTCACGGTGGACGGAACGTTGCTGGAGGCCTGGGCCAACCGCAGGAGTTTTCGCGAGAAGCAGGATCCGCCGGCACGCGGCAGCGGATACGGCGGGAAGAAATTGCTGCGCGACACGCACGAGAGCAAGACGGATCCGGAAGCGCGGTTGTACAAGAAGAGCGCCGCGGGAGAAGCCCGGCCGAGCTACTTGGGGCATGTACTGACGGAAAACCGGAATGGCTTGATCGTGCAGGCCTGCGTCACGCAGTCGGCGACGCGCGCGGAGCGGGAGGCGGGGTTGCAGATGTTGCGCAAGATTCGCCGGAAGCAGGAAGGGGGCAAGGTGCAGGCGATCACGCTGGGCGGAGACAAAGGATTTCAGGAAGAAAAATTCATTGTGGAGTTGCGCGCGATGCAAGTGATACCGCACATCGCCGAATATGCGAAGCAATCGTGGCAGTGGCCGAACTGGTTGACGCCGAGCGAGCGCGAGGGGGCCGGCTACGCGCTCAGTCAGCGCAAGCGGAAGCTGGTGGAGAAGGCCTTCGGATGGATCAAATTTGTGGCCGGGCTTAGGAAGACGAAATTCCGCAGACGCCGGCGAGTGGACTGGATGTTTCGCTTGGCTGCGGCGGCGTGCAACCTGATGCGCATGGCCAAGTTAATTCCGAGCGAAGCGTAAAGCAGAGAAAGGGACGGCGGAACCCAGCGGGCGGTTGGCTGCGGAGGCGGAAAACCCAAGCAAAGCGGAGCGAGAAAATCGCAAGCACCCGCCCGCCACGCAAAAACCATCCCTTTTTCCGCAAACTGTAAAGCCCCTTCTCGCGCAGGCTTTACAGCGGGGCTGAAGCCCCGCCCTTCCGGTCCCACTCATTTGTGAGATGGTTTCCAGCCGTCCTAAAGGAGTGCCGTCACAGTTTGCCCCGCAGGCACAGGCGCACTCGCACACTGGCACTGGCGCGCGCGCTCGCGGCGAGAAATTACTGAACGATCAGAGTGACTTGTACGGTTCGCGTCGTGCTTCCTCCTGTGCCGGTGAATGCTCCTGTCACTGTAATCGAGTAGGTGCCGATTGTGGTGCCTACGGGCGACGACGGTACGGTGCCGCTGCCGAAACACGCTACCAGTCCGAGTGACAGCAGAATTGCGAGCGCGCCCGAGTGGGCGAGGCGGATCGCGCGCGATGATAGGCGCTTTGCCAGCGAAGCCCTGACCAAAATCGGCAAAAGCAACAAAAGCATCCACAGCATGATTCCGCGCACGCGCCATGCGACCGCAGGCGGCACAAACGGCCCGAAACGATGTGCGTCCGGAGTTTTGTCAGGGGATGCTACGCTGTTCGCCGTGGTGCTTACACTGAGCACGATGGGAGCTTGCGCGCCGGATGTAAGGCTCACGGTCGCGGGCTGCACTGAGCAGGTGCTGAGCGAGGCTGCGTCTGAGCAGGTGAGCGCGACGGCGCCTGCGAACGTACCCAAGGAATCAGCGACCAGCTGGTAGGTCGCCGGATTACCCGCGATCACGGTTTGGCTGGCGACGCCCGCGGGAGCGAGGCAATAGTCCGTGGCGGTGCCGGATAGCGCGATGATTTGCGGGCTGGTGGGCGAGTTGTCGGTGATCGTAAGAGATGCGGTTTTCGTTCCCGCATCGGAGCCGCACGGTGCGGCCACAGGCGACGCGGCCGGAGTAAAAGTCAGCGCCAGCGTGCACGTGCCTCCGGCGGGAACTCCCGCGGTGCAATTATTGGCCGCCGCGAAATCGCCGGCGGGATTCACGGTCGCGCCGCGAACGGTCAATATCGCTGGAGGCGTGCCGCTGTTCGTGACAGTGACCGTGATGGGCGTGGACGCGGTGCCGGCTAGCGAGCTGCCGAATCCAATCGTGCCGGAGGGAGAAATAGTTGCGGCGGCCTGCGCTGCGGTGCCGCTGACCGTCACTACTTGCGGGCTGTGCGGGGCGGTATCGGTGATCAGCACCTCAGCCGAGCGGCCACCGGACTGCGTGGGGTCGAAGATGACGTTGACTACGCACGTCTTGCCGCCAGCCAGCGGACTCTGCGAACAATTATCCGTTTCGGCGAAATCACCCGGATTGTTTCCGGCGATGCTTATGGCCATTGCCACCGGAGTTGTCCCGGTATTGTTCACGCTCACTGCTTGAGCGGCGCTGCCTGCTCCAACCGTCTGCGCCGCAAAATTCAAAGTGGCGGGCGCGGCCGAAATGCCAGACGCGCCGCCCGTGCCGCTGAGCGCGACAATTTGCGGACTTCCCGCCGCGTCGTCGGAAATGCTCAGGGTGGCGCTGACTGGCCCGGGTGCCTGCGGCGCGAAATCCACCGAAATTGTGCAGCTGGCGCCACCGGCGAGGGTGCCGCTCGGATAGGGACACGGTGTCGCGCCTTTAAGCACAAATCCAAAATTCGTGGAATTGCTGCCGGTGATGGAGATGGCTATCAATTCCAGCAGAGCGCTTCCGGTGTTGGTTAACGTGACGTTTTGCAATCCGCTGGTGATGCCGACGGGTTGCGTACCGAAAGAGACCGCGGTGGGAGAGATGGTGAGCAGCGGCGCCATGCCCGTTCCCGTGCCATTTAAGATCACGGCTTGGGGCGAGCCGGCTCCTGAATTGTCCATGAATTCGACTTCGGCAGTGAACGCGCCGGTAGTGGACGGCGTGAACGAGGCGACGAGAGAACAAACTCCACCCGGCGCGATGGTTACGCAAGTTTGAGCGGGGCCGGAGATCGCGACGGAAAATTGTGCGGCGCCAGGGCCTGAAGGTATCAATTGATTGGTGATGTTCAGCTGCTGCGTCCCGGCGTTGGTCAGGGTGAAAGGCAACGTCGTGGTCGTTCCGTCAGGCTGGTTTCCGAAATTGAGAGTGGCGGATGAGACGACGGCGAGCGGGCCGGCTCCGCTGCCGACCGCTTCCAGGGCCTGGGAGCCTGGCGGCGCATTGTCGGTGAAAGTGACGAAAGTCGCTTCGGGTCCAACCAGTGATGGCACAAATCCCACCTCGAAGGAGCAATAACCCCCCGGCGGAATGGGCACGGTGGTGCACGCGAGCGGGCCCTGCAGCGAAAAATCGGCGCTGTTCGTGCCGACGAGAGTGATGCTGGAAATGCTTAAGGGAGCGTCGCCGGTGTTGTAAACCGCTATCGCCTGAGGCGGGATGTTTTGCGAGCCAACCGGCTGGCTGCCGAAATTTAATTTGGGACCGTTTTCCGCGGTTTTCAGCGTCACGCTCGGCAGCGGCGCCGAGCTCGGAGCAATCTCCACGAGGAAGGCGTCATTCACGGGCGGCGTCTGCTGGCAGCTCGCGCAGGTTGATTGCGCGCCCGAATTGGAATTCCCTGCCAGCGGAAAATTTCCGGCCGTGGTGGAACCCGCCAGATAAACGTTGCCCTCGGCATCGGTGACGACTGCGTTACCCAGCGCCGTCGCGGTGGCACCTCCGGCTGACGTGCCGCCGAGCGGCGTGGAAAATATCAGCGATGCGGCCCCGGCAGAAGTCGGGTCCAGTTCGGTGACAAATGCGTCCTGGTCGCCGCTGAACGGCTGAAAATTGAATAGCGCCGGAAAATTCGCGGAGGTGGTGCTGCCGGAAATATAAATCTGATTAGTCTGCGCGAACCATACGCTCAGGCCTGAGTCGTTCTGCTCGCCGCCGAGGTAGGTGGAGTACAGCAGCGACGTAGCGCCCGCGGGGTTCTGGCCTATCACCGAAAGGAACGCGTTGGACGCGCCGCTTAAAGTTGTTTGGTAGCCCGCGGTGTTCCCGAAACGCGGCGTGCCGGTCGCGGGGAAATCTATGGATTTCGTGATTCCGGTTACATAGGCCGCGCCGGGCAATTGCGTGCCCACGCTGATCGCAAGCGCTTGATCCAGTCCAGAGCCGCCCAGGAACGTGGCGTACGACAAGTCCGCTGGACCGTTTCCGGAGGGCAGAATTTTCATCACGAATCCATCGAAGGGATCGCCTCCATAGGTCTGCTGAAAACCGTTGGCAGTGGGCAGCGTACCGGTGGGATTCGTGGTGTAGCCGGCGAGGTAGGCATTGCCGAGCGAGTCCACGGCCACGCCTGTAATTGTTACGCCCGCGAAGATGCCCAGATACGTACAGTATTTCAGGTGCGGGGTTGTGCCAGTGGCTGTGGGGACGAAAATAGCGAGAAAGCCGTCGGAGACTCCCCCGCCGTAAACGGAGGAATATGGCCCAGGCGCTGCCGTTGGAGCGACCGTCAAGTTCGTGGATTGCGTGTCCATCGCGAGATAGATGTCGCCTGCGGAATCCATCGCGATGCCGCCGGAACTGAGTGTAGCTTCGTTGCCATTGCCGCCGAACAGAGTTGAATAGATCATTTTCGCGCCGGTCGGGTCAATTTCGGTTACGGCTGCGTCGTTTACCGCTGTGCCATTTGTGCCTAGCGT
Source organism: uncultured Acidobacteriota bacterium (assembly GCA_963821765.1). Classification (GTDB taxonomy): domain Bacteria; phylum Acidobacteriota; class Terriglobia; order Acidiferrales; family UBA7541; genus Palsa-295. Next base: position 443,541 of record CAWGFF010000013.1, read on the forward strand.
GAGCGTGCTGCTATCGGTTGTTGGATAGTCCACCGAAGTGCTGGTGCCGGCAATCGCTACGTTGCCTTTGCTGTCCACCGCGATCGCGCCGCCGAGTTCACTGCCGCTGCCGCCGATGAACGTTAGGTAAACGAGCGAGCTTGGGCCGCTAAGCGACGGATTAATTTTCGCGATGAAAAAATCAGAGCCGCCGTTGGGTCCGAGGCGACTGCCGGGTTGCGCGAAGGTTGCCGCCGAAGTGGTGGTGCCGCCGATGTACACGTCTCCTGCGGAGTCGAGCGCGATGCTCTGCGCCGTTTCGCTGCCTGTGCCGCCTAGAAATGTCGTGTAGGCCACGGTCAACGAAGGATCGAGCACTAAAGTCGCGCGGGGATCGCGTGGAGCAACGTGGAATGCGATGCTGCCGTCTGCTGCCATGGCGTAGCCGCCGTCAATTTGTTTCCGGCGTAGCGGCCGGTCAGCAGTGGCAGCCCACTCTTCGTATATTGCCGGCTTCTTCATGCGCAGCTCTCGGCCATCGAGCGTGGCGATCAAATCTCCCCCGGAATCCAGGCGAGGGTGTTCAGCGCCAGCCGCTCCAGTGCCGCTGCCCGCGATCGCGAGACGCAAGTCGTTCGCGTTCACGCCTGGCGCGACGCGCAAATCGTATTCCACGCCTTCGGCGTTGCCGTAGGCGACGATGTCCACTCCAGGCAGCACGTTCTGCGCTTCCGCTGCCGCGAAGTGCCGCACGTGCGTGCGCCACTTTGAAGCATCGTTGCCCAGGAAATAATTGCTTTCGCCGCCGACGGCGTTTGCGCCTTGCCACGCGAAACTTTCTTCGCTGGTTGTGTGGCTTCCCTGCGGAGTTTGCAACTGCCCGGCAGGTCTGGTCTGGCGCGGGATCCGCTGAATTGGAGGAGGTTGACCGCGGGGCGCTTGTCCGGCGTGGCCGGGAGTATCGTGATGCGGCATGTTTCGCCGGTTCGGGCTGCGCCGCGTTCGTGGAATTGAGTTCGCACTGGGTCGTCTTTTGCGGCGCCGCTGTGGCGCGGGAGAACTGGCGTTCAACGGTACGCCACTCGCGCCGGTCTGCCGCCTGGCGGCGTTCAGCAATTGGATTTTCAGGCTGTTGGCGGACCCACTCGCGCCCGGCGCATTTTCAAGAGCGATTTCGATTCCGCCGGATTCCAGCAGCACGGTCATGCCTTTGCCGTGGCCGGCGTACTGCACGACCTGTCCCGGTGATGCGACCGTTGGCTCAAAAGTGATCGGCAAAGAAAAATTTGCTGGCACGGAGTGAGCCGGTGGCTGAGGTAGAGGCGTCGCGAAAGGTTGCGGCGCGGCAGACGGTTCGGCCGCCCCGCTGGTGCGGACTTTCGGCGCCGTCAAACTGGAGGGACGCAGCTTTGGTCCCGCAGTCAGAGTCAGCAACGAAGGAACGTTTGGCTGCGAAGCGACGAATTTCGGGTGCCATGGATTTCCAACAGAGGACGTCCTGGTTCGCGCAAAGTCCCGCGCGCGCAACGCCACACGGCCCACAGCCAGGAAGCTCATCGCAATCGCAATGCAGAATAAAACGCAGGCAGGAAACCGTTTGGGGCCCATCGACGCCTCCGCTGGAACGTGCTTCTGTTTCCAGCTTGGGCGTCTCCAACACCGCAGACGCAAAGGCCCTGATTGTGAGGACCCAAGAGACTACTGAAAAGGGGTTAACGCGACTATCTTCCTAATAATTGCGAAAGTCAATCCGTGCTGACCGCATCATGCGCGCTGGCTTTCGATGGCACGACCGCTCCTGAAGCAGCCCCGCCGTGCGAGAAGTCCACCGCCGAACCGCCGTCTAGGGTAATCCTGCGTGGGGTACTTTAACTCTCGTCGTCAAGATCGAGGCGCGATGATTTGCAGATGCCTCGGCCTCGTGGAAGGTGGGCGCAACGCAGACGAACAGCGTTCGCCCGTCCGCGCCTCCTAACATGCAGGCAAACGCACCCAATCCATCTGTTTTGAGTTCTTCCAAGATGTGGGCGCCCTCGGCCACAAGGATCAGCCGACCGTGCATGGCATCGGCTACCCACACGGCGCCCTCGGCATCGAGACAAATTCCGTCCGGTGCGACGGCCACCTGCCGCAGCGCTAGCGCGGCGTTCATGGTTGTCGGTGGTTCGCCGAACGACGCCCAAGTCCGCCTTCCACTTAGCGAATCCGGCGCAACATTGAATGCGCTGAGCCTGTTCATCGTTGATTCGGCCACGATCAGCGTGCGGCCTCCCGGCGTAAGCACCATACCGTTCGGAAAACCGAGGCCTTCCGCGACTACCTTGGCCGTGCCGTCGGGGTCAACGCAAATGAGCACCGTGTTAGCGGCCGCTGCACCACCCATGAGATCGAAACCGAAATTGCCAACCCAGGCCCGGCCATCGTCACCGACTACCATGTCATTCAAATGCCAGGGAGCGAGGTCGGACAAATCGGCATGTGTAACTAGCGAGCCGTCAATTTCCCGCCGCAGGACCTTCCGATCGCGCATGGAGACGATTAGCAGCCGGCCGTCGGGCAGAAACCCAAGCCCCGAAGGTTGTTGGGGCACGTGCGCAAGTGTCTCCGCCGTGCCGTCCAGTGCCACGGCGAGGACGCGGTGCGTATAGAAGTCAGAAACGTACAGCCGACCGTCGCGCCATCGTGGGCACTCCGTAAATGACAAGCCGGCGATGAGCGTCGTGAGCTCCGGCAAAGCGTTTCTCCGTTTATCGCCCGCACGTATCCAGGTTTGGCGTCGAGAATAACATGGAGGCACGCCAGGTCGCGGTGCGTGAATGACGCCACGCTCGGAAATAATCTAGGTGCTCGACAAGCGCTCAAGCGGGTCCCAGCTCAAGCTAATCGGGGAGCCGAATGCTGCCGTCTGCGGCGATCGGGAAAGAGGGATTCCAAGCGACTTCCCAGAGAAAGCCATCGGGATCGGAGAAGTAACCGGAATAGCCGCCCCAAAACGCTTCCTGGGCCGGCTTGAGAAGTTTTGCGCCTGCGGCCACGGCATCCACCAGCACCGTGTCAACCTCGGAACGATTGCGCGCATTGTATGCAAGCGTCAGGCCCTGAAAGCCCGAGCCTTCGGGCGCGACATTCGCATCCTTAGCTACCGCTTCTCGCGGGTATAGCGCCACGGCCATCCCTCCAGACTGGAAGAACACGATGCCTTCAGAGCTGGCCATGGATCGCCGCCATCCGATGCGCTCGTAGAATTGTCGGCTGCGTTCGAGGTCCGTCACGCCGAGCGTGATGATACTGACGCGTTGCTCCATTGGACTTTCCCCCGGACGGCGAGTTTATCACCGCTGCCAGGCGGCCAATCGAAGGCGAATCGTGCGTAAATCAATTTCACTCATTGCCCGGCTTCCCGATCGCCGCTAAAATCACACTTTCGCTTCCGTCTCCGTGCCCCACGCGAAATTCTCCTCGCCGAGCACCAGCTCGAGCATGCCATCCACGGGCAGGACTTCGACCGGCAAGCCGCCTTCCCACAGCGCGACGCTCAGTAGCAACTGGCGCCGCCCGCGCAGATCGAATAATTCACGGGCGATGGCTACCTCGATAATTTTGCCGAATGCCGCCGTCACCATCGTCTCGGGATGCAGCAGGCACGCGCCGCCCTGCTCCAAGACGCAGCCGGCGAATTTGCCTTTGGCTACGCGCACGGTGATGCGCGTTTCGCGCGAATCCCACAGCGTGAGCCGCAATTGGAAATCGGGAATCTCCGCAATCGTTTCGGGCACAGGGTCCACGCGCAAATAAAAATATTTTTCGCCGAAGCCGTAATAAAGCCCTTGCAGCACGCGCGAGCGGCCGTGCATGGTGCCGCCGCGAGGATCGGTGGCATACAAACCCGCGCCGAGCCATTCGAAATAGCTGGTCTCGCGGCCGTCCACGGTCACGTCGAGATAGGATTCCGGCGGCTCGCGGCGGCCGAGTTCCGGCGCCTTTTTGATGGGATGCGCCAGCACGTCCGGCGGAGGCTCACCCAGCGCGGTGTAAATTTCGGTGAGGTGCTTGCGATAGAGGTCGTCAAATTCGGCGTCGTTTGCGGAACCGTGCTCCGGGCCGTACCACCAATTCCAATCGCTGCCTTCGGCGGCGAGCACCGCTTCGTAGGCGAGCTCGAGTTGCGCGGCGGTGGCTCCGGCGGTTCCGCGCTTCGCGACGCGTTCGTACACTTCGCGGGCGTCGCGCAATAGATCCCAGGCGCGCACGTCTTCCCGGTGGCCGATCCACACGTCAAAATTTGCGTTGATCCACGACGCGGGGAAAATTCCCGGCATCGTAGGAGCGTTCGGATTGGCTTCGACGGCCTCGCTCACCGTGAGCGCGCGAATTTCGGAATCGTTCTGGACGCGGCGGTAAAATTCGCGCAGGAAATGGCGGCCATTTTCCGGGTAATATTCCCAGGCGTTCTCGCCGTCCAGAATGATGCTGACTGTCGCGGTGCGTCCGGCCGGCTCGCGGTCGCCGATGGCGCGAATCCTGCGGTGGAAATCCTCCGCGGCCTGGACCGCACCCATCCGGCTGTACACGAAGCCCACAAGGTCGGAAATGTAATGATCGCGGAAGAATCCGTACATTTCTTTGCCGCCGCGCTGTAACTTCCACGGTGAATAAAGCTCCGGGCCATTTTCCGGATAGCCGCCTGCGTCGCGCCAGAAACCGATGTTGCGGGTGCGGCCCAGGACACCTTCATCTGTCGCAAACCACTTGAAGCCCAGGTCCGCGGCGATCTCGAGCGACTCATCGGACACCGAGCCTTCCGATGGCCACAATCCCGCGGGCGGCTTGCCAAAGACGCGCTCGTGATATTTTCTGGCGCGCGATAATTGCTCGCGGGCGTCACCGGGAAAGCGAAAAGGCGGCTGCGGCAGTGGCGTGTGGGGATTTGAGATGCGCGCGATGTCCGTATCGCACACGAGAGGCAGAATCGGGTGGTAATAAGGAGTGGTGGAAATTTCGATTTGTCCGCTCTCCGCAGCGATGCGATATTCCGGCAGCACCGCGCCGAGCAGTTCCAGTTGTTTTTCGCGCAGCAATTGCTTGTCGCGTTCGGCAAAGCCAGTTCCCTTCGCCGCCAGGAGATTTACCACCGGATCTTTGGCGATGTATTCCTCGTCCATCCAGGCGAGTTGCGAAAGCAATTGCAGGTCGCGCCAGTCCTGTTCATTGAAGCGCGCGGCGCAGGCTTCGGCTCCGGCGGAACGCACCTGAGCTTGCAGGTCAGAGAAACGCGGCCAGCGCTGCACGTAAATTTCGTTCACTTGAAACGCGCGCTCCAGGATTTCCCTTTTCTGCTCGGGCTTCAGCTGGTCAGCCGGCGCGAACGCCACTTCAAACCACGGCTCGCGAAATTTACCGCTGGCGTATTCCTCGATTTGCGCGGCGAGCAGCGGAACGATATTGAACGTCGCGTGGACGCCGGGAAATTCCGCCAGCACTTTCACCATGCCCCAGTAATCTTTCAGGGCATGCAGACGCGTCCAAGGCAGCATGTAACGCCCGGAGACAGGGTCGCGATACTGCGGCTGATGCATGTGCCAAACTAAGACTAGATTTACTCGGCCCAACTTCTTATCCTCCGCAACACGGCTCGACGACGTTTTCTCTGCGCACTCTGCGTTCCGGTCTCAGCGTCCTCTGCGTTAGATCTTTTGACTCCCACTACGCTGCTCGGAACACAAGTCGCAACTCGCCCGCACGCCCGGAACGTCCATGCTAGAATCCCCAAGCGCAATCATGCGCCTGCTCGATAAATATATCGGACGCGAAGTCGGCTCGCACGCCATCCTGGGCCTCGCTGTCTTCACTTTCGTATTCTTCGTCCCGCAACTGGTGCGCCTGATGGATCTGGTGGTGCGCCATTCCGGCGGCGTCTTCACGGTCGCGTTGATTTTTCTGTGCTCGCTGACTCCGGTACTGGCATTCACCATTCCCATGGCCGTGCTGGTCGGCGTGCTGATCGGGCTGGGGCGCCTTTCAGCGGACAGCGAAATTGTCGCGCTGCACGCTTCGGGTATCAGCCTGCGGCGCCTGCTGCGACCCATCGGGTTCGTAGCGTTCGGGTGCAGCCTCGGCACCCTAGTGCTGACGTTCTGGCTCAGTCCCGCGGCCATTCGCACCCTGCAACGCCTGGAAGAACGGCTGCTGCTGACTCAGGCGCCCTACGCGATCCAACCGCGCGTCTTCAACGAACAGGTCCCGCACTTCATATTATACGTGCAAGATGTGGAGGCCGCAGCGACGCAGTGGCACGGCGTGTTCCTCGCTTCCTCCGGCCAGGCCGGCAGCACCAGCGTGACAATCGCCGAGGGCGCGCAGGTGGTAGCCGACCCGGAAAACAACAAGTTCGAATTGCATCTGGGCAGCGGCAGCACCCACGAATACGACCCGCGCGAGCCTCAACATTACAATGTGACCACTTTTGGGCGGAGCGATATTCCCGTGGAGATTTCCAGGCCGTCAGCGGGACCCAAGAGTGTGGCCGTGTCGTCGTCCGAGCGGTCAGTTTCCGAACTGCTCGCCGAAAAGGGCCCGCGCTGGCGAGACGCGCGCGTGGAATTCCACCGCCGCATCGCTTTCCCCGCCGCTTGCCTGGTTTTCGCGCTGCTGGGAGTGCCGATCGGGGTGCGGCCGCGGCGCGGAGGGCGCGCGGCGGGATTAATCCTGACGCTGGTGCTCATTGGCGGATACTACTTTCTTTTTGTTACCGGCGCGCACATGGCGCAGCAAGGCTCGATCGCTCCGTGGGCCGGAATCTGGGCGGGAAATATCGTGGGGCTGATTCTGGGGCTGATCTTTCTGAGGCGCATCGAGACGATCCGCAAACCAAATCGGGTTGTCGCTTGGCTTGACACGTTTTTTCGCCGCGCGCGCCCGGAGCGCCGCCGCGAGGCCGATGCCGCGCCGATTCCTTCGTCCAATGGCGGACTGGGCGGCGGGCGTGGCGTCACTTCTCACGCGGAGTCCCACAAGATTGTCCCGGAAGGGGCTTCGGTTGCCTTCCCGATGCTGATTGACGTCTATCTCCTGCAACAATTTTTCTATTATTTTTTGGTGCTGCTGGCGGGCTTCATTCTGATCTTCGACGCTTTCACGCTTTTCGATCTGCTGGGCGACATTTCGAAAAACAATATCCCCGCCTCGATGGTGCTGAGCTACTTTCGTTATCTGGTGCCGCTGATGATGTATCAGCTCGCGCCGCTGGCCACCCTGGTGGCGACGCTGGTCACTCTGGCCGTGCTGGCAAAAAATAATGAAGTGATCGCTTTCAAGGCCAGCGGAATGAGCCTGTATCGCCTCGTTTTGCCTCTCACGCTGGCTGGCTGCTTGATCGCCGGGGGAATGTTCCTGCTCGACGACACCTACCTTCCCTATGCCAATCAGAGGCAGGATGCGCTGCGCAACCAAATTAAGGGCCGTCCGGCGCAGACGTATTTTCAGCCGGCGCAACAGTGGATTTTTGGCGAGAACACCAAGATCTACAATTACGAGCTGTTCGATCCCGACCAAAATCTTTTCGGCGGATTGAGCGTGTTCGAGCTGGACCCGGTGACGTTCCAGATTCGCCGCCGCGTCTTCGCCACACGCGCCACCTGGGTGCAATCTGAGAACACCTGGGCGCTTACCGGAGGATGGATCCGCGACTTCAAGGGCGGTAAAGTTTCACAGTACACTCCGTTCAAGGTGCAGTCACTTCCAGAAATTTCCGAGCCGCCCAGTTATTTCCGGCGTGAAGTTCGTCAGTCGTATCAGATGAACTGGCGCCAGCTGGGGGAATATATCCAGGGGTTGCGACAGGCGGGATTCGATACGGCGCGGCTTTCGGTGCAGTGGCAGAAGAAATTTGCGTTCCCGCTAATTGCCGCGATTATTGTGTTTCTGGGCGCGCCGTTCGCTTTCCTTACTGGCACGCGTGGAGCCGTCGGAGGATTGGCTGTCGCGGTCGGAGTCGCGATCGTGTACTGGGCGACGGCTGCGCTGTTTGAAGCGATGGGATCGGTGGGGCAGCTTCCGCCGCTGTTAGCCGCGTGGTCGCCTGATGCCATCTTCGGATTTCTCGGCGTCTATTTCTTTCTGAGGATGCCTACCTAAGAAGCGCACGTCCGCCGCGGGCGTCGCCGTGCGACGCAAGGCGCGGCGATTTCAGCAAGCACGCGCCGAACCAATCTCGAAGACGTCCGCCTAGAAACAAAAAGCAGGCGGCCGCTACAACGTCAAATACAACGGCAAAACAGCCGGCGAGACCCCGGCGTTACGAAGTTGCGTCGCGGCGTCATTGGCTCTCCAGATGCCCAGGCCGCGATTGTCTCTACTCGTAGCGCAATGCCTGAGTGGGCGCAATCCGCGACGCTCGTCGCGCAGGTACATATGTCGCCAGCATCGTCACCAAAAATAGCACGGGCACGACGATGACGTATGCCACCACGTCCACTCCGCCGGAATTGAAGAGCATGGAATTCATCAGCTGCTCCAGCGCAAAACCCATCGCGAGGCCGAGCGCCGTTCCCATCGCCACGAGCACGATGCCCTTGCCCATCACCAGGCGCAGCACGTCTGAAGCAGCAGCGCCGAGCGCCATGCGTATGCCGATTTCGTGAGTTCTGCGGCTCACGTTGTACGCCACCAATCCGTAGAGTCCCGCGATCGCGAGCAGCAAACCGACCAAGCCCATCGCGCCCACCAAATCAATCGCGATTCGCGGCCCGCGTATGGCCTGGTTCAGGTACAAGTCCTCGTACGCGCGCGTCTGCAGCATCGGCAAATTCGGATCGAGGGTGCGCACCGCATCCTTCACCGGCTGCACCAATTGCAGCGGATCGCCGCTGGAGCGCAACATCAAGACCATTCGCGCCACCGGATGCTGCGCGAGCGGCAGGTACACGAAATCTATCGGGCTCGAGGTGGATTGATACTTGATCGTCTGCGCGACGCCCACGATCTCGACTGGCGTGCCCGTACTGCTGTCCAGGCGGATATGTTTTCCCACGGCATCACCACCAGGCCAATAGTGCCGGGCGAAGTGATCGTTCACAATGGCGACGCGCGGTGCATCGGCGGTGTCCGTCGGCAAAAATGGGCGGCCGCGCAAGAGCGCAATTCCCAGCGTCTGAAAATACCCTTCATCCACCGTGTCCATCATCGAAGCAAAATTCACGCGGTCCGGCGGCATCGTGAAATCATCCGGCACAAACGTCACGCCGTCGAAATCGTCCTGCCCCATCGGAACATTCTGGGTGAGCGCTTCGCTCTGGACTCCGGGAGTTTCGCGCATGCGTTCGACCAGCAGCTTGTAAAACTGCTGCGTCTGTGTGGCGTTATATTGAATCAGGCGCGGATCGAAAGTGGTCATCAATAGATGGTCCTTCGTGAAACCGGTGCCCACCAGCAAATCGTGTTGGAAACCGCGCGCCATCAGGAAAGCCGCGGTGAGCAGCATCAACGACATGGAAACCTGGGCCACCACCAGCAGATTCCGGCCCCACAGGCGCTTGCGTCCCGGCACATCCACGTCGGCGGATTTGAGCGCGTTCACGAGGTCCACGCGGGTGCTCTGTAGCGCCGGAGCCAAGCCGAAAAGCAGGGCGCTCAACACGGCCAATCCGACGCAGGCCAGGAGCACGCGGTTATCCATTTGGAACGGCACGGCCATCGGCAGCTCGGTTTGAAAAATAATGCTTTGTTTGGAGTGGAACCACTCGATGACGCCGTAGCCAATGGCGATCCCGGCCAGGCCACCCAATGTCGCCAGAATCATGCTTTCAGTCAGCAGCAGGCGGATCAAACGAAAACGGCCGGCGCCGAGCGCCAGGCGCACCGCTATTTCGCGCGCTCGCGCGCGGGCGCGACTCAGCAGCAGTCCGGCGACGTTGGTGCACGCCACCAGCAGCACTGCGAACGCCAGGATCACGAAGATCACGCCAAATTTCCAATTGTCGTCTTCTATGGTCCGCGTCTGGAATTGAGTATAGACCGTCGCGCCACGGCTGCGCGTCACGTTGGGATAATCGTGCTCGAAGTTCTTAGCCAGCACCGCAAGTTCGTTCCTCGCTTGTGAAAGTGTCGTTCCCGACTGCAGGCGCGCCTTGACTCTTAGTTCGCGATCGTCGCGGTCCTCAAAGAAATTCTTTTCGATATTGGTGGAAAATGTTCGCGCCATCGCGAGGGGCATGTAGAAATCGGGATGTCCGAAGGTCAGCAGGCCGGAGAAACTGTCAGGGGCGACGCCGATCACCGTGAACGGCGTTCCGTTCAGGCGAACGGTCTGACCAACGACCGTAGGTTCGCCCGCGAATTCGGTGTGCCAGAAATCAGCGCCCAGCACCACCACGGCATCGCGACCGGGCACCTGGTCTTCGTCGTCGCGAAACCCGCGACCCAGCCGGGGCTCGACTCCGAGCACGTGGAAGAAATTGCCGGAAACCATCATTCCGCCCTTGACGCGCGGCGCGGCTGTCGGCTCGGCGCTGAAACCCACCGCCTGCATCTCCGCGTAGGCGATGACGCCGTCGTAGCTTTTCGTTTTGTCGCGGATGTCCAGATATTCGCGATAGGAAAAATCTTCGATCATGCTGTCATGCGTCGTGCCCGCGAGCGTCACCACCTTGCCGGGATGCGGCACCGGGTACGGCCGGAAAATCAGCGCATCCACCATGCTGAATGTCGCGGATGTCATACCGATTCCGAGCGCTAGCGTTCCCACAACGAAGACCGTCAGACCTGCCGTGCGGCGCAGACTGCGAATCGCGAAGCGCACATCCTGCACCAGCGAATCCAGGAACGCGCCAGTGCGCGAATCGCGCACGTGTATCTTCACTTGCTCCACTCCGCCCAGTTCGACGCGCGCGGCGCGTTGCGCTTCCGCCGGCGACATGCCCGCGCGAATATTTTCTTCGACTAGCATTTCCAGGTGGGAATGAACTTCCTGGTCTAGGTCCGCATCCACCCGGCGGGTGAAGAACAAATTGCGCAGAAAACTTCGAGCTTTCACGAGAAGCGGCATGTTCAGTACCTCCCTACGATGCTTCTAGTGCCTGGCCGATTGCCAATGATATGCGGCTCCAGCGCTTGGTCTCAGCCTCCAGCTGTTTTTCGCCCGCTTTTGAGAGGCGATAGTATTTGGCGCGGCGATTGTTCTCGGACTCTCCCCAAAATGCTGAAATCCATCCTTCTTCTTCCATGCGGTGCAGCGCGGGAAAGAGCGAGCCGGGCTTCACGACAAAGGTGCCGCCGGTGAGTTGCTCAATGCGGCGCGAAACTCCCAGTCCGTGCAATTCGCCGGCGCGCAGCGATTTCAAAATCAGCAAGTCCAAAGTTCCCTGCAAAAGACTGGTCTGTTCAGGGCTCAATCGCGGTCTCCTATCGTGATTCTATAGGAATATTAGCGAGCTACGTATAGGATGTCAATAGGAAAGAATCGGCCCGCATCTGGCGCGATGCCTTGCCGGAATTTTCATTTCGCGATTGTCAAATGTTCGGCGATACTTCGCACCGTTACTTAAAGAATGACTTTAAGCGAATCCGCCGCAATAAGTGGAGCCTTGCCGCGATTCGGATTCACTAATGTGTCGGCGAATTTTGCATGTGGAGTTAAAGCTTGAATCGAGGTGCCCTGTCCTAGCCCAATCCGCCAGCTGCTTCAAAGTACTATTGCCGCGAGTCCCCAGCGGAGAAAAAATACGTCCACTCGGGGCCAGGGGCGCGTGTTTGGGCGATCGTCTCTGTGACCGCAGCTTGGGGACTCACAATGAAATTCAGTTTATTGCTGATGGGGATACTGTTCGCTGCGCCGCAGTCCGCGCCGGCCAACACTCCGGCGTTTGCTCATTGCGGGACGTACGACTCCTACATCCTGCTTTACAAATCGGTGCAGAAGTTTGAAGAGCTGGGAAAACTGCACTGCGGCGAGAGCGTCGCGATTACCGCGCAGGATGGCGATTACTCTCAGGTGCAGACCACCGACGGTCGGCTGGGCTGGGTACCGAGCAGCGATTTGTCCACGACTGCCCCGCCCCAGCAGTCCGCTTTCACTTTCGGCTGGACTGAGAAAGCGAAACCAGATCCGACACTAGCCCCGCAGACCGACCCGGCACCGACTCAACCGACCATGCAGCCGGCTGAGACGCCTGTAGTTGCACGGCCCAGCGAGTCCGCGCCGCTGCTCACCAACGTAAACGTGATGAAAATGCAAGGCGCGCGTCAGAATCCCGATGCTATCATCGCGAAAATCAGCGCTTCCCGCTGCGATTTCGATACTTCGCCCGCGGCGTTGCATCGCTTGAAACTTTCCGGCGTCTCTGACCGGATTATTTTGGCGATGATGCATGCGCCGGCCGCTTTTCCCGCCGTGCCTCCCGACGCAAGCCATGCGATTGAAGTAAAAATTCCGAATGAGACGGCGGTGCAAGTGGCTTTGAGCAGCGATGTATCCGCTGACAATCTGGAGGAAGGCTCGGTCGTTGAGATGGTGGTGGTTCAACCGGTGACTTTGAACGGCATCACGGTGATCCCGCAAGGCGTCGAGGCACGTGCGCGAATCATGGCGGTACGGCGTTCCAGCATGGGAGGTTCCGGCCAGGTGGTTTGGTTTATGCAGGATATTACGGCGGCCACGGGCGACCGCGTCCCCGCAAATTTTGCCGCCTCGCAAGACGCGAGCACGAAGCCCGCGATCGGCAAATTTGCCGGCTATCCATTTTTCCTCACCGACTATCGCAAGGGGGCGCCAGCAATCGCGGCGTCGTCCGACCACTACACGGTGCTGGTGGACGGCAACATTCCGTTGCGCATCGCAGAGTCGTCAAACGCGGAGCAAGCGGCGGCAAGGCCGGCAGCGCAACCTCAAGCTGTGCCTCAAGTAGCACGGACGGTGACCAGCGCACCGGTGTTCCCCGTTGTGGTGCAAACACCCGACGAGCAAACCGCAGTCAAACCTTAAAGCGAAAACTGAAAGTTCCCTTCACACTTCACTACGGGCATCGCACGAAGAAGACATCGGCTAACACATTTCTTTAACCTTTGTCACGGACGCAAAATCTAAACTGTCGCACGAATCGTCGGCCAGCCCATCGTTAAACTAGTCCTCGACATAGCTTCAATCCACAGCTCTGAACAATTGTGATTCATCCGCGTCACTCACGCGCTACGCGGCCCGCGCAAGATTCGTCCGGGTAGAAGCAGAATGCCACGCAGCAAATCGAACACACCCTCCACGGCGATGCCCAATATCCGGAACGGCAGCAACAGCAGCCACACGATGGGATAGAGCACCAGCGCCAGCAACGCCAGCGGCCAGCACAACACCAGCAAAATGCACCACAGCAAGATATTCATCATCATCTCCTTGCTCCAGTTCCGTGGGCCGCTCCCGTACGCCGATTTGGCACAGGATATGATGCGCCCACTGCCCCAGCACCTACATATATTGATACGTTCGAATCCCGAATTTCGTTCATTACGGACCTTGGCGCGGCACGAGCGAGCGGATCTTCTGAATTACCAGGTCAATTCCCACGTCGTTGTGCCCGCCCTCTGGAATGATCACATCGGCGTAACGCTTCGAAGGCTCGACAAACTCCAGATGCATCGGGCGCACCGTTTTCATATATTGTTCGACGACCATTTCCGTGGTGCGCCCGCGATCGCGTATATCGCGCACCAGCCGCCGGATGAAACGCAAGTCCGCGTCGGTGTCCGCGAAGATTTTAATGTCCAGCGCATCGCGCAGCGCCTTGTTTTCAAATATCAGAATACCTTCCACGATAATCGCGGCGCGCGGTTCGATGCGCACAGTTCCCGTCAGGCGCTGGAAGTTGGCGTAATCGTAGGTAGGGCGTTCGATCGCCTGGCCCGCGCGCAATTGGCGCACGTGCTCGGCGAGCAGCGAGGTGTCCATGGAGTCGGGATGGTCGAAGTTCACCTTAACGCGTTCGCTGAAAGGCATCCCAGGATAATCGCGATAGTAATTGTCCTGCTGCAGGACGACGACTTTCGATTCGGACAGCGCCTCGATAATTCGGCGCGTGATGGTGGTCTTGCCCGAGCCAGTGCCGCCGCAAATGCCGATGATCAGCGGCCGGCCATCCGTCATCGGAAGTCGCGCTGGCGAAATAGTCTTCTCCTCGCCGAGACGTTTTTCGCTGCGTCCTCCGCGTCTCCGCGGTTAATCTGAGCCTTGTTACAAGCGGTGGGACCCGCCTCCTAGCGGGCTTTGGGTTTCGCCTTTTTGCCCTCAATCACCGCCTGCGCTGCGGCCAAACGCGCAATCGCCACGCGGAATGGAGACGCACTCACGTAATCCATCCCGACGCGATGGCAGAATTTCACGCTTTCCGAATCGCCACCATGTTCGCCGCAGATTCCGATCTTCAACTTCGGACGCGTCTTGCGTCCGCGGGCGATTCCCCATTCAATCAGCAAGCCGACTCCGGCAATGTCGAGAGTCTGGAACGGGTCGTCCTTGAAAATGGCCGCTTTGCGCTCGTCCACATATTCTGGAAGAAAGCGCCCCGCGTCGTCGCGCGAAAGGCCCATGGTGGTCTGCGTCAGGTCATTGGTGCCGAACGAAAAGAATTCCGCGACCTCCGCAATTTGATCGGCTAACAACGCGGCACGAGGCAGCTCGATCATCGTGCCTACCAAATATTCAAGCTTCACCTTAGAGCGAGAAATAATTTCTTCGGCGACATTGCGAGTCTGCGTCTCTAAAATCTTCAGCTCTTTTCTATCGAGAACGAGCGGATGCATGATCTCAGGCAATACTTTAATGCCGCGCTTTTGGCAATCAATCGCTGCTTCAATAATCGCTCGAACCTGCATATCCAGAATTTCCGGATATGTAATGCATAGCCTGCAGCCGCGATGGCCGAGCATCGGATTGGCTTCATGTAATTGTTCCACCCGGCGAGCTACAGCTTCAGGTGAGATTCCGATTTTCTTTGCGAGCTCGGCCTGCTTCGCCGGATCGTGCGGCACGAACTCGTGCAGCGGCGGATCGATCAGCCGAATCGTTACCGGCAGCCCCTTCATCGCCTCGAAGATGCCGATGAAATCGCGCCGTTGGAATGGGAGCAATTTGTCGAGCGCCGCGCGTCGCGCTGCGGGCTCCTCCGCCAGGATCATTTCCTGAATTGCCTGCTGGCGCTCGATGCTCTTCTCCGGATGCTCGAAATCCTTGAAGAACATGTGCTCGGTGCGGCACAGGCCGATTCCTTCGGCGCCCATTTCGCGCGCCACTCGGGCGTCGTGCGGCGTATCGGCGTTGGTGCGCACGCCGAGGCGACGGATTTTGTCGGTCCAGGACATCAAAATGGCAAAAGCTTTCGGCGGTTCGGGGCGAATCAGCTCGATTTGCCCCGTGTACACGGAGCCGTCACCGCCATCGAGAGTGATCCACTCGCCTTCGCGCACAGCCCGCCCATTGGCTTGGATAGTCTTCTTTTTTAGATCAATGTCCAGTTTCTCCGCACCCACGATGCAGCATTTTCCCCAACCGCGCGCCACTACAGCCGCGTGGCTGGTCTTGCCGCCCGTCGCTGTCAGAATTCCCTGCGCCACGAACATGCCTCCAACGTCTTCCGGGCTGGTTTCATGCCTCACCAAAATTACTTTCTCGCCCCGCGCCGCCCACTCCTCGGCGGCCTGCGCGGTGAACACGGCCTTGCCGACCGCTGCTCCCGGCACCGCATTATTTCCGGTGACGAGCAAACGACTGGACAATTCCGTGCGCGACATCTTCGGGTCAATCACAGGATAGAAAAGCCTCTCCACGTCTTCCGGCTTTATGCGTTCAAGTGCTTCTTCAACTTTAATCAGCTTCTCATTCACCATGTCCACGGCAATTTGAAATGCGGCAGACGGCGATCGCTTGCCGGTGCGCGTCTGCAGCATGTACAGCTTACCGTTCTCGACAGTGAATTCCAGGTCCTGCATATCGCGATAATGTTTCTCGAGCGTCTGCCGTACTTTTTCGAGCTGGGGGTAGACCTTTGGCATGCGCTTGGCCATTTCGTTCAGGTGCATCGGCGTGCGGATTCCGGCGACTACGTCTTCGCCCTGCGCGTTCAGCAGAAAATCGCCGAAGAAGGTTTTCTCGCCCGTCGAAGGGTCGCGCGTGAAGCAGACTCCGGTGCCGGAGGCGTCGCCCGTGTTGCCGAAAACCATCTGTACCACGTTCACGGCCGTACCCAGCAGGCCGGTGATTTTTTCGACGCGCCTGTAGGTGACCGCTTTCTCGCCCATCCACGAATCGAACACGGCACCGATCGCTCCCCAGAGCTGTTCCTGCGGATCTTCCGGAAAGTCCTTGCCGGTTTTCTCTTTGTAGTAAGCCTTGTATTCAGCGACAAGCCGCTTCCAGCCTTCGGCGCTCACTTCGGTATCGTCCTTCACGCCGAGCGACTGTTTCATTGCGCGCAGGCGGTGTTCCAGGTCTTCCTTAGGCAAGCCGATCACAACGGAAGAATACATCTGCACGAAGCGGCGGTATGCATCGTACGCGAACCGGTCATTTTTTGTGGCGCGCGCCAGGCCTTGCACTGCGCGGTCGTTTAGGCCGAGGTTCAGGATTGTTTCCATCATTCCGGGCATGGATCGGGCCGAGCCGGAGCGAACACTCACCAGCAGCGGATCTTTCGCGTCACCGAGTTTCTTTCCCGTGAGCTTTTCCAGGTGCGCGATGCTCTTGGCAACCTGCGCGCGAAGCTCCAAAGGATATTTCCGGCCGTGCGTCAGGAAATAATCGCAGGTTTCAGTGGTAATGGTGAAACCAGCCGGAACCGGCAGGCCGATGCGAGTCATCTCCGCGAGCCCCGCGCCCTTGCCGCCTAGAAGATCGCGCATGTCGCCCGTGCCGTCTGCCTTGCCTGCCCCAAAGAAATAAGCGAATTTCATTTTTTGGCCTCAAGACTCGCTTTAAGTCTGCGAGAAGATGTATGAGAGGCGCACGGTTGCGCGCTCCTCACTAAACACTTGAATAAAATTCGTCGGCGCTCCGACAACTCATCCGCCACTTCAACGCGTGAGAAATCACTTCAGGAATTACTTCGCTTCCTCGCCGCCGAGTTCCGAGAAATCCGCGATCGTAGAAAATTCTTTAAGTAAACCCGCGAGGAGCGCCACGCGGTTGCGGCGCACGTTCTGGTCCTCAACCATCACTAGAACCTTGTCGAAAAATAAATCCACGGCCGGCCGCAACCCGGAAATCGCCTCCAGCGCCTCGCGATACTTCTTCGCCCTTTTCTTGAGGGTCGCTTCACCCCCGATTTGTTGCGCGGCATTGTACAGCTCGCGCTCGGCCGGCTCCCACAACAAGTCGGGTTGCACCACCAGCTTCGATTTATCAATTCCCGCGGCGGACTTCTCGAGGATGTTGCGGATGCGCTTGAACGCCGCCGCCAGGGGGACGAAATTCTTCATGTTGCGGATGGCTTTCACGGCAGCGACGCGATCCACCGCGTCCACCAAGTCGTCCGCGCCTGCCGCGAACGCGGCATTGATCTCGTCGTAAGCGAATCCGCGGCGCTCGCGCAGAATGTAGCGGGCGCGTTCCAGAAGGAAATCCAGCACCTGCTTCTGTACCGCTTCGCTAGCATCAATCCGCGGCGCGTTCTCTTTCAGGGCTTTCGCCGCAGCCGAAATCGCCGCGGAAAGTGACAGCGGAAGCTTGCGCTCCAGGATAATCTTCACAATCCCCTGCGCCGCGCGACGCAGCGCGAACGGATCGCTCGACCCTGTAGGCACAGCGCCCACCGCAAAGCACGCGACGAGTGAATCCAGCTTGTCTGCAAGCGCAACCGCGCAGCCCGTTAGATTGCGCGGCAACGGATCATCGAGACCGAGCGGTTTGTAGTGATCATAGACAGCCCAAGCGATGTCTTCGGGCTCTCCCTGCGCGCGTGCGTACAGTCCGCCCACGACGCCCTGCAATTCCGGAAATTCGCCGACCATGCCGGTGACCAGGTCGCACTTCGCCAGTTCCGCCGCGCGATCTGAGCCAGCCACGTCCGCCTGCGAAACTCCGCCGCTGAACCACTGCTCCGCCAGCCAACGCGCCAGCGCACGCATTCGCGCGACCTTATCGCCATAGCTTCCCAGGCGCGATTCATACGTCACTGCCGCAAGCTTCGGCAAATAATCGCCCAGCTTGATCTTCTGATCCGTCTGCCAGAAAAACTGCGCGTCCGCGAACCGCGCGCGCAGCACGCGTTCGTGTCCGGCGCGCACCAGCCCCTTGGGATCCTTGGGAAGATTGATCACGGCGAGAAAGTGCGGTGCCAGTTCCCCGTTGCGCGATTCCAGGCCGAAATATTTCTGATGGTCGCGCATCACCGTCAGGAGAATTTCGTCCGGCAGCGCGAGATATGCGGGATCGAAATCGCCGACGATCACGCTCGGGTATTCGTTGAGGTATGCGACGAGCTGAAGAAGCTCTGCATCCTCATGCGTGTGTAATCCGCCGCGACTGGTAAGCGCGCGAATCTCTGCCGCGATTTTGCTCTCGCGGTCCGCGGGCCGGCATAATACAAAGTTCTTCTTTAACTTTGCTTCGTAGTCCGCGGGGCTGTTTACGGGGATGTGTCTCTTGCCCAGGAAGCGATGGCCGTCGGTGTAATTTCCGGCCGCCACTCCCGCAAACGAAAATGGGACCACTTTGCCGTCGAGCAGCGCGACGATCCAGCGAATCGGGCGAATAAAGCGCGGGCCGTGCGCGCCGGTCCAATACATTGAACGCGGCCAGGAGATTTCGTGAATCGCTTGCGGCAGCACTTCGGCGAGTATCTGGACGGCGGGTCTCCCGATCACCACTTGCTTTGCGCAAAGGCACTCGCCCTTCGGCGTATTTACGATGCTCAATTTTGAAACGGGAATTCCCTGCTTCTCAGCGAAGCTCATTGCGGCGCGTGTCGGCTCGCCGACCTGATCGTACGCCACCGATTTCGGTGGCCCGGTAATTTCGCGCGTCACATCTTCCTGACGCATGCGCACGCTGCGCGCAATCGCCACCAGACGACGCGGCGCACCGAAAGTTTCGATTGAAGCTTCTGCAGATTTTTCGTCGAGTAATCCATTCGCGAGAAAATGTTTTTGAAGTAACGCTTTAAGTTCGCGCGAGGCTTTCAAAATCATTCCCGCGGGGATTTCTTCGCACCCGATTTCAAAAAGAAAATCTCCGCGCAATTTTCCGGCGGTCTTCGTTGCCGCTTTCACCATTATGCGACCACCTTCGCCGCATCGCACGCCGCGCCAGACGTTTGCTCAAGCCATGCGGCCGCCACGCGAATCGCAAGCTTACGCACCCGCGCGATCATCGCCGCGCGCTCCGTAACGGAAATCGCCCCACGCGCATCCAAGAGATTAAAGAAGTGCGAGCATTTCAGGCACAGGTCATAGGCTTGCAAAATCGGGAAGCCCTTCTTTTGCGGCCCCTTCAGCGTGGCATAAGCCGCCAACAATCGCGCCGACTCCGCCTCAGCCAGGTCAAACTGCTTGCGCGTGGACACGGCATCAGCGTGATCGAAGCTGTATGCCGAAAATTGCTGTTCCTCCGCCAGCCGCACCTGCCGGTAAGTTACCGTTTCCGACCATCGCACGTCGAAGACATTGTCCACGCCCTGCAGGTAGGAAGCGATGCGGTCGAGGCCGTAGGTCAACTCCACGGAAATTGGATCGAGATTCTGCCCGCCGCTCTGCTGAAAATAAGTGAACTGGGTAATCTCCTGCCCATCGAGCAGCACTTGCCAGCCAATTCCCCAGGCGCCCAGCGTCGGCGATTCCCAGTTATCTTCCTCAAACCGAATATCATGTTCCTTCAAGTTGATTCCGACTGCGGCGAGGCTTTCAAGATACAGATCCTGCACGTCGGCGGGCGCTGGTTTGAGTATCACTTGAAGTTGCGTGTGCTTATACAGCCGGTTGGGATTTTCGCCGTAGCGGCCGTCCGCAGGACGCCGGCTTGGTTGCGCATAGACGACGCGATAAGGTTCCGGCCCGAGCACACGCAGAAAAGTTTCTGGATGCATTGTGCCGGCGCCGACTTCAATATCATATGGCTGTTGAAGTATGCAGTCGCGGCGCGTCCAGTATTCTTCAAGCTTCAGTAGAAGGTCCTGAAAGCTCAAACCTTTAGGCTTTGGCACAGGCTTCGCCGAAACTTTCCCTTCTGAAATTTTCTTCAAGTGCTTCTTCACGCTAAGGACTCCAGAAGTTCCCGCGACTTCAGTTTGCGGTCAATTTGATGTTCGATGACGTCGAGCATAACATCGCTCAGGTCGCGCGCGGCGCGCGGCGAAATCATTTCTTCATTCAGCTTATCGAGCCGCTCGCCCAACATTTTGCGCGCCGCAGCCAGCACTGCGGGAGAAAGCGTGCGCATTCCCGGCCGGCGGCACTTGCTACAGGAGATCGCCGAAGCGCTCGGTGAAAAATACGCTGCTTCCTTCGGGTCCAAGTGACGGCCGCAGCGCGCGCAAGCGTCTAGAGTCGGCAACCAGCCACCCAGTTTAACGGTCCACAACACAAAATATGCCAGCGGCAGTTCCGGTTTGCCGGTTTTC
Source organism: uncultured Acidobacteriota bacterium (assembly GCA_963821765.1). Classification (GTDB taxonomy): domain Bacteria; phylum Acidobacteriota; class Terriglobia; order Acidiferrales; family UBA7541; genus Palsa-295. Next base: position 464,111 of record CAWGFF010000013.1, read on the forward strand.
TTAATGGTCTGCGCGACGAGAAGCAGCAGGCGAAAATTCGCGTCCGACGGCTCGTGATCCGGCAGCACCGTCTCCGTTACTTCACTCAAAATCGCCAGCGCCACGCCAGAACCGTAATCGCGGAAAGCGTCCAGGAACGATTCGACCAAATCGCACTGGTTAATCCGCACCAGCTCGCGATTTTGCTTTTCGTAAAACCAGATGTGCACGTGCGAGAGCCGCTCCAGCGTCGAACCAAAGCGGCTTTTAGTGCGCCGCGCGCCGGCAGCCACCCCGCGAACGCGGCCCATCGAGCGCGAAAAAAAGCTAACCAACCGGTCAGCTTCGCCTAGCGGATAACTCTGCAGGATAATGGCCTCGGATTCGTGAACTGGCATCGGTGTGCCGGCGCGCTGCCGTGCGAGGAAGCAAATCGCCTCCTTCCAATCACGACGACATCCCCTCAGTGCCCGGCCGCGCGCGCATGTGAAACGAAAATTTTTATCACAGCGCGGCATTCGGCGCAATTGCAAAACGCTCTTCGCACGCGCGTCGGCTGCAAATATTTAAATCCTGACGGTCGCGCGCATCATCATTGCCTCTTGAAAATGCCGCAACGTTAGATACAGTCGTTTAGACGATGCCCTGCACCGCACAGCGAAAAATGGCACCACGTCCGGAAAGCCCCCAGTGATCCCTCTGCAGGATCTAACGCCGCGGCGTTCCTTCCCCACTGTGACGCTGCTGCTCATTTTGGCGAACACCATCGTATTTCTTTATCAGATTTCGCTGCCAGCGCACGCCGCCGACGTCTTCATTTTGACCTACGGCGTGGTGCCATACAAAATTCAAATGGCCCTTGCCGGCCACCATTACACGCTGCAGGAAGCGTTGCTGCCGCTCTTCACCTGCATGTTCCTGCACGGCGGCTGGCTGCACATCATCGGCAACATGTGGTTCCTGTGGATTTTCGGCGCTAACGTGGAGGACCGCATGGGTCCCATCGCCTACTTGTTGTTCTACCTGGTTTGTGGAATCGGCTCCAGCATCGCGCAGACATTATTTTCGTGGGGCTCGCACATTCCGTCCCTAGGCGCCAGCGGCGCTATTTCCGGGGTGCTCGGCGCCTACATCGTGTTCTTCCCCGGATCACAGATTTCCACGTTAGTGGCCCTGTTCATCATCTGGTTCCGCGCGCGAATCCCGGCGCTGGTTTTCATCGGGCTATGGTTTGCGATGCAATTCCTCAGCGGCATCGGCTCGCTAGGAACGACGGGCGCATCGGCGTCCGGCGGAGTAGCCTGGTGGGCGCACGTCGGAGGCTTTCTGCTGGGGATGCTGATCGCTTTTATAATGTCACTTAGTACTCGAAGTGCCGCACGCTACTGATTCGTCGCCCAGCCGACAACTCCAGCAATCATTGAGTTCTTCGAACGCACGCGTTCAACCGAAGTCTAAGAAATTCTGGCGCGTGGAATGCGGGCCAGACACCTCACTTTTTACTTTAACCGAGGTTCCCCACGCCGCACCTCATGGCCGATCCCGGCGTGATAAAAGCGTCACAGTGACTTTTCGTGTCCGCCGACGTTTTAGATTTGTTAAGTGATTCAAGTAGAGCTTCGTGTGTCCGCAAACGCGCCGCGTCGAGCTTCACGTGAATCATTGACGCGAACATGAGGGCGCGCTGAATCGCCGCAGCTGGCGGCGCATCCATATCTCGACCCGGTGAAACTAGCTCCTCTGCGGAGCGAACCCAAGTTACAATGTACGCACGAATTCAGTGCCGCGCCGACGCCGTTACTTCTGCACCCGGTGGTGCGTAGTAGAAAGTGCAACCAGGAAGCTCAAGCGAAGGAGCACCAGCCGTACATGTCCACGTCGTCGCAAACAGCAAAGCCCGACCTCAGTTCGTTGCGCATTGACAGAACCCAGCGCGATTCCGGCAAAGGCGGCAAGCGTTGGGGGATCGTCGTCGCCCTGCTGGTGGTGCTCGCGCTAATCGCTGGAGCTGCCTGGGCACTGCGCGATCAGAAGCCTGTGGTCGAAGTAGCGATCGCGCAGAAAGCCGCGACCGGACGACCTGCCCTGCTGAACGCCAGCGGCTACGTCACACCGCGCCGCCGCGCTACGGTGGCCGCGAAAATCACCGGGCGCGTCACGGGCGTTTTCTTCGACGAAGGCGTGCACGTAAAAGAAGGCCAAATCCTCGCGACGCTGGATGATTCAGACGTGAAGCGCGCTCTGGAATCCGCCGTCGCTGACCGTAATTCCACGCGCGCGCAGATCGCTGACCTGGAAGTGCAGCTCAAAAATGCAGAAATCGAGATGCAGCGCGCAAAAGCCTTGCTGTCAGCCGGCGTGCAGAGCCAGGAAACGCTGGACAACGCGACGACCGCCGTGGACAGCCTGAAGGCAAAAATCGCGTTGACCAAAGTGCAAGTGGCCGGCTCTGAAGCGCGCATCGCTGAAGCGCAGCAGGCGGTGAACAATTGCGTGATTCGCGCACCGTTCGACGGCGTAGCGGTTTCAAAAGACGCGCAAGTGGGAGAAATGATTTCGCCAGTGTCCGCCGGCGGAGGTTTTACGCGCACCGGCGTTGCCACCATCGTGGACATGAACTCCAACGAAATCGAAGTGGATGTCAACGAGGCGTATATCGCGCGCGTCGAGCCGGGCCAGCCAGTCACCGCCATACTGGACGCGTACCCCGATTGGCAGATCCCCTCGAAAGTGCGCACGGTGATTCCCACCGCGGATCGCCAAAAAGCTACAGTAAAGGTTCGCATTTCGTTCTTAAAGCTTGACCCGAGGATTTTGCCGGACATGGGCGTGAAGGTTAGCTTCCTCGGCAGCGAGCCGGACAAACAAGTGGGCGTCGCGCCCGCGGCGCTGATCCCTTCCGCCGCGGTGCGTGACGAAAGCGGTCGCAAGATCGTTTTCCTTGTTAAGGATAATCAACTGGAGCGTCGCGCCGTCACGATAGGCAACACGCGCGGCAGCGACGCGGAGATTCTGGCAGGCCTCACGGCGGGAGATACGGTCGTGGTGAAAGGCCCCCCGGATTTGCATGATGGTGAAGCGGTTCAGATCAAGAAATAGGAGCGCGCAAAATGGTGCGAGTGGACGGCAGTGGCAGCGCGAACAGCCTGATCAAAATCCGCGGACTCGACAAGAAGTACAAACGCGGCGGCGAGGAAATTGACGTCCTGCAGGGCTTGAATCTGGACGTGGACCCGGGCGAATTCGTCGCCTTCATGGGCCCCAGCGGCTCCGGCAAGACGACCCTGCTCAATTTGCTCGGCGGGCTCGACGTGCCTTCTCACGGCAGCATCACCGTGGCGGGCGACGAGATTACGCACATGTCCAGCGGCAAGCTTACACAATGGCGCGCGCGGCACGTGGGCTTCATTTTTCAGATGTACAACCTGATTCCGGTGCTCACCGCATTTCAGAACGTGGAGCTGCCGCTGTTGCTTACCAAGCTTTCAAAGTCTGAGCGGCGCACGCACGTTGAGACCGCGCTCGGCGTCGTCGGCCTCGCAGACCGCATCAACCATTACCCGAGGCAGCTTTCCGGCGGACAGGAACAGCGCGTGGCGATTGCGCGCGCGATCGTCGCAGATCCCACATTCCTGCTGTGCGACGAGCCGACCGGAGATCTGGACCGCAAGAGTGCTGATGAAATACTTGAACTATTGCAGCGGTTCTCGAAGGAGCACAACAAGACGATCTTGATGGTGACGCACGATCCGATGGCCGCCGAAAGAGCTCAAGCAACACTTCACCTAAATAAGGGCGTGCTGGTGGAAGGCGGGCGCGTCGGGAGCATGGCATGAAATTTCTTCACCTGATACTTGCGAATTTGAAGCGTAAGAAAATGCGCACCATTCTCACGGTGGGATCGTTTGCGGTGGCGCTGTTTCTTTTCGCTTTCCTGGCGGTGGTGAAGGGCGCGTTCGGCCGCGGCGCGGATATTGCCGGCGCGGATCGTTTGGTGACCATTAACCGCATTTCGATCATCCAGCCGCTTCCGCTCTCTTATCGCGATCAGATCCTGCGCATTCCGGGCGTGAAATCCATCACGCACAATAACTGGTTTGGCGGCGTTTACCAGGACGAGAAGAATTTTTTTCCGCAGTTCGTAATTGACCCGGAAAACCAGCGCCAGGTGATGTCCGAACTGGTGGTGCCCGATGACCAGTGGCAGAAATTCGTGGCCGATCGCGAAGGCGCGGTCGTGGGAGCCAGAACCGCGCAGCGCTTTGGATGGAAGATTGGCGACCGCATCCCGATCAAGAACGTCAGCTACGGCACCAGCGGCACATGGGAATTCAATATTGACGGCATTTATCACAGCGCGCACGCCGGCGGCGATGAAACGCAGTTCTGGTTTCAGTGGGATTATTTTGAAGAGCGGGTGCCGGAACGGTTTAAGGGAAATATCGGTTGGTACGTGCTGCGGCTCGATAATCCCGACGATGCGCCGCGCGTTGCAAAGGCGATTGACGACGCGTTCACCAACTCGTCCTACGAAACAAAAACGGAAACGGAATCGGCGTTTGCCGCAGGCTGGGTAAAGCAATTCGGCAACATCGAATTTCTGATTCTCTCTATCGGCATCGTGGTGTTCTTTACGCTCCTGCTGATCACTGGAAACACCATGGCAATTGCGGTGCGTGAACGCGTGGGCGAGCTCGCGGTATTGAAGGCAATCGGTTTCAGTGATATTTCGATTCTGGTGCTTGTCCTGGCTGAGGCCCTGGTGATCGCGCTGCTCGGCGGCATTCTCGGCCTGGGCCTTGCAATCCTCGCCGTCCCGGTGCTCGGGAATGCGCTCAATGGTTTGCTGCCCGAACTTATTCTGTCTCCCGCGATTCTTTCGCTGGGACTTGGGACCGCGTTGCTAATCGGCGCGGCCGGCGGAATTTTGCCGGGAGTTGGAGCCATGCGAATGCGGGTCGTGAACGCATTGCGGAGGGTGTGAAATGGCGATCCCGGTAATCTACAATCTGCGCAGCGTTCGCGCGCGTTGGGTCTCTTCGATCGTTGCTGTGCTCGGCATCGCCGGCACCGTTGGCGTGTTCGTCGCGATGCTTTCTCTCGCCAACGGATTCCGCGCCACGCTGGTGGCTTCGGGTTCCCAAGACAACGCCATTCTAATGCGTGCGGGCGCCACCGCTGAAATGATGAGCGGCATTACGCTCGAGAGCATCAAAATTGTTCAAGATGATCCCGGGGTCGCGCGCGATGCTTCCGGCCCCCTCATCACTTCCGAAGTTGTGGTCGTAGCTCCCTTCCCGCTGCGCGCCACCGGCACCAACGCCAACGTGCAGGTCCGCGGCGTTTCTGGGAATGTGCTGACGATCCGCCGCAATGTGAAAATCATTGAGGGGCGCATGTTTCAGCCTGGTCTTTCCGAATTGGTCGTCGGCTCGAACGCCAATAAAACCTATTCTGGCTTGACTGTTGGCAATACCGTGGACTTCGGCGGTGGCCACTGGCGCGTCGTCGGCGTTTTTGACGCGGGCGGCAGCGCTTTCGATTCCGAAGTATGGGCCGACGCGCGGGTGCTAGACGATGTGTATAAGCGGCCTACCAATATCTATCAATCGGCGACCGTGCACCTCACATCTCCTGCGGCTCTGCAAGGATTGAAGGATTCCGTGAGCGCCGACCCGCGCCTGAATCTCGATGTGTTCCGCGAGGTGGATTATTACGCCAAGCAATCTACCGCGATGACTCGGCTGATTACCGTGCTCGGTGGCCTGGTAGCTTTCGTGATGGCCATCGGCGCGATTTTCGGGGCGCTCAACACCATGTACTCCGCCGTATCCGAACGGGGTCGCGAAATCGCGACGATGCGCGCGCTGGGATTTGGCGGGCCGGCTGTCGTGTTCTCATTTCTCATTGAGGCCCTGCTGATCGCTTTCGTCGGCGGCGTGATCGGATGCCTGGCGGTGTTGCGGCTGAACGGCCTGACTACCAGCACAATTAACTGGCAGACATTTTCAAATTTGGCGTTCGCGTTCCGCATTACGCCGGGACTGCTACTCAGCGGTTTGATATTCGCCCTGGCGATGGGTTTGATTGGTGGCCTGCTTCCCGCAATCAGCGCCGCGCGCAGGCCGATTGCGGTGGCGTTGCGCGAGTTGTAACTGATGCTTGAAGTTTGCGCGCGCGAATTTACGTCGGTGCGCCGACAACTCGAGAATCGGTCGAAGCAAACGGCGTGCCGAAACACATCAAGTGAATCCTTCATTTTCGAGGCGCTATTTCTTTCCGCATAATTTTGTTCCCTGGTCTGCGAAGAAGACTAGAATAGCTTCTGCTCCCGGCCCTGCATTTCAGTAACGAATAATTTTCCTGCAGTCAGCAACGGAGGCATCGAATGGCGATCGGCGATTCTGGTTTTCTACAGCGTGGTCGGCTCGGCGCGATCCTGAGTGCGGCAATTATGATCGGTGCGCTTTTCCTTCCGCAGGTGCTGCGTGCGCAGACCCCGACCAGCGGCAATCAGATAATGGGCGAATTGGGATTCGCTGCATCGAAGAAGCCGGAGAAGACCGCCGGCGTGTGGGTGGACGGCCAATATGTCGGCTACGTAGATGAGTTGAAGGGCGACAAGAAAATCCTGCTGCTGCCTGGAGAGCACGATATTTCCTTGCGTCAGACCGGCTACTTTGAATTGACGCAGAAAATCGTGGCGGAGCCCGGCAAGAAGACGATTATCACCGTTTCACTGCAGAGAAACCCGAACGCGGACTTCCCCAAAGTCACGGGCGAGATCAAATTGGAGGTTACGCCGGACCGAGCCGCCGTTTTCGTAGATGGACATTTCGCTGGCACGGTCAATCAGTTCCGCGGAGCGGGTCGCGGGATGCTAGTCGCCCCGGGGAATCATCACATCAAGATTGACCTGGTCGGCTACCAACCGTTTGAAACCGATGTGACGCTGCTGGCCAAACAGAAAATTACGGTGAAAACGACGCTCGCTCCTGGGACTATTCAGCAGGCAGATCCAGCCGTCAGATAATCAATCGTTGATAGGAGCTCGACCCGCTTTAGTCGCGAAGATATAGCGATCGATTTGTGGCGCGCGACTTAAAGAAATACATTAAGAATTGATTTTATAGGAGATGTCGAGAAGATCGCGCACGATATGGGTTTCTCAGATTTGCCTCGAAGCTTTTCTCTGTGAGCTCTGTGTTGAGGTTTTGACCTTTCGCTTTAACTTGCAACGCCGGATTTAGTGATTACGTTTGCAACCCAATCCCCAACTTCGCGCGTCGAGAGCGTCCCGCCCAGCTCCAACGGCGTCTTCCCCTCTCGCAGCGCGGCGCGCACAGCCTTGTCAATCGCCTGCGCCTCCGCCTGCCAACCCAAGAATTCGAACATCATCCCCACCGTCAGAATCGCGCCCATCGGGTTGGCGATGCCCTTACCCGCGATGTTCGGCGCCGAGCCGTGCACCGGCTCGAACAGCGACACCTGCCCCGGATGAATGTTTCCCGAAGGCGCGAGGCCCAGGCCGCCGGCCAGCTGCGCGCCAAGGTCGCTCGCGATATCTCCGAAAAGATTGGAAGTGACGATCACTTGAAATTGTGAAGGGTCGCGCACCATCTGCATCAGCAGATTATCAATGTACTGGTGGCTGGATTCGATCCCCGGATATTCGGCGCGGACTTCCTTGAATACGCGCTGCCACAAGTCATGCCCAAACGTCAGAGCATTGGATTTGTCGGACATGCACACGCGCTGCAGGCCGCGCTGCTTGGCGTATTCGTAAGCGTAGCGAATGATGCGCTCGACGCCTTTACGCGTGTTCACATCTTCCTGAATCGCGACCTCGTCCGCTGTGCCCTTCTTGAAGTTTCCGCCCATGCCGACATAAAGACCTTCGGTGTTCTCGCGGAACACCATGAAGTTCACGTCTTTTTCAGCGCGGTCTTTCAGAGGAGTGAATCGCTTGTCGAAAAGCACGCAGGGCCGCGCATTCACATACAGATCGAGCTTGAAACGCAAACCCAGCAAAATTTCCGCGGCATGAATGTTCGTGGGAACGCGCGGATCGCCCATCGCGCCCAGCAGAATCGCGTCGAAATCGCGATGCAGCATCGCGACCGCGTCCGCAGGCAGCGTGGTTCCGTCGCGCAGATAGCGGTCGGCGCCCCAATCGAATTCCGTGAGCGCCACTTCCTTGCCGCCGCCAGCTGCTGCTGCTCGCAGAACCTTTACAGCTTCAGGAATCACTTCTTTGCCGATGCCGTCGCCGGGAATCACGGCGATGCGCTTGCACGCGCTGGACGCACTGGTTGCACTCATGCCGTCGCGCAAACTAACATGCGGGTCCGGTGCTGTCAACGCAAGCGGACGCTTGCGCCGCCAGAATATTTCCGAAGCGCAGCGCCGCGTTAAAGCATCGAAACAAGCCACGGCGCTAAAATCAGCGCGGTCGAAGTCTTAATTCGTACGGAGGAATCATGGCAAAAATGCGCGTAGTGCAAGTTCCGAAAGCCAAGGGACCATTCGAAATCGTGGAACGCGAAATTCCGCAGCCTGGGCCGGGCGATGTGCGAATCAAGGTGCAAGCCTGCGGCGTGTGTCACAGCGATTCGCTCACCAAAGAGGGACTGTTCCCCAACATCGCCTATCCGCGCATTCCGGGACACGAAGTCGCGGGGGTTTTGGATGCGATTGGCGAGGGCGTGAAGGGGTGGAAGCTGGGGGATCGCGTCGGCGTCGGCTGGTACGCCGGGCACTGCGGCTATTGCGATTCCTGCCGCCGCGGAAATTTCGGCCTCTGCCTGGTTGACCGCCAGGTCACAGGCATTTCCAGCGACGGCGGCTACGCCGAATACATGATCGCGCATGCTGTCGCGCTGGCGCTTATCCCGGACGACGTTTCGCCGGTGGATGCCGGGCCGCTGATGTGCGCGGGAGTGACCACGTTCAATTCCCTGCGAAATTCCGGCGTGGGCGCGGGCGAAGTGGTCGCCGTTTACGGCATCGGCGGGTTGGGGCATCTGGGTGTGCAGTTCGCAGCGAAGTCTGGCTACAAGACGGTGGCGATCGCGCGCGGCGCGGACAAAGCGGAATTGGCGAAGAAGCTCGGCGCGCACGTTTACATTGATAGCGACAAGCAGGACGTCGCGGCGGAGCTGCTGAAACTGGGCGGCGCGAAGACTATTCTCGCGACGGTCACCGGCGGAGACGCGATGACTAAGGCTTTTGGCGGCTTGGGGATTGACGGCAAACTGATGGTGTTGGGAGTGCCGGATACGCCGATCCAGGTAAATGCGTTCACGGCAGTCTTCAGTCGCGCCGGGTTGCGAGGATGGTATTCGGGCGCCTCGATTGATTCGCAGGACACATTGCGATTCAGCGCACTGACAGGCGTGCGTCCGATGACGCAGGTTTTCCCGCTAGAAAAAGTGAACGAAGCCTACGACATCATGATGAGCGGTAAGGTGCGCTTTCGCGCCGTGCTGACGATGGGACAGTAAAGTAGCCGCGGTTCGCATTACACGGCTGCGCAGATTTGAATCGAGGGAGTTTTTCATGTCCAGGCTTTGTGTTCACTGTTTTTCAATATCGCTCGATGGTTATGGTGCCGGCCCCAACCAGGACCTTGCCAATCCTCTAGGTGTAGGTGGGCTCGCTGTCTTCGGATGGCAATTGGCAACGCGCACTCACCAGCAGATGCATGGGGGCGAGGGCGGGACGACGGGCTTCGATGACGACATGGTGCGGCAGGGCTTCGAAGGAATTGGCGCATGGATCCTTGGTCGCAACATGTTTGGCCCGGTACGCGGCCCTTGGCCGGACGAGAGTTGGAAGGGGTGGTGGGGCGACGACCCGCCTTACCACACTCCCGTCTTTGTGCTCACGCATCACGCCCGCGCTGCCATTACCATGCAGGGAGGCACAACATTCCACTTTGTCACGGATGGAATTCACGCTGCGCTCGAACGCGCCAAGGCTGCTGCGGGCGGGAAAGATGTGCGGCTCGGCGGAGGCGTTTCCACGATGCGGCAGTATCTGCGCGCGGGGCTGGTGGATGACATGCACTTCGTCATTTCGCCGGCGCTGATTGGTTCAGGTGAACGCCTGTTTCAAGACCTCAATCTGATCGAACTGGCGTATGAACTGAAGAGCCACACGCCTTCCGCAGGCGCAACTCACATTAAAATCGGCAGGCGCGCGTAGCAGCTATCTTTGTCGTGGAGCGTTTGCAAAGGCGGTCCCGCTGTGTGAGACCGCCAGCAGTGTGATTGCCACAACGCGGATGGCGCACCGAAGAGCACCGCTGCAAATTCAACGATAAAGCCGAAGTCAAAGACGCCCGCCTAAAAGGCAAAAGCAGGCGGCCGCTACAAATTCAAAAACAAAACCACGCATCGCGCCGCGCAACCTTTGCGCCGATATTCTACTCGTAGCGCAGCGCGACCATGGGGTCCACGCGCATGGCGCGGCGCGCGGGGATGTAGCAGGCGAGCAGCGCGACGGTGCTGAGCAGCAGGCCGACAGCGGCAAACGTGATGACGTCCGTGGCGCCCACGCCGAAAAGCACCGTGCGCAGAAAGCGCGTCAGCGCGAGCGACAGCACCAGGCCACACGCCAAGCCCGTCAGAATCAGACGCAAGCCATTGCCCAGGACCATGCGGAACACGTCCGTGGACTGCGCGCCCAGAGCCATGCGCAAGCCGATTTCGTGGGTGCGCTGGCGCGTGGTATAAGCAATCACTCCGTAAATTCCCACCGCAGCGAGAACCAGCGCGAGCAAGCCGAACGCTCCGACAAACGTGCCGGCGATGCGCTGCCCCGTGCTGGCCACTTGCACGCGCGATAGCAGCGTGGATTCGTCATACACCGGCAGATTGGCGTTCAATTCGTGCACGGCTTTTTCCACCACCGCCGTGTAGGTCAGCGGGTCTCCTGCGACGCGCGCATGAATAGTCACTTCATCGGAATAATCCTGAAGCACTGGCAAATATATAAAAGGCAGCGAATTTTCGCGCAGCGAGTAGTAGCTGCCGGTGCGCGTCACGCCGACAATCGTGCACCAGCCCCCATGCGCGTCCACGCGCTTGCCCACACCGTCTTCATTCGGCCAGTAGCGATGCACGAAAGCCTCGTTGACGATCGCGACGGGCTGCGACGTTGCCGTGTCCTGCTCGGTGAAATCACGTCCCGCGACGAGCGGGATCTGCATGGTGCGCAAATAATTCGGTCCGGCCGCCGCGGTGGCAATTCTCATAAATTCGTGTGGCTGCTCGACGTAGCCTTCCGGTTTCACGTCTGTGGCGTCCCTCGAATAACCTAGCGGCACCCAATCCGCAATGCTCACGGATTGCACGCCGGGCAGTGCGGCAATTTTCGCCAGCAACTGGCGATGGAATTCCAGGCCGGTTTCGCGGTTGTAGCCTGATGGGAAAAGACTATAGGAAGTGATCAGCACGTGATCGGGATTGAAGCCGGGATTCAGAGTTTGCGCGGCGCGAAAACTGCGAATGAACAGGCCGGCGCAGACCAGCAGAAAGAGAGATAGCGAAATTTGCGCCACCACCAGGACGCTGGCGAGACGCGCGCGATGAAGCCCGCCGGAAACGCTGCCGGAATCTTCTTTCAACACGGAAATCGGCGCGAGGTCCGAAGCGCGCCACGCAGGCAGCACGCCAAAAATAATTCCGGTGAAGAGCGAAAGCAGCATGGTGCCCAGCAGCACGCGATGGTCGGCATGAATGTCCAGCGCGACAGGAATATTCGTCGGCGGGATGAACTGCGAAAACGTGCCGGCGGTCCAGATGGTGATGAGCATGGCGACGCCGCCGCCGGCGAGCGCAAGGATTAAGCTTTCGATGAGCAGTTGGCGAACCAGACGCCAGCGGCTGGCCCCGATGGACAGGCGAATGGCGATTTCGCGGCGGCGCGCCACGGAACGCACCAGCAGCAGGTTCGCAACGTTGGCGCAAGCAAGCAGCAACACCGCTCCGGCGATGGCCATCAGCATCGGTAGCAACACGTACAGATAGCCGTTCGCGCCGAAGGGCGCCCGCCACAGCGGATACAAGGTGACAACATTTTCCCCGAGATGGTCTTTAGGGTATTGCGCTATGAGCTGCTTCATCAGCAGATTCATTTCCGTCTGCGCCTGCTCGAGCGTCACTCCCCGCTCGACGCGGCCCAGCGGCATGACCCAGGTATTGTCGCGTTCGTGCAGCCGGTCCGAGTTAGACATGACTTGTGGGGCCATCATGATGGGCAGCCATAGCTCGCTGCGTAGTCCCGTCTGGGTTCCCTGAAAGACGGGCGGCGCAACTCCGACAATGCTGTAGGGGTGCTCGTTGATTTGCAGCGTGCGGCCGAGCACCGCGCGATCTCCGGCGTAACGCAGCTGCCACATGCGATAGCTGATGACGACTACGGGCGCGCCGCCTGGGGCCGCGTCTTCCGATTGCAGAAATCCCCTGCCTAAAATTGGCCGCACTCCCAGAAAATCGAAATAGTTCGCGGCAGCCAGCGTTCCCCAGATGCGCTCGGGTTTGGCTTTGCCGGTCAGATTCATAGGCTCGATGGAAGAGCCCGTGAGCGCGGAAAAACTCTTGGTGCGCTCGCGCAAATCCAGAAAATCCGGATAGGAAAATGGGACGGGCGTGCGCGAATTTCCGCCAGAGGTAAACGCCAGAATATTGCCGGTGTTCGACGCGCCGGGTATGGGGTTCAGCAGGGTGGAATTGATCCAGCTGAAGATGGTGCTATTGGCGCCGATGCCGAGTGCGAGCGTGAGAATCGCGATGGCTGTGAAGCCCGGCGATTTCAACAGCACGCGTAGTGCGTATCGGACATCCTGCCACAGAGCACCCATCGTCGCTTCCCTCGTTTGTCGTATCGCAAACAGCAACGTCGAAGCCAAAATCAAGGCCAAAAACGCCCGCCTAAAAGGCAAAAGCAGGCGGCCGCTACAAACTCAAAGGCGGAATCAAAGTCAAAGGCGCCCGCATGTGACAGTGCAATCCATACGCCAAGCGACACAACGAAGTGCGTTCAGCTGAGCAAGGCCTAACAGCGCGGTTCAATCCGCCGAGACGCTCGCCTACCGGAATTAAAGCCCGTTTTTTGCGCGGCTTGACGGCACGATTGAAGTTTCGTGTCTCCGCGTTCGAGATGAATACAGGCGGTTGCGCGCGCGCCGCGAGTCGCGGACCTGTCTGAAGCTGTTCGGAGTTGGGAACCGGCGCGCGGAATTGGACGCTCGCCCTGCATTGCGTTCTCCCTGTCCCTGCGTACAGTTTCATGGCAAACAACTCGCGCTTCAATTGCGGTTGCCCACATTGCAGCCGCCGCATACATTGATTCCAGCGTCTGGCAGCACTTAGCGACGACTTGGAAACATAACCCGGAGGGAATATGTGGAGCAACAACAAGCAGTCTGATTCTCCGAATCCAGCTGCGGCTCAGCCGGCGGCTTATCAACCAACGCAATCTTCGGCCAACTTTAACTCGAGTCCGGCTCCGGCGGCGTCGCAGTCGTTCCGTTCCAGCGCTCCAACGGCGCGCAACCTGGCGATCTTGGGACCGGGACTGACGGTGAAGGGCCAGATTTCGGGCGAAGAAGATTTGCAGATTGACGGCAAGGTCGAAGGTCCGATTTCGCTGAAGGGCCAGCGCCTCACCGTCGGACAGAATGGCGAAATTGTGTCGGATGTGCATGCGCGGGAAGTAATCGTGTATGGCAAGGTGCGCGGCAACCTGCACGCGGAGGATCGCGTGGAGGTGAAGAAGGATGGCTCAGTGGTCGGCAACATTACCGGCGGCCGGGTGCTGATCGAAGACGGCGCGTACTTGAAGGGGCAAATCGAGATCGAGCGCGGCAAGTCGCAGAAGCATGCATCGGCGGAGCAGCTGGAGCCGGTGGGCTCGGGCGTCGGCGGCAACTCGTAATTCGAATTCCCTACCCCGGCCGCAGACGGATAGCCTAGACAGGCCGTGGCGGAGCGGGCAGAAATGGAAATGGCGCTGCAACCGAAAGGTTCCAGCGCCGTTTTTATTTTTAGGTCGAGAAAAATAAAAAAGGCCGCGGCAGGATCTGGGTGTTGGCCTGCCGCGGCCCTGAAAGCTGAATCGTCGTTAGAGCGTCTGCGAAGCGGTTTGCGTGTGCACCGTCGGCTGCGCGGGCGCCGGATTTGGCGCAGTCGCTGGCATCGCACCGTTGCCATTGCCGCCGCCATTACCGTATTGCGGCACGTGATAACGGTTGGTCTGATCTGTGGACGAGCCTGCCGCCGGATTCCCATTCGAGCTGGGCTGCGGGTTCACAGTCGAAGGATTCGGATGGAGAGTGAAAGTGATGCCGCGGCGCGCGTTTTCGTCCACCGTGCGCTGCAGATCGAGTTCGTCCATGTTCAGCGTGCTTTCGCCGCCGTAATTCACGATGTAGTGCAGCTCGCCATCCTGCAGCCAGTAGTCGCTGGCAGCGTAGGTGGTGCCGTCCTTCAGATAGAGCAGGACGGTCGGCCGGGAAGAGGAGACGTTGCCCGTGTCCGGATTGTCATTTGGCGAACCTTGAGGCTCAGCGACGCTGCCGGAATTGTCGGGGGCCACGGAGCCGGCGTTGTAGTTGCCGGAATTATCGTCCACCGGGCCATTGTCCGAGCTGGAGTAGTCGCCATTGTCGCCGTACGTGATGCCGTAGCCGGGATAACCGTAGTAACCGGGCCAATACGGGTAGTAGCCCAAACTATATCCGGGCCAGCCCCAGCCCCAACTTGGGCCCCAGAAGCCGCCCCAATCCCATCCCCAACCTAGGCCCCAACCTCCGCCCCAGCCCCAACCAAAGCCGCAGCCCCAGCATCCACCCCAGCCGCCATGCCAGCCACCGTAGTAACCGCCATGCCAGCCGCCATGGTAGCCGCCGTTGTAGCCGCCGTGGTAGCCGGAACCGCCATGGAAAACACCGATAGAGTTATTCGCGTGGAAGCCGCCGTTGAAGCTATTGCCGTGGAACCCCGTCGCAGAGCCGTGGACGTTAAGCGCTCCCCCAAGGTGCGGAGCGCTCATCGAACCAGCAGAGCCGAAGTGAGCGCTGGTGAGAGTGGCGTTGCTGAAACGAGAGGTGGACGAGTGAGCGCCGAACGCGCCTGAATGTGACGAAGCTGTGGAGCCGCTGCTGAAATGGGAATTTTCGATATTCGAGACCGCGCGGCTGTTCGAAACCACGGACGAATTGCTCGTGCTGCGGTTGCTGGTAGCAGCGGAGAGCGACGTGGAACCGCGCGCGCTGGTGGAATTTCCCGTGGAAGCCGAGCCGCGCGAATTCGCGAACGTGCTGGAATTCGTACCGCCGCGTGCCGCAGATCCAGACGCAGAACTCGCCGGCCCACTACGACCGAAGTATGGCGACGCTGTAGAACCGTGATTCGCCGCCGACGCCGAAGAACCGCTGTTGTATCCGCGCGCTGAATTTACGCCAGACGCGCCGGAATGCGCGCTCGAAGGAGGCGCTGCGCCTGCACGATTGCCGGCGTTGTAGCTGTTGCCGGTGCGGCCGCCGATCGCGTTATAGGGCCGGCCGGCAGCAGAACCGGAATAACGATTGGCCGAGCCTGAATAGCGATTAGCCGAGCTGGAATAGTGATTGGGGGAGCTGGAATAATGGTTCGCACTGCCGCGGGAGGCGCCATAGCCCCCACCGCCGTAACGTGCGCCGCCGCCGTATGAGGGAGCGCCGCCACGATAGCCGCCACCTCCGCCGTAATGAGCCCCGCCGCCGCTGAAGCCACCGCCACCGCCTCCATGGAAGCCACCGCCGCCTCCGCCGCCACCGTGGAAGCCGCCACCTCCCCCGCCACCGCCGTGGAAGCCACCACCGCCCCCACCACCACCGTGACCGCCACCACCGTGCTGCGCAAATGCAGCGGGCGCACAAACCAGCGCCATGGACGCGACTGCTGTGAAGAATATCTTGAGACCAGCGGACCTAAACATGTTTGTGACCTCCAGCCAACTACTTCCCAAGAGGCGCGGGCGGCTAGATCGCCGAAGCCATTCTATATCAGTTAGACTCGCGCGGAGCGTGCTTGGTTGCAGATTGGTTAAGTCGTGTAGCTTCAGTGAACCGCGCATCTGGCGAAACCTCTCGGGCTTGCCTTCACTGGATACAACACGAGCGGCGGGAAAAAGTTTCGCCTGATCTTGCGGACAGGTGCGCTGCGGCTACGATTTGCCGCGTTCGGCAAGAAAGACCCCCACCAGGACGAGGGCCGTGCCTTCCAACAATAAACGCGAAGGACGTTCACCCAGGAAGGCCATCGAGAGCAGGATGACGATTACGGGCTGGAAGTAACTGACGGCGCCGACGCGCGATGCCGTGATGTAGCGCAGCACCCAGTAGAAGATCGTGTAGGCGGCGACCGAGCTTCCGACGGCCATATAGATCATGCCGAGCCAGCCACCCAGGCCGACGCTTTGCCAGTCGAGGTGAATGGCCTGCCTGATGGTGAGCGGCAGGAGTAAGAGCGCTGCGGCCACGCAGTTGAAGGTGTTCAAAGCGATGGCGTCGTATTGCCCGACAACTCGTTTGCCGAGGACGGCGTAGATGGCGAAGCCGATCACTCCGCCGAAGGTGATGATGTCGCCCATCAGCAGCGGCGAATGTGCGGGCGAACCTTGCTCGGTCTCGAGCAGGTACACGCCGACGAAGGAGATGGCCATGCCGGCGACTTTTGCCGCGGTGAACGCTTCCAGTTTCATGGCGCGCGCGAGGAGCAGGATGATGATCGGACCGACGGCAATGAGGACAGCGGAATGGTTCGACGTGGTGTAGTTCAGGCCGACGGTGAACAGGCCTTGGTTGATCACCACTCCGAAAAAACCGAGGTAGAGGAAAGGCCAGGTGTCGCTCAGCTTCACAGGCTGGCGTTCGCGGCGCGTGAAATAAATTGCCAGCATCACGAATGCGGCAAGTTGCAGGCGCAGGCAGACCAGCGTGATGGGGTCCATCGTGCGTAGCGCGATTTTTCCGGCTACGTAATTCCCCGACCAGAGGACGAGCATCATCAGCAGCCAGAACGCGAGCGCGATTTTGCTTGGGCGCGCCGCGTTTTCGTTACTTGGCGCTGCTTGGGAGGTGACGGCAGGGGGCGTTGCGGGCGAGGCCATTGGTGAGGGCACCGGCGAGGTCAATTGCGCGCTCGGGATTTCGCTTTCAATCGAGCACCTCGCGGCGCTTGGTGAGCGATTCGATGCGCTCCACGCGTGGGGTGTAGCCGATTCCCGGCGCGGTGGGAACTTTTATCGTGCCTTTCGGCGTGACTTCCACTTCCGGCTCGATGATGTCTTCGGTCCAGTAGCGGCGGCTGGCGGAAACATCTCCCGGCAGCGTGAAATTTGGCAGGGTTGACATCGCGATGTTGTGCGCGCGGCCGATGCCGGATTCCAGCATGCCGCCACACCACACGGGAATGGATTTCTGCTGGCACAGATCGTGAATGCGGCGGGCCGCGGTGTGGCCGCCGACGCGGCCGAGCTTCATATTGATGATCTTGCAGGCGCCGATTTCGATGGCGGCGCGCGCGTGCTCGATGTCGTGGATGCACTCATCGAGGCAGATAGGCGTTTCGAGTTGGCGCTGCAGCGCGGCGTGGGAGTAGATGTCGTCGTGGCCCAGCGGCTGCTCAATCATGATCAGGTAAAACGCGTCGAGCCACTTCAGGTGCGGCGCGTCTTCCAGGCGATAGGCGGAATTGGCGTCCACCATCAAGCGGAGGCGCGGGAATCTTTCGCGGAGGGCGCGGGCTGGCTCGAGGTCGTAGCCGGGCTTAATCTTAATTTTGATGCGCTGGTAGCCGGCGGCCAGTTCTTTCTCAACTTTTGCGAGCAAGGTGGGGATGTCCGGCTGGATCCCGATGGAAACGCCGGAGGAAATCTCGTCGCGCGAGCCGCCGAGCACTTTTGCGAGGGGGACGTTCTTTTGTTTCGCTTCCGCGTCCCAGATGGCGGTTTCCAGTCCGGCCTTGGCCATGTTGTGGCCGCGAACGCGCGCGAGCATATCGAAAACTTCAGACGCGGACTCGAACTCCTTGTACTTGACGATAGGCCACAGAAAATCGCGCAGGATGTGCCAGGCGGTTTCCACGGTTTCGTAGGAGTAGTACGGATCTTCGCCGGCGGTGCATTCGCCCCAGCCTGTTGCGTCGCCCGCATCCACTTCGACGAGTAGAATCCGCCGCAGCGAAGTTTCGCCGAAGCTGGTTTGAAACGGCGCGACCAACGGCATGTGAATTTCGCGCAGAGTAATTTTACGCAGGCGCATGTGGGCTGGGGCCTTTGGGGTTCCGTCTCTCGTGTTTAGTCTTCGAATTCTTCCGGGCGGTATTCTGGCAGACGCAGGCCCGCGATGGAAGCGGCGGGTTCCAGAATGTAATCCACAATTTCGCCCCGGCGTTCGACAGATGTTGCGATGTAGCCCTGATGCAGCAATTTGCGGAACTGGTCGCGGGCTTCGGACTGCACGCGCGCGCCGGATTCGCGCTCCTGAGTCTTTAGTTCGCCGAGGGCCGCGGGCAGCGAAATGGTTTGCGTGGCGGCGGCGGTTGGGAGCGGACTTTCGGCCAGGATATTTTTCACGCGATCGGAATCGAGCCACCATTCGGCGACCAGGCGATCAGTGGGCAGACCGGCGTGGAGCGGGCTTTCGGTGACGCCGTAGCAATTGGGAATGTAGCGGCGGGCGATGGCGCCCAGGCGCACGAAATTGAAGTGCGCGTTTTTCAGTTCCAGCGGATCGAACGTCCATTCGATCAGGCGGATGTCACGCTTCAGCGCGTCCTGCCGCTGGAAGAATTTCAAGCGGCGACCGACGCCCAGGTTTTGATATTCGGGGAGCACGGCGGTCATGTGCGAATGCAGGAACGGCTTTCCAGCGCGATTTCCAGCAAGAGCGAGGGTCATGCCGATCATTTTGCCGCCATCGAACGCGCCTAGTATTTGGCCGCCAGTGTGATGCGCTACGACAAAGATGGCCGAAGGCACGGCGATGTGTTCGCCCCAGATTTGTTTTTCCAGGCGCACGCAATTTTCGTATTCGGCCAGCGATTCGCAGTGGCGAATTTCGATTTCGCGCTCTGCAGCTGATGGTGTTTCGGCGGATGCGTTCATTTCGTGTGCGTGGCCTCGGCAGGTTGTTGCAGTTTTGAGAGATTCCACAATTCTTCCATGCGTGTGCGCGGCAGCTCAGCCAGCGGGCGGCCTTCGGCGAGCGCCACCGCTTCCATCCACTGAAAACGGGTTTGGAATTTGCGATTGGCTTTTTTTAGCGCGATTTCCGGGTCAGCACCGAGGAAGCGCGCGACATTTACCGCGGCGAAGAGCAGGTCGCCGACTTCTTCTTCTAGGTGCGGAGAAATGGATGCGGCCTTCCCAGGGCGCCCTGGTGCAGACGACGGCGACGCGGAGGATTCGAGCGATGCCA
This sequence comes from uncultured Acidobacteriota bacterium, assembly GCA_963821765.1. GTDB lineage: Bacteria > Acidobacteriota > Terriglobia > Acidiferrales > UBA7541 > Palsa-295. The sequence continues at coordinate 483,558 of CAWGFF010000013.1, forward strand.
GAATCTCGCGCTTCTCTTCGTCGAGCTTTTCGAAGATGCCAGCGAGATTGTCCCAGTCGAAGCCGATGTGCGCGGCGCGACGGGTCAGTTGGTAGGCTTCCAAAACGCCCGGAAGCGAGCGCGGGACACCGGAAAGGATGGATTCGCTCGCGGCTGTCCCTTTCCCTGTCGTCCCCGTTTTTCCTGACTTCCCTTCCTTGCCGTTGGCATTCGCGCGCTCTGCAGCTTTGATTTGCTCCCAGTTTTTCAGCACGGCGGCGGAGTCTTTGGCTTTTGCATCGCCGAAAACGTGCGGGTGGCGCCGGACCATCTTCGAGTGGATGGATTCGATAACGTCCGAAATCGTGAACGCGCCCGTTTCCTCAGCGAGGATCGAATGAAACGTGATCTGCAGCAGCAGATCGCCTAGTTCGGAGGCGAATTCGTGCCGATCGGAGGATTCCATCGCGTCCAGCACTTCGTAGGTTTCCTCGATCAGGAATTTGCGCAGCGACGCGTGCGTTTGCTCGCGGTCCCAAGGGCAGCCGTTCGGCCCCCGCAAACGAGCTTGCAACGCAACAAGCTTTGCGAACCACTCTCCCGCGAGCCTGTCGCGACGATTCAGCGGGATGCGCGGAGAGGTCGCTTGTTCTTTGCGAGTGCGCTTCGATATTTTGCGTGGTGCGCGTTTCTTCATGTGCAATACAACAATTTACAGGGAAGACGGAGTCGAGACAAGGACGCGCGTGTCGCGTCGTCGGTCAGTTTCCGATAGCCGGACATTTGAATCCACCGGCCCAGCAACTAATCAGGGATTAAGGCGAAAGACTGGTCAATATTTTTTGGAGACCACGTTCTTAGCGGATTCGATGCAGGCAGGCTGCATGTGCTCTTCTTTTTGTGGGGCCAACGGACACACTTCAAAATTGCCAAAAACAGATGCCTGTGTGAAGTCCTGCGTCATGAGGTTAGCGGGCAATTCCACATCGTCTTCGTCAGGAAGTCCATCCGTGAATGGTCCGGACCCAGGGCCGCTGTATATACCCAAAAGCCGGTGCGTTCCTATCTTCCAAAGTCGAAAATTGGGACTCCCGCCGTTGTAGAGACTGAGCCTTCCATGCGTCCAATAACACGTATTCGCGTTCTCCGGTGTTTTGCACGCGACCTTGCGCTTCTTCGCATCTTGAGGAGAACCCACGATTGTCGATGCGACGACAACCCAAGCGAGCAAGACTAGAATGCGTTTCATGGTCGAAATCTAGCAAGCGATTCATCCGGACGCAAGACGTACCTGATTAACGCTGCGGGCTCAAAGAGTCAGCGCGACAACTAATGCGAGGCGGCGTGGGCGGTGGCGGGGCGAATCACCGTTTCCGAGAAGCGGTCCATTTCTTCGCCTTGTGGGCTGAATTGCAGCAGGAGCAGGTCCACGCCGGCGCGTTCGAATTGGCCGATGCGGTCGGCGACCTGTTGCGCGGTGCCGACCAGGCCAGAGCGCAGGCCGCGATTCGACACGGAATATTCCTCGAGTGATACGCGCTGTTCGAGCTGCGTATTGGCGAGCCATTGCTGATAATTCTGGTAGCCAGCGGCGTTCTGCTGCACGTCGGTGATGCGCGTTTGCTCCTGCTGGGCTTCTTCTTCGGTGTCGCGCACGATGGCATACGCGGCGATGCCGAATTGCATCCGCGGCAGATTCTTGCGCTCGCGACGCTCGGACATATCGCGGATTTTTTCGGCGACGCGCTCCGGCGAATCGCCGTGCATCACGAACGCGTCGCACTTCTGCGAAATTAATTCTTTCGCGGCCTCCGATTCCCCGCCCGCGTAAATGACTGGGCGCGGCTTCGAGACCGGCTTCGGCTGCAGCACCAGATCCTGCACCGAATGATATTTCCCCGCGTAGGAAAAATGGTCCTGCTTCCAGGCGGCGTCCACAATATCCAGCCATTCCGAAGTGCGCGCGTAGCGATCGTCGTGCTGATCGAAATGCACGCCGTATTTTTTGGCTTCTTCGGCCCACCAGGAAGAAACCACGTTCAGCGAGAGGCGGCCGTTGCTGATGCGATCAATATTCGCGGCTTGTTTCGCGAGCAAAGCCGGCAAATGAAAAGTGGGCCGCACCGCGACCATTAATTCCAGGGACTCGGTGACGGCTGCGAGGGCCGCGGCGGTGGACCAGGCATCGAGCGACGGCGCGTCCACACCTTTGATGTCATTCAGATTCAGTTCGGCAATAAGCGTGAGGCTGTAGCCGATTTTCTCACTGCGACGGGCGAGGCGCGACACGTAATCCCATGTGGGCGGCATCTTCTCGTCGGCCACATTGCGCAGCCAGCCGCCGAATACCGGAAGCCAGTAGCCGTAACGCATCAGCGAGCTTCCTTCACCAGGTAATCCACCAGGCGTGCGAAGGGATCGAAGCCGACGATGCGCGGGCCGTCGGAAACAAAATTCGAGAGCGCGTTGACGTCGTAGTAGTAGAGTTTCCCGTCGCGGTCGTCAATGATGTATTCCAGCCCGCCGACTTCGATTTGCGCCGCGCGGAAGATTTTTTCGGTGTCGGCGATTACCTTCTTCGACGGCGTGAAACCTTCGAGGCGCAGGCCGGTCTTTGCGCCTTCCACCACGCAGGCGGTTTTGATTTCGGCGCCGTCAGTGGTCTTGCAGATGTCCATGGGGCAGAGGTCAAAAGTTTCGCCCGACGTGAAAACCTTTATGCCGTAGAGATATTTGTAGCCGAGCGTTTCGACGCGTGTGATGTGCCCGCCGCGCGCGGGAATGAATTCCTGGACGATGCCTGTGGAATCGAGGCCCAGCTGGATCGCACCGCTAGCGACGGCGGACGCCAGCTGCTCGGGCGAATCGAAGCGCACGATGCCCACGCCGCTGCCGCCGATATTGGGCTTCACCACAATTGGGAAACGCAGATTTTTTGCGGCGGCGACTGCTTCCGATGGATGATTGATCACGACCGACCGGGGATGCGGCAGCCCGAGCGATTCGAGCAGCGAGAGTTGCAGCGCCTTGGACGTCTCCACGCGAAACGCGTGGCTGCCGTTCACGACGCGTGTTCCGTGTTTTTCCAGGTGCGCCAGGTAGCTCAGCGTGTAGAAAATCGCGTGGGCATTGCCGCGTGTCCAGGCTGAGGGGCTCATGCGATTGAAGACAAGGCCGAACTGCTGGTGGCCGTTAGGCGAGATGTCGAAATGATGGTGCGCGGCGTCCAGGCGCACGTAAGGGATGGCGCGGCGGTCCAATTCTGCAAATACCGGGACGAACCAGCGCGGATGCTCGTGGTAGATGGCGATGGGTTTTTTCGTTCGCGCGCGCTCGCGCGATTTCGACGTTCCCTTGGTACGTGGCGCGGCCGCTTTGCGATTCGCTGTTTTGGCGCGGGGCATGCGATTCCTTCGCGACTGAGTGTCTGAACTAGTTCGATGCAACAGACTAGCGCACGTTGCGGGATTTTGCGAGCGAGCGTGAACGTTGTTACAAAAAATTGACCGCAGAGACGCTGAGGGCGCAGAGAAAAGCGAAGTCAAAAGATTTGACACCGAGGGCTCAAAGGAAAGCCGGCGTTTACGGAGAAAACCTAAGGCAAAACCGCCCGCCTAAAAGGCAAAAGCAGACGGCCGCTACAAAATCAAGCACAACGTCCAAGGCGCCCAGCTAAAGCTGGCCGCTACAACTTCAAAGACAACGTCGAAGACGAATGCGATACCGGCCCGACCTCTATCGCTATGCGGGCTTGGCAGCGCCGCTCGCGATCGCTTGATCGAGGAGCTTTTTCATCTCGCGCGAGGCTTTGCGCGAGGCTGCTTCCTGCTGCTCGCCTAATTTGCCCTGCATTTCGCCGAGTTTGCCTTGTTGTTCCCCGAGCTTGCCCTGCTCTTCTCCCAGGGCGCCCTGTTTCTCGCCAAGTTTGGACTGTTCCTCGCCAGCCTTCGATTGCAATTCGCCGATGCGTTCTTGAATCTCGCCAATTTTTTCCTGGATGCGGCCTAGATCGTCCTGCGTGCCGTCAGTGCCCATCTGTTTCAATTCGGCTTCGAGTTTCTGCAGGTCGGCGGTCATATCAGGAATTTTTACGCGGACTTTTTCCATCTGCTCGCCCAGCGCTTCCTGTTTAGCGCCCAGGGCTTCCTGCTGGGCGCCAAGGGCCTCCTGCTGCTTGCCCAATGCTTCCTGTTGACGGCCGAGTTCCTGCGCGGGCGCGAAGAATTCCATGGCCTGCTTGATCGTGGCCGCATCGCGGATGATGTAGGCCTTGCCGTCGCGGATAAACCAGATGAAATCGCCGGGAAAGCTGTGGCGCAGAGAATTAACGAAGCCGGAGCCACTATCGGAGTCGGCGGGGCCAACCGAGCCGTCCGTGCTTATCGATGTGTGGCTGGACGAAACGCTCACGTAGGATTTTCCAGAGACAACTGCGAAAGTGTCGTCGCTGTAGTCGCCGATCCTGGTCCCGTTGATGGTAGTGGTTTGCACGAAGGGGCGCACATTCACCGCAGGCGCGACCATAGGATGCACGGACAGCACCGGAGCGACCGAGATGACTGGCCCGCCCATAGGAGGTACGGGCACGATGGGAACGACCCGGACCATCGGCGCAACGATGGGATGCACGGAAATAACCGGAGCGACCGCGATCGGCGGTACAACCACGTGCACCGACACCACGGGAGCGATGGATGGCATCGGCGCGAGCGCAGGTGCGTCATCGGGAGTCGCGACGGGAGCGGCGCTCGGTGCTGCGGCTGGAGCAGCGGATGGCTGCGGAGCGTTCGACGGTGCGGCAACCGGTGCAGCCGCGCCAGGCTGCTGCGCCGACTGCAGCGGTGGAAGCGCTGGAGGCTCGGTCGTCTGTGGCGCGGTCTGCTGCGACGACTCGGAATGGATGTTCATTATAGTCGGCCGGAATGCCGCGATGAGGCACACGACTGGAATTGCGCAGAGCAGGTAGGCGATCACGACGGGTTTCTTCAGGCGCATGGCGACACTCCCTTTCCATTCGAGAATTCGATCTACGCGTTTTTCGGCTTGTCCTGCGGTAGCCATGGAAACGCCCTGCCACCACACGCGGCCCGGAGCTGCTTCCAGCGCTGCGAAAAATCCGAGCAAAGTTTCAGCGTAACGGGTGCGGTCGGCGCCGGCGGCGAGCGCGGCATCGTCGCTGGCTTCTTCAGCGAGATCCGCGAGGTGCCGCGCGAGCCACCAACTGAGCGGGCTGAACCAGAAAATCGCGCGATGGAGAAGCGAGAGGCGCTCGGCCAGCGCGTCGCGGCGGGCGACGTGCGAAATTTCGTGCGCGAGCACGGAGTCTAGTTCCGAGGGTTCCCAATCGCGCCAGCCGGCGGGAAGTAGAATCGCGGGGCGCTGCACGCCGAATGTTACAGGCACAGAAAGCAACTCGGATTCAGCCAAGCGAGGCGGCGACGATCGCAGCCGGGCGGCGCGCGAGAAAAATTCCAGACGCGCGAGGGCGTGGGTGTCTTCGATTAGCTGCGCGTCCCTTTCGAGCCGGCGCCCCAGCACCACGCCGAGCGCCAGGCGCATCAGCATGAAGATTGCAACTGCGAAGTAGATCGCGGCCGAGGCTGCGAGCCAGGGAACTGGGCGACGGGGTTGCGTGTTTGCGGCCGGCGCATCCGCGGATTGCGTCACACCCGATGTGCCCGATGATCCGCTTGCGTTTGTTGCATCCAGAATGTTCGGAGTTTTGCCGGTGTACGTGAACGCACCCAGTTTCGTCGAGCTCGAATGCGCTACGTTGTTGACGCTGATTGCACGGTTATGGATCTCAGGAACCGGCGCGATTTCCTCGACGCGAGGCGTTGCTGGAACGAACTTCGCGACGAGCGGCACAAACACCGGAAGCGGCGGCAGCACCAGACCAAGCAGAGGCATCGCCAGTGCCACGACGAGCACCGTCCGCCAAATCGTGAGGCGCAATGCGACGCTGCGCACGCGGCAGGCCGCGAGAATGAGCCCGGCGAAGCCCGCAAATGCGAGCGACCGAGCCGCCGGCTGCAATACGTGCGCGGCAAAACTCGTGGAGGCGTCGAGAACGGGGCTGAGGATCATGACTTCCCCTCCTTGCGACTAGAGGTCTTGCGCTCGGCGATTTTTTGCGTGAGGCGCTCGAGCTGGCGGCGATCGAGCACCGCGTTGTCCACCATGCCGATGACCAGTTGTTCAGCGGACCCGCCGCAGAAACGATCAATGATGTGTTTTACGGCGCGCACCGCGACATTTTGGCGCGGCTCGGCTGCACGATAAATATAGGTGCGGCCGCTGACTTCGTGCGCGACATAGCCCTTTACTTCCAAGCGCCGTAGCACGGTGCGGATCGTAGATTCCTTCATCGGCCGGCGAGCGGCGAGAGCTTCGCGGCAGGCCTCAGAGGAAACGGGGCCGTGCGACCAGACGTAGTCCATCACCATCTGCTCGACTTCACCGAGGTTGCGTGGGCGCGGGTTGTGTGTGTGCTTCATTGTAGCGCTACAACCTGTAACAGACGGTCGGAAGCCTGTCAACAACAAAAAACGCCGCGCATCGCTCGGCGGTTCGCTGCTCTGGTGCGCTGCTTGTCGCAGGGTAGAAGCGGATGTTAAACTTATTTGTAACTTTCAGGAGCACCTTCTAAGGATACCCGCCGTGGCCGATTCGAAGCATGAAGATACATTCAAAGTAGTGGATCGCCGGTTGTTTGGCGAAGACGGCGAACTGCGCCAGGACGTTGTCGAGCAGGAGCGCCGCAACGAAGAGGCGGCGGAAAAGAAAGCTGCGGCGCAAGCGGAGGCTAAGGCCAAGGCGGCGGCTGCCGCAGTAGCGAACAAATCCACGCCAGCGCCGAACGCGAATCCGATCGCGGCAAACGCGGATGCACCAGGCGCGCCTGGAAACGGCGCGGGACTCGCGGCAGTGACGCCCGAGGACGCAGCAGCCGAGGCGCAGGACAGCGGCGAGTTGAATCCCACGTCGCGCAGTTTTCAGATGCTGATTGATTTTTTGACGCGCAACGCTGCGGCGATGCTCGGTGGCATGGCCGACCCGCGGACCGGACAAGCCTTCGTGGATCTCGAGGGCGCCCGCGAAGTGATTGACATGCTCGATGCGCTGCGGGAAAAGACGCGCGGGAATCTGTCGAAAGAAGATGACAATTTGCTGATCGAAGTGATCGGCAGCCTGAAGCTGACTTTCATGGAAATTTCCAAAGTAGCCGCCGAACAAATGGCCAAGAAGGCGAAAGCGAAGTAGCTGGGCGCGGGCGCGCGTGTTCGTGATTAGTGATTGGTGTCAAGTGGTTGGTGATTTCAGTTCGCCGGGCGGTGCGGTGTAGCGCGACCGCCGGCTTCCCCGGATGAATCGAGACAACTTTTTGCAACATCCCACCCGACCATGGCTTCCCTGCAATTAACCGTACTAGGTTCGGGCACGTCCATGGGTGTGCCCACGCTCGGATGCCACTGCGCGGTGTGCGATTCCACGGACCCGCACGACAAGCGCACGCGGCCATCAATCCTATTGGCATATAACGGCCGCAACGTGGTGATTGATACCGCTCCGGATTTTCGTTTTCAGGCCATGCGCGAAAAGATTGAGCGGCTGGACGCGGTGCTGTACACGCACTCGCACGCCGATCACATTTTGGGACTCGACGACATCCGCCCTTACAATTTGAAACAGCGCGGCGTCGTGCCGGTGTACGCGGCCGAGGATACGCAGGTGACGCTGCGGCGGCAATTCGCATACGTATTCGACAATGCGGTGACGGAAAGCTCCGTTCCGGAAGTCGAGATGCACACGATAGACGGGCCGTTCGATTTATTCGGGCTGCGATTTACGCCGGTGCCGGCGCAGCACGGGCCGCAGCCGGTGTTGGGCTTTCGTTTCGGCAAGGCGGCTTATCTGACGGATTTCAGCGCAGTGCCGGAGAGCTCCAAGCAATTGCTGCGCGGGCTGGATGATTTCATTCTTGATGCCTTGCGCTACACGCCGCATCCGATGCATTCGAATGTGCAGCAATCGCTCGAGCTGGTGCGCGAACTGCAGCCCAAGCGCGCGTGGTTCACGCATATTTGCCACGATTTGGGGCACGTGGAAGCGAATGCCAAATTGCCGCAGGGCGTGCAGCTGGCGTATGACGGATTGAAATTCGAGGTGCAGATTTAATGCTGTTGGACGCGACGAAGGACACGCTGAAATTTTTGACGGATCTCCCGGCGCGCGCGTCCACTCGCTCGGAGATTCTGCTCTTCAATTCGGCTGATGAGTGGGTGGAGCGATTGGGAGATAGCCGCGCCGGAACGGTCCTAACGATCGGGAATTTCGATGGCGTGCACGTCGGACATCAGACAATTCTGCACGATGTCGTGCAGCGAGCGATGGCCACTGGCGAACGCGCCGACGCGCGCGGTGCGCAGAAGGAACTGCTGCCCGCGGTGCTGACGTTTTATCCGCATCCGGCCCGCGTGCTGCGCCCGCAACAGGCCCCTTCCCTGCTCGAAACTCTTCCGCAGCGCCTGGCGGATTTCGCGGCGCTGGGAATTGGCGCGACCTTGGTGCTGAAGTTCGACGAGGAGCTTGCCCAGGCCAGCGCCGAAGATTTTGTGAAAAAATATCTGGTGGATGCCATGCGTACGCGCGCCGTGCTCGTGGGCGCAGGTTTCCGCTTCGGTCATAAACAGCTGGGCGACGTCGAGCTGCTGCGCGAATTGGGCCGCGGCTGGGGATTTGAAGTAGTGATCGTGACGCCGGTGATTGATGGCGGCGACGTCGTCTCCAGCACCGCCATACGCGAAGCAGTGCGCGGCGGCCGCGTGGAGGATGCGCGGCGCATGCTTGGACGGCCGTTCGCACTGGTTGGCGAGATCCGCCCGGGCACGGGACAGGGTCACAAGCTCGTGGTGCCCACATTGAATTTGACAACCGAACAGGAGACGCTGCCGAAGACCGGCGTGTACGTCACCGAGACCGTGCTTTCCGGCGGAACTTATCGCTCGGTCACGAATGTCGGCGTGCGGCCGACGTTCGATGGCAAACGCCTGGCGATCGAATCGAATCTTTTTGATTTTGCGGAGACGCTGACCAGCGGGCTGATGAAAGTGCGCTTCCTGCAGCGTTTGCGCGACGAACAGAAATTCTCCGGCCCGGAAGCGCTGCGTGAGCAGGTCCTGAAGGATATTGCGCGCGCGAAAGCAGTCTTCGCACAGTCCTAATTGAGAAAAAAAGCCGGCGAGACGCCGGCGCTACGTCGCCCCCCTTCCAGTTGCCCCTCAGAAAGAAGTAAAATCGGCTCCGAAGTCCAGCCACCGGGAAACCACATGGAAAATCGAGAAGTCGCCAAGATTTTGCAGGAGACAGCGCAGCTGCTGGAGATTGATGGCGCGATCATCGGGCGCTATCGCAGCTATGAGAAAGTCGCGGAGCTGCTCTGCAGCATCCACGAGCGCATCGAGGACCTTGCCAAGGACGACGCCAAGCTGAAGGAACTTCCGGGCGTGGGCGACGGCATGGCCGCGCACATTCGCGAGATTCTAGGTACTGGCGATTACAGCCTACGCCAGAAATTATTGAAGAAGTACCCGCTGACGCTGCTCGAACTGCTCCATCTGCAGGGCATGGGACCAAAGAAAGTGGCGTTCCTCTTCAAAAAGTTTAAGGTCGCGACCGTCGAGGGCGTCGAAAAACTGGCGAGCGAAGGAAAGCTGCGCGACCTGGAAGGATTCGGCGAAAAAACCGAGGCTAACATTTTGAAGGCCACGGCGCTCGCCAAGCGCTCCTCAGGACGTTTCAAGCTGGACGTGGCGGACGAAGCGGCGCAGAAGCTTATCGCCTACATCGGCAGAATGAAAGAAATCGTCGAGTCAGTGACGCCGGCAGGCTCGCTACGTCGCGGGAAAGAGACGATCGGTGACCTGGATTTGCTGGTCACGCTGCGCCCCGGCCACGATAAACAGAAGCACGTGGACGAAGTAGCCGCGCATATTCTGAAATTTCCCGGCATAGACCAGACGTTGGCGCACGGTGAAAATAAAGTAAGCGTGCTGCTGGGCAACGGCCTCCAGGTGGACGTGCGCCTCCTGGACAAAGATAGCTTCGGCGCCGCGCTGATGTACTTTACCGGCTCGAAAGAACACAACGTCGTGCTGCGCGGCCGCGCGCGAGACATGGGCTGGACTTTAAATGAGTACGCGCTCACCACGCTGAAAGGCGGAAAGTTCGTCGCCGGGAAAACCGAAGAAGAAATCTACAAAAAGCTGGGCCTGGATTACATCGAGCCGGAGCTACGCGAAAACACCGGCGAAATCGCCGCGGCCGAAAATCACACGCTGCCGAATCTCGTGAACCTCGCGGACATTCGCGGCGACTTGCAAATGCACACCACCGCTTCGGATGGCCGCAACTCCATCGAAGAAATGGGCGAGGCGGCGAAGAAACTTGGATACGAATACATCGCGGTTACCGATCACTCCAAGGCGGTAACCGTAGCAAACGGCATGGACGAAAAGCGCACGCTCGAGCAAATAAAGAAAATCCGCGCGGCGCAAGAACGCGTCCCCGGAATTCGCCTGCTCGCGGGGATCGAAGTGGACATCCTGAAGACTGGCAAGCTCGATCTGGACGATGAAGTGCTGGCGCAACTAGACGTAGTGGTGGCGTCAGTGCATTCGTACATGAATCAAGGCCGCGCTGAAATGACCGACCGGATTCTGGCGGCGCTGCAAAATCCCTACGTGCAGATTTTGGCCCATCCCACGGGGCGCCTGGTGCTGCGGCGCGATCCCTATGATTACGATATGGAGAAAATTCTGGACGCGGCAAAAGCGCACGGCGTGGTGGTGGAATGCAACGCGTTCCCCGACCGGCTGGATTTGAAGGACGTGCATTTGCGCATGGCGAAGGAGCGCGGAGTAAAGATCGTGATTTCCACGGACGCGCATTCGTTCGCGCATTTCCCTTTGATGAAGTATGGGGTGATCACCGCGCGGCGCGGGTGGGTGGAGAAGAAAGATGTGGTGAACACTTTGCCGACGGAGCAGTTTTTAGCTTCGCTGCGTGCGAAGCCGGGGGCGGCGAAGGGTAAGGCGGCTAAACGCAAGTCAGCCTAGCGCGGCGGAGCGCACGGAACATTTTTCTAGGCGCCCTCGTATCTCCTGGTGAGGGCACGAGCACTAGACGGCCAACTCAGGCCAAAACATTCTGCAGCGCCAGCGCTGAAGCGCACAGTCCACAGCCAAGAGTGGCAGTGCCACGGAGCAAATCATGAATCGGATGACAATTTTTGTTGCAGCGGTGATGACGGCGGCCATCGCAATCGCAGCCAGCGCCACGCCGGCGCGCGCGGACCAGTGGTCGAAAACCTACCAGGTGAACGGGCACGCGGACTTGCGCGTGACGACTGGCGATGGCGACGTCACCATCACCGGCTCGGACCAGCACCAGATTGACGCGCACGTCACCACCAACGGCTGGAAAATCGGGCCGAACGACGTGCAGATCATCGAGAGCCAGTCCGGCAACAGCGTTTCCATCGAAGTGAAGGTGCCGCACTGGGGCTTTTCAATGTTTGGCGGAAACCATAAGTCGTTGCGCGTGGAAGTGGGCGTGCCGCACGAACTGGATCTGAACGTCCGTACCAGCGACGGCAATGTGACCGCGCTGGGCGTCACCGGCAAAATTCAATTCGATACAGGCGATGGAAACGTGACGGCCAGCAATATCAAGGGCGACATTCGAATTCACACGGGCGACGGACACATCGAAGGCCACAACTTCGACGGCTCGCTCGATGCCGACACCGGCGACGGCAACCTGCGCATTGACGGCCGCTTTGACACGCTGGCGCTGAAGACTGGCGACGGCAGCATCGAAGCACAAGTCGGCAGCGGCTCAAAGCTCGCGAACAGTTGGAACCTTCACTCCGGCGATGGACACATCACGTTGCGTGTGCCGAGCGACCTGAACGCGATGCTCGACGCGCACACCGGCGACGGCAGCATCACGCTGGACATTCCAATTCAAGTTTCCGGCTCGCTGAGCCATTCCTCCGTGCGCGGAAAACTGAATGCCGGCGGTCCGACGCTCGCGATTAGCTCCGGAGACGGATCCATTCACATCGAAAAACTGTAGCGCGGTTTCGCTATCGCGGCTTGCACGTTTTTCCGTGCTGTATCCGCCGCTGCCGGGAAATCCTGGCGAAGTGTCAGCATTAGCCCACATTTTTGTCCATAATTGCGCACGAGACGCTCTCCGGCAATCCCCCGGGTATTGGAAATACTAGAGATAGCCCGGGCCACGACTGGCACGCGGCTTGCCTATTCACTCGTTGAGGTTAGGCGCAGCCGGAGAAAATGATGATCGCTTTTGGCATGATGGGGGCACTCGCGGTACTAGTATTCCTCTCGGTTTCCGGCGAAATTTCCGAGCTGTTCCGCCGAAAATAATTTCCGCGCGCATGCGTCTTCGGCGTCGCATCCTTCCCTTCCAGATTCCGAGCATAATCGCGTTGTCGCGCAATCATAATTCTCCAACCCAAATCACTTGCAGCGCGACGGGAAATCAATTTGCAAAACTCCGCGCATTGCCGCATCATAAATTGTTTGTTCTGAACGTTTCTCGCGTCTAGGCGCGGGGCACGCTGCGGAACAACTCATCTGCCGGGTAAGAAACAAAACGCAGTTTCCTGGAAGCGCCGCGAGCACGGGGCAGCAACGGCGTGAATTTGGCGGCAGGTGGCGCGAACTTTTTCGCGGCTCTCAATTTCTTCATCAACTACGAATTGAACTGGGGGAAATCGAATGCGCAGGCCTGTGAGTGTTGCTCCGCCAAAAGGAAAGCTGGGAGTGCTGACGCCCGGAATGGGCGCCGTCAGCACGACTTTTATGGCGGGTGTGGAATTGGTGAGGCGAGGACACGCGGTGCCGGTAGGCTCGCTGACGCAATTGGGAACGATCCGGCTGGGCAAGCGCACCGACGGGCGCACGCCGCGAATTAAAGATTTTGTGCAGCTGGCGAAATTGGACGATATCGTCTTCGGCGGCTGGGACGTATTCAGCGACAACGCATACCAGGCTGCGGCCAAAGCCGGCGTGCTGGAGCCCAAAGATCTCGCCAAGGCCGAAAAATTCCTGAAGGGCATTAAGCCCATGAAGGCCGTGTTCGACCAGAATTACGTGAAAAACCTGCACGGCACGCACGTAAAAAAGGGCAAGACGAAATTCGATCTCGCCGAACAACTCCGCGAGGACATCCGCTCATTCAAGAAAAAGAACAAGCTGGATCGCCTGGTGATGGTCTGGTGCGGCTCAACGGAAGTGTTTCTGAAAGCCGAAGACGTGCACAAAAGCCTCGCCTCATTCGAAAAAGGCATGAAGGCGAATCATCCGGCGATTGCGCCTTCGATGCTTTACGCTTATGCGGCCATTAGCGAAGGAGTGCCCTTCGCCAACGGCGCGCCGAATTTGACCGTGGACATTCCAGCTCTCGATGAATATGCGAAGGCGAAAAATGTGGCTATCGGCGGCAAGGATTTCAAGACCGGCCAGACTTTACTGAAGACCGTGCTCGCGCCGGCGTTCAAAGCGCGCATGCTCGGTCTGAACGGCTGGTTTTCCACGAACATTCTGGGCAATCGCGATGGCGAAGTGCTCGATGATCCCGGCTCGTTCAAGACCAAGGAAGAATCGAAGCTCGGCGCGCTCGAATATATTTTGCAGCCGTCGCTGTATCCCGACCTCTACGGCAAGATTCACCACAAAGTGCGCATCAACTACTATCCTCCGCGTGGCGACAACAAAGAAGGCTGGGACAACATTGATATCTTCGGCTGGCTCGGCTATCCGATGCAGATCAAAGTGGACTTCCTTTGCCGCGATTCGATTTTGGCCGCGCCGATTGTGCTGGACCTGGCGCTGTTCTTCGATCTGGCGCAACGGGCCGGTATGCGCGGCATTCAGGAATGGCTCAGCTTCTATTTCAAATCGCCGATGTGCGCGAAAGAGCTTTACCCCGAGCACGATTTGTTTATTCAGCTGATGAAGTTGAAGAACACGCTGCGCTGGATGATGGGCGAAGACTTGATCACGCACCTGGGTTCCGAGTATTACGACTAAGCCGCTGGATCACAGCCACAATTCAACGACGGCGGGGCGCAAGCTCCGCCGTTTTCTTTTGCGCTCATTCGCTTGCAGGCAGGGCATCGCCGCGAAGCGGCGTCAACTCAGCAATTTCCCATAACGCGATTTCCCTGCTCATATACAGTCCGCACGGTATTCGCTCTCGTCTCCTCTGTAGCTACATTCTTACCGCGCGCTATCCCAGGCGCGGCAGCGATGAGAACCGCGAATACGTTCATACGAACGGGAGGAAACATTCATGAAGAACGCCATGTTGATCGGAACCGGGTGCCTGTTGTTGCTTTTCGGAATTTCCGCCCCGGCCTTCGCGCAAGAGCAGCACGACCCGCAAGACCAGCCCGCGAAACCACCCGACGCCAAGCCCACCGACAAGCCGCACGCCGAGCCGCCGAAGACTCCCGACGATCGTCCGCATCCCGATAACGCCGCCAAGCCGCCGAAACAGACGGAAGCCAAACCAGCGTCGCAGCGCCCTGAAGACGCGCAGCGCAACAACCAGCACGCGGGCAACGGGCGTATCCCTGACGACAGATATAAGGCGCACTTCGGCCGCGAGCACACTTTCCACGTCGGCCACCCGGTGATCGTCGAAGGCCATCCGCGATTTCAGTATGGCGGCTACTCCTTCATTATCGCGCAGCCTTGGCCCACGGGCTGGGGATATGACGACGACGTGTACGTCATTGACGTGAACGGCGTGTACTACCTCGTGAATGTGGCGCATCCTGGCGTGCAGCTGGAATTGTCGATCGTACTGTAGCGCACACGCATCATCAAAAGAGCTAACTGAAACGCGACACCGCACCGGCCGACAAAAGCACAACGCCCTGGCCAAAAGCCAGGGCGTTTGTTATGCAGCTTGAAGTTGTGAGCCGAGAGCTTTTGATTATCTCGCGTCAGAGGAACAAAGTGCCGGCACCGGAACCTTCGACGGCAATCCTCGCTCAAAGTAGGCCGCGCTCGATTCCGCAAAGGTTATGTGAATTTGGCAACCTTGCCGCAATCTGTTCTCCGCGGCGGCCGAGTCATTCAAGCCACGATACATTGCGGAGGCGGAGAAGCAGCTGGAAGCGATACCACCTGTGCACGCCCTGTCGAACTCCGCGATCGCCCGGGAATTGTCAATCGCAGTGCCCACTCCCGCGCGGTAACATTCGGCTAGCCCGCTGCATCCGCGCATCCAGCCGTCACTGCAGGACTGTTGCAGCAGCGCGAACGCGCGCGCGGGATCTTTGGGAACACCTTGACCGGAGAAGTAAAGCGATCCCAGGAGGAAACAACTCTCGCCGTCGCCGCGGTCGCAGGCGTTTTGAAAAAATGCTCCGTTGTTTTCACTCACCACCTGGAGAAAGCCGTTGCAGCCGCTGGATGCCTTAAGTTCGCAGGCGTGGGCGAAGAGCCGTCCTGCTTCTGCAGGATCGCGCGGGATCATGCGTCCGTCATTCTTGGCGACTGCCAGAGTCAGGCACGCAGGCGCCCCGCCGTGGGAGCAAGAGATATTCATCAGCCGGACCCAGGTGTCGCAGGAGGTTGGACGACCCAGCAGACACGCGTTGCGCCAAAATTCGGGGTTCGCCCCGAGATGGCGGCTACCCAGAAAGCCCGTAGTGAACATAACCGCGAACAGGCACGCCCACACTCCTATGTGCGCGAAGTTGGCGCGTTTCGGCGCCCACTGCGGCAGATGGAAGCGCGATTCCAGGGCCACGCTGGCGAGGTCCAGCGCCCGGACGGTCAAATTGAGCGGCGGCACGCAAAGCAGCTTGTCGTAGAAAGTTGGTACTCCGATCAACCCCAAAAACCAGTACAGGCCGAACACGGCGGCGCCGTACATTGCGCCAAAAACGATTTTGCCAAGGGGTCTTTTAGGCGAAGTAGCCGGGTCGGTGATCAGCAGGTGCAACCCCAGAAATACCGCCGCCGGAATGTTGGTATCCACAAAATAGTACAGCCCGGTGTAGTGGGTGAAAGCCAGGTTCATCACGTACAGAGCCGCCGCCGCCGAAAGCGTCACCAACGGCACCGAAAATAGCGCCTGGACGACAAGTCCCAGCAGGAAGATTTCCAGATAGATATAGGGCGGTCGGTCGAAACTGACGGCGATTTCTTCCCCCCATGTGATCTGCGTGGCGTGTGCGACGATCAGCCCTATCGAAAAAATAAACAGTGCAATTCCGGAAGGATTGAAGATGTGCGTGCGGCGGCCGTCTCTCTTCCAGGTAATGAACTCCTTGCAGCACACGCCCGTCGCCAGCATCAGGAACTGCAAGAAATACCAATCCGGCTTGAACCAGAGAAACAAGTTGGTGCTGAGCACGATCGGAAACGGGCCAAACCCTAATATCCATTTATCCCGGCGCGACCAGTTCACCAACATATCGAAGCAGTAGGCAAAAACGATCTGCGCGATGATCAGAGGTATCTGGTGGTACACCTCGCGCCAATACCAGCCCCAGTAGGCGTAAATGAACGAATGCATCGTGAGCTGCACGTAGTGAACGGGCTTGGGGAGGAATTCGTAGCTAAGTACGCGCCCGAGTTTGAGAACCTGCAGGCGCAGAGAAAAGAGAAACACCAGCAGCCCCGCGGCCGTTCCCAGGAACGACCACATCAAGGACGGATTGTTGCGCACTACCGGTAGAAGAGTAAAACAGCTGAAAATTACGATGAGCGCGAACAGCAGCCGCAGCGGAGCGATCCGATTCGCAGCCAACAATGGCTGCGCCTGCCGCTGTGCCGTACGTTGTTGCTGCATCATCAAGAGAGAGAGGTGTTGCCAGCAATAAGCTTGAGAAAACCTACGGCGGAGTATACACGACTCTAGCGGCTCTGGCGTCGAACGTGTTCCCAAACGTAAAACGCCCCGACTGATGGTCAGGGCGTTTCCGATTCTGCGCGATCTGTCGGTGGCTGCTGAACCTTAAAACTGGTTCCACAAATACTGGTTGTAAACTTCGTGGTGGTATTGCACTTCGGGTGCCTTCACGAACGTCCCCAGCAGGCGCGAGCACCGGTCCGCCGACGCTTGCTTCAGGTCCGCATAACGGCCCTTCACATCTTCGCCGAGAATCTTCGACGTCCACTCCGATTTTCGGAAATGGTCAATCGCGGTGTAAATGTTGTCCGGCAAGTACCGCTCGGCTTGGCGAAGATTCTTGATCTTGGCGGTCTCGCCATCCAGCCCCGACTTGAAGATCGAGTACATCACCATGTACGGGCTCGCGTCCGGCGCCACCGAGCGCACTTCCACGCGCATGCTCTTCTCATTGCCGATGGGGATGCGAATCATCGAGCCGCGATCCACGGGCGAAGCCTTGATCTGATTGGGCGCTTCGAAGTGCGGGTCGAGGCGGCGATAGGCGTTCACGCTGGAATTGAGCATCAGGCAAACATCGTTCGCGTGCGTGAGAATGCGATCCACGAAAGACCAGCCGATCTTGCTTAGCTTTTCATCGCCTTTGGGATCCCAGAACAAATTCTTGCCGCCTTTGCTGACCGAAACGTTGGTGTGCATCCCGTTGCCGTTCACGCCAACTACCGGCTTCGGCAAAAAGCTGGCGGTGAGGCCCATGCGCGTCGCGACTTGGCGGCAAATCAATTTATAAAGCTGAATCTGGTCCGCCGCCGCCACCACTTCGCCGTAGCCGTAATTGATTTCAAACTGCGAAGGTGCAACTTCCGGGTGATCTTTTTCGTTCTGGAAGCCCATCGAGCGCTGCACTTCGGCGCAGGTGTCAATGAAAGTGCGCAGCGGATCGCCCGGAAGAGAATGATAATAGCCGCCGGTGTTCACGTAATCGAATTTGCCGGTTTCGTTGTAACGCGCCTCGGCATCGGCGCCATTGAACAAAAACCCTTCGATTTCGTTCGCGGCGTTCAGCGTGTAACCGTCCTTTTTGAATTTTTCTGCGGCAAAGGTTTTCAGCACGCCGCGAATGTCCGCGCTGTAGGGAGAGCCGTCCTTATCAATCACTTCGCCGAACACCAGCACCTTGCCCGAGCCGAACACGTCAGCCGGGCCCCAATAAAACGCGCTCCAATCCATCCCCAGGCGCAAATCGCTTTCGCGCTGCGCTGTAAATCCGCGAATGGACGAGCCGTCGAACGTAAGGTTGTCCCAGCTCTTCACCAGAAATTTCTTGTCGTAATCCAGCATGTGCAGGCGGCCTTCCAAATCGCTGAACAGCACGGTGACGGCTTTGATGCGCTTTTCGTCGGTGAGATATTTGATGCGCTCTTCCTGAATCTTGTGCGCCGCCACGCGATTCAAGCGCTGCGCTTTGGCCTTCAGATTCAGTTCTTCAAGTTCTTCGTACGGGATCGCCAGAAAATTACGCAGATCGGTTGTCATGATTCTCCTTGCGGTGGGATGGACAGCGAATGATTTGCGGTTTCAGCGGCATTTTTTGAACAGCGTAGGGTACCGCGCACGCTGGTGAGCGTCAAATCCCAAAATGCCCGGAAAGGGCAAAGAATTTCAAATCGAACCTATCAATAAAACTTTGCCATCTGCGCCTGTGGTGGCGCTCGCGGACGCGACGAAAGGCTAGTGCTGGAATCGCGCGATCAGTTCTGCCTGCGCCAGAATGTGGCCTTTGATGGCCTTCTCCACTTCCGCAGCAGTGGCTTTTGGTTTCAAGCCCGTCTGGAAATCGAGCGCGTAGAGCTTGAAAAAATAGTGGTGTGCCGGTCCGGGCGCGGGGCACGGGCCACTATACCCAATTTTGCCGTGATCGTTCTTGCCTTGATGCGAACCATCGGGAAGCTTGGCCTTCGTCGGGACGCCCTCGGGCAGCGCGCGCGTCGCCGGTGGCAGGTCGTAGAGCAGCCAGTGGGTCACGGTTTTCGTGGGCACGTCCGGATCGTCCACGACGAGCGCGAAACTTTGCGTGCCGGCCGGCGGTTCATTCCAGGCGAGGGCCGGCGAAACATCCGTGCCGTCGCAGGTGTATTTCGCGGGGAGTGCGCTGTCGGCTTCGAAGGACGTGCTGGTCAATTGCAATTTCGCTTCCGGCTGTTTCTGCGCGGACGATTGCGTGACGGCGGCGCGAGCCTGCTTCGTGGGTTTGGCCACCAACGCGCCGAGCAGGAGTGCGCCGCAGAATATCAGTACCCAATGATATCGAATGGTGTCCTCCACGGCTGGGCTCTAACGATGCTACGGGCGGCGGACTCGCAGGTCAAGAACGGCTGACACGATCGCGAGCGTAGCTGCTAGTTCCAGCTCTGAATCTTTCGTCGCGCGTGCGCGCGGGAAACATTCCCCCTGCGTGCGGCATACAAGCCCTACTCAGCGAGTTGCGTTTCGTGTGATGTACCATGGTACATTAGTACCATAATGAAGACGACGCGATATAAACGACAATTTGTTGTGGAACGAGTGCAGACCGGTGTGCGCATCGAAAAGCGCCTGCTGAAAGTCCTCAAAGCCCTGGCCGAGTACCACGATTTGACACTCGGCGACCTGCTGGAAGGCATCGTCCTGCACGCGTTCGACGGCAAGGCAGCGTTTCAGAAGCCCTCGCGCCGCCGAATCAAAGAATTAAAGAAGTTCTTCGGCCTCGATCTCGACTTCCGCGCCAGTCATCGCCTGATTGAAGCGCGCGCGGCCAGGCCAAAAGCGAAGACCAGGCCAGCACACAGCGCTCGACGCGTGAAGCGCGTTAAGCGAGCCAAGAAGACCGGAGGTGCCAAGTGACTTCAAGAAACAGCCGGCTCGCGTTGCAAGGTCTGCGCTGGGTTCTCGGCATCGTCGTGCTCTGGCAATCGTTTCTGTTCTTGCGCGCGACGATAGCCGACGTGCAGGCAGCGGGGTCGGGTCATCTCGGCGCCCACCTCTGGATCCGGCTGGTCCTTGCAAGTGTGGAAATCATCGCCACGGTGATGTTTTTGGCGCCGGTGGTAGACCTTGCCGGAAGCGATCTAATGCTCGTTGTTCTTGCGTTCGCGATGTTGTTTCACGCACTGCAAGCTCAGTTCAACGTCGGGCCTTTGCCGGTTTATGCGATGGCAGTCTTGGTTTGGATGGCGCACCGCAGAGAAGCGCAGGCAAAAAGTGGGCAATGAACAATAATCACGACGCCGAACTGCTGCGGCGCTTTGAAGACTGTTCCCTTCCCCTCGAGTGCTTTCGCCACCGCGTACACATCCAGATCGCATTTTTGTACTTGTGCAAGTTTCCAAAACTGGATGTCCTTGCGCGTTTCCCCGAGGCGCTGAAGCGCTACGCCGCGGCGCACGGCAAGACAGGCCTGTACCACGAGACGATTACATGGGCTTACATCCTGCTGATCCACGAGAGAATGCACCGTGCGGGCCGCGCGCAAAGTTGGGCCGAATTCGCATCAGCCAATCCAGACCTGCTAACCTGGGCCGACTCCATCCTAAAGCAATACTATCGCGACGAAACCTTGTCGTCCGACCTCGCTCGCAAAATTTTCTTGTTCCCGGATAAAGCGCCCGCTCTTCTCTGAACGCTACTGCCCGCTCGTCAAACTTTATGCTAAGGTTATCGGTTCGGAATTGACGCCGGAACCGCGCGTTTCGGCGCCCGTTGGATGCCAGGGAGAATCAGCAGACCATGAAGACCACCTATAACGGCGTGGCGGTGCCGGCGAACGGCAAGCCAATCGAGTTCAGCGACGGCGTATTCCGCGTGCCCGATCATCCGGTAATTCCGTTCATCGAAGGCGACGGCACCGGCCGCGACATTTGGAAAGCTTCGCGCCGCGTGTTCGATGCCGCCGTGGAAAAAGCCTTTAGCGGCAAACGCAAAATCGAGTGGCTGGAAGTTTTCGCGGGCGAAAAAGCTTACCGCCAGTTCCAAGAATGGCTGCCACAAGACACGGTGGACGCGATCCGCGATTTTCGCGTGGCCATCAAGGGACCGCTCACCACACCGGTAGGCGGCGGCATCCGCTCTCTGAACGTCACCCTGCGCCAGGTGCTCGAGCTCTACGCCTGCGTGCGGCCCGTGCGTTATTTTACCGGCGTGCCCTCGCCGGTGCGCGAGCCCGAACGCATGAACGTTGTCATCTTCCGCGAAAATACCGAAGACGTGTACGCCGGAATCGAATGGCGCGCCGGCACGCAGGAAGTAAAAAAGCTCATAGACTTTCTGAACAACGAAATGCTCAAGGGCGGCGCGAAAAAAATCCGCGAAGATTCTGGCGTGGGCATCAAGCCCATGTCTCCATCGGGCACCAAGCGCCTGGTGCGCCGCGCCATCGTTCATGCGCTGGAACATAAACGCAACACGGTAACCCTGGTGCACAAGGGCAACATTCAGAAGTTCACCGAAGGAGCTTTCCGCGATTGGGGCTACGAAATCGCGACCCAGGAATTCCGCGCGCAGGTGGTGACGGAACGCGAGAGCTGGATTCTGGATAACAAAGACAAAAATCCGAACATGACCGTCGAGGAAAATGCTGCTTCCATCGAGCCGGGCCTCGATCAGGCGAACAGTGAATTCCGGAAACAGGTTTATGAGGAAGTGAAACGCACGCTGGACACTCTCTCTGCCTCGCACGGCAGCGGCCAGTGGAAACGGAAAATCCTGATCAACGATCGCATCGCCGATTCCGTGTTCCAGCAGGTGCTCACCCGCGCCGATGAGTATCAAGTCTTCGCAACGCCCAATCTGAACGGCGATTATCTTTCCGATGCGTGCGCCGCGCAGGTCGGCGGCCTGGGCATGGCTCCCGGCGCGAATATCGGCGACGGCTTCGGCGTATTCGAAGCTACGCACGGAACCGCACCGAAATATGCGGATAAGGATGTGATTAACCCGAGTTCAGTGATGCTCTCCGGCGCCATGATGTTCGATTTCATGGACTGGAAACCGGTGGCGCGCCTGATCGAAGATGGCATCGCGCGCACCATTCAGCAGAAAAAAGTTACGTACGATCTGGAACGCCTGATGCCGGGCGCGAAAAAACTCAAAACCTCCGAGTACGCGTCGGCCATCATTGAAAACATGCAAGCCGCCGTGGGCGTGGGCGACTAACAGTGGGATCTGCGGAACACAGCGGAAGGATATTCAATCCAATCGGGAGAGTGGAATGCGCAAGAAGGTGACGGTAGTGGGCGGCGGCTTCGTCGGTTCAACCACGGCGCAGCGGATTCATGATGCGGGCCTGGCAGACGTGGTGCTGACCGATATTTTGGACGGCGTTCCGGCAGGGAAAGCGCTGGATATGGCGGAATCCGGGCCAATCATGGGCTCGGACGCGCACGCTGCGGGAATTTCCACGGCCAGCGGCGACTACAGCGGCACGGAAAATAGCGACATCATCGTCATTACCGCCGGCTTCCCGCGCAAGCCCGGCATGAGCCGCGACGACTTGCTGAAAGCGAATTACGACGTGATCAAAGGCGTCGTGGAAGCAGTCGTGAAACTGTCGCCGAAAGCGATTTTAATTGTGGTCACCAATCCGCTGGACGCGATGGCGCAAGCCGCATTTAAGATCAGCAAATTTTTAAAAGCGCGCGTGATTGGCATGGCCGGCGTGCTGGATTCGGCGCGCATGAGCACGTTCGTCGCGGAGGAGCTGAAAGTATCGGTCGAGAACGTACACTCGTTCGTGCTCGGCGGACACGGCGACGATATGGTGCCCCTGACGCGCTACTCCACCGTCGCCGGAATTCCCCTCCCCGAATTGATCGCGAAAGATAAACTCGACGCGATTGTGACCCGCACGCGCAAGGGCGGCGCGGAAATTGTGAATCTGCTGAAGACTGGCTCGGCTTATTACGCGCCCTCGGCTGCCGTATTCGAAATGGCCGAAGCGATCCTGAAGGACAAGAAGAAAATTCTGCCATGCGCGGCATATCTCGAGGGCGAGTACGGCGTCAACGGGCTCTTCGTCGGTGTCCCCGCGAAATTAGGCGCTGGCGGCATCGAGCAGATCATCGAAATTAAATTGCTGCCCGACGAAAAGGCGGCGCTGGATAAGTCGGCGGCTTCCGTGCGCGAGTTGGTCACCGTTCTGGGGATTTGAGACTGGTGGCTGAAATTCTACGTCGCGCGTTCCCAGGTTAAGCAAGCGTCGCGGGCCTGCGAGTCGTCCACCGGCGTCAAAGCGAGCCGATTGCCGGAAATTTCGTAAGCGCGCGTGAAATCCTTGCCCACGTCGCCGGGGCGTAAGCTTCCTTCCAAATGATGGGTGATAGTTTTCTTCTCGCGGTTCACTTCGTACGTCCCGTAATACGCGTAGTATCCCTTGTAGGCGATCTGCACTTCCTTCGGGGTGGGAAATCCGGGGCCTGAAGAAATATCCGGCCGCGGGTTGCGCATGATCTGCACGGCCACGTGCCCGTCCGCGTCATAAATCAGAATGCCGATGGGCCGCTCGCCAAACAGCCGCGATTCCGACGAGGAAATGGAAACCAGCTTCCAGGTTCCCACGAATGGATTCGACGTGGCGTGCGAGGTATCGCGCATCGTCATGCTTGGTGTTTGCGTTTGCGACATGGAACGGGGCCTTTCTTCGGAGCCGCCCGCGAAATTTCCGCCGCTTGGTGATCGCGCATTCTTACCGCGCGTTAGCCGCCCACCGGAAAATTCCTACTGGATTAAAAGCAAATATATATCCGCGTTCCCGCCAGAGCAAGTGACCAATCGGAGAAAGCCGCCCGCAGTTTCCAGTGGAGAAATCCGGGTGTCTGCTAAGATTATTACGGGAGTCGTCAATCCAAAATGAAATTTTTCGGGCGAAAGAACGGCAAAGCCGTGCCCGGAGGCCCCGATTCCGGAGGACGGCGCAAAGGGGACAAACCCGAGGCGGCTGGCGGCGGGGCGCCATCGCGCGCAAGTTCAGGTCCTGCGGCGGTTTCGCATAGGCTCACCAAGGACCTGGCGCGCGCCGAAAGCCTGGCGGAAATGTTGGCGCACAGCCGCGCGGCCAGCGCCGTCGAGGTTTCCGACCTGCTCGCCGGAATGTACATCTATGATTGGGAGCGCCTTTCGAAATATTGGCCGGAGCAGGACGGCATCGAGGAATATTTGCAGCAAATCTGCCGCATCAGCCCGCAACGCTGGCATTACTGGATCGAATTTTACGACCAGCAGCGTCGCGGCGACGAAAAACCGCCCAAGTGGCAGTGGCCGAGGCCGGCGAAAAGTCCCGACGCGGACGGCAAGCCGCTCGCGCGTTCCGGCGAGCTGACGGCGCTGCTTAAGATCGCGGAGGAAAATGCTCCCGCGCACGACGTGCTCGACGGCCGCCGCATCCCGATACTCACCTGCGAATGTGTGCTGCTCGCGATTGCCAAGCGCACGGATTCGGAAATTGGCCACCGGCTGGTGGCGTCGGGATTGAACGTCGCTGAGTTGGAACAGGCCGCGAGAAATCCCCGCCACGCTCCCTTGCATTGATCCGCCCATCTCTTAGTGCCAGCTACAGCGAGGCCGAGTTTCTTCTCAGATTATCAATTTGAAATGCGGCCACAGCTCCGGCAGTGGCGTGCGCGGCTGGCGGCAGACGTACACGTGCACGTTCCGTTCGGCCACCGCCGCGTGAGGGTCGGTGATCGTTCCCACTAACTGCGCATCCGCGAACAATTCCTTCAGCTCATCAGCGCGCTCGCCGAACAAAATCACGCACGAACCGGTGTACGCACGCGGACCCCAGAAATAGTAGCTGTTGTGGCCGCTGATCGCCGCGGGCAAGCCCAGCGCCGGACCGAAATGATCAATCGCGCCCGCCTCGCCGTAATTGCCCGCCAGAATCGCGCAGCCGCCCTGTTCGGATTGCGGCAGCGCGTGATAGACGTTCGCAATCTGCGTGGCCATATTTTCCCAGCCGAACATGTCTGCGTACAGTTGCGGCAGCTCGGTCGTCGCGTCACGTTCGGTCTTCACCGAATTCGCATAAGGCAGCAGCTTCGTATAGTGCAGAAAAGTATCCACCGGCAGTACCGGCACGCCGAACGGCAGCGTCACTAGGCCTGCCACGATGAGCAGCGCCGGAAACGCCACGGCCATCCAGCGGCGCGCCGGTGCGGCGAAAAATCCCTCCAGGGCGACACCGCCCCCGGCCATCAACGCGGGATAAACCGGCAGCGCGTAATACGATTTGCCGCCCAGCAAAATGAAAATTGCGAGCACGAATAAATAGGACCAGCCCAGAAAGCGGAATCGCTTCCCTTCCGCCGCTGCAAAATACCACCACAGGCCTGAGGCCCACACCGGGAACGCCAGCGGCTGCAGGAACAAGACCTGCTCGAACAAAAATTGCAGCGGAGAGATCGCCTCGTTCTTGAACTGCTGCGCGTTGCGCACCACTTCGATCTGCGGCCAGCCGTTGCGCGATTCCCACAGCAGATTCGGCAGAAAAATCGCCAGCGCGACCGCGGCGCCAATCCATATCCATTGCGAACGAAACAACCGCGCGTGTCCCGAAAGCAGCAGGCCCGCCGCCAAAGCAAACCCAAACACCAGCATGCTGTGTTTATTTTCCAGACCGAGGCCCGCCACAACGCCGAACAGCAGCCATAATCGCGGCCACGCTCCTTTTACGATGCGGATGGCAATCCACGCACACAAAAGCCAGAACAGCGGCTCGAACGCGTTCATCGAAAGGAAAGTGTCAAATGCCAGATACGCGGGTGCCAGCAAAATCGTAATGGCAGCGAGAAATTGCGCGAACAGCCCGCCGCCCAGTTCCGCAGCGACACGGCCCGTGGCGTACACCACCGCAGCACCGGCCAAAATGGGTAGCAGACGCGTAGCAAAGAGCGAAGTTCCAAAGGCGTGGCGAGCAAACCAGGCGACGAACGCAATCAGTGGCGGCTGGTCCACATAGCCCCAGGCCAAATGCTGGCCGCAGGCGATATAGTAAAGCTCGTCGCGGAAAAATCCGTAATGATTGATGCCCGCGAGCTGGATAAGCAGCTTTCCGCAGGCCAGCGCTATGAGCATCACGCGCGAGCGCAGTGCCACGTCACGCCCGCGCGCGTAATCGCGAGGAATTGAAGCAGCTGACAGCGTGTCCATTATCAGGTGCGGAAACAAACAGCGCGCGCGCCGCCGTTCATTGAGGTACGCAACACCATCCTAAGCGATCGTCGCGGAATGGATGCGATCGAGCTTCGGAAAGTTTTTGTCCAGGTACGCCTTGCCCAGCGCGGTGATCGAGCCCTGGTCCGGCGCCTCGCCATAACCGCTGTGAATTTTCTTCACCACGTCCATGCCGGAAATCACCTGGCCAAACGGAGCGAAACCCATTTTGTCCAGCTGCGCGTTGTTTCCGGTATTGATGAAAAGTTGCGTGGTGCGTGTATCTTTTCCGGCGGTGGCAAATGTAATGAAGCCCGGCTTGTTGCTCTGCGTCACCGCATCGTCCTTGAAATTCGATTTGCGCCACACATTATTCACGGCCGGATCGGCGCTCAATCCAAATTGCACGACGAATCCAGGGATCACCCGGAAAAATGCGGCATCGTCGTAGAAACCATGATTCACCAGATTATAGAAACGATCCGCGCCCAGTGGCGCCCATGCGCGCGTCACCTGCACCACGAAATCTCCCGCCGTGGTCTTGAACGTCACATCAAATTTTTCCGGTGCGGTGTCTTTCAGATTGGCAGCATCCAGCAAGGACGGCTTTGCAGTCATCAGCAATTCTCCCAGGGAACCGTGCCTGCACGGTTCGTTAATTTCTCCAGCGAAATCATAATGAGGCCTTCGTAGCGGCGGTCTTCAGACCGCCATCGTTCTTTGCCGCACCACCAATAGCGCGCTAGAGTGCGGCCCTACAGCCGCAATGTCACCAATACCAGTTAAGGTTGCGAAGGAGCTGGTTTCGCTGCGGCTGCCGGTGCGGGTTTCGGCGAGGCTGCCGGAGCGGCCTTGTGTGCCGGAGCCGTATGCACTGGCGGCAGCGGCGAAGTCACAGTCGCTGAAATAATGTGGTCGAGTTTCGGGAAGCTCTTGTCCAGATACGCCTTCCCTTGCGACGTGATCATCGCCTGATCCGGTGATTCTCCGTAACCGCTGTAGATTTTCTGCACCACGTCCATTCCAGTGGTGACTTTCCCGAACGCCGCGAAGCCCTGGCTGTCGAGCGCTGCGTTTTCGCCGAAATTGATGAACAATTGCGTCGTGCGCGTGTTTGGCCCGGCGGTGGCAAACGTCAAATATCCGGCGTGATTGCTCTGCGTGACGGGATCGTCCTTGATCGACGCCTTGTCCCAAACTTTGTTCACCGCGGGGTTCGCGCTCAGTCCGAATTGCACGATGAAGCCGGGAACGACGCGGAAGAACGCCGCATCCGTGAAAAATCCGTGCCGCACCAGATTGTAAAAGCGGTCTGCACCAATCGGAGCCCACGCCCGCGTCACGGTGACAACAAAGTCTCCCGCCGTCGTCTTGAACGTCACTTCGTACACGTCAGGAGCCTTGGCGGTCAGCGTCGCTGGATGCAACAAAGCCGGATCGGTGCGCGGTGCCGTCGAGTGCGGATGCGCCGCGGTAGCCGGTTTAGCCGCGGGCGTAGTGGATTGAGATTGCGCCGGCGTCACACACGGAGCCAGAGCGATGAGCAGCGCGATGAAGAACCACGGTGCGAAACGTTTCACGATTTTCCTCCTGAATATTATGGATGTTATTTTTGGGCTGCGGCTTCCACATCCTGCATCAAACGCAGCGTATTGCCACCCAGAATTTTTCGCACGTCGGCGGGAGAATAACCCTTGGCCAGCAGTGCGTCGGTGATGCGCGGAATATCCGAAACATCCTCCATGCCATAGGGCATATCCGCACCGTCGAAATCGGAGCCCAGGCCCACATGGTCCGCGCCAACCAGTTTCACGGCGTGATCAATATGATTGATGATCTCGGTCCAATCCACACGCGGCAATTTTCCCTGTGCCACCATGTCGCGCGTGATCTTGTCCGCTTCGATCAACTGGCATGCCTCATCATCGCCGCAGCGCTTCTTCGATTCCGCTTCGATTTCTTTGCCCAGCTCGGGGTGCGCCTTCGAGGCGTCCTGAAATTGCTGGCTCAGGAAGCCGATGTGATAATTGATCTGGATCACGCCGCCCTTCGCCGCCAGCGCCTTGATCATGTCGTCCGTCATGTTGCGCGGCGCAGAGCACAACGCGCGGCAGGAAGAATGCGAAGCGATCACGGGCGCCTTGCTGATGGCCAGCACGTCGTAAAAAGTATTGTCCGCCACGTGCGAGATGTCCACCATCATCCCTAGGCGATTCATTTCGCGCACCACCTGCTTGCCGAAATCGGTCAGGCCGTTGTGCGTGGCCTTGTCCGTGGACGCATCTGCCCAATCGGTGTTCACGGTGTGGGTCAACGTCATATAACGCACGCCCAACGCGAAAAACTTGTCCAGGTTCGCGAGCGAGTTGTTGATCATGTGCCCGCCCTCGACGCCCATCAGCACAGCGATCTTGTTCGCAGCCTTCGCGTGGCGGATTTCCTCAGCCGTGGTGCACAGCACCAAATCATTCGGGTGCCGCAGCACAGTTTCGCGCACCGCCGCAATCTGATCGAGAGCGCGCTGCACCGCCGTCGGCCCGGTGACCGTCCCAGGAATCCATATCGAGAAGAAAATCGCGCTCAGCCCGCCTTCGCGCATGCGCGGGATGTCCACGCTGCCGTCCGTGTGCCGCACCCCGAAATCGAATTTCGGATCGAGCAGGCGCTGCGTCGTGTCGTCGTGCGTATCCACCACGATGGACTTAAAATGCAGCTCGCGCGCCGCCGGCGAAATATTCGGTTGCGATTGCGATTTAGCAGTCACAGCCACCACCGACAAAACCCCTCCCAACGCCAAACTAATCGCGAACAAACCACTACGTCCCATTCATCCCCCAAAACCCAAACATTCTCTGGGATTCTACAACCCGTGGCGTTAAAACAAAAAGACCGCGCAGCGCGACTCACGAACCCCGGAAGAAACTTTTCACCGCGTGCATCAGTACTTGGCCATTAACCGCCGCCAAAGACTCCGTCAGCGGAATGCCCTTAGGGCAAACTTTCACGCAATTCTGCGCGTTGTCGCAATCTTCGATGCCGCCCGGTCCCATCAGCGCTTCCAGCCGCGGCCCCGCATGCATTGCGCCAGTGGGATGCATATTGAATAGACGCACCTGACTGACGATCGCCGCGCCCACAAAATTGGTATGCTCATTCACCTTCGGGCAAATTTCCAGGCAATTTCCGCATGTAATGCATTGCGATAAAGCGTAGCCCACTTCCTGCTTTTCCTCGGACATGCGCGGCCCAGGCCCGATGTCATACGTCCCATCAATCGGAATCCAGCACTTGGTGCGCTTCAAATTCTCAAACATCGAGCTGCGATCCACCTGTAGATCGCGAATCAACGGAAATTTTGTCAGCGGCTCCAGGCGAATCGGCTTCTCGAGATCGTCCACCAGCGCCGTGCAGGCCTGCCGCGGTTTGCCGTTGACCAGCATCGCGCAAGCCCCGCAAACCTCTTCCAGGCAATTCGCTTCGTAACTCACCGGAGTGGATTCGCTGCCGCTGCGTGTGAACGGATGCTCCGCGATGTCGCGCAGGCAAATAATCACATTCATGTGCGGCCGGTAACGCAGCTCATATTCTTCCCAGCGCACGGCTTCATCCGGCCGTTGCTGCCGCTTGATCTTCACGATGAAAGTTTTATCGGCCATGATGCCTCACTTTCTCAGCCGGCTGGTTCGCACACAACTGCGTTCGCCAATTCGTCACTTCGCCGCAGTATATTTCCGTTCGCGCAGCGGAATCAACGATGTATCCACCGCTTCATATTCCAGCTTGATTTTTCCCGCGTCCCAGCTGGCAATGGTCGTCTTCAGCCAATTTGCGTCGTCGCGATCCGGAAAATCCGGCTTGTAATGCGCGCCGCGCGTTTCGTCGCGCGCGATCGCGCCCAGTGTGATCACTTTCGCCAGCACCAGCATGTTCCCCAGCTCCCGCACAAAATTCAGCGTCTGGTTCGACCACTGCGTGCGGTCCTGCAAATTAATGCGCTTGAAACGCTCGCTCAGCTCGTCGAGCTTCACCAAAGTCTTCTGCATCGCGGCGTTGTAACGGATCACGGTAACATTCTCAGTCATCGCGTCGCCCATCTCGCACCAAATCGTCAGCGGATTTTCCGTGCCCGTATGCTGGTTGAGCAACGCATCAGAAATATCCTGCTGCCGCACCCGTTCGCGCTCATAGACCGCAGGCGAAGTGTTCTCGCAACCCGATTCCAGGCTGCGCGCATAACGCACCGCAGCAGTCCCAGCAATTCCTCCGCCGTAAATGCAAGACACCAGGGAATTCGCGCCCAGCCGGTTCGCACCGTGATACTGGTATTCGCACTCGCCAGCCGCGTAAACGCCCGGAATATTCGTGGCCTGGTTCTCGTTGTCCACCCACAAGCCGCCCATGGTGTAATGCATCGCCGGAAAAACTTTCATCGGCTCCACGTGCGGGTCCACGCCCACGAATTTCTGATAAATTTCCAGGATGCCTTCCAGCTTACGCTCCAGCACCTCGCGCGGAATGTGCGTCACGTCCAAATAAACGGCAGGATCACCCGCGAGTCCCAGCTTCATCTCGTACACAACTTTGTGAATCGCGCGCGTGGCAACGTCGCGCGGCACCAGGTTGCCGTACTTCGGATACCACTCCTCAAGAAAATAAAACCGCTCGCTCTCTGGAATTTGCTTCGCTGGGCGCGGATCCTGCGCAGTCTTCGGCACCCAAACCCGCCCGCCTTCCCCGCGCGCCGATTCACTCATCAAGCGCAATTTGTCTTCGCCGGGTATCGCGGTCGGATGAACCTGAATGAATTCGCCGTTAGCGTAGTACGCGCCCTGCTGGAACAGCGCCGATTGCGCCGAACCGGTGCACACCACCGAATTCGTCGAGCGGCCAAACACAGCTCCGATGCCGCCAGTGCAAAAAATCGCGGCGTCGCAAGCGAACGTCTTAATCTCCATGGTCTTCAAATCCATGGCGCAGATGCCGCGGCACACGCCGGCATGATCCAGCACGGCGGAAAGAAACGTCCAGCCTTCGAATTTCTTCACCTTGCCTTCGGCTTCGAAGCGTCGCACCTGCTCGTCCAACGCATATAGCAATTGCTGCCCGGTCGTAGCGCCCGCGAAAGCCGTGCGGTGATACAAAGTCCCGCCAAACCGCCGGAAATCCAGCAATCCCTCCGGCGTGCGATTGAACATCACGCCCATGCGATCCAGCAGGTCAATAATCGCCGGCGCCGCCTCGCACATGCCCTTCACCAGCGGCTGATTCGCCAGAAAATCGCCGCCATAAATCGTGTCGTCGAAATGCTTCCAGGTGGAATCGCCTTCACCCTTCAAATTTTTCGCCGCGTTGATGCCGCCCTGCGCGCACACGGAATGCGAGCGCTTCACCGGCACGATCGAAAACAGGTCCACCGGCACGCCGGTTTCCGCCACCTTGATCGCCGCCATCAATCCGGCTAGCCCGCCGCCCACAATAATAATTTTCGGCTGCCTCATTGGACGTATCCCCCCAGCGGAAACGCCCCGTAATGCAGCGCGAGCACAATCGCCACTCCCACAAAAGTAAACGC
Source organism: uncultured Acidobacteriota bacterium (assembly GCA_963821765.1). Lineage (GTDB taxonomy): Bacteria > Acidobacteriota > Terriglobia > Acidiferrales > UBA7541 > Palsa-295. The sequence goes on from CAWGFF010000013.1 coordinate 515,251, forward strand.
CACCGCAACAGCCGCGCCAAACCATCCCGCCGCGCGCTGCGCCGATACGCTCACCGCAATTCCCCACTTGCATGCGAAATTCCACAGCCCGTTGCCCAAATGAAACGACGCGCAGGTGATTCCGACAATGTAAAAAGTGAGGTACCAGGGATTCATTAAATTGTGCTGCACTTCGGCGTAGGTGGTGACGCCGTGCCCCATAAACCGCTCAATGTACAAATGCCAGCCGATGAAAACGAAAGCGACGATCCCGGTCCAGCGCTGCAGCACATACAGCCAATTGGCCATCCACGGATGCCCGATGGCGTTCGACTTCCCCGTCCACCAGATGTAAATGCCGTACAGCCCATGAAATAGAATCGGAATGAACAGCACGCAGGTTTCGACAATAATTCGCCAGGGAATCTGCTGCAATTCCTGCGATACGTCGTTGTATTTGCTGACGCTCACCAGCGCGTAGCTGTTCGACCAGAAATGTTCAGCCAGGAATGCTCCAATTGGTATTACGCCGCTGAGGGACTGCAGTTTGTCGAGGAGATAACTCGTCTTAGAATCAGTCGCTGCAACCGACATGCACACTCCAAGCGCGTCGAACCATAACCCGCAGAAGTTTCAGTATAGTTGCGCCCGCAAAAGTTTGCAAGACGCGGAAAGCAGACGTAGTAAGTCAGTTTCCCGTCGCGTGACGCGCATCGATAACCAAACCCGGTGTCGTTCGAAGGACACTCGGCGTGTTCGGATGCGCACGGTACGCAGCCTCGCGGCCCGCAATTAGACCGCTCCGCGTCAGTATCATTGCCTTTAGCCGCGCATGGTACGCAAACGCCGTTGGCATCGAAACTGCCCTAATCACGATACCGGAATCGGTCGCGCTAATCTCGGGCGCCGGCATGGAGGAGGACTCCAAGATGCTCCGACCGTTGATCGCCGCCGTCGTCGTTTCGGCCGCATTTGCCAGCAGCACGCCCGCGCAAAACACGGGCGCTACACCGACGCCAGATCCCGCCGAAATGTATTGGACCCACCTCACCTTCAGCAAAGACGGCCGCATCCTCCGCGAGACCGCCTCGCTCGACGCACGAGCGGCGGCACAAGGCTGGCGAGTCCGAATCTCGGCGTACAATGCCGGCACGGGTGCGGTAATCTGGCAGCGCGATCTCTCGCCGTACACCTCACTCTACTCGCAAACGTCCGACGGACGAACGATGGTGATCGCCGCCGATGTCGACAAGCCGGACGCACAGGCGCACCTTTTCCTGCTCGACACAGATACAGGCGACACACAAGACATTCCGCGCGAATGGTTTGACCCCGACGAGACGAGGCCCTGGGCGGCAATTTCTGGAGACGGTCGCCTCGTTTCGACATATTCAGAATGGAGTCAGGAATACCCGTGCATGCTGGTAAAAATCTACGACTGGCGCACGAAAACACTCGTCGCCAAACAGACGCGTGGCGAATTCGCGGGCGGCTTCTCCGGCGGCACTGTGACCGAAGACGGCAAAATTGCATTCTCGAACAATCGAAGCGGCAGCTACATCGTCGATCCGGCGACGGGTCAAACGCTCTTGCATCTGGGGAACGATGCGTTCCGTTCTCCGAACGGTGCATGGGTAGTGGAATTTCCAGATCGATTTTACGAGGATTCGGGGACGGATGTGACTATCAGGGACGGTAAAAACGGGCGGGTACTGGGCAAGTTGGATCTGCCTATGTCGGAGGATGAGGCGAAGAAGCCCTGGCAAGTGGCCTTCTGCGGCGCGTCAGGGAAGTTCGTCGCGGCGACCGACGACATCGTGGCGGTTTTCGCAATTCCCTCTGGCAAGAAAATCACAAGCTTTTCGGTCGACACCTGGCGCGACGCAAGCCCAACAGGCTATTCGTCGCTTGCCACAGCGTGCACCTCGAACGGCAAGCGCGTCGCGATACGCTCCGGCTCGCGCCTCACCTTTCACAGTGTGAAATGACGGACGGACGCTCCGAAGTCGTCGCAAACTAGCGGCTGTCACAAGCCCACGAACGGAGGCGTGGAAGTTCCATGTTCGCAGGCACTCCGACATTCACTTCCTACTAGCTATCCTTTGGATACAGCTTGCCGATTGGGTCGTAGTAGCCTACACGCGCGATGCTAGACTGTTTCGAAAGCGAACAGCACCGACATGTCCACAGAATCCATTAACGATCTAAAGAAGTGGATCGGCGAGGTTATCCGCCAAAGCTCCGACGGCGAGTTCGTCGGACTAAACCGCGTGGTGGACATGGTCAGCAAGAACTTCGCGGTGCATCCGCACGAAGTGGCGATCCTGGTCATCACCGAAGACGACCGCTTCCTGCGCTTCGTGGTTCCCGAAAAACTGCGCCAGGTAGGCCAGATTCCGCTCACGAGCACGAATTCCCTCGCCGCCCGCACCGTGCGTGAAAAGCGCCCCGAAGTCATCAATCATTTCGCTGTGGTCCCGCACTCTTCCGTGTTCGAAGCCGTGCCCATCACCGAAGACGAGCGCGGCGAAGCCATCCAGAAAATTATGAGCGCGCCGATCCTGCAGGAGCGCAAAGTCGCCGCCGTAATCCAGATTTCGCGCAAAGGCAAGACCGCCGCCGACGCCGGCCCCGATTTCACCCATCCCCAGCTGCGCGAACTCAAAATCGTCGCGGATACGCTCGGTCCTTGCGTCCCGCTCTTCAGCAAGCAATAATCTGCTCTGGCGGCCGCGGGGGCCGCGCACACGCACAAGCTGGAAATTCGCTCAGCGAACAAGCACCGAAACTTTTCCTGCTGCGCGGGGTTAGACCACAGGGAGACAACTCCGGGTGGGCATTTCGCCATCTCGTATAGAGGGCAGGTTCGCTGGTCAGGCAGGTTGGCCGGCGCCTGAGGCCTCCCGTGGAGTTGTCGCATCTCCATAGGCGTAACACAGGAGTTTTCGATGAACGTCGAACAATTCACCCGCAACGCGCGCAAACAATGGAGTGGCCGCAAGACCGGCATCCTCGCGCTAGGCATATTGCTCTGTGGCATCCCGGCCGTTGCGCAACAGGATCAGCAAAATCCGCCTGCGACAGCGCCGGCGAATTCCCCGGATAACGTCCCGCAAAATCAGCCGGACCAAGCGATGCCTCCTCAGCAGGACCAGGAGGCGCAGCAAGACCAGCAGCAACAGGATCAATCCGCGCAGCCACAACAGAATCAGCAAGGCCAAGCCCAACAACAAGGCCAAGAACAAGACCAGCAGCAAGATCAGCAAGCACCGCCACCGGATCAATCCGGGCCACTACCCCCAGCTACTGCGCCACAATATCCGCAGCAAGCTCCTCCGCCGCAGCAATACCCGCGCGTGCGGCCTGCGAATCTGCCGGACAACTTGACGATTCCCGCCGGCACCGTGATTAAGGTCCGCACGAATGACTGGCTCTCCAGCGAAAAAAGCCAACCGGGTGACGTATTCATCGCCACGCTCGTCCAGCCCATCGTCGTGGACGGCTGGGTCGTGATGCGCCGCAATCAAAGCATAATCGGCCACGTGACCGCCGCGAAAAAAGCTCCGCGCGGGGGTGGCGTTTCCAAATTGCAGCTCGATTTGAGCCAGTTGACGCTGGTTGACGGCCAACTCGTCCCCGTGCAAACCACTCTGCTGAACGCTTCCGCTGGAACTTCCAATGGTCGCGCCGCAGCTGCCGTCGGGCTCACCACTGGAACCGGCGCCGCGATCGGCGCAGGGTTCGGAGGCGGTCCCGGCGCGGCAATAGGCGCAGGGGCAGGCTTTACCGCAGGCGTCCTCGGGGTTTTGTTCACTAAAGGGAAGCCCACGATTATCCCTCCGGAAGATGTGCTCACTTTCAAGTTGGAGAATCCGCTGACGATCTCCACCGTGCGCAGCAACGTCGCCTTCCGACAGGTGACTGCACAAGATTACGCGCAGGCAAAACCTGCGCCACGCCCGCGCCTGGTGCGTCCATATCCACCGCCGCCGTACGGATATTACGCGTATCCCTATCCGGGGTACTACGGCTACTACCGCCCATGGGGTTGGTAAAGCTCTAAGCCACGGCAGCTCAGCTGCCGCTTTCAGCACTTCCCTCGATGGGGACTCGCTCTGCGGGTCCCCATTTTTATTTTCGGCCCTTCGCGCGTCGAGATCTTCATCGAGCTGTAACAATTGCCGCGCGACGGCGACTCCATTGCGGCGCCAGCATTTCGCCGCGGCGCTGAATTCCATTGACATCGCTACGTGTGCTTGTTAATTTTCGTTGCGCTCGTTTTTTCAACACGATTCAGTGGAGGCACCGCAGTCCGGTACAACTCATGGCGTTCGTCGCGAAGAAAATTTTCCTCACCAAGGGAGTCGGGAAACACCGCGAGCGCCTATCCAGCTTTGAGCTGGCTCTGCGCAACGCCGGAATCGCCGCGTGCAACATCGTTCGCGTCTCCTCGATTTTCCCTCCGTACTGCAAACTGATTTCCCGCAGCGAAGGTCTGAAGCACATCAAGCCAGGTCAAGTTGCGTTCACGGTAATCAGCGAAAATCAGACGCGGGAACCGCATCGCCTGATCGCTGCCGGCGTCGGCCTCGCGCTGCCAGCCGATAAATCCATGTTCGGATACTTGTCCGAACACCACTCGTTCGGTGAAAGCGAAGAAATTGCCGGGGAATACACTGAGGAACTCGCCGCCGAAATGCTCGCGACCACGCTGAACGTCGAATTCGATCCCGATCTTTCCTGGGACGAAAAAAAAGAAGTCTATCGCATCTCCAACAAAATCGTCCGCACCATGAACATCACCCAGTCCGCCGTAGGCGATAAGCGCGGCCTCTGGACCACCGTGCTAGCCGCCGCCATCCTCATCGGCGAAGACGACTAGAGCCATCCTAATCATTGGTCGAACGGAAGGGCGGGGCTTCAGCCCCGCCGCACAGCCGCGCGGATGAGGAGCTTTAGCCCCTGAAGCCGCGCTTTCATTCCAGCACAGCCACTCCCCAAGTTTTCGGCGAATCAATTTTCGCGCTCGCAGGCCAGTTGTATGTTTTCTGCCCCGCCTTCCCCGTCGCGTCCGTCACATCGAACGCCAATCCGATTTTCATGCCCGGCGAATACGCCACGCCCAGCTTCGCGAACGAAATTCTCACTTCAATAATCTCGGTGTGGTCGTCCGGTGGATTATTTCCATCCCACCCCGGCTTGCGGTGCGCGCACAACGACTTGCCCTTCTTTTCGTAAACATGCGGCGCGCCGTTCCCCTCGCACAAATTATTCGAAACGTGCAGCCACCACTGCCCCTTCTGCCATGCCTCCGATTTCGTGTTGCGCGGATCAACCAGAACCTCCGGAAACAAGCGGCTCCCCGCGTGCGTGACGCCTTCAAAATCAAAATAAATATTCTGCGCGTCATGCTTCGCGAAGACACGCACGTTCCACCCCGGCGCCACCGCAAACTGCGTCATGCCAGCGTCGTCCCATTCGCCGCCGGACTTCACGCCATCGGCGGCAATCGCCACGCCCCTGGGAATATGAATTTCGCTGGAATTAGTCGCTGCGGGAATCGCAAAGGCTGCGGAGCGCAATGCAACAACGCAAATCAGAATGAACAATAAACCGGCGCAGCCTGCGCGAACACTGCGCCTCACGAACGCGCAATGAGGCGGCAAGCAATCACTTCCGCGGTGCGGGCTTCCCGGATCTCGAGCCGCCCTTGTGCCTATATCCGATCCGCTCCAAAACCGCGCCAACAATCAAAGGCAACGCGACGGTCGCATCATCCAACACTTCCGCGAACCGTCCGCCTTCCTCCAGCGGCACAAATTTCCCCCACGATACCGCCTCGGTGTAAGTGCTCCCCGAAAGCCCGCCCCAGTTCACCGGCTCAGGACAAATCCGCAACCCGTAGTTATATCGCTTCAGCGGAATCTTCTCGTATCCCCGCCGCGCCAGCAATTCTGCGTAAACCCCAAACTGCTGCGCCCAATTCCGCGGCACGCCGCCGCCAATCGTAAAAATTCCCATGCGCTTCGTCTTCAACATCGTCGTCGCGTAATGCTCGAAATCCAAAAACGGATCGAATCGCAGCGGCGCCTTCCCTTCCATCTTTCGCTGCCGCTGGTACAAAGCAAAATCAATCCCCAATTCGGAATCCGTAAACGCCGGAACAAAAACTGGCACGTTATGCTCGATGCACGATTTCAAAATCCCGCGCCCCTTCGCATGTGCCGCGAGATATTCTCCAATCCTCTGATTCAATCTCCAGCTGCAAACCACTTCGTTTTCCGGCCAGTTCTGCAACACATGGTCCACCACCACTTCCACCGCATCCAGATTTACTTCCGGCTCCAAAGAATCGTAAACGCGATTGTAACCGGCCAAAAATAATTCGTTGTCGTCCATCTTCGGGTCATAACGGAAATGCGAACGCCCCGTAGCTTCCACCAATCCGTGCGCCATCAAAGCACCGGTAGAAACGATGGCCTTCACGATCCCCGATTCCACCAAATCGCAGAAAACCAATCCCATCTTCCCCACGGTCAACGCGCCCGAAAGCGTCATCACGATAAAACAATCCTTATCGCGCGCCATCGCTTCCAGCACATCGGCCGCGTCGCCAATCTGCCGCGCGGTGTAAGCTGTCTGGCTCATCGCGCGCACCATATCGTCAATCGTATTTATCCGCGAAAGGTCCAGCGGATAAATCGGGGTGAGGCGGTCCTCCACCGGATCGTGCAGAATACGTCCGGTCGCGCCCTTTTTCTTTGCCATTCAGCGTCCTCGCAGGTGTAATGTATGTCTCCCAAGAGGCCTGGGAGCACGAATTCGCGCATGTGCGCGCATCATTGATAGTACAAATGCGCAACATACGAAAGAAAAATTTCTACTGCATCGCAGGAGCCTAGACCGCACATGTCCCGATACACGCCCATGCCGCCGCATAATTTCGGCGGACTCTCCGAAGAATTTTCCGCGTACGAGACCTCCCGCGCCGTGATTTTCCCGGTGCCGCTGGAACGCACCGCCACCTACGAGCGCGGCACGCGCAACGGTCCCGCGGCAATTCTGGAAGCCAGCCGCCACATGGAGCTTTACGACGAAGAACTCGAGCTCGATCCCAGCCGCGAAATCGGCATCGCCACATGGCCGCCCATTGACACGCAGGACGGCACCTTCGAAGAAGTGCTGCGCGAGCTTTTCACCGCGCAACTGGAATTGCTCGACGCCGGAAAATTTCCCGTAGCGCTCGGCGGCGAACATTCCCTCACTCCGCCGCTGGTTTCCGCCACGCTAAAAAAATTCAAAGACCTCTGCGCCCTGCACATCGGCGCCCACGCCGAACTGCGCAATGAATATCAAGGAAACCCCGGCAGCCACGTCTGCACCATGCGCCGTGTCGTTGAGATGTGCCCCGCCGTGCAAGTCGGCGTGCGCTCGCTCTCCGAGGAAGAATCCAAAGTTATCTCCAAGCTGCAGACGAAAGTGTACTGGGCGAAAGACATCGTGCGCGCCCCCGTGAAAGCCTGGATCGCAAAAGTTCTCGAAGATCTCGGCCCGCGTGTCTATCTCACCGTGAACGTGGACGGCTTCGATTCTTCGATTGTCTCCTCGACCGGTGCGCCCGAACCCGGTGGCCTCGATTGGTACCAAGTCATGTCGCTGATCCGCGCCGTCGCCGACCACAAAAAAATCGTCGCCATGGACGTCGCCGAACTTTCCCCGCGTCCGCGCGATCACGCTTCTGATTTTCTGGCTGCCAAGCTAATCTATAAGACTCTGGGTTATATTTTCTGCCAGGGATAATTTCACAGGCTGTGTGGCGCCTCGGGAGTCTTTGTAGGTCGAGGCTTTAATTCATCCTGAGAGCCTGCCGGCGGCACGATCGAAGCGCTACGACATAAGCACAGCGAATTCAGTGCGGCTTTCGCCGCTGAAGTACGGATTTTGAGGTTGCCCCATAGACTTTACTGGAGGCCGCATGAATATTTCTTCACAGTTCGCGTCGCTACAGCAGCTTCCCTCTACCGAACACGGTTGGGTGGTGTACGTCGAAACCCACGGAATTTTCTGGTGGATCATCATCGGCCTGATCGCCGGATGGCTGGCCGGCACTATCGCCCGCGGCCGCGGCTTCGGCTGCATCACCGACGTAATACTCGGCCTGGTCGGCGCCGTAGTCGGCGGCTGGATTTTCACCCGCCTCGGCATCCTCACCTTCGGTTTCTGGGGCAGCCTCGCCGCCGCCACGGTCGGCGCAGTCCTGCTAGTAGCAGTAGCCCGCATCTTCGCCGGCGGCCGGGCGGACTAAGTGTGCGGAAACCGACGAAACAACTGTGGGTTACGGTAGTCGCCGGTTTTGCTATTTCGGCAGCGCTATTTAACCTAGCGTATGCGACACACAGCAGTGCTATAAACAAACCCCAATATGTAGGCTTCTTGGTCTGCATATTATTGCTGGGCGTCCATAACGCCACTCAGACGAACCTCGCGCTGATCGCTCTTCCCGTAAATGCTGCCATTTACGCCGCGGTCGTTTTCATCCTGTTGCGTGTCATTTGGCCGACAAAATCAAACTGACCCGCGACGGCCCGCGCTACCCCGCCATCCCCGCCGCCCGGGTGTGATACGATAACCGCGAACAAAGATCGAACACTTTCGTGCATCGGCTTCATTGCGGGACTGCTTTCGCTGCGTGCAACCCCCTTGGTCGAGCTAAACGAACAAATCGGACATAGAAATTGAGCCAACCATCACTATGGGCCATTCCGCTGGGCGGGCTGGGCGAGTTCGGCATGAACATGCTCGCGCTGCGCACCGGCGACGACATCATCGTAATTGACGCCGGCCTGATGTTCCCCGAGCAGGAATTGCTCGGCGTGGACATCGTCATCCCAGACATCACTTACCTGAAGCAGAACAAGCGCATGGTGCGCGCCATCATCCTCACCCACGCGCATGAAGATCATATCGGCGCCATTCCCTATATCTTGCCCGAAATAAACGTCCCGATTTATGGCACGGAATTTACGCTGGCCATCGTGCGCAAGAAGCTGGAAGAACATGCGCTGCTCGATAAAGCCAAGCTGCACGAAGTGAAAGCCGGGCAAACCACCGTCCTTGGTCCTTTCTCCATCGAATATCTGCACGTCACGCACAGCACCATTGATTGCGTCGCTCTCGCCGTGCGTACGCCCGTGGGAGTGATCATCCACACCGGCGATTTCAAAATTGATCACACGCCGGTGGACGACAAGCCCTTCGACATGCACGCCTTCGCCCGCTACGGCCAAGAAGGTGTACTCGCGCTGTTCAGTGACAGCACCAACGTCGAGCGCCCCGGCTTCACGCCATCGGAACGTGCGGTAGTAGTGCGCCTCGAAGAACTAATGCGCGCCGCGCCCGCGAAAGTCCTGGTGTCCTGTTTCGCCAGCTCCGTGCACCGCGTCCAACAAGTGATTGATATCGCCCGCATGGTAGGACGCAAAATCGGTTTCGTCGGCCGCAGCATGGTGGACAACGTCGAAATCGCGCACGGCCTCGGCAAATTGCGCGTCCCCGATGGCAGCGTCGTCCGCCCGCAGGATATTCGCACCTTTGATCCACAGAAGTTGGTAGTTTTGGCGAGCGGCACGCAGGCTGAGCCAATGTCCGCGCTATCGCGCATCGCCGTGGATAATCATCGCCTGCTCAGCATCGCCGAAAACGACACCGTAATCCTTTCTTCGCGCATCATTCCCGGCAACGAAAAAGCCATCTTCCGCATGATTGATCATTTCTTCCGCCGCCGCGTCCTGGTCTATTACGAAGGCGGACGCTCCGCTCCCATCCACGTTTCCGGTCACGCCAGCCAGGAAGAAATGAAAATCCTGCTGCAGCTGGTGCGCCCGAAGTATTTCGTTCCGATTCACGGCGAATACCGCCAGCTCTTCCGCCACTCCGCGCTCGCCGAACAACTCGGCGCTGTAGGCGGCCAGATTTTCCTGCTGGAAAGCGGCCAGCCCGTGGAATTCACAGCCGATGGCGGCGCGCATCGCCGCGAGCTAGTCACTGCCGGTCGTGTACTGGTGGATTCCGGCTCGCTCGAGGAAATCGAAGAAGTGGTGATCCGTGACCGCCGCCACTTGTCCGAAGACGGCGTGGTGGTGCCCATCATGGTGATCAACAAACACACCGGACGCATGGAAACCGCGCCCGAAATCGTCACCCGCGGCTTCCTGCCCTCCGAAGACGGCGCCGAAATCCTCAACCAAGCCCGCGAGATCATCCTGCGCACCATCGAGCAATCCACCCAGGAAGAAAAAACCGACTGGAGCGTAATCAAGGAAAAAGTTCGCCAGGACCTGAAGCGCTTCCTCAACAAGCAAACTGCCAAGCGCCCCCTGATTCTCCCAGTAATCCTGGAAGTCTAAATTTCGCCGCGCGGTTATGCCCCGGCGCTCCGGTTTTGACTTTGTAGCGGCCGGTTCAGCTTCATCGAACCGGGCAGCCTTTGTTCTCGACGCAGGTTTTGATGCCGCAGCCGCGACGCGGCCTGCGCCAGCTTTTGACTCTGCCTTTGATTTCGTAGCGGCCGCCTGCTTTTGCCGTTGAGGCGGGCGTCTTTGCCGCTGCAGTTGCCGTTCGTAGCGCCGGCGTCTCGCCGGCTCTTTTGCAGTTGCACCTGAATTTGTAACGGCCGGTTCATGTTCATGAAACCGGGCAGCTGTTGACTTGCTTTTCGTAGCGGCGCACTTTAGTGCGCCATCGGTGGTTCAGCCATTACCGATGATGGTCTGAATACCGCCGCGACAAACGCTTTGCTCGTCACTCCGTAAATTATGCGGCCGCCCGTCTGTATCGAAGATCATTCGCTAGGAGCGTACCTCCAAACCCCGCTGTGAACATCACTCTTAGAAACTTCAAGCCCGAAGATTTCGACGAACTTTACGAAATTGACCAGGCTTGCTACGAACCCGAAGTCGCCTACTCGCAACGCGAGCTGCGCGCCTACCTGCGTTTCAGCGGTTCGGATTGCCTGATCGCGGAGGCGGAAGCTGAAGCTGGATCCGCCGACGCACCCGCACAAAAAAAACAAATCGCCGGCTTCTGCATCAGCGCCCGCCGCGACGAAAGCGGCTACATCGTCACCATTGACGTCCTGCCAGAATTCCGTCGCCATCAAGTGGGCTCGATGCTCCTCGCCGAGATCGAGCGCCGCCTCGCCGCCAACGGTGTCCGCGAAGTAACCCTCGAGACAGCAACAGACAACGATTCCGCCGTTGCCTTCTGGACCAAGCATGGCTATCGTAATCGCGGGATCAAAAAAGAATACTATCCCGGCGGCCGCGACGCGTTCGCCATGCTAAAGCTGCTGAGCTGATGCTTATCTCCGCCGTTACAGTGCCGATTTTGTGTCCGTTCGATCGGCTCGCACGCGTCGCGCCGCGGCGCTCGTGCATCGCAGCCTTTTGCACTCATTCAGCGCTAACGAAAGCGGGGTAACCACGATGTGGTTTTTGCACGTAATCCTTCTGGCGATTGTGCAGGGTCTGGCGGAATTGTTGCCCGTTTCCAGTTCGGCGCACGTGATCGTCGCTGAACGCCTGATGGGGATGGACCCAACCTCACCTGCCATGACCTTGCTGCTGGTGATGCTGCATTCCGGGACCATGCTTGCGGTAATCGTCTATTTCTGGGCACGCTGGCGGCGCGCTTTCTTTGCCAACGCCACTGACTTCAAACAATTTGTTGTGGCGTTGATGGTGGCCACGGCGCTGACCGGAATCATCGGCTACGGCCTGATCAAAGCCATCGAAAAATTCGCATTCCCAGGCAGGCCGCACGCCTGGGTCGAAGAATTGCTGTTCGGCCGCCTCGACCTGATCGCCATCGCTCTGGCCGCCGTCGGCATCCTGATTTTGATCGCTGGCCTGATCGAAAAACGAGCCGCGACGCAGCCAGCGTCCGCAACGCATGTGAACACTCGGCAGGCAGTTTGGATCGGCGCGATACAAGGCCTGTGCCTTCCCTTTCGCGGCTTCTCCCGCTCGGGCGCGACCATCTCCACTGGCATGCTCGCGGGCTTACAGAAGGCGCGCGCCGAAGATTTCAGTTTCGCGCTGGCGGTCATTCTCACTCCTCCTGCGATTGCGCGCGAAGTCTGGCGGCTGCATCAGGCGCAGCACGCCGGAATCGTCGCGGCAAACTTAGTGCCAGGATTGGTCGGCGCGCTGTTCGCGTTTCTAGCCGGCTTGCTGGCTCTGAAATGGCTCAGCCGCTGGCTGGAAACCGGACGCTGGTATCTATTCGGGATCTATTGTCTGGTTGCGGCCGTAGCCGTCGCGTTTCTGTTCCACGCAGGCTACTAAGTCGCAGGCCCGGTGGGCGGCGCGCTGTGCCTCACCAACTTCGCCCACCGAATCGCCCGAGCGGCGCCGGCACAAGCCCGCCAGGTCGCGTCTTTTGCCCCTGTTATCTGCGCGGCACGCCCGCAAGAAATTTTTATTTTCGCCCGCGCGCTTTGGTATAGTCATCGTGTTGCTCGCGTTCCTCCACCTGGGTTTTGCGCGTTGGCGCCGGCGCACTCCAGGTTTTCTACGCGGCGGCCTTCCCCTATTTGTGCCCAGTCGCATATGCAAAGCCTGAGGACGCCCCACAGCGGCATCCTTCGGCGCCCTATTGCCGCCACGCATCATGCTTCGGTCGTATAATCCGGCCGTAAGCGAACGACGCCGCGCCAACAGGAAAAAAAGGGGAAATCGTCGTGCGGATCCTTACACCTACTGAAAATAAGCGCCTCAACGAGCTGATCGGTTTTGTCGGCCTCAGCCTCGCCGTCCTGCTCGCTCTCAGCCTGCTCTCTTATTCGCCGCACGACGCTTCGTTCAACGTCTCCGCCCCGCCACCCGGCGCAGGCCCCGCCCGCAATTGGATCGGCCCAGTCGGCGCCCACATGGCCGATCTGTTTTTCCAATTCTGCGGCTTCTCGGCGTTCCTGTTTCCCATAGGCATGTTCCTGGTAGCGATGAGATGGTTCCGCAGCCAGCTCCTCGATGCGCCCATAGCGAAAGTGATCGGCTTCACCATGCTAGTCGCTTCATTCGCCTCGGAACTCGCGCTCCTGCACGTACCCGAAGTCCGCAGTGCCCTCCCCGCCGGTGGAATGCTGGGAACGATCCTCGCGGAATCCCTGCGCGCCGCATTCAATCCACTCGGCGCGAACCTGGTTTCAATCGCCACTCTGCTCACCGCGCTTTTTCTCACGACGAGTTTTTCGTTCCGCGCGACTGTCGCCTGGATGAAAAAACCAATGGCCAATGACGGCTACCTAGGCCAACTCTGGGCTCGCGTGAAAGATTGGCAGGAAACCCGCGAATCCGACCGCCTTCGCAAGCGCGTGGAGGAAATCAAAATCGCCGGGCGCCCGCCAGCGCCGCGTCAGCGCGTTTCCACCAAAGCGCTAGCCGAAGAAGACGAGGAAGAAGAAGAACGCGAAGCCGAAGATGCGCGCAACGACGCTCGCCGCGCTCCCACGGTCATCAAATTCCACGAAAACGAATCCGTAGCTCCGCCGCCCGCAAAAAAGAAATCCACCGAGCCAAAAATCGCGACGGGCAAGACCACCTACAAGCTCCCCTCGCCCTCGCTCCTCGCCAATGCCGAACGCGGCGAAAAAATGGACGAGAACGAGCTGAAAGAACGCGCCCACGCCATCGAATCCAAGTGCATGGAATTCGACGTCAGCGGCCACATCACCCAAATCAATCCCGGCCCCGTCGTCACCACTTTCGAATTCAAGCCCGAAGCCGGCATCAAATACAGCCGCATCACCAATCTCAGCGACGATCTCTGCCTCGCGCTCCAGGCCGAATCCATCCTCATCGAACGCATCCCCGGTAAATCAACCGTCGGCATCGAAGTTCCCAACGTCCATCGCGAAACCATCGCCCTGCGCGACGTAATCGAATCGCCCGAATTCAGCCATTCGCCCTCGAAACTCAGCCTGCCCTTCGGCAAAGACCTGATCGGCCGCATCCGCGCCGGCGACCTGACCCAGATGCCGCACCTGCTAATCGCCGGGTCCACCGGCACCGGCAAAAGCGTCTTCATCAATTCCCTGCTGATGGGCATGCTCTTCAAAGCCACGCCAGACGAACTAAAATTGGTCCTGATTGACCCCAAGCAAGTCGAACTGGGTCTCTACGCCGATATCCCGCACCTGCTCGCGCCCGTTGTCACCGACCCAAAAGTCGCGGCCAACGTAATGCGCAACGCCACCCGCGAAATGGAAAAGCGCCTGAAGCTGCTCGCCTCCCGCGGCGTCCGCAATATCGAGCAGTACAATCGCTCGTTCGAAAAAGGCCAATCGCTTTCCCTTTTCGACGGCGCCGAGGAAGATGAACACAAGCCGCTTCCCTACCTCGTAATCGTCGTGGACGAACTAGCCGACCTGATGATGGTTGATACCAACGGCGTAGAAGAATCCATCACCCGCCTCGCGCAAATGGCTCGGGCAGTCGGCATTCACCTTATCCTGGCAACGCAGCGCCCGTCGGTTGACGTAATCACCGGCCTCATCAAAGCCAATTTCCCCGCCCGCATTTCCTTCCGCGTGGCCAGCAAAGTGGACTCGCGCACTATTCTCGACGCGAACGGCTCGGAATCGCTGCTCGGCAAAGGCGACATGCTCTATCTGCCGGCAGGTTCGTCCAGACTGCATCGCATTCACGGCCCCTACGTCCACGAACGCGAAGTAGAAGCCGTCTGCGATTTCTGGCGCGACCAAGCCTCCGCCATTTACAACGAAGAACTCCTGAAACCGCCAAAAGAAAAAGACGAGAACAACGCAAGTGGTTCCGCAAGCAGCGGCGGTAGTGGCAGCGGCGCCGACAACGGCGACGACGTTGACGACGACCTCTACCAGGACGCAGTCCGCGTGGTCTGCGAAATGGGTCGCGCCTCCACATCCACGCTGCAGCGCCGCCTCCGCGTAGGTTACGGCCGCGCCGCCCGCCTGATTGACCTCATGGAAAAAGACGGCATAGTAGGCCCCGCCGACGGCTCCAAAGCCCGCGAAGTCCTAAAAGCCCGCAACTGGATGAAGGAATACGACGACTCCGTGAAGTAAAAAGAACTTCGGCGTCGAAGCAACAATCGAGTGTTGCAGTTGTAGCGGTCACCTTTAGGTGGGCGCCTTTGAATTTGTAGCGCCGGCGTCTCGCCGGCTCCTCGCAGTTATTCTGGTTTTGAATCTGTAGCGGCCGGTTCAGTTTCATCGAACCGGGCAGCAGTTGCCTCAGGTTTTCTCTGCGCCCTCAGCGTCTCTGCGGTAAAGCCTCTCTCTTATCTTTCTCCGCTCTTTCCTCCGTCCCCTCTGTGTAAATTCTTTTGACTTCCGCCGCCACACCGGGCCTTCGCAACCGAAAATTTCCTCCCCACCAAACCCCGTTTTCGTTTGTCACCCCGCCATATTTTCCGTAGAATCGTTTGATGCACCGGTGCCGAGGTAGCTCACCGGTAGAGCGCGGCCCTGAAAAGGCCGGCGTAGCCAGTCCGATTCTGGCCCTCGGCACCATTCACTCCCTCACTCCCCACCGCAATCCCGTATCACGAATCCGCGCCACGCATGTAAAATGCCCACGCTCGACGAGCCAACATGGCGCACACCCAGGAGCAATCGTGAAGCTAAGCGCCCTACCCGCAATCATCCTCTGCCTGTTCTGCGCGACCACCTCCCACGCGCAAACTCCCGCGACCGCCGCCACGCCACCGCCCATCACCGCAATAAAAGCCGGCCGCCTGCTCGACGTTGACGCCGGCAAAGAACTCCGCAATCAAATAATCCTGATCAGCGACAACCACATCACCGCAGTAGGCGAAGCCATAGAAATTCCCGCAGGCGCCACGATAATAGATCTCACAAGCATGACCGTCCTCCCCGGCCTGATTGACTGCCACACCCACCTGGCCGACGGTGCCCGCGACCCCAGCGGCGACCCACTCACCTACCTGAAGCGCACCGCCGCCGAAGTAGCCCTGGAATCCGTTCCCAACGCGCGCCTGACCCTTGAATCCGGCTTCACCACAGTCCGCGACGTCGGCGTCTATCGCGCTCTCACCGACGTCGCCCTAAGAGACGCGATCGCTCGCGGCGACATCCCCGGCCCGCGCATGTACGTAGCAGGCGCCTACGTCACTATCACCGGCGGAGCAGGCGCGCTCACCGGCGCCGCCCCAGACATTCAGTTGCCTTGGGAT
The DNA here is from genome assembly GCA_963821765.1 of uncultured Acidobacteriota bacterium. Classification (GTDB taxonomy): domain Bacteria; phylum Acidobacteriota; class Terriglobia; order Acidiferrales; family UBA7541; genus Palsa-295. Next base: position 531,463 of record CAWGFF010000013.1, read on the forward strand.
TTACGCTACGGCCAAGCCGACAGCCCGTGGGAAGTTCGCGCAGTGATCCGTAAGCTCGCCAACAACGGCGCGGACCACATCAAAATCCTCTCCTCCGGCGCCGTCCTCGAACACGGCAGCAATCCCAACTCGCAGGAATTCACCATGGAAGAGTTGCGCGCCGCCGTCGAAGAAGCTGCCGCGTTCGGCCTCCGCGTCGAAGCTCACGCGCATTCCACGCAAGGCATCAAGAACGCCATCCTCGCAGGCGTCGCTTCCGTCGAACACGCCAGCATGATTGACGACGAAGGCATCGCGCTAGCCAAACAGCACGGCACCTATCTCGACATGGACATCTACGACGAGGAATGTATCGAAGATGAGGCCAGCCACGGTGCCATACCAGCCGATTTCATCCAACACGACGCCGCGCTAGGCCAGATCCAGCGCGACAATTTCCGCAAAGCCGTCGCCGCAGGCGCCAAAATGTCCTTCGGCACAGACGCCGGCGTTTGCCCCTACGGCATCGCCGCCCGCCAATTCTCCTTCATGGTGCAATACGGCATGACGCCCCTGCAGGCCATCCAAGCCGCTACCAAAAACGCAGCCGATCTCCTCGGTCACAGCGACGTCCTGGGCTCAATCAAGCCCGGAAAATACGCAGACATCATCGCGGTACAAAATGATCCGCTGCAAGACGTTCACGCACTGGAAAACGTAAGCTTCGTAATGAAAGACGGCAAAGTGTACAAGCAGAAGTGAATCAAACGGGAGGCGCACTACACGAGCAAATGAACAAGATTGTCATCCCGCAGGCGTCGTTGGCCGGAGGGATCTGCTTTCCCTCCCGCCGTCGCGCGCACTGCCAAAATATCGCCGCCTACGGCAACCCCGCCAGCACCTTGCTGATCCGCTCGCCAAACGCCGTGCCAAACGTGGCTTGCTTCTTCAAGTCACCAAGATACGGATCCACGAACGGCCCAGTCTTATCCAGAACCAAGCGGTCGCCCCAGCCGATCAATCCAAACAACCGTATCAATTCCTTCGTAGCCGCGCCAATCGGCACAATGTAGTTCGGCTGCAAAGAATATTGCACCCGCTTCAAAGCCGTAGGTGCCAAGCGACGCAAGGCCGCATGCAGTTCCCCTTCGGACTCGAACGGGCACTCCACGCCATAGCTCAGAAAAAATCCCTTGCGCCGGAAATCCGTCAGCGCCGCTTCTTCCTGCGCCGAAGAATGTGCCGGCGCTCCAGTCGCCTTCACCAATTCGTCGAAATACATACGCGAAGCCAGCGACCGCACCGAGCGGTCCGCCGCCGGCTTGTAAAAAAAATCATCCATTTTCACCGGCGGCGCCGAATCCAGAAACAAAACCTTAATCTGCGTGGGCCGATACCGTCCGGCAAGCTCGATACGCTCGGCGCGGCTCTGTACGTGCGCTTCGTCGGTGCGCGTGCCGCAGCCTTCACAAACGGCCATGCCATTTCCTCCACTCAAGGGCGGGCTAAGTGCAAAAGGATGGCATGGAGAAGGAAATCGGGCAAGACCGTAACGACTTCAGCGGTCTTCATCGTAACGTTCTTCATAACGCGATCAAACGCCTTGCCCTGCTAGAAGCCATCCCATGAAAACTGGTTAGGGGGTCGGAGCTTTAGCTGCGACAGCACAAGCGGAGAAAATTTTAACTTTAGCGCCTGAGGAAACGGTTCTCGTCTCGTCTCGCCACGCCCATCTATGAAATAAGCTGGAATGAACTGGACACTTTAATTGGCCGTGCGTAGGCGGTGCTGCGGGGGCAGGTTCAAAATATTCGACTCCGGCAACCCGTGCGAGCGTACCTCACGATGCCGACCCAGGAAATGTGTCTGCGCCCGCCGTCCCCACGAGCGCACAAAATAATAATTCAGCGTTCCGCCGATCCCGGAGCTAAGCAGCGGAATCAGCCGGCCCGACCATTTTTCGGCCACTTCCGAGCCCACGCGCACCGCGATGCGATCAATAATCCGCGGCACGATCTTTTCCATCGCCTGCTTCTCGATAAACTCGCGCCCCAGATCCAAACCCGCCGCGCTCGCCGCCGCCAGCCACAACTCCGTCACCTCATCCTCGGTCTTATATTCGAATCCGTAGATCAAGCTAAGTTTCTGCAGCATCCGAATCGTTATCGCCGAAAGAATTCCCGCGTCCGGCAATATCGTCAGCATGCCGCCCAACCCGAATCCCGCGCCTTCCAGCGCCGCCGTGCGCATCGCCGATTTCACCACCCGCGCGGCGTGATGGTTCACCACTCTTTCCTCAACGTGGAACATGTCCGACCAGGTGTGAATTGGCAACCGGTGCGCCTTACGGAATTGCTGCAGAAATTTCTGCGGGTCCACCTGCACCCCATTATAAGCGCGCCGGAATCCCGCCCGCATGGACGCCTGAAAAACATTAGAAACCAAATTAGATTTCGCTCGTCGAGGCATAGTGATTAGATGCGCCAAAGCCTGCAGCCGATTACTGCGGACCCCACCTTCGCGCTGTCAGCAGAATAGCAGGATTTCACCTCGCCAGCGCCGAATCATAATTCCCTGTTCCCCAACGGATTCGAATCCCAACAGCGCCCGTAGCAACACAGGTGACTCCTCCCGCGCTCTTAACTTTCAACCGTCAACTCTGAACTGTGAACTTCCTTTCCAATGCGTTCATCAGTTGTGAATTTAAACCCTCAACAATTTCGACCCGCTAACAAACTCACTCCCCCGCTCATAAAATCTCAGCAACCGCTCCGCCTCCTTCGTGATTCCAATCCGCACGCTAATCCCGATCCGTCCCGTACGCCGCACCGCCGCGCCCAGCCACAAAACACCATCGCCAACCAAATCCACCCCGTCCAATCGCCGATCCACCCCAAACGCTTCCGCCAATCGCCCCGGCCCCCGCGCCAAATCCACCAAACGCTCCGTGCCGCGATTCCGCTCCATCTGCGCAATCCCTTCCAGCGGCTCCGCCGCCCGCAGCAAAACTCCTTCGCCAATTCCCTCGCGCTGCCCCGCAACATTCAACATGAAATGATTGCCATAACAGAAATAAACATAGGCGTGCCCGCGCTCGAAAAACAGCGGCCGATTCCGCTTCGTGAGCCCACGAAAAGTGTGCGACGCCGCATCCCCAGTAACGTAAGCCTCCGTCTCGACGATCCGGCCCACCAGCCGCCCGCGCGGCAATTCGTGCACCAGCGTCTTGCCAATCAAAAATCGCGCCAACTTCACAGTCTGCACCGGCAGTTCGTCCCGCACCAACCGCCGTATCTTCAATCGCTCGCTCGTCATCGCCACACAAGTTTCTATCACACGATAATTTTGCAGCCTAGCGCCTCTCCTCACATGCCCGGCTTTCTTTAGAGTCGCTTCCTCGTGGGCCGTATCTCTGTGGGTCCGATCTCTGTGGGTCCGATCTCTGTGGGTCCGATCTCTGTGGGTCCGATCTCTGTCGGTTTTATCTTTGTGGGTCGTGGCTTTAGCCACGACATCAACGCCGCAGAATCCGCGCGGCTTTACAGTTTGCGGAAAAAGGGGGGGAGTTTGCGACGAGCGGGGATAGCGAGCGTCTAAGGGAGCATGCGAGGACACGACGAAGTGCAAGACGGGATGTTCAGCTACCTTTCCAGCGAGCAACGAGTGCCAGCGGATCATCCGCTGCGGCGAGTGCGCGTGCTAGTAGATGCGGCGCTGAAAGAAATGTCGCCGCAATTCAGCGCGCTGTACGCGCGCAGCGGGCGGCCGTCGATCGCACCGGAGAGATTGCTGCGCGCGCTGCTGCTGCAGTTTTTCTACAGCGTGCGCAGCGAGCGGCTGTTGATGGAACAGCTGCAGTACAACTTGCTGTTTCGCTGGTTCGTGGGGCTGAGCATGGACGACGCGGTGTGGGAGGTGACGGTGTTCACCAAGAATCGCGAGCGGCTGCTGGAGGGCGAGATCGCCGAGAAATTTTTCCAGCAGGTGCTGGAGTCGGCCAGGCAACAAGGGCTGCTCTCGGACGAGCACTTCACGGTGGACGGAACGTTGCTGGAGGCCTGGGCCAACCGCAGGAGTTTTCGCGAGAAGCAGGATCCGCCGACACGCGGCAGCGGATACGGCGGGAAGAAATTGCTGCGCGACACGCACGAGAGCAAGACGGATCCGGAAGCGCGGTTGTACAAGAAGAGCGCCGCGGGAGAAGCCCGGCCGAGCTACTTGGGGCATGTACTGACGGAAAACCGGAATGGCTTGATCGTGCAGGCCTGCGTCACGCAGTCGGCGACGCGCGCGGAGCGGGAGGCGGGGTTGCAGATGTTGCGCAAGATTCGCCGGAAGCAGGAAGGGGGCAAGGTGCAGGCGATCACGCTGGGCGGAGACAAAGGATTTCAGGAAGAAAAATTCATTGTGGAGTTGCGCGCGATGCAAGTGATACCGCACATCGCCGAATATGCGAAGCAATCGTGGCAGTGGCCGAACTGGTTGACGCCGAGCGAGCGCGAGGGGGCCGGCTACGCGCTCAGTCAGCGCAAGCGGAAGTTGGTGGAGAAGGCCTTCGGATGGATCAAATTTGTGGCCGGGCTTAGGAAGACGAAATTCCGCAGACGCCGGCGAGTGGACTGGATGTTTCGCTTGGCTGCGGCGGCGTGCAACCTGATGCGCATGGCCAAGTTAATTCCGAGCGAAGCGTAAAGCAGAGAAAGGGACGGCGGAACCCAGCGGGCGGTTGGCTGCGGAGGCGGAAAACCCAAGCAAAGCGGAGCGAGAAAATCGCAAGCACCCGCCCGCCACGCAAAAACCATCCCTTTTTCCGCAAACTGTTTAGCCGCTGAAGCTCCGCCTTTGTAGTTTGCCCGTCAACTCCAGCACCGCGCTATACGAAGACACTTCCCCGGCCGCATTTGACTTGCCGCCCCCGCCAGCCTAATATTCCCGCGTTCAGGCCGCACCCGATCAGACCCCGCCACTCATGGGAGGAGTACCGTGGAAGATTGGCAGTATGCGCAGGCAGACCGCAGCGAAGAATTAGCGCAGCTCCACTATTTTTCGATGACCAAGCATCAAGACGGCCGTGAAATTCCCTTCGCCATCACCGTGAAAGAATACGCCGTCGCTCCCAAAGGCCAGCATCTGCGCTTTTTCGCGCAAGCCGATCGGTCCGTGAACCAAAGCACCGCTGGCTTCGTGCCTTCCGGCTGGGGCGATTCAGTCCTAAAAGCGCTAGCCGATTGCATGCGTCTGATCCGTCAATTTCCCGTAGAAGAATAATTTGCGCCGCGTCCCGGCCAGGAGCTAAATCAAATGTTTCTGAACAAGAAACAAATCAAGCCCGGCATCTGGGTTCTGGAATTAAGCGGCCGCGTGCAAATGGGCCCCGATTGCAAACGCATTGATCAGGAAGTCGAGCACCACATCAGCATCAATGAAAACCACATAATTCTGGACATGGCCGCGGTAGATCACATTGACAGCGCCGTGATCGGCCAGATCGTCAAATCTTTTTCACGCCTCGCGAAATCCGGCGGCACCCTCCGCCTCGCCGCGTGCAGCCCCATGGTCCAAGGCGTCCTCACTATGACGCAAGTCCATCGCGTCATCTCCATGTACCCCACCGCGCAGGAAGCCTCCGAAGGTCTTCCGCCCTCGAAGTAGCGGACCGCACCCGCGCGCCACACGCCACAATTTTCAGCGAACTTTCGCGCATCATCGTTTTGACGCTTGGAAGCTCCGCATCAAAGAAATATCCGTAGAACTACGCATTTCCCGCCTCGGGATAAGCTACTGCAAACAAGGGTGTTAGCTCTCCCGCGCAGGTCCCCTCAAACCCGTCTGCATCCATCCGTAAGCACCTGGTAGTACCGGCGTCCTATTGGCATGCTTTCGCCCGCCCGCTACATTCATTGCAGCAACGCTTCGCGCAAATTGCATTCCGGAGGTTGTTCATGGCGACGGCAGTCCATACTCCACATTCCGCAGCCTACTCGCATGTCAAACGGAAGCCCTCGCCCGAGTCGCGCCGCCGCGAGCGCCTGAAAATGTCCCTCCCCGTCGAGGTGCGCCCATTTGACGCCCGCTTCGTGGATATCGCCGACGTCGGCGAGGTGGTGGACTTCACGCGCGACGGCCTCTATTTCGCCACCTGCATGCCCCACTATTTCGTAGGCATGCGTTTGCTGGTCACATTTCCGTTCGGCAACAAGATTTCAGCCCACAAAAAGTTTCTAGGCTCCATCGTGCGCATGGAAGAACGCCCCGACGGCGCCATGGGAATCGCGGTCCGGTTCCTGCTGTAGCAATTTTCACAGTAACGAACGGCCCGGCGTCGCAAGCCGCCAAACAAAAAAGGACAAAATGATGCACAATTCTTCGAATTACAAGCTGACCGACGCCATCGCCAATTCCGTGGAAGTCCTCGAGACCGAACGCCGCGGCACCTCGCGCCACATGTTCACCGCCGCCGCCGAAGTCATCGAACTAAAATCCGGCGCCCGCTTTTCCACCCGCACCACTGACCTGGGCCCCGGCGGCTGCTTCGTGGATACCGTCTGCCCGTTTCCGGTAGGCTCCAAGGTCCGCGTCACGCTGCAAAAATCCAAAACCACTTTCCAGACCGGCGGCACCGTCGTCTATTCGCAGATGGGCCTGGGCATGGGCATCGGCTTTGAAGATCACGACGAATCGCAACGCCTCGCCCTCGCCGAATGGCTGCGCGAAATCACCGGCGAATCCCCCGCCCTCCCTGAACTGGTGCGCATGCAGCCGCCGACCACCGGCACACTCCGCGGCCCCGAATGGACCGCCATCGTCCGCCTGGTCCGCCTCATGATCACCCGCGGCATCCTGACCGAAGCCGAAGGCATGTCCGTCCTCCACGACCCGGTTTTATAGGTCGCGTCAACCCGCCGGTCTCCTGAATCGGGCGAAAGCCCGATTCACCCTGAGAAGCGGCAGCGCCGCTTCGAAGGGTACGCGCGAAAGCCCGATTCACCCTGAGAAGCGGCAGCGCCGCTTCGAAGGGTACGCGCGAAAGCGTCATTCATCCTGACAACCGGCAGCGCCGGTTCGAAGGGCCCCCAAAATTTTCATTAAACCATGGAGGTATTTCCTATACCGGGAATATTTTGCATTGCCCCTCCCAATTTGACGTTCTGGTCCGCTCCATAACCCTCTTATTTTCAACACAACATCGCAGTATCCCCCTGGCCGCCCGCGTGCATCTAACTCTGGGGGTATATTATGGGAGAACGCAGAAAAGCCCGTCGCTACGAGGTCTATCTACCCGTACAAGTCTGCATGTCCAAACATCGCCCGCTGGAGTATCACACCGGCCAGTTGCGCGACGTCTCCCGTACCGGCATCTTCTTTCACTCCGATGTTCCCATCGAGTCCGGCACGGGTCTTGAACTCACCTTCTCGCTTCCTGCGGAGCGAGAACGCGGCACGTCCGTCCTGGTCCGTGCCAGCGCCAGAACTCTTCGCAGCACCCAAATTCCTGGCGAAATCTCGCCAGTTTACGGCGTAGCAGTCGCCATTGACCGCATAGATTTCGTGCGCCCAGTAGTCTCCAGCGCAGCCTAATCTCCAACGCTACACTCGAATTTCCAACGCCCGTCGAGCAACCGCCCGGCGGGCGTTTTTGTCGTTGCCGTACGTAGCGCCGGCTCCTTTGCCTTTGACTTATGTAGCGGCCGCCTGCTTTTGCCTCTCAGGCGGGCGTCTTTGCCTTCACCTCTGAATCTCGCCGTCGCCTTTGAATCCGCCTCACGCCGTATTCCTTCTCTGTTCTCCGGTTTTCTCCGTCCCCTCTGTGTTAGTCTTCCCGCCTTTCTCTGCGACCTCTGCTTCTCTGCGGTAATCCTTCGCCGTGGCCTTTCCCCCGCCGCCCGGCTACAATCACCCCGCGCCCCCATGTCCACCAAACCCAACCTCCTCGACCTGGAATCCAAAATCCTCCGCGCCCTCTGCACCACCCCCACCCCCTCCACCCACGCCACAATCCTCGCCAACCTCCGCGCCCACCACTGGCAAGATCCCGAACATCGCGTAGTCTTCGAAGCCCTCACCCTCCTCCCAGGACGCGACCCCGCCGCACTCCGCGAACAACTCCCAGCCCAAGCCACCCGCATGGGCTTCCCCGACGTAAATTGGGACCACTACTTCGCACCCTACGATGACCACGCCCCCCTCGAATCTCTAGCAGCAGAATTATTCGAAACAGTCTCCTGAACGGTTGAACCGGAAGGGCGGGGCTTCAGCCCCGCCGTAGAGCCGCGCAAAGGAGGGGGCTTTAGCCCCTGAAGCGGCCACCTTCAGGTGGGCGCCGTTGAATTTCTGAATCGCGCTGCGGCGCGATTCATCCTAAGCTCCCGCAGCGCGGGATCGAAGGGCAGCGGCCGCCTGCTCTTGCCTCTGAGGCGGGCGTCTTTGACTTGGACTCTGATTTGGCCTTGGCCTTGGCCTTGGCCTTTGTAGCGGCCGCCTTCAGGCGGGCGTCTTTGATTTTGCCGTTGACCTTGCATCTTTGACGTTGCCTTTGACTCATGTAGCGGCCGCCTGCTTTTGCCTTTGAGGCGGGCGCCTCTGATGTTGCCTTTGACTCATGTAGCAGCCGGCTGCTTTTGCCTTTGAGGCGGGCGCCTCTGATGTTGCCTTTGACTCATGTAGCAGCCGGTCCCCGCCTTTGGAACCGGGCAGCCGTTGCCTTTGAATTATGTAGCGGCCGCCTGCTTTTGCCTTTGAGGCGGGCGCCTCTGATGTTGCCTTTGACTCATGTAGCAGCCGCCTGCTTTTGCCTTTGAGGCGGGCGCCTCTGATGTTGCCTTTGACTCATGTAGCAGTCGGTCCCCGCCTTTGGGACCGGGCAGCCGTTGCCGTTGCCTTTGACTTATGTGGCGCCCGCCTTCAGCCGGCCGTCTTTGAATTTGTCGCCTGCAATCCCACACAGCCTCGAAAAAAATCCCGAATCCCCGCTTAACGCCTCAGGCCCTGCGCTTCCCGTACGACATCACTTTCCCATCCGCCACAACCGCGATGTACCTGCCATCCTGAATAAACTGCATCACTTTCTTCCCCGCGCGCGCCATCGCCGCCCAACGTGATTTGGTTTTCGGATTCTGTTCGATGCCGATGAACGATTCTCCATAAAACTCGAATACAACTTGCCGCAGCTTTTTCGCCCGGCTCCGCGTAACTGGATAACGCTCCCCGCCCAATGTCACCACAGGCTCGTTCTGCACCAGCGCCTGCCGCCATATCGCCATCGCAATTTCTTCAAACGAAGTCTTCATTATCGAATCGCAGCGAGTCTCTACACGTTGTGGCATTCCTGCCGAAACAACCCTGTCTGCCGCGGGTAGGCCGCTCGCTCCAGACCAGCGCCGTAGGCGCGACATAGGCCTGGCGGCTATTTTCGCGGAGAAGCCTTACGGGATATCGGATCGGCTTGCTCATCCTTCTGAGGCAGCCGCTTCGCGTTTTTGAAGTTGCCGCCTTGACGAGTGAGGAATCGCAAATTCGGCGGCAGGATTCGCAACATCAGTACTTCGATGTCGTGCATCATTGCCGGATTCTTGATTGAGTACCAGCTAAAATGATCCCAGAAATGCTTGCGCCGTCTGTGCCCGCACGAGCTCTTAATTCGAGACCTTATATTTCCTTTGCCGACGTACATCGGCATCGATCCGTCAAAGAGTACGTAGACGCCCTTCTTGCCCCTCGGAATATTCTCGATGTTTTCCTTGTTTCGCGCCCACATCGTTCCGTATAGCCTAACGATCCGCATGAACTCTCTCCTTTCAAGGCCCTTCGCGCATCGAGTGATTCGGTCTGACGTCGCGAGGTCGACAAGACGGTTGGAGAGACGCCGCTTATAAACCCGCACCCTCGCCTGTGACGAGAGTCGACACCCTCAAAACCTAACGCTTTCGTCTCGAAGCTGCGGTAGGGCGGGTCACCCGCCTTGGCCACCCACCCGCCCGTGAACCAAAACGCGACATCGCTCGTTACCGGGCTTGCTCTGTGTGGCCTGCTCTCTATATCCTTTGCTGGAGTCTCGCGGAGCGGTTATTATTCGTCTCCTAAAGAGCCATGGCACCAAAACTAACCATCTCGGATTTTAAGCCTCGACAGGCGATTTGCGAACTCAGATTTCCGGACGCCTTCCTGATCTTCGACAAAACGGGTGAGATTTATCATCAACTCGCCACGAAGTATACAAACCTTCACAATGACAACGCGACACCTGCTCAAACTCAGATGTCCGCTGATGAGGGCACTGTTAGCGTCGAGCTCCAAGCCCTCCGGCTGGTGGATAATCACCCAGATCCAAAGCTCGAAAAATTTGCGGCGAATTTTAAGGTGCTGTTTGATATTGCGTCAGCCAAGCTAGACTTGAAATTATTTACGCGGATAGGATTGCGCCACATCCTCGTTAAGGCCTACGACACCCTAGCCGAGGCCGAGGCGGCACTCAATAGTCTGCGCCTTCTCAGGATTGGAGAGGAGAAGCGATTTGGAATCGGTCCCAATTTTATGGAACTCCTGACTAGATGGGAAGACAAGCAATTGGGCGCCATCTATCGTATGAAGGCGCAATCCGGCAGCGTATCTGCGCAATTCCCCCCCGAGATGGGTATGCCGGAAGAGTCAGTAACGAAGGAATTCAATCATTTGATAATAGATGTCGATTATTATACCGTGGGGCTGGTCGAGCGAGACCAATGGGACCCAGTGACATGGATAACTCAGTCGGCTCGAATTGTACTTAAAGAGGCCGAGGGGATACTCAGCGCATGAGCACCAACGTCATATTGTTTCCGACGAGTTCCAAAAAACAGATTACGTCCGGCGACTCAGAGACCTCCATCTCGGCTCGCAAGACTCAGACGCAATTGGTTGAACGACGACTGCTTCGCGCGGTTCAAACTGAGGGTACAGGTGCATTGGCACCGATTCCAATCGAGGTGCTGTATCCCGCTTCGGAGAGCAATCGACAAGATCTGATCCGAGCGTTGCAATTGCTACCTCAGGCGGTTAAGGCTCTCGAAATCGCCCGGGACGCGCTTAACTCGAATGATCCCTTGCAGTCGGATCACAGCGTTCACTCCGTCCAGATTCTGTTACCCGAGCTGTTTCGCTGCCGAACGATTGGGGACGGATTTGGCGCGATCATAAACGCTTTAGAAATCGCCTTCGTCAATCGCCGCGGCGAACCGCTTAACAGTGCCCAGGTAGTCGCGATACTACGCGCCCTGAAGCAGCTTCGCTCGCATCCGTTCCTCTCTTTTGAGTCCGCGCAGCAGGTCATAGAGGAATTGGAGAAAACCGGATTGTGCGTAGATCCCGCCAGCCTAGGCGAACTAATAGATGCCGCCACGTAAGGCTTACGTTGAAACGACAATAATCGCAAACGCACTCTTGAAACCCGGAAATCCGATGGGCAAGGCTGCCCTTTCTGCACTCAAGAGGTACGACGAGACCTTTTTGCCGGTCTATGCGATTAAGGAATGGAAGGCCGGAATCGTAAAGCATTATGCGTATCTTCATGAAAAGCTCGTTCAGACCAAATCTCTAAGTCGCACGATTCAAATCATAGCCGCGCTTCCGGACCCGTATCACCGTTATCGCAAGAACACTTCCTTGGAAGCGCTTGCGGAGGCCGTTCAGCTGGGAACGCAAGGGGTGCCTTCGGAAACCGCAGGTACCCCAGGCGGTGATAAGGAACTAGCGGACCGTTATCGGTTGGCAATCGCAGGCCTCCTCATCCGGAGTTGGCGCCGGCGTAGACAGCTCACGACGGAAACAATACAAGAGCTGGATTGCTACACAGAAAGCCCACCGACGCTCTCTGACGAAGGCATATTTGACCTGCGGCCGCTAAGCTGTGACCCGGAAGCCGGATGTTCGCTAGCGGATGCGCTGCGACGCCGTCCCGATCTACTAAAGAAGCTGGCGGATGCGATCCCTTCGTCCTCGACTCGAATGGAGGACGTGAAACGAAGACAAGTTCTCCGGGATCTAGTCAGGTTGAAACATTTCGAGTTGACGCCGGAAAAATGTAGGGCTCTCGGCGATGCCGTATTCGCCTTTTTTGCGCCACCTGACTGCGTCGTGCTTACGACTAATCTCAAAGATCACGTTCCACTTGCTAACGCCGTCGGCAAGACTGCGGAAGCCCCCTAATGCGCGTTGTCGGGTTTCGATGTGGCAACCTCGGGCGGGTGGCCGCCCCTTCCACACCACCGCGACGCACGCATTTGATTTTCCGGGTGCCCAACTCTTCGCGCCTTTGTTTCATGCGAAGGGTCGGGGTTTAGACGCAGCGTCGCGACAACCGTTCCGTTGAACTTCAAACTCGCCAGGTGGGCCACACACCTGTTTCGAAGAACGACGTCATACTTCTCTACTGCGTTTCCTTAGGAGCAGCTGTTCCATCCGACCAGGTGAGCACCGGAATCATGTACTCGGTGATCGGCTCCAGACCCTGAAACTGTGGATTCATCATCACTGGAGTGCCCGGCAAATCCGCTCCCCACGACTTGGGATCTGTAAGCGGAACGTAAAACATCAAATGAGGCACCCAATGCCCGGCTGAGTCGTTCAGATAGCCCTGGGGTGACATCATGTAGGACATTGCGCCGGGTTCCAGGGGCGCCAGGCCTTTCGCGTCGGACGCTTTGATGGCCGCAATCATCTGCTCTTTGGACATTCCGGAGAGCACCAGTTCCGTTCGCTTGAAAGTGAAAGGCAGGATCGAGCGCACCGCCGGTGGATTAAAGCAGATTGGCCCGCGCATCTTCGGATTCCAGAACTGCGCAAAATCAAACGGAGACATCCACGATCGCTCCACCAGGCACACAAAACCATTCTTGCCCTTAACCACAGTTTCATACCCATGCCGCCCGAGCACCATCACCTCAGCATCCGCTGAAACAGACGGCGGCGCCGCGCTGCGTGCCATCGCAATCTCGGCGCTTCGATCCGTCATTAGATACTGATCGAGCGGCGCCATTTTGGAATAGGCCGCGGCAGCCTCCTGAGACCGCGCCGGCAGCGAAGCGCTCCCCAGCGCCGTCACCAAAAATGCTGCAAATGAAATCGCCTTCGTCATGCCTCTGCCCGTTTTCATCGTCATGACTCCTGAATTGCGCCACAGCGCAATTCACCCTGAGAACCGGCAGTGCCGGTTCGAAGGGCCATCCCTCGTGTCCCCGTTTTTCAAGTGGCCCGCTGCTTAAATCCTCTGATGACGGACCTGCGTTTTGGGTTGCGAATCGCCATCTACCGTTGACACAGTTTTTTCCGTACCTTAGAGTTCTGCCTCATGGATTGGAAAGAACACGGAGTCAAAATCGTCCGCGCCGGCGAACTAGACACCAACACGCCGCAGACGCCTGGCATGACGCGCGCCGCCGCCATCACCCATGCACGTACCGGCGCAAACCACCTATGGGCTGGCACGGTGGTCGTGCGACCGGAAGCCAAGACCGGCCCGCATCATCACGGCGCGCTTGAGACCGTGCTCTATATCGTCCGCGGCCGCGCGCGCATGCGCTGGGGAGATCACTTGGAACTGAGCGCGGAAGCTCAAGCAGGAGACTTCATCTACGTGCCGCCCTACGTGCCGCATCAGGAGATAAATGCCAGCCCCGACGAAATTTGCGAAGCCGTAGTGGTCCGCAACGGGCGCGAACCGATCGTCGTGAATCTCGACGTGGAAACGCCGGAGCCAGCCAGCGAGGGCCATCCCGGAATGCCCTTCCATCCCAACGGCTGACGCCGCGTCATCCAATTTATATCGAGCCAGGACATTCCCGCCGCGATCACTCCCGCGTCCAACAAAGAAATACTCTCCGCCCGCGCTACCCTTCGATCCAGCGCTGCTGGCCCTCCTGCGGCCGGGTGCCCCATCCTTCGCGCCTTTGTTTCATGCGAAGGGTGGGGGTTTAGACGCTTCACCACCGACCAACCCGACGAACTATAACTCCAAAATCGCCTCGTTCAGCAACTACTACGGCTGTCCTTCAACCGTACTTACGTACAGCTGTTTTCTGGTTTCCTAAGTGGTACCTTGGATCAGGATAAAAATATGAAACGATACTTTCACAAATTTCGCGACGATCGCTTCGCCCTCACCGCAATGAAAAATCTTCTCGTGGCAAAGCCCTGCCCGCCGCGGCGGGCACTCCTGCTCGCCCTGAGCGTACGCGAAGGGTCTGTGCAACGCGCTGAATTGCGCAAATGCGCGATTCATCCTGAGAGCCGGCAGTGCCGGCTCGAAGGGCGGCGCGCCGCGACCCAAGCGCCTCCTCCGCACGCCTCCGCTTCGATTCCCACCGTGCAATTTATTTCTAATCGCGACAACCCGGATTCAGAAATTTGGCAAACCAATGAAAATAAAAGAGAAAGAATTTTCTAAGCGCAACAATAAGACGCACCGTGCCCAGGCACGACTGGCAGTTGTAGGGGCGGGTCTCAGACGCGCCCCTGCGATAGACGCTGGCCCGGCATCACTATTTTCATTTTCCTTTTGTGCATTTATGCAAAACCTAATCGCTAGTCGCCCAATTATTAAAAACGGCCGCAAATGACTGAAAACAAACAACAGCGACCCAAGTTAATCGCTAGTTTTTCGGCCGTTTCGGCCTCCGCGATGCGGTTTATGCATAACGACAGGATGCTGCTTCAGGATCAGACGGCCATCAACATCGTGGATTTACTTCGCGGCTGTCGCCAATCCAAACGCGTGCGACTGAAACTCAAACGACGCCGGCAAATGCTCGGCGAAATACTCCCAATCATGCCCGCCCGGATAAAGATGAAACTCATGAGTTATCCCGTGCGCCGTCAACAACTCATCAAATTGTGTGTTCCCCTTGTTGAACCCAAAGTCATCCTCGCTCCCGCAATCAAAATAAATCTGCAATCCCGCCGGCCGCGGCCCATCTCTCACAATCGTAAACGGGCTTTCCCGCTTCCAGAACGCCACGTCCACCTGCGAACCGAACGCCTTCCCCAGCTCCGCCGCCGCCGCCTCCCCCCGCTCGCTCGACACATTGATCTTGGGTGGCACGTCAATCAATGCAGCGCTGTGCGCGCTAACCGCCGCAAAAAGATTCGGATACCGCAACGCAAAGCGCAGCGCGCCATATCCGCCCATCGAAACGCCGGTAATCCCGCGTGATTTCTTTTCCGCGCGAATCCGGTAGTGGCTCTCAATGTAAGGTAGAAACTCGCGTATGAAAAAATCCTCGTAACGCACTTTGCCGTCGCGGGAATTGATGTAGAAGCTGCGCCCGCCATCCGGTGCCACAATCAGGAATTCGCCAATCCGTTTCGACTCGCGCAAATCCTGAATCATGTTCATGCCGCCCGAATTCAGCAGCATCTGCTCGTTTCCGCCCAGCCCATGCAGGAAATACAGCACCGGATAAGTGCTCGTCTTATCGGTATCGTAATCGGAAGGAAGAATCACGCAGTAAGGCACGGGATGCCCCAGGATCTTGCTAGGAGCCGTGCGGCACTCTGCCCTTCCCGGCGCCGCCGCAGCCGGAGCAGCCCAAATCCCGGTGCAAACGATCAGCGCAGCCGCGAAACCCAGCGCCCGCCGACGCCCGTGAGAGCCGACATCACTCATACCTCAGCGCCTCCACCGGATTCAGCCGCGCCGCCCGCGATGCCGGGTACATCCCCGCCGCCAGACTCACAAAAAATGAAAACGCAATCGCCCCCGCCACCATCCACCAAGGGATCGAAGAGAGATCAATCGGCGGAAGCTCCTGCCGCGCCAGGTACACATTCGTCGCAAACGTCAGCGCCCGCCCAATCAGCCACCCGATCGCAACGCCCAAAACCCCTCCCAGCAGCCCCATCGCCCCAGCTTCGGCAAAAAACAGCCGCCGCACGTCGCGATCCGCAGCCCCCAGCGCCTTCAAAATCCCAATCTCCCGCCGCCGCTCCAGTATCGCCATCACCAAAGTATTTATTATTCCCAGCGACGCCACCGTCAGCGCCAAGCTTCCAAAAATTCCCAGCAGCAAATCGAACACCGTAAAAAATAACCGCAGATTTTTCGTCGCATCCAAAATCGAAAAGGTTCCGAAACCCATTCCTTTGATCGCGTCTTCGACGCCCTGCACAGCCTTCGGCGAGCTAACTCGCACAGTCAAACTTTCATACGTTGGCTTTCCCGTGCTCCCGCGCAGCATCTCGCGCATATCGGTCGGCTGAGCAATCCTCAAGTTCTGTGCAATCTGCAGCGGGATCAGCAATCGCCCGCGCCCAAACCCACCAAATCCAGTAGCTGGCTCCGTTTCCACCACTCCAATAATCCGCAGCTTCATCTCCCGCGGCACCAACGAGAATCCTTCCGACGCGGGCGCATCATCCGCAGCAGAATCGTTCGACGGTTTCTTTCCCACTGGCGCGTCATCGGCGGGCAGAGCTTGCTTCTCCGCATACCTCAACACCAATTCCTTCCCGATCAGCGAATCCGTCTGCTTGGTCAGGTCCCGAGCGAACTCAATCTGCAGAATCGCCTCGTTCGCCTCCGGCCCGGAGAAGAACGATCCTTTCATCTCGTCAAACGCACCATCGCCCCGCGCCGACGCCGGAATCCCCGCCACGGTCGTCATGTACGGCTTGCCCTCGAACTGCACCTCCGTCGGGAACCGCACCTCCGGGTACACCTCGACCACATTCTTGATCCCCGCCAGCTGCGCCCGCGCCTCGTCATCCAACTTCCGCGACGGCCCCGCGGCAGCGCGATCAGCCGCCGGACGCGGAGGCCCGCCAAACGCGCGCATGTTCGCCTGGGTCGTCACGAATACCGCATCGAACAGCCCTGACCGCGACAGCCGCGTGCTCGCAAGCTCCTGCAGCCCCACTCCGAGGGACAACATCGCCACCAGCGACGCGACGCCCACCGCAATCCCCAGCGTCGTCAGAGAATTGCGCAGCACCGCTTCCCGCAGATTGCGTGCCGCCAGCTCTGTAAGATCACGCAATTTCATCTCTGGCTCCTTCGGTCACGAGTTTCCCGTCGCGCATGGTGATAATCCTGTGCGCGTAACGCGCCGCACGCACTCTGTCGTGCGTCACCATCACAATCGTCATGCGCAGATTCCGATTTATTTCCTGTAGCAGATGCATGATCGCGTCACCCGTCACGCTGTCCAGGTTTCCCGTCGGCTCGTCCGCCAGTAGAATGCTCGGCCGGTTTACCAGCGCCCGCGCCAGCGCCGCCCGCTGTTGCTCTCCGCCGGAAAGTTCGCTAGGCCGATGCGTCAATCGCGCCGCCAGGCTCACCCGTTCCACAGCTTCGCGCACCCGCGCCGGACGCTCCGCGCGATCCACCTCCGCCAGACGCAAAGGCAGCTCGACGTTTTCTTCGAGCGTCATCCGCGGCAGAAGATTGAACGCCTGAAACACCATGCCCACGGTGTGGCTGCGATGGTGCGCCAGTTCCTGCGACGACATTTCCGCGAGATTATGATCGTGCGCGTAGATTGCCCCGGAGGTGGGGCGGTCGAGTCCAGCCAGCAAATTCAGGAGCGTGGATTTGCCCGAGCCGGAACTTCCGAGGAGTGCCACAAACTCGCCGGGTTTTACCGCGATTGAAACATCATCCACCGCGTGCACCAACGCGTCGCCCATCGCGTACTGGCGCGACACCCGTTCCGTGCGGACGGCAAATCCGTTGGAGGTTCCAGTCATTTCACCCATACCATTATTACGCATAGCTGCTTCCATTAGTTACAGACGAAGAAAAGATGCAGAACAGCGCGAACATTCGGTGTGACGGCCGCAAAGATCAAAACATTAACACAGAGACTACGGAGAAAAGCGGAGGACACCGAGAAATCGGCACTTCAGCGCCTGAATGGTTTGCGGAAAAAGGGCGCGAGGGCTTTTGTAGCGGCGGTCTTCAGACCACCTTCGATCATCTTGGGCTGCCGAGCCGCGCCGTCCGACGGATGGCCGACTGAAGTGCGCTGCTACGAAAACAACATCAAAACCCACGTCAACTGCTGCCCGGTTCGATGAAACTGAACCGGCCGCTACAAATTCAAGGACAGAGTCAAAGGCGCCCAGTTGAAGCTGGCTGCTACAAATTCAGGTCCGAATACTTGGATGCGGCCACAACGCGCGCGTGATCGTAAAGTTTCTGCGGAGTTTTGCCGTGAGGATTGGCCCAACGCCCGGGAATCGCTGTACCGCATTTCGGGCACTTCCCTTCGTTCAACCGGTTTTGCTGCACATCGTGCCAGGAACGCTTCACCAGCAAGGTCTGGCACGCCGGACAAGACGTATGCGCGCCATCGCTGTAAATATTCCCTTCGTACACGTAATGCAGCCCTGCGTCCAATGCGATCCGCCGTGCTGCGTGCAAAGTTTGCGGCGGCGTGCGCGGCTTATCCTGCAATTTGAAATCAGGATGAAACGCGGTGAAATGCAGCGGCACGTCCGGTCCCAAATTATCGAGAATCCATCCGCACAGCTCGCGCGTTTCCTCGGCGGCGTCATTCAGGGTCGGAATCATCAGATTGGTAATCTCAAACCAGACGTTCGTTTCATTTTTCAGCCACAGCAAGGCATCCAGCACCGGCTGCAAATGCGTCAGCGTAATTTTCCCGTAAAATTTCTCGGTGAATGCCTTCAGATCAATGTTCGCCGCGTCAATATGGTCGTAAATATCGTGGAACGCGTCATAAGTGATGTATCCGTTCGATACCATTACGGTGTTTAGCCCGGCCTCTTTCGCCGCGTGGCATATATCAATCACATACTCGCCCCAGATCGTCGGCTCGTTGTACGTGAACGCGATTGAATCACAGTGATTGCGGATCGCGAGCAGCACCACGTCTTCCGGCGGCACATAGGAGGAACCCACCTGGTCCGCGCGCGATTTCGAAATGTCCCAATTCTGGCAGAAGAAGCAGCCCATGTTGCAGCCGGCTGTGCCCATCGAAAATACGCGCGTGCCGGGCAGGAAATGGTTCAGCGGCTTCTTCTCGATGGGATCCACCTGCATCGCGGCGGGATGCGCGTAGCCCAAACTGTAAAGTTTCCCGCCCTCGTTCGCGCGGATGTAGCAGAACCCGGCCTGTCCCTCGCCGATATGGCAATGCCGCGGGCAGAGATAGCAATGCACTTTGCCGCCAGGTTCCGCTTCCCACCAGCGCGCTTCGTGCAATTCCGCCGATTTTTGCAATATTTTCAGGCCCGGCATGGCATCTAGGCTTCAAATTCAATTATACGCCTGAATCACAGCGCACGATTTCGAGGAACGATAACGAGGTGGCAGTTGCCAGCCCCCAGCGCCGCGTTATATCGTGAGAACATGGCATTTTGCGCAGCCTCTCAGCCGCCGCGAGCCGCCCGCTGACATGAAAATCATTCGGCCCATCGCGTATTCCCTCGCCGCAGCTTGCCTGCTGCTCGCTCCCGTGTCGCGCGGGCAGTCCGAAGGCCTCACCGGGAAAATGCACGAGTACAAGGACGACGTGGCTCTTTCCACAGGACAAATCCGCGCCGGCGACGTCTGCGTGAATTTTATTCCGGTGATGCAGTCGCTGGGCTTCTTCAACGGCCTGGAGAGAATTGATACTTCGCAAGGCTCAGAATTCCGCCGCAATTCGAACCCCGTGTATTTTTTCCCAGACTACCTGACGATCGAAATCAATATCCGCATCGAGGTATGTGACTCGAACATGTACACCCCGGCCAAAACGCCCGACGTCATCAAAGGAATGCAATTCCGCGTGCAGTGGAAACGCGGGCTGTACCTGCGCCCGGCGGCGAACGTGAGCATCGAGCGCAAACCGCTGGTGATGGAGGAAGGCGACAACCGCATGCTGTACGTAATTAAAGTACGCGACCACAACGTGCCGCTAAGCGACCACCTGATTCTTTCAGTAATCTCCGCCAGCGGTAAAATCATGTCGCGGATGTCCGCGCGACTGTAGGCGTAGTCTCCAGAACCTATCCTATAAACATTCAGCCGAAATAGAAAAGGGGGCTTCAGGGGCTAAAGCCCCTGCTTCATCCAGCTTTACGGCGGGGCTGAAGCCCCGCCCTTCCGGTCTGACGCGTTTATGAGATGGCTTCTAGAGTCCGGTTGACAACTGCAAAATCGGCGCTTCAGCGGCTGAACAGTTTGCGGAAAAAGGGATGGTTTTTGCGTGGCGGGCGGGTGCTTGCGATTTTCTCGCTCCGCTTTGCTTGGGTTTTCCGCCTCCGCAGCCAACCGCCCGCTGGGTTCCGCCGTCCCTTTCTCCGCTTTACGCTTGGCTCGGAATTAACTTGGCCATGCGCATCAGGTTGCACGCCGCCGCAGCCAAGCGAAACATCCAGTCCACTCGCCGGCGTCTGCGGAATTTCGTCTTCCTAAGCCCGGCCACAAATTTGATCCATCCGAAGGCCTTCTCCACCAACTTCCGCTTGCGCTGACTGAGCGCGTAGCCGGCCCCCTCGCGCTCGCTCGGCGTCAACCAGTTCGGCCACTGCCACGATTGCTTCGCATATTCAGCGATGTGCGGTATCACTTGCATCGCGCGCAACTCCACAATGAATTTTTCTTCCTGAAATCCTTTGTCTCCGCCCAGCGTGATCGCCTGCACCTTGCCCCCTTCCTGCTTCCGGCGAATCTTGCGCAACATCTGCAACCCCGCCTCCCGCTCCGCGCGCGTCGCCGACTGCGTGACGCAGGCCTGCACGATCAAGCCATTCCGGTTTTCCGTCAGTACATGCCCCAAGTAGCTCGGCCGGGCTTCTCCCGCGGCGCTCTTCTTGTACAACCGCGCTTCCGGATCCGTCTTGCTCTCGTGCGTGTCGCGCAGCAATTTCTTCCCGCCGTATCCGCTGCCGCGTGCCGGCGGATCCTGCTTCTCGCGAAAACTCCTGCGGTTGGCCCAGGCCTCCAGCAACGTTCCGTCCACCGTGAAGTGCTCGTCCGAGAGCAGCCCTTGTTGCCTGGCCGACTCCAGCACCTGCTGGAAAAATTTCTCGGCGATCTCGCCCTCCAGCAGCCGCTCGCGATTCTTGGTGAACACCGTCACCTCCCACACCGCGTCGTCCATGCTCAGCCCCACGAACCAGCGAAACAGCAAGTTGTACTGCAGCTGTTCCATCAACAGCCGCTCGCTGCGCACGCTGTAGAAAAACTGCAGCAGCAGCGCGCGCAGCAATCTCTCCGGTGCGATCGACGGCCGCCCGCTGCGCGCGTACAGCGCGCTGAATTGCGGCGACATTTCTTTCAGCGCCGCATCTACTAGCACGCGCACTCGCCGCAGCGGATGATCCGCTGGCACTCGTTGCTCGCTGGAAAGGTAGCTGAACATCCCGTCTTGCACTTCGTCGTGTCCTCGCATGCTCCCTTAGACGCTCGCTATCCCCGCTCGTCGCAAACTCCCCCCCCTTTTTCCGCAAACTGTTTAGCCGCACTGACTTCGCAGTGTCTGTGTCGTAGCTAAAGCTACGACCTACAAAGATTTTCGAGCGCTCAAACAGACTCTATGGGCGCGTCTGCGGCTTTACGATTTCTGCTCGCGGCGCCGGTCGCCTACCCATTCTAGAAAGCGCTCCATGCGCGCGCGTTCGCGCCACATCAAGCTAAAGAATTTGCGCGCGTCGAGTTCGGCTGCGTCCTTGCCGAAGAAAGTTTCCAGTCTCCATTGCAAATAGGGAGAAGCCCAGGGGCGCAGGCGGTAGCCTCGCGCGGTGATCCAGTAATAGCGAAGGGCGTTCAACATGGCGGCACGGGTGTTAGAATCGCATCGTGACCAGCGAGCCTACGCAAAGCGCGGAAGACCACTACTACGCGGGCATAGATTTCTTTGGCGAAGGAAAACTCCCGGAAGCAATCGCGGAATACACGCGCGCGCTGGAACTCGATCCTAAATTTAGCGACGCACTGCATGGCCTGGCGCAAGCCTATCACGCCCAGCAGGATTTTGACCGCACCATTGAAACCGCGCGCCGCATACTTGAGATCGACCCCGACGACATTCTCGCCTGGACCACCATTTCCCGGGCGTACCAACGCAAGGGTATGGTCCCGGAAGCCGAAGAAGCCGGAAACAAAGCCCGTATTCTGGGCTGGAAGCAGCAATTGAAAGAGCAAAAGGCGAAAGGGAACGGCGGAAACGTTTAGCGGAGCCGGAGGACAAATTGAAGCTATCTGCCTGTATCTTCGCCGTTCTAGTGCTGCTCTGTCTGCCTCGTACAACTTCGTCCGAAGATCCGGAACTAGGGTTTCTTTCGGCCCAACTTCCCATGTATCCGCCACTAGCGCGGACAGCGCATGTTACAGGCGACGTCAAAATGGCATTCGTGGTCGACCCGAGCGGTAGCGTGATCTCCGTCGAAATACTTTCAGGCAACAGCATGTTGAGGAAAGAAGCCGAAAAGAATGTTCGCACGTGGAAATTCCAAGAATCCGTGGACCCCTCGCAGGAACAGCGAAGGGATCGCACGACGTTCGTTTACAAGCTTAACGTCGATGAATCGGAAACCTTAACAGTGAGGATGCGCTCTTATCGCTACGTCGAAGTCGAGGCTTCGCTAGTTCCGCAGGTCAACTACTAGCGAGTCCCAGCAAAAATCAGTGCGTCACCGCAGGCGCAAACCCGACCGCTGAACACGGCGACGTGCTTGCGCAACCAATTCCGCATTGTCCTTGGCCACGCTGCCGTCCGGCAAAGTGAGCGCGTCCTCGAGCCCAATCCGCGTGTGGTAACCGCGCTGCGCCGCCACATCAATTAGTTCCCAGGCCGTGCGGCCGACTCCGTGCAAAATAATCGGCAAGACGATCCCGGCGTCGCGCAGCATCCCTTCAATCTTGGCGACAACCGCGAGCGCTGGCTCCATCTCCTGCTGCTCCGGCTCGAGCAATACCCACCGGCAGCGCGCCGCGAGCTTACTTTTCAAGAATTTCTCGATGGCGAGCACGCTGCCCATCCCTGCCTCGACGCCGATGCCTTTCGCCAGAAGCATTTCGGCCAGCGCGATGCCGCCCTCTTCGTTGAAGTTTACCGAAGCAAAATCCGGGAACACTTCCCACGCAGCCACCTTCTCGTGACGCTCCTGCGCGTCCCGCACGATCCACAATCCGGTGCTCACCCCAAACGGAATCCCCGGAATCGCCGCGCGCACAGCCGACACCGCCCGCGCCACATCATCCGCATCCAAACTCTCGCGCTCATCAGCAGCACGCACATGAAAATGCACCGCGCCGGCGCCCGCCGCCACAGCTTCCTTCGCCGCAGCTGCCAATTCCTGCGGCGAACACGGAACATGAGGATGCTCCGCCCGCATCCTGCCGCCGTTCAACGCCACTTCAATCAACATAAAACCCTCGATAGAGCGCGGTCGCATTCCTCGCGCTGTCACTAAAACAATACAGAAACAAAAAGAGCCGAGCAATCATCGCTCGGCCGCAACAAAATCAGTGATACCCCGCTGCGAATTTGTAGGGGCGGGTCTGAGACCCGCCCCTACAGTCAGGAGGCACTCAAATCAACGCAAAAACTGCGCTAACAAACGCGAATTACAGAGCCGCGCAGACCGATTTAACTTCGGTGTAATGTTCGAGCACTTCGTGGCCCATTTCGCGGCCCCAACCAGACTGCTTGTAGCCGCCAAACGGAAGCGAGGCATCGAAGATGTTGTAGCAATTGATCCACACGGTGCCGGCTTTGATTTTGGACGCCATCTGATGCGCCTTCTTGATGTCGCGCGTCCAGACGCCAGCAGCCAGGCCGTAGATCGTGTCGTTGGCGGTCGCCACGATTTCGCTCGGGTCGCTGAACGGAATCGCGGTAACTACTGGTCCGAAAATTTCTTCCTGCACAACCTTCATCTTCGGATTGGTGTTCACCAGGACGGTCGGCTTCACGAAGTAGCCCGTGGTGCCTTCACGCGAGCCGCCGGTAACAGCCTTCGCGCCTTCTTTCTGGCCGCTCTCCAAATAACCGCACACGCGATTGAGCTGTTCTTCGGATACTAGCGGGCCCAGGTCGCTATCCGGATCGAATCCCGGACGTACGCGAATCTTCGAAGCGTTCTCGGCGACGCCTTCCACGACTCTGTCGAAAGCTTTCTTCTCGACGTACAGCCGCGAACCGGCGCAGCAGCACTGCCCTTGATTGAAGAAAATCGCGCTGGCGGCTCCGGGAATGGCGGAGTCCAAGTCGGCGTCGTCGAAAATAATGTTCGGCGACTTGCCGCCCAATTCCAGCGATACCTTCTTCAAGTTCCCTGCAGCCGCATGCAAAATCAGCTTGCCGACTTCGGTGGAACCGGTGAAGGCGATCTTGTCAACGTCAGGATGCGCAGCGAGCGCGGCACCGGCGGTTTCGCCGTAGCCCGGAATGATATTCACTACGCCGTCGGGGATGCCGGCTTCCTGAATTAGTTCGCCCAGGCGCAGCGCGGTGAGCGGCGTCTGCTCGGCGGGCTTCAGCACGATCGTGCAGCCGGTTGCTAGCGCCGGTCCCAATTTCCACGCCGCCATCAGCAGCGGGAAATTCCACGGAATGATTTGACCAACCACGCCCACCGGCTCGCGCATCGTGTAGGCGTGGAACATTCCCTGCTTCCAGCCGGACATCGGAACCGTGTGGCCTTCGATCTTTGTGGCCCAGCCGGCGTAGTAGCGGAAATGATCAATCGCGAGCGGCAGATCGGCCACGCGCGCGATCTTCAGCGGCTTGCCGTTATCCAGCGATTCCAACTGCGCGAATTCTTCCAGGTGCTTTTGCAGGAGGTCGCCCAGGCGCCAGATCATCTGGCCACGCTCGGAAGGAGAAATTTTCGACCACGGGCCGGTTTCAAATGCCGCGCGGGCTGCCTTCACTGCGCGGTCAATGTCTTCCTTATCGCCTTCGGCGACGTTTGACAGAACCGCGCCGGTGGCGGGATTGTAGGTTGCGAATGTTTTGCCGGATGCAGAGTCAACCCACTTGCCGTTGATCAACATCTTGCGAGTCTTGGTGACATACCCGGTTACATTTTCATTTGGTTGCACAGCTACGGATGCAGTTGCCATTTCGCGATCCTCCTTCAGTCTTCAGTGATTTTCAGGAAATTCGAAATCTTGGTAATGCTTTGCCTGAGATGGGTCTTCAGGCGAATCCACGCCAAACGGACATCTAAATCACACGAAAAGCTTAGAGACACAAATACCCGTCGTCTTTGCACCTGGCTGGAAGCTGCGCGAAGCAAACGAGGTTTTCTGGACCATTCCAGTCACCCTGCGGGGGCTAACACCGGGTATCATAGTCGCGTGCGCCAGCCGTTGCAATAGCCCAGGCAAATGACCCACATTAAGATTTTCTATCGGCTCGGGGGAGGGTCTGCCGGTCGAAGAGGAGGCGCTCTCGGGCTTGCCAAAATCTCAGCTCGACAAACTAGGCGGTGCCGCGCACCCAGACCCGCTGTGTAGCGGGCTTTCCCAAATGAATGCGCGCGGCCGACCGGCCCGCGACCGTCAACACCATCGTCTCGTCATATTCGCGCTGATGTACGCGCACCTTCGTCCCGGGACGCAAGCCGAGGCCGGTGAGAAAATCGAGGAACTTTGGGTCTTTCTCGTACACGCGCAAAATTTCGTAGGAGCTGCCGACCGAGACGTCGGACAAGCGCACCGCGCCAAATTTGCGCCGCAGCTTCGCCATTCCGCCGACCAGCGGTACCCCATGCGGGCAGCGGCTCTCGCGGCCGAAGCGCTTCAAGAGCAAGCCGGCGACTTCGGGGGAAATACCGTGCTCCAAACGCTCCGCTTCTTCGTGCGCGCGCGCCCATTCGAGGCCAATCACATCGGTGAGAAGTTTTTCCGCTAGGCGGTGACGCAACACCAAGTGCCCGGCTATTTCCTGCCCTTTCGCGGATAGCTCAATGTGACCGTCGCGGCGGACGCGAAGATATCCGCCACGGGTCATGCGTTTGAGCGCTGCGGTCACGGCTGGAGGGGTAACGCCCAAATCTTCAGCGAGGCGCGCGCT
The DNA here is from genome assembly GCA_963821765.1 of uncultured Acidobacteriota bacterium. GTDB lineage: Bacteria > Acidobacteriota > Terriglobia > Acidiferrales > UBA7541 > Palsa-295. Next base: position 557,442 of record CAWGFF010000013.1, read on the forward strand.
GATCGGTGCCTGCTCTTCCTGCACCAATTCCCAGATCGCTTTCAGATAATCTTCCTGGGAAACGCTTGTGGTTTCGCGCCGCATTGCTGTTTGCTTTATTCCTCGTGATTCGTGAGCTGATTCTAACCCGCGGTGGCCGCTTGCGTGCGTAAACGCGCCGCCAGCAGAGTCACGCGCGCCTCAATGTCGTCGAAAATTGTGCGATGCAGCGCGATGTCCTCGCCGAACGGATCCCGCACCGGCCAATCCTCCACTTCGTGCTCCGGAAACAGTGACTTGCCCGGAATCCCCGACATGTTAATCACGACATCCGGCTTGCGCAGCTTGTGGCTGTGCAGGCCTTTCGAGAATTGGCCGTGGAACGGAACGCCGCGCTCGCGCAACACTGCCTGCGTGGTCGCGTCAATGAATCCGAGCGGAGAGACTCCCGCGCTTTCCGGCAAAATAATATCCGCGCATTCATGGCGCGCGATCGCTTCGGCCATCTGGCTGCGCACGCAATTTCCCACGCAGACGAAGAGTACTTTTACCGGAGGCTTCATAAGGGCGACAGAATCTCACAGTTTGCAGGCGGATTGAACCGTGAGTTCGGACCGGGCATTGCAGTTGAATTTCCAGCGGCGTTTTCGCAAGGCGGGGCCACCATCAGTTCGTGCAACGTCTATCGCGCGACGGCGACATCATTGCGAACCATGCGCACGAAATATTCGTGCACCGCCGTGTCGTCGCTTAGCTCCGGATGAAACGTTGTGGCCAGGATCTTGCCCTCGCGCACCAGAACTGGATGGCCGGCATCCTCGGCCAAAATTTCCACGCCCGAGCCCACCGATTCGATGATCGGTGCGCGGATGAAAACCATCTCCAGCGGCTGCGCGCGCAATTTTGTCTGGCCCATGTGCACATCGCTTGCGAGTTGGCGGCCGTAGCCGTTGCGCAATACCGACGCATCTAGCAAGCCCAGAGAAGCCTGTGCGGGTCCGTGTACTTCTTTCGCGAGCAGGATGGTTCCGGCGCAGGTGCCGAAAAACGCTCCGCCGGCGGCCGCGAATTTCTTCAGCGCGTCGAAGAGGCCCTCTTCGGTCATCACCTTTAGATGCGTGGTGCTTTCGCCGCCGGGGAGAATCACGCCGGCTAGCCCTGCCAGATCCGCCGGCGTGCGGACAAACGTGTGGGCGACACCCAAGCGCTCTAGCACCTTGGCGTGCGCTTCGTAATCACCCTGTATCGCAACGATTCCGATTTTCAGTCCGTGGTTTTTCATTCTAATGGTTCCAAGCGGCCTGCCCGTGCAGACGTCTGGCCGAAAAACGTAGGGGCGGGTCTTAGACCCGCCCCTACAACCAGCTCGGGATCCCTAAATTCTGTTTCGCAGCGCCTAACGCGGCATTAATCATCAGTCACTAGAACATATCTCATAAATATTGAGCCGAAATAGAAGAGGTTGGCTTCAGGGGCTAAAGCCCCTTCCTTTGCGGCCTTTGCGGCGGGGCTGAAGCCCCGCCCTTCCGGTCTCGCCCACTTATGAGATGGATTCTACTCAGCCGTCACTGATTATTCGTAACTTCCGGCTACCAACCCCGCGTCTGCAGCAAATCCTTCTCGTCCATCTGGCGAATGTCGAGGCCCTTCATGGCGTCGCCCAATTCTTCCGAGGCTTCCAGGACTGCCTTCGGATCTTTGTAATGCGTGGTGGCTTTCACGATTGCACGGGCGCGCACGGCGGGGTCGCTCGACTTGAAGATTCCCGAGCCGACGAATACGGCTTCGGCGCCGAGTTGCATTACGAGGGCTGCGTCTGCGGGAGTCGCGATCCCGCCGGCGCAGAAATTCGGGACCGGCAATTTGCCATGCTTCGCTACCCAGGCTACCAACTCGAACGGCGAGCCGAGTTCTTTCGACTCGTGCACCAATTCTTCTTCGCCGAGCAGCGTGAGCCGCTTCATCTGGCTCACGATGGTGCGCATGTGACGCACCGCTTCCACGATGTTGCCGGAGCCCGCCTCGCCCTTGGTGCGCACCATTGCCGCACCTTCTGCGATACGTCGCAGGGCCTCGCCCAAATTCCGCGCGCCGCAGACGAACGGGACTTTGTAACCGTGTTTCCATACGTGATGCTCTTCGTCGGCGGGCGTGAGCACTTCGCTCTCGTCAATGTAATCCACTTCCAGCGCTTCCAGCACTTGCGCTTCGGCGAAATGGCCGATGCGCACTTTGGCCATCACTGGGATCGAAACCGTGTCCATAATTTCGCGAATGATTCGCGGCGCAGCCATGCGCGCTACTCCACCTTCTTTGCGAATATCGGATGGGACGCGCTCGAGCGCCATCACCGCGCAGGCTCCGGCGTCTTCGGCGATCTTGGCCTGCTCGGCGTTGGTCACGTCCATAATCACGCCGCCCTTCAACATTTCCGCCAGGCCTACTTTGACGCGCCACAAATTATTGTTCATCAGTTCCATCGAGTTTCTCCCTCGGTCTTGCTTGCGAATTTCACTTCTCGAGCGGTTTCCCTGCTAGTTCCGCTGGCGCTTCGTCCTTCGCGGCTTGCTTCGGGGAAATAATTACGAATCGTCCTTTGCCGCGCGCCAACACTTTACCCGAAACATCGCGAATATCCCCAGCCAGAAACAAATTGCGCCCTTTCATTTCCACTTCGTATCCTTCCACTACTAAATCGGCATCCACTGGCACCGGCTTCAAATATTCGATGCTTAGCTCCGCCGTCACGGCGCGCAGTTCGCGGGAACGGCAAACCTTGCCCATCACTTCATCCAGCACCGTAGCTATGATACCGCCATGAATGAATCCCGGGCCGCCCTGATATTCCGCGCCGAGGCGGAAATTCCCGCGAATCCGCTGCGCCGCATCATCCTGCTCGAACGTTAGGAGCATGCCGCGCGGGTTCGCGCCGCCGCAACCAAAACAAATATTCTCCGGATTCGGTTTCAGCAGCATGATTTCCTCAGACGAGCGCCACGCGCGACCGGAATTCGCTGCGGGCGCCGCGCTGACGCTTACGGAACTCCGTTTTTACCACTTCGCCGAGCGTCTCAATGCCTCGCACAATCCGTCTTTCGTCCAGGCTCGCAAATCCCAGGCGCACGGTGTTCGGCTGCGGATTCTGATGATAGAAGTAACGCCCAGGCACGTACATCACACCGCGTTCGCGGGCGTGAATCAGCAGCTCCCCGGCGTCAAATCCAGCGGGCAGACTCAGCCACACTGACATTCCGCCTTCCGGCCGAGTCCAATTCGACTCCTCTGGCATAAATTTTCCGAGCGCTGACTCAATCGCATCCAGTCGGCTGCGATACACTTTGTTCATCTTCACTAAATGCCGGGACATGTGCCCGCGCTGGATAAATTCCGCCAAAGTCGCCTGCGCCAGCTGGTCCGTGTGCAAATCGGTCGCCTGTTTCACCAGTCGCAAGCGCTCGATCACGCTTTCCGGGCCAATGCACCAGCCCACGCGCAAACCCGGAAACGCAATCTTCGAAACGCTATCAATCTGAATCACGCTGCCGTTGCGATCCAGCGAACGCAGCGAAGGAGTGGCGGCCCCGCGTAACCGCAGCCGCCCGTAAATATAATCTTCAATCACCGGCACCTGGTAGCGCGCGGCCATATCCAACAAACGCCGCCGCTCCGGCATCGGCAAAGCTGTGCCGGTAGGATTGTGAAAATCTGGCGTGGCAAAAATAAATTTCACGCGGTTCTGCATCAACACGGATTCCAACGCGTCAATATTCAATCCCAGCCGCCCGTTCGGCGCGTCGTCCGTATCCACCGCTACCGCCAGCGTGCGAACCCGCGCCGCGCCAAAAGTTGCCAGCGCGCCCGGATAAGCCGGATTTTCCAACGCTACAGCGTCCCCAGGCCGCAAGAACGCCTTGCAGAGTAAATCAATCGCCTGCTGGCACCCGCCAGTAATCAATAATTGTTCGCTGCGGACGTTCAACCCTTCGTCGCGAAAAAAATCGATCAGCGCGCTCTTCAGCGGCTCGTATCCATCAGAAGATCCGATCTGCAACACCTTGCGCCCGTCGCTGCGCAAAACGGCATTGCAGCAGCTGCGGAATTCCTCGAGCGGAAAATATTCTTCCGGCGGACGCGCGGCCACAAAGCCGATCGCGTCCTTCGGAACTTCCGGAGCCAGCCGACTCAACCCGTCCTCGCCGCGCTCGTCCGCAAACAGCGATTCCCAGCGCACCGACCCGCCATTGCCATTCGTGCGCGGCGGCGGCGAAAATTGACGCTCCGGCACGCCGCAAATATATGTCCCGCGCCCGACATGCCCCTGAATTAGGCCCTCGGATTCGAGTTCCGCGTAAGCATTTGCCACGGTGGTGCGATGCACGCCGAGCTGGGTAGCCAACTCGCGGCTGGCAGGGATCCGGTCGCCCCTGCGCAATTCGCCCGAATGGACCAGGGCGCGCAACTGGTCGCGCAGCTGCACGTACAAGGGAATGTGGCTTTCAGACTGGAGATGTAGCGGTAACATTGGCTCACTCCTGCAGTCCAATATACAGAGCCAATTATAGCGGTAAAGAGCCAATATGTCTCTGCGAACGGGCCGTGGGCCATGTCGCAGTCTCGGAGCGAAAGTTGACAGTTAACAGTCGAAAGTTAAGAGATAATTTCTCCACCGCTTCCGCGCAGCAAGAACCGCTGCACCTTTCCTGTCGCGGTTCGCGGCAATTCCTTTACGAAGCGATACTCCTGCGGACATTTAAATCCCGGCAGGCGGGTGCGCAACCAGCCGTAGATTTCGCTGTCGAGGCCGCCCGCGGTGTTCGTCACGCTCTGCCGCAAAACGATGTACGCGACTGGACGCACCAACCCCACTGCGTCCGCATTTCCTACCACTGCACATTCCGCGATCGCCGCGTGGCCCAGCAGCGCGTTCTCCACTTCCCCGGGCGAGACCCACATGCCGGAAACTTTCATCATGTCGTCCGCGCGGCCGCGATAATAAAAATATCCGTCCGCGTCACGCGAAAATTTGTCGCCGGTATTCACCCAGCCGTCGCGCTTGGTCCGTGCCGTAAGCTCCGGAATCCGCCAATATTCCCAGAATGCGCTTTCCCCCTTCACCCACAGGTTCCCAGCCTCATCCACCCGCGCAGGCTCACCCGCATCGTCCAAAATTCGCGCTTCGTAGCCCGGAACTTCACGCCCGCAACTGCCCGGACGCGCCTCTCCCGGCCGTGACGACAAGAATATGTGCAGCATTTCGCTCGAGCCGATGCCATCCAGGATTTCGATTCCGAACCGCTTGTGAAATTGCTCGAATATTTCCGCCGGCAAAGATTCTCCCGCTGAGACGGCCAGGCGTACGGAAGAAAAGTCCACATCCAAGCCCTTTTCAGACTCCCGCAACAGGGACGCGTAAAAAGTGGGCACTGAGAAGAATACAGTCGGCCGGTGCTCCTTGACGACAGCCGCAATTTCATCTGCGCGCGGCCGCTCGGGATACAGAATGGTGCTAGCGCCGAAATGCAGGGGAAAATACATCCCATTGCCCAAGCCGTAAGCAAAAAACAATTTCGACACCGAAAACAGCCGGTCGTCCGCGCACAATCCGAGGACGCCCTGCGCATAATTGCGCGCCGCGACGCCCATATCCTGATGCCGATGCACTACGGCTTTCGGCGTGCCGCCGCTGCCGGAGGTGTACAAGAAGAATGCCGGATCGGTGGCGAGCGTCGGATGGGTGGACGCCGCGCCCGCACGCGTCGGCAGCCAGTCGTGCCATTGCAAAATGTTTCGCGCGACGCGCTCCGGCTTTACGGTCCCGGATGTGCTTTCATAAATCACCAGGAGATCAAGGGCTGGGTCGCCTGCCACGCCGTCGGCGAACTCATCCAGAATCGGCGCGTGCACAATTGCGATGCGCGCTCCACAGTTTTCCAGCCAGTGCCGGTAATCCGCCGCGCGCGCCATGGGATTCACGGGCACGGCAATCGCGCCAATTTTCGCCGCGCCGAAAAACGCACCGAAGAATTCCGCCGAATCGGGCAACGCGATCAGCACCCGTTCCCCGGGCTTGCAACCCGACGACCGCAACGCCTCCGCCACCCGAGCAACCAGCGCCTCCAGCTCCGCATAAGTCAGCGCCGGGCCAGTTCCCAGAATTGCCAGTTTTTCCCGATGTTCGCGTGCGGGGCGAGAGACGAATTCATCCGCGATGTTGCAGTGAGCTGCCGGCGAGGGTGAGGCGGGGAGCCGGGAGGTGCGAGGCGAGGAAGGTTCTGTCATGCCCGGATTCTACTCTAGAAAAAAAGCGCGGCAAGGTGTTACGACAGTAGCTGCCGCCTCGAATAAGGACAGGCGCCAAGCCAGCGCTCGATACAGGAGATAAACCTGTCGGGGAAAAAGGCAGTGGCTAGTGACGAGAGGTTAGTGGCTAGAAACGGCATTAAAAATTCCTCGGTTCATGAACCGGCCGCGAAACCGCGAACTTCGGGCTTCGCAATTCACGAAGCGGCTACCAACCACCCATCGTGCCGCGTTCATTACCGCCCCCTACTGGGTCGCCGACTTCTCGCCTAGCCTGCGCATGCGCTCCTGTAATTTTTTGCGCAGATTCACCGGGGCGTTGGGATTGAAAGCCACCAGATACCACAGGGGCTGCGTGCGATCCTTACTCAGGCGCGACAGGGTCGCCGCATCGCTGTTCGGGTGACGCGCGATGTTCTCGCGGATCGCTGAATACGGATGATGCGACAAGCGGCCCAGCGTCTTCGCCGACACCTTTGGATGTTCGCTGATCAAACGCAGCAAATAGAAATCTTCCTTGGGAGCCTGCCGCGAAAGCGAATCCAGAGTTTCCGGCTTCACTTCGGCGCTCAATACCACTCCCACCTTTTCATCCCAGCCTGCGTTGATGCGGTTCAGCTCCTGCGTGCGCGCGTGAATTAACTGCTCGATCACCCGGCGCTCCTGCTCTAAACGCGGCGCGGGCAATGCACTGCGCTCGACCGAATCCAGCACGCGCAGCAAGTGCTGCCGCTCGCCGAACACGATTTGCGAAGTGCGTACCGCTTTGCTCTTCCCCGGATTACGTACCAAGTCTGAACGTCTCATCGTTTGTTCACCCCGCGGATACCAGGAGCCGCATCATTATCCAGCATAATTCTCCAGCAGCAGTCCGGGCACGATTTCGAATTTTGCTGTCGTCGTTGGCAACGGGCCGAATGGCGTTCCAGGAAACGCGCTTGTAGCGCGCGAATCATCACCTTCGTTTCCCGCAGTATAGCTTTGTTCGCAGCCCCAACAAAAGCGTGCCGTTGTGAAACGCTGGCTTAGCGCCCCAATCGCTGAGCCTCACGAACGCACCGCCTAGTGAATTTATGCCAGCCGGGTTTTTGTTGAACGTTTCCGCGCACTCGCGCTCGAACGAACATTCCCGCACGGGCATCCTCGCCCGACGAAACCCAGCCATCCCCTGCATCTGCGACAACGTCAACGCAATGGCACAAATTATCTATTCTCACTCACGCAGAGTAAAGCGAAGTACCCAAAGGTGTTCCGTAGCCCGCAATAGATGGTTCTAGAACCATGCAATCGCGAAGGTAGCATCGGGAATCTTGTGTCAAGTCTAGGACGTGCTTTGCACAGTGTTATCAGGACATCCTTTACACTCTGCGCCTCAGCTCACCCGGCAATCCACCCGGTTCTGTTGCGCATGAACACGCGACACGCTACCTTAAATTCTCACTATTTTCAGGGAGTTACCCATGGCCGCCTTCGACGAACACAAAGACGAACTGGAGCATTACGAAACAATGATGGGCCCGCACCGCGGCCGACTGGCCGTTTCGCTCGATCTGCTAACCAACGCCCTCATTCTGGTCGGCCAGCATGGCGTTTACTGCCACACCAATCGCGATCCCGACGTCCCCGTAATGGATATCCGCATAATCCAGGCAGAAATCGGCAAAGCCAAAGAACTGATTCAGAGTGTGATGGAAGCAATGCGCGCCGAACGCGACAAGAAATCCTGACCGTAACCTTTGCCTTGCTGGGCAGTTTTATACTATGGCAGCAAGAACTCCGGAGCTCTCGTTGAAGGCCGTACAAGAAGCCAGCGAGCGGCGGCTGATCGAAGCGGCGCAGCAGGACCCGAGCCGTTTCGCGGCGCTCTACGAAAATCACTTCGAGCGCGTGTACGCGTACGTCTCGCGGCGGGTGAAGCATCGCGAGGCGGCTGAAGACGTCACGTCCGAGGTGTTTCATCACGCCCTCGCGAACTTGCGGCGATTCGAATGGCGCGGGGCTCCCTTTGGGGCGTGGCTGATGCGCATCGCATCGAACGCGATCGCGGACCGGTGGCGGCGCGGCGCGCGCGAACAGACTGACGCGCTTACAGACGATCCCGCGAGCGCGGAACCCAGCCCGGAAGAAATCGAAATTCGCGAGCAATTGTTCCGCCTGGTGCAGAAACTGCCTGTGGAGCAGCGGAAAGTCGTGCAGATGCGTTTCGCGGAAGAAAAAAGTATTCGTGAGATCGCGCAAGCTCTGGGACGTACTGAAGGCGCCGTAAAACAATTGCAATTCCGTGGCATCCAGACGTTGCGCGAGGAAGCTGCGAGAGCTTCCGGCGGCAAGGCGGCTGGCAAAGCGGTGGGTAAGGCGTCCTTGAAGAAGAATCGGTCCGGTGCAGCCAATGGCTAAAGCAAACCTGAGCGAACAACTCGATCGCGCTATCCAGGCGCTGCTTGCGCCGAGCGCTGCGGGCCGCAAACGCCGCGATGGCGCAGCGGCTCAAGCGCCCGTCGCCGCGCTCGCGCGCGTCGCCGAACAGCTGCGCGGCTTGCCCCGCGAAGATTTCAAGGCAGAGCTACGAGCACAACTCGAAGGGAGACCACCCATGGCCAGCAAAGCCGTATCCGCACCGCAGGCACGACAGACCGCAACCGCGTACTTGATCGTGAAAGGCGCCGCGCGCGCGATTGAATTTTACAAGCAGGCTTTCGGCGCGGTGGAAATCATGCGCATGCACGGTCCCGGCGATAATATCGGCCACGCGGAAATTCGCATCGGCAATACGGCCATCATGCTCTCTGATGAATTCCCGGAATACGGAGCGGTCAGCGCGGCAACTTTGGGCGGTTCGCCCGTGAAAATCCATCTCAGTGTGGACGACGTGGACGCAGTCGCCGCCCGCGCCGTGGCTGCCGGCGCCAAAGTGCTCCATCCGGTGCAGGATCGATTCTACGGCGAGCGCTCCGGGCAATTCGCCGATCCGTTCGGCTACACATGGATGATCGCCACGCAAACAGAACAGCTCACGGCCGAAGAAGTCGAGCGGCGCTTCGCTGCTTTGCACCAACCTTCGCCCGCGCCGTCCGCCGAAGTACCAAATGAAGCGCCGAAGTGGACTCTGCCGGTGCCCTACATCCGTAAAGGATTCCGCACGCTGACGCCGTATCTTCTGGTTCCAGGCGCTGCGAATCTCATCAACTTCTTCAAAGAAGCGTTCGGCGCTGAGGAAGTTTTCCGCGTCGCGCGCCCCGGCTCCGACCTGATCATGCATGCTGAAGTTCGCATCGCGGGCGCGATGGTGGAACTCGCTGACGCGACTGCGGAGTTCAAGCCGCGCGCGTCTTCGAATATGTTGTACGTGCCGGATGTGGATGCGGTCTTCCAGCGCGCGGTGGACGCGGGCGGCACTTCGCTTGCTGCGCCGGCTGACCGTCCGTGGGGCGATCGCGACGGTGCCGTGAAAGATCCGGGCGGAAATACGTGGTACATCACCACGCAAGGCACCGGCGCTCACGTTTCCGCCGATACCCTCGCGATCGTTCCCGTGTTTCTCGTGCAAAATGCTGAGAAATATGTCGAGTTCCTGAAGCAGGCCTTGCACGCCCAAGAACTTTTCATGTCCAAGGATCCGCACGGCAAAATCCGGCACGTCAGCCTGCGCGTGGGCAATTCCATCCTGTCAGGCAGTGAAGTCCACGGAGAATTTCAAGCGGCTCCGTTCCTGTTGCACATGTACGTTCCCGATATCGACGGTGTGTACGCAAACGCTCTGCGCCATGGCGCCACCACGGTTCGCGGCCTGGAGGACGCGCCGTACGGAGACCGCACGGCCACGGTGCAAGATCCCTTCGGCAACCTGTGGTCGCTAGCCACGCACATCAAAGATGTGAAGTTCTAGTCGGAAGTGGAGCTAACGCAGGTAGGGATTTTCAGCGCGCTCTTCGCCGATGGTGGTGTTCTCGCCATGGCCGGGGATCACCAGGGTTTCGTCGGGCAGCGCTAACAATTTCTGTCGTATCGAATTCAGAATATCTTTCATCGAGCCACCCCACAAATCGGTGCGGCCGATGCTGCGTTGAAACAATGTGTCGCCGGCAAGCAGCCGTCCGAGTGACGCTGCATCTTCGAGTGAGCGTGGCGATCCTGTCTCGTTCACGCGTCCGCGCAAATGCGCGTGCAAATGGGACTCCGCCGAATCCTTGGCTGATGACGGCCTCGCGCGTTCCAAATATGCGTCGGTGCCAGGAATTCCCTTCTCCACCAACAAGCTGATGCTTCCCGGCGTATGCCCAGGGGTATGAATCACGCGCGCGGCATATCCTCCCCAACGCACGCTGTCACCTTCCTTCACGAAATCTTCGATGCGCATGCTTTCCGGCGTGCGCATGCCCAGAAATTGCGCCTGCATATCGAGGTGCCGATACAACTCCAGATCCGCTTCATGGATCAGCACTGGCGCTTTCGTCGCGGCGTGCAACAGCGCGAGGCCTCCAACATGATCGATGTGCGTGTGCGTGCTCACAATCGCGCGCACGTTCAGTTGGTGCTCGCGCAAAATTTCCAGGATGCGTTCGACCTCATCGCCGGGATCCACGACGATTGCGTCGCGCGTCTCCGGATCGCCCAGTATTGAGCAGTTGCACTGGAGCATCCCTACCGGAATAATTTCGTGAATCAGTTTTTCGTTCACACTGAAAGTATAGCAACTCTCTTGGTAGTGAGTCAGTTTCCGATCAGGGCGTCGATCGGTGTTGATAAAAGAGCAGCACTCCAACCGAGCTTTTCCGTTATCATTTGCCACCTGACGCTGCAGCTATGGAACTAATCCCATGGACTGTGCTTCTCATTGTCGCGATCGTTGCGGGAGTACTGCTGTTCACCCCGTATGAGGCTTTCCTCGAAGGCATTATTGCGGTCGTCATCGTCGCAGCCGCCGTGGTGGGTTTCGCGATGCATCCGCGCAGGGAGGTGTTCTATGTGCGGACCAGCGTTCGAGTGATTGCCCCCGATCAAAGCCGAGCCATTGAGAAAGACCTGCTGGCGGTGAGAGTTGAAGTGGCTAGACTGTGGCTGCTGTTTGCGCCTACGCTTCTGGCAGTGGCCTTTCTAGTGTTCTTCGCGACCGGTGGCCCCACGAAGTTCAGTTTCCTGAATTGGATCTTCACGTCGCGGTTGACGTATCTAACGTTCTCTGTCATCGCTTGGAGGGTCAGTTCAATCCGGTCGGATAGACTCCATTCAGCCTCTTCCTGCGATAGGTCGCGGCTCAGCAGCGCCGCCATCGGATTCCCCGTGTAGCCGAGATCGGGGGCTTCCGCATCGTCCAGTTCAGAAAGCTGTCCTTTGTAGCCCTTCAGCGCGGCAATCAACGACGACGCGTCGCTCGTAAAATCGTGCAGCATCCTCAGTCGCCGAGTGAGACTGTAGATAGCAATCCGATCGTGTGGCTGCAGCGCTTCGAGGAATTTCACCAGCCGCTGATTTGCAAACGCTTGGTCGGATAACGGAGTATTCAGAGCATCCAGCAGCAGCACGGTGATGTTGGACGGTGCATCACCAATGCCAGGCATGCGATTTGTGTAAGTATTCGGCGAAAGCGGTGCGGGAAGGCGCGAGAGGGGTTCGTTGGATGTAATTGAAAAAATCTGAATGTTCTGCCGTGCCCCGTTGTCCAGCACCTCGAAGTTGTCTTTCAGTATTCCCCTCTGTTGGTTCTTTTCTTACTGTGGGAATGGATTGCGGAACGAAGAGTAATGCGGGATGCCCAGGCGTGCAGTGCGAGATCGATCTCCATCCATCCGGCAAGAATCGGGCTATTTGGGCGGGTTTCTTACGAGTTCATGGGAGAATACGGAGAATATTACGGCGGGCACTGCGCGTACTTTAAGCTGATTCACTCCCGGGAACTGGCGGCGATTGTTTTTCACAATGTTCGAACGCCGGAATTGAACCGGATTGCGACGGGATTCTTGTTCCATCGTCTGATTATCCTGGGACGCGGCGTAACCGAATTGGACAAGCAAAACGGCTGTGGCGCAAGCCGTCTTGGCCGAGACGGCGTGCTAGTCCTAGTCTTGGTCCCCACTCCCGAGTAGCCGCGGGATTAGAAACTGACCCGCCAGTACCCTCTCAGTTGCGTTGACTTGTCTGGGTAGCGAATCTAATATGTGCACGGAATGACAGACACCCAGCCTCTTGTCGGGCAAATTATTTCACAGTATCGCGTTATAGAACGGCTTGGTGGCGGCGGCATGGGCGTGGTGTACAAGGCCGAAGACACCAAGCTGGGGCGCATGGTCGCGCTGAAATTTCTGCCGGACGACGTCTCGCAGGACAAGCTGGCGCTCGACCGGTTCCTGCGCGAAGCGCGCGCCGCGGCTGCGCTGAGCCATCCCAATATCTGCACCATTTTCGAAATCGGCGAATACCAGGGCCGCAGTTACATCGCGATGGAATTGCTGAAGGGCGCGACGCTGAAACACCGCATCACGGGCGGGCCTTTGGCTTTCGACACGCTGCTCGAATCCGGCATTCAATCCGCCGACGCGCTGGACGCCGCACATTCCGAAAACATCATTCATCGCGACATCAAGCCGGCGAATATTTTCCTGACCGATCGCGGCCAAACCAAAATTCTCGACTTTGGCCTCGCGAAGATCATGGCCGTCCCTGGAAGCGATGGGCGCACCGAGTCCGGCGGTGTCACCTTGGACGGCGCCAACCTCACCAGCCCGGGCATCGCCGTCGGCACCGTGGCATACATGTCGCCGGAACAGACCCTGGGCAAGGACCTCGATTCGCGCACGGATATTTTTTCGCTGGGCGTGGTGCTATACGAAATGGCGACGGGCCGCCAGGCCTTTTCCGGTTCTACTTCCGCAGCGGTCTTCGATGCCATTCTGAATCGCGCGCCTGTTGCACCGGTGCGCATCAATCCCGACGTGCCGCAGGAACTCGAACGCATCATTAATAAGTCGCTGGAAAAAGACCGCACCATGCGCTACCAGACGGCCGCGGACTTGCGCACCGATCTGCGGCGTCTGCAGCGCGATTCCGGCTCCAGCAAGGCGCAGGTGAGCACCGCCGAAAATTTCAGCTCTGCGAACGCAGCCACCGCAGCCGCCGGCTCATCTGGCGCAAATTCCGCCGCCGTCGCGCCACCACCGCCGCCAGCACAAAGCTCAGGCTCTGCGAAAATTTCTTCCAGCGGCTCCGGCAGCGCCGCCATCGTTCTGGGCGAAGCAAAGAAACACAAAGGTAAATTGATCGCGGCAGTCGCCATCGTGCTCATGGCCGCCGCCGTCGCTTTCTTCGTCTTTAAACCGCGCGGCCACCAAAATACTTTCAACGCGCAAAACATGAGCATCGCAAACCTCACCGAAACAGGCAAGGCAGCGGGCGTCGCCATTTCTCCCAACGGCCAATACGTGGTGTACGTATTGCGCGATGGCGAAATGCAAAGCCTGATGGTTCGCCAGGTGGCTACGGGCAGCGACGTGCAAATCCTCGCGCCCGCCGTGAGCGTGTTCTACGGCCTCACGTTTTCCCCGGACGGCAATTACATTTATTTCACCGAAGCGTCCAAGGAAAATCAGCTTTTCAGTTCGCTCTACAAAATGCCCGTGCTTGGCGGCAATCCGCAGCAGATCATGCGCGATATAGACACTTCCATCAGCTTTTCGCCGGATGGCAAACAATTCGCGTTCATACGAGGCATTCCAGACAAGGGAACCTTCAAGCTTTTGACCGCGAATGCGGACGGCTCGGGCGAAAGACTCCTGACCTCGATGAGCGCGAACATAACTGTCGCCGGACTTCTAACTCCGGCGTGGTCCCCGGACGGCAAGACCATCATCTTTGCGTCTTTGTTGCCGTCGGTCAGCAGCCAGCTCAACGAATTTACCGTCGCCACCGGAGCAGTGCGCACGCTCTTCGCCACCCACGGTAACTTGGGGCGCCCACATTGGTTGCCGGATGGAGACGCGCTGTTGGTTCCGATGCGCGAGGAGAGCGGCGGCGCGCAGGGCCAGCTTTGGAAAATTTCCTATCCTTCCGGAGAAGCGCAGCGGCTGACCAACGACCTGACGGATTACAGTTTGCCCTGGCTGGATTTGACGGCGGACGGTTCGACGGTGGTCACCGTGGAAACCACGGTTTCGTCGGACCTGTGGAACGCGCCCGGTGGGGATTCCGCGCGCGCCGCGCAAATCACCTCCGGCGGCCCTGCGATTTTCGGCGTTTCGCCGTTGGGCACAGACCGGATTCTGATCACCAATCGCAACCGCGAACTCTTCACCGCGAACTACGACGGCAGTTCTCGAACCCAGGTGGCAGGCAGCGATCGCAACGTACTGTTCGCGTGGGCTTGTGGTGACGGAAAGCACATTGTGTATTCCGTCCCGCGCGGCAACGCGTCCGATATATGGCGCATGGACGCGGACGGTACGAACCCGTTGCAGTTGACCCGCGACAAGTCCGCGCTGCTGCCGATTTGCTCCCCGGATGGTTCGACGGTTACGTTCGACTACGAAGATCAACTGAGTACTTGGCGCATGGGAATTGACGGATCCAATCCCACCTCGCTGGGCCTGCACAATCAGACCGCCCCCATCGTCTTTTTATCCAAGGACAATAAGCTGGTCCTGTATCGTCTGGGGCATCCGGACGCGCCGCAGCTGCGCGATCAATTGGTCGCCGTCCCGGTGGGGGGCGGAGCGGCCGTTTTTTCTTTCGACGTTCCGCTCGGCACCGCCCAGGGTTTCCCGCATTGGTCTCCGGACGATCATGGCGTTGACATGATTCTGGTTCGCGGAGGCGCCGCGAATATTTGGCGGCAGCCGATTCCCGGCGGCGCGATGAAGCAGATCACAAATTTCCCCAGCGGCCTGATCCGCGCCTTCAACTGGTCGCCGGACGGCAAGGCACTGTTTCTCGCGCGCGGTTCGGTATCCAACGACATCATTTTGCTGAAGAGCGCGAAGAATTAGCTTTCGTCGCGGATCGCCGCGAATTTCCTTCACCCGAGCGTGCAAGGAGCGGCTAGCCTGCGGAAGATCCGCCCGCGCGATGCATTCTTCGCCGCTGAACCTGCGCGCCGAGTCTTTACCTGATTTGCGCCGTACACTTCTCCGCGTTCCGCAGCTTCGCGCCGTCATCTGATAACATGAGTGTCCGTCCCGCCGCGCGTGGTTGGCGAGCGCGATTTGCAAATTATGGAAACGCCTCTACTACACGAGCACAAGAATGCCGGCGCGACACTCGCGTCTTTTCAGGGCGTCATCGTGCCGGAGCAATTTACGTCGTTCGCGGATGAATATCGGGCCGCGCGCGAGGCTGTCGCGATTTTTGATACCAATTGGCACGCCATTGTCGGGCTTACTGGGCCGGACCGCGTGCGTTATCTGAACGCGATCGTGTCGAACGACGTGAAGACGTTGGGCGATGGGCGCGGCACGCTGGCTTTGCTGCTGAATCCGCAAGGTCACATTTTGGCCGAGCTGGAAATTTACGGGCCGCAGGATAAGTTGCTTGTGCTATCGCACGCTTCGGTCCGCGAACGCACTGTCGCGACGCTGGATAAATTCATCATCATGGACGATGTCACTTTGAGCGACGTCACCGAGCAATTCGGCAGCTTCGCTGTCGAAGGTCCGCGCGCGGGAACAGTGATCGCCGAAGCTTGCGGGTTGGCGCTGCAGGGATTTTCCGAGCACGCCATCGCGGAGGTGCAAATTGATGGCGTCGCGTGCCATTTGATTCGCCACTCGCACTTTGGTTTGCCGGGCGCCGAAATTATCGCGCCGCGCGAACATCTGGCGCTGCTGTGGAAGAATTTGCGCGCCAGCGTTGTGGCGCAGCACGGCGCAGCGATTGGGATGCGCGCTGTGAATTCCCTGCGCCTGGAGGCCGGCATCCCGTGGTTCCCTGACGATTTCAACGATACGGTGATTCCGCACGAGGCTGCGCTGGAAGCGACACATATCAGCTTCACGAAAGGCTGCTACACCGGACAGGAAATTGTTGAACGCGTGCGCTCGCGCGGCCACGTGAATCGCCGCCGCGTGCGGCTGAAATTTTCGACGGCTGAGGCGCCGGCTCCGCTGACGCGTTTGTACGCCCACGAAAATGCGGCAGGCGACGGAAACGCCGAATCCAAAGAAGTTGGCATCATCACTAGCTCCGCATTTTCACCCGCCGCAAACGCAGCCATCGGAATGGGCTACGTCCGCCGCGAACGCAACGCTCTCGGCACGATCCTCGATTTCAACAACGGGACAGCCGAGGTTTTGTAGGAAAATCAGCGCATCGATAATGATTTTCGCGGCGTCCTCTGTGTAGCGGCGATTCATTTTCATTTGTCGAGCGCGCGTTTCTAGATCGATCAAGATTGCCGCGAGCAAAACCCAACGGCGAAAAACTTACCGCAGAGGGCGTCTATGAAGGCGTCGGCGGAGTCAAGAGACACTTGTGCGCTAGCGAGTTTTTGACTCGTTGTGTGGTGCACAGGATCTTTTCGCTGGCCGACCAAGGCTCGCTTCCTTCGAATCCTGCGGTGGATTTGCTCCACCAGCCATCTATTCGGTCCTAACTGCGACCATGATTCACTGCGAACTCCCTCCACGGCTGCGGAGGGAGGCAGGGTGCCCAATCACAGAGTCGATGAGTGCATCAGCCTCTGCCCGAGCTGCCCTGCATGGGAGCCGGCGGTTGCGGTGTTTTTTGCTTCGAATTCCCGCAATCGCCAGTACAACTTCACCGCCAACTTTCTGGCCACCGCTACGACCGCTATCTTGCGTCCGCGGCGGAAGGCCAGACGTTGATAAACCCGCTGCAGCACGGGATCTTTGCGCACGGCGATCCAAGCCGCTTCCACTAGCAACCAGCGCATCATGCGGTTGCCCTGTTTGCTGATGTGGCCGAAGCGCTGCTTGCCACCGCTGCTGCGCTCGCTGGGATTCAGGCCCAGATAACTGGCCACCTGTTTCCCGCGGCGAAAACGCCGTGCGGTTCCCAGCGTCAGAACGAAGGCCAGGCTCACGATGGGACCGACACCGTCCTGCTGCATCAACGCCACGGCATCGCTGCGTGCGCCCGCTTGCTGCTCGATATGCCGGGTGAGCTCGGCGATCTGCGTGTCCAGATCGCTCAGCAGGCGCAGCAGATCTTGCCGGCGCTGCGCCGCCCAGCGGTCCAGTGGCACTGATTGCAACTTCTGTCTTCCGGCCTGGGTCCAGAAGCGCGTGCCGGGAAAAACTCCCTGACTGCGGGCCAGCGCCGACAACTGGTTGCGCACCTGCGTGCGCCAGCTCACCAGCTTGTGACGATGCACCAGCAGTTGACGAGAATCCCGTTCGGCCGGCGTGGGAATCCAGATGCTGGGGAAACGATCGGCGAGCAGCAATTCCAGCAACTGCCGTGCATCGCGCGCGTCCGTCTTTTGCTTGCGCACTACGGAAGCACGAATCGTGGCTGGATCGCCCACCTGCAAGTGGTGCCCGCAGCGGTCGAGCAACCGCTCGAACCACTGCGCCGTGCAGCTGGCCTCCATCCCGACGCGTGCTCCGCCAGGCAACGACTCGTAGAACGCTGCGGTTTCCTGCGTCTGGTGGCTCAGCCGCCGTTCGACCAACTCGCCGGTCTCTTGGTTCATCGCTGCGACCTGCTGATAGCGCGGATGAAAATCACAACCTATAATCCACATGGCTCGGCTCCTTTCTTCCGAGGCTTGGTCGGTTAGCACTGCCAAGTGTACTCGTTCGCAAGGAGCCGACGCCTTCATGGCATCACAGAGAAAGTCAGAAGGTCTAACACAGAGAAACTGCGGAAAGAAATCTGAGATGCCCACAGTCGCGAAGCGTAGAGGCGCAGCACTTTCGACTTTAACTTTCAACTGTGAACTGAATTTTCAGCTTTTGCTGAAATTCATGGAGCGCATGAAGCTGCCGCGGTCGTTGTCTATTTTTTTCTGCAGCTGGAAGATGGCGTAGAGGAGAGCTTCGGGGCGCGGCGGGCAGCCGGGGACGTACACGTCAATTGGGATCACTTGATTGACTCCTTGCACGACCGCGTAATTATTGAAGACGCCGCCGGAGGTGGCGCAGGCGCCCATCGAGATTGCCCACTTGGGTTCGGGCATTTGTTCGTAGAGTTGTTTGATCACCGGGGCCATTTTTACCGAGACGCGGCCGGCGATGATCATCAAATCGGACTGGCGTGGGGAGCCGCGAAAAACTTCGGCGCCGAAACGCGCGATGTCGTAACGGGAAGACGCCATGGACATCATTTCGATGGCGCAGCAGGCGAGACCGAAGGACATTGGCCAGATCGAGCTGCGGCGGGCCCAGTTCACGACTTTGTCCAGGGACGCGAACAGAATTCCTTCGTCCTTCAGGAAGTTCGCGTCTTGTCCTGGGGCTTCGAGGGTGACGCCCTTTGCGAGTTCGACGGCCATGGCCTATGAGGCTCCGGAGTGGCGCATTTTCTGGCGCCGACTGTATTCATTTTGCCTGTTTGCGCCGCTCTTTGCAACGCGGCGCGCGGGCGCTGTCCGCAGCGAACTCGTTAGCGCACCTCGATGGTCAGTTGCGCTGTTTTCGTGTTGCCCTTGCCGTCGTCGGCGGTGAATATGTACGTGGTGGTCTTTTTCGGCGCGACCTTCACGCAGCGATCGAGCGACGGAAACATGCTGGGCACGTCGGGCGGGTCGAGTTTCACGGATTTGGCGTTGGACACGCCGTAGCACATGTCCACTTCGTCGCTCCGATTAATCTTACCCGGCATGGCGTAAAAGCTCATGATTTTAAAATCGGCGCCGCCCAGGACTTCGAAGGATTTCGTGGCATCGTCACGTTCCTTGGCTGCTTGTGCGGCCTTTTCTTTCGCGGCGATGTCCTGGTTTTCCTGCCAGCGCGACCAGAACGTGAATGCTGTATACGCGACGACGATCACGGCGACCACGCCGAAGCCCAGCCACATGTTGCGCAAAGTACGCGGGGCTTTCGGTTCTGATTCCTGCAACATTTCCGCGAAGCTCCCTAACGTTTCGTCACTTTATTTTACCGCGGAGACGCAGAGGACGCAGAGAACTGCAACAGCAGAAGTGACCGCGCCCCGATTTCCGCTGAACTCTCGATTTTCATCTTGATTCATTTTTGATCAGTCCACTCTCAAAACGATTTTGCCGAAGAGCTCGCGGTTTTCCATGCGTTTGTGGGCTTCGGCGCATTTTTCCAGCGGCAGGACTACGTCAATGACCGGCTTCAGCAGGCCGCGGCGTAGTAGCTCGAGCGCGGAGAGCAATTCGGCTTTGCTGCCCATGAAGGAGCCGAGAATTGTGAGGTGGCGCGTGAAGAGATAGGCGATGTTAATGGCGCCATCGAACCCGGTTGTGGCGCCGCAGGTGACCAGGCGTCCGCCGACGGCGAGGCTGCGAATGCTGTTGTCCCAGGTGGCTTGGCCGACGTGTTCGAAGACAATTTCGACGCCGCGGCGATTGGTTAAGCGCTTTACTTCGTCGGCGATTTTCTGCGTGGTGTGATTGATCACAGCGTCGGCGCCTAGTTCCCTGGCCTTTTCGAGTTTGGCATCGTTGCCGGCGGTGGCGATGACGCGCGCGCCAGCGGCTTTGGCGATTTGAATTGCGGCGCTGCCGACGCCGCTGCCTGCGCCGAGCACTAGCACGGTTTCGGCGGGCTGCAGTTTGGCGCGGCCGATGAGCATGTGCCAGGCGGTGAGCGATACCAGCGGAAACGCGGCGGCTTCCTCGAAGGAGAGTTTATCTGGTATTGGGACGCAATTTACTGCTGGGGATTTAACGTATTCGGCGCAGCCGCCGTCAACGCCTTGACCGAACAGGGTGTAGGCGGGGCACATGCTGTCTTGTCCGCAGAGGCAGCTGGCGCACTGGCCGCAGGAAATTCCGGGTTGCAGCAGGACGCGCTCACCAACCTTTACGTTGGTGACTTTGTCACCGACCTTGGCTACTTCGCCGGCTATGTCGCTACCGGGGATGTGAGGAAGCGGGACCGGCAGATTCGGGAGGCCCATGCGAAGCCATAGGTCGAGGTGATTCAGGGCGCAAGCGCGCACGCGGACCAGGACTTCGTAGGGGCCGATTTGCGGGTCGGCAACTTCCTTGTACTGGAGAACCTCGGGGCCGCCTTGCCTGTCGTAGACGATCGCTTTCATGAGCGCTCCTGAGCCGGTTTGACGTCCACAATTAACAACGGTGGTGCAGTTGAGTCAAGTGGCGCGATGAGTAGCGAGGTCGGCACAGAAGTCAGTGGTAAAGATTGGGGAATTGTTGTTGGAGATGCTGCACTTTCGGAAGATCGAAGGTGGCTATGTAGGGGTTGTCGGGATGATTGGTGGCGTAGTTCTGGTGGTAGTCTTCGGCACGATAGAAGGCTTGTAACGGGACGAGCTGGGTGACGATTGGACTCGAAAAAACGTTGGCTTGATCGAGTTGATGGACATAGGCCTGGGCGATGCGTTGCTGGTCGGGAGTCGTGAAGAAAATTACGGAGCGGTATTGCGTGCCGCTGTCCGGACCTTGGCGATTCAGTTCGGTGGGGTCAGTAGCGACGGAGAAAAACACTTTGAGGAGCTGGCCCAGGGTGATTTGCGAGGGATCGTAGATGATTTGCACGGATTCGGCGTGGCCGGTGGTGCCGCTGCTGACTTGTTCGTAGTCGGGATTTTTTACGGTGCCGCCGGAGTAGCCGGAGGTGGCGCTGCTGACGCCTTTTACGTGTTGGAAGACGGCTTGGATGCCCCAGAAGCAGCCGCCTGCTAATACCAATGTCGCGTGGCCTTTTTGGGGAGTCAGGGATTCGTCAACCGTGGGGTCCGGAAGCGCCGTCGCGGCGCTGGCGACGGTGTGACGGAGGGCGGCATAGCTGACCAGGAATGCGGCGCAGAGAACCAAAGTAATTTTTAGGGAGCGATTCATGTGTTTTGCCTTTCGGGCTTGGAGGCCCGGGTTCGTGTTATTCGATGCGGCGAAGAGCGTGGGAGGCTCTTTTCGCAATTCGTCGGGCAATTTGATGTCGCGTGCGAGCACAGCGTGCTGTGACCACACGGCGTCACATTCGAAATCAAGTTCAAAGACGCCCGCCTAAAAAAAAGCAGGCGGCCGCTACAAAATCACAACCAACTTCAACGACTGCCGGGTGCCGCTTGGCGAGACCGGCCGCTGCGGAGTCAAAATCAACGGCGAAGAGCCGGCGGGACGCCGGCGCTACAAATTCAAAACCAACTTCAACGACTGCCCGGTCCCGCTTGGCGAGACCGGCCGCTGCGGAGTCAAAATCAACGGCGAAGAGCCGGCGGGACGCCGGCGCTACAAATTCAAAACCAACTTCAACGGCTGGCGGTCTGAAGACCGGCGCTGCAAATTCAAACGCGATTCTACGGGCGCTACGCAGCCTTGGCGAATCGCATGGCTAGGGCGTTCATGCAGTAGCGCAGGCCGGTGGGGCGCGGGCCGTCGTCGAAGACGTGGCCGAGGTGCGCGTCGCATAGGCGGCAGGAGACCGCGGTGCGAATCATGCCAACGCTGATGTCCGCGGATTCCAGGATATTCTTTTTGGCGATGGGCGCCCAAAAGCTGGGCCAGCCGGTGCCGGAGTCGAATTTGGTGGTGGCATCGAAGAGGGCGGTGTCGCAGCAGATGCAGCGAAAGACGCCAGGGGCGTGGTCGTTGGGATGTTCGTCGGTGTAGGGGCGCTCGGTTGCGGCGTTGCGCGTGATTTCGAACGAATCGGGCGAGAGTTGCTTGCGCCACTCGTCTTCGGTCTTCACAATTTTGGGGACGGTGACGGTGTTCTGGCGCTGGCCGGCATCGTTGAAGATGACAATATTGACCATCTTCGGCGGGGCGGAGGGCGCTGCTGTTGCGGCTGCTTGTACGGGCTGGCGTCGCCCGAGATAAGACCACACCAGCGCTGCGGCCGCGGTCGCGATGAGGCCGAAGAATGTGCGGCGGCCTAACGTGCTGGGTGTTTCATTCTTCTGCTGAGGTGAAAACATGGTCGTCCCTCTTTGTTAGCCAAAGGCCTTGCTCGTGCGCGTAAAATCCGGGGGCGACGTGGCTTGAGAGAACTGGCCCCCGACTATATATACGCATGCGGCGGGGGGATTGGATTGGTTGGGCACCGTGAGCTGAGTGGCGAGAGGCGACATGAAAAGGAATTTACCACAGGTGCGCGGCGTGAATGCGGATGCGCAGACGCGCTGCGGGCATTATCACGAGGCGACGGACATAGTTGCGATCAAGATGAAGTGTTGCGGAGAATATTACGCTTGCAAGGATTGTCATATTGAGTTGGCGGGGCATGAGATTGAGGTTTGGCCGGTGAGCGAGTGGGATACGGCTGCGATTCTTTGCGGAGTTTGCGGGGCGGAGCTGAGCATTCGGGAATATATGGAGTGCGAGTCGCGTTGTCCGCGGTGTGGGGCGGGGTTTAATCCGGGATGCCGGAAACATTATCGGTTTTATTTCGAGGTGGAGGAATAAGGCCGCGGGTCGGTGGGGGTTAGATTAGCCGCGCAATTTATGCACAGAGCGGCTTCGTAGGCGACGGCAATGAAGAGCAGGGAGATCAGTAGGTACATAGGGCTCCTTTTTTATTAGTAGTGATATTGGTGGGAAAAACGTTTCAGGGTGAGTTGCGGTTTAGGCCAAAGACTTAGCTCAGGCAGCGCGAAGAAAAGTGTTCCCGGTTCGTGTTATAACGTGCTGCCATGAGAGCCAAATGGGGCAGGCGTTGTTTTACGGCGGGCGGAGTGGCGCTGGTGGTGCTGGGAGCGATACACGCGGTGTCGCTGTTCGTAAAGATGGTTCCGACGAACGATACGGAACGGGAGTTGCTGGGGTTGATGAGCAGCTACAAATTCAATCTGATGGGATCGAGCCGCAGCATGGAGGAAATGATGCGCGGGTTCAGCATTTCATTCATGCTGGCGGCGTGGGGACTCGGAGCACTGGATCTGGTGCTGGTGCGCGAGCGGCTGGGATTGCTGAAACGCGTGGCGCTGGTGAACGTGATTTGGCTGGCGGTGATGACGACGGTTTCGCTCAGGTATTTTTTCGCGGCGCCGAGTTTTTGTTTGACGGTCACTTTGGTGATTTTTGGGTTGGCGTGGGTGCAGTTGCCCGCGGAGTGATTGCAGGGCGTTCCCGCAGGTCCATCATCGCAGTACAAAACCACACGAGTGGTACCGCATTGAAACCCTAACGCAGCCTCAGGTCGGGAGGAACGACCCGTTTTGAGCGCGGGGCGTGGATCGGGTTGTGAACATTGAAGAATTAATTGATTGCGGACGGAAAAAAGGACTAAAGCGCGGAATTTTTCTGCCGATATCATTGGAATGGATAGCGCGACGCGAGCAGTGGACGAGCCGAGGCAGGCAATGATGGCCGTCGCGAAGGTTTCGTGGGCGGCCCGCGATGAAACAGTTTGCAGCGCGACCGCAAAAATTAAGAATACATCGCCTTCGGGAGCGTGTATTCGGCTGCCGGTACCGATAAAAGCTGGAACGAAGATTCATGTGAGTCGGTGCCGGGACGATTTTTCCGGCACGACGCGATGGTGCCGTGCATACGATGGAGAATATATGGTCGGGATGCGACGCGACCAGATTGCACGGCCAGCGCCTGTGAAAATCGCGTCGCGGTTGAACGCTGTGGACCCGCGGCGAGTGGAACTAACTCCGTCACTGCGGATTGGTTCGCCCCGCGTGCGACCAGTGGAAGCACCCAGCGTGCACGAAGTACGCGCTCCGGCCCTCCCACCTATCGCGACTGAAATTCTCCAGCAGAATCCAGCGCAATGGCCTGCGATTCGCAAAAGTGCTTTGCGCCCCGTTCCCAAATCAGCACCACTTCCACTGATGCGGATCGGGTTTCTTCCGGCGGAAATTTATGACTCCGCAATTGGCTGCAAAATTGCCCGTGAATATGCGCTGCGCCGTCTGAGCAATCGCGAGGCTGTATGTTCCGGCGTGCAGTATCAGAAGCGAACTACATCGTTCTTCGAAGAGAGGACAGACATGCCAAACAGATGGCTCAATCTGGGAAACCGGCGCCAGCAAAAAGATGGCGCTAGCGGACGCAACGGGTCCGGTGGGATTGGAGGGGACGCGACGTCGGCGACGGTTCGGGGCGATCTGTCGCCGCTGGAGGATATTTACCGGGGAGCTGGGATTGTGGCACCGCGGATGGGCTACAGCATCATCAAGGTGGTGGAGATGTTGAGGAGCGATCACCTGCGCGGGCTGGGCGACGAGGTGAAGCGCGCTTCGGTCCTGATGGCGCTGAATGCGGCGGGAGTTCCGCTCAGCGACGTGCTACAGGACGCGGCGCAGCGCCAGGCGGCAGTGGCTGCCTACGAAGTGGAGCAGCGCAAGAAATTCGAGGAATACTGGTCGCGGCGCGCGGAAGAAAATACGCAGTTGCAGGCGGAAATGGAGCGGGTGACGCGGCAGTTCGTCGAGCGCATGAATCGCAACCTGGCGGAAGTGCAGCAGGAGAAGGACGCGTTTCAAATGTGGCAGCACACAATGCAATATGAAGTTCTGCAAATTTCGGCGGCGGTGACATTGTGCGCGCAACCGACAGTGTTCGAGACGGCAACGGAACGTCCGAACGGCGCGGCGGGCGGCCGAAATGTGGTGGCGAGATCGGCTTGATATTTGAAAATTGAATGTGGAATTGCGAGCGGCGCTCGCGGAATTTTGCGGGCTGTGATTGCTGCATGGCTTGAGTGCTTCAGTTAGGTTGGCCTTCCCGTGGGACCTCCTGCTGTGAAAGTTTGCATTCCTTGGGTGTCGTGGTGTGCGGTATCGTAGGGGCTTGAGGCGGGTGCGGGATACTGATGGATATATTTGAAGAAGTGGTCAGGATGCGGCGGGCGGGCGAACGCGGAGCGCTGGCTACGATTGTGCATACGAACGGGTCTATACCTAGCTACGAAAGTTCGCGGATGCTGGTACGGGATGATGGGTCTATTGTGGGGACCGTGGGCGGCGGATGTGTGGAGGCGGAGGTCTGGGCTGCGGCCAAGGAAGTGATTGTCACGGAGCAGCCGCGGAAGATGACTTTTAATTTGAATCATGACGCGCAATATGACGCGGGGTTGATTTGCGGAGGGACGTTGGAAATTTTTGTGGAACCGGTTTTGCCACAACCGACGCTTTACATTTTTGGGGGCGGACACGTTTCGACGGCGGTGGCACCGTTGGCGCATCAGGCGGGATTTAGAATTGCGATTGTGGATGACCGCGAGAGTTTTGCGAATGCCGAGCGCTTTCCGATGGCCACGGAGATTTTTACTTCGTACGAGGCAGCGTTCGAAAAGATTCAGCCGACTTCCTCCAGCTATTTGCTGATCGTGACGCGCGGCCATAGCGGCGACATGCGGGTGCTGGCGTGGGCGGCGGGAGCTGAGGGGCGCGGGTTTGTGCCACGTTACATCGGGATGATGGGCAGCAAGCGCAAAGTGATTGCGGTCTATAAGGCGCTGGAGAAGGAAGGATTTTCGGCGGCGCAGTTTGAACGCGTGCACGCGCCGGTGGGATTGGAAATCGGCGCGCTGACTCCGGAAGAGATTGCGGTGAGCATTACGGCGGAATTGATCGCGGTGCGGCGCAATGCGGCTGCGCTGCCGAACAAATCCATTAAGCTTTCCGAAGTTGCGCATCTCCTGGGTGACTGACCTGCCATGCTGGCCGCCGCGATCCTCGCTGCTGGAGAATCCAAGCGAATGGGGCAGCCTAAGGCGCTAGTTCCCTTCCAAGGTTCGACCTTCTTAGAGCATTTGATTGCTGCGACTCGACATGCGCGAGTGGGGATTACGCGGGTGGTGTTGGGGGCGGGTGCGGAGAGGATTCGCGAGCGGCTGACAATTGAACCGGCGTGGATTGTGGTGAATGGCGATTGGCCGAAGGGGCAGCTTTCTTCGATTCATGCGGCCATACGGAGTTTGCCGGTGGGTGCTACGGAGGGGATTTTAGTTTGTCCTGTGGATCATCCCTTGATTTCGGCGGATTTGGTGAAGCGGCTGATCGCAGCGTTTGATGCGGGCGAGAAATTGATTGTTTTGCCGCGGTTCGGCGGGCGGCGCGGACATCCGGTGATTTTTCGTGCCGACTTGTATGAGGAGTTGTTGGCGGCTTCGACGGAGGTGGGCGCGAGACAGGTAGTGTGGAATCACGCGGCGAACGTGATGGAGGTGGAGACGGAGGAGGAGGGAGTGATTTTGAATTTGAATGATCCGGAGAGTTTGCGGAGGGCGGGCGGGGAGTAGCTTCGAGAGACTGGCTATCGGATTTTTTTTATGAGGGCGGCGACAGCGTCGGTGCAGAGTTGGGCTGCGTGGAAGGTGGCGGGGGGTAGTTCGCCCAGGCTGGTGGAGATCTGCTGCGGAGTGATGGCGTAGAGTTCGGATGGAGATTTGCCGATGAGGATGTCGGTGAGTTGCGAGCTACACGCGATAGCGGCGACGCAGCCTTGCGCTTTGAAGCGCGCGGCGGCGACACGGCCATTTTCGATGCGGACGGCCAGACGGAGGATGTCACCGCAGACAGGATTTGTCACTTCGACTGTGGCAGTGGCGTCGGGCAGATCGCCGGCGTTGTGCGGGGCGCGAAAGTGGTCGAGGATGATTTCGTTGAACGCTGCACCAGGAGTTGTACCCAAGCACTAGCCCCCTTGTAACAATTACCAATTGCGGATTACGCGCGGACAGTGTTGAGTATAATGCCGTGGCTGGGAGTCTGGATAGTTGATAGCAGGACAGTCAAGGGAGTTTGTAAAGTTTTCGCTTTTTTTCTTTCAATCTTGTTGACACAAGTGGAGTTAGAAAGTAACTTAGCAGTCCCAGCCAGCGCTTATCCGAACCGGGCGCGGAAAGCGGTCTCTCACTTCGCCTATGAATTTGTCAGGAGATAGACAGATGCGACGAATTGGATATGTCTTCACCCTCGCGGTGGCCATCGCAATGATTGCGAGCGCCAGCTTCGCGCAAGAAGGCAAGCTGAAGATTAAGGTAACGCCGCCTCAAGCTTACGTATTCGTAGATGGGAACGCGATCAACGACGGCAGCCACGAGATCAAACTGGCGGCGGGTAAGCACACCGTGGTCGTGGTGAATTATGGTTACAAGATCTCCACGCAGGACGTGAATATTGAGGCCGGGAAGAAAACGGACCTCACCGTCGCGCTGGAAGCATACGGTGACAAGGTGTCCGGTCCGTGGGGCCGCGTGTACATCTCCGGAACGGATACGCGCGCTGCTGTGCTTTCCAACGGCAAGACGCCGGGATATTTTGTGGGCCATGTGGATGAGTTTGACAACGATTTCTGGCTCTGGAAGCAGGAATTGGTGCTGCCTCCGGGAACGCATCACCTGACGATCACACGGGCAGGGAAAGAACTGTGGTCGGGCGACGTGAAGGTGGAAGCGGGCAAGAAGGTTTCCATCAACGTCGCGAAAAATTCGCAGGTGACGACTGACTGGACGAAACGCGACGCGGAATTGACCAAGAAAGCGCCGCAGCCGCGTTTCCATGCCGGCATTGCTAGTGCGACGGTGGTGGTTGCGCCGGTGCATGCGACGGTGGCCAATGCCACGGCGAACATCAACTGCGGCCAGACTGCGAACCTTGAATGGACGACGACGGACGCGGTGGACGTTAGCTGGGATCAAAGCGTGGGCAAAGTGGCGAACAGCGGATCGCAAGGAGTATCGCCGCACGCGACCACTACCTACACTATGACGGCTGCGGGACCTGGCGGCATCGTGACGGGCACCGAGACGGTGAACGTGAATACCGTCGTGACGGGCAGCATCACGGCGAGCCCGTCTGACCTACACTACCGGAAGATCGGCGACAAAGTGATCACCGACGACAGCGGCACGGTGACGTGGACTACCGGAAACGCGGATTCGGTCAATGTTGACCCATTCGGAAAAGTGGACCTGAGCGGCTCACAGACGGTGAAGGCGGATCCAACGAAGACCGACATCGGTCCAGTGGACGAGAATCGTAACTACGTGCTGCACGCCACGAACGTCTGCGGCGGCTCGCTCGACCAGACGGCGACGGTACACGTCACTGGCTCGATCGAACCGATCCCGGAAGTGGTGCTGCAGAGCGTGTTCTACCCAACGGATTATCCGGATAAGCAGAACCCGCAGGTCGGATTGGTCAAGAGCCAACAGTTGGAGCTGGCGACTTTGGCCGCCGGGTTCAAGAAGTATCTGGAATACGACGGCGACGCGAAGTTGTCGGTAGAAGCTTATGCGGACATTCGCGGCTCGAAGCCTCATAACCAGGATTTGAGCGAACGGCGCGTGGAACGCATTAAGCAATATCTGGTGGACCAGGGAATCTCGGCGGACAAAATCCAGACGGCGGCATATGGCAAGGAACGTCCGATGGAGAAGTCCGAAGTGAAGACGCTGGAAAGCACCAATCCCAATCCGGCTCCGAAGGCGCGGGCACGCAGCGCCGAGGGGACCTGGTTCGCATACAACCGCCGCGCGGATATTATCTTGCTGCCTTCGGGCAAGAAGTCCTCGCAGTTCTATCCGAACAATGCTGATGATTCGGGGATTATCTGGCAGATCCCGAAGCCAGCTTTGAAGAAGGTGGAAGCGGCGCAATAAATTTAGTTTAGGTTGGAATACAACGCGCCGGGGAGCGACCCTCTCCGGCGCGTTTTTGTTTTTGAAGCGAACATTTTTTGCTGGAAGACACGCAGAGGGCGCAGCGAACTGCGGGCCGCGCGGAGGTCGTGGAATCGCAACATCATGACGATGATAAAGAAACTCGCCAGGATGCGCATCGTATCTCTCGCGCCGAGCGTCACTTCGATTTTGCTTTCGCTGGGCGTGGGGCGGGAGCTTGTGGGAGTGAGTCGCTGGTGCAAGGATGTGGCAGAGGTTGGTTCGCGGCCGGCGGTGGGCGATTGTTGGAAAATGGATGTGCGCGAGGTGATGCGTCTGCGGCCGACGATTTTGATTGGGTCGGTGCCGTTTGCGGCGGAGACTGTGCAGAGGATACTTGCGGAGCCCGTGGCGTTTTTGGCGATTAATCCGCGGTCACTGGCGGATATTTTTGGTGATGTGCGAATGCTGGGGAGATTGGTGAATCGTGGGCGGGCAGCGGAACGTTTGATACGGGGGATGCGAGAGGGATTTGCGGAGGTGGCGCGGCGGGCGCGAGGCCTTGGCAGCTCGCGGCGAGTGCGCGTTTATTGCGAGGCATGGCCTAAGCCGCGGATCAGTTCCCCTCCCTGGGTGGCGGAGTTGGTGAAGATGGCCGGCGGAAAGATGGTGGTGGCGGCAGGAACGCGTGTCACGGACGAGGACGTCGCGCGGGCCGGGCCGGAACTTATCGTGTTGGCTTGGGCGGCGACGGGAGCGCGCGCGAAAGTTTCCACGGCTTTGCGGAATCCAGCGTGGTGTGATGTGCCCGCCGTGCGAAGTGGGCGCGTGGTGGTGATTCGCGATGAGCTTTTGAACACGCCGGGGCCGCCGTTGGTCAAGGGCGCGGGTGAATTGGCGCGGGCAATCCGGGAGACTGCATGTTGACCGTGGTGGCTGGATTGATTGAGGCGGAGGGGAAGATTTTGGTGTGCCAGCGGCGGCGCGGAGATACATTCGAATTGATGTGGGAATTTCCTGGGGGGAAATTGCAGGTTGGGGAGACGGCGGCGCAGGCGCTTGCGCGCGAGTTGCTCGAGGAGTTGGGGGTGGAAGCGCGCGTGGGCGAGGAAGTTTTTCGGACGCGGCACCGGTATGCGGAGATGCGCGAGGAGATCGAGTTGATATTTTTCGCGGCGGCGGTCGAGCCGGCGGCGGTGCGGAATATCGTGTTTGAAAGGATGGAGTGGCGGGCGGTGGAGACTTTGGGCGAGCTGAATTTTTTACCGGCGGATCGGGAGTTTGTCGGCAAATTGGTACGGCGGGAACTCCAGCCGCATTTGCCGGCGACTGGGTTCGCTGCGGAAAAACCGAAGAGAGATCCATCGCTTCGCTCGGGATGACGACGCGCGACGAGCGTGCGACGGGGGCGGATGCGATTTGAAGAGAGCTGGGGGCGCATCAAAGAAAAGGAATTGATGCAGGTGTGCGCTGGGCCGCGTTGGGGTGTATTCTATTGGTGAGAAAATGGTGGATGGCGCGGCGTGCGAGGTTGATTCACGGTGACAGCGAGCGCTAGGAGAGGGGCGAACCAAGATATGAACAACGAGATCAGTTTGCCTTTGCAGGGATTGGACTCCGCGGAGATTCAGGAGTGGCTGGAGTCGCTGGATTCAGTGCTGCAGTCGAGCGGGCCGGATGTGGCGTCTTACATCCTGGAGCGCTTGCGCGCGCACGCCAAGGTGGTGGGGATTGACATCCCATTCACCGCGAATACTCCGTACGTGAACACCATTCCGCATACGCTGCAGCCGGAATTTCCTGGCGACCAGCAACTGGAGCGCCGCATCAAGAGCCTGGTGCGCTGGAACGCGATGGCCATGGTGGTGCGGGCGAATCGCGAAGAGCACGGCATCGGCGGACATATTTCCACGTACGCTTCGGCGGCGACGCTTTATGAGGTCGGGTTCAACCACTTTTTCCGGGCGCGCAGCGCGGAATTCGAAGGCGACACGATTTATTTTCAGGGGCATGCCGCGCCGGGAATTTATTCGCGCGCGTTTTTGGAAGGAAGGCTGTCGGCGGAGAAGCTGGAAAACTTCCGGCGCGAATTGAAGCCCGGCGGCGGGCTTTCGTCTTATCCCCACCCGTGGTTGATGCCGGATTTCTGGGAATTCCCTACCGTTTCGATGGGGTTGAGCCCGCTAATGGCGATTTATCAGGCGCGTTATAACCGTTATCTGGAAAATCGCGGATTGAAGCCGGCAACGGACGCGAAAGTGTGGGCGTTTTTGGGCGATGGGGAGACGGACGAGCCGGAATCGCTGGGCGCGATCACTTTGGCTTCGCGCGAGAAGCTCGACAATCTAATTTTCGTGGTGAATTGCAATTTGCAACGGCTGGATGGGCCGGTGCGCGGGAACGGGCAAATTATTCAAGAGCTGGAATCGGCGTTTCGCGGCGCGGGTTGGAACGTGATCAAAGTGCTGTGGGGCGGCGAGTGGGATCCAATCCTGGAGCGCGACACCGAAGGCCTGCTGGTAAAGCGCATGGGCGAATTGGTGGATGGCGAATATCAAAAGCTGGTAGTTTCGTCGGGCGCCTACGTGAGGGAACATTTCTTTGGGTCCGACCCGCGGCTGCTAAAGCTGGTGGAGCCATTTTCGGATGACGAGCTGCGCCGATTGCAATTGGGCGGGCACGATCCGCGCAAGGTATATGCCGCTTATAAGGCCGCGACGGAGAACAAGGGCTCGCCGACGGTGATTTTGGCGCGCACGATTAAAGGTTACGGGCTGGGAGAAGCGGGCGAAGGCAAGAACATCACGCACCAGCAAAAGAAATTGAACGAAGACGAGTTGCGTGATTTCCGCACGCGTTTTGACATTCCACTGGACGATGCGCAGTGCGCGGAAGTGCCTTTCTACAGGCCGGCGGAAGACAGCGAGGAAATCACGTATTTGCGGGCGCGGCGGGAGGAGTTGGGCGGTTATGTGCCGCGGCGTAGCGCGCGTTCGAAGCCGCTGGTGGCGGATCATGAGGAGCTGTTCAAGGAATTTTTGACTGGGAGTGATGGGCGCGAAGTTTCAACGACGATGGCGTTCGTCGGGATCTTGCGGAAAATGTTGCGCGATCCAGAGATGGGGAAATTGATCGTGCCGATCGTGCCGGACGAAGCGCGGACGTTTGGCATGGAGTCGTTGTTCCGCACTGCGGGAATTTATTCCAGCGTGGGACAGCGGTACGAGCCGGTGGACGTGAACACGCTGCTTTATTACAACGAAATGAAGGACGGGCAGATTCTGGAAGAAGGGATTACGGAAGCGGGCTCGATGGCGTCGTTCATCGCGGCGGGCACGGCTTACGCGACTCATGGAATCAACACGATTCCCTTCTTTATTTACTACTCGATGTTCGGATTCCAGCGCATTGCGGATTTTATTTGGGCCGCGGCGGATATGCGCGTGCGCGGATTTTTGCTGGGCGGCACGGCGGGGCGCACGACTTTGTCTGGGGAAGGATTGCAGCACCAGGACGGCAATAGTCACGTGCTGGCGCTGCCGGTGCCGAATCTGCGGGCTTACGATCCGGCATACGCTTACGAGTTGTCGGTGATTATCGAGGACGGAATTCGCCGGATGTATAGGGATGGCGAGAGCATTTTTTATTACATCACGGTGATGAACGAGAATTATCCGATGCCGGCGATGCCGGGCGATGTGCGCGCGGGGATTTTGAAGGGCATGTACCGGTTCCGGGCTTCTGAGAATAAGGAATCGCAGTTGCGCGCGCAGTTGTTTGGCAGTGGGGCGATTTTGAATGAGGCGTTGAGGGCGCAGGGAATTCTGGAGAGGTACGGCGTGGCGGCGGATGTGTGGAGCGTGACGAGTTATAAGGCGCTTTATTCGGATGGGATTGAGACGGACCGCTGGAACCGGTTGCATCCTGCTGAGAAGGCGCGCGTGCCTTATGTGACCCAGCTTTTGCAGGACACCCCGGGAGTTTTGGTGGCGGCTACGGATTATTTGAAGACTTTGCCGAGCATGATCAGCCAGTGGGTGCCGCGAAGGATGGCATCGCTGGGGACGGATGGGTTTGGGCGGAGCGAGGGGCGGGCATCTTTGCGGGATTTTTTTGAAGTGGATGCGCGGTTTATCGCCTTGGCGGCTTTGAATGAATTGTTTTTGGACGGGAAGATCGAGAAATGCGTGGTGCAGAAGGCGATTGCGGATATGGGGATTGATCCGGAGAAACGGAATCCGGTGATTTCGTAAGAGCGGTCTCCAGCGTTCGCAAAGGACGCGGCCCCGGCTTGGAGGTTTCGAGCCGGGGCTTTTCTTTTGGAGTTTGCATTTAAAGATTTAACACAGAGAGCACGGTGCGCCTGAACCGTAGCGAGCTGGGGCGCAGCTAGCAGCGCCCCGACCCCGTATCACTGATTAGACTAAGGAGCGGCCGCCATCTACGGCGAGGATTTGGCCCGTCACGAAGTCGGTTTTGGCGAGGAACGCTGCGGCGTCGGCGATGTCTTCGCCTGTACCGGTGCGATGGAGCGGGACGCGCCGGATGTAGTCTTCGTCCGGGGCTTCGCCGGGAAATTGGATGGTGCCGGGCGCGATGCTGTTAACGAGGATTTCGGGGCCGAGGGCGCGGGCCAGGCAGCGCGTGAGCATGATCACGCCGGCTTTCGAGACGCAGTAGTGCGTATAGGCGGGCCAGGGGAGCAGGCCGCCAAGCGAGG
Source organism: uncultured Acidobacteriota bacterium (assembly GCA_963821765.1). Lineage (GTDB taxonomy): Bacteria > Acidobacteriota > Terriglobia > Acidiferrales > UBA7541 > Palsa-295. Next base: position 591,099 of record CAWGFF010000013.1, read on the forward strand.
AGAGATTGATGATGCGGCCGCGGCCTTGGCGTTTCATGAGCGGCGCGGCGGATTGCGCGCAGAGGAATTGTGATTTCAGATTGACGTTCATGATGTGGTCCCACTGCTCTTCGGTTAGCTCTTCGAATTTCGCGGCCTCGAACATGCCGGCGTTGTTGACTAAGATATCCAGACGAGCGAATTCGTTTTCGGCGGCGCTGAAGAGTTTTTGCACGTCGGCGCGGTGGGAGACGTCGGCTTGGATGGCCAGGGCGCGGCGGCCTGTGGATTTCAGTTCTTCGACTAGCTGTTCGGCTTCGGATTTCGACGTGTCGTAGCTGATGATGATATCTGCGCCTTCGGCGGCCAGGCGCAGGGCGATGCTGCGGCCGATGCGTTTGGCAGCTCCGGTGATGAGGGCTACGTGGCCTGCTAGAGATTTTTCGGGCATGTGGATTTTCTCCTTGTCGGAGTCACATTAACATTTTGGTGGGCGTGCCGGAAACGGTGAGATCGCACGACGGAGTCCGCGCGGCTATTGATGTAGAATCGTGCGGTTGTGGTGCGGTTGCGTATCACTCATCACGTGACACTTGTCGCTGGATTTGGAGGCGGGATGAAAGTTGATTTGCTGGCGATTGCGGCGCATCCGGATGATGTGGAGCTCACGAGCGGGGGGACTTTGCTGAAGATGGCGGCGGCTGGGTATCGCACCGGAGTTTTGGATTTGACGCGGGGGGAGACGGGAACGCGCGGGACTCCGGCGACGCGATTGAAGGAGGCGACGCGGGCGGCGAAGATCATGCGCGTGGCGGTGCGGCGGAATTTGGGCCTGCCAGACGCGCATCTGGAGATGCGCGAGGATTACAAGATGGCAATCGCGGAGGTGATTCGCGAGCTGCAGCCGCGTACGGTGATTCTTCCCTACTGGGAGGCGCGGCACCCGGACCATTACACGGCGGCCCAGCTGGGATTTGAGGCTTGTTTTGTGGCAGGGCTGAAAAATTATCCGTTGGGTGGGGAGGCCTACCGGCCGTTCAAGATTTTGTACGCGGCGGCTTACGATTATCAGCGTCCTACATTTTGCGTGGACATCACCAAGGAATTTGCGCGGCGGAAGCAGGCGATCCTGGCGTACGCGTCGCAATTTACGCCGCCGAAGGAGCGGCGGCGGTCGAAGGTGGTGCTGCCGCTGGATGAGCTCGAGGCGCGGATGAATTCGATCGCGCAGTATTACGGGCGGTTGATCGGAGCGCGGTATGCGGAGGGATTTATTGTGAAGGAAGTGATGCAGGTGGAGGATGTGGTGAAAATGGCGGTGCGGTCGATTTGAGCACGGTTTAGTAAGTCGATGCTCGTAACACCGTCAAAACTCGTCGGATTCCTGGGCGTAGCTGAAACCTGGGAGGGCGTAGGTCGGGCCTTTGCGGTCCACTTTAACTTTTACGGGGCGTTCGGATTCGGCGCCGGCTTTGCGGAGGATGGCGAAGGTGGTCAGGGCCTCGTTGTAAACCTTAGTAACCAAATAAGATTCGCCGGTGTCTTCCTTCTTCCAGACCTGGCCGACTTGGAGTTTGCGCGCGGGCACATGACTAATGTAGTGAGAATCGGGTGGGCCGTCAATATGAGTGCGCGGGGGTGATTCCCTGCGGCAACATTTTGAGGGTGCGGCGGGGTTGGAGCGGGCACGGCGTGCCGTGCCCCCACGAGTGCTAACTCAGTACCGCGCGCCTGAAAAGCAGGCGGCGGCTACGGAGGCAAATTCAGAGGCAAAGGAGCCGGCGGGACGCCGGCGCAACTAAAGGCACCGGCAAGTCGCCGAAGAGTTTGACGTGGCGGCAGATTGGGGCGCAGCAAGCAGCGCCCCTACTCGGTACCGTTGAGATTGCGCCTGCGAGGGTGATTTGTGACATACCTCCTAGAAGGGCGAGAAAACTAAAATGGGGTGACGTACATCCAAGGAATTCAGCAGAGGAAGGTGCCCGGAGGGGTGTATAATCCGGGCAGTATCCGCCGGAGGTAGCCATGAGAAACAGTTTGGCGGGGCAGTTGGGGACCATGATCGTCGCGGCAGCGCTGGTGACTTCCACCAGCATCGCGGCCGTGCCGCCGCTGCAGCAGCAAGGCGGGCAGCAGAGTTCGTCACAGCAGCAGACTGGCGCGCAACAGGGCGCGACACCACCGGCGCAGCAGCCCTCTACACCTCCGAGTGGCACCCCTTCCAGCGGCACAGCTTCTCCGGGCAGCACGCCTCCAGGCACGGATCCCTCCGCTACAGCTGCGCCTGGCGAGAAAGCGCAGCAACAGGGCGCGGTGCAGCAGGCAGATAAGCCCGTCGAGCAGTCCACCGATCCCAACGTAAGACCCGGCAGCAAGGCGGATGTAAGCGCGATCGGCAATCGCAGCAGCGTGGGGCATGGGCTGAATTTCTATTCGCTGGAACATGAGATTGCGCTGGGAAAGCAACTGTCCGCGGAGGTGGAGCGCCAGGCGAAATTCATCAACGATCCGGTGGTGGTTGAGTACGTGAACCGCGTGGGACAGAACCTGGTGCGGAATTCCGATGCGCAGGTGCCGTTCACGATCAAGGTGATTGATTCGGATGTGGTGAACGCGTTCGCGCTGCCCGGCGGATTTTTCTATGTGAACAGCGGGTTGATTCTGCACGCGGATGAAGAATCAGAGCTGGCGGGCGTGATGGCGCATGAAATCGCGCACGTCTGCGCGCGCCATGGCACGAAGCAAGCGACCAAGGGCGAAATCGCGCAGCTGGCCATGATTCCGGCAATGATTTTTATTCCGTACACGCTGGCAGGGTACGCGATTTATCAGGGGATGCAGTTCGCGATTCCGATGGCGTTTTTGCAATTCACGCGCACCGACGAGGCGGAAGCGGATTATCTTGGCCTGGAATACATGTACAAGGCCGGATACGACCCCAACGCGTTCGTGGCGTTCTTCGAGAAGGTAGCGTCGGACGAGAAGAAGCAGCCCGGCACAATTCCAAAGATTTTCTCGACGCACCCACCGACGCCGGAGCGGATTAAGGCTTCGCAGAAAGAGATTGCGACGGTTCTGCCGCAGCGCTCGGAATATATCGTGACGACGTCGGAATTTGACGTGGTGAAACATCGCTTGCAGCTGATCGAACAGAACGTGAAGGTGAACGACAAGAATCCGAACAAGCCGAGTTTGCGCAAGAAGACTGCGCAAACCACGGCGCCGCAACCGGGGGACACTTCGACGACGTCGGATCCGAATTCCGATCCGGACCGGCCGACTTTGCAGCACCGGACGGATCCGAATCAGCAGCCGTGAACGGCGGTTGACACTTTAGAGTTGATAGTTAACAGTTGAAACCTTTCGCGCCCGGTTTATTTGCCGGGCGCTTTTTTTTGGGTGGGCCTCATTACCACTGCAAAACCGGTACTCCAGCGGCTGAAGCCGCACGAGAATTGCTCTGTTGATGTCGTGGCTGAAGCCACGACCTACAGAGATTCTCGAGATCGCAGACGGACCTGTTGAATTAGCGGGTTTGGACTTCGGCTACGCCCATGCGTTTCAGGCCTTCGGCGTAGTATTTGCGGTAGAGGATGTCCCACTCTTCACTGCCTTCGAGGATTTCCTTTTTCTGGGAAGCGATTTTGGCGCGGACCTCGGTGTCCACCTGCGCTTCGACTTTCAGCAGCGCGGTGATGATGGTGACGATTTCCTGGCGGATGGTGTCGCGGTCTTCGACGAAATCCACGTCCGGACTGGAGACCAGGAAATCAATGATGCGATGGGAGAGGCGTACGGTTTTTTCGCGTGTCAGTCTCATGGCGTCAGTTGGATATCCAAGGGCCGCTGCTTAGCGGAGAATTAATTTCCTTTCGCGGGCCAGTTGGCCCTTCACTTTCTTGTACATTTCCTGATAGGAGGCGCCGGAAGTGCGCATTTCCTCGGCATATTTGGCGAGGATTTCGCGGACTTCTTCGTTCAGGCGGTCTTCAATGGTGACTTCTTCGGCCATCACCTGGCGGACTTGCTGGGTGAGGTTCTCCGCGTTCTTGGCTTCGATCATTTTGGCGGCTACCAGGCGTTTAACGATTTCCTTGGCCATGTAACCGACGTAATCGCGAGACAGTAGCATTCGGTTCGACTCCGCGTGGTGCGACGAGCAAATCAGTTTACTGGCAGCCTGCGCGGAGTGTCAAGGCGAGGGGTTACGGATCAATTTAGCGCTGATTCGGGCGTGGTTGGGATTTAGTTAGTTTTTGGTGGTCCAGCGGTCTTGTGCCGAGCCGAATAGGGCGGCGGCACCGATGAAAACTCCGCCTGTCACGGAAAGAATTATGACCGTGAGGCCGTCGGTGGGTGTCACGTTTTCGGGTTTGACGATGACATGTTCCCACATCGTGGAGAGCGGGTAATACACCGCGACGCAGCCTATCACCAGGCCGACGATTCCCCATACCACCGGAATGCTGTAATTCGCGAACAGCTTGATTTTTTGCATTTGCCCCCCGCATGTGAGCTGCAGCATGCGTTCCCCAAGATCGTGGTGCGATGCGCAGATAATGTCACTGGAGCGTGCGGAGGGCGATGGGGATTGCTACCGAAAGTGTTCATTCCGGTAACAGCAATTTCGCGTAGGAGCCTAAGAAATTCTACGGATTCAGCGTCGCGACCGGCCATCAAGAATCGGAATTTCTTAGGGCAAGTCCTTGCTAGGCTTTTGCCTTGGATCCGGGAGATATTAAGTTGGCGGAGGAGCGCCTGAGTTCCAAACGGAGGAGAGATGGCGGCGACGGCGGTTCGCTTGGGCCTGGACTTGACCCGGGACCGTGACGACTTCCTGACGGTATGCGCGATCAGCTTGGTGGCTGCGATTATTGCGAATGTCGTGCATGAGGGATTGGGGCACGCGGTTACGGCGCTGCTTACTGGGACGCAGGCTGGTGTGCTGACGACGGTGGCTTGGTCGAGCGACTTTGATTCGCGACTTGTGGCTGCCGGCGGAACTTTGGCGAACTTGGCGGCTGGGATGGTTTTTTGGATTGCATTGCGTGGGGCGGCGCAGGCGTCGGTGCGCTTGAGGTATTTTTTGCTTATTTCGCTGGCGTTCAACTTATTGACTGGGACTGGGTACTTCTTTTTTTCGGGGGTCACTAATTTCGGGGATTGGGCGGTGGTGATTGCGGGTTTGCAGCCGCACTGGTTGTGGCGGACGCTGCTGGTTGTGGTTGGAATTGCCGCCTACTACGGCGCGGTGTTGGCGGTGGGCATTGGGCTAGTGCGATATGTGGGAGTGGCGAGGGACGATGCGCGGCGGCTGCGGAAACTTACTTTGATTCCCTACCTTTCGGCGACACTTCTAGTTTGCGCGGCTGGACTGTTGAATCCGCTCGGCATCCAGCTAGTGTGGCAATCGGCACTGCCGGGGACGGCTGGGGCTGACTCCGGGCTCTTGTGGCTGAGGTATTACATTCCAAACGGCGCAATCCCTGAGCGTGGGTCGGAGCGAATTGGCAGGAGCTACGGGTGGATCGCGGCGGCTGTAGCGTTGTCGGTCGTTTTTGTATTTGTGTTGGGACGCGGGATTACGCTGCAGCGTTAGGTCCGCCGAATAGTTGAATCCGTGTCCACAGGCGGATGCAGCTTGGATTGGAAAAAGAGCTGATGATGCTGATCGTAAAGCGAATGGCGATCTGGGTACTCGAAACCTCTTCGGCGGCATTGCTGCTCGGGCTGGCACTAATATGTTTGTTTGGGTATGACCGGGGGGCCTTCGGCAAGAGTCTCGGGCTGTATGTTAGCGGAATCGTCCTCCTATCCGTCACGACCGGTTATGCGCTAACCACAGGAATCGCCCGAGCCACCTGGAAAGGTCACAGGCTGTGGTCATATTCAGCGCTGGCGACTGTGTTGTTTCTCATCCACTCACAAATCTTCTTCGTGATCTCGGGTGGCTCGACTCGATCGGCGAGGCTCTCAATCCAAGCGGCGGGTGCCTTCATCGTGTTTGCGTGCACACTGGTTGGGAGTTTTATTCTACAAATCTGGAGAAGGGCAGACGGTAGAGACGCGAGCCAGGCGCCCGATTAACGCGGCGGTAGCGGGGCATTTGAAGTCGCACGAGGTTACGGCGCAGGCAAAAACCTCCGGGCGCGAATCGTAGCACAGACACACGCCAAAGCTGGACTGTATGGGCTGCCGGCCAGATTGGCTGGGGTCGCTGGGGGAGCGGGCATCTGCTATTCTTGTGACTTCAGCTTAAGCGATACACAATCATGGTACCGAAATTATCGGGAGAGGATGCATCGTGACACTTTCTATTGCTTTCACGCGTGGGGTGGAGCGCGCGGCTAATTTTAATGCAGGGCCGGGGGCTTTGCCTTTGGCTGTGCTGCAGCAGATTCGCGAGGAACTGCTGGATTACCGCGGCACTGGGATGTCTGTTATGGAGATGAGCCACCGCTCGGCGGAATTTGAGGAGATTATTGAGCGGGCGGAGAAGAATTTGCGGAAGTTGATGGGGATTCCCGAGGAATACGGCGTGATTTTTGTGCAGGGGGGCGGCAGCGCGCAATTTACGATGGCGCCGCTGAATTTGTGTTTGCCGGGGAAGCCTGTGGACGTGTTGCACACGGGAATGTGGACTGGGAAGGCGCTGACGGAGTTGAAGCGCGGAACTCCTTACAGGATTGCGGCTTCGACGGAGGCTGTGAAATTCACGCGACTCCCGCGGAAGGACGAAATTCAGCTGGGCGCGGATGCTTCGTACGTTTATATGTGCACGAATAATACGATTGAGGGGTCGCAGTGGAATTGGCTGCCGGAGACGGGCGAGGTGCCGCTGGTGGCTGATATGTCGTCGGACATTATGTCGCGGCCGGTGGATGTGCGGAAGTTTGGTTTGATTTTTGCTGGGGCGCAGAAGAATTTGGGGCCTTCGGGGACTACCGTGGTGATCGTGCGGAAGGATCTGGCAGAGCGCGCGGACAAGAATTTGCCTACTGTGCTGCAGTACCGGACGCATATTAAGGAGCGGTCGCTTTATCACACGCCGCCGACTTTTGCGGTTTACATCGTCGGGTTGGTGCTGGAGTGGATTGAGGCGGAAGGAGGCGTCGCGGCAATTGAGAAGCGGAATGAGGCCAAGTCGCGGCTGCTTTACGACGCGATTGATTCCAGTGGCGGCTATTATGTGGGGCCAATCGAGAAGGATGCGCGGTCGAAGATGAATGTGACGTTCCGGGTGGCTGGAGGGAATGACGAGCTCGAGAAGAAATTCGCTACGGAAGCTGCGGCGGGGCGATTGATCGGGCTCGGCGGACATCGGTCTGTCGGGGGGATGCGGGCTTCGATTTACAATGCGGTGACGCTGGAAACTGTTGAGGTCCTGGTGAATTTTATGCGGGAGTTTCAGAAGGCGAACGGGTAGATAGGACGGCTGCTGATGCGCGGCTGTACCCGGTCTGTCCTGAAAGGCGCGTGACAGACCGGCCGTTGCATGATTGAAAGACACAATCAAACCATCGCAGGGCATAACCAAAGAGCCACAGTAGTGTGGCAACGGCACAACAGTTGGCTTGACTTGGCGATTTAGGCCCGGTATTCTCCGTTTCGATGGCGAATTCTCCTCAAAATACGTGTTTTGGACCCCAACGGCGCGATATTCGTGCGTATCGCATCGCTGGTTCGGCTGGTTTGTTACAGCTGCGGGGGTTGCAGCTGGCTTTGAGCGCTAAATCGCCGCCGGGGCAGCGTCTGGAGGAGCAGCGTTGAAGGTGGAGCGATCTACGCGGAAGAGCCGGTTGTGGCCGTGGATCGGCGGGATAGTGGTCACGCTGCTGACGGCGGCCGTGTTCATGGTGGGCTCGCTGGACGTACCGCTGCGGCCGGAGCGAGGCAGCGAGTTCGCGGTATTTTTCGCGCTAACGACGCTGCTGGCGGCGGCGCTGGTGGTGTTCGCAGCGATATTGGCGCGCAGCCTGGTGCGGCTGTGGATCGAGCGGCGCAGCGGGCAGATGGGCTCGCGGTTCAAGGTGAAGATGGTGCTCGGCGCGATTGGGGTGTCGCTGCTGCCGACGGCGTTCTTTTTTATATTTAGTTACGCCATTGTGAATCGCACTTTGATCGCGTGGTTCCCGCGGCCGCTGGAAATTGCCAATGAGCAGAGCCAGCGGCTGCTGGAGGACATGGGGCAATCCAGCCTGGGGCATTTGAACGCGATCGCGGAGAAGGCCGCGGCGACGAGCAAGGAAAATCAGTCGCTGCTGGGGCTGGCGTGGTCGGTGGACGCTTCGTGGATCGCGCATACCGCGGGGCAAGCGGACGACGGCGTGGCGTACGTGAAGCCGGAAGACCCGACAAGCGACCAAACCGTGCCGGATATGGAGACGATCACTCCCACGCTGGTGCAGACGCTGCCGAACGGCACAGAAATCTGGCACACGGACGATCATTTGTACGTCGCGGGGAGCGCGCCTCTGGATGGTGGCCGTTTGTATGTGGCGCGGGTTCTGCCGAACGATTTCCTTTCACGTTATTCGGAAATTCAGACGCAGACGGCGACCTATGCGCGGCAGAAGCAGGGGCTGCGCGCGTACAAGCGGGACGTGTTGCTGGGACTATTTTTATTCACCGTGATTTTGGGGTTTTCCACCACCTGGGTGGCGCTGTTTTTGTCAAAGCAGGTGACGGTGCCGATTCAGGCGCTGGCGGAGGCTACCCGGGAAATTTCGCGCGGGAATTTCGATTACCGGATTGACGTGAAGGGACAAGACGAACTGGGGATGCTGGTGCGGTCGTTCAATCGCATGACGGAACAACTGGGCGAAGGGCGGCGGCAGATCAACGAATTCACGCAGAGTCTGGAACAGGCGATTGAAGAGCGCGAGCGGCGGCGGAAACTGATGGAAGCAATTCTGGAAAATATTCCTACGGGCGTGATTTCACTGAATTCGTCGGGCGAAGTGGCGCGGGTGAATTCGGCAGTGCCGGCGATTCTGGGAGACTCCGCGCGGGAGGCGCGCACGTTACCGGACCTGGTGGGTGACGATGCGGCGCGAGCGGTGCTGCATTTGATGCGAAGGTCGCTGCGCATGGGGGTGGCTTCGCGGGAGATTGAGATTGCGACGGCGGGGCGGCTGGTGCGAGCGGCGGTGACGGTGAGTTCGCTGGGGCCGCGGCTTTCGAATCCTGGATATGTGATCGTCCTCGATGATTTGACGGATTTGCTGCGCGCGCAGAAGGCGGCGGCTTGGCAGGAGGTAGCGCAGCGGATTGCGCACGAGATCAAGAATCCTCTGACGCCGATTCAATTGTCGGCCCAGAGGTTGCTGCGTTATTTGGAGCGGAATGGGTCCCAGCAGGCGGTCGCTCTGCGTACCGAGCTTGAGAAATTGGTGGCGGAGTGTGCGGGATTGATCGAGCGCGAGGTGCACACTTTGAAGTCGCTGGTGGATGCGTTCTCGCAGTTTGCGCGCTTCCCTGCTGCGCGGTTGGCGCCTGAGGATGTGAATACGATCGTGGCGAGCGCGTTGGATTTATTCCATGGACGGCTTGAAGGTGTGACAGTGCGGACTGAATTGGCGGCCGTTTTGCCTTTGGTGAAGGCGGATCGCGAGCTTTTACGGCGCGTGCTGGCGAATTTGATAGATAACGCAGCGGAGGCGATGGAGGGGTCGTCCATGCGGCGGATGCGGGTGGCTACACGCGTAGATGGCGACGGGGACGCGGTGGAGATTGAGATATCGGATAGTGGTCAGGGAATTTCGCCGGAAGATAAGGAGCGACTGTTCTTGCCACATTTTTCTACCAAGGAGCGCGGGACGGGGTTAGGGCTGGCGATTGCCAGCCGGATTATTGCGGAGCATAACGGGACGATTCGCGTGGAGGATAATCTGCCGACGGGGACGAGGTTTGTGATTCGGTTTCCGGCGGCGGAAATTCCGGTTACGCCGGCGTAGGGTTATCAGAAAGTCAAAGGATTCCACATAGTGGACACAGAGAAAAGGCGGAGGTAAATCGGAGAAGGAAGGAAGATTTACCGCCGAGACGCAGAGGACGCAGAGAACGCCTACCGATCATGCCAGCTTCTATATTTATTGTTGATGACGAAAACGGGATACGCGAATCCCTCGGCGCATTGCTGCGCGATGAGGGGTATGAGGTGGAGGCGGTCGCGTCGGGGGAAGAATGTCTGGCGCGGCTTGAGACGCGGGCGTTTGATTTGATTTTGCTGGATGTGTGGTTGCAGAAGATGGATGGGCTGGAGACTTTGGAGCGGATGCAGGCGCAGGATGGCGCGCCAATGGTGGTGATGATTTCGGGGCACGCGAATATTGAGACGGCGGTGCGGGCTACGAAGTTGGGCGCGTTTGATTTTGTGGAGAAGCCGCTGTCGCTGGAAAAAGTGGTTTTGGTGGTGCGTAATGCGTTGGAATATTTACGGCTGGAGACGGAAAACCGGCGGCTGCGCGCGGAACTGGAGGAGAAGCATCAGATATTGGGCAGCAGCATTCCAATGAAGGCGCTGCGGCAGCAGATCGCTTTGACCGCGCCGACGAACGGTCGCGTTCTGATCTATGGGGAGAGCGGTACGGGCAAGGAATTGGTCGCGCGTGCCCTGCATGCCAGCAGCTTGCGCAGTTCGATGCAGTTTGTGGAAGTGAACTGCGCGGCGATTCCGGAGGAATTGATCGAATCGGAGATGTTCGGGCATCGCAAAGGCAGTTTTACGGGCGCGAGCGAAGACAAGGTGGGGAAATTTCAGAAGGCGGATGGCGGAACGCTGTTTTTGGACGAAGTGGGCGACATGAGTTTGAAGACGCAGTCGAAAGTGCTGCGCGTATTGGAGGAGCGGCGCGTGGAGCCGCTGGGCTCGAATCAACCCGCTACGGTGGATGTGCGCGTGATTGCGGCGACCAACAAGAAGCTGGAGGAAGAAATCGCGGGCAACGCTTTCCGCGAGGATCTTTTTTACCGGTTGAACGTGATTCCCTTCTACGTTCCGGCGCTGCGCGAGCGGGTGGCGGACATTCCGATTCTGGCAGCGCATTTTCTAGCGGCTTTTTGCCAGGAATATGGGAAGAAGGCGAAAGAATTCAGCCCGTCGGCTTTGGACGTGCTGTTGAATTATCCTTGGCCTGGCAACGTGCGCGAGTTGAAGAATCTGGTGGAGCGGCTGGTGATTGTTTGTCCATCGCCGCGGATTGAGCCGCATCATTTGCCGCCAGAACTGTTTCGCGGCGCGTCGAAGAGCCCGCCGAAGCCTTATGAGAGTTTGCAGGAAGCGCGGTCGGCATACGAGCGCGAATTTGTGCTGCGCAAGCTGGAAGAAAATCGCTGGAACATGACGAAGGCGGCACAGGCATTGGGCCTGGAGCGCAGCCATTTGTACCGCAAGATGCGCTCGCTGGGGATTGCGCCAACGCGAGTGTGAACGCGTGAGGAATGTGACTGTCCTTAGACGGCCCCGGATGGCGCGCATTGCAACAGCTTCAGAGCCGGCGACGCTCACGCACCGGTAGCGATTGTCTTCCGCTAAATACCTTCATCAGGGTTTGCGTTGGCGGGAAACAGCTGCTGCCGTCTTGGCATCCAAGATCGGATGGGCGATATGCGATCGTTCCGACAAATGCTATGGAGCCCGCGAAACGCGAGCGTGGCCTTCAAACTCACATTCGCCGTGATGGTCTTGGCTCTTTGTAGCCCGCTGGTCTTCGCCTCGCAGCAGCCCAGTTCTTCGACATTAGAGATTTGTCAAGACGATGGGACAGTTCTGCGCTACCAAGCTTTCCCGGAATCCGCCGCGAAGATGCTTTTCCCGACGGGCAAGGCGTTGTTTGAGCGAGATTCTTCTCCGGGAGGATGGAAGAATTCACCCTCCGTGATCCTCAAGAAAATCAAGACTGGAAAATTGTACGACACAGGTCGGCGATTCAGCGTGGTAGGCGTTACGTTCGGAGAACAACTGTTCATCTTCGACGAATTATTTGGAAGCGCAAACTCCGTCGTCATGAGCCAATTGCTTCGAGCAACCAGCGCAGCTCCGAGCGATAACGCCGCGGCGGTGGCGCTCGTTGGTTTTTATCTCTCGCTTTCATACTACCGGCTTGAGGATCCCACCCGATTCGTCGTGTACAAGTTGAGTGATGCGCTTAAGAAGAACGCTACGGAGGGCGCGAGATTGTCGAACCCGATCCCTCTTCCCCACCCTCCTCTGGTTGTTCAAGTGGGAGCGAATTACAAAGTCGAGATGTACACCTACGACACACCAGAGTTGGCTCCGGAGAGAATTAGTAAGTGGCAATTTCGGATCGGGCCGACGAATCTAGTTGAGCGTCTCTCGGCGCATCACGAAGAATTCGTTGAATATTACTCAAAGGTGCCGCGCGCACGAGCTTACCGACAGGGCGACGTACGCTTCTCTCCGGATATGATGGCCGACGGCATCACCGACGACGGAGCAATCACGGACATTCAGTCTTGGGCGGCGTCCGATGGGCCGGGTGTGGACAGAGAGCACTTCTATTACCCGTCGCACGAATTGGCCGAGAGGCGAATGCAGGGTTACTTGCGAAACGCTGTCGCCATTATTAAAACTCAACCCTGGCTCGATTCCGCGGGGAAGGTTGTGGGAACGGAAGCTCTTGTGATCGAAACGAACGACAACAATAAGACGCTCCTCGCATCAGATTTATTCAAGGATGAAAAGAGCGTGCTGAAATTGACTTGCCGCGGCCTGAGCAATCTCATCGTCGCGCAGGATCGCTAGCTTTCAGTCAATGAGGCCTGGACGTAGCTCCGCAGACGGGCGCGAGCCTACGAGCCGACGCGGATGTGCGCGAAGGAATTAAAGATACCGAAAATATTCAGAAGCCAGAGAATTACCGCAATAACTACTACCGCGTTCAGGATTGATTTGATTGTTCCCTGCATCGGGATCAGGTTGACGAGCCACAGCAATACTCCCACAACGATCAGAACCATTGTTATCGTCAACAATGGCATTTGTTGCTGACCTCCTGAACTGAGCAGTCGTACTGACTTTTCTCGATGTGAGAGTACGCAACGGTGCGGTGGTAGGCCATACATGGAAGTTCGTAGAGGTACGGAGGGAGTTACGTTATGTCGCGGGACGCAGTAGATGTTACGAATTCAACCTCAACGTCAAGTACGCCCGCCTAAAAAAGCAGGCGGCCGCTACAAATTCAAAAGCAGAAGAACCGCCGGGACGCCCTTCGAACCTGCCGCTGGCAGGCTCTCAGGACGACCCGGCGCTACCGAGGCATTGGCGATATAGCAAGCTGTGAGCGGCGCCGCAACGCGGTGAGACTAGCCTTCTTCGGCTTCCTGAAATTGAGCTAGTTGTTCAAGTTGGCGGTGCCAGTCTAGCTGGCGGACCAGTGTGGAGTTTTGGCGCCAGTTGGCTTGGACTTTTACGAAGAGCTCGAGGAATATTTGTGCGCCCAGGATGAACTCGAGTTCTTTGCGGGCTGCTGTGCCGATTTTTTTTATCGCTTCCCCGCCCTTGCCGATCAGGATGCCTTTCTGGCCTTCGCGTTCTACGTAGATGGTGGCGCGGATGCGCAGGAGCTTGGGGGTTTCCTCGAAATCATCAATCAGGACGGCGATGGCATGGGGGACTTCATCGCGCGTCTGGAGGATGGCTTTTTCGCGGACTACTTCGGCGGCTAGAAAGCGCTCGGGCTGGTCGGTAAATTGGTCGGGTGGAAAATGCGGCGGGGCTTCGGGCAGACGCGTGAGCCAGGAATTGACGAGATCGAGGCAGCCGGCGCCAGTGAGCGCGGAGATGGGGAAAATTTCGGCGAAGTCAAATTCCTTGTTATAGCGCTCGATCAGTGGAAGCAGCAAGTGCTTGGCGATGCGGTCCACTTTATTCAGCAACAAATAGACTGGGCCGTGAAAACGTTTGATCCATTCGATGGAGAAGCGGTCGCCGGGGCCATAGTCAGCGGAGGCGTCGGCGATGAGGCAGAGGATGTCGATGCCTTCGAGGGCGTGCTGGAGCTCATCCATCATCATGCGGCTGAGGACGTTTTTTGGCTGGTGAATGCCCGGAGTATCGATCAGCACGATTTGGGCGTCTTCGCGATTGAGGATGCCTTGAATGCGATTCCGGGTGGTTTGCGGCTTGGGGGAGACGATCGCGACTTTTTGGCCGACCAGCGTGTTGACAAGCGTGGATTTGCCGGCGTTGGGTCGGCCTACGATTGCGACGAATCCGGATTGGAAGGGCATGGATTGGTAAATTGTACGCCTTTGAGGGTCGGGGCGGAAGCTGGCGCGAGGCTGGTGCCTTCCTCTTTCGTTACAGATCGATGAACAGGCGAAGAAGAATTCGCGCGCAGCGGATCATAGCGCTTAGAATCCTTGACTTCGCGATGGATCGTAATAGACTTCAGTTCATCGCGGTTCATTGCGGCTAATCTGGCTGCGGTGATTCCGTGACCCCAGCCTGCACACTGCACGGTGCGATCGCTAACCAATAGGAGACCAGCCATGGCAAACCCCGTACGAGCAATCCCCGAAGGCTATCACTCGATCAGTCCATCGTTAACCTGTAAAGACGCGGCGCGCGCGATTGAATTTTACAAAAGCGTGTTCGACGCCGTGGAAATAGTGAACATGTCATCCCCGGACGGCAGAATCTCTCACGCAGAATTGAAAATCGGAGACTCGATTATTTTTGTGAACGACGAAATGGGACCGATGGCGGCCGCCACTCCTGGGACGCAGCGCATGTCTTTGTTCCTTTACGTCGAAAATGCGGACAAGACGTTCACGCGAGCAGTGGCCTACGGCGCACAGATTGATGTGGCGCTGGAGAACCAATTCTGGGGTGATCGTTACGGCAAGGTGACGGATCCCTTTGGGCACCAGTGGGGGATCGCAACGCACGTGGAAGACGTGGCGCCGGAGGAAATCGGGAAGAGAGCGGCGGCGTTTTTTGCGAAGGCGGCGGGGCAGAGTTAGTCCTCGGCGGCGTCGAAACACATTTGGATGTGATGGATCGGGCTCGCTCGTGGCGGGCCCGATTTTTTTTGCTGTGCATCGAGCGTCCGGACCGGCGCGCGCTGGTGTATGACCGCCGCGGCGTGGCTGGCAGAGTGTACAGGATATTCTGATAACAGTGCGTAAGGCGTGTCGCGGACGTTGACAGAAGATCGCGCATCCTTCAGGCGCCAATCGAGAGGTTGGCGTTCCCAGGAACGACTGCGGTTATGGTTATTGTGGTGGCTGGGGTTGTTGCGGTTGCTGTTGAAACGGATTGCTCGACGTCGGATTTTGTTGATTTGGGGTGGTGCTGCCCGGCGCTGCCCCGAAGGGGCTGGCGGTTCCCTGCCCCGGACCGCTGCCGGGTAGGCCGCCGCCTGCCAGCCCGCCGGATTGTTGTTGCATGGCTGCTGCGGCGTCCTCCAGCGGGTTCCAGATAAATTCCCAATTGATGTACTTTTCCCCACCGTGATAGACCCTTTGCGAAGGAGTGTCTTGGGTGCCGCCGACGCCTGTCAGGAAGCCGCCCAGGACTGGGCCGTCCACGGGGCCTGTGGGTTTCAGCAGGGCCATGGCAGCGAGCGTGGCCGGATCAACTGCGACGCCTGCTTGGCCGAGGGCTGCAAGGCCTTGCATAGCTTGCAGATTATTTTGGCCAGCACCGAGGTTATTCAGGCTGGAGGAATTCAGACCGGAGGAACTTGCACCGGGATTTCGCGGGTTTTGCGAATTTTGGGTGTTGGAAGGGTTCTGAGAATTATCGCCGTTCGGCGGCTGGCCAGTTTGCGGGCTGGACGAGGAATTTCCGGCGCCGCCCTGAGCGGAATCGGGCGGAGTATAACCGGCGGGCGTGGAGCCGGTGGAATTGTCGTTGAGTACGGGCGTATTGTTTTGCGGCGGCTGGGAATTTGCGCCGGAACTGGCATCGGCGAGTGTGGAGACCGGGACGCCGGGCTGGCCGGGCGAACCGGGCTGACCTTGCAGCGTGGGTAGCTTGCCGCCGTTCGCGTCCATCAGAGCCATTTGCTGCAGATTCGCGTACTTTGTGCTGCCGATGATTTGTCCGTTGGCGTTGACATAGATGAAGCGCCAGGATCCGTCACCGGGATTGGTGGGATTCTTGTAGGGTTGGCGCAGAAAATGGAGATCGGGCATGCCTTTTTCGAGATCGTCGAGGGTTTGCGGGTAGTGGCCGGTCTTGTGGTAGTAGAGGCGAATGGCGCGGGCATACTGATTGCCGCGCCAGATCGTTTCCTGTTCGATGCGGCGACGGCGAATGGTGGCGCCCATCTGGAGTACGGTGAGGCTGGCAGCGATCATCACCAGCATCAGGCCCAAGACAAAAAGAAAGGCGTAGCCGGATTCTTGGCCGCGACGGCGCGGCGTGCTGCGCGCGATGCCGCGGGGAGCTGAGTTTCGACTTGGCGAATTAGCGTTGGGGGTGCTGGTGCGCGAGCGCCGCGACGGCGTCAAAAATGCGCCGAGAATAATGCGTGCGTTCATTGGTTCGGATTGCCCGGACCGGATTCTCCGATCGGCTGGACCATCTGCACCGTGGCGTGGCGGCCGGAAGAAGTTTCCTCGACGTCGGCGGAATCGTTGCCGATTTTATCGAGGCGATAGCGATCCAGAAATACGGAGCCTTCTTCGACGACCAGCACTTCATCGCCATTCAAGAAGAACGCCACGTGCTTGCCGCTTTTGGAGATAAGCGCCGAACCGAAAAGCTGCGCCGGAACTGTGACGGGCGGAGGGGGTGCGGGCGGGTGGGGACCCTGCGCGCGATAATTTTCGCGAGCGATTTGTTCGACGCTTTTCGGCGGAGGAGGCGGAGGACCGAAGACGAAAATATTGCGATGCGAGCCGGAATAATCGAGCTTTTTGATTTTATCGAGGAGATCGAGGCGCAAGTGCGGCTCATCCACATCGAGCGGCTTGAAGGTAGTATCGGAAGCGAGCACGCCGGAGATGCCGGGACCGGTGCTGCGTTCGGCGTAAAACACGTAAGCCGCGACGACCAGCAGGCCGATGAGCAAGTAGATTTGATTTTGTTTCTTCATCGCTCAGCTGGTCCTGAAATAAGTCTGCAAATCGAGCTGCAGCCGAATGCCACCGCCGGGACTATTGGGCGATTGCAGATGCAATTTGTTCAGGAGATAGAAATTTTTGGAATGTTCGAGACCGTTAATGAACTGAATGATGGCGGGATAATCGCCTTCGACGGTGTCCGAGATATCAATTTCGGTGACGCCGCGGCCTTGTAGCTCCTTCTGCTTAAAACTGACGCCGGAACTGCGGAGATTGGCTTTAGCGGCGATGCTGCCCAGATCGTCTTCGATGGTGGAATAGCCGTTATCGGCGGACAGAAAAGCGTTGTGGTAGAAATTATCGTATTCGCGGCCTTCGCCGGAAAGATCCTGGCGAATGCGCTCGCCGCGGGCCACGTCGCCTTTCAAGAGGGCGGCTTGCTTTTTCAAGCGGTCACGCTGGGCGGTTAAGGATTCGGCACCTTCGCGTGAAGACGACCAGAGCTGGTAGACGAGCGCCAGGTCCGCCGCGAACAGCAGCGCTAGCGCGATGGCGATCGTTTTTTTCCAAACTGTCCAGGTCATGTTCATGGTCAGGTGGTGGAATACCAGGCGGTCAACTGCACGGTGATTCTGTCGCCGGTGGACTGCTGATCGGCGTGGCGATCGTCTTTTACTTCAATGTCGGAAAAAACTTTGGAGCGTTCCAGATTCTGCAGGAATTTCACTTTGGATTCGTCAGATTCGGCGCCGATGGTCAACTCAACTTGCGCACGGCCATTTTCCAGCTTGGGTGAAATGCTGACAACGCGGACGCCCGGCGGAAGAGTCTCCTCGAGGTCCATAAAGACTTTGGTCCAGGGAAAGCTGCGCTGGCCAATGAGAGAATTCAGGAAGGCGGCGCGGTCCAGAACTTGTTTGGCCTGGGCGGTCTGAAAATAGGCTTCGAGCGCGGCTTGTTTTTCGCGATTGGCGCGAATTTCGTCCTGCCTGCGGGAAATCTCCGCGCGCAGGTCGCGGCTGGAGCGCCAGGAAGTGTAGGCGGCGTGGCCCAGCAACAAGAAGATGAGCAGGCCCACGACGAGCAAAGCGCCCGCGGCGGCGAGGAACGGCCGCTTGTTATCGAGCGGCGTGGTGGAAAGATTGAGCCGAAGTTTCATGTTTCCTTGCGACGCGCGGGCCGCTCAGGAACCTCCGTTGAGCATCCAGCCAACCAGCGCATCGAGATCTTGATGGATCAGATCCTTGGCGCTGGAATCGAGTTCAAGGGCCTTGTCTGATTCCGAAAGAGTGGCAATCGGGCATCTCAATTCGGCGCCGAGCGCGCGGCGGAAGACTTCTTCGCGGGCGCCAAATCCGGCTATCAGGGCGCGATCGGGAGCGCCACCCCAAGTGTCTTGAAAATATGCGACCGCCGGAAAAATCTCATCGAGCATGGATTGGGGATCGAGCGCCGCGGCTTCGCCGGACATTTCGGTGGAGCGATAGACGCACAGATTGCCGGCGCTGACGATCACGGTGGTTAAGGTTTTGCCAGAAATGCGCACGAGCAGCGTGGAGCCATCGTCACCAAGCAATGGCAGAGTGCTAAGCGTTGAGCTAAGCACCACTCCGGCGCTCGATCCCAAGGGCTGCAGGATATCTTCATATTCCTTAATTATCCGCTGACGCGCGACCGCGGTGACGACTTCGAGCGCGCCCTGACGGCCGGTTTGGCGCATCCAGGAGACGGCGGTTTCGTCCACATCGAACGGAACGCTTTTCTTGAGGCGCCAGCGCAGCAACTGGAGAGCTTCATCGGCGCGGCGCGGCAAAGTATCGAACGGAAGAATAAAGACGCGCACGACGGGATCAGGGATCAAAAGCGCGAGCGGCGAATTGTGCGCGGGAACGCGACTCAAAACTTTGCGCAGGATGGAGCGGACGGCATCGGGTTGCACGACGTTGGTATCCACCGGCGAAGCCATGATAGCGCCCGGGGGCAGCGGCTCAATGGCGTGCGATTCCAGGTGGCGGCCCGTCGCGGACCAATGCGCCGCGGCAACGTGCGTGGAGGTGATCTCGACGACGACCGACGGATGCGGCATAGCGTTCAGCCAGCGCTCCAGCCGCTGCATCGGAGCCAGCTCGAAGAATTGGCTGGCCAAGCTGGTGGAGCTAGTCAAGGAAAGTCACCTTATTGATTTCGCGAAGCGTGGTGGTGCCGCCGCGGACTTTGGCGAGGCCGGAATCGCGCAGGAAGGACATGCCTTCTTCTTTCGCGACGCGTTTGATCTCAGAGGTGGGGCGGCGATTGATGATCATTTCGCGAATGTGGTCGGAAAGATCGAGCAACTCAGTGATCGCCGAGCGGCCGCGATAGCCGCTGCCGGAACATTCCAGGCACCCGGCGCCTTCGTAGAATGGAATTTTGGACCATTCGACGGGGTCGAGGCCGGACTCTTTCAGGATCTCGGGCGCGTACTGGACTGGTTTTTTGCAATTTTCGCAGATCACGCGGACGAGGCGCTGCGCGAGGATGCAATTCAGCGCGGAAACGAAATTGTAGGGTTCGACGCCCATATTGATGAAGCGGCCGATTACGTCAGTGCAATTGTTGGCGTGGACGGTGGTGAAAACCAGGTGGCCGGTGAGCGCGGAATTGATGGCGATCTGCGCGGTTTCCTGGTCGCGGATTTCGCCGACCATGATTTTGTCAGGGTCGTGACGCAGGATGGAGCGCAGGCCGCGGGCGAAGGTGAGGCCTTTCTTTTCGTTGACGGGAATCTGAGTGATGCCGCGGACTTGATATTCGACCGGGTCTTCGATGGTGATGATTTTGTCTTCGTCGTTCTTGATTTCATTGATGGCGGCGTAGAGCGTGGTGGTTTTGCCGGAGCCGGTGGGTCCGGTGACGAGGACCATGCCGTAAGGTTCCTGAATGTAGCGGCGAAAGCGCGTTTTGTCCGGGCCATCGAAGCCGACAACGTCGAGAGTCAGATTGCGGAATTTTTCGCTGAGGGTTTCTTTGTCGAGGACGCGCAGCACGGCGTCTTCCCCGTGGACGGAGGGCATGATCGAGACTCGGAAGTCCACGAAGCGGCCTTTGTAACGCACGCGGAAGCGGCCGTCCTGCGGGACGCGGCGCTCGGCGATATCGAGCTCGCTCATCACTTTAATGCGCGAAAGAATCGTGGCGTGCCATTCCTTGGCGAGCGGCTGCATGGCGTATTGCAGGACGCCGTCAATGCGGTACTTGACGACTACTTCGGTGTTGCGCGTTTCGATGTGAATGTCACTGGCGCGGCGCTCGAGGGCGGTGAAGATGACGGTGTCCACGAGGCGCACGACGGGGCTCACGCCGGAGTCGCGCGTGAGCTTGTCCATCGAGATGTTTTCGTCGCTGTCCTCATCGTCGCTGACGACTTGCAGAGTGAAACCTTCGGTGGCCTGGTCGAGGACGCGCTGGGACTGTTCGGTACGCTTCAGGAGATCGTCAATTTGGGATGTGGTGGCGACTTTGATTTGCAGGCGCTTGCCGAGGAGGAGCGAAAGCTCATCGGTGAGATGGAGCTGGCTGGGATCGGCGAGGGCGACGACGAGCGTGGTGTCGTGCGCTTCGAGGGGGACGAACTTGTAGCGAAACATCAGCTCGGCAGGAATGCTGCGGAACAGGTCTGGGTCAATGCGCTGCTCGCGCAGGTCCACGAAGGGGCAGCGATAGCGCTCGGCTAGTTTGCGGGCCTGGTCGCGTTCAGCTGCGTCGTCTGTGCCGCCGGGAACAACCGGATTGTTAGTGGTCGTTGCCATTATTGGATTCTAACCCCCGGAACCCACCTGGAGGGAGAAGAGCGGCAGATAAAGGGATATCAAAATAAAGCCTACCACAACGGCCATGACCACCAAAATGGCGGGCGAAACCCAGATCAAGGTGCGCTGCAGCCGGGTGCTGACTTCTTCTTCGTAGAATTCGGCGACGCTGGTGAGCATGGCGGCGAGCGCGCCGGAAGCTTCGCCGACTTCGATCATTTCCAGGGCGAGGTCGGGAATCAGGCGCGTTTCGGCCAGGCTCTCGTGGAGCGTGCGGCCTTCGCGCACTTTGCCTGCGGCGCTTTGCACAGAAGTGGCGATGAGGCGGCTGCCGATGGCCTGCGACGAGGTTTCGAGGCCCGCTACCAGCGGTGTGCCACCGGCAAGCAGCGTGGAGAGCGTTCGCACAAATTGCGCGATTTGCGATTTCAGCCAGATATCACCGAAGACCGGGATTTTTGGTTTCAGGCGATCAATGGTTAGGGCGCCTTTGTCGGAGCGGGTCCAAATAAATATGCCCGCGGCGATCACCGCGGCGCCGGCGATCACCACCAGAAGATAATCACGCAGCGGCACGGCCAAATCGAGCATGAATTGGGTGATGGGGGGTAACTGAATGCCGAGGTCGGAATACAACTTCGCGAATTGAGGCATGGCGTAGGTGACCAGATATGTCAGGGTGCACACGACGGCGATCACCAGGATGGCGGGATAGATCAGCGCGGTGATGAGTTCTTTTTTGAAGCCGGCGCTGACGCGCAGATAGGAAATATATTGTTCCAGAACGCCGGTGAGGTTGCCGCTGCGTTCCCCTGCGGTGATGGCGGTGACGTACACCGGAGGGAAGGAGCCTTGCGCGGCGAGCGCTTCGGAGAGCAGGGCGCCTTCGCGGACGCGCTGGCGGACGTCTTGCAGAACCGGACGGAGGCGCGGGGCGGCGGCGCGTTCGGCGAGGAGGTCGAGAGCTTTCAGTATGGGGAGGCCGGCCTTTACGAGCGTGTTGAACTGTTGGTTGAAGATGAGGAAATCATTGAGGACGAGTTTTTTGGCGCGATGCTTGCCGCTGAGTTGCGAGAGAAAATCAAAATGCATGCGGACGGAAAAAACGTGGAATCCTTGATCGGCAAGGCGCTGGCGGGCTTCGCCCTCGGACTGGGCCGTCTCCAATTGTTGGAAGATGCGGCCGGAAGTGTCTCCGACTTTACATACGTATTGGCCCACGTGCGTATAGACGGCCCGGAGGGTGGGACGTCTCTTGCAAAGTTTAGCATACCCCTTTGTGGGTAAACGTTGGGACGAGAAAAGGTGTTTAGAATTAATACTGTAGTAATAGGGGGGCGGGATTCGGACCGACATCATTCCGCGATACGGTATGCGTGGTGCACTGAAGTGCGGGGCTACAAATTCAAAGGCAATCAGCTGACGCTTTCAATGAACTTGGTTGGCAAGGGCGGATTCGTCAACTACGGTTACGCCTGGGGGTGGCGAGAAATGGAACATGGTTTCGGCGACGGGGAGGTTTTCTTGCCAGTTCGCGAAGCGAAATTCGGTTTCGAGATTTCCTGGTTGGCGGATGATTAAACGCACGAGATGGGATTCGGGGTCGGATTCGAGGAGAACCTCGGTGATTTCCTGATCGGCGTCGGCGGATTCGCGTTTGGGGACGCAGCGGAGGACCGTGTTTTCGGGGCTGCTGGGGCGATCTTCCAAATCCAGTGGATTGGCAGCGTTGGCCGGTGTTTTCGCGGGATCCACGATTTCGATTTCGCGACACAGTTTCGAAAGGTCTGACTTCCCCGTAAGCAGCGCTAGCGGAGTGCGCCAGTCGGAGCTTTCCTTTACTTTGGCGCGGCTGACGGTGCGGTCGGCGGGAACGTAGAACCAGACATTGGTGCCATCAACGACGAAGAGTTTTTGCTCGGGTGATTCATATTCCCAGCGCATGCGTCCGGGTTGCGAGAAATAAACGGTGCCGGATTCGGCGGAGCCTTCGCCCGCGGTGCTGGAGTCGGTGTAGCGTTCGTAGAACGCGGCTTTTAGCGTTTGGGCACGATGATAGCGAGCTTCGAGCGCGTGAAGGACTGATTGGGCGTCGCGCGCGGGGGTGGAAAAGACGGAAACGATTGCGAAAAGAAAGGTTGCGAGCACGCGTTTAGTCTAGCAGGAAATTGTGCTCCGAGCGGTGCGAGGCGGAACGAATCTCCGAGGGTCCAGCCATAACCACCCTCGATATTCTGGCTTCTTAAAATGAAAAACGGGGAAGAAGCGTCGCTTCTTCCCCGCCTTCCAACGGTTCAGGTTACTGGAGTGGAGGAAACGCTTCGCACGCCGCGTCCGTCGCCGGCGCCATCGTGCCAGCCACGTCGAAGCGAACCACACCGGACTCGTCCGAGCAAAATGCACGCTGGCCGGTCTGTCCGACAGTCTGGGGGTCAGCGTACACCACGAACGTCGGCACTACGCCGGCGACCGCTGCACCACCGATGTCGAAGATGGCATAGCCGCTCTTGTTACCGCCGGCCAAGACCGGGTCAATCAAGCAAGCAGTTGCCGCAGTCGCGGTGCAAGGATTCGCACCGCCCAGAACGGCCAGACCGGTGGCGAAGCCCGTGCCCCACGTGGACTGGTAGGTCACGTTGGCGGTGACGAGCGTGCGAATCGAACCAACAGCGGACGATTCGTTGGCTGCGATGCGGGCGCGCAGCAGGTTCGGAATTGCGATGGCCGCGATGATCAAAATAATCGCCACGACGATCAGCAATTCGATGAGTGAAAAACCCTTCTGGTTCTTTTTCATTTTCTCTTCTCTCCTTCGATTTAGTATCTGACTGAAAACACTTGGGGGCCGGCGCGAAGTCCCGACAACGAATGGCGAATAAGTAAGTAGCAACAGCAGTTCC
The DNA here is from genome assembly GCA_963821765.1 of uncultured Acidobacteriota bacterium. Classification (GTDB taxonomy): domain Bacteria; phylum Acidobacteriota; class Terriglobia; order Acidiferrales; family UBA7541; genus Palsa-295. Next base: position 614,803 of record CAWGFF010000013.1, read on the forward strand.
ACTCCGGCACACGGCGTTTACTGTTACGAAACATACGATTATCGCTATGACGCGCAAGGAGATACCCGGACTTGTTTGCACAAAGCGGACGCCGTAGCTCGCTGGGATCATCAGCAGCTTCACAAAATCGACGAATTTTGGCTTTCGGGAACGACAGAATGCGGCAAGAAAGCCGGTGCGGGCATGCCGGACGCATGGGAAAGTAAAAGCGAAACGCGTGATAACGAAGAGCAGGGCGTGCTGTATTTGCGGGAGACTTGTATGAGAAGCGAGGAAACAGCGTGAAACTATTGCAGTGCGGGCAATGCTTCGCAGGCGTTCTGGCTCCCGGCGATGGCGCCGGTGGTATCGAAATGGATGGTCCCGGGCTCGTCACTGCAAAAACTGCGAATGCCGGTTAAATCCTCGGTAGTAGGATTGGCCGTAACCAGGTAAGCGTTAGTACCGGGATTCGAGCAACCTGGGACCGGCGTTACCGTGGCGCCCACTGCAGTGAAGGTAAACGCGAAACCGCTCTTCGTATAGGGCGCTGTGCTGATGATTGGATCCAACAAATTCGCCTGGTCGCACGTTGCCGCCGCTCCGGGAACACCGCCCAATACATTGAGCGAAGGCGGAAATCCATTCCCATAAGTCGAGCTGTAGGCCATCGCCGCCGTCGTGATGGTTCGCACCGTTTCGCCCGCCGCTGCCTCGTTGGCGGCAATCCGTGCATGCAGAAGATTGGGAATTGCAATCGCCGCAATGACTAAAATAATGGCAACCACGATGAGTAGTTCGATCAGCGAGAATCCGAACTGCGAGCCCCTTTCGATTTTGTGCGTCCCGAATTGGAGGTGGCTGCTCATGATCCAGTTCCTTCATGTCCCCAGCGAACTTGAGTGTGCTGCCCTTAACAAAAAGAGAGCGGGAAGAAAGGCAGCTTCCCTCCCGCCTCTGGAACTAAACCGACACTACTGGAGCGGGGGGAACGCTTCGCAAGCCGCGTCCGTCGCCGGCGCCATCGTGCCAGCCACGTCGAAACGCACCACACCGGACTCGTCCGAGCAAAATGCACGCTGGCCGGTCTGTCCAACGGTTTGCGGCTTAGCGTAAACAACGAACGTCGGCACGACGCCGGCGACCGCTGCACCACCGACGTCGAAGATGGCATAGCCGCTCTTGTTACCGCCGGCCAAGACCGGGTCAATCAAGCAAGCAGTTGCCGCAGTCGCGGTGCAAGGATTCGCACCACCCAGAACGGCCAGGCCGGTGGCGAAGCCCGTGCCCCACGTGGATTGGTAAGTCACGTTGGCGGTGACGAGCGTGCGAATCGAACCAACAGCGGACGATTCGTTGGCTGCGATGCGGGCGCGCAGCAGGTTCGGAATTGCGATGGCCGCGATGATCAAAATAATCGCCACGACGATCAGCAATTCGATCAGTGAAAAACCCTTCTGGTTCTTTTTCATTGTAGCTCCTGGGAGCATAGCTCCTGATTCCGTGTCATACGCCCTGGCGGGGTACGCGAGGGATAGATGCACGGGGCATTCCAAATCGGCGCACCTGTTTACTTTTGACACACATTCGCGCATCACTATGATGTACATAGAGATACACGTGTTGTCCCAGCCTGGTGCCAGCTATGACTATACCGCAGCCAAACGCAGTCGCAAAAGGTGACTTTTTTTGACCCCTTTCGGCGACGGAAACAGTCGAGTTATCAGACGGTAGCGGAGGGAAAGCGAAAGCAGCGCGCGTGCGGCGGAAGGTTCGGGGCGAACCAGGGTGGCTGAGTGTTGCTGGCGGGTGTGACCAGGGTGATGCAGCTTGTCGGGGGCTACTGCAAGGCGGGCAAGACCTCGCAGGCGTTTTGGCTGCCGGCGGTGGCGCCGGTGGTGTCGTAGTGAATGGTTGCGGGCTCGTCGCTGCAGAAGCTGCGGATGCCGGTGACGGATTCTGTTATGGGAGTGGCGGTGACTAGGTAAGCATTCGCGCCCGGCAACGTGCAGCCCGGGACGGCAGTTACGGGCGCGCCGACGGCGGTATAGGAAAAGGTATATCCGCTCTTCTGATGGGGAGCTGCGGCGATGATGCTGTCCATGAGCACGGACAGATCGCAGGTGGAAGCCCCTCCGGGCCGGGCCGCCAAGATTGGCGAGCGTGGCCGGATAGCCATTTCCGTAAGTGGAATTATAGGTTACCGCGGCCGTGGTGATGGTGCGCAGAACTTCGGCCCCGGCAGCTTCATTGGCGGCGATCTTTGCGTGCAAAAGATTGGGAATGGCGATGGCGGCGATAATCAGGATGATGGCCACGACGATGAGCAATTCGATGAGCGAGAAGCCGCGCTGGCGGTGCTGATTTTGTTTGCCGGTTTGTGCTAAGGCGCGCATGACCTGATCCGTTAAGGCTCCCCTGCTGTTGCTTCACTTGGCTTGTGCAATTCCCTGCTGGCCTGCTCTTCTGAAAAACGAAAGCGGGAAGGAAGTTAAACTTCCCTCCCGCTTCGAAGTTACGACTAGACTACTGGAGTGGCGCCAGAGCCTGGCAGGCAACGTCCGTCGCTGCGGTGGTTGCACCGAGCGGGTCAAAACGGACTACACCGGATTCGTCGGAGCAGAACGAGCGTTGACCCGTCTGACCGACTGTTTGCGGTACGGCGCTAACGGCGAACGTCGGAACAATACCACCGACAGCCGCGCCACCCGGCGCTGCCAGCTTGTAGCCGCTCTTGTTGCCCGCAGCCAAGACTGGATCAATCAAACATGCCGCTGCCGCAGCCGCGGTGCAAGGATTCGCACCACCCAGATTTGCAATGGTGGCAGCAAATCCAGTTCCCCACGTGGAGGAATAGGTGACTTCCGCAGTGACAATCGTACGCACCGAACCGACCGCCGAAGATTCATTGGCGGCGATGCGGGCGCGAAGCAAGTTCGGAATTGCGATAGCCGCGATGATCAAAATAATCGCCACGACGATGAGCAACTCGATTAGCGAAAAGCCCTTCTGTTTCTTTCTCATTGTTTCTCCTTGAAACTCGTGTAACCAGAATCTGTGGATCTCACTGGCGGGTTACGCGGCGGTAAGTGCACGGCGAAGGCCAGTCGAAGCGATTGCGAGGAATGCGGCGTTGCGCGGGCGCAGATGGAATGGATTGAAGGGGGTGCGACCTATTATAAATCTCTCATTTAGTTACAGTGATAATGAGGGACGGGAGTTGCGCGGAACCTCGACGAATTGTGACTGCGGGGACGGACTGAATGCGGCGACAGGGATGAGCGATGGGCGAGGCGTTCCGATTTGGAACGGAGTTCCCGAGTTGCGACGGTGATGGCGCGAACTGCGGAGACGCTGAGGACGCAGAGAAAGTCAAAAGATTTAACACAGAGGGCGCGGAGGAAAAACGGAGAACACAGAGAAAGAAGGGGGGATTCGCCGACCGGATTAGAGCAGAGGCAACGGCAGAAACAAGTTCAAAAACGCCCGCCTAAAAGGGAAAAGCAGGCGGCCGCTACAAGGTCAAAGGCAGATTCAAAGGTAACGGCCACGAGTATTTCGGAAGTATTCCGATGCGGGCGGATGCGGAAGCCTAGATTCCGTACTTCTTGGCGTAGTGGCGGAAGGAGCGGTAGGACATTTTCAGAGTGTCGGCGGCACGGGTGCGAACTCCGCCGGAACGTTCCATGGCGGCTAGCAGGAAGGAACGCTCGAGTTGCTGGATATAGACTTCGAGATCGAGGCCTTCGGCGGGAAGGATAGAGCCGTTGCCATTGCCGCTGCCATTCCCGTTACCGTGGCCGTTTCCGGAATGATTCGAGATGGTCTCTTGATAGTGATCGCGGATGCGAGTAGGCAACGCTTCGGCGGAAATGCGCGCAGACGATTCCAGAGCGACGGCGCGCTCGATGGTGTTTTCGAGTTCGCGAACGTTGCCCGGCCAGTCATAGACTTCGAGGCGGCGCATGGCTTCCGGGTCTATCGCTTCGATTTTTTTGCCCATGGATTTCGAATAGCGATCCAGGAAAGAACGCGCGAGGAGCGGGATGTCTTCGCGGCGTTCGCGCAGTGCGGGCAGGTGAATCGGAATGACGCTGAGGCGGTAATAAAGGTCCTCGCGGAAACGGCCTTCGGCGATTTCCTTGGCGAAATCTTTGTTGGTGGCGGCGATGACGCGCACGTCCACATCGCTTTCTTCGGTGCTGCCCAGCGGCCGGACTTTTCCTTCCTGCAGGACGCGGTAGAGCTTTACCTGCATGGTGAGGCTCATGTTGCCGATCTCGTCCATGAAGAGCGTGCCGCCGTCGGCAGCCTGGAAAAGGCCGCGGCGATTTTCGTTCGCACCGGTGAAGGAGCCGCGGAGGTAGCCGAAGAGCTCGGATTCAAGCAAGGTTTCGGGAAACGCGCCGCAATTGATGGTGATGAAGGGGGCTTTCGCGCGCGCGCTATTTTCGTGGATGGCGCGGGCGACGAGCTCTTTACCCGTGCCGCTCTCTCCGGTGATGAGCACGCGGCTGGACTGTGGCGCGATGGTTTCGATCAGGTCGAAGAGATCGCGCATTTTGGGGCTGGCGCCGATGATGTGGTCGAAGCCGGTGAAGCGGCGGAGTTGGCGGCGGAGTTCGCCGGCCTCCTTGCGCAGCGCCTGGTTTTCCGCGATACGTTTCACAGCGGGGCGCAGCTCATCGAGCAGGCGATCGCCTTTAACGACGTAGCGGTCGGCGCCGAAATTCACCGCGTCAATGGCGGTGTCCACGGTGGGGACACCCGTGATCAGAATGAAAATGGTGTCGGGCGAGACTTCTTTGGAATATTGCAGCAGCTCCACGCCATTCATGTCCGGCATGCAGATATCGGAGATGACGATATCGAAAACTTGCGCGGCCAGGCGACGCTTGGCGGCTTGGCCATTCGAAACAACTTCGACTTTATGGCCCTCCTTGCGGAAGCTGATTTCGAGCAGCTCGGAGATGGAGGGTTCGTCGTCAACGACTAGTAAGTGAGCCATGGCGGGCTACCCCTTCCCTACGACGCGAAGGTGCTCGTCATGTTCGCGAGGATCCTGCAGTTTGGGTGTGGCGGCGCGGGAGGTGCGGGCGGCGCGCGGAATTTCGACGATGAACTCGGCGCCACTTCCCTTCTCGGCTTCGACGCGAATGCGGGCGCGATGCGCTTGCAATATCTGATAGACGACGGCGAGGCCGAGGCCGGTGCCACCGATAAATCCGGACTGGAAGGGCTCGAAGATGCGCGTGGCCTGCGCCGGGTCAATGCCGATGCCGGTGTCGCCAATGTGGATGCGCACCCAGGTATCGTCTGCCGCAATGCTGACGGTGAGCACGCCGCCCGAGGGCATGGCGCGCAGAGCGTTGTTGCAGAGGTTCCAGAAGACTTGTTTCAAGGCGTCGCGATCGGCGCGCGCGCGCAAGCTGCGAATTTTGAAATCGCGCACGATGCGCAGCTTGCCGGCGGCGGTGGCGTCGTGTTCGATAAGCAGCAGGGTTTCTTCGATGAGCGGGACGACGTCAATATCGGCGAAGTGGTAGGACTTCACGCGCGAATAGTCCAGAAAGTCGGTGATGATCTGATTGAGGCGCTGCGATTCGCGGCTGACGATGTGGACGAGTTTTTTGTCGTCTTCATCGAGAGGGGCGAGGCGCGCGAGCTCTTTCAGGGCGCCGCTCATGGCCGTGAGCGGCTGGCGAATTTCGTGAGCGATGGCGGCGGAAAGGCGGCCGAGGGCGGCCATGCGTTCGGTGGTGACGACTTCACGCTCCAGGCGCTTGAGTTCGGTCAAGTCCTGAAAGTTATAGACGAAGCCCATATTCTGATTTTGTGCGGTGCGCAGCGGTGAGATGGAAAGACCCAGGAAGCGCGAGTTGCCTTCGGCAGTCTTGTATTCGATTTCCTTGCGCGCGGCGAGGGGATTGCCCTGCTCATCGCGTTCGACGGGCCAGAAGCCGGGAAAAAGGTCGGCGATTTTTTCGCCGCGATGCAGGCCAAAACCCGAGCCGGTGATTTCCGCGCCGGCGCGGTTCATCACCAGGATACGGCCTTCCATATCGGTGGTGAGCAAGCCGCCGCGCATGGATTCGATGATGTCCTGATTGAAAGTTTGCAGATCCTTGAGCTCTTCGCTCTTGGCTTCGAGTTCAACGCCTTTCTTGCGCAGCGTTTGCGCGAGCAGGCTGCCGAGGTAGGCGACAGCAAAAAACGCGAAGAGATTGCTCGCCAGCCAGGAATCGAGCAGACGCAGCGTGGGTGTGGAGCTGGCGGTGCGCGGAAGTATGCCGTAGAGGATGAGCTCGAGCGCGCCGCCCAGAAGCACGAAGGCAAATCCGGCCACCAGAAAAACGCCGCGGCGCGAAAACAGGACGCTGGCCATTAATATCGCGAGAAGGTAGATCGAGACGAAATAGCTGTCCTGCATGCCGGTGGAGTACACGACTCCGGTGACCAGCAATAGATCGCAGGCGATTTGCAGCGGCGCGTGCCAACGCGCCAGCGGAACCCATCGGCGGAGGATGACGTAGAAAATCGCGAGGGTGTACCAGAGCGCGATCAGTTGCACAAAGGAACGAACCGGCACCGGCATGGGAGTGAGATGGCGCGCGGCAATGACGATGCCCACAAGGAAAGTGATGGCCAGGAAGCGGACCCGTCCCAGCCACGAAAGCCATTCATTCACATTAGGTGTGGACTTCATTTCAGATTTTTCACCGCGCTACTGGCGCGAGCAGCGCCACATGCACATGGTCCCCAAATCCTGCCGCGCCGCGGAAACTCGCCAGCGCATCCGCAGGCGCCTCGGCTCATTTCGCGAGCGAGGCGCCTGATGGATGCGAGCCAGAGCCGCACGGGTTCTAGTGGCCTGCCAGTTTGCCGATCAACGAGAACAAAGGCAGGTACATGGAAATAACGATGCCGCCGACGACCACGCCCAGCACGACGATCATGATGGGTTCCATGGCGGTCAGCAGGTCTTTCACGGCCGCGTCCACTTCGTCCTCATAGAAGTCCGCGATTTTCTGGAGCATCGCGTCCATCGCGCCGGTTTGTTCGCCGACGCCGATCATCTGGGTAACCATGCCGGGAAACACGCCGGTGTCCTTTAGAGGATCAACGAGCGAGCGGCCAGCTTCGACGGCTTTGCGCGTTTGGGTGATGGCGCGCTCGACGACGGCGTTGCCGGAAGTGCGCGCGGTGATGTCCAAGCCCTCGAGGATGGGCACGCCGCTGGAGATCAAGGTGCCAAGTGTGCGAGTGAAGCGCGCGACGGCAATTTTTCTCATGAGCGGCCCGACCAGAGGAATCTTCAAGATGATGGTATCAATCGCCATGCGACCTGGCGGCGTTCCGTACCAGGATTTCAAGGCGAAGATGCCGCCGACGAAGAACGCGGCGATGATGAAACCGTAGATGCTGCCGACGAATTCGCTCATCTGAATGACGATGCGCGTGGGTAGCGGCAGGTCCGCGCCCAGACCGTTGAAGAGCTGTGTGAAAATCGGAACGACCTTCCACAGCAGCAGGACGATTACGCCGCCAGCGATGCTGAAGACGGCGATCGGATAGATCATCGCGGACTGCACGGCGCGCTTCAGTTTGACGTTCTTTTCGATGTAGCTGGAGAGGCGCTGCAGAATGGTGTCGAGAATACCGCCCGTCTCTCCCGCTTCCACCATGTTGTAGTAGAGAGGATCGAAGACCTTATCGTACTGCTTCATGGAGGTGGAAAGTGTGGCGCCACCTTCAACCGAGCCGCGCACGCCGTTCAGAATCTTCTGAAAGGTCTTGTTCTCCTGCTGCCCGGCGAGAATCTCCAGGCACTGCACGAGGGGCAAGCCGGCGTCGATCATCACCGAGAACTGGCGGGTGAAGATGGCCAGCTCCTTGGAATCCACGCCGCTGCCGCCGAAGGAAGGAATATTGAATTCCTTACCTTTTTCCGAGAGCTTGCTGACGTTGATATTCTCCCGGCGCAGCGCGGCGGAAACCTCCGCCTTGGTGCCCGCTGTGCGTTCCCCCGCGACGGTCGCGCCCGTTTTATTGGTTCCGCGATAGGTAAATACTGGCATGACTGGTTACCTCCTCTAATCCTTTCCACGTGTTGCGCCGCGTAACGCGTCGCGTACTTTGTCGCTTCCCAAATCGCTTACGAACCCGCTTACCGGCGGACAGGAACCTTACCGGCGCCCTGCTGCGGCGACGTCACCCCACGGTTAATCAAGTCCTGCAATTCGTCTGGATTCGAAGACCGTGCCAGCGCCACTTCCAGGGTGATCCATTTCTGGAAATAGGCATTAGCCAGGCTCTGGTTAAAGGTCTGCATGCCGGACGCACCTGTACCGGTCTGCATGGCTGAATAGATCTGGTGAATCTTGTCTTCGCGGATCAGGTTGCGGATGGCGGCGGTGGGGATAAGGATCTCCATCACCATGGCGCGGCCGCGGCCGTCAATTTTGGGAAGCAGCGATTGGCAAAGAATGCCTTCGAGCACCATGGAGAGCTGCGCGCGAACTTGCGGCTGCTGGTGCGCGGGGAAAACGTCCACGATACGGTTAATGGTGGAGACGGCGGAATTGGTGTGCAGGGTGGCGAAGGTCAAGTGGCCGGTCTCTGCGATGCGCAGAGCGGATTCGATGGTTTCCAGGTCGCGCATTTCGCCGATGAGGACGACGTCCGGATCTTCGCGCAGCGCGGCGCGCAGTGAGTTCGAGAAGGAATGCGTGTCCGAGTGCACTTCGCGCTGGTTGACCAGGCACTTCTTGTGGTTGTGCAGGAACTCGATGGGGTCTTCGATGGTAATCATGTGCTCTTCATGCTCGTTGTTGATCTTGTCGAGCATGGCCGCAAGCGTGGTGGATTTGCCCGAGCCGGTCGGGCCGGTGACAAGCACCAGGCCGCGCGGCTTGTCGCACAGGCCGCGCACTACATTGGGCAGGCCGAGAGCGTCGAAAGTCTTGATCTCCCACGGAATGGTACGGAAGACGGCGGCGACGGCTCCGCGCTGATGGAAGATGTTGCCGCGGAAGCGCGCCAGGCTCTTCAAGCCGAAGGAAAAGTCGAGTTCGAGATTTTCTTCCAGGCGGTGCTTCTGGACGTCCGTCAGCACGCTGTAAGCGAGTGCCTTGGTGTCCGCCGCGGTGAGCGGAGGCATATCCAGCGGGCGCAATTTTCCGTGCACGCGAATACGTGGCGCGCTGTTCGTGGAGAGGTGCAGGTCGCTGCCTGACATTTCGATCATCTTCTTCAAGAGTTCGCTTAACGTAATGCCTGCCATATTTCCTCCGCTTAGAGAACTGTCTCGCGCACAACTTCTTCGAGAGTGGTATGGCCCAGGGCGCATTTGATTAAGCCGCTACGCCGCAGCGTGATCATTCCCGTTTCCAAGGCCTTCTTCTTGATTTCCAGAGCTGATGCGCCGACCAGAATTAGCTCGCGCAAATCGTCGTTGATTTCCATTACTTCGTAGAGGCCGACGCGGCCTTTGTACCCCGTGTTGTTGCAAGTGCCACAGCCGCGGCCGTGCTGGATGACGGTTTTATCCGCTTCGTCCTTGGTGTAACCGGCGTCAATCAGCGCCTGCGGGAGAATCTGCAGAGGCTCTTTGCAGCCCGCGCAAATGCGGCGGACCAGCCGTTGCGCGCAGATCAGGTTCACGGAAGTTGCCACCAGAAACGGCTCAATTCCCATGTTCATCAATCGGCTGATGGTGGAAGGAGCATCATTGGTGTGCAGCGTGGAAAGCACCAAGTGGCCGGTGAGCGCCGCTTTTACGGCGATTTCCGCGGTCTCAAAGTCGCGGATTTCGCCGACCAGAATAATGTTCGGGTCTTGCCGCAGGAAAGCGCGCAGAGCGGAGGCGAAGTTCAGGCCGATCTGTTCCTTCATCTGCACCTGGTTGATGCCGGGCAGCTGGAATTCGACCGGATCTTCGGCGGTCATGATGTTGGTTTCCGAAGTGTTCAGGCGCGCGACCGAGGAATACAGAGTGTTGGTTTTGCCGGAACCTGTGGGGCCAGTGACGAGCACCATGCCGTACGGCTTCAGAATCTGGCGCTCGAATTTGGTGAGCGATTCCTGCTCGAAGCCGAGCTTGGTCATATCCAAGCGCAGGTTTTCCTTATCGAGCAAGCGCATAACGATTTTTTCGCCGAAGAGCGTGGGGACGGTGGAAACGCGAAAGTCGAGTTCTTTTTTCTTTCCGTCCTTCAGGTACTTGATCATGATGCGGCCGTCTTGCGGCAACCGCTTTTCGCTGATGTCCAGCTTGGCCATGATCTTGACGCGGCTGGTGATGGCGTCTTTCAGTTTCATGGGCGGCGCCATGACGTTCTGCAAAATGCCGTCCACGCGGAAGCGCACGCGATATTCTTTTTCGTAAGGCTCCACGTGGATGTCGCTGGCGCCGCGCTTGACGGCGTCGGTGAGAATCAGGTTGACCAGCTTGATGATGGGGGCTTCCTCGGCGGCCTTCTCGAGGGTCGCGAGGTCCATCTCGGCTTCTTCAGCCGAGAGTTCCAGCGAAGCTTCATCCCCGGCGAGGTCTTTCATTACCTTGTCGAGCTGTTCAACGCTCTCCACGTCGCCGTAGAATTTATGGATGGCTTCACTGATGGCGGTTTCGCTGGCGACGACCGGCTCGACGTTGAAGCCGGTCATGAACTTGATGTCGTCCATCGCGAAGACGTTTGTCGGATCGGTCATCGCGATCGTAAGGGTTGAGCCCACGCGGGATAGCGGGACTATCTGATAGCGGATGGCGGTTTCTTGCGGCACGAGTTTAATGACGGCAGGATCTACTTCATAGAATTTCAGATTGATGGAAGGCACGCCGTATTGCCGGGAGAGGACGGCGGTAATGTCGTCATCACTCACCAGACCGAGCTTTACTAAGCAGGTGCCCAGGCGGCCGCCAGTCTTTTTCTGGTGGTCGAGCGCCTGCCGAAGCTGATCGGCAGTGATCAGGCTGTCTTTAACGAGAATTTCGCCGAGTCGTGAAGACATGAGTATCCGAGAGTGGTACTAGAACCCACCCGATGAGCCAGCGTAGCATGGCAAGGTGCCGAAAAAAGTCACCCGTGCGACTCTCGTAGTGAATCAGCTAACAGCCGATAGGGCGCGACGAAACCTGTACCAAAGGACAGGCTAATTTTTGCTCCTGTACGAAGGGACAGGTGTATTGCCGTGAATAAGTTAGCAAGGGCGCGGCGGCTCGAATTGCGGCGGAAAATTCAGCAAGATTTCGCGAAAATTCTGCAGACTGATTTGCGGCGCTTCGCGGCGAGGTTTCGCCGGAATTTTCAGCGAGTTCGGCGTGAAAAAATCTTGCTGCACGGGGCGCGATGGCCTAGCGCGGGGCGCCGGGAGTCTGTTACCATGGTGCGGTTCTATGGGCGGTTAGCTCAGCGGTTAGAGCGTCCCGCTTACACCGGGAAGGTCCGCGGTTCAAATCCGTGACCGCCCACCATCGGCCTAATTCGACGAATTGCTCGGGCGAGATTCTTAGGTCGATCGCTCTGGCGGATTGTGTGGGCGGATCGCTTCATCGCATCGTTGTATAAGGTCACAAGTTTCACGCGGGGGACGTAGTTCAGTTGGTTAGAACGCTGCCCTGTCACGGCAGAGGTCGCGGGTTCGAGTCCCGTCGTCCCCGCCATTCTTTTCTGGCAGTTGCGGAAAGCGTGGCGTTCGAGCGTGGGAACAGAAAGGAACAATAAGCGGAATCAGTTCCCTCCTCCCACCGCAGTCGTTTGAGTCTGCTTTGGAAAAATCATCCCGACAACTTTGGTTTGTGCCCGTCTCTTCGCTGGCGTGCTGGCCTGGGTGTACGTATCGAGAGTGATTCGGCTGTTGGCATGGCGCAAAGACTCTTGCACCACCTTCACATCTTCGCCATTCGCTTTCAGCTGGCTTGCATAGCTGTGACGGAAAGTGTGCCAACCGATCTTCTTGTGAATGCCGCATCTCTCAGCCGCCGGCCGGATGTATCGCCGCAGGAGGTTCTCCGGCCAGTACGGTTGTAGACCCTTCATCTCGGGGCTGGCAAATACCCAATCGGCCTGTTGGTTGAAGGGCGACAGATACCGCCACACCAAAAGCTCACGGGCCAATTCCGGGTCGAGGGGAATCGGCTTTTGCGATGCTTCTGTTTTGAGTTCCCCGACGACCTGGTGCACGACACCACGGTTGAGACTGATCTCCAGCGACTCGAAGTCAACATCCTGCCACTTCAGGCCGAGGAGCTCGCTTGCTCTCAATCCTGTTGCTGCCGCGAGAAACACCATGATCTTGTACGGATGTTGGAGTTCGGCGAGCAATGCTCCGATCTCTTCAACATCCAGCACTTCGGGGATGCGCTCACGCTTCGCGCTCTGCCGCACGAGTGATATCGGATTCCTTTCGAGCCATTCGTAGCGGATTGCGTGATTAAACAGAGCGCTCATGATGTTCCTAAGTTTGGCCTTCGTTCCCGCGGTGTATGGGAGACTCGCCAGCCATTCCTCGACGGCGACCGCCTTCACCTCGGAAAGTCGATAGGACCGCCATCGCGGAAGGACCCAGTTGTCGAGATAGCACTTGTACCCAGCCTTGGTTGAATAGGCTTTCCTGTGATTGCCCTCCGCCAGCTCTCTTTCCACGTAATGCGCAATCAACTGCTCGCATGTAAGCGGTTGGAGGATTGACCGAGGGGTTTCCTTGTTGATGTGGATTCGCAGTGCGTCCGCTGCCTTCTGGGCAGCAGTTCGGACGGCGTATTGTTCGACCGTCCCCACGACGACCTTGCGGTTGATTCTTTGCCCGTTTGGGTTCAGTTCTCGCCATCGGAAGATCCAAACGTCCGGCCCGTTACTACGTCGTTCGCGTGCTACACAGCCCTGCTGATAACGCATCCGCTTGAACATTGGCTCTCGATTCTCCTAGTTCTAGCGGACGGATTGGCAGTTTGAATTTATACGAGAGCGCAGCCATGCGTCCAGCTCTGTTATGCGGAAATACCAGTGCCCACCGATTCGATAACCGGGAACGCTTCCCTGTCGGGCGTAACGCTGGAGCGTTTTGACATGGATGTTGCCTAACAACCTTGCAGCCTCCTCGCACCCCACGAGCAGCTCGAACGCGGGTGCCCTGCCGACTGAAATGAGCTGTTTCTGGGGCTGGGGATTCGAATCGTTGCTTCTCTCCTCTCTCTCCCCTGTGGCCGCGTCCAGCGGCTTGGCAATGGGTGCGTCCTGTTCCTCTTTCGTGATGAATGCTGGGTTCGCGGATGCGTCTCGGTAATGCGAACTTCGTAGAAGGCTATTTGACGAGGGGGCCGTGGGATCCTCTGCAAGGCGCGGGGCATGCTGTCGCGACGACGCTGTATTCTCGCGCGCACCGAATTGGGTCGGGCGGGTCCTCATGTTTGTTATGCGGTTCTTGCAAGCGCCTCTCTTTGAATCTTTTCTGGACTCTGGCCGTTAGCGTGTTGTTCTACCCAGGCCTTGAATTCGTCATCGCGTTTGAACAGAACTTTCAGAGCCTCCGTAATGACGTAGGACGGGGTGGAGTCGATGAACTTCGCGTATTGGTCGAGTTGGGTCTTTCACCGACTCCTCGACTCGCGCCTGGATCGTCACCGCCTTCGGTTGTTTGGGTGGTGCCTTAATGATCGCCATGTTTTGGTTCTGTTCCTCCTCGTTGGTTTTGTCATACATGTTGTCTTACAAATTCCTCATTCCCTTCTCCTGCGCGGCCAAAACACGATCTGCGGCTTCCAGCAGAAAGAGGCGGGAGTGACCCCCGAAGCCCGGAGGGATCGGGCCGCGATTTTGCGGCGCGATGGGGTCGCTCCCGCCTCTGGTCGTGTTTTGGCCGCGCTTCATTTCCTTGCCGTCTCCGTCGCATCTGCCTGCTCTTTCTGCCTGTTATCTCCATGCCCTGGGCTGAAGTCGGAGGTGAAATCTCCCGTGAAAGATGTCTCCTCGGAACTTTTCACGGGCATATTTACCGCCCAATGCGGGTGCCGCTCAAACAGCGCTGCCTGTCCGTTCACGGTCGAGAAGATAAAGCTCACCTGCGAAGGCGTGCGGAACTTGAGGGAATCGGATCGCACAGCGTTTTCGGTGATCTCTGCCCGCGCGCCATCTTCGGTATAGATTTTCCAGTTCCGGGCTGCCGAATCGTTCTTTGCCATCGTTGATGAAGGCGATGTCGTCGTTGCTCAACTTGCTGTAGTTCTTCTCGTCCCACGTTCGCCGCGTGCGGAAGTAATGGAGGAGTCCAGAGGGGCCGTCGGGGTTCCAAAGCCTCTGAAACGTCGCATGGAATACCTTCTTAGCGCGCTCGAAATTCGTCTCGCGGGTTGCGATGTAACGGAAGTTGAGGCTTTGCGAGCTTCGTGAAAAGATTCAGATACGCATCTAGGTGGGTCCTGAAGCTGTCCATGCTTTCAAACCCCGGATCGATGAAACTGAATGTCACCACAGGAGCGAGAGACGCGGCGGGGTTGTAGTACATCGGGAATTTGTCCACGAAATAGTGGTCGGTGAAGTTTTCCTTGATAGCCCCCGAGTAGCGTTTGTGCGGCAGGATTTTCTTGTCGATTCCCAACTGGTCGCAGAAGAATGAGAGCTTCTGTTCCTCCGATTCGAGGTACTTGAAGTCCTGATTGCGGAGAATGAAATCGAGTGCGATGAGCCGGGTTCGGATGTATTCGGTCGAATGCACGCGCCGGAAACGGACGTTTTCCCTGCCGATCGCCTCATAGAGATTGCGCGAAAAGAGGTGGAATACTCGGCCATGCCGGAGGTATTCCTTGGAGCTGGCGTGCTTCTTCTCCACCATTTTTCGTGCGAAGGCGACGCTGCGCTTGCCGGGTTTTGTCCCGACGAACTGCAAAAACTGCTGGCAGGTGAAGTAGCCGGAATGCGTAGCCACAAGGTAGAGAAAGCGAGCTTCCTCCTCCGTGTAACCGAAACCGCGGAGGGCTTCCGTGTAGATGGGAAGGATTTTCACAGGGCGAAGATCCTCGCGGTGATTTCATGGGTATCGAGAACGCGGCGCAGCTTGGCGTGGTCCTGCTGCCGGGCGAAGAGATGAAATCCGGCCTTGGCCTTCTCGCCAAGCCCTTGGGGCCGGTAGTCGCGGGTAGCAACTTCGAGGTCGAGGCGGCGGATTTCCCGGCAGTCATCCTCATACTCGATGCGCAGGTCGGGGATGGGAATTTTGCCGTCCACGACCTTGAGGTCGAACTGATTCGCAATGAAGATTCGTTCGTACCTCGGGTCTTTGTCGGGCCGCATCCGGGAGAGGGCTTGGTAGAGGTCTTTCTTCAATTCGAAGTCGAGGACGACGCGGCGGACCTTCCCGCCTGAGTCTTCGATGTCTCTTGCGACCTGCTGATACAACCTGTAGAGATCGGCGTCGTGGCGGGCTTCCTTGGGTTTGACAAGGCCGTGATAGGTGGCCTGCCGATGGGAGACGAGCTGGGCTCGCTCCAGAAGCCAGTGGCCGTCCTTGGTCAGAGTCAGAACTTTCGTCGAGAAGGACGAGTGGCCTTCGATGGTCTTCTGTTCGACCAATCCGTGCCGGGCTAGGTTTCTAACGTCGCTTTCCATCTGCGAACGTCGCCGTCGTAGCCGAACCGGGCGAGATCGTCTGCCGGCACGACGCGGAACTTGCCCAGTTCGGTGAGCGTACGAACCTCGGAATCGCGCAACGAGTATTCGCGGTTCCGGCCTCGATAGATCGTTCGCGAACGGTCAGAACCACGATTAGACCGAGCCGAATTTGGCTCCCTGTCGCGTTCTGGCTTGCCGTGCGAACTGCCCCTGTCTGGAGAGTCGCTGCTCCTTTCGATCAGATCGCGCGTGGTTCCCTCGCGTCTTCTGAACGAGAAGGCGAAGTCGGAAATGCTATAGGGATGGTCCACGGAGAACCTCCTCTCGTTTCACCTTGGCGCGAACGTGGGGAAAGACTTCGAGCGGCGCACAAAGTGAAGAAACCGAGATTGCGAGCTACCACACATCATGTTGCTCTTACTGGAGGCGAACTCAGACTTGCGGGGAACGAGCCTGGTCTTGCCCCTCGGGATACAAAAACACCTCTTCCACCGTCTTTCCGAAAACGCGAGCGATCTTGAAAGCCAGCGGCAAACTGGGGTCGTACTTGCCCGTTTCAAGTGCGTTGATCGTGCCGCGAGCGACTCCGACTTGCGCCGCAAGCTCTGCCTGCGACCATTCTTTTTCCGCTCTCAAGACACGCAGCCGGGTCTTCATCGGTACCGCCAGGAATACAGAATCAATCCGACGCTCCACAAAATAATCATCAGGGGCGGGATGCCAAGCCACGAGAGGGGATGAAATCCGAAGCTCTGAAAGAAACCGATAGCGGCGGAAAAGACGAGCGTACCGGCAAAGGCGAAGGTCAGCGCACGGTAGTTGACCTGCTGTTCGCGCTCATCATTGGAACGCAGAAAGCGCAGCAGGAACAGGATGGCTGTCCCGGCTCCCGCAACTGCCAAAGCGAGTAGGAGCGTGCGAAAGGATGGAACCTTCGCTACAAGAGTGATGGCGATGGCCGAAACCAGCGCAGAGAACATAGAAGAGGAAGAGCGCAGATCGGCGCCGCTCGGCGAGGCCATCTCTAAATGACTCAAGGGGCATTGGCACCTCCCAAGACTGCCCCTAAGAGTACGTCAATAAAATCTATATGTCAAGTATAGCGTACATATAGAACGCAATAGCGTTCTCCATTAGATTCCCGCCTCGGGGGCTGCGCGCGACCAACACAAGAGCGCCCCAGCCACAACCGAGGGCGAGGCGTGTGCAATGTTGACTGCCTTCATTGCTCGGGGTCGGGGTCGAGTTCGCGCTCCGCAAATATCGCAAGCTGCTTGAAATTTCCCGTTTTCCAGTCGCTCAGATCGGCTTCTTCAATTACCAGGGACGTGCCGATTCGCCAGCATAGTTCGGTCTTGTCCGTGAATCGGACGTGGAGATAGCGTGCCCAGTAATGTGTGGAAAGCGACCAGTAAGTGAAAATTTGCAGGACGGGTAATGGAAGCGATATAAAAAAACCTCGCACGCTGCGTTCAAGACGGCAATCGTTGTCGGTTGCCATATCAGCCCACCTTCACGTTCGAATCGAGGAGAGGCCTTCTTAAGAATCTCTGCGGCTTCGCCGCGGGATCATCGAGCGAGTCTCCTTCGCTGGGCGAGAGGATCTTGAGCGTGATTAGCACGGCGGGAACGAGAAAGATAATCGTCACAGCAACCCACATCAGCGCCGCCGCGCACTCTTGGTCTTCGAGCGGCGAAAGGCCAAACGCCAGCGGCGCTGAAATGTAGGATGAGTAGACAACACGATCACAAAATGTGAGGAAACCGGAAAGCGCGTCGCACGGTAGCGTCGCGGCGAAGAGATACAAAGGAATCGTCTCCTGGGGCCATCTTGGCGTGCTCGGCCAGGGCTGAATTACCGGCCACCAGAACAGCAGGCCGGCGCCCAAAAGAAGCGTGCTCCAATTTATGCAGCCAGTCCCAGCGCAATGCCAGCTCAAACACCGCGGGTAGATGCCAACCGATGAGGGCAAGCGTGGCGACCAGCCAGCAGATCGCGGGATTGGAGAATAGGTGACCGAACCTCCTGGTTAAAGGTGATCGAAGAAATGGACTGACGACGCCACGAGCCAGTGATTGCGGAAGTCCCCGAAGGAGTGGTAACTCCGGAGCACCCAGCAAGAGTAGGGGAGGAGCAACAGTCGCCAGTAGCAGGTGCTGGACCATATGAACCGTCAGCGACACATCGTCCAACGCTTCCAGCGGTGAGCCAATCGCAAACCAGACTGTCACGAGCCCAGCGAAGAAGGCGGCGAGCCGCCAGACTGGAAACTGCGGAGTGGCAGCGATCCGCAGGCGATTCCAGCCTCGGGCGTAGAGCAGAGCCGCGAGACAAAGCGATGCATCCACCGCAACTGGAGCGGACCACGCTTGCAAGAGAGCTTGAGCATGCGAATTCATAACGAGGCCTACGGTGAGGATGAAGCCGCTCCGCCCGTCTGAGCATCGGACGCGATGGTGCGCGAGGCGTCTCGCGCCGGCGCCTGCCCTGCTGGATGCAACGACTGCAAGAATGCGACGAGCGCCGTCGTTTCCGCCGGAGTCAAATTCTTGCCGTACGCGGCATATTGCCACCGCCCTGGATCACCTGCCGAATCAGCTGATCCTCAGTAAGTCGCACCGCCACGGCATCAAGAGCTGGGCCGCGCTTTCCACCCTCGCCTGCCAGAGAATGGCAGTTGTGACACTGCTTGACCTGAAAGACCAGCGCGCCCTGCCGCTCGAGCGCCGTGCGGTTTTTCAGAAATTCGGTGGGGATGGGAATCCCACTCCACGCGTCCATCACGGGGCTCCACGGCGTGTGCTGAGCTAGGTGCGTGAATGTTCCAAGCGCTACCACCGCCAAGAGGACAGTCAGGACTGCGAGGGGCCTGCGGCGCCAGCTTTTCTCGCCTTCACCTGCGAAAAATGGCAGCAGCAGGAGAGCAAGAAGCCCGACGACGGGACCGATCAGCAGCGCCGGAGTTTCCATCGAGGGCGGAAGGGAGAGAGAATTGCATAAAGCCACAGAAAAAAGAAATCCGGGCGCGGCGCGGTCTGAATAATGGTGGGATCCGGAGGACCCGACGGACCGAAAGGGCCGAAGTGATACGCGCAGAAGGCCAGCGAAAAAAGAATCAAGGCCGAGAAAAAAAGGTCCTTCCAAACCGCATCAGGCACGAATGGCATTCCGTCCTTCTTCGTCAGCTCGTGATATTCCTGCAGGTATGTGGCTTTGCGGACCAAGCGTCCGGGCATCGGCCACTCATTGATTCCAAGCTTCACCACCATGAGCAGGTGAACGCTGACAAACGCGATAAGGAGTCCTGGAATGACGAACACATGCAGAGCGAAGAAGCGCGAAAGTGTCGCGCCAGCGATGATCGGGCCACCCAACATTAGATTGACTATCAGCGGGCCAATTATCGGAACGCGGCTGGCAATGGATGCTCCAATTCCCAACCCCCAATAGGCATCCTGATCGAATCTTAAACTTGGCCTGTGAAAGCCATGCCGAGCGTGACAAGCAGAAGAAATACACCGACAATCCAAGTGAGCTCACGCGGGTATTTGTAAGCGCCAAAGAGAAAAACCTGAATCATGTGAATCAGGACGATGGCGACCATGAAATCCGAGCCCCATCCGTGCAGCGCGCGGATGTACCAACCGAGCGCGACATAGTGATTCAGCGTTTGCAGGCTGCTCCACGCCTCTCCGGCGGAAGGAACGTAGATCAAAGCTAGCAGGATGCCGGTGACGATTTGCATGATGAAGACCGCGAAAGCCGCGCTGCCAAAAACATAGAACCAGCTGGAGGTTTCCCGTGGAATACGATGCTCAGCGGTCTCACGGATGGTCGAGGCAATCTGCAAGCGCTCGTCCAGCCATTCGCCGATAGATGAAATCAGGCGCATGGCTGTATTCCTCGGACGATATTCGAGGCCTGCCCCGGCGTGGGCATCTCGCCGGCTTTGATGAATAACTTTCCGCCGTCTATTTTGTAGTGGTATTCAAACAAGCCACGTTCCGGAGGGCCGGAGGCGCGAGCACCATCCTGGTAATAGACTCCACCATGGCACGGGCACATAAACAAACTCGATTGCGGGAACCAGCGGACCGGACATCCGAGGTGTGCACAATTGATCGCGAATACTTGATACGACTTTCCGTCCACATTGCGAACCCAGCAGGCAATATCGGCGGTGTCACCATCCGAAGAACTCACTACAGGGTTTCGATATGTCGCCAGGCGCGTTTCTCCAGAAGGAAATTGCTCCAGGCTGCCGAGCGTGACCCAGGATTCATAGCCGTCCTTGCGGCCGCGAGCAATCGGAGAGAGCAGGTAACGCACCACCGGCACTGCAAGAATCACGGCGACCAGGCTGTTGAAGAAAATTCCCAGCTTCATCAGAAGCGCGCGCCTGCTGAGGTCCGTTGGTAATGTCATCGAACTTCTCCTGACGATTTCGGTGTGCTTTGATAAGGCTGCCCGGGGAACTGGGAGCGCTGCGAAGCGAGCCACGCAACGACATCGGAGACATCCTGCGCGGACATCGGTGTGCCCGGGACATTATTTCGCCAGTCCGGAGCACCTAGATCCGGCCGACCCACGATCACGATTGTCCGCAGCTCCTGATCGTTAAGCAGCGCGAGAAAAGATCCATCCACGATGGAACTTGCCTTCGGCCCTCCTTTGCCGGCCACGCCGTGGCAAGACGCGCAGAACGTCCCGTAAACCTGCGCGCCGCGCGCAGAGTCGCCCGGACCGGTGGACGCGTACGGCGGCGGGTTCGTGCCGCTTAGAACGTTCGGCTGCGACCACCGTTCGCGAATTCCGTGGACAATCAAATCAATCTGTTTTTCCGTGAGCATTCCGCCGGCGCTCTGCGCGAATGCGGGCATGGATGTGCCGGGAATTCCATTGGTCGCGGCTCGGCGCATGATCGTGTCGTCTGCAATGGCTAAATATACAGGGTCTCCCAGGGGGATTGCAGCGCCGCCGCGGCCGTCTGTTCCGTGGCATCCGGCGCAATTCTCACCGTAGAGAACGTTGAAATCCGAAATCTCGTTCGGGACGATCGGCGTGCTGGCCGCAAGCTCTCTCCCGGGTGCATTGGCGCACCCGCACAGCACGATGGACAAGACCAACGCCACGGAAGCGAGAAAGCTGGTCTTCATTTGGACTCATCCTCGCGCCGCTTCTCCGCCATAATTCCAGGAGCCTCGACACCCGCCCTCATCGCAAACGGCAGATTCTCTCGCGTGGAGACGCGCTCCTGCCGCAGCACGACAAGACCCGCCACTACACCAAATGCCACCTGAGAAGCCATGAACCAGAACCAGTCAATGCGGCTCGCGAGCAGTGGATTGAGAAGGTCTAAGATCGAGTACAACAAGCCGGACCATAGGACCGGAGCAATCAGTCCTCCCAAAAGAATGGGCCGACGCGAAAACATGGGTAACATGGCGCCGTAGAGTAAGCCGACGAGTGTGGAGCCGACGCCGTGCAGAACCACGGCAATTGCGAAGCTGCCGAAGTGAAACGAGTTCAGCTGTGAGGGATACTGTAGCGATTGCGCGGAGACGGTGGCCGCGAGAAGATTGATTGGATACCAGATACTCCCAGCCTTCACGAGCCCGTAGGTGCACGCCAGCACTGCCATCGCCACGCTGCCCGCCCAGCCTCCCTTTACGCCGGCCGATATTGGGTAGGTCTCCAGTGGAAGCCACGCGCGAACAAGTTCTGGCGCGATCGGAACACGCTCAACAACCTTGCGCTCGGTCGCGATGCGGACTTCCGCTGCGACCACTGGGACAACCACCTCCTGCCCGTGGGGCAACGCTTGCCTGAACCATCCAGCGCATCCGGCCAATGCAAGGACAATGCCGAGAACGCTGAGCGACACGTTTGTCAGCAAGCCCGTGAACAACAAGGTGAGGCCAAACGCCAATACGAGTGGCCACGCCGTCGGCGCGGGCAACTCCACCGAAGTAGGCAGCCGCGGCCTTTCGCCGGATTGTTCCGCGGACGAGTGCGTCCCCATCTCTGCTCCTCAGCGCCCTATCAGGTAAACGACGGTGAAAACCACGACCCATACTGCGTCCACAAAATGCCAGTACATGGAAAGCGTTGCGATGCGGGCTGATTGCTCGATTCCAACACGGTCGGCGAGACCGAAAAGCAGCACGATGGTGAGCATCACTAGCCCCACAGTGACGTGCGTGGCGTGTAAGCCGACGAGTGAATAATAGGTTGTGCCAAAAAGATTCGTAGAGATGGCGAGTCCGCGTTGAAAGATCAGCCGGTGCCATTCCATCGCGGTGCCGAACAAAAAGAGGGCGCCGAGAGCGATGGTAATTGCCCAGAGAATGAGGAAGGTCTTGCGATGACCGTTTTCAAGCTCCTTGCTCGCGAGATGAATCGTAAGGCTGCTGGACAATAGACAGATCGTGAAGAAGATCGGTGTCTCCAGCACTTCGCGGGGAGTAGGTCCGGAGACGCTTTTTCCCAAGTAAAAGAGGTACGCGACCACGAAAATGCTGAAGATCGCAGACTCGGCGATGATGAGGCAGGCCATCCCGACCTTGCCCCGATATGGAAGCTTCCATCCGAGTGAACTATCGATAGCTGGACTCGTAACGGCGCTCATTGCTCAATCCTTTTGGTCAATACATCACTCGTAGCGACTGTCCGGATCTTCCGGGTGCTTCAGGTCCCACAGCGGCCGCCGGCTAGCAACCACGGGAATTTCGGCAAAGTTGTAGTTGGGAGGTGGTGAACTTACCGACCATTCCAGAGTCCATGCGTCCCACGGATCGTTGCCGGCTATTGGTCCTTTGAAATAGGAATAAATCAGGTTGGCAACAAACACGAGTATGGCGATGCCTTGGATGAATGCGCCGATCGTAACGACCCAGTTCAGGGTTTCCCAACCAGGGCGAGGCTCATAGGTGTAGATGCGGCGCGGCATTCCCAGAATTCCGGCAAAGTGCATTACATCGAAAGTGGCATGAAACCCGAGGAGGAAAAGCCAGAAATGCAGCTTGCCCAGCGTTTCGTTGAGCATTCTTCCGGTAATTTTCGGATACCAGTAATAAAACGCGGCAAAAACTGCAAAGAGGATTCCACCCACGATTACATAGTGAAAGTGCGCCACCACAAAGTACGAGAGGCTGAGCTGCCAGTCAAAAGGCGCAGACGACAGCATGATTCCAGTAAGTCCGGCGATCAAAAACTGGAAGAGAAACGCGATGGAAAAGAGCATCGGCGTCTTGAACCGAATGCTTCCGCCCCACATGGTGCCGAGCCAATTGAAAATTTTGATTCCCGTCGGAACCCCGACACACATCGTGGTGAAAACAAAGAAACTATTGGCGTAGGAATTCATTCCGATTGTAAACATGTGGTGCGCCCACACGCTCAGGCTGACAAATGCGATGCAGACCGTCGCCCCCACCATTACGGGGTACCCGAAAATCGGTTTGCGCGAAAATACCGGAATGATTTCGGACATGAAAGCGAAGCAAGGAATAATCAGGATGTAAACTTCCGGATGTCCGAAGATCCAGAAGAAGTGCATCCAGATCGTGGCGGAGCCGCCCGCCTGCGTATCGAAGAAATGCCCGCCTAAATACCGATCGATCAGCAGCATGATTTGCGCCGCGGATAGCGGAGTGATCGCGATCAACACCATTCCGGACATCACCAGGTTGAGCCAGGCGAGCAGCGGCATGCGGTTGAGCGTCATTCCAGGGCAGCGGAGGCACAAAATCGTCGCGATCAGATTGATCGCCGTGCCGATGCTTCCGAACCCGGAGACGAGAAGAGAAATTGTCCAATAATCCGAGCTAGGACCCGGCGAAAACGCCTTCGCCGCCAGCGGCGCGTACGCCCACCAGCCCACATCAGGCGCGTTGCCGGCGCCATACAGGCCGTTCCCACCCAAGAAACTGAAGTAAAGGAGCAGGCCTCCCAACGCAGTCAGCCAGAAACTGAACGCGTTCAGCCTGGGAAAGGCCATATCGCGTGCGCCGATCATTAGCGGCACCAGGTAGTTGGCAAAACCAAACAGGATGGGCATGGCCACGAAGAAAATCATCGTTGTGCCATGCATCGTAAACATGCGATTGAAAACCTGAGGAGAAACAAAATCGTTATGAGGTCGAATCAACTGGATGCGGATGATGGTGGCTTCGATCCCGCCGACGACGAGGAAAATAAGAGCATAGACGATGTACAGAATTCCCAGACGCTTGTGATCAACCGTGGTCACCCATTCATGCACCACTTCGACCCAAGGACGCGCCTCTGTTTTTGCACTTGGAATGGCCATCGCGTCCGACGACATAATTACTCCCTCAAATCCTTTGGCTAGCGAAGCGTCTGGAGATAATCCACAAGCGCATCCAGGTCAACGTCGCTGAGTTGCATGGCAGGCATGAGCGAACCCGGCTTGATGGCGTCGGGTTTCTGAATCCACAAGCGAAGGTTCGCCTTGGTGTTGTCGGCCGCGCCTGACGCGATTGTTTGGCGGTTCATCAAGTGTGTCAGGTCGGGGCCGAAGCGTCCGTTAGCGACAGTGCCAGCGATGGCGTGGCAGTTAATGCAAGCCGTGGTTTCGAAAACGCGCCTGCCCGCGGTTACATTCGCGTCGAGCACTGCCGGCTGCTGTTGGGCGTGGACCCATGCGGCAAACCCCTCCGGACTGTCAACGTAAACCCGCAGCAGCATCTTGGCGTGCTGCGTGCCGCAGTATTGCGCGCACTGGCCGAGAAAGATGCCGGTCTCGTACGGATCCATCCACATATGATTCACGCGATTGGGAATCAGGTCAGTTTTTCCCGCCAACTGCGGAACCCAGAAACTGTGGTCCGTGTCGGCGGAAAGCAGCGTCAAAAAAGTGGGCGTAGGGTGGGCGGCTTCGCTTACCGGGATGTGCAGCTCGTTCGCAGTGACGACGCCTTGTTGTGGATAACGAAATTCCCACCAGAACTGGTGTCCGATGGCGACGACCTCCACCGCATTCTCAGGCTTCGGAGCATCCTGAATCGAGTGGACGACCCGCGCGGTTGCCAGAAACAAGACGACCACGATCAGAATCGGAATCACGGTCCATGCCAGTTCAATCTGTGTGCTTCCGTAAACCTGGGCAGGCTCACGGCCGTCATCCCCTGGGCGTTTCCGGAATTTCACGACCGCATAGGCCAGCAAAGCGAAGACAACCGCAAAGATCAGACCCGTTATCGAGAGGACGAAGCGTGAGAGATGATCGATCGATTTTGCCGGCGTCGAGCGCGGATCAAAAATGCTGGGAAGTGGAGAAGGATCACCGGGAGCGGCAAAACAAAGCGACGCCGCAAGCAGCGCTCCTGCAAGCAGCACGGCGATTCCCGCCGCTTTGCTTCGTAGCTTTCGAATTTGGTCGAAACGTCCCATGAACGGATATTCAGCCTCATGTGAAGTGAGACCAAAAATACAGGGCACTTCTCAACCCAAACCGGCAGGGCCTGCTGCATTGATGAAACGCGACTTAATACGCGCTTACGGAATGGGGATAATAGCCCGGTGTCAACCGGCTGACAAGTGCCCAGTCACTGTCATCGGGCTCGAAGCAAGCGCACGAATACATAGAGAATTCGGAAGCGAGGTGGTCGGTGCGTGGTCATCACAACTTGCCGTATTTGCGTCACGTGCGCACCTTAGTTCGCGCCGCCTCTTCCAGATTTTCAATTGGGATAAGGCACGCGCAGCAGGGTGCCTGAAGTTGACGGCAAAACGTAGCGGACGCCGGCGTAGACCATGCTGAGATGCGCATTCTTGGGATCATCCGGAGCCACGAACCAGGGAGCGCGAGTGAGATAGGAATACTGTGTGTAATACTGCAGCGCGCCATGTCTCTCGCTCTTCCAGAAAGTCAGCAGCCAATCGAAGGTGATCTGCTGGATCGCGCGATTGTTTGTATTCGGTGAACCGGGACCGCCGTAACCGATAATCGCGCCGGGGTTCGTGGTGTTCGTCGTGTCGGGGAAGAAATTGCGTCCGTAATAGTCTGCGCCGTAATAAACCGCGAACGCCTGCTTTCGGGCTAGCTCTCCACTCGAGACCGGCAGAACCCGCTCCAGCATGCACCATGGAAAGGTTGACGTCGGTGCCCGCAAAGTTAGGGCGAACCACGAGTTCCGGTCCCGTTCCCACCAAGTAGTGAGCGCCGCCGTCACTCCAAAAAGCGTTCGCGAGGAAAACGAGCTTGTTGGGCACCAATTCGTAGTTCCTGGCGAACTTGCCCCCACCGCCGAACGCGGTGCGCGAGTTGAAATCTGTCGATCCAGTCGGCAGCACCGAGGCGTGCGCGCCGGTAAAAAAGCCCGTAAGTTCCGCATGAAAGTGTCTGCCGGAAAGATCTGTGTCGTAGGTGGTTTTGGCGAGAATATCTGGCATAAGATTCGCCGCTCCCGCGTTGGCGTTGTTATCGAACTGCGTGCCAATCGCGCTGAAGCCTGCCGGAAGAGCGACATAGTTGCCGATATATTGGTTGGGGTTTTCAATTCCTACGCCCATGGCCCAATGCTCATTGACGTGGTAAGCGACGCGAAACTCGGCCGCCCGCGTGTAGGCACTCCGACGGCGAGGTTCTGATCCTCGTTGTAGGTGATGGCCAAATCGGAGGGCATTGGGCCGATGCCGTTGCGGTTCGGCGTCAGCCAGCTCCACGTTTGTCCGCCTAAAACTTCCCACTTGCCGCGCTTTGCGTATCCAAAGTAAAGCCGCAAACGATTCGTAAGACCGTTCACGCTTTGATACACGTTGGGAGCGCTGTTTCCGCTGAAATCGCCCTCGACGTAGCCGAGGAGGTCAGCGCCTCTGAAATTGTCCTCGATCTTAAAGTTGAGGCGGGAGAACTGCGCCGTGCTGCGGAATTCAGTAGACGTCCTTGAGGAGTGTTGCTGAAAGGTATGCCGGCGAAATTGGTGGCGATGTTGCTCTGCGTGTTCGTGGTTCGAAATATATTCTCGAAATCGACGAATCCTCCGGGAGTCAGAACAGCGTCGCCGAGTTTGATGGACCCTAGCCGGAGCTTGCTGATCACCCTGCTGCGTCTGCTGATCAGCAGATCGGCTCACGGCGTTGGCAATGCCATTGTGGATTTCCGGCAGAAGGGTTTGACGGATTCGCGTTGGGCGGCGTCGGATTGGGCCGAACGACCTCGACGGCGGTATCAGCGCGCCGCCAGGTGCCCAGATTGGCCGCCTTTCAATTGCGCCTTCAGAACTTGGATTTCTTGCTGTTGCGCCGCTACTTGCTGCTGGGTTTGCAAAAGTGCTTCGCGGAGGGCGTTGAGCTGAGCTCCAACGTCCGAGGTGTTCGTACGAAGAATCGGCCGGGTGCGCGGCAGTCTGGCCATATGCAAGGCCAGGTACCATCAACAGGAGACCATACACTTCGTAAAAAGATTCGCATCGTAAACCTCGAGAGATGATTGTTAGGCGGGTGACACTCGCCCGAAGTCGTCACCCACACCAGTACCCGGGATTGCCACACTCCCACGGCGCGATGCAATCCGACGGAATTGCAGTCCGATGAGATTGCCTCGGCAAAAGCGGCCTCTACCATCTCGAATATCGGTCTAGAGCGACTCCAGTGACTCGCCGATATGTCGAATATTGCCCTCGATCGTGGCCACCACTTCCTCGATGTTCCCGGAGAGCACCATCTTTCCCATGGCCAGCGCGAAGCCCACCGCTTGCGACCGATCGGCGTGAGAAGGTATCGAAAGAGCATTTGGATCGGTCACTACATCAATGAGCGCGGGCCCGGAATGCTCCAGCGCCTTCTTGAGTCCCGAGGTCAAATCAGCGGGGTTTTCGATTCTTACGCCCATCATGCCGATGGCTTCGGCAAGCTTGGCGAAGTTTGGATTCTTCAGGTCCGTTTGAAAGTCTGGGAAATCCCCCGGTTTCCATTTCGAGTTTCACCATGCCCTAGAGCGCTGTTGTTGAACACGACTACTTTGATAGGGAGGTCGTACTGCGTGATGGTCAGGATGTCCCCCAGACGCATGGCCAGACCGCCATCTCCGCACATCGAGATAACCTGCCGTCCGGGATAGGCACATTGCGCGCCGATGGCCTGGGGAAGAGCGTTCGCCATGGAGCCGTGGTTAAAGGAACCGATGATCCGCCGGTCTTTGGTCGCCTTGATATACCGGGCAGACCAGACGTTGCACATGCCGGTGTCCGCGGTAAAAATCGCGTCGGGTGCCGCAAATTCACTCAGCGCCGCTGCCACGGGCTCCGGGTGCATGGGCGTGCGTGTTCCCACGTGGTCAACATACACATTCATTTTTCGAAGCTTCTCTTTGTGTTTGCGGACCATGGTATCCAGGTATTCCCGGTCCGTCTTTGTATCCAACATCGGCAGCAGCGCTTGCAGCGTCTCGCGCACATCGCCCCAAATTCCGAGATCGAGTCTGCTGCGCCGTCCCAAACGGTCAACCCGGATGTCGATTTGCGCGATCTTGGTCTTTGTCGGCAGGAATTTGTCGTACGGAAAATCAGTGCCCAGGAGCAGCAGAAGGTCGCATTCGTGGATCGCCTCGTAAGCCATCCCGAAACCAATCATGCCGGTCATTCCCACGTCATAAGGATTGTCGTATTCGACGAACGGCTTTCCTCGGTAGGAATGCGCAACCGGAGACTTCACTTTCTCCGCGAGAGCGACCACTTCATCGTGAGCGTTTTCGCATCCGATGCCGCAGAAGAGCGCAACTTTCTTGCTGGAATTGATCAGGTCTGCCAAGCGCGCCAGGTCCTTTTCGCCGGGACGGATGCTCGGCCGGCTGCTGACCAGAGAACGGAGGTGCCCCTTCGGGAGGAAAATCCGCGCCACCCACGTCGCCGGGCAGCACGATCACGCTCACTCCGCCTTTTCCAATTGCGCTTTGCATCGCGATGTGCAGAACGCGCTCGAACTGCTTGGGGTTCGAGATCATCTCGCAATAGTGGCTGCATTCCTTGAACAGGATTTCCGGGTGGGTTTCCTGAAAATATCCCGTGCCGATCTCACTGGTGGGAATATGCGATGCGATTGCCAGCACCGGAGCATTGCTGCGATGAGCGTCGAAAAGGCCGTTGATCAAGTGGAGGTTGCCGGGGCCGCAGCTCCCTCCGCAGGCCGCGAGCTTGCCGGTGAGCTGTGCCTCCGCGCCGGCCGCATACGCGCCGGCTTCTTCGTTGCGCACATGGATCCATTTAACTTTGTTGTTCAGCCGTAGCGCATCCGTCACCGGATTCAGGCTGTCGCCCACTACACCGTAAATTCTTTCCACGCCCGCTTCGGCAAGCCTGCGAATCAATTCATCTGCAATTCTGATGTGGCATTTTTTCTGCCTCCCTTATTTGTTCCTGTACTCTTGAGACAAGATGAATTCGACTTCGAGCGGCAAAGTCAGCTGCAAGCCGTGCCGCAATTTGGAGCTATTTCGATTGCACCAGCGCGCTGCGCGGCTGGTCCCGTCTCGCGCAGGAAAAAACTCACCACGATCGCGGCCGCACAGCAAACAATCCAAAAAAATGCGCCCTTCTGAAAATGCAAGTGCAGGTTCAGCGAGTTTCCGATTCCTTTACCGATATGCTTTGCATAAACCGGACCGAGGAATGCGGTAATCCCAAAGACCAGGAAATTAATCCCGCCCGTCGCGCTGCCTTTCACATTGTCTGGATTGACTTCTTTGATGACGCTGTAAGGAATCATCGCCGCGCCCGATGCGACGCCGAATACGAACATCGCGACGTGCACTGGAATTGGCAAGGGTTTGAGCGCGAGCTGAGCGGCAGCCAAAATCATCACCGCCGCGCTCCCGATGATCACCGGCTTTCGCCTTCCGATGCGGTCCGAAAGCCATCCCAGCAGCGGGCATCCAAAAACCCAGCCGAGAGGAACCATCGAGGCGATCAGTACAGCGTTGTGATAGGAAAGTTGCAGATCTTTTTGAAATGAGGCTACGCCCCAAATCATGTCGCCAATGGTGGTCGGTGCGAACAACAGTCCGGCAATTAATCCGCAGAGATACGATTGCGGATTCGAGAAAACAATCTTGTACGGCTTCAGGACCGAACCAATGCCTCCTCCTTGCGTGTGAGGTGCCGAACTGCTCCTTGGGAGTGGTCGCCAAGTACAAGCAGCGCGGCGACCGCCGAGGATGATGACTCCGAGACCGATCCAGATTGTGTGCACTTCCAATCCATGTTCGATCATCGGTCCGACGGCGAACTGGCCCGCGGAACCGCCCAGCATTCCAACGCACTGCGTGACGCCAATTGCTGTTGCCAGGTAGCGCGCGGAGAATCCGTGCGCGGCGAGGTAAACGGCGCCGGTGAACGCGAAGGCTGAGCCTGCTCCCTGGAGCAATCGCCCGACATCACCTGCCAACACGGCGGCTCCGCTAAAGAAAAGGCATCCGATGCCCAAGATGGCGGCGCCGACAGGAACAGTGCGCTTGGCTCCCAAACGATCAAGGGCCGCTCCGGCGACCAAGCTCATCGTGGAGTAGGTGTAGTAGTAGGCGCCGAGAATCGCGCTGATGCCGAGCGCCGTGGTGTGAAATGAGGCTTCCAGCTCTGGAATCATCACGGCTGGACTTGACCTCACTGCATATTCAAGGAAATAGAAAACCACCGTGAAAGCCCAGGCGATGGCAAATGCACGTGTCTGGGTCCCGGCTCGCTTTTTGGTCCAACGCAACTGTGGCCATGGTTCTGCGAAACCTCTCTGCGCGAGGAGATGAAAGGAATCGCCCATCGGGGACGATTCCTTGATCGATGCTCCTCGGCTGTTTGCTCACTGCGACCGGTAAACGCGTCGCCCGCGGGATCCATTAGGCATTTCATCGCCCAAATACAAGTGTGGCCTGGCCGGCTGAAAAAAGGTGGTTTAGCTTGTCCTCGCGGAAATGCGACAAGACTTGGCTGTCAGCATGCTCACGCGTGCGCAGATATTGACACCGGCCCCAATATCTTCCGCCGAGTTGCAAGCTTTGAACTGTTTGCGGTGGGGAGAATGATTGGCGGATCTAATTCGAGGCAGGCGAGTGAGCAGCTGAAGCGCGCGGCGGCTGAGTATAGATTTCCGAGCTCCGAGTTTCGAATTGCAAGTTCCGAGTTCTGGCAATTACTAGGGAGTGCGCCCAATTGCGTGGATCATTTCGTCTCTCGCCTGGACGTAACTCAGCTGAGACTGAAGCAGCAGGGTCTTGGCGTCGAACTCCTGAGCAATGGCGGTCTCGGCCTGCGATGGGAGAGCCTCGCCTCTTTCGAGATGTTGTGCGGCCACCCGGCTGGATTCCGTCCGCAACGTAACAATCTCTTGCGACACCTCCACCATTTCTCGCGTGCGTGCCAGTTTGTTCGCGGCAGTCTCAACGCTGCGCTCAACCTCGTCCGTTATTCGAGCGAGGTTTTCGCGCGCCTGTCCGAGACGAGCGTTGCTTTCGCCCAGCTTTGCCTTTCGTTTCCCGCCATCGAATAAATCATAGGTCAGCACCGCTCCGAAAGTGCCAAAGTTGCGGGCGAGGAAAGGGACCTGGTCCGAGTAACTGTACCGGGCAACAGCCGAGATATCGGGAAAGTAATCTGCCTTTGCCAGGCGAACGCCCGCCGACGCTTTCTCCACTTCGGCCCGTGCCGCGACGATTTCGGGGTGCGATGCCAACGCCGTCTTGACGCACTCCTCCCGGCTGCAAGGTTCCTGGACGTCGGGGACGGTGGGATCGAGTTCGAGTTGCGTGGTTACCGGCAATCCCAGCACATCGTTCAGCTGCATGGTCAGGTCAGAAAGTTGCAACTCGGTCGTGAGCAAGTCCTGCCTGGCTTCGAGAGTTTGCGCGCGGCTCTCGATAAGTTGTTCGTCGAGCGTGCTGCCATACTTCACCTGCTGCGTGCGCTCGCTCTCCAGGTCCTTGGCAGCGCGAATTTTTGCATCCGTTGCGCGCTTGTGCAGCTGCGTGACCAAAATCTGGTAATAAATCTCATGAACTCGCAATGCGATCTCGTTCTCGGTCTCCTGCTCGTTCGCCCGGGTGGCATCCAAGTCAGCGCGCGCAAGATCATTTGCCGGTTTGACTCTTGTGAACAACTGAGTGAGCGGCTGCACCAGACCCGTTCCACTCGTGATAAGAGTCCTCCCACCCTGATTGAGAGTCGTAGGCGTCACAGGAATTGGGGTGCCACCTACAGTTCCCAAGCTACCCTCGGGAATTTGAATGAACTGTGTGTCGGTAACATGTAAAACCGTGCTCTGGTTCTGTATGCTTGGGAAATATCCGCTCCGGGCAGCTTCCTTCGCATGCTCTTTCTCTTGCACCTGGAGTCCCGCGATACGCACCAAATGGTTATGCTTCAGGGCCAATTGCACCGCTTCTGAAAGAGTGATCTTCCGCGGAGCCGGTTCGGCTGTTCTGCGCTCGAGCGCAAAAGGGAAACTAGCTGCAAATAGCACGATGCCCAGACCAGCTACTGCGGAATCTCATTGCTTCTCTCCCTTCACCGCAGCCTGTTGCTGTTGAATTCCGCAGAGGTCGCCATATTTCAGCGGCGGCTCGCGCAAGAGAGCTACGAGAACCAAAGCAATCACGGAGGCCCAGGCGACCAAATAGAATCCGTCGATCAAACTCAGCGTATAGGCCTGAAGACGAAGCCGCGCGCCCACCACATCCACGGCGCGACCCGCCGCTTCACCCAAGCCCGCTGACTTGGCATAGAAACCCGCCGTCATTTGGCGAATGCTTCCGTCGGTGATCCAGCTTCCATGCTGTACATGCAACCCCAGCAGGTTCGAGTGAAACTTTTCCCGCTCAGCAATGAACCGCCCCATCAGGACCGCTCCGAGCGTTCCTCCGAAGAGTCGAATGGTATGAAAGAAGGCAGAAAATGTGAGAATCCGCTGAGGCTTCGCCAACCCGCCCGAGAAAAGCCCCTGCAAAATGATCGCACGCGACTAAACCGATAAAGGCAAAGCATTGTCCAAAGCCCATCAGAAATTCGGTTCGGTAGAAATTCTGCGCCGCCCAAGCGCTGGTCATTTCAGCGTTGAGGAGAGAAGCAACCGCCATTGCCGCGAATCCTGACGCAAGGAGCAAGCGCGGATCCACATTCGCAAGCAGAAGGAAACCAGCCACAAACGCGAGAGGAACGAAAGAAGCTGCCGTCCAAATCACTGCCGGCCCGATCTGGTCCGGTTCGAATCCATGGATGGCCAGGGCCTGCGGGACCAAGATGATTGTTGTCACTAGAAAAAAGCGAAAAAAGAACAGCCCAGTGCCCAGCAGAATCGTGTTCCATTGCCGCAGGTAAGGCATATCAACAAGAGGATTGGGGCCGAGCAGGCGACGAACGAGAGCGCACAACAAGAGGAACGAGCCGCTGGCGAAAAGCGCGGTGAACACTCCAGAGTGCCACCAGTCGAGCCTTTCACCCTGTTCGCACGCAGCCAAAACCAATGCAAAACCCGCACTCGCATACAAAAATCCCGCGAAACTTGGCGCTTCGCCGTGTTCTTTTGCGGGAGGGGATTTCGGTATGCCCAAGTAGATGCATAACATCATCAGCGGCGTGATCAGCGCCGAATTCCAAAACATCCATTCCCAAGAGAGATGATTTCTATACCAGCCGTAAAGTGATGGAGCGATGTTTACAGCGCCATCCACGAACGAAGCGTACAGAGCAATCGTGAAAGGTAGGTAGCTTGAGAGGAATGTTGCGCAGCGCGAAGGTGAGCGTCAGGGGATAGAAGGTGCCGGACGCCAATCCCGCCAAGCACGTGGCCACGATGAGCAAACCGTAGCTATGAATGAAAGGCAAAAAAATACAGAGCAGCGTAAAGATCGCCGCGGCCGCCAACAGAATTCGCCGTGGCCCCATTAGCCCGCCGAGATACACAGTGAATGGGCCGATGAACATCAGGCCGACGTCGAAGGCCGTACCGATCCAGGCACTTTCGTCATAGCCGAATCCCAGGTGCCCCCTGAGGTCGGGAACGCCGAGCGAAATCATTCGGCTGGTGAGAGTGACGACTCCCGCGCCGGTGACGACACCGAGGATTCCAAGCAATGGACTCTTGGAAAGATCGGCTGGCACGGCTCCGGCAATTCCGCGTGCGAGTTGCGCCGGAGTGGGCTGCGGCAGCGCTATCGAGGAAGCAGACATCGTACGCTCCGATCAGCGGCTCGTCCGGACAGTGGCGATCACGGAAAGTCCGGGGCGCAAGCTGTTCGCAAAGCTCGAATCCTCGAGCGCTATTTTCACGGGAATCCTTTGCACGACCTTGGTGAAATTCCCGGTCGCGTTATCGGGAGGTATAAGTGCAAACTGCGAGCCGCTGGCCGGAGCAATCTCCAGTACTTTGCCGTGGACGACGCGGCCAGGATATTCGTCAATGCGTATTTCCGCCGCGTCGCCAACTTTCACATTGGTTAGCTGCGTCTCGCGATAGTTCGCCTGAACCCACTTGATGAGCGGCACGAAGGAGATAACTTGCGTTCCCGGCGATACAAGTTGTCCGGGCCGCACTTGCCTCTCCCCCACTGTGCCGTCATCCGGGCGCCTCAATCGTTGTGTAGCCGAGGTTAACTTTTGCGCCGTTTAGCGCCGCTTCTTTCGCGTGCAAGTCAGCGATAAGTTGTAGATCCTGAGATTCGAGCACCGCCTTGGTGCGCCTCTCGGCTTCCTCCGCGTCTTCGCTGCTGCGCAACGCAGTCTTTGCCTCCTCCAGATCTGCCTTCCGGCTTGCAAGCTGGGCGGCAAGCTTTTCGTCGTCGGCCACCGCCTGCTCCACTTTCTGCTGCGTGGCCGAGCGCGTTTGCAAAAGCGCTTCCTGGCGGGCACGCTCGGCGTGGGCGCGCACTACGTCTGCCTGCACGGCGTCTATGCCGGCTTGAGCAGCGACGATCTGTGCCTTTGCCTGATCGATTCCGGCACTCGCGCGTTCAATTTTGGTGTCCTGAAGCTCGCGCTGCCGGTGGTTGTTCTCGATGGCAGCTTTCGCAGCCTCAACCGCAGCGGTAGCCTGATCCAACTGTGCCCGGAAATCGTCATCGTCCAACTCGACGATCAATTGTCCCTTGCGCACCTGCTGATAATCCGAGACCTTCACATCCCTCACGATGCCCGCAACTTTTGTGCTCAGAGGAGTGAGATCGCCGCGTACATAGGCATCATCTGTCACCTGTTCGACCCGCCCACCCTCCCAGGCGTTCCAGTTCCGAGTGATCGTGACGAAGATCACAGCAGCGAGCAGCACGATCAAAGCGGGCACCACGAATTTCCGCCATTTTGCCGGGGACTGAACGTGAGCTTGCTCCGGTTCCGGCGCCCTTGCAGGAGCCGGCGTACCCGCTGTGGCCATCCTTAATACTCCTTTGACACTAGTCTTCCGTATCCGCATTGAGCATTCCGGGTTCCGGGCTGCAGTGCTTCGATCTCCATGGAAAGAAGCATCTTGCCGCCGAAAGGATCCGAGCGACGTTGGGAGTCGGTGCCAACATTCCGACACTTGACAAGATGCTGACAGGACGCGCTCCCAGACTGGCGCGCAGATAAGGTTGTTAAAATGACGAAAAGGCATATAATGCCCGCCATGGCCTCCTCGAGACCAGGATCGGAGCCGTTGAATATTCAGCTTCTCGTGGATTCGATTCCCGCGCTGATTCACACCTCCATGCCCGACGGCTACCTCGATTACTTCAATAAGCCTTGGCTGGAATATCTCGGCGTCACTTTGGACAAAGTGGCCGGCTGGAACTGGACCGCTTTCATTCATCCTGAAGACCTTGATGGAATTGTGGCCAAGTGGCGGGCCTGTCTCGCGACCGGAGAAATCTTCGAATACGAGACGCGCGTCCGCCGGGCCGATGGAGAATACCGCTGGATGTTCCACCGGAAGGTGCCACTTCGCGATGCGAACGGCAACATCGTCAAGTGGTATGGATCGAGTCTGGATATTGAGGAGCGTAAAACTGCGGAAGAGCAGCTCCGTAGAAATACCGCAAGCGCTGCAAAGAAGCGAGTTTTATCTCGCCGAAGGGCAGCGTCTTGGCCACATGGGAAGCTGGGCCTTCGATCCTAACGGATTCGACTACTGGTCTCCTGAGTTATTTCGACTGTACGGCCTGGATCCGGCGGGCAAGGCGCCTAGCGTTCAGGAATATTTGGGTTTCATCCACCCACAGGACCGGCAATCCATGGCAGATCTGATCAGCCGATTAGTGGCGGAAGATTCGCCCTTCGACGCCACCAAGCGCATCGTGCGACCCGATGGCGAGGTTCGCTACGTTCGTTGCGTCGGTGTTCCTTATGCCGGCAGCCAAAGCCTGAAAAAGTACGTCGGCAGCGCCATAGACGTTACCGAGCACGAGCTTCTGACCCAGGAACTCCGACGGCGCGAAGCGTACTTGGCCGAAGCTCAGAGACTCAGTCACACTGGCAGCTTCGGGTGGAAACCTGATACCGGAGAGATTGTTTGGTCAGAGGAAATATACAGGATTTTCCGAATGAACCTCTGCGCGAGAAACCACCGTAAATTTTGAGCTCACCCATCGATACTTGTGCATCCCGAGGTCATCGAGAACGTTTCGAAAAGGTGACTGGCGGGATCCTTTCGAAACGGAGTTTTCACAGGAGTATCGGTTGCTGCAGCCTGACGGGACCCTCAAGCACCTCCACGCGAGCGCCATGCGATTCGTGATTCATCCGGCACCTCGCCAATTCGTAGGCGCGGTGACCGATGTTACAGAGCGCAAACACTGAAGAGAAGATCCGCAGCGAGCGGGCGGTGCGCAACATCATCGAAACATTCTCGCCTTCATCGGCCAAGTGAGGGACGGATCATAGATATCGTCAGCCAACGTTTCTCGCCTTCCTGCGCATGTGCAATAAGTGAGCGATGGCTGGTCTCGGGTCGCCTGGCTGCGACCGATCTGACGCCGATGGCGGAGCGCGACGAGACGCGCCGTGGCAAAGTGGCAGCCGGGACAGCCAAACGAGAATGTAAAGCGCACTTGCGCCAGGCAGACGGGGCGTACCGCTGGTGCTGGATCCGTAATGTTCCGCTGCGTGACGATACGGAAAAAGCGTGGAATCGTATGGCGTCCTAACCGACAGCGACGAACGCAAGCGGCAGAAGAAAGATCCGGGAGCAAGAAGCAGAGCTCCGCCAGATAGTTGACCTGGCGCCCCAACTTATTGCGGTATACGGGCCTAACCGTGAACGCCTGTATGCAAACCGCACCGCGCTCGATTACCTCGGCATCAGTCTCGACGAATGGCGGCACAAACAGAGCGCGATTTGGGCTTCTGCAGCGAGACTCATCCTGACGATTCGGAACGGCTCAAGACCTATACGGATCGCGCTTTCAAGGGCGTGCTGACGAGTTGGAGTTGCGACTACGCAAACGTGATGGAAGTTATCGCTGGTTCTTGGCTCGTCTTAATCCCATTGCGGGACGAACAGGGACAGATTACACGTTGGTATTTACCGGGACGGATATC
Organism: uncultured Acidobacteriota bacterium; assembly: GCA_963821765.1. Taxonomy (GTDB): domain Bacteria; phylum Acidobacteriota; class Terriglobia; order Acidiferrales; family UBA7541; genus Palsa-295. The sequence continues at coordinate 651,903 of CAWGFF010000013.1, forward strand.
GAAGATCGCAAGCAGGCCGAGGACACTCTTCGCCGCGAAAACGTCGCTCTGCGCGAAGAAATCGACAAAACTTCGATGTTCGAAGAGATCGTCGGAACCTCTCCGGCTTTGAAAAGCTGTGCTCTCGCGCATTTCCAAAGTCGCGCCAAGTGATTCTACGGTCCTCATCACCGGTGAAACCGGAACAGGCAAAGAGCTGGTTGCGCGCGCCATCCACCGCCGATCCGATCGCAAGTCGCGCGCATTTGTTAGCGTGAACTGTGCGGCAATCCCGCGTGATCTGATCGCCTCGGAGTTGTTCGGCCATGAGAAGGGCGCCTTCACGGGCGCGACTCAGCAGCGCTTGGGTAGGTTTGAATTGGCAAACGGCGGCACGATCTTCCTCGACGAAGTCGGAGAACTTCCAGCCGAGACGCAGATTGCCCTGCTGCGTGTGCTGCAGGAGCACGAGTTTGAGCGTGTCGGCGGCACACGTCGGATTCGCGTTGACGTTCGCGTGATCGCAGCCACCAATCGTGATTTGCAGGCCGCCATCAGCGCTGGGTCTTTCCGCAGTGATCTGTTTTACCGCCTGAATGTTTCCCCATTGAGATTCCTCCGCTTCGAGAACGACGAGAGGACATTCCCCTGCTGGTCGAATACTTCATCGATCGCTACGCGCGCAAAGCCGGCAAGAGATTTACGACCGTGGACAAGAAGACTCTCCGATTGCTTGAGTCATACCCTTGGCCCGGAAACATTCGCGAATTGCAGAACGTCATCGAACGATCTGTGATCGTGTGCGAAACCGAGAATTTTTCGGTGGATGAAAGCTGGCTGTCCAAACAGCCGTCGAACGGGAGAACGGAGAGCCAGCTTGATCTCTCCGCGAAGGTGGCCGCTCAAGAAAAGGAAATCATCGAAGCGGCGCTGCGCGAAAGCCACGGACGGGTATTTGGACCATCGGGGCCGCCGCGAAGCTCGGCATCCCGCGGTCCACGCTGGAATCGAAAATCCGCTCACTAAAAATCAACAAGAATCGCTTCAGGGCTATCCCGGGAACTTGAGGGCCTTGTGTTTCTCCGAAAAGACGTCCGACTCCGTCAAGTCTGTGCAATTCATTTTCGGAGCTTGGCGTACTCGGCTTTGGCTTGCTGGTAGATGGGAATGTCGGGATCGGCGTTCTTCCACAAATCCAAGAAAGTCTCGTAGGACTTCCGTGCAGCGGCTTCATCGCCCATCATTTTCTGCGCGCGGCCAAGCTGGAGCCAGGCCAAGGGTCCCGTGACATGTCTCACGGTAAAACCGGGATTGTCGATCAGCTTTTGGAACTGAGCCGCGGCCGATCGGCCATCGCCGAGCTCCAGATACGCCAATCCGCGGATGTAGGCGGGGTACAAATAGACGGATCCCGTAAACGCCAGATCGTACTTGGCAGTGCCACGGAGCAGATCGATGGCTGCCGCCGGATCGTGTTGCCGCAGCTTGATCGCGGCCCGGATGGTGGGAATGAAGTAATGCTGCACGAGCGTGTCCTCGGGCCTTTCCGCGCTGACCTGGTCTGCGAGTCTACCGGCTTCCGCTGTTCGTCCTGATCGTGCGAGCGCAAGCGCCAGGGCGATCTTGTCATTGCGATCGAGCGGGCTTCCAGCTGCCTTGCTTTCATAGCCTCGAGCTTGCGCGTCCTTTCCGACTTCGGCATCCTCCAAAGCCGAGAGGATCACCCACCAGTCAGCATTGCTAGCCTTCGAGGTTGGCCCGAAGCTTGCTGTCGCAGACGCTCGGCGGAGTGAAAGCGACCCTGCTGAATCTCGATCAAGGCATGTTCATACAGGAAGTCTTCTCGATAGTTGCCTTGCTCCTCCTCCTTGAGGATCTTTTCGACGTTGTCCCGGTCGCCTGTAGCGAATGCCACAATGAGTCTCTCCCGCCGGATTAGTGAATTGTCGAATTTAAGGGCGTCCGCTTTGGCGAGCCATGATTTTGCCTCATTGAATCTGCTTGCGAACCTGATGGACTGTATCGCGCTACCGAAGTAATAGGGGCTTGGCCGCAACCGTGCTACCTCGGCCGCTTCGTCAGCGGCCCGGTCGGGCTGGCCGAGATGCACAAATGCTTCCCTGAGGTTGGCATGAGCGAACACATCCCGAGGAAATATCTCCAAGAAACGAAGCACGGAAGAATATTCTTTCTCCCAGTCGCCGATCACATTGCTGTAATAGGTGATTTCGGCGCCCAACCGGTCTTTTTCGGTTAATCGGTCGCGGAGCTGGTACGCACGCGTGTACGAAGCCTCCGACAACTCAGTGTTACCAAGGAAAAGGTAGGCCGCGCCCATGCGCCCATACGCTATGGCAAAGTTTGGATCCAGTTCGACAGCTCGCTGAAAGAGTTTGAGCGCCCCCGCAGCGTCGCCGGCTAGGTAGAGTTTGCCCCTTGAGGGCGGCCTGTAGAGCCTCGAGCGAGGTGCTGAGCGCTTTTTCCAGCGGCTGATTGAAGCGCGCCAGCGAATCTGCGGGCTCTCCCAGCTTCGCGCGAAGGCGTGCGGCCGTGACTCCCAATTCGTGTACGATTTCATTCCGCTTACCGATGTCCGCCTGCTCTTTGGCCAAGGTTGCTCCCGACCCGCAGTCGAGCGCCCGCATCTCCAAATGGTAGCCATTGCCGGCATCGCCGATCGATTGGGAGATCACCAGCTTGCTGTTGGTCTTGCTGCAGATCTGGCGGGCGACCTCGGGCGTTAACTTTGTGGTCGGCGGGAGCTTGAGTTCCGTAAGGGTCCCGAAGATTTTATCCATGCCCAGAATGTTCAGATAGGGCGTCTGCTCCATTTCGTAGCGCAAAGCTGTGTCTAATGCGTCGTCGAACACCGGATCGCTGGTCTCGTTTTTGACATCGGCGAGAACAATGGTGTCCGTGGCGGAGAGTATCACTCGGCGGCGGTAACTCCAGTACAACCAGAAGGCCGCAGCGATAACGGCCAACAGCGCGGCCGCCGCGAACCATTTGCGCAAGCGGAGACGAAGGACGGTGATTCGGTAACTTTCTCTGTGGTTGGAAACTCGCCGGGTCGCGCATCGGTTTTTGAGGTTTCGGTCGCAGCAGCCCGAAGCGTGGCATTCTTGCGGATGTCTGCTGCCTCGGCGACAGTGACACGCGCCGTGAACTGGTATCCCTTTCGAGCAATGGTGACAATCAAGCGGCGTGTCTTCCGAGTTGTCTCCGAGGGCCTTGCGCAAATGCGAGATGTATTGCGTCAGATTCCCTTCTTCTACGAACGTGTCGCCCCACACGGCTTGCAGCAATTCCTCTTTGGTGACCAGACGGTTGGGGTTTTGAGCAAGAAAGAGCAGGACATCGAAAGCTTTAGGGGTGAGAGAAACGGGTGAATCCGCGCGAGACAGCGTGCGCCTGGCTGGATCCAGCACAAACTGTCCGAAACGGTACAAGTTGCTCATAGAAAGCTGGTTAGCTTATAGGCTATTCAGAGTTTTTCACTTTTTTCAGAGTTTCCTGAAGGACTTCCCAAAGCCTCGCCTTCAGAATACGCCTGCTCGGACAATTTCGGCTTCTCGCCGTGGAAGCGCATTCGGAGATGAAATGAGGCAATGAGGAAGACAACAAATGTCGGAGTTGGCCCGATCAAGCAGAACGTGTAGCGCACGTCTGTCGGGACGGCCGCTTAGATTCCCTGGGAGCAGATAACAAGCCAGAGTTAAGCTCCCAGAATCAAGCAGGTTCCTCGGGCGATGTTGTGCGGAATTTCGCCAATTGGCGAAAATTCGCCAGTCGAATGCTGAGCTAAGTTTCTCATGAATCAGCCTTTTAGGAACGGGCCACCGACTGCTAATACTCATGAGGAGCCTGCATCTCGAAAGGGACTTGGAATGCTGAAGATCCAGAGAAAGACGAACGGCAGGGTAATTTTCACTCTGAGCGGTCGAATCGAGGCAGAGGATATTGACGAATTGCGTAGGCTCCTTGAGTTGGAAGCGGCCGGCAGCCACATCGCCTTGGATTTGAAAGACGTAACACTCGTAGACCGCGACGCAATCAAGTTTCTGACGGATTGCGAAGCGGACGGCATCAAGCTCGAGAATTGTCCGCCTTACGTCCGTGAATGGATTGGGCGAGAAAGTGGGCCGGCGAGGCGGAAAAAAACAATGAACGCTCGCACGGACAAACTGCAAAAAAGGGAGCAAGGCAATGAGCTTAAATAGTCTCACCTATCCTCTGCAGTACGAGGACCTAAGGCCTAAGACCGATCCGGAGATCACGCTTGATATCGACCGAATCGACGAACCAGTGAACCCGGAGACCGGTTTCGAAGGGATCATTGGAAGGAGTTCGGGTCTTCGCCGCGTGCTGCAGATGGTCGAAACCGTCGCCTGGGGAGATTCGACGGTGCTCTTGCTGGGCGAGACCGGCACGGGCAAAGAGCTTATCGCGCGCGCCATTCACAGTCACAGTCCTCGCAGGGATCGACCATTCGTCAAGCTCAACTGTGCCGCCATCCCTACCGGGCTGCTCGAAAGCGAACTGTTTGGGCATGAGCGAGGATCGTTCACCGGCGCGATCGCGCAGAAGATCGGCCGGCTCGAGCTTGCACATCAAGGTTCGCTGTTCCTGGATGAAATTGGTGATATCCCGCTGGAGCTGCAGCCGAAGCTTCTTCGTGTCTTGCAGGAGCGGGAATTTGAGCGCCTGGGAAGCACGCGGACGCAAAAAGTCGACGTGCGCATTGTGGCCGCGACTCATCGCGACCTGGAAGGAATGATTCTGGAGAAGCAATTTCGCAGCGACCTTTACTATCGAGTGAATGTTTTTCCGATCCATGTTCCTCCCTTGCGGGAACGCCCGGATGATATTCCGCTGTTGGTGCAGCATTTTGTAGAACAAGCGGCGCGACGAATGCGGAAGACGATTGACACGATTCCGTCGGAAACACTGGAGGCTCTGATTCGGTATCGATGGCCTGGCAACATCCGGGAGTTGGAAAACGTAATCGAACGCGCAGTGATTTTAAGCCCCGGTCCTGTGCTGCGGCTTTCGCCGCGGGACTTGAAATCCCGCATCATGCCCGGTCAAAACACGACCGCCATCAAACTCTGGAAGAGGTCGAGCGCAACCATATCCTGAAGACACTGAAAGAGACCAGGTGGGTTCTCTCCGGACCCAGCGGTGCCGCAGCCCGCTTGGGATTGAACCGCTCGACCTTGTACTTCCGGATGAAGAAGCTGGGTATCACGCGGAGCGTTGATTCATGCTCTGACCCGCAAAAAATCGTGATGATGGGATGAGACTAAGAATTTCAATTGGCACGCTCCTCATCAAATCCTTCATTGCAAGCTAACCGCCCGAGCTGATTTGCTTGCACGCGCCCGGGCCGTGAGGCCGAAATCTTCGTGACCAGCAGTGTCATTCAGTTGACGGATGTTATCCGGCCGGCACACGGCTAAAATCACTACTCGATCGCAACCTGTTGATCTCCGCTAAGTTTTTGATTTCGACTACTTTCGAACCGACCAAAGTAAAAAAGGAGGTCGGCACCGAATGTGCATTGCCATCAGTTGGAGCAGTCAAAGAAAGGGAGAAGCATCAATGGGTGCATTAGAGACTTCCCTTGGGAGCGCATCGGCGAAAGTTGCAGAGCTGTTTCCTGCGAATGTCCGCGGTCCTGAATCAAGCAGGCCGGATTCGCGGGCGCGAAAGTTACATTCCGCTGGTGTGAAGTTCGCGCCGCTGGTGCTGCGCGGTGATTGGGCCCTCATTCGGCAGGCTGTCGCGGGAAATCCAGAAGCGCAGGAACGACTTTTCAAAACGCATACGCCCAGGCTTTATCGGACGGCCTTTGCCATCTTACGAAACAAAGAAGATGCCGAAGATGCAGTACAAGAGAGTTGGTGTAAGGCTTATGCGAAACCCTTGATTCCTTCGAGGGGCGGGCAGCCTTTTCCACTTGGCTGACCCGAATCGCAATTAATTCAGCTCTCATGCTTCGCCGAAGGAAGAGCTGCCGTGTGGAAGCTTCGTTGAACGAGATTTTGGACAATCAATCAGAACCGCTCCTAAACCGAACAGTCTCCCAGTCGCCGAATCCTGAGCAGATTTGTGCGGCAAATGAATTGAATGCCCTCATCGAAGACCAGATCCGTGAGCTCCCGCCACGAGTTCAGGCAACATTTCGGTTACGCAAGATTGAAGAATTTTCAATCACGGAAGCCGCCCGCGCTTTAGGCGTTCGCAAGTGTGCTGTGAAGTCCCGAGTCTCACGAGCTCGCGAGAAGGTGTCACGTGGACTCCGAAAACTGCTTTCTACACCACCGCGTCCGCACTCCCTTGACAGGCTTCAGTGTGCAACCGCGACTGAGTCGGAAATTCGCAAGTCTGTGCCGACGATCGGCTTCACATTGCGCGGTCAGAGAAGACTTATGGACGTTGAAACACGGCAACGATAGAGGCATTACGCTCTAGCTTTCCGTCGCGTCACGTCTCCAACCGGGTCTTCAAAAACCCTTCCACAGTGACGTACGGCCGCCGTTTTCCACAAGCATGCTTGTAAAACAATCGCCTGCATTTGGCCCAAATCCACCAACCCTGACCTGCTCTGACTCGCCTAGGACCAGCTCAATATTCCGTACTTCTCCAGATGCTGAGCAGATTCTCAAGCAAAACTTAGCGTCCGTTCGTGTCCACGGCTCGCTGTGAATCACCTCTGTCCCTCTCGACGCTAAGTGCCATCGTTCCAGTACCCTCAACAACAAGTGGTCGGCCCATATATGGCGATTGGCGTGTCATTCACAAATTTTGCGGCTTATGCACGTCTTACACGGCCTAGCGTCGAGATTGAGCACGCCGAGCAGGACGGAAACGGCGCGAGGGTGGATTGCAAGGAAAAATGCAACAAAACAAGTCGATCTCGGGCAGTTTCCCGGCAGTTGTGAGCTTGTGACTAAAAGACTTGCTGCTTCCGAATACAACAGAACAGGAATACTGTACCCGTGCCCGTCGAACCGAAATTGCAGGCACATTGCAAGCGGATGGCTTTGGGACCCCTTTCTCAATCGATGCAGGCGGAGTAGGTCGCCCCGCCGGGGGGTGCACCTCGCTGTCGATGGTACCTGAGCACATTCTTGTATGGCTTGTGATACGTGGAGCGGACGAAGGCAATCTTGGCGGTGGGTGTTCTCTTCGAACTTCCGAACTGATCTCAGTTCCCGGTACAAGGTCTCGGCAACCCTCCCAAAATCCCGATTCCTTCAGGACCCCAAGGTTACTTTGACTACAACGAGTTGACAGTGGCGAATTCTCTGAAAGTCTATCCACGTTGTATCGGACACGGTGGCATGCTGGTAAGTGCATTGCCAATCCAAACCATGCTTCGCGGAGCGGCATAGACGTGTGTCAAGGGCTCAAATTCCGGAGCAGCGCACCGCAATTCTTTTTCGGGAACAGCGCGCAGTCTTGGCGCGGAGTGAAACTGGCGTCATGTTGTGGATTGAGCATCGCATGAATTAAATTGATTCCTAACATGCTGAATCTATCAGGGAGGCGAATGAGGCCCGAGGCCGCAAGCGTCATCCTTCGGCGCATATTATTACGGTCGCCAAACGCGGACGCAACGGCCGCGCCGCGCCCCAAAAACCATTCCGGTCGGAAATTCACGAAGCGCGGCGATCGATTTCGGCCGAGCCGGATGACTCGTCTTACAACTGCCAGCGGGCTTTCTAATCCTCCGCTTCATACGTCCAGACTTGCGCGGGCTCATTTCCTTTTGCCGGAACGCCCACGTAGAAGCGATCGCGTTTCGCGAACCAAAATCCCGTCCGCACTCCGATCGTGGAAGCGACGTTTTGGATGAGCGAGTAATGGTCTGGGTCCTCTTGCTGAAAAACACTGATAAAGCCTTCGCCGCCGATTTCGTAAATGCGTTTTCGTGAAGCGTCAAAGAATACGTCGTCGCACTCGCCCGCAGCTCTAAGTCTGGTGATTTCCTTGCCGGTTTCGGTATCGAAGACCACCAGCATGGGGGTCTTGCGCGTGACGGTGAACAACCGGTGGTCTTCTTCATTCAGTGCCATCGCATAATTGCCGCGCAAACCTTTTAGCGGCCATTTGGCGGCCGCGCCGCTCTTGCGATCAATCGCTTCGACAACATTGTCAGCGTCTGGCACGTTGACAAAAATGTGCCCGCCGGATGCTTCTACCTGGAATGACTCCGGATGCCCGCCTGTTTTGAAAATCTCGCCGACTCGCGCGTCGGTCGAGGGATCAATCGTCGCGATCCCTCCGTCCTCCTCACCAAAACCGACAAAAACTTTTCTGGAAGCGGCATCATAGCGCATGTTGTCCGGGTCTTCGCCCACATCAATGGACTTGCGTAGAGTGTACGTTGCGCCGTCGTACACATTTACTTTGCCATTTCCAGCATTCGCGACATATAGCTTGTCAAAGGCAGGCACATAGAGAGGGCCCTGTGGCTCACTGAGTCCCTCAATGCTGTGAATCACTTTGCCGGAGAACACATCGATGACCTCCACGGTGTTATTTCCCAGCGCGGACACGAACAAACGTCTACGTTTGGGATCGGCCGTAAAATGGTCCAGGCGCCCAGCCACATGGGGCACGGGAATTTCTTCTTCCAGCTGCAGCGGAGAAATCTCTCGGCCTAGCTGCTCCGTCGCCGACGGTCTTGCGCTCTTTGCAGCCGCGAAAGTAAATCCGGCCAATGCTACCGCCCCAATTGCCATCATTGTCTTCATGTTTTTCCCCTGAATGAGTACAGTGTTTCACTATTTTTAAAACCCCTGCTTATGGACGCGCCTGGTAGACCAGAACCGCTGCATCGTCCCGATTGTTCGCGGGCGCCGCCACGTAATAGCGATCGAGTTCGGGAGACCAGAAGGACGTGCCGGCCCCGGATTTCGTCGAAATCGTCGCGAGTTGCGTGTAATGATCCGGATCATTTTGTTGGTAGATGTAAACGAAGCCGACGTCCACACCTCTTCCGCCGGACACGTAAACGCGACTCCGCTTCGAGTCGAAATAAACGCCATCCATCCCGTCCATGGTAGGCAGACTGGCTACCTCTTTGCCCGTCGCCGTATCCATCCCGATCATTTGCGGAGGAACATGCGTGCCCAGAAACAGGCGTTTTACAGATTCATCGAAGGATGCATCACCAGGGCGCTGGCTGCTGACGGCCCACGTAACGACTACCTGACGTTTTTTCGTGTTAATCACCTGGACTTCGCTGGCCGCTGGGATCAAGACAAACAGAGTATCTCCGGATTGGTTCAGCAAAAGCTCCGCAGGATGAGCCGCAACCGGCACGGCGGCGACCTTCTCGTCTTTGACGGCGTCAATAATTCCAACTTCGCCATAATCCTTGCCCGCGTCTTTGCCGCCGTAACCCACATACAGCAGCCTTCGGTGTGGGTCATAGGCGACGCGATTGGGACCAAGCTCGAGCTGGATGGAATCGAGCAGAGCGAACGTATCAGCGCGAAAGATTCGAACCATTCCGTCATCACCGCTCGCAACGAAAAACTTGTTGAGTGCCGCGACGTATGCAATTCCTTGTGGCTTCTTGAATCCAGAAATCCGCCGTAGCCACTTCCCCGCTTGCAGGTCCACCACTTCGACCGAGCCGTTTTCAAGCCCGGAGACGAATAATCGTTGCCCCTGTACATCCACGTCCATGTGGTCCAATCGGCCCTTCACGCCGGGCATCGAAATAGTTTCCAGTAGGCGTAGTGGCGGATTTGTTTCCTCCTGCGCAGGCGCAGCGGCGGTCGCAGCGATGGCGAGACCAAGGATCGCCAGCGTGGAGATGTCGAGAACCTTCCTCACTCTTTCACTCCTCAAAAGCCCGCTGCGCGAACTCGCGGCACTGCAAACTTTCCTCGATAGTGGTTTGCAACGGCGTTGCGCACAAATTGCCTCAAGAAATCGAGCGATTCTCACGGGTTCGATGCAAATTAACCATCAACGAACGGTGCAGCCGGACTTGCGAACCTAAACCAGTTTGTCTTCGAGACTCTTGCCGGCGTCAACAAAGAACCAAAGCAACCCTGAAAAAACCGTGATCATAGCAGCAAGATCAAGCGCCCGCGTCCAATTGTATTGGGTGGCGATGTAGGCCGTAACCGTGGAAGAGATTGCCCCGCCGACGCTGCCTATAGTATTCATTAATGCCGAAAGTGTGGCGGAGTGGTCCGGCACCAGATCAATACAAGCCGCCCAGAAATTTGCAGCAGCGAACATGAGGAACCCCGCAGCCAGCGCCATCATCGGAAGCGCGAAAGAGGTGTTGCTCGTGTGGCTGCTAAGAAGAATCATAGCGTGGCCGACAACCCCATTCCCAGCCACACAGCGCACTGGCGTCCGCGACGCCGCCCAAAATTCCTAGAGACGCGATCAGAAAACAAACCGCCGAGAGGAGAAATCAAGGTCATCGCAAGAAATGGGAACGAGGTCCACGCCGCCGCTTGCATGATTTCAAGCCCGCGCACCTTCACTGCGTAAAAATAGAACCAATTATAATAAACGTAAAAAGCGTAGCCCTGGCACCCGTAGCCGAGAATCAGCCCCCAGATCGAACCGCTGGCGAACATTCGGCCCCACGGAACAGGCTTTCGCTGCGACACGGCTTGGCTCTTTCGCCTAACAACCTTATGCCCTTGCGGATGAATGACGGCGAGTTCGGCCGCGTTCACGCTCGGGTGCTGCTCCGGCCAGTCGGTGCAGTAATACCACCACCAAAAGAGAACGATGAAAGAGATTGCCGCGCAGAGGTAGAAAGACACTCGCCAGCCCCAATGAATCATCGTCCAAGATATGAGAATGGGGGTCAAGGTGCAGCCGAGTCCGAGTCCCGCAGTTTGCAGACCACTGGCGAAACCTCTTTCTCGCGCGGCGGTCCACGACGCTATCACGCGCGTCACGTTCGCCGAGCTGGCAGCTTCTCCAACGCCCGTGACGAATCGAATCACTTGAAAAGCGAGCAGGACGCTGATTCCACCGCTCAGGGCTAGTCTTGGCGCGATGCCCATCACCGCAGTCCCAACGCAGAACAGCAGCATTGAAATCGTCAAGGTGCGTCGAGGGCCTATCCAGTCTCCGATGTATCCCCAGGGAATTTGAAATAAACCGTAGCCCCACAGGAAAGCGCTGAAGACTCGGCCCATGGTGATCGTGTCGAAGGAAAATACTTCGGAGATATACTTCCCAGCGATGCTCAGGTTCAGGCGGCACAGTGTGGTCACTGCCATGATTAACATAACGGTGAGCATGATTCGCCAGCGAACCCGGGTGGGAGCCGCGCTGGAGGACGCGCCGTGGGCCTGCATCGCTTGCGGAGGAAGTGAGCCTGAAGTGTTCAAGAAATTCTTTGGCCCCGTGGTAGACTAGAAGGCATCTCATAAATACCTCAGGAGGATGACGGCACAAGCAAGCTGAACCATCCCGAGGAAATTCTCTGGGTAGTATTCCCAGCGAATGACGACGCGGCGAAAATTATGAAGCCACGCGAACAAGCGCTCGATTTTCCAACGACGCCGGTAACGCCGCAGGACGCGGCCGTCTTGCGTCGCGGCTTTGCTTCGCCTGGAATTGTGCGGCGCAATCAACTGCACTCCGAAGCGCTCGCGAATCTGCACATCCAGCGGGTCACTATCGTAAGCGCGGTCGCCGATCAAACGTTCGGGAGTTTCGGCCAGGAAGCGTCGTTCGATGGTGGATTCAACGAGCTTTGTTTCATGAGGCGAAGCGCTGGCCACGTGCACGGCGAGAGGAAGACCATGGCCGTCGCTGATCGCCATGATTTTGCTGCCTTTGCCGCGGCGAGTAGGGCCGACAGCAGAGCCCCTTTTTTCGCCGAACTGAAGGTCGCATCGATGAAGGACTCGCTCAAATCCAGCTTCCCTCGGTCGCGTAAGTCTTCGGCCAGTTTCTGGAGCAGTTGGGTAAGCAACCCGACCGCTGCCACTGCTGGAAGCGGCGATGACAGGTTTGATAGGGAGGATAACGACGCGGCAGATCGTGCCAAGGAGCGCCGGTGCGCAAAACCCAAAAAACACCGTTCAGCACCGCTCGCGTATCTTGCCACGGCCGACCGCGTCCATCCTCCCGCCGTTTCGGACGGAACAGCGGTTCGAGAACAGCCCATTGGGCGTCGGTAAGGTCCATGCTCTCGATTTACGCCGTTTGTCATAAGTTTCAACCGTTCACGAGCTTGAATGTGTTTATGAGATAACTTCTAGTGGCTCGTCATTCCTGCAATCGAAGCCCAAGAGAGCGAGAAGAAAGGCCGCGCCATTCCGACGCGGCCCTTTCCGGGATGGACCTACCGGCTACCAGATGAGCTTCAATCCTAGTTGAATCTGCCGCGAGCTCGTCGACGTATCGTTCAGAGCGGTCGGCGACGCACTGCCGTTGAAGTCGAAGAGCGAGTTGTTCTGCGACCCGTTCAAGAATCGGTCCAATAAAGTTCGTGTGATTCAAAATATTGCAAAACTCCGCGCGGAACTACACATTAAATGTTTCCGAAATTTCGGCACGGCGGTATTTTTGAAACCGAGAGGTCCACGGTGGTGACGCCCGGCCCATAGAAATGGTTGCGGCGCATCTTCCCGAGCACGTTGAGCAGATGTGTCTGGCCGGAGGCGCCAGTGGTCGTTCGTATAGGAGAGCGGCGCGCCTCCGAACGGATTAGCCGTCATTGCCAACGGCAAAGATGTTGGCGCTGTCGGAGGCATAAAGCAGGCCGTATTCCGATAGTTCACACCGCGTGAATCGGATTGCACCCGGGAGCAGGCTTGCGAAGTTCATGGTGAAATCGCGTCGAAGCCGGTGCCTAGCGGGTCGTTGCCATCTCCTGCCGTGGCCATGAACGGCGAGCCGTGGTATAGGTGATGATGCTGCCGAGCTGCCATCCGCTCGCAGGTTCGAGACAAATCCGGATGAGGTGTTTGGCGAAGGCAGGTTCCGGATAAAGTTGCCAACCACGCACGTTCCGAATATCGAAATCGCACACGCCTGCACGCGCGGATTTCACCAGCAGTATCGGCACCACAAAAGAAGTCGATCAGTGTCACCGGTAACGGGAGGCGACTCGTGTCGCTCCGCTTGCCGTACATCTAAGACAATTTCCCCTGAATGCCGTCACTTGCCTTCTTCTTCAATTGCGCTTGGAACGAATTGTAGGTCGACTCGCCATCGAACGCACGGGGCGAATACCTGCACCGCCGCCCCAATTGGAATCGATGCGGGTACCGGTAGAGTTATTGCTGCGGTTATTTTTTGCGCTGTACGGGCCGATCCCCAGGATTGAGGGTGAGTTACGATCGCAAGGAAATACGAAGCCGGTCCCAGCCACCGTCATCGGCTGAACCAGATTGATCTCGTCCGACGCGACCGACAGATGCACGGAACGGGAGCCGACATATCCGGCGGTCGCCGAAAAACCGTGGCCAAGGTCTCGCTGCACGTTGCATTCCAATTCATCACCAGAGCGCGAGTGGATTAGGATCAACGGAGCGGAGCGAATCTTCTGGCGGTTAAAGTTGACGTTCGGTTCGGGCGCATCCAGTCCTAGCGTAGCGGCGCTTCAGCTCCAATGATTTGCAACAGAGCCGTCGCCGCAGTATTCAGGCCGAATTAATACGGCAGCGGCAGAACATCAGACATGCCGGATCCAGCGCGCACCACTGTTTTATTATCCCTAAACGGGTCCCACGACAGCCGATGCGTGGTTCGAAGTTATAGACCGTCGGGTTCGACTAGTCGGGCTGCTAGTGCCTCATCGGGCCACACAGGTGGTACCGGTGTGCAGTTTGAGATCGTTTGAATTTGTTGAAGTCCCGCGGTGGCCACCGTGTATCCGTTTACCGTGTATCCTGCCACCCATTGGCGTCGTTCAGGCGCGTCGTCATTTCGTAGCGCAGCCCAGATTCAACGTAAGGTTCGACTTTGCGCGCCAATCGTCTTGGATGTATCCGGCGAAAAGGCTTTGGCGCAATCCGACCTCCGTTGATCCTCCCGGAGCCAGTGCGTTCAATTGGATGGGTGGTTCATCAAAAAATTCTGCAAGGAGCCATAGGTATTGAGGCGGCCGTTGGGGCTTAATTGCTCCAGGATGTTGTACTGCATCCGCTCAAACGCAAATCCCACCCTTATCGACTGGGTTCCGTGCGTAATAAACGCATCGTCGTCCGCCTGAATCGAATTGAACGCGTGCTTAAATCGATTGAACCCACCCAGGCCGTAGGCGGTGGTGATCCCAGATATTGGAATCTGAGGCGTCGCCTTTGCGCCGGGGGCGATTGCCAGCGCCGGATTCGTGGCCACCGCGTCGCCGGAAACAGGAGTGTTGATGTCACCTTGCACGCGGCTAACGCCAAAGCGGGCGGTATTCAGCAGTTCCGCGTTAAAGATGTGGGTCTCTTCAATGCTGCCTGCTTCTCTGCTGGAAACAACCTGGTGAATGGTGTTTCCGAGCGGATCACCCTGAGACTGCGGGCCGGAGTCATGGAAATAACTTCCGTCCAGGCTGTCTCGGTCGGATATTTTGTTATCCACGCGAACGATGCCGTAGTTCTCATTCGCGATGGTCGGGATGTTGACGTTTTCCGATACCGTGTCTGCGTTTGTAGCGGTTTGGCAAGACGCGGGGCAAGGCCACAACGCCAAATAAGGGACGATCGCTGGATTCACGGTGATCGTCTGCAATGTCGCGCATGGATTTGTCCCGCTGGGAACGCACAATTCCCGCTGCGCGCCTCCCCCGTGGGAACATTGATCACCGTGGATCCCCTTGCTTCTGGCGGAACCCCTCATAGTTGCCAAAGATGAATGTCTTGTCCTTGATGATGGGCCCACCGGCGGACGCCCCAAATTGCGTGCGGTGAAATGTCGGGATTTGCGATCCATCAAAAAAGTTCCGTGCGTCAAATACGCTATCGCGATCGAAGAAGTATGCGGTGCCGTGAAACTGATCGGTTCCCGATTTCGTAAGCGCGTTGATTATCGCTCCGGAGGTTCTCCCGTACTCTGCCGTGTAACCGGTCGTAATTACTGAGAATTCCTGAACGGCATCAACGCCCAGGTTCAAGCCGGTCGGCCCGCCAGGCGCGGCGTTCGAATAATCGTTGATCGTCAACCCATTTACGCGGTAGTCGTTCTCATTGGCGCGGTGGCCGGAATCGCTCAACTG
Source organism: uncultured Acidobacteriota bacterium (assembly GCA_963821765.1). GTDB lineage: Bacteria > Acidobacteriota > Terriglobia > Acidiferrales > UBA7541 > Palsa-295. Next base: position 667,096 of record CAWGFF010000013.1, read on the forward strand.
ATTTCCGAAACCGCGATTTCCCTTGTTGGCGTTGAAGCTGGTGCCCACCTGAGTTTGATCGTCGAGACTCCGGGTTCCAGCGTCGCAAGCGAGGCCCAATCGCGCCCGTTCAGCGGCATTTCCCGCACCGTGGCGGAATCCACCGTCGCGCTTACCGCGGATGTACTCATTTCCACGCCGGTCGCGGTAGCGGTCACCTCAACGCTTTGCGTCATCTGCCCGACTTTCAGCTGATGTTTAATTCTGCTGCGCGCCGACAGTGAGAGTAATTCCTTTTTCAACGATGGTGGTGAAACCCTGAGCTGAAACCGTTACTTCGTAGGCGCTGGGCAGAAGGTTTGGCGCCGTGTAGAACCCGTCTCCGTTGGATTCGACCGCGCGGACCACACCGGTCGCAACGTTTCTTATCGCGATGCTAGCATTGGGAACCGCGGCACCCGATGCGTCCGTTATCAACCCCGAAAGGGTTGCGCCAGAAACCTGCGCGAACGCCCGGACTGCTCCAACCGTCATGCAAACGCACAACGCCAACACGATTACCGCGCTTCCCATCATTTTCATGAAATTCATCGGCTTCCCCTTCACCCCACCGAGTGCACACACGTCATTCTAAGGTGGACTCTGCGCCAGCGGCGCCGCGCCGTGCAATGCTTTATGCATCACATCCAAAACATTTATAAGTAACCTAGTTAGACCAATGGAATTAAATACTTACGGGAAACGATAACAAACGACTCTGCAGGGAAGCCTTTGACGCTCTACGGACGCGGCGTTAGACTGCTCCGACACCTTCGTCCTGACAAACATGCCGATTAAAGATGCCACTGCGGCCCATCCGCCTATCCGGTTTGGCGTTTTTGAGCTGGACCTGCGTGCTAACGAACTCCGTAAGAAGGGCGTCAGGGTCAAACTGCAAGACCAGCCATGCCAAATCCTGGCGATGCTCCTGGAGCGGCCCGGCGAAATCGTCAGCCGCGAGGATCTACGGAACAGGTTGTGGCAGCGCGATACGTTCGTTGATTTCGACCACAGCCTCAATACCGCGATCATGAGGCTCCGCGAAGTTCTCGGGGATTCCTCCGAAAACCCAATTTTCATCGAGACTCTGTCGCGCCGCGGCTACCGATTTATTGCGCCAGTCGAGGAGATCGCTGCTCCAAACGGGTCGAGCCATAGGCTCGCGGGTCTCGACGGCGCTTCCGATCTCGCCTCGAAGGACGAGGGTGCGGCGCCCACGTCCACGAGCGTCCCGCAGGCCGAGCATCCCGCGCACCGCGCACCGCATTACGTGCAGATCTCCACGCGCGCGATCGCCGCGCTGCGCTTCTCATCGCCGCCATCGTGCTGCTGTCGCTGCTTATTTTTCGTTACGCGCGAAAGCCCTCCGTGAGCAGCGCTAATTCGGAACCATTTAAGTCGCTGGTTGTCCTTCCGCTAGAGGATCTTTCCGCAGAGAAAAATCAAGACTACTTCGCTGATGGAATGACGGATGAATTGATCGCCAGTTTAGCGAAAATACGTCAGCTGCGCGTGATCTCGCGCACTTCGGCCATGGCCTATAAGGGCACACGCAAACCGCTCTCGGAAATCGCGCGCGACTTGCATGTAGACGCGGTGGTCGAAGGAACGGTGTTGCGCGCCGGAAATCGGGTCCGCATCACGGCGGAGTTGGTCCAGGTTTCCACGGACCGTCATCTGTGGGCGGAAACCTACGAGAGCGAACTAGGGAATATTTTGACGCTCCAAAGCCAGGTGGCCAGCGCAATCGTAAATGAGATCCGCATCAACCTCACGCCTGAGGAGCAGAAGCGCCTGGCGACACCTCGAGTGGTTAACGCCCAAGCCTATGAAGATTATCTGAAGGGCCGTTATTACTGGAACAAAAGGTCGGAAGAAGGACTGACCAGGGCGGTGGAATATACCAGCGCGCGGCCGATAAGGACCCTCAGTATGCTTTGGCATACGCCGGATTGGCTGATTGCTACGATTTGTTGGGCAGCACAATCGTCGGGGCCATGCCTTCCGCTGACGCGGCTCCGAAAGCAAAAGCCGCCGCGCTGAAGGCGCTCGCGATTGACCCGAGCTTGGTTGACGCTGAAATCACATTGGCCAGCATAAAACTGAATTACGACTGGGATTGGCAGGGCGCCGAGAACGGCTTCAGACACACCATCGAACTCAACCCCGATCAGGCGACGGCTCACCAACGCTATTCTCTCTATCTCGCCGCGATGGGCCGCTCGCAAGAAAGTCTCGCCGAAATAAAGCGCGCCCACGACCTGGACCCGCTCTCGCTGAGCATAAACTTCAGTCTCGCTTGGCGCCTTTATCTGGCGCGCCAATACGATCAGGCGATCCAACAATCTCGCAGCACGATTGACCTAGATCCGAATTTCGTGCTCAACCATCTTGTCCTGGGTCAAACCTATGAGCAGAAGGGCGAGTTCGAATTGGCTATCGCTGAGCTGAGGAAGGCTGCTTCCATTTCGCCGAATAGTCCTCTGATGCTGGGCGCACTGGGCCACGCCTATGCGGTGGCGGGCGATTTGGCCAATGCGGAAAAAGTGCGCGACGATCTTATCCAGCGATCGAATGGGCAATATGTATCGCCCTTTTATGTCGCTCTCATTTTCACGGGCCTGAAAGAAAACGAGAAGGCTCTCGATTGGCTGGACAAAGCGTATCGCGACCGGTCCAATACGCTAATTTTCTTGAAAGTGGATCCGGAGCTGGACCCCCTGCGCTCCAGCCCCAGATTCCAGAATCTGCAAGGACGAATCGGGCTGCCTTTTTAACCAACGCATCCCTTCCGTTTCGTGGACGTGCCGCCGCAACGACGGACAGCTAGGATGTTGCAAGCGGACGTAAACAATAGGCTGGCGCTTATCGGGCGGCGTCCGAATATCTGTCACACAGCTTTTAATCCGAAGATGGCGCTTCGCGCGGCGTCGGCAAATCCTCACTTCCACTCACATCTAGCTGACGCACAACTTCGATTGCCGCCAGCCGAGCGAAGACCACACTCGATACAGACGCGCGAGCCGCCCATTTCAATCGCTGTTCCGGCGGACTATCGACAAGCAGCCGCGCCGCGTTGGAGGAACGAAAATCGTGGTTGCGACCCATCTGTTCAGTCAGTTCGAGCCCGGATTGCTCGTGCACGGGATCGACAGCGTGAAGGCCGTCCACAGAAAAACCGTCGAGAAACCAGTGACGCTGCGGCCTGCTGTGATTCTTCTCCCACCATGCGGCCCATCGTGGATAGAACATCCCCTGATCGGTATTGATAATCCCTCTGAGCGCGTCGATTAAATGGACCTGGGCGCAGTCGAATGTCATTCCAGTCCCTGACGGATGGCTGGGTTCGGAGGCCCCGAAATCCTGTCGCAGTCGTTCGAGAAGCAAAGGCACCGTCTCTTTGTTTCCAGTTGGGGCAACGCCGATACAGATGTCGTGAAGATGAGCATATTTTCTGAGTTCGTTGTGAAATTGCGCGAGGCTCGCTTTTTCCCGGTCTGGTCCCGGCTGAGCCAACTGACCGAGAGCGGTGGGGGCGATGAAAACTAGGATCGCAATGAAACCTACCTTCCGTCGTGCATCGTCGATTCTGCGGAAGCGTGGAGTCATTTGTCAGAGTGATACCACCCACGAAGTCGATTCCAGATTTGAGTATAACGTTAAGCGTTGCCGTGACCGACGTTACTAAAGTACTGCCCCGTCGAGGAAAAGTAAGAACACTCAGCGCGCCTGGTGGCTAAGCTGAAACCAACGGCAAAGGACCGCATAGTGAATGGACACCGGACGCACCAAGATAGTTTTTGAATCGATTGGACACTTGTCCTGCGTCATCCAGCGACCGCGAGAAAACACCGTCATACCACCGAAGCCTGCATGAAGGGATCACTTTGATTTTTGCCGCTGCCGCCTTGCGTCGGGGCCAATCCGTCCGCGTCATTTTGGGTTCGGAATCCGACGCTTGGTTCGCGGGAACAGTACGGGAACAATAAGCGTTCCCTCGCGTTCCCCTCGGCGGTTTGCTGTTCCTGCCAGTGCTCGTAAGTCCTTGAAATTCCGAATCAAGGTGCTCTGTCACGGCAGAGGTCGCGGGTTCGAGTCCCGTCGTCCCCGGCATTCTTTTCGGGGTCCAGCCCGGAGACATGGGTTACACAACGTACCTAAGACATAGGTAACACTTTTGGGCCGAAGGGATTTTCCAGCGGTTCGAGCACCCGAGTCTCCAAATCGAAGTACCCCAGATCATAATCCATAAAACTGACCAGCCAGATATCGTCGTGAACTTCTTTGATGCCTACGGCCTGGCCGGCAAAGACGGTGCTGAAATTAATCTTTTTGCGACCCAGACAGATGCGGCCACAGTTGGTCACGACGATGATCTTGTCGTGGAGAGGATAATCGATATCCGGCAATCCCTGATAGGGGCGAGGGGAAGGTTGATAGACCTCGGCCGGGCACTTCATGTCCAGAGCTTCGTGAGGACGCTCCTGGTTGAAGATTTCGATGAAGTCGTCGAACTTGGCCTGCTGTTGAAGAAAGTTTAAGCCGGCCGGCTTGGTGGTTTCTTTCTTCAAAGTGAGATGCATGCGCTCGTGACGGCCATTTTGCTGGGGATGGCCTGGTTTGATCCGTTCGATGCCGATACCCAGCCGGAGCCACCAGACGGCGAGTTTGCTCAGGTTGAATAAGGCGTGTGCGGAAGCGAAAGGAACACCGTTATCGCTACGGATGTTCGCGGGCAGGCCACGCTCCTTAAAAAGCCTTTCAAACACGGTGAAAGCGTAATTTTCCTTGGTGGAAGACAGGGCTTCACAGGTGAGCAGAAAACGGCTGGCGTGATCGGTGACGGTCAGCGGGTAGCAGTATTGCCGATTTCCCAGCAAGAACTCTCCCTTGTAATCGGTGCACCACAACTCGTTGGGCCGCTGGCCTAACGAGAGCGGCGTCCCTCGGGCGCGACGACGCAAGCGACCGCGGCGCTCGACCAGACCATGTCGATCCAGGACCGCATGGATGGTGCTCTTGGCAGGAACCTGGATGTCGGAGAACCTGCGGATCAGGCGCTCGCGGATTTTCCGAGCGCCCCAGCTGGAGTGCTCCCGCTTCAAATTCAGGATGAAGTTCTCCACCTGAAACGGCAGCTTATTGGCATACCGATAAGGACGACGGCTTCTGTCGGTCAGTCCTTCGATCCCGCACTCCTGGTAGCGATCAAAGATCTTGTAGCCGGTCTTGCGGGAGATTCCGAACTCCCGGCAAAGTTCGGCCAGTGGCTCGCCGGCTAGCCGGCGAGCCACGAACTTCAGTCTCTCATCCATCACCGAACACTCCTTCCAAGGCATCACTCCCTCCCCCAATTACGAGGAGAAAGTGTCACCTATGTGTCCGGTACGATGTGTTACCCATGTCTCAGGCCGCTCATCTGGTTACCGCCTGCAGCATTTTCATTCAGCTGTTGCGTCGGCTCTGCCTCAAAAAGAACCGGCGGGTCATTCGTCCAGAACCGATAAAAATCTGCTTCTGCCCCCTCATCTTTACACTTCCCATGACGCCGTTTGCGCGGGTATCGTAGTCCGATTCGCGCGGTTCTCGGGAGGACGGTGGAATGCGTTTTCGAAGACGCCAACTGCTGCAGACCCTGTCTTTTGCTTTCGGGTCAAGCTTCGTCTTGGGACGGAACCAACTGAGCATCGCCGCGCAGACTTCCACACAGCCAAAGGTCTCTGCTCTCCCTGCGGAGACCGCTGTTCGTAACGGGATTGCCGGAGGAACGGAAATGGAAAAAGTAACCGGAATCGGAGGATTCTTCTTTCGAGCCAAGGATCCGAAAGCGTTGGCGCTTTGGTACCAGCAACACCTCGGGATTTTGACGATACCAACAAGCGAGAGCGAAACCTCCTGGCAGCAAGAGGCGGGATCAACCGCTTTCACTCCCTTCCCTGAAACAAGCAAATATTTCGGGGATGCCAGCAAGGTTTGGATGCTGAACTTTCGCGTGCGGGACCTCGACAAGATGGCGGCCCAGCTGCAAGCTGCGGGAATCGAGGTGAAAGTTGACCCGGAATCTTATCCCTACGGCCGGTTCGCGCGCCTGCATGACCCGGAGGGGAATCCAATCGAATTGTGGCAGCCACAGGCTGCAGACACAAAAAAATAGTTTGCAAACTTAAGATGGCTGTTAGACGCCGATTTGGCGATTGCCGATGGGCTCGAGTGGCGGAGCGTTGGGCGCGCGGAGTGTGCGAATGTCGCGCATGGGCGGTTGACCGAAGAGGCGGCTGTATTCGCGATTGAATTGGCTGGGGCTTTCGTAGCCGACTTCGAAGGCTGCGCTGGCCGCGTCCATTCCATCCATTAGCATGCGTTCGCGCGCGGCTTGCAGCCGAAGATGTTTTTGATATTGCAGCGGACTCATGGCGGTGAGCGCGCGGAAATGATGGTGGAGTGTGGAGACACCCATGCCGGCGAGTCTTGCGAGATCTTCGACGCGCAGGGGCTTAGCATAGTTCGTTCTGACCCACGCGATCGCTTTTGCGGTGCGGTGGCTCTGGTGTCCGAGTGTGGCGATGGCGCGAAGGCGCGCGCCGCCAGTGCCGCGAAGGATGCGGTAAATGATTTCGCGTTGAATCAGGTTACTCAAGAACGGAATGTCCTGCGGTTTGTTCAGAAGGTCTATCAGGCGGCAGCAGGCATCGAGCAGTTCGGCTGTGGTTTTGCCGGTGGCCATGGCGGGGCTATCCGAAGGCGCGGCGGGCGGCTGAATTTCTTCCTGGCTGAGAAGTTCTCGGACTATCTGCATGTCGAGCTTGAGGACGAAACAGAGGTACGGAATGCTTTCGCTGGCTTCGAACACGTTGCAGATGACGGGCAAATCGAGCGACGTGAGAAGGTAGCGCGACTGGTCGAAGATGAAGGTGGTACCGGCAAGGGTGGCGCGCTTGCGGCCTTGTGCGACGACGGCTAGACTCGGCTCATAGGTCGCCGAGATTGGGGCGCTAGGCGCGGTCCTGCGACTGAGAAGCAGGCCGGGGACGGCAGTTATCAGTTTCTCTCGCGAGCCGATGAAAGAGGCAATTTTGGTGGCAAGGGCCTCGCGCAGCTTTGTGGTTCGATCTGGCGATGGGGTTGCGTTTTTGTTGGCTTTTTTCATGGTATTGGCCTTCCACAATACAATCACAAGATAGCCGCTCAGCTGCGAATCATCAAATATTTTTTGCGAATCGAGAGGAATAGGCAATAAGTCGGAAGGATCGGGATACCGCTGCTGGGGCGTTTGATTTTAGTCTTGGGATGCGACAGATAGTTCGAGAGGAGGCGCGATGCAAAAGCGCAAACTTGGCAAGAGTGGACTGGAAGTTTCAGCTTTGGGGCTGGGTTGCATGGGGATGAGTTTTTCTTACGGGCCGCCGAAGGACACGAAGGAGATGACTGCGCTGCTGCGGACCGCAGTGGAGCGCGGCATCACATTTTTCGATACTGCGGAAGTGTATGGGCCGTTCACGAACGAAGAATTGGTGGGGGAAGCGCTGGCGCCGTTTCGCAAGCAGGTGGTGATTGCCACCAAGTTCGGATTCGATCTGAGTGGCGCTGACAATCGGCCGGGTGCGGCGCCCGTTAGCAGCCGCCCCGAAGTGATTAAAAAGGCAGTCGAAGGATCGCTGAAGCGGCTGAAGACCGATGTGATTGATTTGTTGTACCAGCATCGCGTGGATCCGAACGTGCCGATCGAAGATGTGGCAGGCACGGTGAAGGAATTGATTCAAGCCGGGAAGGTGAAGCACTTCGGAATGTCCGAGGCGGGTGTGAAGACGATTCGCCGCGCGCACGCAGTGCAGCCTGTGACGGCGCTTCAGAGTGAATATTCCTTATGGTGGCGGAAGCCGGAGGAAGAAGTCATTCCCACACTGGAGGAACTGGGTATTGGTTTTGTGCCGTATAGCCCACTGGGCAAGGGATTTCTGACGGGAAAGATTGACGAGAATACTGCCTTCGACAAAAACGATTTCCGCAATAAAGTTCCGCGGTTCACTCCGGAGGCGCGGAAGGCAAATCAGGCGGTTGTAGATCTACTGGGTACTATCGGCAAGCAGAAGAACGCGACGCCCGCGCAGATCGCGCTCGCGTGGCTGCTCGCGCAGAAGCCTTGGATCTCGCCGATTCCGGGGACGACCAAGTTGTCGCGGCTGGATGAGAACGACGACGCGCTAGACATAACACTCACGACAGACGATTTGCGTGAGATCAATAGCGCGGCCTCGCAAATCACGGTGGAAGGCGAGCGGTATCCGGAAGCGCTGCAGAAAATGACTGGACTGTGAGCGGATTGTGACTGCGCGATTACTGGCGAGAACATGACGGCTCGCCCCTGCTGCTTTCTGTGGGACTAACCGAAACCTGAATCTGCAATCAAGACTGCGTAATCTAACCCGAGTGAGGAGAATCCTGTGTACAACGCAAAAGCTTATTCTGCAACCAGCGCAAAATCGCCGCTCGGTTCCACGAAAATCTCGAGGCGCGACCCGACGGGACACGACGTGCAGATTGAAATTCTGTTCTGCGGAGTGTGCCATTCCGATTTGCACCAAGTGCGCGATGAGTGGCACGACGTGATGGCCACCGTGTACCCATGCGTTCCGGGGCACGAAATCGTCGGCAAAGTGACGAAGATCGGATCCGCTGTCAAGAAATTCAAGCTCGGTGACATGGCCGCAGTCGGCTGCATGGTGGACTCCGACCGCACCTGTCCGGAATGCAAAGCTGGGCAGGAGCAGTTCTGTCCAAACTTTACGTTGACCTACAACTTCCCCGATAAGCATTTGGGAGGCGTCACATACGGCGGTTACTCCGAAAGCATCGTAGTGGACGAAAACTTCGTGTTGCACGTGCCCGCGAATTTGCAGCCTGCGGGTGCCGCTCCCCTGCTCTGCGCAGGAATCACGACGTATTCGCCGATGCACCACTGGAAAGTTGGCAAGGGCAAGAAGGTTGGCATCGTCGGGCTGGGCGGATTGGGCCACATGGGCGTTAAATTTGCGCACGCGCTTGGAGCGCAGGTGGTGGTGTTCACGACTTCGCCGAAGAAGAAGGATGATGCGTTGCGCCTGGGGGCCGACGAGGTCGTCATCTCGACCGATGCGAACCAGATGCAAAAACACGCCAGCAGTTTCGACTTCATTCTCGATGCTGTTTCTGCCGATCATGACATCAATGTCTACCTGAATATGTTGCGACGCGATGGCCACGTCGTGATGGTGGGCGCGCCGGAAAAACCATTAGCGGTTTCGGTGTTTTCGCTGATCATGGGGCGGCGCAGCCTTTCGGGTTCGCCGATTGGGGGCATCGCGGAAACTCAGGAGATGCTGGATTTCTGCGGGAAGCACAACATCACCTCGGATGTGGAGATTATTCCGATCCAGAAGATCAACGAGGCGTACGGCCGGCTGCTTAAGTCTGACGTGAAGTACCGCTTCTCGATTGATATGGCTTCTTTGAAAGCGGAGTGAGAGCTCCCATGGCACTGAAGTCTCAAGGGTCGCGCGCGGCGCGCGGGGAGTACACGGGGCTGGTTGAGATTCGTGACTCGCTGCTGGAAACCTATGCCTGCAACGACGCGATGAATCAGCTGATTCTGACGAAACTGGATCCGCGGGCGTGGCGCGCGCAGCTGGCCGGTGAAAAACGCGGTGGGCGGACGATCGCGGCGATCTTCGCGCATCTGCACAACTGCCGCCTTAATTGGCTGAAGAATTCGGCGCCGCATTTGAAGTGTCCGGCGCCGCTGGATCCGGATCGCTGCACGATCAAGCAGGCGGCTGCCGCGCACGAGAAGAGCGGCGCGCAGTGTTTGCGCATGTTGACCGATGCCCTATCGGCTTCACCGAATCGCCGCGTGACGAAGTTTTCACGCGGCAGTTGGGCGCAGACATGGCCGGCAGGCGCAACAATGTTCGCGTACATGTTCTCGCATGAGGCGCATCATCGCGGACAGATATTGATGCTGGCGCACCAGCTGGGCTTCCGCATGCTGCATACAACTCCTGGCGTGTGGCACTGGGAGAAATTGTGGAAACAAGCCGGGCTTGCAACGCGGCCCCACTGAGCGGAACACCTGGACGCGATTCCACTTCACAAATAAAAGCGAAGGCGCGACGAAAACCGACCAGCAGCTTTTGTGTTTACCTCGTTATTGGCCTCTACGTCCGATGTGTGCAATACGGGACTGTTTCACGATCCTGTCTGTGCGCTAATAATTAATTGACGAGCCTCGACGCTGCCATTTGGCACTAGCACCGTCCGCGACACGATAAGAGCTTAACCAGCGCAGGCCTACGCACCAGGATCTTGTGATCTGTGCGACTACATTGCTGGACGCGAGCCGCACCGCTCCCCGCACCTCAAGCGAAGTTTGCGCCGTGCCTGCTTCTCTGCCTCGTACACGGACGCTCAAAACGCTGGTGAGACGCCGTCTTCCTTTCCTTCTTGTTGGTGTTTCGCTTCTGCAGGCTCCGGTTCCTGCGACTGCACGCGCCCAAGAACAAAATTCCGAGCCAGCGCTACGCCCCGCTTCCCTATCCCGCGAACTTCTTCCGGCTGCGCCCGTGCCGGCGGGGTCTGGCAGCGTTGGCGGCACCGTGCTGGATGCTAGCGGAGCAACGGTTTCTGGCGCGGACGTGACGTTGCTGCCGAGGGACGGCACGACACCGCGCTCGATGGTGTCTGCAGCGAACGGCGAGTTTAATTTTATCGAGATCCTCCCGGGATCGTACTTTGTGATGGTCAGCGCCAAGGGCTTTTCGGTTTTCACATCCACGGAATTCGCTGTGGCGGCGCAGCAGGCTTACGAGGTTCCAGATATTTCGTTGTCGCTGGCCGCGAACAACATGGAAGTGATTGTCCGTCCCACGGAAGTGATCGCGGCGGAACAGATCCGGGCCGAGGAGAAACAACGGCTGCTTGGCGTGCTGCCGAATTTCTATACGAGCTATGTGAATGACGCCGCGCCAATGACCTGGAAACAGAAATTTTCGTTCGCTACGCGCGGGACGTTTGATCCGGTGGCGATGCTCGGTGTGGGCTTCGCTGCTGGAATTGAGCAGGCGAACAATTCCTTCGCCGGGTATGGTCAAGGCGCGGCGGGCTACGGCAAGCGTTTTGCCGCGAAATTTGCGGACGGCCGGAGCAGCGATTACTTTACGCACGCGATCTTCCCGTCACTGCTGCATCAGGATCCGCGCTACTTCTACCAAGGCACCGGTTCAATCAAATCGCGCGCAATGCATGCGATCGGTTCGGCGTTTTTCACGCGCGGCGATAATGGGCAGACCCAGCCGAATTATTCTTATGTGCTGGGCGATATGTGTTCTGGCGCGCTGTCTAATCTGTACTATCCAGCGGCGAACCGCGGCGTGCATTTGGTCTTCAGCAATGCAGCAGTCGGCCTGGCAGGGCGAATAGGCGGGAATTTGCTCCGCGAATTCCTGCCGAAACATTCGACGACAAACGTTCCGGTTGAACGCGTACCGTGAACACCGTGGCTTACGCGCACGCGTACGCGCAGAAGGCGCTCGGTGAGTGAATAAACGTCAGGTGAGAGTGATCTGGCCCACGTCAATGGCGACCAGCAGCGGCTCTTTCACAGGCTGGTAATCGCCTTCGTAGGCAAAGACGCGGCGTTTGGTGGGGAACACGATGCCTTCAACATTGCGGTAGTCGAAAGCATAGTTGAGTCCGGTGGCGCCACCGAGAATGTCCACGGTGTAATCCTGACGGCGCAGCCAACCATTGCTGCCGATACAGGAAATTTGTTCGCGGGTGTGGCTCGTCACATTATCGGGGAAAGTAACTTTCAGGCGGCGCCAGGTTTCAGTCTCGAGCTTTAGCGAAGCGATTTCTTCGGTGATGAAGCCTTTTTGGGTGTAGAGGAACGGAACGTTGAGGTACGTCCAGAGCGCTTCACCGGCGAAGTAAACCGCTTGGATATCGTCCCAGGGAGTTTCGCGCTGCTGTCCGGCGAAAGACTTTTTTGGGTTGTCGCGGGATTCGAGCAGGGCTCCGTCGGCCGTTTCGATCACTACGCGGTTGGGTTGAAAAATGGCGCGCTTGTTTTGGCCCAGGAAATCCAAGGTGACGCGTTCTTGGCGCGTTTCCGCAGTGATTACGACGTTCTTAAGAAAATCTGGCTTACCTTTCACGTACCATATCGCGCCGGTGATGGACGCAGCGACTTTGATCGTATTTACTTCGTTCCAGCGCGCGAGACCGCCGTGTGCTTTCACTGTCAGGTCTAGTAGTTCGCCCATGGAGAATTCCCTTTTGTGATTTCTAATTCTGAGCCGCGACCTGGAACTGTTCCAGCTTGCCGTCTGGCATTTGGTAGGTCCACGCTTGTACAGTCGTTTTTGAAAATTTAAGGGAGTACACGCGGAGTATCATTCCCCCGCGCAACGCCTGGCGAATCTGAATAAATTCCTCTGGCGTTCCCAACGGACCTAAGCTGGCAGCGAAATCTTTTAGCGCCTGCTCATTGAAATAGAAATTCGCGTTGTCGGTGAAAAGCGAACGATCAATCGTGCCCCGCTGTAACCCTTCGAAAATCTTGTGCGCTTGCGCAAGTTTCGCCGGAGTTGCAGGGTCGTCGCTAGCCAGCAGCAGCGGTGCGACGCCCATGGCAATCGCTCCAGCAGCTTCGGCGGCGTCCTGGTTTGTGAGCACAACCACGGCAACGCGCTCGTCTGGAAATACAAGGTTATCGGACGTGAAACCCGAAACCTCACCGTCGTGGGACAACAAACGATGGCCGAGCTGCGAACTGACGTCCACGCCGAGGCCATAACGCGTCCCCAATCCATTCTTGAGCAGAATTTCGGTTTCGAAATCGCGATACGAAGCAGGTTTCAGCAATGCCTGATTGATGATTGAAATGTCCCACTTCGCCAGGTCTTCCGCGGGCATCGCCAGCTCACCTGCTGCAAAGAGCCAGCCAGCTCCTTCCTTGGGCGCCGGCCGCGGCGGTCCGAGCGCATAACGCATGTAACCGGTTGGATCCGTGTCGCCAAGCTTTGCCTTATCGGTGTCTGCGACGCTCTTCATTTTGAGGGGAGTGAATATCTCTTGCTGCAGAAACTGCAGGAGCGGTTCACCGCTGACCTTTTCGACGATCAGGCCCGCAATCACGTAATTCGTATTGCTGTACTGCCACTTTGTGCCGGGATCAAAATCGAGCGGCTTGCGCGCCCACGTATCCAGAATCTTCTGCGCGTCAACCGGCTGCAACATCATGGGCATCACGTAGTCCTGCGGCCAGTAGTCCTGGTAGCCGGAAGTATGCGAAAGAAGCTGGCGAATGGTTACTTCGTCGCCGCGAGTGAGGCCGGGAATAAATTTGCTGACTTTGTCATCGAGCGAGAGCTTGCCCTGTTCCTGCAGGAGCAAGATGGCTGCAGCCGTGAATTGCTTGCTGACCGAACCAATGCTGTAACGCATTTCTGGCGTCGCCGGTGTGTCGGGCGCGAGCCGCGCGTTCCCGTAGGCATGCAGGTAAGCGATCTGCCCATCCTTGACGATTGCGACGGAAGCACTGGGGACGCCCGTCTTGACGAGCTGGTCGTGGGCCACCTTATCAATCTTCTGCTGCATCTCGACCGGCAGCTGCGTCTGCGCGTTGGCATTGGAGCAGAAGAACGTAAGGATCAGACTTGCTAGGGGCAAAGCTGAACGTAGTATCAGCCGCCGCATGAAGACCTCCTCAGGCGAACGCCGAAGTGTAGCATGGAGCCAATCGCAGGCCACTCGAGCGGAGCTTGATCGGTGGTTTGGCATCCGCTTGCGCTGCCGTCCGTTACGTCGCGTTGGTTTGGGTTGAGCCCTTGGTGGACAGTTCTCGAGCGGTGAGTTGGGCGGCGGCCAGTTCGCGGGCGAGAGCCTCCAGGGCGAAGTACAGGGTGTGCGAGCGCAGTACGCCTTCTAAAGATCGCGCGCCGGGTGCCGCAAGGGCGCCGGAAATGCTCTCCGGGTTGGCTTTGGCGTCCAGCGTGTGGATCGCAGCTGCGAAATCAAATTCCGGCGTGGAAACTTTTCGCGCCGAGATTCCCGCGGCTATCCGCTGCAAGGCTGCAGAGATTCCAACGCAGAGTGCGCTGAATTCCGGGTCCCACTTCGGGTCAACTCCTCCGCAAAAAGGTCCGCCGCAGGCGATGTCCAGAGTTGCCGCCGCCTGGGACAGGCGCTCTTCATGCTGCAGCAATTTTGCCAGCGTTTTGCCGCTGGCAGACCAACGCGTCGGTTCGTATCTGCCATGCGCCTGCGAATCCGCGTTTTGACGCGTTTGAGTTGCGAGCCTTTCGCGGAGCTCGTCGAGATCGCCGCCATTTTCGCCGCGAAAACGCTGCAGGAGCGCCGCGACGAAAGCATCCAGCTGCAGCAACGCCGCTGCAAGACCGCGCCGAAGATCTTCCTGGGCTGATGAAGGCCAAACGAACTCCGCCACCAGCAGCGCGATAAGAATTCCGAAAGATACTTCCAGAAAACGATCCACGGCGGGCACCCACGCATGCCCGGCATGCGGAATCAACATGATGATCGCGATGGTGACGGCAGCGAGGCGCAGTCCTTCGTCGAGGTGCAAAATCGTGCATAGCACTACGGTGACGAACACGGCCACGCCGAATGCGCCGAGATTTTGTCCGAAGAATGTTACGAACGGGATCGAAACTGCGGCGCCCACGGCGGTCGCAGCAAAGCGAACCCAGGATTGCCGCACTGCTGCGCCGAGATTCGCCTGCATAACGATCATCGCGGTGATCGCGGCCCAATAGCCCTGCGGCAACCGCAGCAGCTGGGCAAGATACATCGCGAGACAGCCGGCGAGGGCCGTCTTGATTGCCAGCCGAAGATTTGCGGACGACGGATTCAACATATTTGCCTTCCAAGCGCGGTGGGATTATGGCCCGAGAACGACGCTGTGGAAAGGCAGTGCATTCCGTATGCCTTATCGGGGCACGCCGGGGACATACAACACTCGATGCGACATATAGATAGGAGAAGGGCGGAGTTGTGCAAAGTGTTGCATATTGAGAAAAATGAGGGAAAAATCGGGACGCGGATATAACTCAAATCAAAGGGTTTATTTTTAAGGATTCGATTGTCACTTGGCCTCGTACGTGCTATTGTCCCGTGCGTAGCTAAATGCGCGGAGGTGGGTAGATGCGGATTCACAAGATTTTGGCTGTTGCGGCAGGGCTCGCGGTCGTAATGCTAGGTACAAGCGTGGCTCGCGCCGACTCCAACGACCCCCACGCGAAGATCACGGTTCCTACGGATCCGAACGTAATCGTGCCCTGCTCGTCGGTGGTGAACGAGAACACTGTTTGTTTGACGGAAGCCAATTCGATCACGGATCCGGCGTTAATCGCTGGGCCTAGTGCGGAGGATCTCGCAAACAACCCGCTGTTCGATGTCATCACGAACTTCTTTTATGAGCCAGACAATTGCGGCTCCAGTGACCCAGCTTCTTGTCCAGCTTCGGACGTATTGGATACGGTATTCCTTGCGATTAATCCCACGGTCCCTCTGGCCCCCTACTCTTGCGCCATCGGGTCAGAACCCGGGAGCGAAACGCCCGCATTCAATGGCTGCACGCCCATCGGCGTAACCGGCCAGCCGAACTACGACCTGATTCTCGAGCTCACCTGCGTATCAACGTCTCTGAATCCGTGCACCGGGATGCTTCCAGGGCAGGAAGGTAGCTCGGAAATCACACCGGAGCCGGGTACGTTGCTGCTGTTGGGAGCGGGGCTGCCACTGATCGCACTGTATGGTTTGAAGCGCCGCAAGGCTCTGAATCTCGGTCGCCAGAACCAACCGACCCTCGCAGCCTGCTGAATTCGCGGGCTTAGCTGATTT
Source organism: uncultured Acidobacteriota bacterium (assembly GCA_963821765.1). Classification (GTDB taxonomy): domain Bacteria; phylum Acidobacteriota; class Terriglobia; order Acidiferrales; family UBA7541; genus Palsa-295. The sequence goes on from CAWGFF010000013.1 coordinate 683,011, forward strand.
GGGATCGACCAGACCCCTGCATTTCAGGCCTCTCGGGTTAACCGAGGGGCCTTTTTTGTTCTGCGCACCTTCAAGCGCGCGAGCTTGGCCAGAAATGCACCGCCTCCACGTTGTACGCTGCGCAATTGTGGTATGGAAGTCAGCGCTCAGTTGACGCTTCTAACACGGCCAGCGCTTTCGTTCACAATCGAGTCCAGTGGAATTACGGCTTCTTGGAGTATTTCTTCATCAGCTTCACGAACTCGGGATTATTGTGGAGGCTATCCAAGTCCGGGTCGCTGGCGGCATAGTCAGCGGAATAGTGATTTTCGAGTGCGTCGGCCAGCAACGCCACGGCCTGACTCGATTTTCCGGTCAGCGCCGCAATCTGAACTTCCGTATAGGCGATGTTCACGTCCTTCTTGTCCAGCGCACGAGCTCGACCGATGAGGGTCTCAGCATCCTTAACATTCCCAACGTTGGCATAGGACAGCGCGATCTCGGCCATGACCTCAGCATCCTGCGGGTTCACCTGCAATTGCTTGTAGCCCACGGAAATAGCCTGCTGGTAGGCAGTCTGGGCCTTGTCCTTCTGACCCAAGGCGCGATACGCATCGCCCAGGTTCACGATTAGCTGGGTGTCATTGGCGTTGATCGCAACGGCCTTCTCAAACGCTTGAGCGGCCTCGGCGAAGCGCCTGAGGAAGAAATAGGCCGTGCCTATGTTGGTGTAGGCGGTGGCATCCGGTTCGATCTGCAGGGCGCGCTGCAACAAGGGCACCGCTTCGGCGTACTTGCCTTGCTGCACGAGCACGGTGCCTGAATTTACGTAGCCTGCGTTAACATCTGGCTCAAGCGTCGTCACCTGCTTGAACGCCGCCAGAGCCTTGTCATAGTCCCCGGTTTGGAAGTAAGCGTCCCCTAGGGAGTTCTCATTGACCCAGTAATACGGATTCAGTTGCACGGCCTTTTGATAGGCTTCGATTGCGTGGGGCATATCGCCTTTCGAGAGGTAAACATTGCCCAAGCGCCAGTAAACCTCGTCGGAATTGGGAGCTAACGCCTGCGCGCGGTTCAGCTCCGCAATCGCTTCCGAGTATTTGCCCGTGGCGCGATAGACGCTGCCGAGCGTCGAATGCACCTCGGGCAGCTTGTCATTCAACTGCAGAGCTTGTTGCGCGGCTGCTAGGGCCTTCTGCGTCCAGAAACCATCGTTGGTTACGCCATACATCCGCAAGCTAGCCTGCGCCACTCCGGTGTAAGCCAGCGCAAATTTGGGATCCTGTTTCACAGCCTGATTGAAGAAATCGAGCGCGCTCTGAATGCTCTTGGCGTCGTTCACCCGCAGAGCATTGCGGCCGCGAAGATAAAAGTCGTACGACGCGACGTTGTCCGTGGGGCGCGCTTCCGCGTTGGCATTTTCCTCGTTCGTGGGATTCACATCCATCGCGGAAACCACCTGCGCGTAGATGTGATCCTCGAGAGTGAACAGGTCTGCGGGAACGCCGTCAAATTGCTGGCTCCAGACGCGTTTGTTGTTAACCACATCCTCCAAATTCAGGATGATGCGGATCTTGTCACCATTCCCCTGCAACATCCCGGTCACAAGCGTATTCGCGCCTAAGCTGCGCGCGATTTTCTGCAGCGGTTGTTTTGGATCGGCCTTGTTGGCAGCGTCAGACGACGTAACGTGCACGCCTTTCAGCTGAAACAGTTTCGCCGAAAGAGCTTCCTGGATGCCTTGCGCCAGATAGCCCAGCTGCGATTGGTCGCCCAGAACTTGCAACGGCAGAATCGCGACATAACGTCCGCTGGAGAGCGGCGGAATGCCGGAAGATGCAGATCCCCCCTGTCCGGTTTGTTCGACGCGGAAGCCAGGGATAAGGTGGCGCACCGGCGGAATCGCCAGCGCGAGCAAGATTGCGGCCACGGCGCCGGCGACGATCCACACCCAACGGTGGCTGGCGAACTCCGGAATCTGGATGATGACGCTTTGCGAGCCGGAGCCAATGCGCGACATGCCTACGCGCGAAACGCCGCTGCCGGATTGTCCACCCTGCAGATCAGCGAGAATTTCGTAGGCATTCTGGTAACGATCGTTCGGATCGCGTTCCAGGCAACGCATGATGATCTTCACCAGCCAATTCGGCAGGTCCGGGCGCAAAAGCTTCGGGCTCTTGGGCTTCTCCTGGATGCGCTGGTACATCACTTTCAGTGTGGATTCGCCGGTAAAGGGAACGTCGCCAATCACCATTTCGTAGAGAATCAGCCCGAAAGCGTAGAGGTCTGCCCGGCCGTCAGCACGCTTGCCTTCCACCTGTTCCGGCGACATATAACGCGGCGTGCCGAGAAAGGCGCCGGTGCGCGTCATGCCGATCGCGCCTTCTTCGAACGATTTTGCTAGGCCGAAATCGCAGACGTAGATTTGGTCGTTCTTATCCACCAGCAAGTTTTGCGGTTTCAGGTCGCGATGGACCACGCCCTCGGCATGGGCGGCGGCCAGAGCTTCAGCGATCTGCCGCGCAAAATTCAGAATGCGGTCCAGCGGCATTTTGGGATTGTCGCGGATGATATGCTGCAAATCCTGGCCCTCGACGAAGGCCATGGAAATGAAGCGCAGGCCGCCGACATCGCCCATGTCGTGAATGCGCAGGATGTTTTTATGGGAAATTTTGCTGGCGAGGACTAATTCTTGCTTGAATCGTTTCAGCGCGTCGGATTCGCCGATGGCCCCTTCGCGCACCACTTTGATTGCTACGGTGCGGTCGAGGTCCTTGTCATAGGCCTTATAAACGCGGCCCATCCCGCCCTGGCCTAAAAGCGCTTCGATTCGGTAGCGCGGGCCGAAATCGCTGCCCGGTGTGATGACGGTGGCATCCACCATCTGAATCGTTTCGGACTCGCCCAATGGCATAGGGGTCCCGCAGCGTGAGCAGGATTCAGCGAAGTCAGGGTTCACCGTACTGCAGTGCGGGCAATTAATCACGAGAAAGCCGCCAAGACGGCTCTGAATCGGGGACTACAAACGCGAATTATCGTGCATCCTCGCAAAGCCTGCAACCATTATGTGTCAGAAATGTGCAACATCGGCCTTCAATCGCGGCGCCTGCGCGGTTAGACTGGTGCACCACCTAAGAGCCCGATTATCGCTATGCTCGGAACGCCAATACACGTCTGGATAGTCTTCGCCGTTACCACGGCGTCGGCCCTGCTGATTGACCTCGGTGTATTCCACCGCAAAAACCACACCATCGGCCTGCGCGAGGCGTTGCTCGAAAGCGCTGGCTGGATATCCGTGTCGCTGTTTTTCAATTTGTGGCTCTACTATTCGCAGGGACCGCAGGTGGGCGTGGAATTTCTGACCGGTTATCTGCTGGAGAAATCGCTTAGCGTGGATAATATTTTTGTCTTTTTGCTGATCTTTCAGTCGTTCCACGTGCCGGCGCAATCCCAGCACAAGGTTTTGTTCGTGGGAGTGTTGGGCGCGTTGGTTATGCGCGCAGTATTCGTTCTGGCGGGCGTCGCGTTGCTTCAGTCATTTCACGCGGTGCTGTACGTATTTGGGGCGCTGTTGCTGTTGACAGGTTTGAAGATGTTTTGGCCCAGCAAGCGCGTCGTGCGGCCGGACCGCAATCCGCTGGTGCGAATGGCTCGGCGGATTATTCCGGTGAGCGATCACTTCGAGGGCGAGCGCTTCTTTGTGCAGCAAGCCGGAAAATGGATTGCCACGCCGTTGTTTTTGGCGTTGGTGGCCGTGGAAGCGATGGACATTATTTTCGCGGTGGATTCGGTGCCGGCGGTTTTGGCGATCACGCGGAATGCATTCATCGCTTATTCGTCGAACGTATTTGCAATTTTGGGTTTGCGGGCGTTGTATTTTGCTTTGGCCGATTTGCTGCCGCGATTCCGCTTCCTGCATCAGGGGCTGGCGGCGATTTTGGTTTTTGTGGGCGCGAAGATGACGCTGAGCGAATGGTTCCCTGTTACGGCGCCGATGTCGCTAGGAGTTATTGTGGGGATTTTGGCGGTGACCGTGGTGGCGTCGTTGCTGTTCCCCGTGGCAAGCGAGAAAGTGAAATAACGCAGGCCATTGGCGCGCGCTAACCCAGGTTCAAGACGAGGATCCGCGGCTCGGTCATCTCTTCGATCGCGTAGCGCAAGCCCTCGCGCCCGATGCCCGAATCCTTTACGCCGCCGTAGGGCATGTGGTCAATGCGAAACGCGGACATATCCCCGGCGATCACCCCGCCCACTTCCAGATTCTCGAACGCCGAAAAAAGGAGCTTTGAATCGCGCGTGAAGACGCCGGCCTGCAAGCCGAACGGAGAATCGTTCACGCGGCGGATGGCGTCGGCGAATTCGTCGTACGGCTCGACGATCACTGCCGGCGCAAACACTTCCTGGCAGCTGACTTTCATGTCCGCGCGAACGTTCGTCAGCACGGTGGGCTGCAAAACTGCACCCTGGCGCGTCGCGCCGCCCGCGTGGAGCTCCGCGCCGCCTGCGACAGCCTCTTCAATCCAGGAACTCGCGCGCCGCGCCGCATCTTCGCTGATCATGGGCCCGACGTCTGTGGCTTCATCCAGCGGATCGCCCACGCGCAATTTCTCCACGCCGGCGAGCAGTCGCGCAAGAAACTTCTTCTGCACGCTCCGCTGCACGTAAATCCGCTGCACCGAAATGCAGCTCTGCCCGGCATACGAAAAACCGCCAGCCACGCAACGGTCAGCCGCGACGTCTATGTCCGCATCAGAGTGAACAATCACTCCGGCGTTGCCGCCCAGCTCCAGCGTCACTTTCTTCTTCCCGGACTTCCCTTTCAGCGCCCAGCCGACCGGCACGCTTCCCGTGAAGGTGAGCATTTTCAGCCGATCATCGCTGACCAATTTTTCCGCTTCTAGATTCGCCAGCGGCAGCACGTTCAACGCGCCCGCTGGCAGCCCGGCTTGTTCGATGACTTCGGAGAGCAACAGCGACGTAAGCGGAGTTTGCGGCGCAGGCTTCAAGACCGTGGTGCAGCCAGCCGCAATCGCCGGCGCGACTTTGTGCGCCACTAAATTCAGCGGAAAATTAAACGGCGTGATGGCCAGAATCGGTCCCAGCGCAAAACGGCGCACGATCCCGGCGCGGCCCGCGGTGGAAGCCCGCCAATCCAGCGGCAGCCACTCTCCTCCGATTCGCGTGGCTTCTTCAGCCGCAACAGCAAAGGTGAAAATCGCGCGATCCACTTCGACGCGCGCGGTGCGTATCGGCTTCCCTGCTTCCAGCGCGATCAGGCGCGCAAATTCCTCGCGCCGTTTGCCGATGCCGTCGGAAATGGCGCGCAGAATCGCTTGCTTTTCATAGCCCGGCATCTTGTGCGTGATTTGAAATGCGCGTTGCGCGGCGCGGACGGCCTCTTCCGCATGCGCGGCGGTGGCGACATAGGATGAACCGACTACGGAGTGATCGTACGGAGCGAGCACGTCGAAGCGCTCGCCTTCAGTGAACCATTTTCCATCGAGATAGAAACCCCAGGTCTTTATTGGCGTTTTGGTCGCGGTGCTCATGAGCGATCCTTGAACGAACTATGCGTGGCGCGGAGCGGTTTCCACTTGCGATTCGGCTACGGTCGCGAACGCGCCTTCCAGAACGTCCAGTCCTTCGTCGAACTGCTCGTTGGTGACCACCAGCGGCACCAGCACACGGATCACGTTGCCGTAAGTTCCGGCGGACAGCAGGATCAAGCCGCGTTCGCGGCAGTGGCGCAGCACTAGCTCGGTTTCTTCCTTGGCCGGCTCGCGCTGCTCAGCGGAACGAACGAGTTCCAACGCGCGCATCGCGCCGAGTCCGCGCGCGTCGCCAATCAACGGCCAACGCTTCTTCCATTCTTTCGCGCGTGCCTCGAACCGCGCGCCTAGTTGTTCGGCGCGCGCGGAGAGGTTTTCCCGCTCGAGGATCTCGATAGCCGCCAGCGCTGCGGCGCATGCCAGCGGATTTCCGCCGTATGTGCCGCCGAGGCCGCCTACTCCGGGCGCATCCATAATTTCCGCGCGGCCGGTCACCGCAGCGAGCGGCATGCCTGCGGCGATGGACTTCGCGCTCACCAGAATGTCGGGAGTGATGCCGTAGCGATCCGATGCGAACATCGCGCCGGTCCGTCCGAAGCCGGTTTGCACTTCGTCGGCGATGAAAAGAATTTCGTGGCGCTTGCAGATCTCCTCCAGAACTTTGAAAAACTCTGGCGGCGGGGCGACGAAGCCCCCTTCGCCGAGGACCGGCTCGACGACGACTGCCGCAACCGCTTCGGATGCGACTACGCGCTTGAAAGTATCTTCCAGATGATGCGCGCAGAAGACATTGCAGTCCGGATATTTGAGCGAATACGAGCAGCGGTAGCAGTAGGCGTAGGGGATGCGGTAAATGTCCGCGGCAAAAGGCTCGAAGCCGGCCTTGTACGGATGCGTCTTGCTGGTGAGGGACATGGTCAGCATGGTGCGGCCATGAAAAGCGTCCTCAAAACAAATGATGGCCGGACGACCCGTGTAGGCGCGCGCGATCTTCACCGCGTTTTCGATGGCTTCGGCGCCGCTATTCAGCAGAATCGTTTTCTTTGCGAAATTGCCGGGGACCAGCGAATTCAGCTTTTCCGCCAGCGCGATGTATTTTTCGTAGGGCGCGACGCTGAAGCAAGTGTGCATGAAAGCGTCGAGCTGCTGGCGAATGGCGGCGACCACGCTGGGCGCGCGATGTCCAACATTTTGCACGCCGATGCCGCCTGCGAAATCGAGGAAGCGGTTGCCGTCCACGTCTTCCAGAACTGCACCTTCGGCACGGGCGGCAACAATCGGCGTGGCATGGCCCACACCGCGCGGAACGGCGGCCTGACGGCGGCGCATCAGCTCTTGAGATTTCGGGCCCGGTATCGCGGTTCGCAGTTGAATCGTGGGCATGTCAGTACCATCCGATAGGTTGTTCGTTCAAGTTGATATGCACTTGCTTGGTCTCGAGATATTCTTCGATGCCCCAGGGGCCGAGTTCACGGCCGAAGCCGGATTGTTTGTATCCGCCCCAGGGCGCTTCGACGTATGTGGGCTGCATGTGATTCACCCAGACGATTCCGGCGCGCAGAGCTTTCACCACGCGGAAAGCTTTGAAGATGTCGCGCGACCAGACGGCGGCGGCGAGGCCATAGGGCGTGTCGTTTGCAATTGTGATGGCGTCGGCCTCGTTGCTGAACGGAATCACCGTCGCCACTGGGCCGAAGATTTCTTCGCGCGCGATGCGTGCGGAATTATCCACGTCATAGAAAATGGTCGGCTCGACGTAATATCCGTGTTTCATGGACGACGGACGGCCGCCTCCCGCTGCGAGCTTCGCTTCCTTCTTGCCGATTTCCTGGTAGGCGCTGACGCGATCGAACTGCTCCTTGCTAACCAGCGGGCCCATTTTTGTTTCGCGCTCAAGCGGCGGGCCGAGCCGGATGGTTTTTGCCTTGGCGGCCATGGCATCGACAAATTTCGAATAAATCGGTTTTTCCACCAGAATGCGGCTGCCTGCTGAGCAGACTTCACCTTGATTGATGAAAACGCCGAACAACGCGCCGTCAATCGCCGCTTCGAAATCGGCATCCGCGAAAAATATGTTCGGTGATTTGCCGCCCAGTTCCAAAGTTACCCGCTTCAGAGTGTCCGCCGCCATTTTCACGATGGCTTTGCCCACCGCGCCGCTGCCTGTAAACGCGACTTTGTTTACGTCCGGATGCTTTACCAGCGGCGCACCGGCGCCTTCGCCAAATCCGGTGATGATGTTCACCACTCCCGGCGGCACGCCCGCATCGGCAAGATATCCAGCAAATTCCAGAGCGGTTAACGGAGTCTGCTCGGCGGGCTTCAAGATGCAGGTGCAGCCCGCGGCGATTGCTGGAGCGAGTTTCCACGCGGCCATCAGCAGCGGATAATTCCAGGGAATGATTTGCGCGCATACGCCAATCGGCTCGCGCAGCGAGAGGCTGAGCGCGTTGTCCGGGACGGGATTTACGTGGCCCAGAACCTTGGTGGCCATGCCGCCGTAATATTCAAAGCAGGTGGCGGCGTCGGCGATATCGTATTCGGCCTCGACAATCGGCTTGCCGGAATTTCGGCATTCCAGTTCCGCAAGCTGCGCCGCTTCTTTGCGAATGCGTTCGGCCAGTCGAAATAAAATGCGCCCGCGATCCTGCGCCGTGGTTTGCGGCCAAGCGCCGGAATTGAACGCCGTCTTCGCGGCGGCTACCGCACGGTCCACATCCTTTTCATCCGCTTCCGGAACCTCCGCGATGACTTCTTCGGTGGAAGGATTGTAAACCGGGAAAACCCCGCCGCTGTGCGCTTCCACAAATTCGCCGTTGATGTACATCTTATATTTGCGCCCGCCCGCTTTTGATTTTGCGTTCTTTGCCGAGATCGCTTTAGCCTTGCTTGCCACGGAGCCTCCCTGCGCATGCCACTCTGAATTAGATGCTGCTCGCCGCCGCCTGTGCGTAAACAGACTCAGCGCTCACATGAACTTCGTAGCGCTTCATCGCGCGTCCCCTCGCGCTGCAGCGTCCGCCTGCGCGATCGCTGCAACGCTCGCCCCCCGTCGCGTGTTGAAAACAAAAAAGAAAGCACCAAGCCCCAGCAAGCCCACGCAGCCCGCCGCCATTTTCAATTCAAAAACCCACTCGGACTGGTCAGCGGGCGGCAGGAAAGCGACGCCCATGCCAATTGCCGTTGTCACGAAACCAGAAATCCCGGCCGCCCACAAGGTCGCGCGCCCGTAATGGCCGCGCGGCATATTGCGATGCGCCGCGACTGAAATAATCGCGCCATACATATACAGAAACGGAACGAGCTGCAGTACCACCGCCAGCGACAACAAAAGCTTGTAGGCCTGATCCACCGACGAACCGACGAAACTCATCAGCAAGAAAAGCGTGGTCACCACGCCCTGCACGATTAGCGCCACGTACGGCGTGTCGTACTTCGGGTGAATCTTGCCGAGTCCGCTGGGCAAATAACTATCGAGTCCCGCGACAAAGGGAATGCGCGCCGAACCCGACAGCCACGCCGACGTGGTTCCGGCGATGGCGAATGTCAGCACCAGCGCCACGATCGGCACCAGCCACAAGACCGACAATCGGCCGGCCATGCTTTGCACCGCCTGCAAAAGCCCCTGCACCGCGCCAATTTCTTTTTGCGGAACGGCCAGCAGCAAGCTAAGCGTGGCGGCGACGTACAAGATTCCCGATAATAGTCCGCCCCAAAGAACAGCGCTGGGCACATTGCGCTTGGGGTCTTCGATTTCATCGCCCATTACCGATGCGAGTTCCAGCCCCACCAGGCCAAAACAAATAAATCCAAACGAATTGATCAGATGCCAATCCTTGCCGCGCACGCTGAAATCCGCGGAATGCAGCATTCCGCCGTGGTTTCGCAAAACGCCGAGCGCCAACCCCACCAGCACGACGCTGGTGATCGCGGTGCCGATGCCGCCCAGGTTATTGATCCACTTCCCCACGCTGAGCCCGCGGATATTCAGCCAAATCATTACCCAAAGCAGCACGACGGACATCACCGCCACATACACTTTGTCCGCGCCCAGCGCCTGCGTCCGCGCTCCGCCGGCGTAGCCCGAAATTCCCACGACGATTACGAGCAGCGTGGGAATATAAAAAATGTTGTTCGTCCAGTAGCACCATCCGGAGATGAAGCCGTGAAAATCACCGAAGAATTTCTTGGTCCACAGGTAAATCCCGCCTTCCTGCGGATAGCGATTCGACAGCTCCACCACGGCCATTCCCTGCGGCCAGAAAAAAAACAATAGCGCCAGCATCCACAGCCAAATCGTCACCGGCCCGTCCGCGGCGATCACCGGAACCACATTCAGATTGGCGACCGCGACGACGAACAGCGCGACCAGGTCCCACCGACCGAGCGAGCGCTTGAGATGAACCGTTTCAGTTACAGCTGCGACCGGATCGGACAACGGGACTCCTCGTCAATGTCATGCAACTCGCGCGCGAAGCGTTCAGGCCGCTCGCAGCTTGCGGCAACGCCCGAACGCTTTCGCAGGCGAAGGATGCAACGCTCAGTGGCCGGCAGAAGCCGCGACGTGCGGCTCTTTCTGCGCTTTCGCCAGAGCCGGCGCGACCTCAGCGAACGTCGCGATGTGCCGGTCAATGTCCGCTTCCGTGTGCGCGACGGAAATGGTCCACTGTTCATCCCACCAATACGGCTGGGCCATCACGCCGCGGTTCACCATGGCGAACCAGTAGTGGCGCCACAATTCGGAGTCCGCATTGAGCCAATCGCGATAGTTGCGTATCGGCCTGTCGAAAAACATCAGCGCGCCGTTCGAGCCCGCGCCGACGACGTAAGCGTTCAGACCAGACTTGCTGATTTCCTTGTTATAGCCATCGAGCAACTTTTTATTGAGCCGCGTGACGTGCGTGTATGCATCTTTCGTCAACACCTCGCGGAACGTGGCGATGCCCGCGGCCATGGCGACGGGATTGGTGTTGTAAGTGCCGCCGTGAAAAACTTTGTGATCGGAAATCTGGCCCATCACTTGCCGTGTGGAAGCAAACGCCGCAAGCGAAAAACCTCCGCCGATGGATTTTGCCAGACAAACGATGTCCGGCTTCACGTTGAAGTATTCGCACGCGCCGCCATAGGCCAGCTTCGCGCCGGTTTTCACTTCGTCGAAAATCAGCAGCGCGCCGTTTTTTCTGGTGATCTCGCGTAGCGCCTGGTGGTAGCCCTCTTCCGGCATCAGGATCCCCACGTTCATCATGATCGGCTCGACGATCACCGCCGCGATTTCGCCGGGATATTTGGCGAAGAGGCGCTCGATGCCGGCAATATCGTTGAACTGCGCGACCAAAGTATTCTGCACCGTGGCTTTCGGAATTCCGGAGCCGCCGGGAACCGACGTGGGAAAATTCGGGTCGCCAATGTCGCTGGCCTTTGGCTTCAGCGAGACCAGAACTGAATCGTGCAGGCCGTGATAGCCGCCTTCCATCTTAATGATGCGGTCGCGGCCGGTTGCCGCGCGAGCGAGGCGCACGGCGTGCATGGTACATTCCGTGCCGCTATTGCTGAAGCGCACCATTTCCACCGGGAAGCGCTGGCAGATTTCTTCCGCTAGTTCCCATTCCAGATCGTGCGGCATGCCAAACATCGTGCCGGTAGCGAGTTTCGCTTGCACAGCCTTCATCACCGCGGGATTGCAGTGCCCCGCCATCAACGCGCCGAAACAGAGATTGAAATCGAGGTATTCGTTGCCATCAATGTCGTGAATATGTCCGCCTTTTCCATCGCGAACAAAAAGAGGGTAGGGATCGTAGGCACGATAATTGCTGGCGACGCCCAGTGGCAAGCGGCCTTCCGCTCTGGTGTGCGCCGCTTTCGAACGTGGCGTGCGCTTTTCGTAAGTGCTAATTTCCTGTTGCAGTCCATCGTGCATAACTGCCTCCAAATGCTGGTACTGTGGCCGACGCACGGCCCTGAGATTTACCGCGACTGACCTAAACTTTTACTTTCCAGCTGCGGAAAGTGAATCCGCGCTTTTTGAGTTCGCCAAAAAATGGTTTCGGCGGCACCACATTTTCCGGCGCCTGCACGCCCACGCCGGGAATTTCGCCGCGGCCGTGCATCACGACGGCAATGGCTGCGGGGAAACCGGTATCGCGTGCCACGGCGGAAAATTGCGGCCGCGCGGTGTGATCCGCAAACATTTCAATGGCTGCACCGACGCGCTTTTTGCCGCTGCGGCCCGTGACCACCACACGCAGTGCTTCCACATCGAGCGGCGTCTTCGCCGGAGCTTTTTTCTGCAGCAACGCGAGCAGCACGGCGCGCGGCGCTACCTGCGTGCCATTCACGGCGACCGGCTCGCGCTCGGTGAATCCCGCGTCCACCAGTGAGCGCACCAGACCCACCAGCTTCGGGTCGTAATTGATCTTAAAGAATACCTCGCGCACGCCTTTCTTGCGAAAGCTCTCGGCCAGAGTGCCCAGCTCGGAATGGATGGAATGCCGCAGTACGATTTTTCCGATGGGCGCGGGAAAAGTCTCAGTCTCCGGCTCGGATAGCATTTCTTTTTCGACGTAGCGCCCGCCGACGAAATGGATGGGAGGCATGGTCAGCTCGTCCAGGATCGTCGCGATGGAAAACGAATAGGCGATGGGGCTGTCGTAGTGCTGCTCGTCCGCGCCAGCGTTATAGACTTTGATCGCGTCCACACGGTCCAGCGGATCAGCGAGCGCGCGCGCCATCACGTTGGTAATCCCTGGAGCGCCGCCCATGCCGGGAATCGCCAGTTTACCGATGCGGCGGAAATCGCGGTCCAGGGCGATTTGCTTGCGCGTCATGTGATACAGGCCGCCCAAGTCCATGTAATTCACGCGAGCCGCGAGCGCCGCCCGCATCACTTCCAGGTTCCAGTTGTATTGCGTGCAATTAACCACTACGTCGCAGCCGTGCAGCAATTTTGCCAAGTGGGGCGTGTCGCGCACGTCCGCAAACGCGCCGCGAGTGATCCCGCGCCCGAATTTGCGAGCCACATCCCGCGCGCGCCCGCGATCGAAATCTGCCACCACGATATTCTTTACCTCGCGCGCGCCGCCCAAGTCATACACCACGGCGCGCCCCATCAATCCTGCCCCTAGAACGACGATTTTCATTTCTGGCCCGTTCCCCTTGTTCGGATACGCATCCTGTTCAACAGCTCCGCCACAATCACTATACTTCGCAGACTATACTTCGCGCGACATCGTGCCGCGCCGCCGCGCCGCAATTCGCCTCTACGCAACAAAGCGAGGGGTCCGCCAGGACGGACTCCCTCGCTCTCGTTGCCCACCCTTCCGTCTAGAATAGAAACTTCAAACCGAACTGCATCACGCGCGGGCTCTCGCGAACTTTCAGGACTTGACCGAACGTCGAATCCGTGAAGTTTCCGTCCGGGTTGCTGAACTGGGTGTGATTCCAGGCGTTGTAAAATTCGGCGCGGAACTCCGTGTTCCAACGTTCGTTGATCGGCGTTTGCTTGGAAATCACCAGGTCGGTGTTATTGATGGGCGCGCCGCAGCACAGTGCGTGCGGCACGTTACCAAATGTTCCGGGATTGGAATCCGAGAAGTTGCCGACGACGTACTGATGATTAGGGTTGTTGTTGGAGGGCCCATTCTTCGGGCTCATGAACGTAATCGGTCCGGAAACTTGGGGAGTATTTGCGCCCTCGAAGAAGAGGCTGCTCTGGAGCTCGGAGTCGTTCTGGTCCTGAACGCGTATGGGGAATCCGCTCTGGTAAGTAATGATCGCAGATGCGCCCCAACCGTTCGCAAACTTCCCCTTCACACCCTCATATTTCGGAATGGGCAATTGCCACACTGGGCTGAAGACGAAGCGGTTTTTTGCGTCCAGCAGCGAAAGTCCGCGGGTGGCGTTGAAATTGAGCGGATTGAGTTCGTTTTCAAAGGACGCACCTTGGTCAATCGCCTTGCTGAAAGTGTAAGAAGCCTGGAACAGCAAGCCGTGCGAGTAGTTCTTCTCGACTGAAATTTGCAAGCCGTTGTAATTGGAATTGGCGATGGTGTCTTCAGCGAAAATGTTACTGAATACGGCCACACCGTCTGACGGGCAGCCGGTGAACAATGAACCGCTGAGCGGCTGACAATTTGGCGACGAATACTTGCGCAGACCGACGAGCGTGACGCCGTTGGGGCCGATCGTCGTGCCCGCCGGGATACAGGTGCTACCGCCGGGCGCCGCGTTGTAGGGTAATGTGAGACCGCTGCAAGAAGTTGGCGGAGTTCCCGGAGCCGCGGTGTACTGGGGGATTACCGTGCCGGGCTGAATGAAATATTGGGAATCGGAGCCGAACGGCCCGCACGGCGCCGTCCCGGGCTGCGGTGGAGGCCCGCCTGGGAAGGGCAGCACGCTTCCCGCGGGGAGATTGTTCAACCCGAGGCAAGTTTCCGCATGGCCGTAGTTAATATCGTATGACGCCAGCAGGTGATGCGCCTGCGTTCCGACGTAGGACACGCGCAGCAACATGTCTTTCGTCAATTGACGCTCAATCGTCAAATTGTACTGCTCGGCATATTGCGACTTCAGATTGGGCTGGAACTCTCCGAAGTAAATGGAACTTCGGAAATTCGACCAGTCCACGCATCCCGGAGGACCGGCGGGATCCACCGCGCACGGAGTCGTCGGCGTTTGGTTGATTACTCCGGCGAACGGATTCGGTGTTTGCGTGCCGCCCTGTGAAAGGTACGGCAGATTGAATTGCGGATCGGAAACGAAGGAGCTGCCACCGAACGGCGGCTCGGCGCTGAACTGTTCGAGAACGAGTTGTTCAATTGGATTGTAGAAAAGGCCAAAACCCGCACGGATGCTGGTGTTGCCGGGCCCACCTGTGAGCTTGGCGAGCCATCCCTCCGTCCAGTTCGGGCTCCATGCCAATCCTATGCGCGGCGCAAAACCCTTGTAATAGGTGGAAGTGAGGCCGCGCGGCACGCCCTTATCACCGGGAAATACCAGGCCGAGCGGAAATACGGCGTTGTTGCCGTTGGTGGTGCCTTGCCCGCAATCACCGGCAGTGAGCCCCAACGCAGCAGCATTGTCCGCAGATAGCCAGCAGGGATACTGCGTGGTGGCTTGCCCCGGACGAAAAGTTTGCAGCCGGTTTCCGGTATCGTAATAAGGAGTATTCAGTTCCCAGCGCAGGCCGTAATTCAGAGTCAAGTTCGGCTTCAGCTTGTAGCTATCCTGCGCGAACAGGTAGAGCGAAGTGTTGCGCAAGTCTTCGCGTTGGGCCGCGCCTTGCGAATAAGAGGTTGGCGCGCCAAGAAAATAATTTGGATACGAGGGAAAGCTGCCGTCCGACCCGATTTCGTCCGCGGTAGCCTGGCTGGTGACGGTAAATTCACCGTTCACATTGTAATACAAGAACTGATCGAAGCGCTGCCGGCGGACGTCCACACCGAACTTCGTGGTGTGCTTGCCGAAGATCTTGGTGAAATTATCCGTCCATTGGAAGGTGTTGCCGGTTTGCGGAAGTTCGCCTTCGAAGTTGTTGCCCAGCGCGAATCCACCGGCGACGCTAACGTAGGGAACACCCACCTGGCCGGGGAGATCGGTGGTGATGCCCGCGGAAGGATTGCCAGGGTTGCTAAAGCAATTCGCGGGCGCAACGGCCGCGCCGCAGGATTCCTGCACACTCGCCAGTGTGTTCACTGGTTTGTTATTGGTTTGCTGTCCCTCGCGGAAATAATTGAAGCGGAATTCATTCACAGATGAGGAATTGATCGTCCAAGTGTGGCTGATATTCCATTGCTGCACGCGCGTGCCGAAGAGGGCTCCGAAGCCTGGTATGTTTCCACCGGCGCCCTGGAAGCTGGAGATTGGTTGGGTGCTGGCATCATTCTCAAAGTAATAGTAAACGCTCAACTGCTGATTGGCCGTAAGTTTTTGGTCGAAACGAACTGTGAACTGATTGTTGTCGGTGTTGGAGGCTGGCACAGCGGAAAACGACCCCGTCCCCAGCGGCGCAATGTACTTGTTGTACAGCGCGAGCGCTGTGGGATCAAAGCACTGCGTGGGGATGTGGTTGTTGGGAAATAGGCTGGCGTATGTCGCGCCTACGACAATCGGAGCCCCGGCCGCTGCGGAACAACCCGGACGCGAGTTCAGCAGGTCAGCGAACGTCTGATCTGCTATAGAACTCTGGAAGGGCAGCGCGACCCCGCCTTCCGAAAAATCGCCGCCCGTCTCAGCAGCCGTGGGCAGCAGTACCGTTCCAGTCGAGATGCCTTGAATTTGGCGGTTGCCCTCATAGGAACCGAAAATAAACGTCCGGTCCTTCTTGATCGGGCCGCCGAGCGTGCCTCCAAACTGATTTTGTTTGTAGGGCGCGACTGCATTGTCAAAATAGCCGCGCGTGTTCAGCGCATCGTTGCGCAGGAAATCATAAAAGTCGCCATGGATGGTGTTCGTTCCTGACTTCGTGACAACGTTGACCACGGAGCCGGAATTGCGGCCATATTCAGCGTCGAACGTATTGGTCAGCACGCGAAATTCTTCGATGGCGTCCGGAGAAGGTTGAATCGCGGGGCCGTTCACGAAAATATCGTTCCCGTCTCCACCGTTGACCATGTAATTGTTGGAACGGCCCCGGCCTCCGTTTACCGATACCACGCCGGGGTTACTGCTGCCCGCGAAGAGGTCAGCGCCGAGCTGCGACTGCACGCCGGGTTGAAGTTGCAGCAATGCGTACGCGTTTCTGGAATTGAGGGGAAGTTCGCGGATGGATTGATCCGTCATGACGGCGCCAAGCTGTGTGCTGGTGGTTTCCACCTGCACGGAGTTGGCTTCGACTGTAACCGTGTCGTTCGTGGCGCCGACTTGGAATGTGACAGTGATGAAATTGACGTGGCCGATGGATACCACGACGGCTTTGGCGACGAACTTCTTGAATCCCTGGGCTTCCGCAGTTACGTCGTACGTTCCGACGGCCAATTCGGGAATGTCGAACGCGCCGTCTTTGTCGGAAACAGCCGAGCGTTGCGTATCCGTTCCGACGAGCGTCGCGGTGACCGTTGCGCCGGGGACGACCGCGCCGGAAGGATCGTTCACGATTCCGCGGATCGAGCCGTTCGTTGACTGTCCCCACGCAGTGCCGCAACCGAACAGCCCCACCAATGCCAATAGGTACACCCCGAACCGGCACGTCGTCTTCATCGCCGCTCCTTTGAAAAAAGCTGGCGCCATCCCCCGCCCCCGGCGCCTCACTTTGAGTTTTTCGGTTGCAGCTTGAGAAAAAACCTTACTATAATCCGCGAACGTTAGAAGAAGGCCCGCGGGTTGTCAAGGGGAAACTGGTTTGGCGAGGACACGGACTCGGATGCGCCCGGCGAAGCCTGCGCGTGCTCAGGAATTTTTGCGCATCAGCGATGTGGCGCGCAGCGTCGGCGTGTCGCCGTCCATCTTGCGCACCTGGGAAAACCTTGGCCTGGTCACGCCGCGAAGAACTCTCAGCCAATATCGCCTGTACACGCAAGCGGACGTGCGCATTCTGAAGCGCGCGCAATATTTGCGTCGCGCGCGCGGGTTGAATGCTCCGGCTATCGTGCATTTGCTGAAGCGCGAAGGCGTGTTGCCTGCCCCGGGCGCGAGGCCCAAGGCCGATCCGATCGGGCCGCGTCTGCGGCGCATGCGGCTGCGCAAGGGATATTCGCTTTCAAAAGTGGCGCGCGCCACGGGCGTGTCTGTGGGATTTCTCAGTGCTCTGGAACGCGCGCAAATGACGGCTTCGGTGGCTACTTTGCGGCGAATTGCGCGCTTTTATCGCATGAATATTCTCGCGCTCTTTGATCCATCGAATTCCAATCCTGGCCGGGTGCGGCCCGCGGATCGCAAAGTGCTCGATGCCGGTCCCGGCGTGCGCATGGAATTGTTGGCCTGGGGCAACACGTTGATGGAGCCGCATCTGTTCCGCATCGCGCCTGCTTCCGGCAGCGGAGAATCGTACGCGCATGACGGCGAGGAATTTCTGTACATACTGAAAGGCGCGCTGGAAATTTCTTTGGCCGATGGCGAGCGGCACCATCTGCACGAAGGCGATAGTTTTTATTTTGAAAGCAACAACGCGCATCGTTGGAAGAATCCGGGGAAAAAAGAAACTTTAGTTCTGTGGATTAATACGCCGCCGACGTTTTGATTTGCGCGCTCGGCCGCCATGCGATGCGGTGGATGCAAAAAACGACGGCAACCGATTTAAAGATTGAATCGTGGCGGCGGCCTTGTTGGATGCAATTTGAGCCCGCGGGAGCACACCAGTGAACGAAAGACGATGGGTCAGAAGAATATTTTCACTCGGCGTGCTCGCGGCGGCGGTTGCCATCGCGCTTGGCGGTTGTGCCAAGAAGACGCCCACGCTCAGTCTGCTGGTGTGGGAGGGCTACGCCGATCCTTTTTACCTGCGCGCGTTCGAGGAATCGCATAACTGCAAAATCAGCGCTTCCTATATGGGCTCCAGCGACGAGCTGGTCGCCAAACTGCGCGGCGGCAGCGCCAGCAACTATGATGTCATATCGCCCTCGAGCGACGTCGCGACGATGATCGCTTCTTCCGGACTTGCCGCGCCGCTCGATCTTTCAAAGCTGCCTGCATATCCGCAGCTGTCGGAGCGCCTGCGCAATATGCCGCTCGTGCGTGTGAACGGCAACGTGTACGGCGTCCCGTTTACCTGGGGGCCGAATCCCCTGCTCTACGACACGGCTTACTTCGCGAAGCCGCCCGACAGCTGGGCCGTGCTGTGGGACCCGAAACTCAAAGGAAAAATCTCCGCGTGGGATGAACTTTCCACGATCTACATGGCCGCGCAAGTGCTCGGCTACGACAAGCCCGATCCCAATCACATTTACAATTTAAGCGACGCAGAACTGGACAACGTGCGCAAGAAGTTGATCGAGCTGAAGCCGAATATACGCAAGTTCTGGTCCACCGGCGGCGAGTTGACCAATCTATTCGAAAATCACGAAATCGTGGCTGCCATGGGCTGGCCGCTCACCACCAACCAATTACGCGCGGCGAAATTCCCCATCGGCGAAATCATCCCGAAAGAAAACACTACCGGATGGATTGACCACCTGATGATCACTGCGGCCAGCGAGAACAAAGAACTCGCGACCGAATTCCTTGAGTACATGATCGAAGCGAAAACGCAAAAGATGGTGACGGACGTCACCGGATACGACCCCGCCAATCCGCATGCCGCGGAACTGATGACCGACGCGCAGAAACAATCACTGCACCTGGACAATGTGGACGAATACATGACGCGCATTTATTTCTGGCAGAACGTTCCCCGCCGCGACAAGTACAACGAAATCTGGAACGAAATAAAGGCGGCGCAGTGACCACTGCCGCTTCGCATCCGGCCGCCTCCGGCGCAATGGCTGCTTCGGCGCCGATCCTTTCTATTCGCCAAGTCATAAAGCGCTTCGGCCAGCGGCCGGTGCTGCGTGGAATTACGCTGGATGTCGCCAGCGGAGAATTTCTGACGATTCTCGGAGAGAGCGGCTCAGGCAAAACTACTTTACTGCGGCTGATCGCCGGATTCGAAGATCTGGATAGCGGCGAAATCTGGATGGGCAGCGAGCGGCTGGACCGTATTCCCGCGCATCGCCGCCAGGTAAATACCGTTTTCCAGAGCTACGCGATCTTTCCGCACCTTTCGGTGTTCGAAAATGTCGCGTACGGCTTGCGTGCGAAATTTACGCCGAAATCTGAAATCCCGGAGCGCGTTACGAAGGCGCTGGCGATGGTGAAGATGGGCGAATTTGCACAAGCCGCCCCCGCAAAGCTGAGCGGCGGCCAGCAGCAGCGTGTAGCGCTCGCGCGCGCGCTGGTGAATCGCCCGCGCGTGCTGCTGCTCGATGAACCGCTCTCGGCCCTCGACGCAAATCTGCGGCGGCAGATGCAAGTGGAATTGAAATCGCTGCAGCGGGAAGTGGGTATTACGTTCATTTTCGTGACCCACGATCAGGAAGAAGCCATGGCGCTTTCCGATCGCGTCGCGCTGTTGCGTGCTGGGCTTCTGGAGCAAGTGGCCCCGCCGCGCGAAATCTATGGCGAGCCTGCGACGGCGTACGCGGCGCAATTCATCGGGCAGACCAACTTGCTGCGCGCCGAAGTGCGCGACGGAATCGCCAGCGCCGGCTCAATCGTGTGGCGCACGTTTGGCGCCGGTGGCGCTGCGACGTACTCGCTGCGGCCGGAATGTATTCGCCTCGTCAGTGAATCGCCTAGCATGCAGTCCGCGGATGTGACCACGGCGCGTTTTCGCGGACGCATCCGCAACCAATCGTTCGGCGGCGCGATGGACCTGATCGAAATTGACTGCGGCGGCGCGCATACCATCCGCGCCCGCATCGCCAGTCCCGGCCTACTCAGCGGAGAGCGCGAATTCGAGTTCACCGCGAACGAGGCCGTCCGTGTGCGCGAAGGAGAGCCGGACTAGCCATGTATTCGCGCGCGTACAAGACGGCCGTCACGATTCCTCCGCTGCTGTGGGTCACGGTTTTTCTACTGATCCCCTACGCGATCCTGTTTTGCTACAGCTTCTGGTCCGTTTCTTCCGCGCAAACGATCGTGCACAACTGGAATTTGCAGAATTATCTGCAGCTGGTGCGCAATCCCATTTATCTGCAGGTGCTTTTTCGTTCGATGCGCATTGCGGCTTCGGTCACGGTTCTCGCGCTGCTGCTGGGCTACCCGCTGGCCTACTATTTGTCGTTCCATGCCGCGAAGCGCAAGGATTTGCTCTACCAACTGGTGATCATCCCGCTGTGGGCAAGCTACCTGGTGCGAGGGTACGCGTGGAAAACTATTTTAGGCAGCGACGGCGTGTTGAACGGCTTTCTGCAGTATCTGCACATCACTCACAGGCCCGTGGAATTTTTTCTGTATAGCCCGTTCGCGGTGATCATCACATTGACGCACATCTATACGCCCTTCACGCTGCTGCCGATTTACGCTTCGCTCGAACACATTCCCCGCAATCTGGTGGAAGCCTCGCACGACCTGGGCTCGTCGCCTTGGTCCACATTTCGCCGCGTGATTCTGCCGCTTTCTCTGCCAGGCGTCCTCGCCGGCGCCACATTCGCGTTCGTCTTAACCCTAGGAGATTTCCTCGCGCCGCTGCTCGTCGGCGGCCCCAGCGGCATCATGATTTCGAATGTGGTGGTGAGTTTGTTCGGCGCGGCTTACAACTGGCCGCTTGGCGCGGCGATTTCCTTCTGCATGATGCTGCTGGTGGTCACGCTACTCTTCGTCACCGAGCGCGTGGAAAAAAGGCTGGCGATTTCATGAGCGCCGGATTCCAGTCGCGACGCGCGCCGTTATTGCTGAGCGCCTACGCATTTCTTGTGTACGCCTTCCTGTATTTCCCGATCATCGTGCTCGTCGTCTATTCCTTCAACGGCTCCGGCGTTGGCGGTTTCCCCCCCGCGCATTGGGCCTTCGATTGGTACCACCAGCTTTTCATGGATAGCGCGCTGTGGGACGCGGTCCGCAATAGCGTGATAGTCGCCGCAGTGGCCGTCGCAATCGCACTGGGCCTGGGCTTGCCAGCAGCGCTGGCGCTCGACCGCACGGATTTCCCCGGAAAAGCGATCTTCCGCCGATTGGTGCTGCTCCCTTTGATTCTTCCAGGCATTATCACTGGCTTGTCGCTGCTGATGCTTTTCGTGGCCGTCGGCATGAAACTCAGTCTGATAACCATCACGCTTGGCCACGGCACTGCGCTAATCTCCGTAGCCACCACGGAACTTTTCGCGGGCCTCCAAAAGCTGGAGCGCGCTCAAGAAGAGGCTTCGCTCGACCTAGGCGCCAATCATTGGCGAACGTTCTGCCGCGTCACGCTGCCAAATCTGCGCGTGTCATTGATCGCCGCGGGCCTGCTGATTTTCACTCTCTCGCTCGACGAAATCGCCGTCAGCTTTTTCCTGATTGGACGCGACAACACCCTGCCGCTGGAAATCTGGTCGCGCCTGCGCCGCGGCATCACGCCGGAAATCAACGCCATATCCACGCTGATTCTGGTCTTTTCCATCGCCATGATTTTGCTATGGTACCGGCTGCGAACTCGTTTCCAGCGCGCTGACGAATCCGCTGCGCCGCTGGTTCCCGCCGCGATCCAAGGAGAAAGTGCATGACCGAAACTCGCAGGGATTTTCTGAAGTTCGTTGTGGCCGGATCGGTCGCCGCGGGATGTCCCGTGAATCTTTCGCTGCTCGCGGCGGAAACCGGTCCCAAGCCGCAGCTCGACGGGGATCATTTTACAATTTGCCACGAAGTGCGCGACGGCCAGCAATTCGATAAGCCGCCGGTATCGAGCCGTCACGACGTAGTGATCGTCGGCGGCGGGGTAAGCGGCTTGAGCGCCGCGTATCTTCTGCGCGGGCGCGATTTTCTGCTGCTTGAAAAGGAGCCGCACTGGGGCGGCAACGCGTACCTGGAGGAATATCAGGGTCAAGCCTTCGCCACCGGCTCGGCATTCGACGAAAAGGACACCGCCAGCGAACAACTCGCACGCGAAATCGGCCTGATCGAGCTTCCAATAAATTCGCCGGACCCCACCATCGTCGCGGGCAAGTGGGTGCCAGACACCTGGCGCGCCGGATTGGATCAGCTTCCCTATTCGGAAGCTGTGCGCGAAAGCTTCAAGAAATTCCGCACGGAGATCAAAGCACTCGATACCGATAAAAACGTGCACCAACTGGACAGCGTGCCATTTTCCAATTACCTGAAAGGCTACCCGACGGAACTCAAACAGTGGTGGGACGCGTACGGATTGTCCAATTGGGGCGCGAAGTCCGAGGACTCCTCGGCGTTCGTCGCTGCCAGCGACCTGCAATATATGACGGCGGACGAGGACGTTCGCCGAACATTACCCGGCGGCAACGGCGCACTTTCGCGGCAGCTGGCAACAACGCTGCAACCGAAATATGGCGCGCAGATGGTGGGCGACGCGACGATCGTCTCCGTGGATCCGCAAAAAGACGCGGTGCATATCACCTACATGCAAGCCGGTCAGTTGCGCACCGTCGAGGCGAAATACGTGATCATGGCCACTCCGAAATTTATCACCGCGCGGCTGATTTCCGGGCTACCCGACGCGCAGCACGAAGCCATGATGTCTTTCCGCTACTGCCCCTACACCGTCATCAATATGATCTTCGACATGCCCATCTACAATCGCGCCTACGACACCTGGTGCCCCGGCAACACGTTCACCGATTTCATTGTCGCGGATTGGGTGCTGCAGAAACAGCCCGGCTACGTGCAGAAAAATAATATTCTCACGTTCTACACACCGATTTCGGAATTGCATCGCGACCGGCTGCTCACCGTGGACGGCTGCCAACGAATCGCCGAAAAAGTGCTGCAGGATTTTCAGAAGCTCACGCCCGAATTTGCCTCCGCGGAGCCGATCGAGGTGCACATGTACCGCCGCGGGCACCCCATGTATCTGCCCACGCCCGGAATTTTCACGAAAGTGATCCCGGTGGCGAACCAACCTTTTGGCCGCATCGCTTTCGCCAATACGGATTCAGTGGGGCCGGTCTCCGATGTTTCCGGCGCGGTGGAAGCGGCGCATCACGCGGTGGAGTGGACGGAAAAGCAAATGGCCTCGCCCTCATCCTCGCCTTCACCCGCGCACCCGCACGCGCACCCGGCGGCGAAACCCTCGCCCGCCGCGGCGAAGTAAGCTGGCGCGCAAAATCCGCCGCTCCAAAATAAAAAAGGCACCCGGGGAGAATGCCGGATGCCTTTGTGAAATCTCCCCCGCCAGGAAAAGATTTCTGGGTCACACCTACGAAATGTTCTTCAGGCTAGAGTTTGCCCGCCACACTCAAATTGTGGAAGCCGGAGAACATCGAAAGTCCGGCGCTGAGCGTCTGCGGCATCCACCAGAATTTCCGCAACAACGGATATTCGCTGCGCTGCATGTGGTACGCAACGAGATCGAGGACCAGCGGCGTCAACTGCGTCGCCGCATAGATCGCGCCCGAGCCCGCGAACGGCCGCAGCATCGGATTATCTTCCACGGCGCCATGTCCCACGGCCTGGCGCGTCGAATAAGCGTCAAACACGGCCGCGCTGTGCTGCAAAATTGCCAGCGCTATCCATTGGCGGCGCGAATGCTCGGAGATCGCTTCCCGGAATCTATTTTCTTTGGTGGGAACTTCGGGAACGCGCACGGTCGAAAACGATTGCGTATCGTTTAACGATTCGAACGCTACCGTCTTCATCCTGCTGGATAATTGGTTTTTGGAATCCGCGCTAACCAGGCGCACTTCGTTGAGGTTCATGTGCGTCGAGGACGACTCGGTAGTCGAGTTGATGGAATCTTCCTCAACGGCAACCGGCGGATATGAGTTCACAGGAGCGCTCTCCTTAACAGAATCGAAAGAGGCGGCCTTAATCACAGGCATCTGCGCGCCAACAGCTTGAGCCGGCGGAGCGAATGATTGGAACTGAAGCAAAAGCGCTGCAACGGCCAGAACCATGGAGGGGGTCTCCTGTACTCGCCTAACGCTGTACTGGAGTGCACGGGCGGGACCATCGCGGGAATGTAGATTATCTGCTGTGTTTACAGCGTAGTACGAGGAATGTGCCGCGGAACGGCGCTGCATTCAGGGCTGTGGAAAGGAAAAGCGTTTCCCTGAACCAGTACTGCCGTTACCCTCCTAACTCTCTGAATCGCCTCAACCTACGGCCTGACACTTCGCGGGAGTTTCGCTTTTCGCGCGCGATGGAATGCAGCGACTCGGAGCCGATCAGGGCGAGTGAGCGGAGGTTGCGGGACGCGTAGAGCGGGTGCGAAAGCCTCGCGATATTGACTATTCTGTGCGCGTTGATTTTCCGGACAGAGGGTCAGAGCGCCGCCAAGCTCTCGCGGGCTGCGGCGATCGTGCGGTCAATGTCCGCGTCAGTGTGCGCGGCGGAAACGAACAGCGCTTCGTACTGCGAAGGAGGCAGGAAAACTCCGCGCGCGAGCATTTCCTGGAAAAACTTCCCAAACTTTTTGGTGTCGGATTTCTTGGCGTCGTCGTAATTGCGCACCGGCTGCTCGCAAAAAAATAATGTGAGCAACGAGCCTGCTACGTTCACTTGCCCCGCAACGCTCCTTTCCGTCAGCGCCTTTCGCAAACCGTCGGCCAACCGCTGCGTTCTGCGATTCACCGTGTCGTAAAATCCCGGCGCTTCCAGCTTCGGCAGCGTCGCGAGGCCCGCGCGCATCGCCAGCGGATTTCCTGACAGCGTGCCGGCCTGATAAACCGGCCCGAGCGGCGCTACGCGTTCCATGATATGCCGCTTGCCGCCGTAGGCCGCGACGGGCAGACCGCCGCCAATAATTTTTCCCATCACCGTAAGTTCGGGATCAATTCCGTAAGCGGCTTGCGCGCCGCCATACGCCATGCGGAATCCGGTGATCACTTCGTCGAAAATCAGCAGCGCGCCTTCCCTCGTTGTGATTTCGCGCAAGCCTTGCAGAAATCCCGGGGCCGGCTCGACCACTCCCATATTCGCGGCCACTGGCTCCACGATGATTCCAGCAATTTTTCCGGCGTGCTCATGAAAAAGTTTTTCGACTCCAGCTAGATCGTTGTACGGCGTGTTCAAGGTGAGGCGCGCGAAAGCTTCCGGCACTCCCGGACATGCCGCGATTCCCAGCGTCGCAAGGCCCGAGCCGGCTTCGGAGAGAAATCCGTCGGAGTGCCCGTGGTAGCAGCCCTCGAACTTGATCACCATGTCGCGCTCGGTGAACGCGCGCGCTAGGCGCACCGCGGACATTGCCGCTTCGGTTCCGGAGCTTACAAAACGCACCATCTCCACGGACGAAACGGCACGCGTAATTTTCTCGCCTAGCTCAATTTCCAGCGGCGAGGTCATTCCGTAGCTTGTGCCGCGTCCAGCTTGATCCGAAACCGACGCCACCACATCCGGATGCGCGTGCCCCAGAATCAGCGCGCCCCACGAGCAGACGTAATCCAGATATTCGCGGCCATCCACGTCGTACAGCCGCGTGCCCAGCGCGTGGTCAATCACTAGCGGCGTGCCGCCCACAGCGCGAAACGCGCGCACCGGACTGTCCACTCCGCCGACCAGCGTTTTCTTGCCGCGCTCGAAAATCTCCGTTGAACGCGGGCGCGCATTCGCGTTGGCGGTCGCGCTCCCGCCACCGGCCCGTTCTTTCGCGCTCTTCACCGTCTCGCTCGCCATTGTTCCCCGTTGTGCGCTTCGTGCGCGGTCACTTCAACAATTCTTCAACCACTTCGCCGCATCTTTCGCGTGGTAAGTCAAAATAATGTCGGCGCCGGCGCGTTGAATTCCGGTGAGTATCTCCAGCACCACGCGCTTTTCATCAATCCAACCGTTGCGCGCCGCCGCTTTCACCATCGAATATTCGCCGCTCACATTGTAAGCGCCCACCGGCACATCAAACCGCTCGCGCACGCGCTGTATCACGTCCAGATAAGGCAGCGCCGGCTTCACCATAATGATGTCCGCGCCTTCTTCCAGGTCCAGCGCCACTTCGCGCAATGCTTCGCGCGCGTTGGCCGGATCCATCTGATAGCTGCGGCGGTCTCCAGATTTCGGCGTTGATTCCGCCGCCTCGCGGAACGGCCCGTAAAAACTGGAACAATATTTCGCAGCGTAAGAAAGTATCGCCACATCTTCGAAATTGTTTTCGTCCAACCGCTGCCGGATCGCCGCCACGCGCCCATCCATCATGTCCGAAGGCGCAACCAAATCCGCTCCAGCGCGCGCGTGCGAAAGCGCCGCGTCAGCGAGTAGCACCAGGCTGGGATCGTTCAACACTTCGCCATCTTTCATCACGCCGCAATGCCCGTGGCTGGTGTATTCGCACAGGCAAACATCGGCAATCACCAGCAGATTCAATTTCGCCTTGCGAATCGCTTCAATCGAGCGCTGCACCGCGCCGCGGGCGTCGGCGGCTTCGGTGCCCAGCTCGTCCTTATGCTCCGGCAAGCCAAACAAAATCACCGCGGGAATTCCCAGCTCGGCAACCTCGCGGCATTCTTCCACAATCTGATCCACGGATTGCTGATAGATCCCCGGCATCGAACTGACTTCCTTGCGCACGTTCGTTCCGGGACAGGCGAACATCGGATACACCATGCCGCTCGCGCTCAAGCGCGTCTCGCGCACAAATCCGCGCAAGGCTTCGTTGCGCCGCAAGCGCCGCGGCCGGTGAACGGGAAATGTCACGCGTTCCTCACTATTTATTTCTGCCGCTGGAAATATTTCGCGGTTGCGTCGGCCAGACCCGCCGCCGACGCATCCGTCGCTTCGATTGCCACTCGCGCTCCAGCTTCGCGTAACGCCCGCGTGGTCGTTGAGCCGATGGTGGCGAATTGCACGCGCTCGGAAAGCGCCGCCAGTTCCGCGGGTGGAATGAACGCCTCGAGATTGTGATACGCGGAAGGGCTGGCGAATCCGATCACGTCCACTTCCCCGCGCCGCACCGCGCCCAGAATTTCCGGATCCAGCGACGCGGGACGCAGCGTGCGATACGCCACCACTTCCTTCACCTGCGCGCCCGCTTCGCGCAAAGCGTCGGGCAGACGATCGTCCACGCGATCGCTGCGCGGCAGCAGCACGCGTTTTCCGGCCAGCTGCTCGCGCAACTCCGCAGCCAGCGATTCTCCGGTCTGAGTCTGCGCCACATAATCCACGCGCAGATCCAGATTCTTCGCCGCCTGCGCCGTGGCCCAACCCACCGCCGCAATCAACGGCTTCGGTGGCTGCGCCGGACGGACGGGCGTCAACTCACAAGCGCGCTGGAAAACGAAGCGCACGGCATTCTGGCTGGTGAAAAGAATCCAGTCGATGTCCTTCTTGTTCTGCATCGCCGCGTCCAGCTCGCTGGAATCTTCCGGCGGCGCGAAACTTACCGTGGGCATCTGCAACACTTCCGCGCCCAGATTCTGCAGCGCGTCCACGAGATCCTGTGACTGCTCCAGCGCGCGCGTCACCACCACGCGCTTGCCCGCCAGCGGTTCGCCGGCATGTTTTTCCACGCTAAAACTTTTTTCAGGCTTGTCCAACGGACCTTCCCGCCATTTCCAGCAGCCGGCCCGCGCCCGCCGCCAGCAATTCCGCCGCTACTGCGCGACCTAGATTCTCAGCATCCGCGGCCGAGTTGCAAACTTTTTCGGCCCGCCGGCGAATGGCCTGCGCGCCATCTTCGGAAAGTACGCAAGCATCCAGCAACGTCGCGCCATTTTCCACGCGCGCCCATGCGCCCAGCGGCAACCGGCAGCCGCCCTGCACTTCCGCCAGCAGCGCGCGCTCCGCCTTCACCGCACGCATCGTATCCTGATCCATCAGCAAATCCAAAATCTTGAATTCCTCGCGCCGCGGCTCGCAGAATTCCACACCCAGCGCGCCCTGCCCCACCGCCGGCAGCATTACGTCTGGCGACAGCACTTCCGTAATTCGCGACGACAATCCCAGACGATCGATGCCGGCTTTCGCCAGCACGATGGCATCGTATTCGCCCGCTGCAACTTTGCGCAGCCGAGTATCCACGTTGCCGCGCAGTTCAGCGATCTGAAAATCCCGACGAAACGAACGCAATTGCGAAGCGCGCCGCAAGCTGCTGGTGCCGATGCGCGCGCCCCGCGGCAATTGCGCGAGCGCTTCGCCGCTCGCCGAAACCAGCGCGTCTCGCGGGTCTTCGCGCTTGAAAACCGTGGCGATCCGGCAAACTGCCGAAAATTCCGTCGGCACGTCCTTCATGCTGTGCACCGCCAGATCCGCGCGCCCATCGAGCAGCGAATCTTCCAGCTCCTTCGTGAAAATGCCGATCACGCCGATTTGCTGCGCGGGCACTGCCACATTCTGATCGCCGGACGTCTTAATCACCACGATTTCCGATTCCAGGCCGCAGGTTTCGAGCAACGCTTCGCGAAAGTGATTGGCCTGCCACAATGCCAGCGCGCTGCCCCGCGTGCCGATACGTAGCGGCTTCACTTTTTCCCCGCGTCGAGCCCGAACAAGTGGCGAATCGCTTCCAGTCCCGCGAGCCGCCCGCGCATTCCGCGCCCGTGCTGCAATTTTTGTTGCGGTTCTTCCAGCAGTCGCTCGATCAATTCTTCCGTGATGCGCGCGATGCGGTCGCGCTCCTGCGGCGTCACATCTTCCATCTCTTTCAGCTTCTCGCGAATGATCATTTCGCGATGCTGGTGAAACTGGTCGCGCAGGTCGTTCACGATGGACCCGGCTTCCAGCGCCCCGCGCCAGGCCTCGAATTTATCAATGTGCTCGGCAATGATCGCTTCGGCGCGCGGAATTTCGGATTCGCGCGCTTTTTTGTTCTGCTCTACGATTTCGCCCAGATCATCAATATTGTAAAGATACAAATTGTAGAGTCCCGCGGCGGATTCCGCCACATTGCGCGGCACGCCCAGATCCACCACAAAAACGGGCTTGCCGGACCGCGCCGCGATCGCTCGTTCCAGAAGTTCGCGCGTCAGCACCGGGCCGGTTGCGCTCACTGACGTCACAATAATATCCGGCACGCCCAGCACCGCTTCCAGCGCTTCCCACGCCACCGCTTCGCCGCCCACGCGTTGCGCCAATTCCGCCGCGCGATCAAAAGATCGATTGATCACGCGCAAATTTCCAATACCGCGATTGCGCATGTGCTCGACCACCTGCTCCGCCACCGCGCCCGCCCCCAAGATCAACGCCGAATGTCCTTTCAAATTGCCGAAAACCCGCTCGGCGAGTTTCACTCCCGCCAAAGCCACGGACATTGGCCGAGCGCCCACTTCCGTTTCGCTGCGCACCCGCTTGCCCACTTCGAGCGCGCCCTGAAAAATGCGATTCAGCACCGGGCCGGTGGCGCCGTGATCGAGCGCCTGATTGTAAGCCGTCCGCAGTTGCCCCAGAATTTCCGCTTCACCCAAAAGCATTGAATCCAGGCCCGCCGCGACGCGGAACAAATGACGCACTGCATCCGGCCCGGCCCAGCGATAAAAACGGCCTTTCAATTGGTCGTACGGAATTTTGTGGAACGAGGTGAAGTATTCTTCCATCGCTTCGGCGGTGGACGGCGCAAAATCTCCCGGCACGCCATAAAGCTCGCTGCGATTGCAAGTGGAAACCACAACGGCTTCTTCCAGGATTCCGCGCTCCTTCAATTCATCCGCAACCTGCAACGCCTGCTGCGACGTAAAAGCGATCCGCTCGCGCAATTCCACCGGCGCCGTGCGATGGTTGCAGCCGATAAGCGCCACTTGAATGCGAATCGTGCCGGCGCGGTTCGGATTGGTGGCAGTGGGCATCAGAGGAACCGGTGAAACTTCGTAAGATATAAATTCACAAACGTGTAGCTGAACAGCACAATCACGAAGTTCATCGCGCACAGCAGCGCCGCGCGCGCCCCGCGCCAATTCGCGTTGCGCGAAAGCAGCAGGTACGCCACGTAAACGCCCAGAATCGCCAGCGTAATAATTACTTTCGGATCGCCGAATGAATAGCTGCCGCGCAGCCGGTGCTCCCAAATTAATCCCATCGCCACGCCGAAAATCAGCGCCACGAGTCCGACGTACACGCTGCTGCGCGCCATGCGCTCCAGAACATCCAACGCCGGAAATCGCCAGAACGCTACGCTCAGCCGCCGCGAACGCAGCACCCGGTCCTGCACCAGATAAATCACGCTGAGCACGAACGAAAGCGCGAACGCCGCGTACGCCCATGTATTCAGCGTCACATGAAATGCAAAAATGGCCCCGCGGGGGACGGTAGGCACGGCAGTAATTCGCGGCGTGAGCAATCCCAGCAACACGATCCAGCACACCAGCAGCAACGTGACGAATGCTCCCACCGACCGCTGCCTATGAAATAACTCCAACCCTAAATAGGTGATGCCCAGCAGCCACGCAAACAGCGACATCGAACCGTACAAATCATCGTAAGGCACGGTGTGCAGCGCAAGCGACCGCTGGTACAAAGATAAATATTGGACGAAGATTCCGCCCGCTAGCAGCAAAGATGCCAGCCGCCCCACCCAAATATTGGGCACAGCTAAATTTCGAGCGTAGCAGATAAAGCTCGCCGCATAGAGTGCCAGGCTCAAATAGCCCAGTTGGTTTGGCATGAAGCGCGAAAACTCCCAGGTTACCCCGCTGATTATAACTCCGAATATGTCCCGGCGCGGGCTGTTCAGCCATTAGTACCCCGCGTGCGGGCCCTAACCGCTTCTGCTATCATTGCACGGAAGCCATGACTCCTGTAGAAAACCGCAAGGAACTGTTTTTGCGCGCATGCCGCTCTCAGCCGGTGGAAAGCGTGCCGGTGTGGATCATGCGCCAGGCCGGCCGCTATCTGCCCGACTATCAGGCGGTGCGCAAGAAACACACGTTTTTGCAGATTTGCAAGACCCCGGAAGTCGCCGCGGAAGTTTCAATGCAGCCTTTTCGAATCATCGGCGTGGACGCGATTATTGTTTTCTCGGACATTTTGATCGTCGCAGAGGCTATGGGCTTGCCGCTCGACGTGCCGGATTCCGGCCCGGTGCTTTCGAATCCCGTGCGCGATTTGGCGGCGGTGCACCGATTGCGCGATTTCGATCCGTCCCGCGAGACGGGCTTCGTCGGCGATGCCATCCGCGCGATCTGCAAAGAAGCTGGGCCTGACGTCCCG
The DNA here is from genome assembly GCA_963821765.1 of uncultured Acidobacteriota bacterium. GTDB lineage: Bacteria > Acidobacteriota > Terriglobia > Acidiferrales > UBA7541 > Palsa-295. The sequence goes on from CAWGFF010000013.1 coordinate 714,240, forward strand.
GTGATCGGGTTTGCTGCCGCTCCCTGGACGCTTGCTTGCTACATGATCGAAGGCCAAACGCGCGGAGACATTTCACGCGCGAAGGAGATGCTGCGCAGCGAACCACAGACGGTGCGCCAGCTGCTGGAACGTATTGCTCGCGCGACAGCTCAGTATCTGAAAATGCAGATTGCCGCGGGCGCCGCGGTGATTCAGCTGTTCGACACCTGGGCGGGAGAACTCACGCGCACCGAATATGACGCCTTCGAGCTGCCCGCCACGAAAATGGTGTACGATTTGCTCGGCCACGCGGAAGTGCCTAAGATTCTATTCGCAAAAGGCTCGGCGCATTTGCTGGAAAGCCTGCCGGCCACTGGCGCGGACGTGATCAGCGTGGATTGGCGCACCGATTTGGCCGAAGCGCGCGCGATATTCGACCGAACGGCCGGTCGCAAAGTGGCGCTGCAAGGAAACGTGGATCCGAACATTTTACTTGGCGCTGAAAAGGGCGTGCGCGAAGCCGCGCAAGCCGCGGTGGAAAAAACCGGAGGCCTCGGCCACATCCTGAATCTCGGCCACGGAATTCTGCCCGCGACTCCCGTGGAAAATGCAAAAGCCTTCGTCGCGGCAGGAAAATCCGCGCGCTTGCCAGCCCGCGCCGGAATAGCCTAGGCGACGGGCTTGCGCTCGCAGACGTTAAAATGAAACCAACCGACCAATTCGAAATTGCCCAAATCACCGACGCCACTCTTGAAAAATATAATCGCCCCGGCCCGCGCTACACCAGCTATCCCACCGCGCCGGTGTGGAAAGATGATTTTGGCCCCGACGATCTGGAAAGTTTTTACGCCAGCGCAGAAAAGAGTGCCACGCCGCTTTCGCTCTATATGCACATTCCGTTTTGCGAGAGCCTCTGCCTGTTCTGCGCGTGCAACGTTTCCATTCAAAAAGATAAAAAGTTCGCCATTCCTTACCTGGATGCCCTGAAACGCGAGATCGAACACGTCAGCCAGCGCGTTTCGAAAAATCGCCCGGTGATTCAATTTCACTGGGGCGGCGGCACGCCCACTTATCTGACTCCCGCGCAGATGGAAGATCTCTTCGGCCACGCGCGCCAGCGTTTCACCTTCGCGCCCGATGCGGAGATCGGCATCGAAATTGACCCGCGCGTCACCAATCGCGCGCATCTGGAATCGCTGCGCCGCCTGGGCTTCAATCGCTTGAGCATGGGCATTCAGGATTTTCAGCCCAAGGTACAGGAAACGATTCATCGCGTGCAGCCCTACGAAATGACGCGTGATCTGATCGTCGCCGCGCGCGAGCTGGGTTTCGAAAGCCTCAACGTGGACCTGATCTACGGTTTACCGTACCAAACCGCGGAAAGTTTCAAGGACACGATTGATAAAACTCTGACGCTCGCGCCAGATCGCGTGGCGATGTTCAGCTACGCGCACGTGCCCTGGCTGAAGAAGCAGCAAGGCTCGTTCGAAACGCACTTGCCCGAAGGAATGGAAAAATTTCGCATTTTCCGCGCCGGCCTCGAACGTTTTCTCGGCGCCGGCTACCTTTATATTGGCATGGACCACTTCGCGCGTCCGGGCGACGAGCTCGCCGTCGCGCAGAAAAATCGCACGCTGCACCGTAATTTTCAGGGCTACACCACGAAAGCGGGCGCCGACCTTTACGGCATGGGCGTCAGCGCGATCAGCTCCATCGGCGCAGCCTACGCGCAGAACCGCCGCGAAGTCCCTGCGTATCAGGAAACCATCGGCACGCGCGGCATCGCGACGATGCGCGGCTACCGCCTTTCCGCGGACGATCTGCTTCGCCGCGCAGTAATTGGCCGCCTACTCTGCCACACTGTCATTCCGAAACACGAAATCGAAAGCGACTTTTCCATTAATTTCGATGAATATTTCGCGCCGGAGCTCCAGCGCCTGGAAGAAGCGCGCGACGAGGGCCTCGTGGTTCTCGATCCCGCGGAAATTTGCGTCACTTCCCTCGGCCGCATTTTTATCCGCAACGTCGCCATGGCCTTCGACCGTTACCTGCATGAGCAGCAAATGGATCACAAGCCGCTTTTTTCGAAGACGCTCTGAAGTGCCGCGCTTATGAAAAATCCCACACACGTAGCCGTCGTCGGCGCTGGCATTTCCGGCTTGGCCTGCGCCTATCGCCTGCAACAGCTCGGCGTTGACGTCACGGTCTTCGAATCAAACTCCGCTGCGGGCGGGATGATCGAATCCGTCGAACACAACGGCCTGCTTTTCGAAGCCGGCCCACAAAGTTTTCAGGGCACGCCCGTGCTACTCGACTTAATCCGCGAACTAGGCCTGGAGGCGCAACTCCAAAAAGCCGATCCGCGGGCGCCGCGTTACGTCCTGCTGCATGGCCGCCTGCGGAAAATTCCCATGTCGCCGCAAGCGCTGCTCGCCTCCACCCTTCTAAATCCCATCTCGCGCTGGAAAATTGTTTCTGAGCCATTCAAGAAATCGCAGCCACCGACGGACGAAGAATCCGTCGCCGCTTTTGTGCGCCGGAAATTTGGACACGAAATTCTCGAATATCTCGTCGCGCCTTTTGTCTCCGGCGTCTATGCAGGCGATCCGGAAAAGTTAAGCCTGAAGGCCGCTTTCCCCACTCTCGACGAATGGGAACGCCAGTACGGCAGCGTCCTGCGCGGCGCCATGAAGTCGCGCCCTCTTAAGGAGCAGCGCACAGCGGCGCCGCCTCTGTGCTCGTTTACACACGGAGTGGCGGCTCTTCCGCGCGCGATGGCCGCGAAAATCGGCTCCGCGGTGCAGTACGAAGCCCGCGCGGTATCGGTTGATTTCGCAGGCGCAGCCCGTTCCGCCGACTCCGGAGCAGGCACATCCTGCGAACTTCGCATCGTGCGCAACGGCCAAGAACGATCCTCTGCTGCCGGCGCCGTGGTGATCGCGACGCCAGCGTACGCGGCAGCGCACTTGCTCGAAACGTTCTCGCCGCATTTGGCGCAAACACTTTCCGGCATCGCCTACGCGCCCGTCGCCGTCGTGGCTTGCACGTACTACCGTCAGCAAGTTAGCGACCCGCTCGAAGGCTTCGGCTTCCTGGTCCCCCGCGGCGAAAAAGTTCGCACGCTCGGCACCGTGTGGAATTCATCGCTCTTCCCCGGCCGCGCGCATCAAGGCAGCGTGACGATTACCAGTTTCATCGGTGGCGCCACCGATCCCGAAATAATGGACCTGCACGAAGAGAAGGTCGCGGCAATCGTCACGGAAGAAAATGCGCGCATTCTGGGAATTACCGGGCCACCCGTGGAAGTCGCGGTCTGGAAATATCTTCGTGCGCTGCCGCAATACAATCTCGGCCACGGACACATCGTAGAAACAATCCGCGACGCCGAGCGCGCTTCGCCGGGATTATTCTTCGCGGGAAATTATTTGGAAGGTCCAGCAGTAGGAAAATGCGTCGAGAACGGCTTTCAAACTGCCGAAGCAGTCACTAAATATCTACAGAGCGCGCATTAATCCGCGCATCATTTCAAGATTCAAGCGCTAGGAATCCGACATCGGCATCTTGTGCCGCATCGCCAGCCGGATCCGTCGCCGTTCGCCCGCTTCGCGATACCGCCGCCGCTCATCCTCCGTTTTCAAAATCAGCGGAGGCACCACGCGCGGCTGCTGATTCGTATCCAACGCCACAAACGTCACGTACGCCGTGCTGGTGTGCCGCCGTTCGCCGGTGAGAATATTTTCCGCAAAAACTTTCACGCCCACTTCCATGGAAGTGTGGAACACGCGATTGACGCTGGACTTCAGCACCACCCATTCCCCCACGCGAATCGGAAAACGAAAATCCAGATAGTCCACCGATGCCGTCACCACGTGGCTATTCGCGTGACGATTTGCCGCGAGCGCTCCGGCAATATCAATCAAATGCATCACGCGTCCGCCCAGCATATTGCCCAGCAAATTCGCGTCGTTCGGCAGCACGATCTCGACAATCTCCGAAGTGGATGCGCTGACAGGTTTTCCCGGCAGCGACGACCCCGGCGAACCAGCAGTCACCGCCACGCCGGGCGCCTGTCCCGCCATCTTTTTGTGTCGTTTGTTACTCTTGGTGATCTTCGGCATTCGCTCCGTTCGATCCGCGCTCCCCGCGAAATTTCAATTGGAAATGTGGGCCCTTGGCCTGCGCCCTCAAGCCCGCTATAATACGCGTTTTAACGCCATGACCCAAACCCAGAAGCCGCGCCGCGAAGTCCTCGAGCAATTTGTCGCCGAAAAACCCACTGACGCTTTCGCGCGCTACGGCCTGGCGCTGGAATGTATGAAGCTCGGCGACAACGACGCCGCCACCACCCACTTCCAAAAGCTGCTGGAAGCCAATCCGAAATACGTCGCGGGCTATTTTCAATTCGGCCAGCATCTTTCGCGCATCGGCCAGCTGGAACAAGCGCGCAAACTTTTATCCGACGGTATTCTGGTCGCGCAAAATGCCGGAGACATGCACGCCCGCGACGAAATGCAAGCGGCCCTGGCCCTGCTCCGATAGTTCGGCCCCGGCACACTGTAGGCGATCATGACCGACTCTCGCATACCGCTGTTCCCCCTCAATATCGTCCTCTACCCCGGCGCCACGCTCCCTCTGCACATTTTCGAGCCCCGCTATAAACTCATGATCAATCATTGCATCGCTCACAATCGCGAATTCGGAGTGATTCTCGCCGGCGACAAAGGTGTCGCCACCATCGGCTGCACCGCCGCCATCACACAAAAGCTGAAAGGTTACGACGACGGGCGCATGGACATTCTCACCCAGGGCCGCACAATTTTTCGCGCGCTGAATTTGCTCCATGAAAAGGAATACCACGAAGCGCTCGTGGAATTTCTCACGGACTCGGACGAACTCACGCACCAGCCGGCCAGCAAGCAGGAAGAGGCCGAGCTCCTCTGCCTATTTCAAGAATGCTACGCGCTGATTTACGGCCAGCTCTGGGTCACATCCGACGTCGAATCGCCCTGGCCGCTTTCGTTTCACATGGGCGCGCGCCTGCCGCTTGAACTTGAGGAAAAACAGGAGCTTCTGGAAATGCGCGCCGAGCCCGATCGCCGCACTTTCCTCATCGAACGCCTAAAGGACATGCTTCCCCGCCTCGGCCACCTCCAGCAAGCGCGGCGCAGCGCGGCCGGCAACAGCCACCGCCTAAATTAGCCCGTCGAAAGGAAAGTATCCCCGCAGCCTCGCTTCCTCTATAATAGTCTCCAGACGCCCTTGCTGCCGGGCGTCGCCGCGTTTATATAAGTGGGGCCTCATGAATTCACTGCCGAAATCTCTCGGTGAGCTTCGCCGCAGTCAGTGGTCGGTAGAAAGAGTCGCGCAGCGCAGCGTACGTCAGGAATTGCGCGAGAACCTGCTGTGCAAGCTGGAAAAGGGCGACGAGCTATTTCCCGGTGTGCACGGCTACGACGATACCGTCCTGCCCCAGATCATCAACGCCATTCTTTCGCGCCATCATTTTATTTTGCTCGGTTTGCGCGGTCAGGCGAAGTCGCGCATCCTGCGTGGCCTGGTGGGATTCATGGACCCGCACATCCCCGTGATCGAAGGCTGCGAAATTCACGACAATCCCTACACGCCGATTTGCCGCGCCTGCCGCGAACGCGTTGCCGCTGAAGGCGACGCCACTCCCATCGCGTGGCTCGCTCGCGAACATCGCTACGTGGAAAAACTCGCCACGCCCGACGTCACCATCGCGGACATGATCGGCGACGTGGACCCCATCAAGGCCGCGCGCAGCGGCCGAAATCTTTCCGATGAGCTGACGATTCATTACGGCCTGTTGCCGCGCGCCAATCGCGGCATCTTCGGCATCAACGAGCTGCCGGACTTGTCTGGAAAAATTCAGGTGGGCCTCTTCAACATCATGCAGGAAGGCGATATTCAGATTAAGGGCTATCCCGTGCGCATGTTGCTCGACGTGCTGCTGGTCTTCACCGCCAATCCGGAAGATTACACCGCGCGCGGAAAAATCATTACGCCGCTGAAAGATCGCATCGGCTCGGAAATTCGCACGCACTATCCCGCGACCGTCGCCGAAGGCATGTCCATCACATCGCAGGAATCCTGGACCCAGCGCGATCAGAAAAAACGCGTCGAAATGCCGCAGTACATTCGCGAAGTGGTCGAGGAAGTGGCGTTTCAGGCGCGTGAGGATAAGCGCGTGGATCGCCGCTCTGGCGTCAGCCAGCGCCTGCCCATCAGCACCCTGGAAAATGTGCTCAGCAGCGCCGAGCAGCGCGCTGTGCGCAACCGCGATTCGGCTGTCGTTGCGCGCGTGGCCGATGTGTATGCTGCCATACCATCCATGACCGGGAAGTTCGAGCTCGAATATGAAGGCGAGCTGCGCGGCGCGGAGAATATCGCGCGCGAGCTGATTCGCGCCGCCGTCGGAAAAACCTACACGCAGTATTTTACTGGCGCGAACATGCAGCCGGTGATTCAGTGGTTCGAGCTGGGCGGCGAACTGAAAGTTCCGGCAAACGCTTCCAGTGCCGAGGTTCTGGCGCAGCTGAAGAAAATCCAGGGTCTGTTCGATAACCTCAGCGTTCTGGAAGTCAGCCAGAAGGATGACGCTGCGATTGTGACCAGCGCGGCGGAATTCATCCTCGAAGGCCTGTGGGCGCACAAGCGCATCAATCGCAGCGAAGAGCGCGGTTATTTCGCTGACGCGCGCAAGACTCCCGAGCCACGCGACCCGCGCGAGCCTTCCGGCCGCATGCCGCGCCGCCAATTTAATTGACCGCAAAGGTCCAAGTCTTACCGGCCATGGCCGCATTTCTACAAATCGTTGAACTGGAAGGGCGGGGCTTCAGCCCCACCGTCATGGTCGCCGAGAAAAGGGCTTTAGCCCCTGAAGCCACCCTCGTGCTGGCATCCTGCTCCGAGGCCTCGCAATAAATGAAATACACGAAATATTCAAAATACGCGCCCGACGCTGCTGAAGACATTGATCTTCAGGAGCTGATGAGCCGCCTCTCCGATTTTTTCCTGCAGAGCGGCTACGAATCGCAATTCGGCATCTACGAAATGGATCCCGAGCGCTCGCGCGAGAAAATGATGGAGGAGTTGCGCGAAGCCATTCTGCGCGCGCTGAAAGAAGGCGAGCTGCTCCCGCCCGAACTCATGGAGCAAATGCTCAACAATCCCAATCTCTCCGAAAATCCCGAGCTGAGCGACGTCATCGAGCAAATCATCCAGCGCATGGAAGAAGAAGGCTTCATTTCGCGCCCCAATCAGCCCGCGCAGATCACGCCGCCTCCTTCGCAAACTCCCGGCGGCCAGGTAGGCGAGGCGCAGCCGAACGTCGAAGCGCGCTTTGAAATCACCGACAAAACGCTCGATTTTCTGGGATTCAAAACGCTGAAAGATTTGCTGGCCTCGCTCGGCAAGAGCAGCTTCGGCCGCCACGATACGCGCGACCTCGCCACCGGAGTCGAATCCGGCGGCACTTCTAAATTATATGAATTCGGCGACACGCTGAACATGGACATCAGCGGCACGCTTTTCAACGCCGTGCAGCGCAACGGCGCGCAAATTCCCATCGAGCTGGATTATCCCGACCTGATGGTTCATCAGTGCGAATATCAAAGCTCCTGCGCCACCGTGCTGATGCTCGATTGCAGCCATAGCATGATTCTCTATGGCGAAGACCGCTTTACGCCCGCAAAACGCGTCGCCCTGGCCCTTTCGCATCTGATCCGCACTCAATATCCCGGCGATTCGCTGCACTGCGTTTTGTTTCACGATAGCGCCGAGGAAATTCCGCTCGGCAAATTGGCGCGCGTGCAGGTCGGGCCGTACTACACCAATACGCGCGAAGGCCTGCGCCTCGCTCAGCGCATCTTGTCGCGCCAGAAAAAAGACATGCGCCAGATTGTGATGATCACCGACGGCAAGCCGTCCGCGCTGACTCTGGAAGACGGCCGCATTTACAAGAACGCTTTCGGGCTCGATCCGCTGGTCGTCACGCAAACTCTCGAAGAAGTCGCGAAATGCAAGCGCGCCGGAATCCTGATCAACACTTTCATGCTTTCCAGCGACTACAGCCTGGTCCACTTCGTCCAAAAAGTCACCGAACTCTGCCGCGGCAAAGCGTATTTCACCACTCCCTACACCCTCGGCCAATACCTGCTCATGGATTACGTCGGCAAAAAGACCCGCAACATTCACTAGCGCCGATCGGCCGGCAACAACTGCCTGTGCGCGTTCCGCCCGCTCTGTTGCTGTTGCTTTTGACTCTGTAGCGGCCGCCTTAAGGCGGGCGTTTTTGACGTTGCCGTTGAATTTGTGATTCGCGCAGCGCGGGATCGAGGGGTCGCGGCCGGTCCCGGTTTGTCGGGCCGGACAGCCGTTGCGTTCGATTTGCCGATGGTGAGGTCCGCTCGTCATTACCGCATTCGCGCATGAATCCACGCACGCATGAATGCATCCGATTATCAGGCGTTACAATCAATTGATGAGCTTAAAACGGCGCATTTATGAACTCTTGGGAGGAAGCAAGATGGCCGCACTACCTGCCGGCGCCAAAGCCCCGGCATTCGCGCTGCAAGGGACGGACGGAAAAATAGTGAATCTCGCCGACGCGCTAAAAAGAGGCCCGGTAGTCGCCGCCTTCTTTAAAGTGAGTTGCCCCACCTGCCAGTTCACCGCCCCATTCCTCGAGCGCCTGCACGAAACCTATGGCGGCGACAAATTCACGCTCTGGGGCATTTCGCAGGACGACGCCGCGGACACCCGCGAATTCAACCAGGAATTTGAAGTCGAATTTCCCACCCTGATTGACGATGAAGGCTACTCCGTCTCCAATCAATACGGCATCACCAACGTCCCCACCGTTTTTCTGATTTCGCCAGACGGCACAATCCGGGAAAGCTCGGTCGGCTTTTCGAAAAAAGATCTCGAACAAATCGCCGCTGCGGCTGCCAACGCCACGAGCACGCCGCCGACATCTTTCTTCAAACCCGGCGAGGTGGTTCCCGATTTAAAGCCTGGTTGAGGCTCGAAAAACTAGGTTCCGTCGGGACCTCTCGCCCTCACATTCAACCGTAATTAGTTTTTTCGGCCCACCACCCGCACGCCCCACCGCGTGTAAAACCAGCGCGGCAATTCGCCACCCCACCGCGGCGTGGGAACGTGACGCATCAACACCTCGCATCAATGCCGCGACGGATGCGCTCGCGTGTATCCATATCCCGCCAGGTTTCCCGCCATCGTCGCGACCTGCGGAACCCACCAGATCTTATGCCAGCGCTCGGACCGCGCCATTTTCCATCCTAGAAAGTTCATTCCCGTGGCGAACAAAGCTGCCGAAGCGTAATACGCGGGCGCAGGCAGCCGCAAAAATGGCCGCACGATTGGATCCTTTTCGTCGAAGTGCGGCAACATGGATTCGGATCGTTGCATGTCCAGGCCGGCTGCTGTGTAAACTCCCGCGGTCAATACCCAATACGATTTCGGCAGCGCCGGCTTTACCGCCCTGCGCAACTCACTCTGTGGGAGCGGCGCCAGCATCGGCCCGCTCGGAATCTTCGAATCCGCAGCGGTCGTTTTGACGAAGCTCACCGGAACAATTTGCGCGCGCGCCGCGGGCACCAGCGCCGCGAGAAATATAAGCGACCCAACCAATGCGATTCCGGCCCGACGGCCACCTCGCGTGATTTTCATGCAGTGCGTATTGCACGCACGGTTCCGGTTCGCGCGGTGCCCGAAACTTTCTACCGAAAAGCTTGTTTGCTGGCAGCACTGAATTTAGCGGAATGCACCATCGCAAACGCATCGCAGGAAGTCCCCCTATGAAACGCAGAAGCCATGAAAAATCCCGAAACGGCGCGCCCTTTTAGATCACATTCCGAACGCCACCACTTAAATCGGCGCACCGGAAGGGCGGGCCTTCAGCACCGGAAGGGCGGGGCTTCAGCCCCGCCGAGAAGCGCGGCAGAACAGGGGGCTTTAGCCCCTGAAGCTGAGCAGTTCGACGATGGCGATTGAAACGTTTGAAGTAGCTTCTAACCCAAATCCGGCGCCACCAATTTCTTCTTGTGCTTCGGGGCCTGCTGTCGCTTGTCGGGGATCGTGCGCTCGGTGGGAGGCATGCCAAGCCCCAGCCGCGCAAGCCTTCGCGCTTCCTTGTGCACGCGCAGCCGGTCTTTCTTCTTCTTGGCCATGATCGTTGCCGCAAAAGCTACCACGAAACGCCACTCGCTCGCGCTGTCAACAAGGCGCACTCATAATCGGCCCACCGCCCCGTCGTTCACCGCCTGCGCACCCAATCCCGCCGGCCTTGCGTCCAAAGCCAAGGAATGTAACGCTTCCCAAGCATGACTCGCGCCTTCACAAATTCATTTCGCGCCGCGGCGACTTCACTGTGGCTCATCATGCTCGTCGCTCTCGCCCTGCGCCTCGGCTACATGTGGCAATTCCAAAATATTCATCCGCGCCAGGGCGTCAGCGTCATTCCTTTTCTCTTCGAGTCCGGCAACATCGCGCACTCCCTCGCCACCGGCCACGGTTTCGGCTCGCCGTTTCGCGTGGACACCGGACCCACCGCCTGGATGACGCCGCTCTTCCCGTTGCTGCTCGCCGGAATTTTTCGCATCTTCGGCGCGTACACGTTTCACGCCTGGGTCGCCACGGTTTTGCTCAACATCGGTTGCTGCACGCTAGCCAGCATCCCCATTTATTACGCCGCCAAACGCATCGGCGGCCTCGCCCTCGCCGCCGGCGCTGCATGGTTATGGGCAATATTCCCCAACGCCATCCTGATGCCGGTCGAAAGCATGTGGGACGCATGCATCTCCGCGCTTCTCGCCGCGACAATCCTGTGGGCCACGCTCGCGCTCGCCGAATCGGCCGAATCCCAGCGCCTGCGCAATTGGTGCGCTTACGGCCTGCTGTGGGGTTTGGCGCTGATGTTCAACGCCACGCTCGGCGGCCTGTTCCCATTTCTCGCTCTCTGGCTGGCCTATCGCGCGCATCAACAAAAGCGCGCGTGGTTCACAAATGTCGCGGCCGCCGTCGCCATCATAATCCTTTGCTGCGTTCCCTGGACCATCCGCAATTACCGCGTCTTCCACCAATTCGTTCCGCTTCGCTCCGTTCTCGGCTTGCAACTCTGGCTCGGCAACAACGATCAGACGCAGGACATCTTCCGCGGCGACCTGCACCCCATTTACAACACCCCCGAACGCGAAAAATATATCGCGCTGGGCGAAATCGCCTACATGCGGCAGAAGAAACAGGAAGCCATCGCCTATATGCTTTCGCATCCCGCCCGCGAGGCTCACTTGATTTTTTACCGCGCAATCTCCATCTGGTCCGGCGGCACTCCCTATCCGCTCGAAGATTTCATCGGCACGCCGTCGCTGCGGTTTCGCACGGTCCTGGCGTTCAATATCGTCGCGACGCTCGGCACCATCTTCGGAATCATCATCCTCTTTCGCGAACGCAGCCCCTTCGCAATCCCCATCGCAGCATTTCCGCTGATCTATCCCTGGGCCTACTACTTAACGCTCGCCTTGCCGCGTTATCGCCTGCCCATTGACCCAATCGTCATGCTGTTACTCGCAGTCTCCATCCAGCATGTGCTGCAAAAACTCTCTCGTGCCAAGCCGGCCGCAACTAAAGCGCTAGAGTCAGTGCAAACGCAACCCGGAGCGAGGCACAAACGCAAGAAATCGCGTGCGCAGGCAACACGTTACTAAATTTGGGGGAAGTTCAAATCGCGATCCGCTAAGGCCTGCTGCTCACAGCACCGGCCATGCTGCCGCTCAACCGCGCGATGAACAATTTCAGAAAACGCTCGGAATCAATGCCCACAGCAACCTGCGCGTTCGGTTTCACTTCATCCACGCCCACAGTCTCCAGATGGTCGCCCTTGTCCACCACGTGGTCCACGGTTCCCAACCGGTTCGCCACCGTTTCTCCGCGCGCGATGCGTCCCTCGGTTTCCACGTCAATATGCATCAGGCGCAATTTCAGGAAAGTAGGATCAATCGCGGCGCCCATCGCCAGCGCGTCGTGGATCGCTCCTCCGCCAAATCCCGCACCCTGATACAGACCCACCTGAAAACGCGCCACCGCCGCGGCAAATTTCGCTTCCGCGCTGCCACCGCGCTCGATTTCGTCCACTTGCGCACTGCTGATCAGCGTAATTTCCGTCACGTCCAGACCGACCATCGTGATCGGCCAACCTGCGCGGAACACCAAGTCCGCCGCATCCGGATCGCAATACACATTGAATTCCGCTGCGCCATTCACATTACCGCCGGAAATGGATCCCGCCATCAGAATCACCCGCTTCACCAGCGGCACAATTGTCGGGTCTTTCAAAATCGCCAGTGCCAGGTCTGTTTCCGGCCCCACTCCGATGATGGTGATCTCGTGCGGATATTTGTGCACCAATTCAATGATCACGTCAGGGCCGAATCGAGGATCGGCCTTGCACTTCGAAGCCGGCAATTCAGCCCCGCCCAATCCGCCCGGCCCGTTCCAGAACGGCTCGATGTTCAGCTTCGCGTGCAACGGACGTTGCGCGCCCTCCGCCACCGGTACATCGCACCGCCCCACGAGCGAAACAATCTTCAACGCATTTTCCAAGCCCACAGGAGCCAGCACGTTTCCAGCAACTACCGTCAGCGCCTCCACGCGCAGTTCAGGCGAGCGCAACGCCAGCAGAATTGCCAGCGCATCGTCCGTTCCCGGATCGGTATCGATAATCACCCGTTCCGGATTTTGCGCGGGAGCGCCCGGCGCAATTCCCCATGACCCCAACAATGCACACAAACCCAATGCTCCTGCTCTGCTGAAAAGTTTCATTCAGAATCCCCCGAAGGTTTATATCACGGGACGAACGCTCGCATCGCCGCGCACCGCCCGGCTGATGTGTGCCGTGTTCAGGCGTACAGTAGCGGCGAACGAGGAAGCATTCGCCCCCACGCCGGCGGCGGATTCGAGGGCGCACGTCTGGGGATACGGTTTGGCAAAGCCCGCCGCGGTTTCGAATCGGCACACATTCATAGCGAATTCAAGACATTTGATGCAAATCGTCACAGCATTGTTGGCTTAAGAGAAACATTTCACCCTTGCTGGCGATTTGCTTTGACACAATCGTTAGTATTCCCTAGAGTTTAAGTCCCCTCTAAGATTTCGCAGTTCTCCCCCCTTCCTCTGGAGCAGTCATGCGTTTGTTACTCGCCGAGAATGATCCTGCCCTCGCAACATTTTTACGCGACGGACTCGAGTACGAGCACTATGCCGTGGATCTCTCGAAAGACAGTGACGACGCAAAGTACCAGGTCGAACAACGCCATTACGACCTGGCAATCCTGGACCTGGATATTGAGCAAAGCAACGGCACGCAAGTCCTGCAATATTTCCGGGCCAAACGGCCCCAGCTTCCCATCCTAGCTCTTTCCAGCCAACGTCGTGCGGAGGAGTGCGCTCAGGTCTTGGACCTTGGTGCTGACGATTTGCTGATAAAGCCGTTTTCATTTTCAGAGTTGTGCGCAAGGGTCCGCGCGTTGCTGCGCAGGGCTGTGCGCGCCGCGGAAACGGTGTTGTTGCTGGATGATTTGGAGCTGGACCGCGTGGAACACTCCGTAAAGCGCGCAGGTCGTGTGATCGCTTTAACGCCGAAGGAATTCGGACTTCTCGAATATCTTATGCGTAATGCCGGAACGCACGTCACCCGCGCGCAGATTCTCAATCACGTATGGAACGTGCCCTACGACACGCTAACCAACGTCGTGGACGTATATGTCAACTACCTGCGTAACAAGATCAACGGGCCGTCCGACCGCAAGCTAATTCACACCGTCCGGGGAATTGGATACGAAATGCACGCGGTTGCCGACCGCGCCGGTCCGCAACTCGTCGAGCGCAAGCAATAAAATGGCCCAACACGTAAGCTACGGGCTAATCGCGTTCGACAAAACCCAGCGCGACCAGGTCATTATCGAACAACTGCCGCAGGTCCGTTACATCGCGCGGCGCATTCACGCCCGTGTGCCGCCCCAAGTACTCTTGGAAGACCTGGTGCATGCTGGAATTCTCGGCCTGCTCGAAGCGGTAAATAAATACGATCCAAATAAGAATGTGCAGCTGCGTCACTACGCCGCCTTCCGCATTCGCGGCGCGATTCTCGATAGCCTCCGCGCCGTTGATTGGGGCACACGCGGACTCCGCCGCAAAGCGCGGCGAATCGAATGCGCGATCTCAGAGTGCAAGATCCGATTCGGCCGCGAGCCCACGGAACCGGAGATTGCCGCCGAGCTTGGCGTCCCGCTCGAGATTTTGCAACACCTTCTCGGAGACCTGCGCGCTCTGGATTTGGTCAGCTTGCAAACGATCGGCAGTCAGGACGGGCTGAGCGACGATGTGCTGGCAGACCGGGTAGCGGAAGATAGCGATCCTTTCTGTCTGGCCCTGCAATCCGAAATGATTGTCCTAATCGCCAAAGCGGTCGGCGAGTTGCCGCAGCAAGAGCGGCGAGTGCTCGCTCTGTATCACTATAAAGAACTCACAATGAAGAACGTCGCCGCCGTAATGGGGATCGGTGAATCACGCGTGTCGCAATTATACGCAAAGGCGATGCTGCGCCTGCGCGTTCGCATGCACGAGCTGCTGCGGACATCCGCGCCCACTTGCCTTTCCGGCATGCATTAGCGATTTTGTGTAACCAGATTGGCCGGAGGCGAACTGCGCTTTGCGGACGGGTTTCCGCGCCCAAGAGCTCCTTGTGTCCGGGATAATCGCGTAAGAGACCGAAGGGAGGTTCGGTGGGAGATTCCGTTTGGTGCTCACAGATTTTTCCTGGTTCATAGCTTGTAAGCGAAGCGGCTCCGCATACGCGGAGCCGCTCGCCGATGCGCCTCAGAGCGATGTTACGCGGCGATTTCGATCATGTTGTCCACATTGGCCACACTCGGTGCGGCCCAGGCGGCCCGCTCCGCGGCTTCCCGCTCGACCCAAGATTTCACAGCGCCGCTCAAAATCACGGTGGTGCCGCGAATTTCGACGGAAATCTTCTTGGCGTCCACCACCGCGGTGCGCTCCAGCGCTTTGGTGATTTGATTCTTGACGTCCGCCGGGACAATGATGGGCCTCACCGCGATCCGATTGACCACGCCTTGCACTCCAAGCAGGCTGCGAACCATTCGTTCGGCCTCCGACTTTTGAAAGTAGCGTTCCACCGTCCCATCGAGCGTGATCCATCCGTTTTCCACCACCACCTTGAGCCGGCCATGCGGTACTGAAGCGTTCCATTCCAGCGTGTTCAGCGCGGCTCGTGCGATGTCTGTGTCGTCACGCTGGTAGGTTCCCGGGAGCTTCACCACGATCTCATCCGCTACTGCTCTCACTCCCTTCACGCGTTCGGCCGCGCGCTCGGCTGCCCACTTCTCGGGGAAGCTCCGCACCGTGCCACTGAGCATCACCACGCCGGAGTCAACCGATGCGCCGATTTCCGCTGCGTCAATGCTCGGTTCCCATGCCAGTTCATCCATAACTTGTTGCTGGAGTTCTTTGTCGATTCTCATTTTCATCATCTCCTGATTTGTTGATTGAACTGCTAAAACTTTAACGCGCACACCGCTTCCGCGTTCCGCGTCACCACATATCTGGGAGCGTATGCACTGCGCACCACAGCAATGCGATTCCGGTGACGATCGAGGCGGCCATTAAACCCAAAACGGCGTCAGAAACCGTCCGCTGGAACATGGCCCGGCCCGTCATCACCGCCGCAACGATAACTCCGATAAAACCGAGATTGCGGGACACCAAATAGAAAAACCAAAGACCGGACCTGAAATAGGGCGCATCGTGCGCCAGTCCGGCTGCCCCGAGAGCTGCGAACAGCTGCAGCCGCCACGTCGCCACCGAGTTTGACCTGGCTGGTGAGAATAGAATCCGCCCCGCGCTTATTCATTACCAGCAGGACGAAGTCGGTCGCCTCGCCGCCAATCTGAAAGCCAATGCTGCCGGCCTCAACCGCCATCATGGAAGGTGCACTCCGAGGTCCGCTGAACTCCTTGCCGCTCCGGCAAGTCATCACACCACGACCGTAGCTACCGCCGACGATGAAGGCGGCCTTCATGACCGAAGGGAGAACAATGACGCATTCCGCCTTTTCCAGAAGATCTGCCGGAATATCATCGGGAACACTAAGGATCTCGACCATCACCTTACCGGCATTCCCAATGCGGTTGTTTTCGTCCTTTTGCGCATACGCCGGCGAGCAAAACAACGCAACCATAGCCATAAATGAGAAAATAAGTTTCATCACATTGCTCCTATCCAAAACATCGTCAATCTCGCGACAGTATTATTTTTAGTGCATTGCGAAAGGTTCTTCCGTGACAGTGGTCACTCGCTTGCGTGACGGTCATCACGCTGCTGGTTGATTTCGAGCCTAGCAATTCGTCTGGGAGTGCGCTGTACAAAAAGGCACAAGTATGTGACGGCTGTGCAGGCCTATTTCTGAATCCGACAAAGATCTATAAATACGCAAGAATTGGAGTGCTCTCTCTGCAACCTACGAGACATCGACATCTAATCGACGAGTTGCTAAAACATTTTCTGTTCGGAAAAATCCTGACGAGTGGGGAGATAACCCTCTGGTTATCGCGGAGAGCAGCTAGCGTCAGCAAGATTTTCGCAGACGGCCGCAAGTAATGGCCATGACAGCAGCAGCGAGTAGCACGTCATCGGGGTGGCCGCGGTGATCGTGACGGAGCAACTCATTGCCCCTGGTTTTGCACAGCGAGAGGTGCTGACACTGGTGGCAGGTCTGGAGCGTTACTCCAAGCATCCGCTGGCGAGAGCGATCCTCACGGCGGCGAAAGAGGACGCGCTGGAGCTCCCCGAGGCCACGGAGGTGAGCGAACGGCCCGGCCAGGGGCTGCGCGGAACCATGTCCGGCCATCAATTACAGATCACTAGCCGCGCCAAGCTCGTGGCAGAAGGGATCTCCGGCGTCGATCAACTCCCACCGGTCGGTGGCGGACTCGAGTGTGTGGTGGCAATCGACAATCGCTGCGCCGCGACCTTGCGCTTTCGCGACGCGCCCCGAGCGGAGAGCCGTTCCTTCGTGAAGCATTTGGGTCCCAAGCACCAATTCCAGCGGGTGATGATCGTGTCGGGAGATCGCGAGTCCGAGGCTCGTTACCTAGCTGAGCAAGTGGGTATCACCGAAATCTACGCCCAGAAAAGCCCTGAAGAAAAGCTTGCGATCGTCCGCAAGGAAACTTCCGCCGCCAAAACGCTTTATGTAGGGGACGGCATTAATGACGCCCCGGCCATGATGGCTGGCACAGTTGGCATGGCTATCGGACAGAACAGCGACGTCACAGCGGAAGCGGCCGGCGTCGTTATCATGGGTAACTCCCTGAACAAAGTGGACGAATTCATGCACATCAGCCGCCGCATGCGATCCATCGCACTTCAGAGCGCTGTGGGTGGCATGGCGCTGAGTGTCATTGGTATGGCCTTCGCAGCGACCGGTCATTTAAGTCCGGTCAGCGGCGCCATCACCCAGGAAGTCATCGACATCCTGGCCGTGGTGAACGCCTTGCGAGCCGCCTTCGCTCCCAAAGTCATTCATGATCTTCCGTCCACCACTGAGGGCCTGTGACGCGGGTCACCTCACCCCGTGATGGGCATCATGGGATGTCCCTTCTTTCAAGCGTAGAGTTGACTTGAATCACCCTCGGAAGAGCCTTTAGGAATCTTTTCCGCTCGAATCATCGCGAAACCGAAAGGAGGAATCATGAAAAGGAAGCTGTACATTGGGGTAGCTCTTGCAGGCTCTCTGTTGCTCGTCGTTGGGCACATGACAGCAAGAGGCGGCGTAGATCTGAGTCAGAACACGCAAGAGAATTTGTCGGCTGCCATGCACGGCGAAGCGTATGCGTACGCAAAGTATTTGCTGTACGCCAAACAAGCCCAAAGGAACGGGAATACCGAATTGGCAAACCTGTTCACGAAGGCCGCCAACACCGAACGCTTTCAGCATTTTGCGGAAGAAGCACAACTCGCGGGACTAGTGGGTAGCGACGTGGACAACCTAAAGGATGCCATCAAGGGCGAATCCTATGAAGTTGACACCATGTACCGTGAATTCGCTGAGCAGGCTGCGGCAGCGGGAGATAAAGCCGCCGCGGACCGTTTTGAAGAAATTCGCCACGACGAAATGGGTCATCGCGATGGTTTCAAGGCCACGCTCGCAAAATTGGAAGCGAAGGCGTCCGGAAGTCGGTAGGATCGGGGGAATACTGCCACGTTATCCACATTGGCGGCTCAAGAGGTGGTAAATGATGCTGGTCTGGTTCAAACGACTTTCGGTTGCGCTCTTAGTAATCTTGGTGGCTATTCAGATGATTCAGCCGGCCAGAACAAATCCCCCAATTGATCCAAAACGCGAAATGCACGCAGACCCTTTGGCCGCGGCCGTCTTTCAGCGCTCCTGCAACGATTGCCATTCCCATCGTACCGTGTGGCCCTGGTATAGCCACGCGGCTCCGGTTTCCTGGCTGGTGATCTCCGATGTAACTCGGGGCCGGAAAGCATTGAATTTTTCCGACTGGGCTGCGTACCGGCCCGAAGAGCAACAGAAACAGCTCTCCGAGATCTGCAAAGAGGTGTCGGAAGGTGAAATGCCTGGCCGTGCTTACACCCTTTTGCACCGGAGCGTCGAGCTAAGTGCGGACGACGTAACCGCCATCTGTCGCTGGACCCGAAACCCCGTTCAAACCGTCCCAGCCGCAACGGAAGAACAATAATGCTTGCAGAACGGGGAGAACTGTCGTTCGGCCTATCCCGAGCAGAGAGCATTGGCTCACCGTTGGCGGATCGCCGTGGTAAAAGCAGTCAGATAAAGTACCTCAGCTGCCTGATTCCTGCGCCATGCCTGTTTCAGGCGGCCATTCTCTTGGGTGTGGCGGATGGCAGACAATTCCGAGATGCCGACTTCATCCACCCACCGGACGGACTCGGAGACGGGTATCGCGTGGAGACCCGTATCGTGACCTTGGAAGGCCCGGACGTCCTGAAGATACCTGGCAGCGCGACTTTCGCGAGCGCGAAGGCTGGAGCTTCTTCATTGTCGACAACCGTCGGGCCCGCCAGCGCGCCGTCCAGATCGGTCCTAGAAACCAAACCTAGGCAGAAATTCTCAGTGGAATTAGCATCGGAGAAGACGTAATTCTGCATCCGTCAAACGAACTGCGCGAGGGCATTCGTGTTCGAGCACAATAACACGACGAGAAATCGGGCGGCGTTTGTCTTTTTACTGGTACTCACAATCGCAGCGCTCTACTTCTGCTATCTCCTCATCGCCCCGTTTCTCAAGCCGGTCATCTTCTCCGTCGTCCTTGCTGTTCTCTTCTATCCACTACATGCGCGCATCGGTCGCTGGATTCAAAATCCAAACATCGCAGCGGCGCTCTCCACGACCTTGGTGATTCTACTGATCACTTCACTTTCGCTTTTTCTTGGACGAGCACTCTTGTCAGGGCTCCAGGACATCTACCGATCACTGAGCGGGTCTGGCGGAAGCAAGGAACATCTCAGCGTGTTTATCGTTCAGCTTTCCGATCAAGCAGTCGCCTTCGCGAGCCGTTACATTTCCATTCCGGTTGCGGATTTGCAGAGAGCGATCTTGAACCAAAGCGAAAAAGCGGTTGCCGGGTTGATTGCGATGAGCGCAGGAGCGCTTGGGAACATCGCTTCTCTCGCTCTAAATGCATTTATCGCGTTCTTTATCCTGTTCTTTTTCTTTCGTGATGGCAGATCTATGCTCCGGCGTGGAGCTGTAATCCTGCCACTCAAGCCTGATCAAATGCGCCGGCTACTTACGTGCGTGAAAGACACGCTGAACGCAATTGCGTATGGCACCCTCGCGATGGCTGCGATCCAGGGCACGCTCACAGGCTTGGCTTTCTGGTTCCTAGGACTCACATCCCCTGTTGTCTGGGGAGTTGTCACAACTCTCTGTGCACTGTTGCCGATCATTGGAACGACTTTTGTCTTGCTGCCGGCAATTTGCATGCTTATCTTCAGTGGTCACTGGATAAAGGGTTTGATTCTCCTGGTCTGGGCAGTCGCAGTCGTACATCCCGTGGACAACGTTTTGAGACCGTATTTGATTGGCGAGCGCGTAAAGCTTTCGACCCTTTATGTCTTCTTCGCATTGCTTGGAGGATTGAAAACCTTCGGCGCTCTCGGTGTCTTTATCGGACCCCTAATCCTTGCTGTGACCATCGCTCTATTCAGATTTCTCAGAGAGGAGAAACGCGCGGGCAGCTGGAGCATCAAGCAACAGTTCGACTCGAACGTGCCGCCGCGACCGCAATCATAGACGCAGTTTGGTGTATTGTTGCTGCACAAGAACCTGGAATCCGAATGTCCATCCCAACAAATTCTGCAATTTCCTTGGCGATCGCGATTGGCATCGGGTTGCTCATTGGAGCGGAGCGCGAGCGCCGTAAAGGCGGCCGTTCACATCGTGGCGCCGCTGGTGTACGGACGTTCGCTTTTGCCGCCTTTGCTGGCGCACTCAGCAGCTATCTCAAGAGTGAGGCCCTGCTCGTTACCGTGGCCGCGGCGGCGGTACTCTTCTCGGCGCTTGCTTATCGCCGTGCGGCTCATAAAGACCCCGGGCTAACGACGGAATTTGCTCTGCTGGTGACCGTTCTTCTCGGCGCGTTGGCGATGCAGAACCCGCTGCTCGCAACTGGCCTCTCCGTGGTCACAACAATTCTCCTTGCGGCCAGAGAGCGTCTGCATCGCGCTCTCAAGAACCTGCTATCGGAACAGGAGGCCCATGATGCGCTCGTGTTCCTGGCCGCTACCTTGGTGATTCTGCCTCTTACACCGAACCGCGAAATTGGCCCGTTTGGAGCGTTCAACCCTCGGAAGCTTTGGGAGCTCGTAGTCCTGGTTATGGCGGTTGGTGGGGCGAGTTATATCGCCTTGCGTGCGTTGGGATCTCGGCTAGGGCTGGCTCTGGCTGGATTTATCGGCGGGTTCATCTCTGCCAGCGCTACCATCGGATCGATGGCCAATCGGGCAAAGCGCAGTCCTGAACTAGGGAGTGCCGCAGCTTCCGGCGCGATTCTTGCAACGGTAGCCACTGTGATTCAGATGTTCCTCGTTCTCATGGTCACCAATGTTCCGACATGCCGTGCGGTTGCGATGCCACTGCTTTTCGCAGGAGTTGCAGCCACCGGATACGCGCTGATTTTTGTCGCACTCTCCTCAATGACTCCGACGGCGAACGAGCCCACTCAGGGAAGAGCTTTCGATCTCCGATTGGCCTTTCTTTTCGCGATGACGATCACAGTGATTCTGTTTCTCTGTGCTTTCTTAAGCCAGAGGTATGGTAATCGAGGACTTTTTCTAGGGGCTGCGCTTTCGGGATTTGCCGATACCCACGCGACGGCGATTTCGATCGCGTCGCTCGTTTCCGCAGGGAAGCTTAACCCTGAGTCGGCCGTTTTCCCCATTTTGCTCGGCTTCACCACAAACACGCTGACGAAGATCGTAGTTGCATTCACGGTCGGCGGATAGCGTTCCGCTCCCAAACCCAGACATCAGGCTTCCTCTTGCGAGGTTTCCGACGCAAATAGCCGAACTGATATCGCGCTCGCTTGAACATGACGATTTCTCCTTAGTCTGTTCTAGCGGCACGAGTGACGCGATGAATGTAACTCTGTTCGCATCCAGCAGTCCAGCTCCGATGCATAGAAGAACCAGCGACCAAAGCGAAAATGCCCTGGCACCTTGCCACCACGCGCCATGCGCTTGACGGTCTTGGGATGAACACGCACGAGTTCGGCTGCTTCTTCACAAGTCAGCGGACGTTCAATGCCGGATCGTTCGCCGCGCCCGTTCAACTCAGTTGCAAGACCGGTGGCGTCGTCTCTAACTTCTCTTGTGGCCCCGTTTTCTGGTTCGCCTAGGGAGAGATGGACCGTCTCTGCTGGTAGGGACACCTGCGCTGGCGATTGCTTATCTTCAGGCGCGTTTCCTGACGGCTTTGCGGACTTCAAGAGCGACGAACTCGATACAAGGCGCGAGGCATGCTGTCTTGAGGACGCTGTATTCTCGCGCACACCGAATTGGGTTGGACGGGAGTTCATATTTGCTAAGCGGTCTTTGTAAGAGCGTCTCCTTGCGTTTGTTCTTGGTTGCCGTTGTTCGGATGTTGTCCTAGCCAATGCTTGAACTCCTCATCCTTCCGAAACAGGAGCTTGAGTGCTTCACTCACCACGTAGGAAGCGTTGGCGTCGATGAATTCGACGTATTTGTCTAGGTTGATTCTGACGCCCTCCTCCAAGCGAACTTGAAGGGTTGTAGTTCTTGGTTGTTTCGATGGTGTTTTCAGTAGTGCCATGTCCTTTCCTCCTTCTCGCTTTCGAACTGTAGTGCAGCCTGCATTACAAATTGTTTGCCGCATTCCTGCGCGGCAAACCTAGCGCACGCGATCAGCGTGTCGGGCGGGAGCGACCCCACGAACTTTTTGGGCGGCTGGAAGCCGAAAAAGTGGGGTCGCTCCCGCCCATCCTAGTGTTTTGTCCGCGTGCAGATGTCACCTGTTTCATTTACGCATCCGCCGTTCTTTGAAGAGTCTGCGATTGGCTTGTGGGTGACTCTGGGGCTCGCCCCGCACCTGAAGTACCGCGTATCTGTGAGCCGTCACCCCATCTTTTCCGGCTGTCGCCGAATACCGCTTCCTGGCCTGGCACGGTGACGGCTCGGAATAGAACTTTTTGTTGTTGCGTTGTGGTCGTCACTGATTCAGCCCGCCAGTCATTCGGCAACTGGTTTCGCCTCCACAGATGGAAAAGACTGTCGAATATCTCGCCGTTGAAACGCTTCGCGGCCTGGTGTCGGAAGATCATGTCGTCCTCTGTGACAAGGCTGTATTTCCGGTTACCCCATTTAGTTTGGATATCGAAGTAGCGGGTCAAATCCGAGAGGCCCTTGGCTTCCACAAGGAACGAAAAAAGTTCCGCCGCTTCATTCTGGAGGCCTGCTGCCGTTGAAATGTAGATGAATTGGAAGCTCGGAAGCTGCCGGAACAGAGGTCGGTAGGTACGCAGGTGCGCGATGTAGCGGTCGAGGCTTCGGTGCTCGGGATCAACGTAGGTAAACGTCACCACAGGCATGTAATCGGGAGCGGGATAGGCTACGCAGAGCGGAAATGCCTCGGAGAACGTCATGGCCTTGCCATGCTCGCTGGATGGAACAAACAAACTCTCGCTGAGTTTGAACCGTTCGATGAGGTAGCGCCGCTTCTCTTCCGCCGTCTCGAAATAGCGGTCTTCCGGGTTGGCAAGGATGAAGTCAAGACCCAGGAGCCGCGTCTTGATGTAATCGAGTTTGTGCTCCCTGCGAGTGCGGAGATGGGCCTTGCCAATCGCTTCGTAAATCTGGCGAGAACGGAGGTGGTAAACGAGGCTCCGCCGCGTGTATCTCTGGGCCGAGGCATGGCCCAAGGCAAGTAGTTTCTCGACAAAGCGGGCGTTCCGTTTACCGCTCCGGGCATGGCAGAAGTCAAGGAACTGCCGCACCGTGAAATAGCCGCAATGCGCTGCCACAAGGTAGAGAAACCGCGCTTCGGCTTCGGTGTAGCCGAAAGCGGAGAGGTTGGCGAGTTGGGATTCGTAAATGCTCATGGGTTATAGGCTGAAAATCGCCGCGCTCAATTCCCGATCGTCTCGAATACGACGCAATCGGTCCGTATCACCGCGCCGGCCGTAGATTTGGAAGCCGGCGCGGGCCTTCTGCGCCAGCCCGCGCGGGCGGTAATGGTCCGTGGCGAGTTCTAGGTCGCGCCGCTGGATTTCGCCGTCGTTCTCGCGCACATACTCGACCCGCAAATCAGGGATCGGAATCTCACCGGACACAACCTTGAGGTGATACCGTGCGGCAACTCCCTCCTTCACTTCCTCCGGGGCGTGGCCCTTGTCGTCCGAAAGGCGGGCGAGGCGGGCGTAAAGTTCACGCTTGATTTCGTAGTCGAGCTTGACGCGAAGCACCTTGCCGCCGCGCCCTTCGATCTCATCAGCAACCTTGTGATAGAGGCAGTAGAGTTCCGCGTCGTGAATGGCTTCTTTGGGCTTTTTGAGTCCGTAGTAGGTGGCTTGATCCGGGGGAAGGACTTTCCCACGAGACAAAAACTGATGGCCTTCCTTCGTCAGCGTCACTACTTGCATGGGATTGTGCTCGGTATCTGAAATGCTCGTGACTTTGACGAGGCCCTGACGGGCCAGGCTCTCGACATCGCTCTCCATCCGGGCACGGTCGCCGTTGTAAGCCAGTTCGGCCAGGTCCTTCGTGGCTGCGACGCGGAACTTGCCAACTTCCGAAAGCGTATGAATCACTGAATCCCGCAGGGAATAATCTTTGTCTCGGTCCGTGTACTTGGTTCGTGCGCGTTGAGAGAGAATCGCTCGGACGCGTTCCTCGCGGGCCAGCGGCGGACGCTCTGCGCGTGAACGCTGCCGTCCCTCACGGTCGAGTCGGTCGGCCCTATCTTCCTCGCGGTGGATGTTGTGTAGGTTGGTGCGAGCGTTCCAGTCGGAGGATAAACCCCGGCCCACATCGCGCTCGGAGCCAAAACCAGAATCGCGAAAGTCGTCAATCTCGAATCCGTCAAACCCTCGAGACATGGAAACCAACTCCTATCGCCTAACGACTAGAGAGAGCGCATTCGGGCCAAGCAGGTGAACGGGGAGGATCGGTCCCGGGCTGGGCGATGGCTCGGTGAAAGAAGCACGAAGATATGAACTTCCGCACATCGTCTTATCTCGCTAGATTTTGATATTCGCCGACGTTACCGGCCCGCTCTCCTGGTCGAGAAAGATTTCCTCGACGTGCTTACCGAAAAGCCGTGCAATCTTGATAGCCAAGGGGAGACTCGGATCGTACCTGCCCGTCTCGATGGCATTGATCGTCTGGCGGGTGACGCCAACTCGGGTAGCCAACTCCGCCTGTGACCATTCCACTTCTGCTCGCAGAACCCGTAGACGAGTTTTCATCGGTACCGCCAAGAAAAGACGATCAGGCCGAGACTCCACGGAATGAGTAGCAACCCCAAGACACCCAACCAGGAAACATGAGTGGCACCAAATCCCCTCACGAATCCACCAAAAAGAGAGACGGCTAGGGCAAGGATGAAGGCGAAACCCAAGGCTTGGTAGTTGATGCGCGCCTGGCGCTCATCGGCGATTCTCAGGAAGCGAAAGAAGCTCCATACGGCAAACGCTGCGATGACCATCGTCACTACGCGCGAGACTTCTCGCCAAGCCGGATGCAAATAACCCGTTAAAGTTAGTGTGACCACGAACGCGACGGCGCAAAGGTAGAATGCGAGGAGCGGACTCCGCTGTTTGATGTCAATGTCGCTGGACTCGGGACGCATAGATAGACCCCCTGAACACCGACCGTATGTTAAAGTATATTTGTCTATATGTAAAGCATACTGTTCCTATAGACTGGCACGCCAGTCTTGATTTAGATTCCCTAGAGAATCCTGCCATCCGCCCGCGTAGTCGGTCTCTTGACAGGTATCCAATTACAGTCTAATATTTAGATGTTAATTGGAGGAGACATGCCGAGGCAGGGACTGAAGTTAAAGCAGGCCAGCGCGGTCCTACAGATAGAGCCTAAGGAACTGCAGAATCTTGTCCAATTCGGCGTCGTAAAGCCCCGACGATTAGAGGGAACGTATTTCTTCGACGCGAACGCCCTCATGGTAGCCAAGGTCGCCTCTTATCTAAAAGAGTCCCTAGGCACGCGGACGAGTGTGCTCTCCAAACTCATGGAAGCATTTTCGGCGTCTGAGGAAGAATTCAAATCAGAGAATCCCAAGTACATCATCTTCAACTGCCGACTCGCGGCGGAAGAGGAACCAATCAAACTAGGAGTGCCGTTCCGAGCCTTGGGGGAACAGATTGAGGAAGGAATGAGCAGGGCTGATCTCTATAGGGACCTGCCGCGTGGGAAAAAGCGCCGGGGCTGGAAAAAGGAATTTCTGGAATCGCTAACCGAGGCGGCAAAAGACATCGGAGAGGTATCCGAAGAAGAAATCTTGCGCACGGTTCGGAGCTATCGTAAAGAGAGACGTGCGCTAGAGATCACCGTTGCCGCAGAAAGCTAGGAAACGCAAGCTACGGGCCGTCGTTGACACGAGCGTGCTTGTCGCTGGCATATCGGGCTTCCGAGAGCCGTTTGTTCCCGGGCGGAATCCGAGTGCCGATGTGCTACACAACTGGGCCGAGCGGAACAATTTCAACTGGCTCATAACCGAGGACATTCTGGAAGAATACAAGGATGTTCTGAAGCGCCTCCGCGTTCGTCCGAATGTCATCGGAAAAGTCATCAACCTGATCCGCGAGCGGGCCGAAGAGGTGAACGTGCATGCCTCGGTTCAAATTTCTCCCGATCCCAAGGACGATGCGTTTTGCCTTTGCGCTGAATCCGGCAAGGCAGATTTCGTGGTTACTCTCAACACCAGAGACTTTCCGCAGGTGCGTCTCAGATCGAAAATCGTTCATCCAACTGAACTCATAAGCTGAGAGAAGTGACCTTCGCCGCTCCTCACCTTCGTCATATTCCAGGTTTCTGCGGCTTGAAATCGGAGTTTTGTCGACTTGGCTCCCGCGATGCAGGTAGCGATAACGCTGCGAGCATCATTACCGTCAGCGCGAAGCAGTTCGAACTGATTCATGGTGCATCATGCCCAAAGCGCGTGATATTCGCCGCAGGTGGATTCGGATGCTCCTTGACCGAGCGTTCGTAGACCATCATGACCTGCCGCGCAGGGGACGACCCAGACGAGGGCAGGTGCGGTCGCCGATGGAACCGTTACTTTGTTATCGCTTCCTCAACGATAGGATTAGTAGTCCACGTCCAGCAATTCCTTCACGCTCAAATCTTCGTTAGCCTTCAGGGCCTGCTGGCTGAGGTTAGATTCGCCGAGCCGGATGGTCACCTTGTCAATCTTGCCAGTGAACTTGTTATCGCCTTGCTTGTAGTCGTCGGTCACAACCGTATAGAGGTTCTCGCCGACGTCCGTCGTTTCCGCGCCAAATGCGTTCGGGTGAGTGTGCTCGATCCGCCCTGCGGCGACCTTTTCACCGTTAACGAAAATCGAACCATTACCGCCCGCGCCGGGCCTACCTCCGTCGTAAGCAAACTCGAAGCGTAGTGTTACGTGCCCGGCCGGCAGGCGAGCGGGACCAGCGATCGTGTAAGTCTCGCGACCTAGAAAGTTGTAGGCGAACTTTGGCTTGTCGTCCTTGACGTACAGACTCCAGCCGCCCATTTCCCCGCCCTGGGCGAGTACCACCCCCTCGGCGCCAGCCTGCG
>CAWGFF010000014.1:0-159769 GCA_963821765.1 uncultured Acidobacteriota bacterium
CGGTGGCGGAGCGCGCGGGAGCGGGCACGCCTCCTGAAGGTTTGCTGAAGAATCTGAAGGGCACGAATTCGATCGCCTACACCAAGACGGATCCGGTGGCGTTGGCGAAGATCCTGACCAAGGTCGCGAAAGACGTTCCGGCGTTTCAATTTCGCGCCGGCTGGGTGGAAGGGCGCGTGATTTCCATTCAGGAAATCAAGCAGCTTGCGGACCTGCCGAGCAAGGAAGAATTGATCAGCAAGGTGATGTTCCTGCTGAATGCTCCGGCGCAGCGGATTGCGACGGCGCTGGCAGCATTGCCGCGCAATTTGGCGGTGGTGACGAGCGAAGCAGTGAAGGCCAACAAGTTTGTGGGCGGCGGCAAGACAGGCAGCGCGGAAGCGGCGCCCGAAGCGGTTCAGTCGTAAGGTTTTCAGGGCAACGAAGCAGTACCGCAATTCTAGCAACGGTTTTTCAATTCGGAGGAGGATAGGAAACAGCAATGGCCAGCAAAGTCGAATCAATATTGGAAGAAATCAAGGGTCTTACGCTGCTCGAAGCTTCTGACCTGGTAAAGAAGATGGAAGAAGCCTTCGGAGTGTCGGCGGCAGCGGCGGCGCCCGTAATGGTCGCAGGCGGCGGTGGCGCAGGCGCGCCAGCGGCGGAAGAGAAGACGGAATTTGCCGTCGTGCTCACCGAAGTCGGCGCCAACAAGATCAACGTGATTAAGGCGGTCCGCGAAGTCACCAGCCTGGGCTTGAAAGAAGCCAAGGATCTGGTGGATGGCGCTCCCAAGACGGTGAAAGAGGGCGTCAACAAAGAAGAAGCGGCCACCATCAAGAAGAAATTCGAAGAAGCCGGCGCGAAAGTCGAAGTCAAGTAACGCCTGGCGGTGCGGCCCGCGAAAACAATGCGGTCGGGCCGCGAAGGAATTCGCGTACGCGCGCACTCCTGAGGATCCTGGTACCTCACAATACGTCCTTCCCGGACTGACGGGGCGGGTGTCTATCCGCTTCGTCATTTCCGGCATGAAATTATATTTAAGGATGGTCCATGAGCAATCGCAACGGTAATCGCGCCAATCGGGAACGAGCACGCCTGGACTTCGCAAAAATCAAGACCACGGTGCAGATTCCGAACCTGATTGACGTGCAGAAGAAGTCCTATCAACGGTTTTTGCAGATGGATTTGCTGCCGAGCGAGCGGGAAGATTCCGGCCTGCAGTCGGTGTTCGCCTCGGTGTTTCCGATCCAGGATTTTCGCGGGTTGTCGCAACTGGATTTCGTGGACTACGCGATCGGAAACTGGGAGTGCAAGTGCGGCCATTTGCGCGGCCTGCACCACTTGCGCGCCACCTGCCGCAATTGCGGAGCTTCGGTCGTCACCAATCCTTATAAGACTGGCGATGTGCTGTGCGCGAAGTGCGGCACGTTCAACAAGAACACGCCGACGTTCTGCAACAAGTGCGGCGACCCCGTCACGCTGCAGCTGAAGTACGACGTGAACGAATGCCAGGAACGCGGCATGACATATTCCGCGCCGCTGAAGGTGACGATCCGCCTGACGATTTACGACAAGGATCCGGACACGGGCGCGAAGTCCATTCGCGACATCAAGGAGCAGGAAGTTTTCTTCGGCGATATTCCGCTGATGACCGAGAACGGCACGTTCATCATTAATGGGACGGAGCGCGTAATCGTCAGCCAGCTGCACCGTTCGCCCGGCGTGTTCTTTGAGACGTCGAATAATCGCAGCTACTTCCTCGGCAAGATTATTCCCTATCGCGGATCGTGGGTGGAGTTCGAGTACGATACCAAGAACATTCTGTACGTGCGCATTGACCGCAAGCGCAAGTTTCTGGGCTCGATTTTCCTGCGCGCGCTGGGATTGAAGTCGAACGAAGACATCCTGCGCACGTTCTATCAAGTGGAGCGCATCTCGCTGCGCGATGGCGAGCTGTACTGGAACGCTTCGGAGGGCTTGATTGACCGCAAGCTGAGCAAGGAAATCAAGCATCCGAAATCCGGCGAGACTTTGGTGGGCGCGCACAAGCGCGTCACCGAGCCACTGTACAAGGAACTGGTGAAGGCGCGCGTCACCCAAGCCGAGATCGGCGTGGCTGACCTGGAAACCGCCGTCACCGTAAGCGAGCTGGTGAACCGCCAGACCGGCGAAGTGCTGCTCGAGGCCAACAAGCCGCTGACGGCGGAAATGTGGGCTTCGATCGCTGAAGCTGGAATCACCGAAGTGGACGTTTGCTTCCCGGACCGCGACGATACCGGCATCATCGTGACGCGCACACTGGAAAAGGACTCCATCCGTTCGCCGAAGGAAGCGCTGATCGAAATCTACCGCAAGCTGCGTCCGGGCGATCCTCCGACGCTGGAAACCGCCACGGCGCTCTTCAACGGAATGTTTTTCGACGCGCGCAAGTACGATTTCAGCAAAGTGGGCCGGCTGAAGTTCAACATAAAGCTGGGCCTGGAAACTCCGCTGGAAAAGCGCACGCTGGATCCTTCGGACTTCGTCGCGGCGATCAAGTATTTGCTGAAGCTGCGCAAGAACGTGGGCTCGGTGGACGACATTGACCACTTGGGCAATCGCCGCGTCCGCGCGGTGGGCGAACTTCTGGAGAACCAGTTCCGCATCGGCCTGGTTCGCATGGAGCGCGCGATCAAGGAAAAGATGTCCGTGTACCAGGAAATGTCCACGGCCATGCCGCACGATTTGGTGAACGCCAAGCCGGTAATGGCGGCGATTCGCGAATTCTTCGGTAGCTCGCAGCTTTCGCAGTTCATGGACCAGACGAATCCGCTGAGCGAAATCACGCACAAACGGCGTCTTTCGGCTTTGGGGCCAGGCGGCTTGTCGCGGGAACGCGCGGGATTCGAAGTCCGCGACGTGCACCCGACGCACTACGGCCGCATTTGTCCGATTGAAACGCCGGAAGGCCCGAACATCGGCTTGATCAGCTCGCTTTCATCGTATGCGCGGATCAACGAGTTCGGCTTCATCGAATCGCCGTACCGCAAGGTGAAGAACGGGCGCGTAATTGATTTCGTGCAGATCGTCAATTCGGGCGACAGCGAATTCAAGGCCGGGGAAATCGTCGAGAAGGAAAAGGTTGAGGATGCCAACGAAGAGTTGAAGCGGCGGCGCGTAGTCTGGGCGGCGCATTGCTTCTATCTTTCGGCTTGGGAAGAGGACCGCTACGTCGTAGCGCAGGCTAACGCCTCGCTCGATGAAAAGGAACGCATCACCACGGAACTGGTGAACTGCCGCCAGGCGGGCAACTTCGTGCTGAAGAGCCGCGAGGAGGTTGATTACATTGACGTCTCGCCGAAGCAGCTGGTATCGGTCGCAGCCAGCTTGATTCCGTTCCTCGAGAACGACGACGCGAACCGCGCGTTGATGGGCTCGAACATGCAGCGCCAGGCTGTGCCGCTGATTCGTGGCGACGCTCCTCTGGTGGGCACGGGCATGGAACGCGTCACGGCTCGCGATTCGGGCGCTGTGATCGTGTGCAAGCGCGACGGCATTGTGGACCAAGTGGACTCCGAACGCGTGATCGTGCGCGTGGAATCCGATCAATCCGGCGTACTGAGCCGCGAAGTCGGGTCGGACATTTACCTGCTGACGAAGTTCAAGCGCTCGAACCAGAACACCTGCATCAGCCAGAAGCCGCTGGTTCGCGCGGGCGACCGCGTGAAACAGGGTCAAGTGCTGGCCGACGGTCCTTGCACGGATCGCGGCGAGCTAGCGCTCGGCCGCAATGTGTTGGTGGCCTTCGTGCCATGGCGCGGGTACAACTTCGAGGACGCGATTCTGGTCAGCGAAAAGCTGGTGGAAGAGGATTACTACACTTCGATTCACATCGAAGAGTATGAAATCGAAGCGCGCGACACGAAGCTCGGTCCCGAGGAAATTACTCGCGACATTCCCAACATCAACGAGAGCTTCCTGCGCAATCTGGACGAGAGCGGTGTAATCCGCATCGGCGCCACAGTGAAGCCGGGCGACATTCTGGTGGGCAAAGTGACGCCTAAAGGCGAAACCACGCTGACGCCGGAAGAAAAGCTGCTCCGCGCGATTTTCGGTGAAAAAGCCGGAGACGTGCGCGACGCTTCGCTCTATTGCCCACCGGGCATCGAAGGCACGATCGTGGACGTGAAGATCTTCTGCCGCAAGGGCGCGGAGAAGGACGAACGCCACAAGGCCATCGAAGCGGCGCAGGTCGCAAAACTCGAAAAGAACCTGGCCGATGAAATCCGCATTCTCACCGACGAACGCTTGAAGCGCTTGAACGACTTGCTGGGCGGACAGACCTTGACTGCCGACCTGCACGACGAGCGCACCAACAAGCGTTTGCTGACCAAGGGTAGCGAGTTGACGCGCGACATTCTGGAAAAAATTTCCACGCGCAACTTGAAGCGCCTGCGGCTCAACGACAAGGACCCGCTGCTCATCGAGAAGATTGATGAGGTCGAAGAAATGACCTCGCGGCAAATCGATGTGCTGCGCAAAATCACTGACGAGCGCATCGGCAAGCTGAAGAAGGGCGACGAGCTGCCTCCGGGCGTGATCAAGCTGGTGAAGTGCTACATCGCCATGAAGCGCAAGCTCTCCGTCGGAGACAAGATGGCCGGACGCCACGGTAACAAGGGCGTGATTGCGCGCATCGTCCCGAAGGAAGACATGCCCTACATGCCGGATGGCACGCCGGTGGAAATCGTGCTGAACCCGCTGGGCGTTCCTTCGCGTATGAACGTCGGACAGATTCTCGAAACGCACCTGGGCTGGGCCTCGAAAGAGCTCGGCGAAAAAATCGGGAAGCTGCTCGACAAGGAAACGCGCGCGGAGGGCGTGCGCAAATGGTTCAAGGATGCGTTTGGTCCCACGGCGGTGTGGAAGACCATCACCGGAATGGACGACGATGAGATCCTGGACCTGGCGCATAGCTTCCGTGACGGTGTGCCGTTTGCGACGCCGGTATTTGACGGCGCGCGCGAAGGCGACATCCGCCACTTGCTGCAATTCTCCGAGCTGCCGGAAAGCGGAAAAATTTCGCTCTACGACGGCATGACCGGCGACCTGTTTGCGCAGCAAGTAACCGTGGGCTACATCTACATGCTCAAGCTCTCGCACTTGGTGGACGACAAGATTCACGCTCGCTCCATCGGGCCATATTCACTCATCACGCAGCAGCCGCTGGGCGGCAAGGCGCAATTCGGCGGACAGCGATTCGGAGAAATGGAAGTGTGGGCGCTGGAAGCGTACGGCGCGGCGCACATTCTCCAGGAGCTGCTCACCGCGAAGTCCGACGACGTGTATGGCCGCGCGAAAATTTACGAGGCGATTGTGAAGGGCGAGCCGGGGATCGAGCCTGGCGTGCCGGAATCCTTCAACGTTCTCGTGCGCGAGTTGCAGTCCTTGTGCCTGGACATCGAACTGATGAAGCGGCAAAAACCGCAGCTGGAAAAAGTGGAAGCCGCGGACTAACTGCAGGCAATCGCTCCGCGGAGAAATTCCGCGGAGCGCAAGATTCTTAGTACGTGGTTTTACTGGATTTGGGTCCCGCTCTGCGGGACAGGAGGATCGCCCTTGTACCGATCGAGCCCGTATGATCGCGCCAGCCAGATAGCGGATTTTGATTCCATTCGCATCAGCCTGGCGAGTCCCGAAAAAATCCGTTCCTGGTCGCATGGTGAAGTGACCAAGCCGGAGACCATCAATTACCGCACGTTCAAGCCGGAACGCGACGGATTGTTCTGCGCCAAGATTTTCGGCCCCGTCACGGACTGGGAATGTTTGTGCGGAAAATACAAGCGCATGAAGCATCGCGGAGTGATCTGCGATAAGTGCGGCGTGGAAGTCACGTTGAGCAAAGTGCGCCGCGAGCGCCTGGGCCACATCGAGCTCGCTTCGCCCTGCTCGCATGTGTGGTTCTTCAAGGGTTTGCCCAGCCGCATAGGTTACCTGCTGGACATCACCATGCGCGATCTGGAGCACATTCTGTACTTCGAGACGTTCGTCTGCATTGACCCCGGTGAAGTGCTGGGATTGAAGCAGAAGGACATCATTCCCGAAGACAAGCTGCGCGAGCTGCAGAAGGAATATCCCGGAAAGTTCACTTACGGGATGGGCGCGGAAGCGATTAAGGAATTGCTGCGCCGCGTGGAAGTGGACAAACTTTCGGAAGAGTTGCGCGAGAAGATGAAGATTGACCCCAGCCTGCAGAAGCGGATCAAGTTTGCCAAGCGGCTGAAGGTGCTGGAAGCGTTCCGCAAGAGCGGCAACAAGCCGGAGTGGATGATTCTGGATGTGATTCCGGTTCTGCCGCCCGAGCTGCGCCCTCTGGTGCCTCTGGATGGCGGACGTTTCGCTACGTCTGACCTGAATGATTTGTATCGCCGCGTGATCAACCGCAACAACCGGTTGAAGAAGCTGATGGAATTGCACGCGCCGGATGTGATCGTGCGCAACGAGAAGCGCATGCTGCAGGAAGCGGTGGACGCGCTGTTCGACAACGGCCGCCGTGGCCGTGTGTTGCGCGGCACGAACAATCGCCCGCTGAAGTCGCTGTCTGACACGCTGAAGGGCAAGCAAGGGCGTTTCCGCCAGAACTTGCTGGGCAAGCGCGTGGACTATTCCGGACGTTCGGTCATCGTCGTCGGCCCCGAACTGAAGCTGCACCAGTGCGGTCTGCCGAAGAAGATGGCGCTGGAGCTTTTCAAGCCATTCATCTATCACAAGCTGGAAGCAGCGGGACACTGCACGACCATCAAGCAGGCCAAAGAATTGGTGGAAGCGCAGGAACCGGTGGTGTGGGACATTCTCGAGGACGTGATCCGCGAGCATCCCGTGCTGCTGAACCGCGCTCCGACGCTGCACCGCTTGGGCATTCAAGCGTTCGAGCCAGTGTTGGTGGAAGGCAAGGCGATCCGCATTCACCCGCTGGTTTGCACGGCGTTCAACGCGGACTTCGACGGCGACCAGATGGCGGTACACATTCCGCTGTCACCGGAAGCGCAAGTCGAGGCGTCGGTGTTGATGCTCAGCTCGCACAACATTCTTTCGCCGGCCAACGGCTATCCGCTGGCAGTGCCGACGCAGGACATGGTCTTGGGAATTTATTACATGACCAAGTCCAAGCCGCAGGCCAAGGGCGAAGGACGCGCGTTCGGCTCGCCGGAAGAAGTAGTGATGGCTCTGGAAGCGAACGAAGTGGAATTGCTGACGCCGATTCGCATGCGTTACACCGGTGAATTGATTGACCTGACCAACGCGTACGACGATCAGGACGTATCGCACACCGAGCCGGTAAACCTGAACAAGCAGTTCCTGCACACCACCGTTGGCCGCGTGATTTTCAACGATCACCTGCCCACCGACATGCCGTTCATCAACGGCTTGCTGAAGAAGAAAGGCGTGCAGGCGCTGGTGCAATATTGCTACCTGCGCTTCGGCCTGGAAAAGACCGTGCTGGCGCTGGATAAGCTGAAGGAGCTGGGCTTCCTGTATGCGACGAAATCTGGAGTTTCCATCGGCATCAGCGACATGGTCATCCCCAGCGTGAAATTCAAGCTGGTGGATTCAGCGGAGCACGAGGTGGTGAAAGTCCAGCAGCAATATCTGGACGGAGCGATCACCAACGGCGAACGCTACAACAAGGTCATCGCCATCTGGTCGGACGTCACTGAAAAAGTGGCGGACGAAATGTTCAAGGCCCTGGAAGAGCAGGACAAGCAGGGCGTGATCAACCCGGTGTACGTGATGGCCGATTCCGGAGCGCGCGGATCGAAACAACAGATCCGCCAGCTTTCCGGCATGCGCGGATTGATGGCCAAGCCTTCGGGCGAAGTCATCGAGACGCCGATCACTTCCAACTTCCGCGAAGGATTGACCGTGCTGCAGTACTTCATTTCAACGCACGGCGCGCGTAAAGGTCTGGCCGATACGGCGTTGAAGACGGCCGATTCGGGCTACCTGACGCGGCGGCTGGTGGACGTGGCGCAAGACGTGATCATCAATGAGTTCGACTGCGGCACGGCGGACGGCATTTACGTGGAGCCGATTTTGGAAGCCGGCGTCGAAGTCGAGCCGTTGCGCGACCGCGTGGTGGGCCGCGTTTCACTCGAGAAAATCAAGGACTACGAAGGCAACGTGATCGTCGAGATCAACCAGGAAATCACCGAAGAACTGGCGAACTCGATTCAAGCAGCCGGCATCGAGCGCGTGAAGATTCGCTCGGTGTTGACCTGCGAATCGCGGCGCGGAGTTTGCGGACGTTGCTACGGCCGCAACCTGGCTACCGGACGCTTCGTGGAAATGGGCGAGGCCATTGGCGTGATCGCTGCGCAGTCGATCGGCGAGCCGGGCACGCAGTTGACCATGCGCACGTTCCACATCGGCGGCACGGCTACACGCGTCACCGAACAGTCCAAGGTGGAAGCGCGCAACAACGGCTTCGTGAAGTTCATCGACCTGAAGGTGGTCGAAGGCCGCGGCAAGCAGATCGTTTCCATGAATCGGTCTGGCTTGATCGCGGTCGTTGACGAAAAGGGCCGTGAAAAAGAGCGTCACCATGTCGTCTATGGCGCGCGCTTGAAGGTTGAGGATGGGCAACCGGTCACGCTGGGCCAGACGATGGTCGAGTGGGATCCGTACACGTTCTCGATTCTCACGGAAACCGCGGGCGCGGTGCAGTTCAAGGACTTGCAAGCGGGCATCACGATTGAAGAACAGGTGGATGAAGTCACCGGGTTGTCGCAGCTGGTTGTTACGCTGCCGCCGGGTGATGAAAAGCACCAGCCGACGATCTTGATCCGCGGAGCACAGGGCCGCACCAAGAAATACCTCATGCCTTCACGCGCTCACTTGATGGTGGTGGACGGCGACGAGGTGCAACCCGGCGACGTGCTGGCGAAGATCCCGCGCGAGACGACCAAGACCAAGGACATCACGGGCGGTCTGCCGCGCGTCGTAGAACTCTTCGAAACCCGCAAGCCGAAGGATCCCGCGGTCATCAGCGAAATTGACGGCGTGGTGAAATACGGCGAAATCGTCAAGGGCCAGCGCAAGATTTACGTTGAGAGCGAAGACGGCAAGGGCGTCGCGCAGACGATCAAGGAATATTCGATCTCACGCGGCGTGCACATCAACGTGCAGGAAGGCGAACACGTTGCGGCCGGCGAACCGTTGATTGACGGTCCGCTGAACCCGCACGACATTCTCGCCGTCCTCGGTGAAAAGTACACGCAGGCGTACCTGGTGAACTCGATTCAAGAGGTTTACCGGTTGCAGGGCGTGAACATCAACGACAAGCACATCGAGTGCATCGTGCGGCAGATGATGCGCTGGGTGAAGGTGGAGGACGTGGGCGAT
The DNA here is from genome assembly GCA_963821765.1 of uncultured Acidobacteriota bacterium. GTDB lineage: Bacteria > Acidobacteriota > Terriglobia > Acidiferrales > UBA7541 > Palsa-295. Next base: position 9,364 of record CAWGFF010000014.1, read on the forward strand.
ACGACGTTCCTTCTCGAGGAGCAGGTGGACAAGTTCCGCTTCCGCGAGGAGAACGATCGCGTAATCCGCGATGGCGGGCGGCCGGCGACTGGGCGTCCGTTGCTCCTCGGCATCACCAAGGCGTCGCTGTCCACGGATTCGTTCATTTCCGCGGCCAGCTTCCAGGAAACTACCCGCGTCCTTACCGAAGCGGCGATCTCCGGGAAGGTGGATTACCTGCGCGGCTTGAAGGAAAACGTGATCATGGGCCGGTTGATTCCGGCGGGCACCGGTTTGGAGCGTTACCGCAACATTCAGCTCCTTACCGAAATCCCGAAGGAAGAGCCGGAGTCGATGGAGCCGGAGCTCACGCCGGAAGAAGCGGCCGCGCTGGATTTCCTGCGGAAGGATACGGACGCTGTAGCCGAAAGCTAGAGACAATTTACCGTTCAACATTTACAAGTCAACCAAGGGGCGCTGCGATTGTTCGCGGCGCCCCTTTTTTGTATTGCCAGTGCGTGGTTCGTCGCGCAACGATTTCATCACTTCGCCCTGTCCTTTCGGCCTGTTAAGCAACTTGGCATCTATCGGCTCTTTCTTTTCCACTACAGCGCGCTCCCTCAGTAAAATTGACGAGAGGAATGAAGCAGTGTGGCTTTCTCAGGAGAGAAGGCGCCCGGATATCCGCATGTCCAAACGAATCGCAGAGCAGCCGCCACGAGCAGGAAAACGCGCGTCCAAGCACGCGCCAGCAGTGGCGCTGGATGCTGCGGCGCAGCATGCTCCGCTGGAAGGCGCCGCGGCTGCTTCCACCGAAGCGCAATTCAAAAAACTTGTGGAAGTGATTTCGCGCTCGCAGCTGAATTACCGGGAATTGATTGACAGCCTGGACCACGCGGTATTCACGATCTCGCTCGAGGGCGAAATCCGCGTCGCCAATCGCCGCTTCGTGGAAATTCTGGGCGGTTCGTTTCAGGATCTCATCGGCCACCGGCTGGAAGAATTTATCGTCGCGCCCACCAGGGAGGAAGCGCTCAGCGCCCGCGATGCGTTCCTGCGAAAGGGCCACTGGGCGGGACGAATATCAATTCAGCTGAAAAGCGATCCGCGGCGCCGGTTCTATGATTGCTGGCTGCAGACGCTCACTGACGACGAGCAAGTAACCTCGATCAGCGGCTGGGTCCGCGACGTGACTTCGCAGAATGAATCCGAGATTCGCTTCACCGAACTCTTCGAATCGCTGCGCGAAGGAATTTTTTTCACCACTCCCGAAGGGCAGCTGCTGGACGCTAATCCGGCGCTGGTGCGCATGCTGGGCTACGCCAGCAAAGAAGAGCTGAAGAAACTGAATTTTCGCGAAATTTACGCCGAGCCTGAGCAACGCGACACCTTGGTCCGCCAGATCATTTTTCAAGGTTCCGTGCAGGACCTGGAAGTGGTGTTCCGGCGCAAAGACGGAACGCACATTCACTGCCTCGCTTCCGGATTTGCCATTCGCGATACCTTTGGCCGCACCATCCGCATGCAAGGCACGCTGGTGGATATTTCCGAGCGCATTGAAATTCAAGCGCGGCTGCACCAGGAACAGGAATTCGTGCGACGTCTGGTGGCCAGCTTTCCGGACATGATCGCGGTGCTGGATTTCGAAGGCCGGTTCACTTTCGTCAGCCCGCGCGTGGAAGACATTCTGGGGCATCCGGCGCAGGATTTGATGGGCAAGCTCCTGAGCGAACAAATTCACCGCGATGAGCTGCCGCAACTGCGCGAGGCTTTTGGCAAGCTCACCAGCGGGCGCGCCGCCAACGCACTATTCGAATACCGCACCAAGCACGCCGACGGATCGTGGCGCACCATGCGCGCCAGCGCCAGCCCGCTCTACGACGCGGCAGGAAAAATAAATGGAGTAGTGGCGTCGGCGCGCGACGTCACCGACGCCAAGGCCGCCGAGAAGCAGAATCTGCAGAAAGAAAAGCTTGCTGCGATGGGCGAAATGATGTCCGGGGTGGCGCACGAACTGAATAATCCGCTCACCGCGATTCTGGGGGTTAGCGATTTATTGCGCGAACGCGCTCCAGACGACGCCACGCGGCGCCAGACGGAAATCATATTGAAGCAAGCGCGCCGCGCCGCAGTGATCGTGCAGAACCTGCTGGCCTACGCGCGGCCTTCGGCACTGGCGCGCAAGAAAATGCGGCCCGAGGAAGCGCTGCGGGCGGCCATTGACCAGCAGCGCGCTTCGCTCTCGCAGAAAAATATTTCGATCGAGATGGCGCCGCCGCCCAGCGGGCTAGCGCTGGAGGCCGATCCCAAACTCTTGCATCAGGTTTTCGTGAATCTGATCGTGAACGCGGAGCAAGCCATCACCAGCCAGCGCGAGCGCGGCGCGTTGCAAGTTTCCATAGAACATGCCGAAGGGAAAATCGGCTTCGTATTCGCAGACGACGGCCCGGGCATCGCAGCCGAAAATATTGGGAAAATTTTCGATCCCTTTTTCACTACGAAGCGGCCTGGCGGCGGGACTGGCCTGGGCTTGGCGATTTGCACGGCAATCATCAAGGAGCATGGCGGCAGCATCGAGGTGCAATCCACGACGGGCAAGGGCGCGGAATTTCGCGTGTGGTTGCCGGAATTTATGGCGGAGTTGGGCGCGCCGCCGCTCGCGGTGCGTCCGGCGATCGCTGCTCCGGCGGGATCGGGAGCGTTGCGCGGACATTCGGTGTACGTGGTGGACGATGAAGAAAGCATCCGCGAAATCGTGCAGGAAGGACTTGTCGCGCGGGGCATGACGGTCGAAGGCGCGTCCAGCTCCGAAGAGGCGCTGCTGCACCTGGCCGCGCACAGTTACGATTTTGTGCTTTGCGATTTCAACTTGCCGGGGCTGAACGGCGAGGAATTTTTCAAGCGCATAAAGCCGCGCGCGGGAACTGCAGCTCCCAAATTCGTTTTCATGAGCGGAGCGCTGCTTGATTCCGCCACGCTGGCTCATTTTACCGAGAAGGGCGCGTCCGTGCTGCAGAAGCCGTTTCACATCGCGGCGCTGGCCTCGCTGTTGAGCGAACTCTTGCAGCCGCAGACGACGGCAATCGAATAGGCACCAGGCGCGACTGTACCGCGTCATGAATTACATCGGCGCGCTTACTTCGGCTTGCTAGTTGTGCCGCTCGCGGTTGGCGCGGGATTCCCGTCCACGCCAAAATCCCAGAAATAGAGGCTGGTTGCGCCGCCCTGCACTACTTCCGCCATGGCGTATTCACCGGGCTCGAGCGCTGCTCCCAGCGTGAAGCGGTACACACCGTGCGCGATCTCCCAGCGTTGAATGGGGATCGAAACCTTTCCGGTGGTGGCCTGCGTCTGGAAAAGCTCATCCAGATTTTCCAGGTCGCGCTTGTCGCCTTTCACATGCGCGCGGATCAGGTCGAGTTGCGGCTCGCGGCCGTCGGCGGTGCGCATGTAGAACTCGGTTTGGGCGCTTTTCAGGCGGAATTTAGCGCGCGTGCCCTTCAGCGAGATATTGTGACGCGTGGGCACGATGGGCACGGGGATCAGCACCTGCTTCAGCATCTGCGTTTTGCTGAATTTCATGTCGGCTTCCGCTTGGGTCAGCGGATAGATGGCCGTGCCGTCGAACTCGAACAGGCCATCGCCCGGCGGCAGAAATACTTTGGGCGCGATTTCGATGCTGGCGTCAATGTCCATGGCGTCGGCGCGCCGCGCCACTTCCGCCGCATGCACTTTAGCGATCAGCGCGGCCTTGCGCGCCTGCTCGTCTGCCGCGATCTTCTTGGTCGCGTCCCAATCCACCAGGGATGCAGGGATTTCTTCCCAATCGCGCTGGTCAATGCTGAAGTAGCGCACGCGATCGCCGTCCACTTCGTATTCGCGGACGAGTTGGAAGCTGCCATCTTTGAGCATCAGTTTTTTGCCCGTCGGCAGGCCCGGTTCGGCCGCGTCTGGTGGCTGCTGCGCGCCAGCCGCTTGAGAACTTGCGGCTGTTGGCGGCGGATTCGCTGGAGTTTGCGCGCCAAGCCCCGGGAACGGGCACAGCGAAAGCAGGGCGAGGGCCAGGAGAACCTGCGGAACTTGCAGCTGCCGCGTGAAACGCTCGAATTTTGGTTTTGCCGACATCAGTGGATGGTGCGCTAGAGATTCGCCTGGCGTTGTTCAGGCGCGCCGCCCCGCACAAATCTAGGATGCAAAATCGGAGTGCTGGGTTGAGCGAACTAAGAATAGCTTGGGCTGGCGGAACGTACAACATCCGGCGGGACGCAAAAAAAGGCCTTCCAACGTCCAGGAAGGCCTTGAAAGAAGCAGAATTAAACGCTGTATCGAGCGGCGCGAATTAATGGTCGCAGCGCGGTTGCAGCACGGTAAGGATCATCAGATCGGAGTGGGAAAAAAGCCACTTTTCGGCTTCGGCGCCGGCGGCTTCCGCAGCGCGTGCGATCGTTCCGAGGTGCTTGTTCTGCGCGAGCTTGCGCAGGTGGTCGGTGCAGATGCCGGTCAGCGAGACGACTTCGTCTTCGGTGAAGATTTTCTGGCTCACCTTGATTCGCACCATGGCCGGCCTCCCGCTTACTTCGATGCTGAGAACAAATTAAATGCTGCAAATGTTGCCTGCAATAGTCCTTCCGTTCTAGGCGGCTAGAACCCCTCGTATACGGAATGACCCGAACCCTCGCTCTGCTCTATGATTTGACACCGGAACAGGCGAATTCGCTCCGAATCTGGCGATTGCACATTCTTGCCACAAACAGGAAAGGAAACTCTACAACCGGAATATTGCTACAAGTTCACGGATTTGTTTCGCGTGGCGCAATTCGTGGTAACCGATCATGCGGAACCATTCGTACATATTGAGGCTGCCCAGGAAGGGATGTTCGAAACGATAGAGACTGACGTCGGTGCCGCGCGTTGACTCGATGAACGCCACGGTAGCTTCGCGCGCCGCTATCAAGGCTGCAAAAGAATCCTGCTTATCGCTCACGCGTGCGGGATCGAGCGGAATGGGCGTGCGCACTTTGCGTCCGCGCCAGGTGGCGATCGCGAGCGGCAGATGGAGGCGCTTGCCCAGCGGGACCGACTGGGGTGCGGCACGCAGCAACCTTTTCATGCCGAAAATTGTTCTTTCTTCCACCATGCCTACGTGCGCGATTACTTCGGCTGCGGACCAGCAGCCCGCCGCAGGGGATTCGCGCCAGTGTGGATCGCTTACTTCTTCAGCGACGGATAGCAGTTTGGCGCGTGAAGCTTGCAGATGGCGGAAGATGGGGGCGAGGTCTTTCAGCAACGCATCTCCTCAGATCGAGAAACCACCGGCTTTTTCAAAGGCGCGGGCCAGTTGCAGGATGCGAGCTTCGCCGAAGTGGCTGGCGAAAATCTGCATGCCGATGGGCAGCCCGGCAGCCGTCTTGCCGCACGGGACTGAAATCCCCGGGACGCCCGCGAGGGAACCTGTAACCGTGTATATATCAGCGAGATACATCTCCAACGGATCGGCCGTTTTTTCGCCCAGTTTGAACGCCGGAGAGGGCGCGGTGGGGGTGACGATCGCGTCAACCTGTTCGAAGGCGCTCGAGAAATCGCGGGCTATCAGGGCGCGGACTTTTTGGGCTCTCAGGTAATAGGCATCGTAGTAGCCGGACGACAGTGCGTAAGTTCCGAGCATGATGCGGCGCTTGACCTCGGGGCCGAAGCCTCGCTCGCGGGTTTTGCGGTACATGTCCATCAGCGAGTTGCCCTGGACACGCAGACCGTAGCGCACGCCGTCATACCGGGCGAGATTCGAACTAGCTTCCGCCGTGGCGACAATATAATAGGTGGCGATCGCGTAGTCCGTATGCGGCATTTTGAGCGGCACCCGCTTGCAGCCGAGTTTCTCAAGCAGCGCGATCCCGGCCTGCACTTTGGCCTTCACTTCAGGATCTAGGCCTTTGCCGAAGTAGTCTTCCGGTACGCCAATTCGCAGGGCGGCGACGGGCTTTTCGATCTCCGCGACGTAATCCGGCACAGCGACCGCAGCGGAAGTCGAGTCATTTGAGTCATGTCCGGCGATTATGGACATTACGGTAGCCGCGTCCGTTATGGTGGCTGCGAAGGGGCCTATCCGGTCGAGCGATGAAGCGAAGGCTATAAGGCCGTACCTCGATACGCGACCGTATGTTGGCATCAGGGCTGGGATCCCGCAGTAGGCGCCGGGCTGCCGGATGGAGCCGCCGGTGTCCGTGCCGAGCGAAATGACGGATAAGCCGGCTGCGACGGCTGCAGCCGAGCCGCCGCTGGAGCCTCCGGGCACTCGGTCGAGCGCCGACGGGTTCCGTACTGGACCGTATGCTGAGTTCTCGTTGGAGCTTCCCATGGCAAACTCGTCGCAATTGGTCTTTCCGAGGATCACCGCACCGGCCTTTTCGAGACGTTCGATCGCGGTGGCATCATACGGTGGCGTATAGTGCTCCAGAATCCTCGAGCCGCAAGTGGTGCGGACGCCTTGGGTGCTGATCACGTCCTTGATTGCGATCGGAACGCCCGCGAGCGGCGGCAGGGGCCGGCCTTCGGCGAGAGCCGCATCCACGCGGTCGGCTTGGGCGTAGGCGCGGTCCGGGCAGAGCGCCAGGAAGGCGTTCAGCTCCGGGTTGCGCTGCTCGATTCGGGCGTAGAAGTCCTTGGCCAGTTCACGGGCGGAGGCTTTCTTGGTGAGCAGGGCATCGCGCACGCCCGCGATGGTCCAGGTTGGCGAGGCGCTCATCGCTCAATTACCTTGGGCACGCGGAAGAACGGCTTGGCGGCATCCGGCGCCTCTGCCAGTACCGCGCTGGCTACTTCGCAGGGAACCACCACATCGTCGCGCAGTTCGGGCTCGGCTCTTGCAGCACTTGGGGCTTCGACGTTTCGCGGCCGCATCTGGGTCATCGGCTCGACGTCCGAGACGTCCAACTCCTGCAGCTTGCCAACATAGGACAGGATTTCGTCCAATTGGCCGCGGTAGGTCTCGACTTCTTCGGGGGCCAGGTCCAGATGCGCCAGTTGCGCGACGCGCAGCACGTCTTCGCGGCTAATTTTCATGAGCGCACGGGGCGAGGCGCCGTCTGGCAGCGCGACCGGTTTCGAGCAGTAGGAATTTCATGGCATCCATCTTAGTACAGAAGAGGTTCCGCGCAAGTGCCCGCGCGTGCTGGAGAATCGCGGCGAAATTCGTCAGGCTTTGCGGCGGCGGATGAAAGGAGTGTGCTCGTTGTCCAGCTCGTAAGAGATGTGCTTCGGGCCAGGCTTGGCGGCGACGAATTTCACGTCGCGCACCAGCGTGCTGCCCCAGGCTTTATTTACTTGCGCACAGAACTCGCTCTTCATTTCTTCCAGCTGCTTGCGCCAGGCCTTGCCGTCGGCAGCAACTTCCAGGCATCCCTTGTGGCAGCGTACGGGACGCGTATGCCGCGCCAGAGTTTTTCCCACGACGCTGGGCCACACGCCCGAAAGCCAGGCGACCGCCGCTTCCGGACGCTTCAACTGGCGCAACATTCCACCGAGAAAACTTCCCGCGCGTTCCATGGAAGCGGGATTCTAGCACACACTCGGCCGCTTCGAGCGGCGCAGAAAATTCCTGCCGGAACTAGTCGGAAGGTGGGCCCGCAATTTTCTTAGCGATCCAAATCAAAGCGCCGCAAATAGCGAGGGTTGCGATGATGACGACAGCCATCACGCGGCCCATGCCGCCATCTAACACTAGCCATGCAAATGCGGCAATGTAGACGAGCCAGAGGACCCATTGATGATTTGTGAGCTTCATTTCATCTCTCAGGAAAACTGATCCTACCGTCCATTCACGACAAAAAACAAGAGCTGGGGAATGACGAATTTGCGCGCGAGAAACGGATGGCCGCGAAATCGCAAGGCGCACAAAATAGCCGTCGAAGCGATCAAGTTGCGAGCGCTTCGCAACGCCAGGAGCGAAAAATGATTCCGATACGCGTACTCGCGATACGTACGGAGATTGCCGATGCAGTTCGCCGCACGGGCAAAGATCCGCGGTACGGCCATCCGGCGCACACTGAAATTGCCGGTGAAGGCGCGCCGTGCCGCCACTGCTTGCAAATCATCGCCGCCGGCGCGGAAAAGGCCACGCTGTTCACCTACGACCCGTTTGAGGGGCTCGAATCGTTGCCATTGCCCGGCCCGGTTTACATTCACGCCGAAGCGTGCGAACGCTATCCCGAAAATGGAGGCTTTCCCGCGGGGCTGCGTAACAGCCCGCGAACCTTGAACGCTTACGCGCAAGGCCGGCGACTGATGGCGGCGGAATACGTCGAGAACGGCACCGTGGAAGCTGGGATTGAAAAACTCTTTGCCCGCGGGGATGTCGAATACCTTCACGTGCGCAGCACCACGGCGGGTTGCTATACGTTTCGTATCGAACGAGCCAGCTGACGTGGAATGCATACGAGGCGGTTCGTAGGGGCGGGTCTTAGACCCGCCCCTAAGTCAAATCCCCATCACAAGCGCTCAAGGCGCGGCGACTGCGCCGACGCCGTTGAGGCCCAGCTCTGGGGCGATGCTGCGCAGCGCGGCGATGCAGAAGGCGATGTGTTCGTCGAGTGGGACGCCAAGTTCTTCGGCGCCTTTGTAAACGTCGTCGCGATTTACGCCGCGGGCGAAGGCTTTGTCTTTCAGTTTTTTCTTCACGGAAGCTGCTTCTACCTCGTGAATGCTTTTGCTGGGTTTGATCAGCGCGCAGGCGGTTAGGAAGCCGGCCAGCTCGTCACAGGCGAATAGGGTTTTGTCCAGCGGGGAAGTGCGGGCGACGTTGCAATAGTCGGCGTGGCCCAGGATGGCGTGGATCATTTCTTCGGAGTAGCCGCGCTCGCGCAGAATTTTTGATCCTTCGTAGGGATGTTCTTCCGTTGGGTGATGAGCGGCGTTCGGCCAGCGCTCGTAATCGAAATCGTGAAGCAGCGCGGTGGCGCCCCACAGCTCTTCGTCTGCGCCTAGTTTGCGGGCGTAAGCTCGCACGCAAGCCTCTACTGCCAGTGCGTGTTTGCGAAGGCTTTCACCTTGCGTGTATTCGCAGAGCAGACTCCAGGACTCGTCCCGATTCGGCATGATTCCCCACTTGGCCCGACTTGGCCCCTCTTAGGCCGCTTGTCGGAGTCTACCGCACAGCAGAACCGCACCGCCAGACCCTGTCGCAGAGCGATGCCGGTCGCCCAGCGAGCGCAGACGCCACGATCAGCGGGAGTATTTGTGTCCTGGAGAGACAAAAAGCAGCGAACGGGCGGGGAGGAAGACAAGTGCGCCGAGTTTATTAAGGAACGCCAATGGGGAAACCGCGGACGGCCGCGACACCGCAGAACGGTCAACGCCGATCGATAGGACTTACGGCAGAATTGTCTCAAACGGAGCGCGCACGAAGAAATGAGACGTATAGTTTTGAGACAGATTCTCGAGCGACTAAGTAGTGGCCACAGACGATTCGGTGTTTGTTCTCGTCATTCATTGAACACAAACAGTTTGCGGGCGTGAATTCCGAGCAACGGACCGAAAAAGCGGCCACGCGAGCCGAAAAAAACACGCGAAGTGTGGGCATCAGAATTGCAAGCACAAATCGTCAGTGGATGACGCTGAATGGCATTGTGTTCATGTCGTTAGCGGACGCGAAACGGCGAGGGCGAACAAAAGTCGCACCACTTTTTGAAGCGCGGGGGCAGGATAACGGCTTCTGATTGTGGGATCCGCTCGGTGCAAGTTAAAATCATTCCGGCTAGAGGACGAAAAAGGGCTTGACAAGAAATGGCAGCGTGTGGAGAATCGCTCCCGCGCCTGTTTCTGCCTTCCCCTGTTGTGACGTTCCTCCCCTTCGCATCGCCGGAATAGTCTGTGAGGAGAACCGGTGGCGGAAAAAGAAGCCATAGAAGCGAGCATGGATTTGGATCGTGAAGTACTTCGATGTCAGGTATGTGGATTAGTCCAATACCGGACACGCACGGACAACTGCCGTCGTTGTCTGCGCATGCTGCCCCCGAAGGTGACGTTCGTCATACCGACGCCGTCAGCCCAGGATTTGCCGGGGGACGACCGCCAACTGTTTGAGAACTGGCCGAACCGCGAAACTGTGGAAAACATCGGCCAGCGCATCAGGCAATTGCGCGAATCGCGTGGCATGACGCAGAGCCAGCTACAGGCACGTTCGCGCGTTTCTCGCTCCTACTTGTCCCGCATTGAAAGTGGACAGATGACGCCAAGTCTCGGCACGCTGGAAAAAATTGCCGAAGCGCTGGGCGTTGGTCTGAACCGCTTCTTCGTGCCGGAGACCAATGGCGAGACGGTGCTGGAAGATCCCTTCATTCAGGGACTTCGCCCATACCTGCGGCAGCTCGATTGGACGCAGTGGCAGGGCATTCTGAAGCGCTTGCAGGCGATCAGCGAACACGTCAGCACCAATCACACGGTGCGTGTGCTGCCGCCACAAGTTGCCGAGCGCTTGCCTCACCATATGCCCCGCCGGCAACAGCACATGCCCCACACTGCGACGGCGTTACACCGCTAGTCGTCGCGGCACGGGAAGGCGCGACGCCCGATGGACAGGCCGGATTCTGGGTAGGGCTTGGCACGCTTGCTCCGGCAAAGTGCCAGGCCCGTTCCCGAACGGCCGGAAGTCCGTTTGGGCTGGAACGGCGACACCGACGAGCGATCTCGCTCGGCGCGTTTCTACGCTTGGTCTAATCCACGAAAAAATTTAACGCTACTTTCTGAGGGCGAACCTCGTCGGAGGAGTCTGTGCAGGCCTACCCAGTTAGGGGATTACTGTGCTTCTTTCTTGCCAGCGCGGAACAGCACGATATCCACGCCGTCGGATTTCCTGGTGAGTGCGACGACGCGCGCGCCATCGCCGTGGTCATCGACGAATGCGATGTCGGTATCAGAGTCAACAGTGACGCCGTGGATCGGGTGTTGCGAGACGTCTTGCTCGCGGCGGAAGCTGGGGCCAAGCCGACGCGCGTACCAGGTGTCCACTTGATCGAGACTGTCTGAAGTGGCGAAGTGTTCGACCGCGATGCCAACTGCTCCATCGTCGTTGGAAAGCTCAACCTTTGCGTCGTTGTCGTTTCCGGCGGATTTTGCACCGGGATAGACGGGCAGGCCGGATGCGCGAGGGGCGTCCTTATTGACTTTGATAGCGCCGACGGGCGTTTGAATCTCAACGTTATTGCCCTGATTGTGGACGCGCAGATTGCGGATGAAGAGGCCGGCCAGCGCCAGGCCAAAGAGCACCATTACTACGATGCCGCCGGCGACAATCCCCAGAATCCACCACACCGCGTTGTTGCTGCGTCGTTGGCGCTGCGGAGGAATAGCGACTGGTGGCCGTGCGGAAGCGCTAGACATAATTCACCCCTTGCTTGTTATACGCTTATAGATACGCAATGAAGCGTGAAAATGTTTCCGGCGTGGCGCGGCCGGTGGCCTAGTTGAAGCGCACTTCGACGCCGGGATGGCGGTCGAGGTGTACGGAATCTATGAAGCGCACTTCGGCTTCCTCGAGAGTCATGATCAGGGAATGAGTACGCGTTCCGTCGCGGAAGAAATTCACGCCGTGCAGCAGGCCGCCACCGGTGACTCCGGTGCACGCAAAGATAATTTTCTTTCCCGGCGCCATGTCCACGGTTTCGTAGATGCGCTTGGGATCCTTGATGCCCATTGCGGCGGTGCGTTCGAGATGCTCGGGTTTCGAAACGACCAGCCGCGCGAGTATCTGTCCGTTTAGACAGCGCAAAGCGGCGGCGGTGAGCACACCTTCAGGCGCGCCGCCAGTGCCCATCACCGCGTGCACCGACGTGCCGCGCACCGCGGCGGAGATGCCTGCCGAAAGATCGCCGTCGGAAATCAGGCGGATGCGCGCGCCGGCTTTGCGTATGTCCGCGATGAGCTTTTCGTGGCGCGGACGATCCAGCACCACGATCACCAGGTCCTCGACGTCGCGGTCGTAACGGCGGGCGATGGCGCGCAAGTTATCTTTCACCGGTGCGTCCAAATCGATCGCGCCCTTCGCCGGTGGCCCTACGATAATTTTTTCCATGTAGAGATCGGGAGCGTGCAGCAGGCCGCCATGTTCGCTGGCCGCGAGCACGACGATCGCGCCGGGTTCGCCGGTCGCGCAAAGATTGGTGCCTTCCAGCGGGTCTACAGCAATGTCCACCATGGGGTAATCGCGGCTCTTGTCGCGCACAGCCGCGCCTACTTTTTCGCCGATGAAGAGCATGGGTGCTTCGTCGCGCTCGCCTTCGCCGATGACGATGGTGCCATCCATGCCCACGCGATCCATTTCCGCGCGCATGGCTTCCACAGCGGCTTGATCGGAACCGGAGCGGTCTCCCTGGCCCATGGTGCGGGCCGAAGCGATGGCGGCGTTTTCGACCGTGCGCAGGAATTCGAGGCTGAGTTCTTTCTCCATGGCGGCTCCTGAATTGCGATTTGCTTCCGGGGGCTGGGACGTTCCTTCCGGGCGGCCTATCATAATCCAAATGGCCCAAATCCAATCAAGGCGATATTTGCACGTGCGGTCAAGAAGTGAGGCGAACACTTCCGTGGTCTTAATTCTATTGACTGCCGGTATGACTTGAGTGAAAAAGGAAACTAGCTATGAAGCTGGCGGCTTTACGCTTGAGCGTCGCGCGCGTGGCGGTCGTGGTCTGCCTGATGCTCGTAGCATTTTCATCGTTAGTACAAGGCCAAGGCCGCGAAAAGGAACGTCCCGTGGAAAATGCAGTCGCTTATCGCACGATACAGATTGACGGGCTCTCTATCTTTTACCGCGAAGCTGGGCCGAAGGACGCGCGGACGCTGTTGTTGTTGCATGGATTGCCGTCTTCGTCGCGGATGTTCGATCCGCTCTTTGTTCGGCTAGCTGACCGCTATCACATGGTGGCGCCGGATTACCCGGGGTTCGGACACAGCGACTGGCCCGATGCCAAGAAATTTGCGTACACGTTCGATCACATCGCTGAAATCATGAATCACTTCACGGAGGCGCTCGGGCTCACGCGTTACACGCTGTACATGCAGGATTATGGCGGGCCTGTCGGATTTCGCATGATCCTGGCGCATCCGGAGCGTGTGGAGGCGCTCATCGTGCAGGATGCGGTGGCGCACAACGAAGGGCTGGGCGCGAATTGGAAGACGCGCCGCGCTTATTGGGCGGATCGCGCCCCAAACGAAGCGGCGCTGCGCACCAATCTGCTTTCGCTGGCGACGACACGCGCGCGGCACGTTGGCGACGATCCCAACTTGGAGCGCCACGACCCGGATCTGTGGACCGATGAATATTATTTTCTCAATCAGCCGGGGCAGGCGGACATTCGGAGCGACCTCTTCTACGATTACCGCACCAACGTGGACGCATACCCGAAGTGGCAGGCATGGATGCGCGAGAAGCAGCCGCGGCTGCTGGTGATTTGGGGCAAGTATGAGAGCTCGTTCGATCCTTCGGAGCCGGAGGCTTATCGCCGCGACGTGCCGAAAGCCGAAGTACACATCGTGGATGGCCCGCACTTCGCGCTGGATACCGCGGCGGATTCTATTGCACAGTATGTCCGCGAGTTCATGAAGTAGCGGCGATAGGGACGGTTGAAATTTCCACCGGGTGATTAAAATTTCAACGTGACGGAAGCGGCGGCGCTCCTCTAAAAGCAATCATTTCAGTGTTGCAATGCAAGGCAACTTTTGGCATTTATCATGCATTCAGCAGGCTGGCAGCTCAATTAACAGGAGGAAAACATGGCCACCGCAAAGAAAGCGAAGAAGAGCGCAATGCACCTCCGGGAAGCCCGGAAGCTGGAAGAGCAAAAGCCGCTTAGCAAAGGGAGCCTCCCAACCGAATCAGTTAGCCTTCCGTTCAACAAAATAGAGTGGAAGTACAACTAGGACAGGTCATAACCGGGCGTCCTAGGTTCACGGTAAGTCGAATCCGAGGCAAAGGGAGGACGCCATGCCCAGTAAGAAAAGGGCAAAGAGCCTGAAAAAGCCCAAGAAACTTTCAGCCACCAAGCCACTGCGCGCCAACTATCAACCCCAACCCACACCGTACTAGCCGGAGGCAGACCGGGCGGCGTGAATTTTCGCGCCGTCGAATCATCGCGAAACCGAGCCCCGCCCTTCGATTTTTGAAGGGTGGGGCGATGCTGACGTGGGGGCGGGCGTCAGACCCGGCCCCACAGATTTTCATGGGCCACTCACTCGCGACGTGGACTCACGCCCGCCGTTCCGTTCGTTGACTTGTCCTTGCGCACATCCTAATATCAGCGTCGCTCATGCCTGAAGTTCCGTCTCCGATTAGTCGCGTCGTCTCGCATTACCGCATCGTGGAAAAACTCGGTGGTGGCGGCATGGGTGTGGTTTACAAGGCTGAGGATGTGAAGCTCGGCCGTTTCGTGGCGTTAAAATTTCTGCCGGACGATGTTGCCAAAGATCCGCAAGCGCTTAGCCGTTTCCAACGTGAAGCTAAGGCCGCCTCTGCACTGAATCATCCCAACATCTGCACCATCTACGAGATTGACGATCATAGCGGCGAAGCGTTCATCGCCATGGAATATCTGGACGGCACGACGCTGAAGCATCGGATTTCCGGGCAGCCGCTCGATGTGGACGTGCTGCTCGGCCTGGCGATCGGGATTGCCGATGCTCTGGACGCGGCGCATAGCAAGGGCATCGTGCATCGCGACATCAAGCCCGCGAATATTTTCGTCACCGAGCGCGGCAACGCCAAAATTCTGGACTTCGGGCTGGCGAAGCAGATTCGCCGCGCGGTTGCGCACACCGTCACGCAGGATGCGGTGCTCGCGGGGCAGTTGCCGGCTGGGGTGAATCCGGAAGATCTCACCAGTCCCGGCGTGGCGGTGGGCACGGTGGCGTACATGTCACCGGAGCAAGTGCGCGGAAAGGAACTCGACGTGCGCTCCGATTTATTTTCTTTCGGCGTGGTCTTGTATGAAATGGCAACCGGGTCTGTGCCGTTTCGCGGTGAAACTTCCGGCGTGATTACGGATGCGATTTTGAATCGCGCGCCAGCGGCTCCGGTGCGGCTGAACCCGGAAATTCCCACGAAGCTCGAAGACATCATCAACAAAGCGCTGGAGAAGGATCGCGATCTGCGCTACCAGAACGCGTCGGACATGCGCGCGGATTTGAAGCGCGTGAAGCGCGACGGCGATACGGGGCGTTCGGCGTCCTTTCCGGCGCAGCAGGCGGAAGAATCGTCCGGCAGATTATCGAATTCGTTAACCGGTTCGCCGGGCGGTTCATCGGGCGGTTCTTCGCGGGGATTTTCGCAAGGTTCGGCAGCCCAGCCATCTTCTGGCCGCCACTCCGAAATCTCACTCGCCGCCGAAGCCGCAGCTGCCTCAGGCGCGATGCATCTTTCGCCAGCGGCTGGCACGCCTTCCTGGCAGCGCTTCGTGCCGTGGGGGTTCGCGGCGATACTCGCCGCTGGATTGGTAGTCGCGATGTTCGCGCTGCATCAGGCCGGGAATCCTCCCGCGCGGAAGCAAGTGGAACTGTCGTTGTGGATTCCCACAACCGAGCAGCTCGAGATCGCCAGCGGGCCAGCTGTGATCATTTCGCCCGATGGCACGCGTTTGGCGTACGTCACGCGCGCAGGCGGCTCTGGTGCGGGACAACTCTACGTGCGCGAACTGGACAAAGTGGCTGCCGTGCCGCTGGACGGCGCTGCGGGAGGGCAAGCGCCTTTTTTTTCCGCGGACAGTCAATGGATCGGTTTTTTCGCGGACGGAAAATTGAAGAAAATATCGGTGCGCGGCGGCGCGCCCATAGTGTTGTGCGACGCGGGCGGATCTCGTGGCGGAGATTGGAGTGAAGACGGCACGATAATCTTCCCGACGCAATTCACCAGCGCGCTCTATCGCGTATCCGCAAACGGCGGTACGCCGGCGGTGGCAACTCATCTGGATACGGCGCGTTCCGAGATCACTCACCGCTGGCCGCAATTCCTTCCTGGCGGTAAAGCTGTCCTGTTCACGGCATCATCGGACAATAACTTTTTCGGGCATGCCAGTGTGGACGTCGCTCCGCTCGATACGGGCGTGCCAAAAGTCCTGGTAGAGAATGCATATTTTGGGCGCTACCTTGCGGGTGGCTACCTGGCCTACGTTTCGCAGGGCACCGTGTTCGTCGCTCCCTTTGATGCGAAAGCATTGAAACTTAGCGGGACCGCGATTCCGGTGATGCAGGCCGTGAATTACGACATATCTAACGGCAGCGCGCAGTTCAGCGTATCCAGAGATGGTACGGCGGTTCACTTGGATGGCGGCTCTGCGGGTCAGAATCTTAACCTGGTGCTGATGGACCGCAAGGGCAACTCCTCGGTCCTGGTAAGCGATCAGCCGGACGCCGCCGTGCCACGCCTTTCTCCCGATGGCAAGCGGCTCGCCTTTCAGCAGGGCACCGGGAACATCTGGATATACGATCTGGAGCGAAAGACTACGTCTCGCGCGATGCTTGGCACCGTTGGCGCGAGCTGGCCGCAATGGACGCCGGACGGCCAGCGGCTCACCTATGCGCATCCTCGCAGCACATCGAACGGCGCCGGGCAATCCATTTACTGGGAACGCGCCGATGGCTCGGGTGAAGAACGGGCTTTGACCGCGGAAAACATTTTGAACGCGTATCCATCCTCCTGGTCGCCGGACGGTCGTAATCTGGCGTTCCAACGGCTCTCAGCGAAGGATGGGAGCTGTTGCGAGATCTGGACCCTTCCCGTGGATGAAGCAGGGAAACCCGGAGAAGCGCGTGAGGTTCCGGGGGTGGGCAGGGGTTTCGCGCCGGCGTTTTCGCCGGATGGCCACTGGCTGGCCTATACCTCGCCGGAAGCCGGGACCGTCCAGATTTTTGTGGTGCCGTTTCCCGGTCCGGGAGGCAAATGGCAAATCTCCAGCGGCGGCGGATTTGACCCGCGCTGGTCGAAGAGCGGTCACGAACTGTTCTATGTGGATGGGCGCGCGCTCGTCGCTATGCCCTACTCCGTCGAGAAAGGTTCATTCCAACCGGGAAAACCCGAGCAGCTTTTCTCGGACCGCTTCGAGATGCGCGCACCGCTAGGTTCTTACGATGTGACGCCCGACGGTCAGCACTTCGTGATGCTGCAACTCACGGGCGGCAGAACCGCGGCGGCTTCTGGGCCCACCGTGGCGCTGAATTGGATAGACCAAGTCCGCCAGCTGGTAGCCGCCGGGCAAAACGACGCTGCGAAGTAATTTGTTACTGAATCTTGGCGTTCACCAGGAAGGGATCGTCGAATTCCGTCATGTCACCGGATTTTTTTCCAGTGACCGGCTGCAGGCGTGCCGAAAGCGGCTTGTGCCACTTGACCGATAGGCTCGCGACGTCGCCGAGGATGCGCTCCAGTTGTTCGGTCGTCACGTCGCCGGAAATCGGTATCGTGTCGAGGCCGGTGCCGCACACTGCCGAATACGCGAGCAGCGCATCCATCGAGAGGTGGCCTTCGTTCCAGCGGTGTGCCAGAACCGTATCCTCGAGTATTGGCAGCATCAATCCTGAATAGCCGGCTTGCTTCACTGGGATTGCTTTCAGCGCGCGGGTGATGATTGCAGCGGCAGTCATCGTTCCGCTGGAGCCGACGGGGGCGCCCAGGAAATTTTCAATGGCGCGGCCGATGGAAACATCCATCAGCGGCGCGGGCGATAGATCCAGGCCGCCGTATTTCCAGCCGCTGGTTGCGCTGATCTCTGTGGCTGTTTTTTCGATTTCCACGGCGTATGCGCCCAGGGCATTTTTCAGCTGTTGTTCTGCTTCGCTCGGGGATTTTGTCGAAGCGAAGACATCGCTCACTACGTTTGCGGACTGCAGGCCGATCGCGAACTGCTTTCCTTCGCCGGTGAAATACGACGCCGGATAAAACGGCGTGCCAGAGGGCACCAGCGACGCCGCTGTAAAACTGAAATTTCCCTGACTGTGCAGCGTGTTGGCTTCCAGATATTTTATGACGCCGGCTGCGGCGTGAATGGACTTCCAGTGAATGCCATCTTCCCCCGCGATAAACACGGAGCCTTCCAGCGTTTTCGAATTTGCGATAATTTTCGCGAGTAGCTCGGCTTCGTGCGGGTCGTCCGCGTCGCTCATCATTGCCGGGCCGATTGCAGCGTCGAAGCCTTCCTTCACCGCCAGGGCGTCGTAGTCGCGGAAGAAGGCCAGAACCTGTTCGTCGGTCATGCCTCGCGTGTATTCGGGAAACGGCTGCGTGGTGATACGAATGGTTTCCACTTCGTAGCCGGAATTTTCGAACGCGGTCTTGGTTTGACGCAAGAATTTCAGGGTTTCTTGAATTTGCTGTTGATACTGCGCCGGGTCCAGCCGCACGAACGCGGTAATCGCGCGGACTTTCGGCTTCGAACGCATATCCGCTGCCTGCGCGGGAAACGCTGCTGTGAATATGGCGGCCAACGCGCAGATTGCGGCGACCAGTGTCAGCGCGGGATTACGTTGGCTTCGCGCGCGGCTCACGAAAACGCCGCGATGCCGGTGATGCGCTCACCGATGATCAATTTGTGTATGTCGTGCGTACCTTCATAGGTGAACACCGATTCGAGGTTGTTCATGTGGCGCATTACGCAGTAGTCGTCCACAATTCCATTCGCGCCCAGGATTTCCCTGGCCCTGCGGGCCGTCTCGCGCGCCATCCACACGTTGTTCATCTTCAGCATCGAAATGTGCGAAGGATGCACGCGCCCCGCATCTTTCAGGCGGCCCACCTGCAGCGCCAGAAATTGCGCCTTGGTGATTTCGGTGACCATCCAGACCAATTTCTCCTGCACCAGTTGATGCGAGGCGATCGGCTTGTTGTCGAATTGCTTGCGCTGCTTGGCATAATTTAGCGCGGTGTCGTAACAGGCCATCGCCGCGCCGATGCCGCCCCAGCCGATGCCATAGCGCGCCTGATTCAAACAGGAAAGCGGTCCTTTCAATCCTTCGACGCCGGGAAGCAGATTTGTGGCTGGAATTTTGCAGTCGGTCATCGCCAGGCCCGAAGTCACCGAAGCGCGCAGCGAATATTTTCCGTGGACGTCCCAGGCTTTGTAACCCGGCGTGCCTTTTTCCACGAGGAAGCCGCGAATCACTTCGTCTTCGCACTTCGCCCAAATCACGGCCACGTCTGCAATCGAGCCGCTGGTGATCCACATTTTTTCGCCGTTCAGAACGTAGTCGCCGCTCTTCTTTACTGCGCGCGTCAACATGCCCCCGGGATTCGATCCGAATTGCGGCTCCGTGAGCCCGAAGCATCCGATCGCTTTTCCCTGTTGCAGCAGCGGCAGCCATTTTTCTTTCTGCGCGTCCGAACCGAACGCGTGAATCGGATACATTACCAGCGCCGACTGCACTGAAACAAAACTGCGCAGGCCGGAATCGCCGCGCTCCAATTCCTGCGTCACCAGGCCATATTCCACGTTGGACATGCCCGCGCATCCGTAGCCCGTCAGGCTCGCTCCGAAAAGTCCCAGCTCGGCCATCTGCGGCACCAACTGCACCGGGAATTTTCCCTCGCGATTGTATTCCTCGATGATGGGCATGATTTCCGCGTCCACGAATTGGCGCGCGGTGTTGCGCGCGAGCTTCTCTTCGTCGCTCAGCAGGGAATCGAAGTCCAGGAAATCAACCCCTGGGAAAGATGGCATGAAATGTCTCCTTGAAATGGGCCGCGCGCATCGGCAGGCAACAATCTATAGCGCAACCCAAACCGCGATTGTATCGAATTCGCGGCATTCTGCGCCAGTAAGTGCGGCTCCCGGTGGCGACGCGGGAAGCTGTGGAACTATCGAGCTTGCGGCCTCGTATCAGATTACGAAGCGGGCCCGGGAGCTACCATTCTGTTTGCAATTGCGTCAGAGTATGTGACAGCAATGGTAGCCAAGGCCGAACCTGGCGATTCGGCCTTCCGAAAGTTCCTAAAATCGAGCGCGGGCCCCGTGTGAATTCCTGATTGAGCTGAGGAGGTAACGCGGACATGGGAATCCCTCAGGTTTTCGAGACCTTCTGGGCGGACGTGAAGTTCGCGGCTCGTGGCCTGCGCAAGAGTCCGGGCTTCCTGGCCGTAGTGGTCCTCTCACTCGCGTTGGGAATCGCCGCCAACAGTACGATTTTCAGCGTGCTGAACGCGCTGTTGTACCGCCCTCTGCCATATCCGCAGCCGGAAAGCCTCGTGGTGATTTGGCAGGTTGACCAAGCTCACCCCGATCCGATGAACGCGCCGCCGATCGCCGAAAATGTGGACTGGCAGAAACAGAACCACGTCTTCGAAGATATTTCGCTGAGCAGCTTCACGGACCGGGCCATCGTTTCCGGAGTGGGCGAGCCGCGTCCGCTGCACACGCAATACGTTACGCCTAACTTTTTCGCACAGTTGGGTGCAAAGCCGGTCCTCGGGCGCGTTTTTCAGGACGACGAGCAGCAAGACCTCTCGCAAGCCATCGTGATCAGCAGTCCATTCTGGAAGCGCGAATACAATGGCGACCCACATGTGCTGGGAAAGACCCTCAATGTTGAGGGCGTCGTTTCCACGATCGTGGGAGTGATGCCCGCGAGATTTGCTCCGTTCTACGGGTACCCGATTGATCTCTGGCAGCCGATCAATCCCGCGAACCCCCGCTACAATGCGCGATTCGATCACTGGCTGATGCCGGTGGCGCGGCTTAAACCTGGCGTGACGCTGGCGCAAGCGCAAGCGGACCTGGATGTGATCGCGCGACGCCTGGAGCAGGATTACCCGGCAACGAACAAAGGTCTGGGCGACAAGGTCTTTCCGTTGCACGAGGATCTATACCGCGGCGCGGGCAGCGCGCTGTATCCGCTTCTGGGTGCTGTTGCGTTTGTGCTGTTGATCGCTTGCGTGAACGTCGCGAACTTGATGCAGTTCCGCACGGAGACGCGGCGCAAAGAGTATGCCTTGCGTATGTCTCTTGGTGCGGAACGCCGTCGCCTGGTGCAGCAGTTGCTCACGGAAAGCGTTTTGCTGGCGGCGATCGGAGGCGTGCTGGGCACTGTGTTGACGCTGGTGGGCATCCGAGTGTTTCTCGCGCTGGCGGGGGGAGATTTTCCGAATGCGGAGTTGATCACGTTGGATGGGCGCGTGCTGCTCTTTACGCTGGGGATTTCGCTGCTGACGGCCATTCTATTTGGACTGCCACCCGCGCTGCGCGCTTCTCGCCCCGATCTGAATGCGGTGTTGCGCGAGAGCGAACGCAAAACGATGTCCTCGTCCAGCCGCCTGGCGCGTCACGCGTTGGTGATATCGGAAGTGGCGCTGGCGATGGTGTTGCTCGTGGGCGCGGGCTTGATGATCAACACGATTTTGCATTTGAAGCGAGTGAATCCAGGATTCGATTATAACCGCCTGCTCACCATGGATTTTCAACTTCCTGAAGGCGGTAAATATCTGGAACGTGTGCCGGGCGGCGACATGGAGAAGGTTCTCCCCACGGCCACAAATTTTTATACACGGCTTCTCGATAGCGCTCGCGCGTTGCCAGGCGTCGAGTCCGCCGCGCTCATCGGCGCGTTACCCATGCGCTGCTGCATGGAAGACTACACATTTTCAATTCTGGGGCATGCGGCGCCACCTGCAGATGACCGGCCGAGCGCGGGATACAGCGAGGTAAGTTCTGGGATATTCAGCACGATGAAAATTCCACTGGTGAAGGGACGCTATCTGGACGAGCACGACACCGAGAACGCTTCCTGGGTGATCGTCGTCAACCAAGCGTTCGCGCGCAAATATTTTCCGAACGAAGACCCCATCGGGCAGCAGATCTTGCTGCGCTACGATCCTTACCCGGTGGATCAGCCTCGGCCACGGCAGATCGTCGGTGTGGTGGGAGACGTGAAACATCGTGGCCTGGGCAGAGAGACGTTGCCATTTGTTTACGCTTCGTACCTGCAGCAACCGGCGATTTTTCCCGGCGGAGCAACTCGCGCGCATTTGCACGAGAATCTGGTTTTGCGCACAGCGCTGGGACGACAGGCAGGACTCGTCGCGAGTGTGAAGCAGGCCATCGCTAACATCGATCCCGATCAGCCCATCAGCAGCGTCAGGTCCATGGGAGAAGTACTGGGCGCATCGCTCGGCGACTGGCGTTTCTACATGCAGTTGCTGGGAATATTCGCGAGCGTGGCAATTCTACTGGCCGCGGTGGGGATTTACGGCGTGATGTCCTATTCGGTGAACGAGCGCACTCACGAAATCGGAATACGCATGGCGCTGGGAGCGCAGCCTCGCGACGTGCTGAAGTTAGTCACAAGGATGGGATTGCAGCTGACGTCCATCGGAGTGGTAGTTGGAGCGGCGCTGGCGCTTGGGCTGGCGCGCTTGATCTCCACTTTTCTCTACGGCGTCAAGCCCAGTGATCCGATCACCTACGTCGCGGTTGCGCTAGCGTTGGCCGCGGTAGCATTCCTCGCCTGCTATATTCCGGCACGGCGCGCCACCAGAGTAGATCCGATGGTCGCGCTGCGATACGAATAGCAACAGACGCAAGCGGCGTCACATCGCCGATTAGCGAGTGCAGCAGCAGAACACTGTCAGTTTTGACAGTTCACTTCCGGAATCGCCATGCTTAGCATCCTGACACGAAGGGAGTAGTGCGGCTTTCAGAGTGCGGGTAATCCGCAGCGGCATTGCTCACCCATCCCGAGCATGAAAGCCGGTTTCCGAGGACAAGACAACGTGGGCAAAAGACCCGTTGCAGCTTTGCACTTCTTTTTAGCCTGCGCCGGAATCGCTTCAGCCCAGGATCCGCGCTGGCCGTGGCAGCTTCCAATACTCGACTCCAGCTCAGCGAAGGCAAAGTGAGGATAGCAATGGATCCCAGAGATCTTCCCGGTTGGGGCGCGGATTGGGCGTGGGGCCTGCCACTGATTGTACTGACTGTCGTCCTGCACGCTTACGCACTTGGGCATATCAACAAAGAGGTGAACTCCAAGTTGAGTCGCGGGGAGCGTGGCCGGCATTTCTCCCCCGGCGCAAACTTGATCATCGGTGCGACGGCACTCGCGGCAACAATACTGCACGGGCTTGAAGGGGGCATCTGGGCGGCCGCCTACAGGTTGCTTGGCGCATCCGCGGACAACAAGTCCGCGATGCTCTATTCACTAAACGCCTTGACCAGCTACGGCCACGCGGATATCCATCTCGAACCACGATGGGCAATGATGGGAGCCCTGGAAGCCTTGAACGGCTGGATTCTGTTTGGAATCACCACCGCTTTCCTTTTCACCGTAGTGCAAAAGGTGTGGCCGCTGGCGACAGCGGACGGACCCAGGCCACCCGACTCCGATCGTAGCTAGTCACCCTGTCACTTCTGCCAATTGCACGCGAGTCGCATCGCAGGCACTCTCGGCCCGACACGAAATTCCGCAACCGTGGCGGAGAATATAGCCATGAAAATCAGCGTAACGAAATTCGCATTTGTCGCAGTCTTGAGCTTCTCCGCCGTTCTCCTGATCCGCGGCTCCGCCGCTGCTCAAAATAACCAGGAGAAAGGCGTCATCAGCGGACGCAGCGGCAACACCATGACGCTCCAAACCCAGGATTCCGGAAACGTTATCGTGGTGCTCAATTCCGAAACTCAAGTCGAGGAGCCCGAGGGCGTGTTCCGCAAGAAGCATCTGAATATGACCGCCTTGGTGCCGGGCCTTTCGGTTGACGTCAAAGGCTACGTAAATGACCATAATCAACTCGTCGCCGGCACCGTCACGTTTCACGGCTCCGATCTTCAGACCGCCGAGGACATTCAGGCCGGCCTAGCTCCCACCGATCAGCAGGTTGCGCAGAACCAAAAGCTACTACAGGCGCAGGAGCAGCAAATTCAGCAGCAACAGCAGGAGATCAAGGCCCAAGAAGCGGCTAGTGCCGCGCACGCCGCGGAAATCGCAGCGAATAACGCTGAGATCGCGGCTGCCAACAAGCGTTTCGGCGAGCTCGGCGATTACAATATCCTGGGTGAAGTCACAGTTCTTTTCGGCAACGATCAGGTGGCTATCGAAGATCAATACAAGCCACAACTGCTTAAACTTGCTCAGCAGGCCAAAGGCATCACCGCTTATATCATTCAAGTCAAAGGCTACGCATCGAAAGTCGGCAGCGCTGCGCTAAACGAAAGATTAAGCACGGAACGCGCCGAAAACGTCACGGAATTCCTTGAACAACAGGCGCAAATACCCCTCACCAACATTCTGGCCCCTGGCGCAATGGGCACCAGCAGGCAAGTCGCCCCAGACACCACTGCTGAAGGCCAAGCCGAAAATCGCCGCGTGGTAGTCAGAATCCTCCAGAACAAAGGCATCGCGGGAACCTGATCGCACGACCCGCCAAGCGCCTAACCGTAACAATGTACGCAGGATCGTCTGGAAGCAATTCATCGCATCCTGGGAGAAATTTCAGAAGCCGACGGGAAAGGCGCAGCATGCTGCGCCCCAGCTCGTCACCATGTTAGCCTCGGACTCGCGGGGCAGAAAATGCGCGCTACTGAGAATAAACGGCGGAGTGCTCCGCGCAGATTCGCTGGAAGATCGGGCGGTGTTGTTCGCTGCGAAAGCGTTCGATGGGGTAACCGCATAGGCTCTCTACATTGTACGTAGATGCAAGTTCGTTCCATAGCTGTTCCAGCTCAACAACGGCTTCCTCTTTGCCTTCGGCGTGCAAGATGGCCACACATTCGCCGCAAACTGCGACGCGACGATTTTTGCCCGAGGCCGCTTTGAGCGCGGTCGTAAGGAGCTCGCCCGCAGCTTTCATAAATCGAGCCACGTCAGGCTCGTCATTCACCAGAAATGTGGAGAGCACGTCCGAGGGTTCCGAGGTAAGGTAGCGTCCCTGTTCCATGGCCGCGGCGAAGTCGCAACCTACCGCTTCTAGTTTTTGATGGAGGCGGTTGCGATGCGAAAGGCGGAAGATAGATATGGCAGCATCACCATTTGCGAGAGCGGCGCCGATAAATCGAGCACAGCGAATGAGAAAGGTTTCGTCGTCGGCGTAGAATTCAGCTTCGTGGGAATGGGCGAATGGCTTGTTGCGGATTGAGCGCCGTGCAGGCAATGCAACGCTTTCCTCGCCGCGCGGATGAATGGCGGCCCGCGGACCGAGAACGCCGGCAAAATCGTGACTACCCAGAAGAGCGCTTACAAATCTTTCTCCGGACATCACCGCTTCCACCGCCGTGAGCAGTTCGCATTCAGCGTCGGACTTCACAACGTAACCGAATCCACCCGCATTGAGAGCCGCGAGCGCCACATCGAAGTCAAGGTTCTGGCTTACGAAAAGGATTTTGGATTCCGGGGAGAGTCCGCGAATTTTCGCGGCAGCTTGGATGCCGCTCAGCTCCGGCAGGTTAATATCCATGAGAATAAGATCGGGACGCAGCTCGGCTGCTTTTAGAACCGCTTCTGGTCCGTCGGAGGCCATCCCGACAATTTCCAAGGCACGGTTTTCCCCGAGCTTCGCAATGAGATAATTCCGCCACGGTTCAAAATCATCAACCAGGAGAATACGAAATGAAGTACTAATAACAACCCCCAGGGCCGAAAGTCCAGAACTTCTACGAACACTGCCATCGCGAATTAGTTGCAACCGACGGATTATGCCACAATCCGCCATTTCTATCGCTGTTCGCGAACAATTCCGGGCTTGCGCCCGAGCAATCACGGAAGCTAATCCGTAGGACGACGAATCGGAAGCTATGGTTACACAATTTGGCCTCTTTTCACTCTGAACGCACTGCGTTCCAGTGCCCTTCCCCATCCTTATCGCGATAGGTCCCGCTGATGGTTCTCCCTTGAACAGTCCTGTCAGTGCGGGGACCATCCACTCTTCCGCGAAAGGTTAGAGGGGTGCGAGTTTTGGTCTGGAATAGGATGTGCTGTTGATTAATCGTCCCCTCCAATTCGCCCGCCTGACCGGGCCCCTCATAATGTCCAGTGATGACACCGCCTTGCTGCACGATATGCATAACCTGCGTACGCTCACGGCCATCCGGTCCTTTTGAATGAATTGTCCAATTACCCGCGACGTTAGCGGGGGGCTCCTGGGCCGTGGTGACGTTGCTGAGAGTGAGCAACAGCACGGTGAAACAGATCAGTTGCAATCTCCGGTCGAAGCTCCTCACGACGCCTCCTGATTACGGTTGATGCCTGAAGGACTAAATACCACAGCGGCTTGGAATCGTTCAAGGCTGGGTTATTGACAAACCTGCGCTGCTGATGCAAGTCTTGGGTGCTGCGTAGGGCGCATCGGTGCTGAACGGAAGGGCAACGCCCACCTACGATAAGTAAAAACCATTGCGCCTATGCCGAATATCGAAAACCTCAAGAAGCAAGCCAAACAGTATCTGCGCTGGCATCGTGAACGGTACTATCCCGTTGCAGCGCAAATCAGAGCCGCGTTACCTCGGTTTCGCCACATGGGGGATGTCGAGATACTGCAATCAAGCTTCAAGTTAGCGGACGCTCAGGAGCTTGTAGCGCGGCAAATGGGGTTCGAGGGATGGCAGGCGCTCAAATCAGGAGCAGTTGCCATGACCAACGAACCTAGACGGACAACACCACGTCCCATTCTCAATTCGATTGAGGCGCAACTCTTCGTTACGAACATCAAAAGTTCCTGCGATTTCTATGCGAACAAGCTCGGCTTCGCGGTGAAATTCGTCTATGGAGATCCGCCGTACTACGCGCAAGTCGTCCGTGATGCCGCGCGACTAAACTTGCGGCTGGTCTTCGAGCCTGTGTTCGTTGCAGGCGTTCGCAAGCGCGAAGGTCTGCTCTCCGCTACCATCACCGTTGCCACCGCGAAAGAAATCAAAGAGCTGTTTCTGAGTTATCAGGCTCGGGGGCTTTGCTTTCATCAGGCACTGAAGAAGGAGCCTTGGGGCGCCAGAACCTTTATCGTGTCGGATCCGGATGAGAATCTCATACTTTTTGCCGGCCCGGCAGGCGACTGAACGAACTGGACTCTCTACTCCTCGGCAAGAGCCTCCATCGGGGATATTCGCGCTGCCAGTTCCGCGGGCAGCAGGCAGGCAGCAAGACAGACTGCTGCCGTGACGCAGGCGGCAGCGGCGAGGACCGCGACGTTCAGCGCTGGTACCTGGAAGAGTAGCGAGCGCATCGCGCGGCCGGCTTGCCACGCTCCGAGCAAGCCCAACAAGGTTCCGGCGATTAGCAGCCGAAGTGAGAGTGAGAGAAACTGCATTCGAATCCGCCCGGGTTGCGCCCCGAGGGCCATGCGCACTCCGATTTCGCGGCGGCGCTGTGCCACCGCGTAACTCAGCACTCCATAAGTACCGATGGAGGTGAGCAGCAGAGCTATCGCTGAGAAGAGCCCGGCGAGCAGTGCCGGTGAGCGGCGCGCGACCAGGCTGTCGGCAATGCGCGTGTCCATCGAGCGGACATCGCTGACCGGCACGTTGGCGTCAACTTGTCGCACCACCTTCTGTAACGTCAACGCGAACGATTCCGGTGGCTGACTGGTGCGGGCGACGACGAAGAAGCCGCTGTCAATACGGAAGGGATATGGATAATAGATCGCGCCTTGGGCTGCGTTTTCGGTAAGCCCCGCTTGTTTCACCCCGCCAACAACGCCGACGATGGTGAATGCGTCGGCATCTTTTCCGCCTTCGGAACCGTCCCACAATCTTTGGCCGATCGCGCTGGTGTGCGGCCAGTAGTAGCGCGCGAAGTCTTCATCCACAACGCAGACTCGATCGGCGCGACGCGAATCGTCGGCGGTGAGGAAGCGTCCCGCCCGCAGAGAAAACCCCATCGCGCGAAAATAGTCGCCGGCGACTCCGTAAGAATAATGTCCGCGCGCGGATTCGCCGGGGCGGACAACGTGGCCCTCTACCGTGGCGGCGCTTTTGCCGCTGTTGCCACTGAAGGGCACATTGCTGGCCACGCCTGCGGACAAGACTCCCGGCAGCCGATCGAGTTTGTCCAGCACGCTTTCCACAAATTTCACGCGGGCTTCGTCGCCGTAGTCTGCCCACGGAAGCAGAATTTCCCCAGTGAGGATGTGATCGGATTGGAAGCCTGGAGAGATGGCCATCACTCGATGAAGACTGAGGGCGAGGAGACCAGCTCCGACCAACAGCACAAACGCCAAGGCAATCTGCGCGACGATGAAACTGTGACGCACGATCTGAGGGCCGCGTCCGGTGGTGCCGCCACGGCTCACAGATTGCAGCGCATTTCCGAGATGGCTCCGAAGGTTGAACCAGGCGACGGGCACCGCGAACACGATGCCCACGACGATGGCTGCCACCAAACCAAGGAGTGCTAGTCGCGCGTCGAAAACGATGCGACTTCCCAAGGGCAGGCGATCAGCGCCCAACGCGCGCAGCAACTGGATTCCGCCGGCGCCGATGACGAGTCCTAGCAGCGCTCCAGCAAACGTGAGCAGCGTGGTCTCGACGAGCACTTCGCTGACGAGATATTTCCAACCTGCGCCAAGCGCCTGGCGAACGGCTAGTTCCTTGGCGCGGCCGCTGGCACGAATAAGAAGCAGGTTGGCGAGGTTAACTGCGCCAATCAGAAGCAGAACGAGTGCGCCTGCCTCCAGCAGCAGCAGCGTGGGGCGCACGGCTGCGACGTGGTCCGCGCGCAATGGCACCACCACTGAACGAAAGCCCGCATCGGCGATCATCTTGGCCTGCGGGTCGTCCACTTCAAGTGCCGCGTTTTGCGCGTCGAGTTCCGACTGGGCCTGTGCGAGCGTGGCGTCCGGCTTGAGGCGCGCGATCATTTGAATCACATTCCCGCCGGAATGCCGCCGCGATGGCGCGCGATCTTCCGGAGGAGATGCGAGGGGCAAAAACACGCGGGCATCGGAAGAGAGAAAGCGGAAGCTGGGAGGCAAGACGCCGATCACCGTTCTGGAAACGCTGTTTACGCGAATCTGCTTTCCAAGCGCGTCAGGATTGGCGTTGAATCGTTGCCGCCAATACGTGTTGGAAAGAATAGCGACATGGTCGGTGTCAGAAGTGGTTTCCTCGTCGGTGAAAGTACGGCCGATCGCGGGACCGAGCCCGAGTGTAGCGAAAAAATCCGGAGACACGCGCATGGTCGGCTCGCGTTCCGTGGAACCAGGCTCGCCGACGATTTCCGTGCTATAGCGATAGATCGAAAGCGAGGCGAAGGCAGGAATACGGCCGCGGCGTTCGTAATAGTTGGTCACCGAGGAACCGTCGCGATCAACGCCGGCCTTCGGATACGTATTGAATATCATCATGAGCCGGTCGGGCGCGGGAAACGGCAGGGGACGGAGCAGCACCGAATCAATCACGGCAAAAATCGTGAGATTCGCGCCAAAGCAGACGGCGAGCGTGAGAAGAGCGGTGGCTGTAAATGCCGGGGTCTTGCGCAATAATCGGGCGGCATACTTCAGCTGCCTGAGAAACTCCTCGAAGAAGTGCACGCCAAAGGCTTCCCGGCAATCCGCTTTGACGTTGATGGGACTGCCGAGTTCAATCCTCGCGCGGCGAGCTGCATTTTCCGGCGAAAGGCCGGAGCGGACCAGTTCATCGGTGTACTGCTCGATATGGAAGCGAAGCTCCTCGGACATTCCCTCTTCGAAATCACGCCGCCGGGCGAGCACACGAAACAACGAACGAAGGCGCTGGATCATTTCACACCTCCTCCGGCGTTGCGTTTAGCGCTGCGGCCATCGCAGACGCCAAACGGTTCCATCCGGCGGTTTCCTCACGCAAGCGGCGACGTCCTGCCGCGGTCAAAGTGTAATACTTCGCGCGGCGGTTATTTTCGCTCTGACCCCATTCAGCGGTGATGAGATTGTGACTTTCCAAGCGGTACAGAGCCGGATACAGGGACCCTTGGGGAATTTCCAGCGCGTCTTTGGATATCTGTCGTATGCGCAGCAAGACGCCGTAGCCGTGCAATGGCTTCAAGGACACCGCTTTGAGGATCAGCATTTCGAGAGTGCCCGGGAGTAGTTCCGCGGATTTGTTCACAGGATCGGTCTCCTAGCTAAGCTAGGAGTGTAGCGGATGCTCTCCTAGTTTAGCAAGGGGAATGCGCGGCGAGCGGTGAATGACGTTGCTGCGGTCATTGGATCTCGATCCCGATCACGCAGGTCCGTCACGCCGCGGGGAATCCGATTCGCCGGCTTCCCATTGAATTACCGGCAACCAGGCAGCTTAAGATTTGCCCGCCACGCTGCGGTATCGTGCTCGCATTCCGGCGACGGATTTGACGGCCAGCGCCTGCAACACTTTGTGATCCACATCTGCGAGCTTCTTGATGTAAAGGCAGCCCTTGCCGGTCGTATGATTGCCGAACTTCGCGAGCAGCGCCGCGGAGTCACTGAACCCGATCATGTTGTACAGAACAAGCGCGGGCTTACGCGGCGAAAAACCGATCAGCGGCATATCGCCCTCGCGCCCGCTCTCGTACCGGTAATGGCAGCTGCCGAAACCGATGATGGATGGTCCCCACATTTTAGGTTTTTCGCCGGCCACGCCTTGCAGCAATTTAACGAGCGCCTTGGCATCCGCACGCCTGATCGGGTCTGCAAGGGCATCAATAAACGCCGCAACACTTATTTTGGTGGGTTTGGTTTTATTTTCGGCCATGCCTGCTGCCCTCCATCTTCGCCGAGACTAACACGGCTTGCGTGATGCGAGAACCGGCGCATGGTTTCCGAAAATGACCTTTACCACGGTTACTCCCTGCGCAGCGAGCGCTCTCCCTGCGATGTCAGCGGCGGCCGTAGGGATTGCCCGTCGGGTAGGGGTCCTGAAGAGCGGTCGAGCCGGTCTCCAACAGCGACTTCAGGTTGGAGATGACCTTCGGCCAGCCACCGGACACCGCCGCGATGAAATTCGAAGGTTCGCACTCAATGGTGTGCGTAATGGAGAGCTTCACCGCCGTTCCACTGGGTTCCAGTTCCATCGTGCATACCGACACGCCTTCGGCCTTCAGCTCGGGCTTGTTCTGGTGCTGCCAGCGGATCACTAAGCGCCGTGGCGGCTCGGCCTCGACGATCTCGCCAGAGTCGTAGGTCTGGCCGTCGCCGGACACCATCTTCCACGCGGATCCGGGCGTAAACCGGCTTTCGCAATTCATGCCGAACCAGTAGCGCTTTATGAATTCCGGATCGGTCAGTGCTGACCACAGCTTTTCCGGAGTGGTGCGAATGTAAGTGACGTAAACAAAAGTGCTTTCAGCCTTTTTAGTCATGATCTTCTCCCTCCAGACTTTTCTTTAGTTTTGCAAGCGCTTGCAAGCGCGGGTATTCGAACTTGCTGATCCAGCGTTCTGCGATTTCGTTTATCGGGACGGGATTGATGAAATGGAATTTCTCCCTTCCCTCACGTATCCACGACACCAGATTGGCCTTCTTGAGAATGGCGAGATGTTTCGCGACCGCCTGGCGGGTCATGCGCAGCCCCCGGCAAAGCTCCCCGAGCGTCTGCCCGTTCTTACGGTGCAGCTTGTCGAGGAGTTTGCGCCGGCTGGCGTCCGCCAAAGCTCGAAAAAGAGGGTCATCGCTCATCTCAGAATAGGGAACCGTATGGTTCCCTATTAACAATAGGGAACCCAGTGGTTCCGTGTCAAGCGTTTTCTTTTCTGGTCAGAATCGAAATCAGAACCAGTTCAGCGGGGATATTACGCGGCGCTTCAATGGAGACCGGCGCGGTTGCGGAGGGTTGATTCTGGTGGATGCTTCACGGGCTAGCAATGTTGCGGGAAAGAAGAAACCGGTTCGCACACGCTTCTCCGAACTTTCGCCACGCGCTCGCTCGCCACACTCCCGCAGCCGTTCGCAAATTCGTTCGCAAATTCGTTGCGTCCCCAGCCTCAGAGGGGTAGGATTCACCAACCAGAGGTCCAGTCTCCTCTCCAGGCTTGGATCTCGATTCGGTGTGAACCTTGACCCGGTGCGAAGCGCGTCTCGCAAACCGCGCCGGTAAGCAATTGCGGAACGTCGCGAAAGTGGTTGGGATGGGTGCCGGCGATGAGATATCCCCTGCGTCTTTCGACCTTCGTTGTACTCCTAGCGTTTGTTTGTTTCAGCCTTTCCCCTCGAGTTCGCGGCTCGGTTCCGCCGGGTCCACCTCCACTGCAAGAGCGTATCGTCGAAACGCCCGCGCCGTCTCAGCTGGCCGTGCCGTCCACGACCGCACCTGCGACCAGCACTGCCACGATTCCCGGCCCGCTGCGTTCGTTCTTGCGCATCGCCGGAATCAGCCAGAAAGCCGGCGCCGAAGAAGTGATGCCCCTGCTCGCCCGTAATGTATATCTCCTCGGATATCAGGGCAGTGGGCTCGCCAGCCACCCTACCGAATTTCTAATTCTCCTGCGGCGGTACGTGCAACAGGCCCGGGAACTCTCAAACTTCGCCGGTCACGACGGCGTGATTCGCGTTTCCAATTGCGCAGACGCCATGCAATTACTCGGCATCCTCGGCTACAAGGTGGCTGCGGAATGTGGCAAGAGCACCACGTACGTCGAGACAGCCGATCCTCGCAGAGCATTTCTCACCATTGATTCCGGCTTCCCGCTGCCAGACCTGGAAAAGACTTTGCAGGATGGCACACCGTTCGTTTATCCGTACCCCAATTCCCAAGTTCCGATCGTTCTAACCGAGCGAGAATGGGCGGAAGCCAGCAGCGGCGGTGGCACGGACAAAGAGAACCGGCCGCTGGTTGATACGTTGTTGCACGAACTCGCTGTAGCTCGTCTCTATTACGCCTGGGCCCACATGGATCCGGAAACGCAGACTGCTCTGTTGCATTCGCCCGGACTAAAAAAATTGGTTCCACTTTCCGCGGCCCTGGATTTTTACGGCAGTTACATTCGCATTGAATCGGGGCGCGTAATCGTTCCCGGCGGCGCGAGCGCAGAGGCGGAGTGGAAAGACCTGGCCGGCGCCAGTCCGCGCTCGCCGGGCGAATTTGTGCCGCACTTGCTTTCAAAAGACAACGGCTGGCTGGCCGCTTATTTTGACTCCCTCTCGCGCATCCCGCCGGAGCAGCAAGCGCACTTCGTCGAGTCTCCGCGGTTGCGCCGCTGCTACGACGCGCTGCGTGGCAAAAATATTTCCCCCAGCGCCACGGCCGCGGTGTTCCGGCCCGATCCAACGCTCCTGCTTTTGACCACGCGCATGCAGTGGGACCCGCACGGCGAGCCGCACGTGCCGGGAAATGTCCAGGCATGGAAAGACATTCTGCGGCAGAAAAACAATACCGAACTGGCGCGTGCGTGGATCGTGAACACGAAAGACTGGAAGAGCACGCCCGACGGTTTGCTGGAGACCATGTTCGCTCTCTCCCGCATCGGCCTGGAAGGCACTCCGGCGGAAGCGTATCTGGTGCTCAGCGAAGTAGACGCGAAGCGGCCGGCAGGGCAACGCCTGAGCGCTGCCACGGTGGAACTGATGGCCGGGAAGTTCAGCGAGTTTCGCAATCAGTATTCCGTCTTCTCCGAATTTCCGGACCTGAGTGATGCGTCTATCGCCGCGTTTCTGAACACCGCCAGCTCGCTTTGGAAAATCTCAGATCACACGATGCGCGGCAACGCCATGGGGATTTTCGAAGCGAACGTGATGCTCTGGGAAATCCTGGCGCGCCAAGGCGAGATCCCAGTTAGCGCTCAAGACGCGTCGTGGCAGGGCATGATCAAGCCTTTCGCGCACATTACGTCATCCACCCAGGTCTTCGATGCCGGACGCGTGTCGCTCGGACAAGTCCTCCACGCCGCGACGGGCGAAACCCGGCGCTCGCAGGATGCAATTGTCGAATTAATCGCCGGCCCTCGCCAGACGAATTCCGAAGGCCAGCGGATCCATCGCGAATTGGCAGACCGAATTCGCGCGGTGCTAGACGACCAGCGCTTGGTTTCTCTCGACACGCTGCTTGCGTTGGGCGACGGCATGACGCCCAGCGCGCAAGGAATTCCAGCCGGCGATCGTCTGCTCCCGCTGGCCGAGCAGCTCTCCGAATTCCAGATGCCGCGGCCGATCTTCACCAGCAGCGAGCGCACTACTTTTACCGCGGGGTCTTACAACAACCGTCATACCGAAATCGAAATGCACACGGACCTCGCCAAGATCCTGAAATCGCAAGCGTCCGGTCCGGATCTGGAACAAGCGCGCGGCCTGCTGGCTCCTTTCCTGCGCGACACGCTTGTCGGATTCGTCTACGCTTATTACGAACCGCCGGGCTCGCAGGCTCTGCACAATAATCCATTGCTTATTCGCTCCCACGATTTTTCCGGCGAGACGGTGATGGGAACGGAAGAATCGCTCTGGCTCACGCCGCGCTTGTTTGGCGCCGGCTCTCCCGCGGGCGGAGGCGCTCATCTGGTGGGTTCGCTCGCCGATTTGCCGTACGTTCTGGCGCAAATGGAAGAGGATTTTATTGCGCCTGAAAATGTCCAGGCGCTGATTTGGTCGGATCTGGTGCCTTCCGTTTTGACCGACGCCGTACTGCCGCGCTGGTGGAACGTGAGCCGCGACGAACTTCACGCCATCGCGCTCTATCAGCGCGCGGGCGACGAAATGCTGGCAGCGTCGGTGAAAAATGACGAGCTGCGCGCGAAAGTGACTCTAATTCTTTCGGATCGCATGACTCCAGAACGGGCCGCGCAGCTCAATGCCGCGCTACGCGCGGGTCAGCTCACGGAAGCTTCCGCGGAGTTTACCCCAGCCGACTCCTTCTATCTAACCGTGGAATTTCGCCGCAGATTTCCAGACGACACCAATTCCTTGGGAACGGCCGGGCGTGAATTGCAGGATTTATCTCGCGATCACCCCACGGAAATCAGCTGGACGCGCCTATCGCAGGATTTCGGCGTGCCGCATCCCGTGCTTGCGCGCACCTATTCTCGCGAATTGATCAACGTTCGGCCGTTTCCAATGTTCCAGGGTTATTCCAGCCGCCTGCTGGCCGAAACCTGGGACTCGACGAATCTGTATTGGGCGCGCCTGGCTGATGAAATGGGCTATCCCCCTGTGACGCTGAATCGTCTGGCTCCCGAACTCACCGAGCGCATGGTCGCCAAGATTTTCGCGACGGACTTGAACGATTGGCCGGCCATACTGCGTGCGATGCACGAAACCGGAGAAGAGTTCCGGCAGGGCAAAGTTACATCGTTGCCCGCCAGTTTCGGCAGTCCTCAGCCGTAGGATTTTTCCGGCGCTGCTAAGGCCAGGCGGCGTGGGCCCGCGCGGCGCAGCGTAGAAGATGTAGCAGCGAACAACATCGAGGCCCGTGATGTGCAAACGATTCGTGGTGGCTCTGGTTGTGGTGGTCGCACTCTCCGTTTTCGTCCGCACCGCGCCCGTGGCGCAGGAAAGCGGTCCGCCGCGCATTAATGTGACGGTGGATTTGGTGCAATTGAACGTGGCCGTCACCGACAACAAGGGAAAGTACGTCACCGGGCTTCATCCCGAGGACTTCGTGATCGCCGAGGACGGCATTCCGGAAAGCTTAGCGACGTTTGGCGAAGGCAACGAGGCCGCACGCGCGCTCGGCAGCGGGCCGTCATCCGGCGCCAAACCTTCCGGCGCCTCCGTCGCGGCGCAAAAAGACTCCGTATCCGCCGGTGAACTCACTTCGCTGGTCGAAGGCGCAAACGTTTTCGTTCTTTTCGACACCAGCAACTATATGTACCGCGGCTTCGTCTTCGCGCAAGACGCGATCGCTGATTTCGTGCGCTCGCTGGAGAGCGCGAACAAAGTCGCGTTCTATTCCTACAGCCGCGATCTTTCCCGCGCCGCGCGGCTCACCGCCGATCGCGCGCAAGTTCTGCGCGCCGCCCGCACCACCGTTGCCGGAGACGATGCCGCGCTCTACAATTGCCTGTTGCTCACCGTGCAAGACGCCGCGCACTTCACCGGACGAAAAGTGATCGTGGTCTTCTCCAACGGACCCGACAACTACAGCATGGTTCCACCGGAAGACGTGGCTGAGCTCGCGCAATCCACCGGCACAACTATTTACATGGTGAGCACGCAGGAAGCCCACCTCGAGCCGATCTCCAACGCCGTGTTTCAACGCATGACAGCTGCCACCGGCGGCAAAGTGTATTTCGCCCACAGCTGGAAGGATGAACAGGCCGCTTTCGCGTCCATCCGGGACGATCTGGCGCATCTCTATTCCCTCAGCTACTACCCCAAGCCGAATCCCAACCGCGGTTGGCGCACCATCTCCGTAAGACTCGCAAGCGACCAGCACAAGCGCTACCACATCCGGACGCGCGACGGCTATCGCCTGCAACGCACGCGCTTCAACGCAGAATTGATTTCCCCCGCTCAACCGGAAGCGACCGCCAAATAGCTTCAGCCTGCGCGCCGAAGGAAGGCAGTGCCAGGGAACCGCAATCCCGCTTTGCGGGATCGGCGGAGCGCGCCTCGATTTTTTCACCCGATGCTGGATTCAAAAATTTGTAGTATCGTACAAATCTCCATGGACCAGACGCAGCTCCAGAGCAACCAACGCGCGGTACTCGGCTCGATCTTCGTCGTAAGCGCAGCAGCGGTATCGTTTCTCTTATGGCTGCTTTATTTGCACCGCGCACCGGCGCAGTTCGCGGGCCGATTTGTTTTCCTCCCGGCGCTGAATGCAATTCTGAACGGACTCAGCGCCGTTGCGCTCTGCACCGGTCTCTACTTCATTAAAAAACGCGACCGAAAAGCGCATCGCGCCAGCATGCTGCTGGCCTTCGGCTTCTCCTCGCTATTCCTGGTCAGCTATATCGTGAACCACGCGCTGCACGGCGATACGCGTTTCCCCGCGGGCCACGCGACGATTCGCGCGATTTACCTCCTGATTCTTTCGAGCCACATCATTCTTTCGGTCGTCGCGCTGCCGCTGGTCCTCATCACTTTCTTCTTCTCGCTCAGCGGCCGCTTCCCGCAGCACAAACGCATCGCGCGTTACACTTTTCCCATCTGGCTGTATGTCTCCGTCACCGGAGTGGTGGTGTTCGCGCTGCTTCAGGCCTACGCGTATTAATCCGTCACAGGACGCACTCAACCACCAGCCGTCGCGCGCGGTGGTATATACTCCGCGAAAAGCAACAGTACGCGCCACAAGCGAGGCTAGAGATAAGCGATGAGGCGTCCGGCAGGTGTGACGATCGCAGCGGTGGTGGTCTTCATCGGCTCGGGACTGACGCTGCTTTCCGCCGGGTTCATGATTTTCGCCTCTAGCGTGATGCCTGTGGCGGAATCCGCGCCCGCATTCACCCGCGACGCTGGCCTGATCATGTCTGTATTGATGCTGGGTCTGGCGGGTTGGGGAATCGCCACCGGAATCAACCTGCTGCAACTGCGCGAATGGGCCAGAATTTCCATGATCGTTTTCAGCGGGCTGCTGTTGGTGATGGCTGTGCCCGGCCTGCTCATGATGCTGGTGATGCCGCTGCCAATTCCGCCGGCGTCCGCCGTCCCACCAGGCGAAGCCATGCCACCGCTCGCGCATCTGATGACCGCGGTGCGCATCGGCATGGCAACCTTCTATGGCCTGCTCGCGCTGCTAGGAGGCTGGTGGCTGTATTTCTTCAACTCGCGGCCGGTTCGAGAAGTGTTCCGCAACCCCACAACGCCAGCGGCCGCGTCGGGCTGGGCTCCCGTGGCGCTCGCGCCCACTGAATTGCCTGGCGCGCCGAAAAGGCCGGTAAGCATCACGATCATTGCGTACCTCGCGCTGGTGGGCGCCTGCATGTTTCCGTTCTTCAACATCCTGCATATGCCTCTCACCTTTCTGGGCTTCTATTTCACCGGGGCGAAAGCTTCACTCATCGTTGTTGGTTACATGTCCGTGCAACTCCTGATGGGCTACGGCTTGCTGAAGCTGGAGATGTGGGGCCGCAACCTCGCCGTCTATTATTTTAATTTCGCAATCTTCAATTCCGTCATTTCCGTAATCCTTCCTGGCGCGCAAACCCGTTACGAAGAAGCCATGGGCGCGGTGCAAGGCTCGCTGGGCCTGCCGCCAACTCAGTTCCAGTTTCCACTGTGGTTCAGCCTGGTTTTCTCGCTTCCTTGGATCGCCATTCAATTGTGGTTCGTGGTCACGCGCAAGAAAGCGTTTGAAGGTGTTCACGGCCCGCTCACCCCGCGCTAGGCGCCCGTCGAGCCGCGCGCACGACTGGCATATCAGCCCCCCGCCGAAGTAGAATGGTGTGCAGCGTGTCTCGCTTCTTTAGCGCAAAATAGGCCGTAAAGCGTTGACGGGAGCAGGACTCGATGCGATAATCGCGGCCTTTGCTTGAGCCTAGAAGTGTGTCCCGGAGCGGCTGGTCGAGATTCCGGGCAACAGTGCAACACAACGACACAAACGACACAAACGGGGCAAAAGTATTCGTAGCCTTTCCTAACGATGGAAATCCTTCGCCAGCTCGGTGACCTGTTTCTTCAAGCTGTGCCCACGGTCATCATCGTTTTCCTTTTTTATCTTTTCATGCGCTGGGCTTTCTTCACCCCGATTCAGAAAGCCATGGCGGAGCGCAGCGCGAAAATCGAAGGCGCGCGCGCCGAGGCGGCAGCTGTCGAAGCCGCCGCACGCCAGGATCTGGAAAATTACAACGCGGCTCTGCGCAAAGCCCAGGGCGAAATTTATCTGGAGCAGGAAGCGGCTCGCACAGCCGTCCTCGAGGAACGCGCCAAGAATCTGAAAGCGCAACGCTCCCTCGCGCGCAAGGAAGTTGACGAGGCCAAGAAGAGAATCGAAGCCGAACTGGTGGAAGCCCGCAAGGAAGTCGAGCGCCAAACCCCGGAACTGGCCGGCGCTATCGCGCGCAGCATTCTCCAAGGCGCGAATCCTTCGCCTGGTAGTGCGCGCCAATGATTCTCCGGCTCGCTTACCATTTGAAGTCCGCGGGCCGCGTGCTTGGCTTCATGGCGATTTTCTTCACGCTAGCCGCCGTCCCGGCCTTGGCGCAAGAGGGCGAAGCTTCTCCGGCGGATTCCACCACCGGCTGGGTTTTTCGCTGGCTTAACTTCGCGCTGGTATTCGGCGGCATCGCCTACTGCATCGTGAAATACGCCGCGCCGGCTTTTCGCGCGCAGACCGTAGAAATTTCCAGAAAAATCGCAGAAGGCGCGCGAGCCCGCGAAGCCGCGGAGCGCCAACGCCGCGAAATCAAAACCAAGCTCGAAGGTCTGGAACGTGAAATCGAGCAATTGCGCGTGGATGCCAAGCGCGACGCCGAAGCCGAAGCGCAGCGCCTGCGCGACATGGGCCGGGCCGAAGCCGAAAAGATCGAACTGGCGGCCCGCGCCGAAATCGAAGCGGCCGGCCGAGCGGCGCGCATGGAATTGAAGGCGCTGGGCGCGCGCCTCGCCGTCGAACGCGCCGAAGTAGTGTTGAAGCAGGAACTGGCGCCCAAATCCGAAGCCACGCTGATCCGTACATTCATCGCGGAGCTGGAAGGGAGCGTCTATTGAGCGCCGTCGCCGAACGTTACGCCGCGGCGCTGGCCGACGTGGCGCTGGAACGCAAGTCTGGCGAAGCGATTCGCAAGGACCTTGCGGTGTTCGTCGAAACCTTCAACACTTCGGCTGATCTCCGCAACGCTCTAGAAAGTCCCGCTGTTGACGGCGCGGTGAAAAACAAAATCATCACTGCGGTGGCCGCGAAGATGGGCCTGAACGAAGCCGTGCGCAATTTCGTGTGCCTGATTGTGGATCACCGCCGTACGCACTTGTTTCACGAAATCTTGCCGGTGTTCGGCACGGAGCTGAATAAGCGCCTTGGCATTGCCGAAGCCGAAGTCACCACCGCGCGCGCCCTGAGCGACGCGGAGAAAAGGGATTTGCTCGGGGTGCTGCA
The DNA here is from genome assembly GCA_963821765.1 of uncultured Acidobacteriota bacterium. Classification (GTDB taxonomy): domain Bacteria; phylum Acidobacteriota; class Terriglobia; order Acidiferrales; family UBA7541; genus Palsa-295. The sequence goes on from CAWGFF010000014.1 coordinate 49,194, forward strand.
GCGCCGCACCGGAAAAAAGATCGAAGCGCGCTTCGCCGAAGATGCGAACTTGCTGGGCGGCGCCGTCGTGCGCGTTGGGTCCACGGTTTATGACGGCTCAGTGCGCGAGCAACTGAATCGCTTGCGCGAACAGCTTGAAACCGAATAAGAACTTGACGCCACATCGCGCGTTTACGCGACGGCGTAACAGGGTCACTAGAAAACAGGAGTCAGGATGGCTAACATCAAAGCGGATGAAATAACCAAAATACTGCGCGAGCAGATCGAGAATTATCAGCAGACCCTCGCCGTCGAGGAAGTCGGGACCGTAATCTCGGTAGGCGACGGCATCGCGCGCATTCACGGCCTCGACAAGTGCATGGCCGGAGAAATGATTGAGTTCCCGCACGACGTTTTCGGCATCGCGCTGAACCTCGAAGAAGATCAAGTGGGCGCCGTGCTCCTTGGCGATTACACCGAAATCAAAGAAGGCGACACCGTCAAGCGCACCGGCAAAATCATGTCCGTGCCGGTGGGCGATGGCATGATCGGCCGCGTGGTGGACGCGCTGGGCAATCCTATTGACGACAAAGGTCCCATCCAATCCACGCAGCGCAATCCACTCGAACGCCTTGCTCCCGGGGTCGTCGCTCGCCAGCCCGTGCGTGAACCCATTCAGACTGGTATCAAATCCATTGACGCGATGATTCCCATCGGCCGCGGCCAGCGCGAGCTGATCATCGGCGACCGCCAACTCGGAAAAACCGCCATCATCATTGACACGATTTTGAACCAGCGCGGCGGCGATTTGATTTGCATCTACTGCGCCATCGGCCAAAAACGCTCTACCGTCGCGCAGGTGATCAAGACGCTTACCGATTACGGTGCGATGGAGCACAGCATCGTCGTCGCCGCCACCGCGTCTGAATCCGCTTCGATGCAATACATCGCGCCATTCACCGCCTGCGCGATCGGCGAATATTTCCGCGACACCAAGCGCCACGCCATCTGCTTTTACGACGATCTTTCCAAGCACGCGCAGTCCTACCGCGAGATTTCGCTCTTGCTGCGCCGCCCGCCGGGCCGCGAAGCGTTTCCAGGTGACGTTTTCTTTTTGCACTCGCGCCTGCTCGAACGCGCCGCGAAGCTGAATGACGCACTCGGGGCAGGTTCCCTCACCGCGTTGCCCGTAATCGAAACGCAGGCTGGCGACATTTCCGCCTACATTCCGACGAACGTGATTTCCATCACTGACGGCCAGATTTTCCTGGAAGCCGACCTCTTCAATAGCGGCATCCGGCCTGCGGTGAACGCCGGAATTTCCGTCAGCCGCGTTGGCGGCAACGCGCAAATCAAAGCCATGCGCCAGGTTGCCGGCACTCTGCGCCTGGATCTCGCGCAATATCGCGACCTTGCGGCCTTTGCCCAGTTCGGCACCGAGCAGCTCGACAAGGCTACGCAGGCGCAACTCGCCCGCGGCCAACGCTTGATGGAAATTTTGAAACAGGACCAATACCAACCGCTGTCCGTGGAAAATCAGGTGCTGATTATTTTCGCCGCGTCCAACAAATATCTCGACGATCTTCCGGTTAATGAGTGCCGCCGTTTCGAACAGGAGCTGTATCCCTTCATCGAAACAAATTACAGCGGCCTGCTGAAATCGCTGCGCGAGAAGAAGGCGTTCGACGATACCAACCGCGCCGAAGCGAAAAAAGCGCTGGACGCATTCAAAGAGCGGTTCAAGACCACCATCAAGACCGCTCCAGCGGTGGCGGCCCAGGCAAAATAGTCCAGTTCCATGCCCACACTTCTCGATTATCGGCGCCGCATTCGCTCGGTGAAGAGCACGCAGCAGATCACCCGCGCCATGAAATTTGTGGCCGCGGCAAAATTGCGGCGCGCGCAGGAAGGCGTCTTTGCCGCAAGGCCCTATGCCAAGGAAATTATTCGCGTGCTCCGCTCCGCCGCGGCGCGCATGGAATCTCCGGCGCATCCTCTGCTGCAGCGACGCCCCGAAGAAAAAATCCTGGTAATGGTACTCACGGGTGATCGCAGCCTCTGCGGCGCTTTCAACTCGAATGTACTGCGCCACGCCATGGATTTCATCCGTGAACATCACGCGCAGAAGCTCGAGCTGATCGTCGTCGGCAAGAAAGGCCGCGACACGCTGCGCAAGCGCGGCTATTCATTCGTCGCGGAATATCTCGACGTTTCCGCGAAAGTGGAATTCGCGAAAGCCAAAGAAATTGCCGCGCGCGTTGCCGAGCTGTACGTCAGCGGCGAAGTGGATGCAGTGTACGCGATCTACAACGAGTTTAAGAACGTGATGGTGCAGAACCTGCGCGCGGAAAAGCTTCTCCCGGTTGATCCGGCGGTGGTGAAAAAATCCGCCGATGGTGAAGAACTCGCCGCCCATCACGCTGGCCCTGGCGGCTCTCTGCCGACAGAGCCTGCGCCGGACGGCCAAGGCCGCTTGGTGGATTACATCTACGAGCAGCCCGTCGAGCAAATTTTCGCAGGCCTCGTCCCGCGCTACCTCGAAGGCGAGATTTTCCGCATCCTGCTGGAATCCGCCGCCGCCGAACACGCCGCGCGCATGACGGCGATGGATTCAGCAACGCGCAACGCTTCCGAACTGATCGAAAAGCTCACATTGCGTATGAACAATATCAGGCAGGCAGCGATTACGAAAGAATTGATCGAAATTGTAAGCGGAGCGGCATCAGCAAATTCGTGATCGGCGTCGGCACGCGATTCACGAATCAAAAGTCACGAACCACGTTTCTTAGGAGCACTGAATGGCTACAACAGAGCACAAGATCGGCCACGTCGTAGAGGTCATTGGACCAGTCGTGGACGTGCAATTCGAGGAAGGTCATCTCCCGCTGATTCACAACGCCGTGCGCATCACCAGCGACGGTTTCAACAATCCCGAGCCGCTCGACATCGTTGCCGAGGTCGCGCAACACCTTGGCGAAGGCCGCGTCCGCTGCGTCGCGATGAAACCCACGGAAGGCCTGGTGCGCGGCATGAAAGCGCTCGATCTCGGCGAGCCTATCTCCGTCCCAGTCGGCCGCAGCGTTCTAGGCCGCGTGCTCAACGTCCTCGGCGAGCCCGTGGATAATCTCGGCCCCGTGAAATACGAAAAGCGTTACCCGATTCACCGCCCAGCTCCGCTGCTCGAAGATCAATCCACCAGTCTCGAAATGTTCGAAACCGGCATCAAAGTCGTGGACCTCACCGAGCCGTACCTGAAAGGCGGAAAAATCGGGCTGTTCGGTGGCGCGGGAGTCGGCAAGACGGTGCTCATCCAAGAGCTGATCCACAACGTCGCCATGAAACACGGTGGCGTCTCGGTTTTCTCAGGCGTAGGCGAACGCACGCGCGAAGGAAACGACCTGTGGCTGGAAATGCAGGAATCCGGCGTAATCGTCCCTGGAAATTCCGAAAAATCCCGCTGCGCGTTAATCTACGGACAAATGACGGAGCCGCCCGGCGCCCGCCTCCGCGTCGGCTTGACCGGCCTCACCGTCGCCGAATATTTTCGCGACGAAGAAAAACTCGACGTGCTGCTCTTCATTGATAATATTTTCCGCTTCGTGCAAGCCGGCTCGGAAGTCTCCGCGCTACTCGGACGCATGCCTTCCGCGGTAGGCTACCAGCCGAACTTGAACACCGAAATCGGCGAACTCCAAGAGCGCATCACCTCCACCAAAAATGGCTCGATCACTTCCGTGCAAGCCATTTACGTTCCGGCGGACGATTACACCGATCCCGCGCCGGCCGCGACTTTCGCGCACTTGGACGCCACCACGAACCTCAGCCGCCAGATCGTCGAACGCGGCATTTATCCCGCGGTGGATCCGCTGGCCAGCTTCTCGCGCATTCTGGATCCGCGCATCGTCGGCCAGGAACATTACAACGTGGCGCGCTCGGTGAAAGCAGTTCTGCAACGCTACAAGGAATTGCAGGACATCATCGCGATTCTGGGCATTGAAGAACTTTCCGACGACGACAAGCAAACCGTCACCCGCGCGCGCAAAATCGAAAAATTCCTCTCCCAGCCGATGTTCGTCGCCGAGCAGTTCACCGGCCTGGCAGGGAAGTACGTGAAAATCGAAGACACCGTCCGTGGCTTCAAGGAAATCGTCGAAGGCAAGCACGACGATTTGCCGGAGCAAGCTTTCTACATGGTCGGCACGATCGAAGAAGTGCGCGAGAAGGCAGAAAAGATGGCGGCAGGCGCGGCAGCATAAATCACGCTGGCGCGCGCAGAGCAACACGAAACCGTCGAAACAAAATAAATGGCCACGCTACCAGAAAAAATCGAGCTGCAAGTGGTGACGCCCGAGCGGCACATTCTCAGCGAAGATGTTGACTCGCTCGAAATGCCGGCGAAAGACGGCAACCTGGGCATTCTCCCGGGCCACGCGCCGCTAATCACCGAGCTAGGCGTCGGAATCCTCACGTATCACAAGGGCGGCGAAACGCGTTACCTCACCGTGATGTACGGTTTCGCCGAAGTGCTGCCGGACCGCGTGATCGTTCTCGCGGAGATTTCCGAGCGCGGCGAGGAAATTGACGTCGCGCGCGCCACCGCCGCTCTGGAACGCGCCAAGTCCGACACGCCGAAGGCCGGTTCCACGGAAGCCGATTGGGACCGCGCGAACGCTGCGATCGAACGCGCCACTGCTCGCCTACAGGCCGCCACCAAAGCCGGCTCGGGATCGGGCGGAGCGGGCGCGTCCGGCAGAGCTATACAGCACCAAGCCGCATAGCCTCTATGTGCCCTGTTTACCGTTGGATATCGTCGCATCCCCAGGCTGGGCGGACGCATCCAATACCTATGGTACAAATGTAGTAGGAGAGCAAGAGTAGAAGGGGCGTATGTCAGACATTACCGTGTATTCAACTTCCTGGTGCTGCGATTGCCGCCGGGCCAAAAGTTTTCTGCGCGAACGGGGCATTTCTTATCGCGAAGTTAATATTGATGATGACGCCGCCGCCGAAGCCATCGTGCTGCAGATCAATAATGGCAAGCGCAAAGTGCCGATGATCGGCATTGAAGGCCGCTACTTCTCGCTGAGCCCGTTCGATCCCTACAAGTTCGCCGAAGAACTGAAAATCCCGCTGAACAAGTAAGCCGCGTTTACGACTTCTTCGAGTTCCAGAAATCGAGATACACGCCCGTGATCAGCTGCGTCACCGCTTGGTGATTCACGGAATCCGGCAGCGGTGATTTTTGCTGCGCGGAATATGTCTCGGCCCGCAATTCCTTTCCCATGGTTTCGATTTCGCTGAGCTTACACTTTCCGCGCCGAATCGCGACGAGCAGCTCGACTCGCGGATTCGGCAGCGTAATCTCTCCGGTTTCCATATACTCCTTGGCTTCGAGATACAGACGAATCACATGCATTGCGTATTTCGTGTCGTATCCGTGCGCTTCTTCCAATACCGCGCGATGAATATTTTTCTGTCCCTTGCGGCCCAAGAGCCGATCCATTTGATCGTCCGCAAATTTTACGAAGGGAGTGAGGTGCTGCTTGGCCGCAAATACGCTCCGATCCTGACGAATTATTTGCCACCACTTCGTGGAAAACTCCTCGGCGGCAAATACAAAGTGGAGTGCCGAAGGATTGCCCTTCGCTGCCATACCTGCCCACTTCCGTAGCGAATAGAGACATACGTCCACGTCCTGAGGGCCGTTACCGCCTTCCTTGCCGCCGGTCGTAAAAACGAAGTGTTCATCACGCTCGAGTCCAATCATCTTTTCGGGCGGCTCGATGAACACGCCATACCAATCGGTGTCGTCGGTTCCGTCAACTTTCGCTCCGTGCAGCTGGGAACCGCCGATGAACGCTTGGATCAAATTGTCTGGGTAGGGGAAACCATATTGGGTGAAGTTGGGAGAAGTCGAGGTCATGAACAAATTCTCCGGTCGAGTGAAGAAACAGGCGGTGCGTCTGTGCCACGCTACAGCAATCCCACCCCCCGCGTCATCACTCCAGCCACATGCAGATCCGGAGTTAAAATCACCAAATCTGCATCACCACCAATCGCCAAAATACCTTTTTTCCCCGCGAGTCCGAGCCGCCGGGCCGGCAAAATCGTGGCCATGCGCAGCGCGTCCACAAACGGGACGCCGATTTCCACCATAAAACGCAGCGCGCGATCCAACGTCAATGTGCTACCAGCCAATTTGCCTTCGGAGTTCCGGACCACGCCGCCCTTCACCGTAACTTCAAAGTTCCCCAGGCGATAATTTCCGTCGCGCATCCCGGTAGCAGCAGTGCCGTCACTCACCAACAGCACAGTATCGAATCCTTTGGTCCCCAGCAGCACCTGGATGGCCGGCGCCGCCACGTGCACGCCATCCGCGATGATTTCCGCAGTCACGTCCGTGTCGGTCATAATCGCGCTGATCACTCCCGGATCGCGATGCGTAAACGGCCGCATCGCATTGTAAACGTGCACCGCATGCCGCGCCCCAGCCTTAAACGCGGCACGCGCCTGATCGTAGTCCGCATCGGTGTGTCCCACGGCCACCACTAGGCCGTCCGCCACCGCCCGCGCAATCAATTGCAAAGCGCCAGGAATTTCCGGCGCCACGGTCACAATCTTCACCAACCCATCCGCAGCAGCGCGAAATTGTTCCAACATTTCAATCGAAGGCGTCGCGATGGACTCCGGTGGATGCACTCCCCGCCGGGCCTTATTAATAAATGGCCCTTCCAGATGCACGCCCGCGATCTCGGCAGCCGCCCGCGTGTTTTCTTCGGTCTTTTCATGGCTGCGCACGTACGAGGCAATGCCTTCCAAACTGCGGCAAGTCTCATCTACCGGCGCGGTAACCGTGGTCGCGACGATGGACGTGGTCCCAAAGCGCGCCACCGTGGAAGTAATCGCGTCCAATGCCGCAGGAGTCGCTTCCATCACGTCGTGCCCGCCGGCCCCGTGAATGTGCACGTCCACAAATCCGGGCACAACGGTCATCTCCGCCGCCACATAATCCTTCGCGCCAGGTGGAATATGCACTTCATCGCGGTGGCCGATGCCCGTGATCCGCCCGCCTTCGACAACTATCACGTTGTTCAGCAGTTCTTCTTGCGGTGTAAGAATTCTTCCTGCGTAGATTGCGGTGGCCGTCATAGCCCGTCCATGCTACTTGAAGTTCGTCCTAAAATCAGCCGCCAGCCTTGCATCCTTTTCCTAGTCCGCTACAATCAGGGAGCGCAACTTATCGGGAGGAATTGGATGTCTTACGACAAAAGATACGTAGCTCAGAAACGCCAGCGCCGCCGCCGCAAGACCGCGAAGGCCAAGGTGAAGTTGTACGAGCAAGGAAAACTGCCGCACGACAAGCTGCCCGCACTGGCCAAGAAGTTCCTGAGCCGCAAGAACCGCGCTCTGAAAAAAGCCGAGTAAACAAAAAAAGAGGGGCGCCCGTGGGAGCGCCCCTCTTTTTGCTGCGGTGAATCGAGTCTGCCCCGCCAAGGTGCAGCTCGTTCCATCGTATTGCGTTAGTTGCCGCCGGAGGTAGCAGCCTGCGCGTGCGTGGAATTCGCCTTCGGCACGCTCAGGTATCCGGTGATCTTATCTTTGCCTACCTGGTTCACGACGAACTCCAAGGGAGCACGCGCGCCGCTTTCAAAGAAGTATAGCGGCTCATTCGCCGTCAGGTTCTTCTTGTCATGGCGCTGGTCATCAACAAAAATCGTGACGCCGTACTGGCTCCTCTTCAGGTTCGTGGCGTGCAGTTCCACCATCAGGTTGCCCACTTTCTCGCGCGAGTTCTTCTTATCAATCGTGAACTCGTAGTAATCGCGCTCGCCCAAGCGACGAAGTTCTTCCACTTCGTCGTGGTTACGCGCGATCAGCGTGCCGAACTCGCCCCGCGCCATCTGCAAGTTGTTCTTGGTGGTGTCGAGGTCCGTCTTCACGCCGTTGACGTCCGTGCCGATTTTGTTCACGTCATCAACGCTCGCCTTCGTCGCGAGTTGCGCATTGGTCTGGTTCTGCATCTCCGCCAATTCCTTGGCGTCGTCTTCCTTGATCTTCTTGGCCTGCGAGCGCGCCTTCGATAGCTCGCCTTCGGTCAACTTCATCTTGTCGGTCACGACGCTCAATTCGCCCTCGAGTTGCGCGTTGGTGTCTTCCGCTTTCGCGAGGCGCTGGCTGATCACGTCGTCGTTCTGTTTGAACTGTTGCGCCTGTGCGGCCAAAGATTGCTCGAGCTGCTTCGAGCGCGTGGACGCCGTCCAGCCTGCACCCAGTGCTACCAGTGAGACCACCGCGAGAGCAACCACAACGATTCCCACCCAGCGCGGCGCGGTGGCTTCGTCTGCGATCACTACGTCCTGCCGTTCTTCACTCATGTTTTTCGCTCCTCCGAAAATCCCTTGCGGGGTTGGGAAGTGCAAGCCAGGAACCAAAGTGGGTCCGCGTCGCGTTGCTTCGTAACGCACTGAAACTAAGTTTGTTATGGTATTTCGTAGGTCCTGAGTGCCACGTCGGATGCGCTTTCGCCCCTGCAAATTTTACGTGTCAGTAACATTTCTGCGTGGTGGAAGAAACAGGACACTACGGGACGCTTGGCGCCGCCGAAGTACTAGGCCTCGCACTGACAGGATTGTTTTTGATGCAGCAGTTAAGTTTGTGATTCGCGTTGCAGCGCGATTCGTCCTTAGATTCAGCGGTGCGGGATCTACGGGTAGCGGCCGTCCGCTTTCGCTTTTTAAGCGAGCGTAGTTGACTCGGCTGGTGATTTCAGATCGGCGCATCTCAGCGCGCCATCGGTGTCGCGTTTATGACCGCGTGATCGTCATGTTCCGCAATTCTGCGATACGATCCGAAAGAGGCGGATGCGTGCTAAACAATCCCGAAAACAATTGTCCCGCCGAAAACGGCTGCACGATCATTAGGGCCGAAGTGGAAGGCGGCACATTCATCGGAATCTTCTTATTATACGCGCCCAATTTTTCCAGGGCGCTGATCAACCCATTCGCATGCCCGATCATCTGCACGCCTGAAGCGTCCGCCTGATATTCCCGCTGTCGCGAAATCCCCAGCTGCAACAAAAGCGCCGCAATCGGTGCGAGTATCACCATCAACAGCGCCCCAAGCCCGCCGCTTCGGTTACGCCCGCCACCACCATAACCGCCGAACATGAGTCCCCAGCGCCCCATATGCCCGATCCACGTAATCGCGCCCGCCAGCGTAGCGGCAATTGACGAAGTCAAAATGTCGTAATTGCGCACGTGTGAAAGCTCGTGCGCGATCACGCCTTCCAGCTCGTCGTCGTTCATAATCTCCATCAGCCCCTGCGTCACCGCCACCGACGCGTGGCTCGGATTGCGCCCCGTGGCAAACGCGTTCGGCGCCGCCTGCGGAATCATGAAGAGCTTGGGCATCGGCAAATTGGCCTTCGCGGCCAGTCGCTCCATCACCGCATACAAACGCGGCGATTCCTCGCGGCTGATCGGCACCGCCCCGCTGGATTTCAATGCAATCTTGTCCGAGAAAAAATACGCGCCGCCATTCATCAGCACCGCAATCACCAGCGCGATCGTCATGCCATTCGATCCGCCGAGCGCTTCGCCGATGAATAGCAACAGCAGCGTCAACGCCGTCAGCAAGAAAGCAGTCTTCAGGGTTTTCATTTTATTCAGCCTTGGCGCCCCACAAATCCAATCAGGCGGCGCCCGCCTTCGCGGCCTTCCGCGTAAACTTCATCTCGCCCGACTTCGCGTCCACATCCACGTTCACATCATCGCCGGGATGCACTTCGCCGTCGAGAATCTTTAGGGCCAGCGGATCCTGTATCAGCCGCTGGATCGCGCGCTTCATCGGCCGCGCGCCGTACGCCGGGTCGTAACCTTCGGCAAACAGCAGAGTCTTCGCCGCCGCCGTCAGGTGCAACGTAATCTTTCGTTCGGCTAGCCGCTTCACCAGGTGCTGCATCTGCAGGTCAATGATGTGCTCGATCTGAGCCTTGCCCAGCGGTTGGAACAGCACGATGTCATCAATGCGGTTCAGAAATTCCGGGCGGAAAATCTCGCGCAGCGCGGCCATGGCTTGCTCGCGCGCCTTCTTCGGATCCTTTTCCATCAAATCGAAAATCGCGCTCGAGCCCACGTTCGAAGTCATGATGATCACCGTGTTGCGAAAATCCACGGTGCGGCCTTGGCCGTCCGTCAGCCGGCCGTCATCCAGTATCTGCAGCAGCACGTTGTACACATCCGGGTGCGCCTTCTCGATTTCGTCCAGCAGCACCACGGAATAAGGGCGCCGCCGCACCTGCTCCGTCAGCTGTCCGCCCTCGTCATATCCGACGTACCCCGGAGGCGCGCCGATCATCCGCGACACGGAATGTTTCTCCATGTACTCGGACATATCCAGCCGCACAATCGCGCGTTCATCATCAAACAAAAATTCCGCCACCGCCCGCGCCAGTTCCGTCTTACCCACGCCGGTCGGTCCCAGAAATAGGAACGACCCGATCGGCCGGTTCGGATCGCTCAAACCCGACCTGCTGCGCCGAATCGCGTTCGCCACGCTCAGCAGCGCCACTTCCTGGCCCACCACGCGCTCGCGCAGCCGTTCTTCCATGTGCACCAGTTTCTGAACTTCACCTTCCAGTAGCCGGCCGGCGGGAATTCCCGTCCATTTGGCCACAATTTTCGCGATTTCTTCTTCGCCGACTTCTTCTTTCAACATGGGATGATCTTTTTGCAGCTCCGCCAGCTTGTTCTGTGCTGCTTGCAATTCTTTTTCCGCTGCGGCCAGCTTGCCGTAACGAATTTCCGCAACCTTCGAAAGATCTCCGGAGCGCTCGAAACGTTGCTCCTCCGTCTTCAGCCGGTCAATTTCTTCTTTCTGCTTGCGGATGCGCGCAATCGCATCTTTCTCCGTTTGCCAACGCCCCTTCAATGCGTTGGATTGCTCGCGCAGCGTGCTCAGTTCCTTTTCCACCTGCTTCACGCGCTCGCGCGAATGTGCGTCTGATTCTTTGCGCAGCGCCTGCCGTTCGATTTCCAGCTGCATAATGCGCCGCTCGATCACGTCAATTTCCTGGGGCAGGGAATCAATCTCCATGCGCAGCCCCGCGGCCGCTTCATCCACCAGGTCAATCGCCTTGTCCGGCAGAAAACGGTCGGTGATGTAGCGCTGCGAAAGCATCGCTGCCGCCACAATCGCCGCGTCCTTGATGCGCACGCCGTGATGCACTTCGTAGCGTTCCTTCAGACCGCGCAGAATCGCGATGGTGTCTTCCACCGACGGCTCGCCCACATAAACGGGCTGGAATCGCCGTTCCAGTGCGGGATCCTTTTCGATGTACTTGCGGAATTCGTTCAGCGTAGTCGCGCCAATGGCTCGCAGTTCGCCCCGCGCCAGCGCCGGCTTCAGCATGTTCGACGCGTCCATCGAACCTTCCGCCGCGCCCGCGCCCACCAGCGTGTGCAGCTCGTCAATGAACAGAATAATTTGCCCGTCGGACTCGGTCACTTCCTTCAGCACCGCTTTCAGCCGGTCTTCGAATTCGCCGCGATATTTCGCGCCCGCCACCAGCGCCGACAAATCCAGCGAAACAATCCGCTTCGGCTTCAGCACTTCTGGGACGTCGCCCGCAACGATGCGGCTCGCGAGGCCCTCCACGATCGCTGTCTTGCCCACGCCCGGCTCGCCAATCAGCACCGGATTGTTTTTTGTGCGCCGCGCCAGAATCTGCATCACGCGCCGGATTTCTTCGTCGCGCCCGATCACCGGGTCCAGCTTGCCGCGCCGCGCCAAGTCCGTCAGGTCGCGCCCGTATTGCTCCAGCGCGCGATAGGTGGACTCCGGATTTTGCGAAGTCACGCGATGGCTGCCGCGAATCGTGGCCATCGCCTGCAGAATCGCCTCATGGCTTGCGCCGGCGTGCTTCAGAATCTGGCCCGCGGGATCTTTTTCCGCCGCGGAGATAGCGAGCAAAATGTGTTCGGTCGAAACGTACTCGTCCTTCAAACGCTGCGCCTCGTCGAACGCGGTCTCCAGAATCTTGTTCGTTGCAGGAGCGAGGTATTGCTGCGAAACGCCGGATACTTTCGGCAGCCGCGCAATTTGCTTTTCCACTTCGCCAGCCAGCTGCGTCGGCGACACCCCTAGCTTCTCGAGCAGCGGCGGCACAACGCCATCGCCCTGCGCGAGCAGCGCCCACAGCAGATGCAATGGCTCGATTTGCTGCTGGCCCTCGCGCCCGCCCATTTCCTGCCCTGCTTGCAGCGCCTGCTGGGCCTTCACAGTCAGTTTGTCAAAATTCAGCATGATGTAATTTTCTCACTTTTCTTCTAAAGGACGAAGGGGGGCTAGCGAATGCTCCACCCAGCCCCCCGCCAATCCTCAGTTTGATGCTCAAACGTCGCCCTAGTTGTTATTCGTGACGTTGATCTTAACTTGTTTCGGCTTCGATTCGGCGCGCTTGGGCAGTTCCACCGTCAGTACACCGTTCTTGTAATCAGCCCTGATAGCTTCGGTGTTTACCGTGTTCGGCAGTCCGAAGCTGCGGCTGAACGAGCCGTAGGTGCGTTCGATCCGCAGGTAATCTTCCTCTTTCACCTTCTGTTCGAATTTCCGCTCGCCGGTAATCGTCAACATGTTGTTTTCGATACGTACGTCGAGGTCCTTTTCGTTGATGTCAGGCAGGTCGGCCTTTAGCACCAGCTCGTTCTCGGCCTCGTAGATATCCACAGCCGGGGCCCAAGCAGTCATGGCGGAATTATCACCCCGCACCGGCAGGTTTGCGCTAAACAGGCGGTTCAAATGCTCCTGCAGAGTGTCCAACCCGCGGAAGCGGTCAAAACGCGTAATCGAGTTCATGGTCAAGCTCTCCTGAAGGAAGTTTTGCGCTTTCTTAGCGCGAGTGAACAATAAAATATGCGTGTATCACTGTCAAGTATTTTTCAGCGACTCCAAACATCCCCTCCAGAACGACCGATACTATTCTAAAACCTTTAAAATAAGAGCCTTAAGGTAGTGCGTCTCCGGCATCGTCAGCAAAATCGGATGGTCCTGTGCCTGCGTCCTCCGCTGAACGACCACGACATTCCGCTTCGCGTCGTTTGCCGCCTCCGCGATTAGCTGCAGAAACAGCGCCTCGCTTAGGTGGTAAGAACACGAGCAGGTGATCAGATATCCGCCCGGCTCGAGAATCTTCAACGCACGCAGATTGATCTCCTTGTAGCCGCGCTCGGCCGCGTCCAAGCTGTTGCGGTTCTTGGCAAACGCCGGAGGGTCCAGAATCACCATCTGAAACCGGCGCCCCACCTCGTCATACTCCTTCAGCAGGTCAAACGCGTTCCCCTCACGGAACGTCACATTCGTGATCGAGTTCAATTCCTGATTTCGTCGCGCGGCTTGTACCGCCGGAACCCCCATGTCCACCGCTTCCACGTGTTCGCACTGGTCCGCAATCGTTAGCGCGAACCCGCCCTGATAACTGAAGCAATCCAGCACCTCGCCCGACGCATACCGTCGCGCCGCCCAATGATTTTCGCGCTGATCCAGAAATGAGCCGGTCTTCTGCCCTTTGGCCAGGTCATATACAAAGGTAATTCCGTTTTCTGTCGCCAAAATCTCCGCCGGCACTTCTCCATACAGCACGGTTACGCTCTGCGGCAATCCTTCGAGCAAACGCACTTTCGGATCGTTGCGTTCCAGAATGCCCTTCGGCGAAAATTGCTCCACCAGAATCTCTACAATCAAATCCTTCTGCCGCTCCGACGCCTGGCTCAAAGTCTGCACCACCAGGTAATCGCCATAACGATCAATCACAATCGAAGGCAGCAAGTCCGCTTCGCCATGCACCAATCGGTAGCAATCCGTATTTTCCACCACGGTCTCGCGATAAGCCGCGGCCCGTCGCAGCCGCTCCGCGAAAAACGCGCGGTCCACCGGCGCATTTTCGCGCGTCAGCAAACGCACCGCGATCTGTGATTTGTCGCTGTAAAACGCGCGCCCGTGCAATCGCCCGCGTTCATCCATAACACGCACGATTGCCCCTGCTTCAGCCTGCGCCGAACGCACATCACTCCGATAGACCCACGGATGTCCGGAGCGAAGCCGGTCCACTCCCTTCGTGCTGATTACTACCGACCCTTCCGCCACGTTTCCCGCCTGATGTTCGAGGATTGGACCGCTGATTCGCTACAATGATTCCGGCACGCGCTAGTATGAACCTCGACGAACTAAATTTCGACCTACCGCCCGAGCGCATCGCGCAGCATCCGCTGGCCGAACGCGACGCCGCCCGAATGCTGCTGCTCGATAAAACCACCGGCGGATGGGACGACCGCCGCTTCCGTGAATTTCCCGACTTGTTGCGCGGCGGTGAACTGATCATCCTCAACAACGCCCGCGTCCTGCCCGCGCGCCTCTACGGCCGCCGCGTCGGCATCCACGCCGAGCCGCCCGGCATCCACAACCCGGCGCGCCACGAACACTTAAACGCGCCCATCGAAGTGTTGCTCGTCCGCCAGCTCTCGGCAGACACCTGGGAAACTCTCGTCCGCCCCGGCAGAAAAATCACGGTGGGCGAAAAGATCATTTTCGGTGAAGGAGAACTCGAAGCCGTAGCCGAAAGCCGGGGCGACTACGGCCTGCGGGTCTTGCGCTTCACCTCGAAAACCGGTTTCCATGAGGCGCTCGCGAGGCTCGGCCACATTCCCCTGCCGCCCTACATCAAGCGCGCCGACGAGCCCGCCGATCGCGAGCGATATCAAACCATCTACGCCAGGCAGGGAAGCGCAGTAGCCGCGCCCACTGCGGGACTGCACTTCACGCCTGAAATCCTACAGCTCATTCGCGCGCGAAATATCGAAATCGTGGAAATCACTCTTGACGTTGGCCTGGGCACCTTTGAGCCAGTCCGCACCCAGCGCCTGGAAGACCACAAAATCCACGTCGAATCTTACGAAATCCCCGAAACCACGGCGCAAGCAATCGCTAAAGCGCAGAAAGACAAGCGACCAATCCTCGCCGTCGGCACCACGGTAGTCCGCGCCCTCGAAGACGCCGCCGAAAAGGCCGCCCGGCACGGAGGTAGCACGCTAACGCCCGGAAAATCAGAAGCCGCAATTTTCCTCTACCCCGGCAAGCCTCTCCGCGTAGTAAATCAGGTCCTCACCAATTTCCATCTCCCGCAATCCAGTCTCCTGGCGCTGGTAGCCACCCTCGCTGGACAAGAAAATACCCTCCGCGCCTATCGCCACGCCGTAGCAGCCGAATACCGCTTCTACAGCTACGGCGATTGCATGTTAATCCGCTGACTGCCGCCCAAGCCTCCACTTCCCGGCTCCTCAACCTTTCTCAAGCGCGATTTCGTGCAACCAGTCCACTCTTCGTCTATAATTCGCATCCTGCCCCTGGGGGCAGTTGCATGCGCTATCTGATTCTTAGCGATATCCACGCCAACCTGACTGCTCTGGACGCCGCCCTCGCCGCCGCGAAAGGCCAGTGGGACAAAGTAATCTGTCTCGGCGACGTAGTCGGCTACGGTCCCGATCCCAACGAAGTAGTTGACCGCATCCGCGAAATCGGCGCGCTCACCATTCGTGGCAATCACGATAAAGCCGGCTCCGGGCTCGCCAACGCCGACGATTTTAATCCGGTCGCTCGCGCCGTCGCTCTCTGGACTCGCGACCAGCTCCGCCCCGAAAATCGCGAATGGCTCGAGCAACTCCCCACCGGCCCGCTCACCGAAAATGGTTTTGTCATGGTTCACGGCGCTTTCCGCGATGAAGACGAATACGTTTTCGCGCCGGCCCAGGCGCTTGACAGCCTGCTCGACGCCCCCGCGCAAATTACTTTTTTCGGGCACACGCATCTGCAGGGCGGCTTCACTCTTCGCGACGATCAGGTCGGCGTACTGCATTTCAAACCCGCCGAAGGAAGTCATTTCTCCACCTTATCTATCGAGGACGGAACCACGTACCTGCTCAATCCCGGCTCCATCGGCCAGCCGCGCGATGGAGACACGCGCGCTGCATTCGTAATCGCTGACGTCGCCAAGAAAACCGTCGAGTTCTGGCGCGTGCCGTACGATATCCAGACAGTCCAGAAACGCATGGGCGCCGGCGGCCTGCCCGAGTCGCTGATTCAGCGCCTGGCGTTCGGCCGTTAAGGGCCGCGAGGAATCCATGCAACCGGGCGAAAGTTCCTACAGCGCAGAGCGCCGGCGTTTTCCAGTCGCATTCCTTGCCGGGGCAATAGTGGTTGCGCTGCTTTTCGGCGGATTTTATCTGCTCACACGCGTCTTCAGCTCGCGGGCCACCGCGACCGCCGTAAAACTTCCATTCGGCGCCGCGGAACAAGCCTACGCCGGCCGCATTCATTTCAGCGATCTGCACATGTCGCGCTCCACCAACATGATCAAGCAGGAATTCACTTACGTAACCGGAGTCATGTCCAATGACGGCGACCGAAACATCGGCGCCATGGAAGTCACAGTGGAATTTCACGACGCGATGAACCAGGTAATCCTGCGCGATTCACAATTCATCATCGCGCCCCAGGGCGACCCGCCCCTCAATGCCGGCCTGAGCCGTGAGTTCCAAGTCACTCTCGAACATGTTCCCGCCGAGTGGAATCAAGAGTATCCTTCCATACGTGTCACTGGTCTGAACCTGCAATAGCTCGCAATAGCCGCAGCACGATTCTCGATGCGGAAGCGGCAAAGTAATCCCATGACGGTGTTCCGTTGAATTCGCCCGCTAATGATTGGGCGGCGCTGGATCGCGCGTTGAGCGATCTCGCCGCGTCCGGCAGCGTCGAAGTCCGCGAAGATGGCGAATGGCTCGCCGAACTCGCCACGCTGCATTTCGAACTCCGCGTCGAACGTAAAAATCCGCTGGTGCATCTCTGGTCCGACGAGCGCAACCTCACGCGCCGCATTCTTCGCGTCAAGGAAACCGCTGATGACCGCATCGTGCTCGAAGTCCAGCGCTTCGGCCGCGCCAAGCCCGGTCGCCTCGAGTTTCTGCTCACCGATTCCCCTCGCGCCGCCGGACGCATCACCCGCGAACAATTCCGCGCTCGCTTCACGCGCATCCTCGCTGAAAAATTTCCCGATGCCGTGGTGGATTCGCTAACCGCCGCGCCCGATCTGGAAAATTCCTTCTCCGGTTCCTACGTTCGCGGCATCATGCACGAAGGTGCGCATGCCTGGGCGTTGCTCGCCGCCGCGCCAAGCGAAGACTCGGCGACCATCGAAAATATTCTCGCGTTTGGGATTCTGTGGCTGGATTGGACGCGCACCCGCGCCGGGCGTCGCGCCATCGAAGGCCTGCGATTTTTCGTCCCGCAATCCACCAGCCAGCGCTTGCGCGAACGCCTCCTCGCGCTTTCCGCATCTACGCGCGTCGAAGTTTATGAAATGCGCGATCCCGACGCCGCGATGCAAAAAATAGACCCCGCCGACGCCGGAAATCTGGAAAGTTGGCTCGTCCCGCGCGACCAGATCGAATCCGCGCTGCACGCCGCCAGCGCAACGATGGCGCGCATCCGCGCGATGCTGCCCGCAAACGCCGATGCTATTCAATGCCGCGTCCCCGCCGGCGCGAACGAAGTCGCGCTGGCATTTCACGGCATGCAATTCGCGCGCTGGACAAAACAAGGAGTTTTTTTCGGCCTGGGAAATTCCACGGAGCAGCTAACGGCCACAAACGAACGCGCTCTCGAGCGCCTGTTGCACCGGCTCGATCTGCATCGCAGCCCGCTCGCCACCGACACGAATCATGCCTTGTATCGAGGCGCCGCAGAGCGCTGGCTCGAATCCATCGTGCTGGAAGATCCCGCAACACTGGACGCGCAGCTCGATGCGCGCCATTTTTATTCGCAGGTACCCGCGCTAGCAGCCGGTGATCGCGGCGTGCTCGATTTGCTCGGCATCACGCGCCAAGGGCGCCTGGTGGTAATCGAACTAAAAGCCTCGGAAGATCTGCAACTGCCCGTGCAAGCCGTGGATTACTGGCTGCGCGTCCGCCGCCATCAGCGCGCAGCAGATTTTCAGCGCGATGGATATTTCCCGGGCGTCGAGATTGATCCGCAGCCGCCGCTCGTCTGGCTCGTCTCTCCCGGTCTGCGCTTCCATTCCGCCACGGACACGCTGCTGAAATATCTCTCGCCGGAAATTCGCGTCACCAGAATCGGCCTCGCAGAAAATTGGCGCCGCGGCCTGAAAATTATTTTCCGCCAGTAAGCATTTTCAATTCTTAAGAAGGAATTTTTTGCGTCCAGAAAAAAAGGAGGGGAAGCGGCCTGGGTTGAGCCAGAACCACTTCCCGGGGTGTGTCCTAGAAGCGATTACATACTTAGACGCCTGCTGCTGGAAAAGGTTGCATGAATCTGCGCGCCCAAGAAAACAGCACAAACCTCAATAAAACAGGTACTTGCGCCACTTCTCGTCGCGATGTCCGATCAATCGCATCAACTGCCGCGATGTGTGCAACGTGAAAGGCCGCGGCCGCCGCTGCAATTTGATTCCTGCTTCTTCCGGTGTACGGTCGCCTTTGCGGTTATTGCACGTGTAGCAGCAAGCCACCAGATTTTCCCACGTCGAACGCCCGCCCCGCGAACGCGGCATCACGTGATCCAGCGTCAATTCCGAAGCAGGAAACGCCCGCGCGCAGAACTGGCAAGTATTTCGATCGCGCAGCAAAATATTTTTACGGGAAAGCGCCCGGCTCTGCTGCGGGATGTGCCGGTAACTCAACAGACGAATCACCGACGGCACCTGAATCGCTTTGTGCGTGGAATGTACTTCGGTGTGGTTGGTTTCTTCGGCCTGCGCAACGCCCTTCAACATCAGCACCAGCGCGCGGCGCACGGCGGTTACATTAATCGGCTCAAACGTCGCGTTCAGCACCAGCACGGGAGCTTGCATCACGGAAGGACGGCTCGCGGCAGGCTTAACCGCAGAACCACCAGGTGCGACGACAGAATCCGGCGCGACTCCGCCCAGCCCGATCGCGGGCCGGGGCCGTAAGCCATGCTTGAGCCGCAAATCCATTTGCGCCGCCTTTGCGTCGCTCGACGAGTTTCCCTAGCTTCTAAGGATGCTCGTCGCACACTGTTGGTTTCTCCTGCCTGAATCTTGTTCTCGCCGCGACTGCTGCTGGGGACCCGAGGGTGACCAGCTTGGAACCACTCGCGCCACCGTCAATCCCAACACTGCCGCCGCGCCCGCCTGCTTCAGGGCGCGCGCGCATGAATCCAAGGTCGCGCCAGTCGTCAATACATCATCTAGCAGCAGAACTCGCAACTTGTCAACCCGCAGCCCTTTGCGAGTCGCGTACGCGCCACGTACAGATTCCCAATGCTCCTTGCGAGAGAGCACCAGCCGCACCGGGCGCGGTTTCGTGCGCATCAGCAGATATGCGCCCTGCTTCATATGCAGGCGTCGCGCCAGCGGCCGCGCGATCAATTCCGCTTGGTTGTAGCCGCGCTCGCGCTGCCGGTCAGGGTGCAGCGGCACCGGCACGATCACGTCCGCGCGAAATGCCTCGCCTTCCCGCGCCACAATCTCCGCCAACCGCGCCGCGAACCAATCACCCAGTCGGGTTACTTCCTCATATTTCAGCAGCAAGATCGCGTGATGCAGCGCGTCGTTGTACAACCCATAGCTGCGGGCGCGATCGAAAGCATAGTTGCCCTCGCGGCAAAGCCGGCACAAAGGTTTCGCGGGTTCGGCACTCAGAGCCCCAGTGGCCGCCACAGATGCACCGCCGGCCGCCATCGCGGGGAACAGTCGCGCCGGTTCCGGACCCGCTACAGTCGCGGCGACCACCACAGGAAACGGCCGCCCGCAACATTCGCACATCGGTGCCCGGATCGGCTGGAACGATGCCAGGCAGGCCTCGCAAATCGGAATGCGGCTGGCAGTGAGCAGAGTAGTCGCGCAAATCCTGCAAGGCGCAGGAAACAACACAGCAGCAAGCGCGTCGAACGCAGTTCGCAATATCAAAATGTCACGTTAGCAACCGAGAGGGGGCACAGCGAACGCTACTCCACGACGGCATCAAAGAATAGATCGTAATTCTACGCACAATGACGCAAGCGCGATGACTCCACAGAGGCCGATTTTTCGACTTTGTAGCGGCCGCCTGCTTTTTCTTTTTAGGCGGGCGTCTTTGACGTTGCTTGAAGTTGCCGTTGAATTTTGTGGCGACCGGCCCGGCTTTGCGGGAGCGGCCAGACTTTACCGTTACTTCAGCGCGCCGCAAACGCACCGCTAAAAAAAATACGGCGGTCCCGCGAAACAGGACCGCCGCCACAAAATCTCGCCGTCGCCGCGCGACTTACAGCTGCCCCTGCTCCGTCTTTTCCTGGCAGGTAATGCAATACCGCGTCCACGGCACAGCTTCCAACCGCTTCTGCTGCAACTCTTCGTGGCATGAATTGCACTCGCCGTACGTGCCGTCCTTAATGCGCGCCAGCGCATTATCCACCAGCGCGAGCAGCGAGCGGTCGTTGTGCGTTTGGCCGAACAGGAATTCCTTGGTGTAGGAATTCGCCGCCTTGTCGCCCAGATCCACCGTGGGATCTTCGTCCGCCTCGCGCCCTTCCTGCTCGGTGCGCGCGATGCCGCGCACTAATTCCTCGCGCCGCGTGGCCAGTTTCTTTTTGTAGTACTCCAATCGTTTCTTGTCCATCGTCCAGTCCCTATGCGAGGCAAAATAGCTCGCTCGAAGCCGCCCAGTTTAACGGCACATACTCCTCATGTCAAATCAGCGCCCAGCCGCTGGCGACAACTGGTAACCGGCAACATCAATCTGCGGTCCGGTAAATGACTCGTCGAGCCATTCGTCAATCCGTCTGTCGCCAGCTTCGACGCTTCCGCCAGGAAGCATGTTTCAGGTCGGCTTGTGATAGATGCTGCCTAACGCGAAAAGGATTCCAACGAGCAGCCACTGCATTCGCAAACTGCGGATTAAAAGGGGTTATGTAGCGGTCGCTGTCTCCCGGGTCTTCCGCGACACAGCGGGCATCTTTCTATCGCAAAGCGACAACGTGTTGAATCATTCGCGTTTCGCTGTACTCAAACGATTCGATTAGCTAACCATCTTCTTCGGAAATATGAAATGAATCCCGATGCCACCAATCACCAACACGACAAACGCAAAGACGCTGCCTTCCGGTCCCACCGAGCCACCCGTAAGCCAGGCCGGCCCATGGAACGTGGAATTGAGAAAATGTCCTTTCGCTAGAAATCCACTATCCGGCACGCCATAAAAATACGTCTCCGCCCAATCCCACGCCGCGTGCATTCCAATCGGAAACCATATATTGCCGGTCCGCCGCAAACTGAAAGCCGCCAGAATCCCGAACGACCCAGCCATCGCCGCGCCGTACCACGCTTCACCAAGATTGCTCAAGTGGATCGCCCCAAACAAAATCGAAAGCACAATCGCCGCCGGCCAGAACCCGATTGAAGGCCCCAGTGTCGCCTGCATGTATCCCCGGAACGAAAATTCCTCGAACAATCCCACCATCAGGAACGCAATCCCGTAAAGCCCGCCATATTTCAGCGCGTCGGCGCCGGAAAGCGCCACGCTGCCCAAAGAAAATCCGTGCAGCGCCGCGATCAGCCCCAGCGCCAACGACAGCAGCGCAAACCCATACGGCACGCCCTGCCAGAATCGCTTCCCTAGAAACTGGTTCAACGGCAAATAATAATCCGCATACCTGCGCTTTTCGATCAGCGCCATCACCGCCGTGGCCACTACCAATGCGAACAACAGTATGCTCTCGCTAAGAATCGCCACCGGCGGGGTAAAAACGTTTGGATCCTGTGCCTTGAACCACGCATCCACTGCCGGAATGTGTTTCAACGTGAGTTGCTCTGCAGTGATGCACGCAAACCACAAGAGAATAAATATCAGCAGGCGCCACCCCGCGCGTATGCCGTGCGGTCCCATGAAAATATTCTCGATGCCGGAGCGTTGCGCCTCCGCCGGATGAAATTCCCCCGCCTGCTCAGGCAAACTCGTCGTCTCACCGTCCGTTGTCATCGCGCACCTCCCAAGTCCTTTTTACTATACGGAACTTCCAACCGATTAGTTTCAATTTCGCCCAGCGCAGCTTTACTTGCGCCCGGCCCGCTTCTGTGCGATCACCAGCCCGCGCGGCGTTGACAATAACACCACCGAAATCAGCCCCTCCTGCTCCAAACGTAGGGCCGCCTCGCGCACCACCTTAAAATGCGAGCTCGCATCGTGAACTAAAATCAATCCGCGCGGATCAATTTGCGGCAGAAAGCGCCGGATTTCCTGCTCCCGAATGGTCAGATGGCTGTCGCTGAATAGCAGATCAATGGTCCCGTCAATCGGCGTCTCCAGGCTCGACGCGTTCCGGTACTCAATCCAATCGCGCAGCCCGGAGAGGTCAATACGCTGCTTGGCTTTGGCAAAAATATCGGGATCGAACTCGATCGTGATCAGCTTCCCGAATCCATTGGCCTTCAATCCCTCCGCCATCTTGATTGCGCTGTATCCGATAAAAGTTCCGGTCTCCACAATCAATCGCGGCTTAGCGGTAATCACGATGGATTTCAGAAAATCCAAAATTTCCAATTCCGAACTCTGCGAATCCACCATCTGCCACCATTCGGGATGCGGACATTCTGGCGTGGCCGCCACATATTCCGGCTGCACAAAATCTTCCTGCTCGCTCACGCGATCCAGAATGTGATGCCCCTCGTAACGCTTCACGAATCGCGGCACGATCACCGCAATCACGGCTCCGCCCGCCAAAATCGCCACAACGCAAGCCGCAACCGCCGCCGCGCCGTGCGGAACGTGCGCCCGTCCGCCGAATACCGCGATTTCAATAAGCTGGTAAGCGCTCCCTAGGATCAACCACTCCCCAAACACAATGCCCGCCGGCCGCTGAAATTGCAGTTGCCGCCGACCTTCGTTCCAAAGAAACAGCGCCAGCAATCCAGCCGCCGCAATCCCCCAAGTTTCCTGCGCATAAAGAGGCACGTTGCCATTCACCACCGCGAGTGGGATCAGCCCAACCGCCACGCCGACAGTTACCGCCAGGCACGCCACATCCAGCGCCGTCAGCAAATGCCAGCCGGCACGCTTCTGGAACGTGAGCCGCCGGCGCTGCACATCAACGCGCAAGGTGACGCCCGCACCGACGACGAAAAGAATGTAAACCAACAATGTCATCGCAAATAACTCCGCCGAAATGCGCAGCCCGCCGCGCGAACAGGCGCGCACGCGCCACAGGAATTGTCAGAAGCCCTCAATGTGATCGGAACGGAAGTTCGTAGTAGGAAGTTCACCGCAGGAGTCTAGGAGGTAAGCAGGTCTATTGGCAAGCCCGTAAAGCGATCCGCAGTCCGTAGCGCCGGCGTCCCGCCGGCTCTTAGCTTTTCGAAGATCACTTCGCGGACCGTGCTCCAGCGGCTGTCATTCCGAGGGCGTGGGCTGCATAATGAAACCGCTTTTTTCTCGCCGTTCGCACGAAAATAATATCCGCTACGCGTTCTCCGCCGACGCCACTTCCGCCGGCATTCCCATATTCACCGGCATTTGCTTGTGCGTCAGCCTGCCCAACTCAAAAAACGCGCTGGACGCCGCGTTCTGCATCGCCAGCGAACTTTCCACGCCGCATGTGCAGCCCGGACATTCGCGCCGCACCATGGCCTCGCACTGCTGCACATAATCCTCGGAAGCCAAAATCGTCGCGAGGCTATCCTTCAGAACATTTCCCACCGGTTTCAACGGATAGCATCCGGTCATCACGTCGCCATTCGACAGCACGAACATCTGGAGATAACCCAGAATGCAAGGCGGCTCCGATACCAACTGCCGCTTGAAATATTTGGTCACATACTCCACTTCGTACTCCGGACGCTTCAGGTCGTCGCGCAGGAATTTCGCGATTTCCTTCACGTCGCCGCCTTCTGGCCACATGGACTCCATGTCCGCGTCTTTGATGAAATAAATGCTCTGGCTCAGGACGTTGTACTGCACCTCGGCTCCCACTCCGTGCGCCACTTCCGCCAGCTTTCCCAGCTCTTTCGCGGAAATGCGGTTCAGCGTGACGGCAATCGAAACCTTTTTCCCGCGCAGCAATTTGATCCCCTGCATTGCCAGATCAAAATAGCCGTCAATCCCGCGGATCAGGTCGTTCGTCTCTTCGAGGCCATCAATGGATATGCAAACTTTGGTGATCGCCGAAGCGTTAATCTCTTTGTGCATCTTCTTGATCAGCAGTCCGTTGGTCTGCAGGATCACTTCACTGAAAGGACGCATGTCCGCGCGCTTCATAATTTCGAACAGGTCGGTGCGCAGCAGCGGCTCGCCGCCGGTAAAGCGTAACGAGCGAATTCCAGCGGCCCCGATCTCGTTCAGCAGCTCCACCGCGCGATCGGCCTTGATCCCGTCGTGCCAGCGCGTCTTCCAATAATCGCAGCTGATGCACTTCGCCTGGCAATTTTCCGTCAGCTTCACGTGCGCCGCGAGCGGCCGAATCTTCGACGGCAGAAATTTCTCCGAAAAATTGCTGCCCAGCCACACGCGCGTCAAATACAAACCAGAAAACGACATCCAGCACTCCTCGGACGATCCTGCAAATTAAAAATCCCAACTATTCCCAAGCGTCCAGCCAAGATTATACAGCCTGCGCCAAACCCCCGCAACGCGCCCTCGCCACGATGTGTTATCAGACCACGCACCCATGAGTGTTAACGGCGCCCTCGCGATCCCTTCAGCATCACTCTCACAGGACCTTACCCAAAATTTAGGTTATCCCGAATCTCCCCTATAGGTAGTACCCGCCAGTTGCGGCCTTCGTAAGTGCTATCTTGACCAAACAGCAAGCCTCGCTGTAGCATGTCCTCATGTTCAATTGTCCACACTGCGGAAAAGGCATCCCCAACAGGCTGATTACGGCCCATTCTGGCAAGGTAGGCGGGAAGAAAACGGCCAAGCGAGGCTCAGACTACTTCCGGAAAATCGCGGCGATGCGAACGAAGTTTAAGGGTGGGAGACCACCAAAGGAACGCGCAAATGCCTAACGAGCCCGATCAAAATCCCCAAGCGCCACCACCAGCGCAGCCCGCTCCAAACCCTCAGCCTGCTGAACCCATGAATCCCACGACCATTCCAGATATAGACCCGGACGTGCTGCGGAGAAGTGCCTAGCACCAAGGAAAATGAAAGTGCTGTATGAGTCTCAGGCCTACAACGGCCATGAAGGACAATCCTGTCAAAAATAGCATTTTCTGAGACCAAAAAATCAACTTTGACTTTTCCTCAGCGACGGCCCGATGAGATGCGAATGCCGTATGCATCGTTAGAATGTGGTATTTCCTGAGCGCCTCGGCATCGGAAAGGCACTCCGCCCTTAACCATTCGTTGTCACTAAACCAATTATATTCACTGACCTTAAGCGCCCAAAGTGCACATCCTTCCGCTAAAAATACGGTGAGCGCCGCACAGTACATCGCGACGCGTTCTGGCGTCTGAAAATATCCGTGCCAGAGCGAAAACGTAGAGATAATCAGAGCCAAGATCGCGCCTGAATATCCCGCCAGCGTTCCGGCCTTGGACTCCATTTTGTGAATCCTATCCACAGCCTCAGCGACGAGCATATAACCAAAGGAATAAAGCTCGTTGGTCGTCTCGGGTGAGTTGTATGACTCAATGCGCTTTTTTACTTCTGAAGTTTCCAACCGCTTCGCCATGTTAATCTCCTCTTGACAAACAGCAAGCCTTGCTGTTATTATCTTGCAAGTCTAAGGGGTGAAAGTCAATGAAAATCAGCCACAAACTAGCACAATTCGCAGTGCAAATGAGTCGTGGTTCAAGCCGTCCGCTCTATAAGTTTGTGCGCGACATGCTCACTGGGATGGTGTCCAAAAAGAGCATCTTGCTTTCCGATATTGGACGCGGATTGAATGAGTCAACAGACTTGCTCTATACCGAAAAACGGCTTTCGCGGAATCTGTCCAGCAAAGATATGAATGATGCCGCTATCAGGGAGAATTATCTGGCAACCACTGGCGCGGACACAAAGAACGCCGTCATCGCTTTCGACTTGAGCGAAATCAAAAAAGAGTACGCGAAGGACATGCCTTATTTGGCCGGTGTTTACGATGCCTCAAGCAAGGAAAGGGCGACTGGTTACTGGCTAACCATGTGTGAAGCCATGCGACCGGACGGAAAGCACATTCCCCTGTGGATGAAAGCCTTTTCGCAAAAGACACCGGGATTCGTAAGCGAGAACGCGGAGATTATCGAAACGCTGCGCTCCATTGCCGTCCATGCGGACCGATCTGCAATCTGGGTTTTCGACCGTGGTTTCGACCGTCCGAAGCTGATGGATGCGTGCGAGGAAATCGGAATCACCTATGTCATCCGTCAAATCGGGAAGCGAACTATTATTGACGCAGACGGCGAAGAAAAGAACACGCTGGAGATTGCCGCTACGGTGAAATTTCCGTTCCGCTTTGCGTGGCGAGCAATCCGACACGGCAAGCCCCATTCTGCCGAGTATCGTTGCGGAAGTAAGATTGTCACCATGCGCGACGGAAGGCGGGTGCAACTTATCGTCTCGTACCATGCGGGATTCGCAACCCCCATAGTTCTACTTTCAAACTGCCTCGACACGCAGCGTGAAACCATCATCCGTTTGTGCCTCGCATACCTTCGCCGTTGGTCAATCGAAGAGGCAACGCGGGCAATCAAACAATGCTTTGAACTGGAAAATTTGCGCCCGCTCACTTGGGTTGGAATTCAACGCATGGTTCTTTTCGCCCATCTTGCATGGTCTTTTGTCTGCAAAATAGCGAAGACCCTCAAGGGTAAGACCGACAGGCTGTTTGGGAACTCTCAAAAATGGTTCGGGGAAACACCGGAGTTTTTCTACTACAGACTAGCCGAGTCCATTGCCATGCTCTTGCTATTCGGCGGTGGCACCGCCTGAGCGCACGTTTACACGAAAGCGCGGCTGAAATTTTGTCTGAGAGAAAATCCCGTAGAAGTTCTTGAAATTTCTAAAGGCCGCCACGACCGCGCCAGAAGCAAACCCATTCCACGTTTTCTTGCACGAAGGGCATTGGTCTGGGAAAAGGGATTCTTCTTTCCCCATGTCGAATGTGACAGAAGCCCCACACTCGCACGTCAATTCAAACCACCGCAAATCCTCAAGGTCGATCAAGGCTAGTGTCTGCAAGGTAATCCCTCCCCCGAGGCGTTCATTTACTATCTTTGTCTGCATGGTTCAAGACCCCTTTTCGCCTCCCCATAATTTTGGGTAAGGTCGAGCACTCTCAGGGTTGCGGCTAACTCACGCGGCTGTTAAAATCTTACGTTTGCGAGCCTGGAAGAGCCGCAATCCTTATCCGCTATCCTGGACATCCTTCCATGAACGGAACCATTTCGCGCGCAGGACAGCTTTTTGGGGAGGACTGGTTTGGCTAAATACGATGTCGTGATCATCGGCAGCGGACCGGGCGGATACGTCGCCGCCATCCGCGCCGCGCAGTGGGGCCTGAAAGTCGCCGTCGTCGAAAAAGATCCCTTCCTCGGTGGCACTTGCCTGCACGTGGGCTGCATCCCCACCAAAGTTTTCCTGCACCACGCGGATATTTACGATCACTTCAAACGCGCCGAAGAATTCGGCTTCGAAGTGAGCGGTGTAAAAATCAATTGGCCCGCCATCCTGGCGCGCAAAGACAAAATCGTAAAAAAACACGCCGGCGGCATCGGCCTGCTGTTCAAAAAGAACAAAGTCGAAACTATCACCGGATGGGGCAGGATCGCCGGCCACGGCCGCGTTTCCGTGGAAAAAGACGGCAAGTTCACTGAGCTCGAAACCGCCAATATCCTGGTCGCCACCGGATCTGCCGCGCGCTCGCTGCCAGGCGTGGAAATCGACGGCAATACGGTCCTAACCAACCGCGAAATTCTCGGCCTGCAGCAAATCCCGAAATCCATGATCGTAGTGGGCTGCGGCGCTGTAGGCGTCGAGTTCGCCTCCATCTTCAACACGTTCGGCTCCCAGGTCACGCTTCTCGAAGCGCTCCCGCGCGTCGTTCCCCTCGAAGACGAAGAAATTTCCGCCGAGCTGCACAAAGCCCTGGTGAAAAAGGGCATGAAAATTGAACTCGAAGCCAAGGTCGAGTCCGTGAAGAAAGACGCGAACGGCGCGACGGTCGTTTACAAAGACAAAACCGGAAAATCGCAGACCGTCAGCGCCGAAAAAGTTCTCATCGCCGTCGGCCGCCGTCCGCTCACCGAAGATATCGGCCTGGAGAAAACCAAAGCCAAGCTTGAGCGTGGCTTCATTCACACCAACGCCTTCCTCGAAACTGACGAGCCGCATCTCTACGCCATCGGAGACATCGTCGCCGGCCTGCCGCAACTCGCGCACGCCGCTTCCATGGAAGGCATCATTGCCGTCGGACGCATGGCTGGAAAAGAAGTACAGCCCTTCGATCGCAAACGCTGCCCCAACGCCACCTACTGCGAGCCGCAAATCGGCTCCATCGGCCTCACGGAGAAACAAGCCCGCGACGCCGGTTTTCGGGTGAAGACCGGAAAATTCCCGTTCCTGGGCAATAGCAAAGCCACGATTCTGGGCAACCACGAAGGCTTCATCAAAGTGGTAGCCGAAGAAAAGTACGGCGAAATTCTCGGCGTGCACGCCATCGGCCCGCTCGCGACGGAAATCATCGCCGAGCCGGTCGCAGCGCTCGGCCTCGAAGCCACGCTCGACGACATGGCCGCCACCATCCACGCTCACCCCACTGTCTGGGAAGCAATGGGCGATGCATTCAACGCCGTGCGAGGCTTGAGCATCAACTACTAGCGCGCGCTGGAAAAAGTTTGTAACAGCGGTCTTGGTGGCACAGGCAATCTTGCCCGTGCTGTTAAGGCGATACTGATCGGCGGCAATCCGCCGGAAACGGTTACGGTTTCGTGAATCACCCAGAAAAAATTTGCTGGCAAGTAAACGCGGGCCTCCTGCCCTACGCCCCCGCCTGCGCGCTCCAACATCAACTCGTCGAAGCCCGCAAAGCCGGCGCCATTCCAGACGTCCTGCTCTTCTGCGAGCATCCGCACACAATCACCCTGGGCCGCAACGGAAAAAAAGAACATCTCCGCGCCAGCAATCATCTGCTCGCGCAAATGAATGTCACGTTCCATGAAACGGACCGCGGCGGCGACATCACCTACCACGGCCCCGGCCAGATCGTCGGCTACCCCATCCTTGATCTCACCGAACATCGCCGCGACGTCCGCTGGTACGTCCAACAACTCGAAGAAATCATGATCCGCGCGACAGCCGATTTCAAAGTCACCGCCGCGTGCATTCCGGATCGCCACGGTATCTGGGTCGGCCAGCCCCCAACGGAAGAAAAACTAGCCGCCCTCGGCGTCCACCTCAGCCGCTGGGTTACTTCCCACGGCTTCGCGTACAATGTTGCGACCGATCTGCGATACTTTGATCTAATCGTTCCGTGCGGAATCGCCGGCAAGCGCGCCACCTCTCTGGAACGCGTGCTCGACCGCGCCGTCCGCACCGATGAAGTCCGGCCCAGGCTCGCCGCGCATTTCGGCGAGGTGTTCGAGCGCAACATGCTCCAAGTCTCCCGCGCCGAACTCGAGGAAAAATTGCAACACCACATCCAACACGCGCTTGCGCCAAGCCCCAGCGAAATCATGGCATTAAACGGGAGCCTGGCATGACCCAATCAGTGACTCAATCTGCGACTCAAAGGCTGACGCGCGAGCAGCACCTCGACCTCTACTACTACATGCAGCTCAATCGCCAGCTCGAAGAGCGCATGGTACGCCTCTTCCGCCAGAATAAAATTGTCGGCGGCCTCTATTCTAGCCTGGGCCAGGAAGCTGTTTCCGTTGGCACCTGCTACGCCCTGGAAAAACGCGACTGGATCGCTCCCATGATCCGCAACATCGGCGCGCTGCTCGTAAAAGGCGTCCCCCCCCGAGACATCTTCACCCAGCACATGGCGAAATTCACTTCGCCAACGCTGGGCAAAGACGGCACCAGCCATTTCGGCGACCTGAAAGTCCGCCACATCGTCTCTCCGATCTCGATGCTCGGCGATTTGATTCCGGTGATGACCGGCGTCGCTATGGCCGGCCGTTACCTCGGACAAAATATCGTCGCGCTCACATGGATCGGCGACGGCGGCAGCTCCACCGGCGCATTTCACGAAGGTCTGGGCCTCGCCGCCTCGCAGCGCGCGCCATTCGTGCTCATCATCGAAAATAATCAGTGGGCGTATTCAACTCCCGTCTCGCGCCAGGTTCCCATACAAAATCTCGCCGACCGCGGCGCAGCGTACGGCATCGCCAGCACGATTGTTGACGGCAACGATGTCGTCGCTGTCTATCAAGCCGCCAAATATGCCGTGGACGAATGTCGCGCCGGCCGCGGCCCGCGCCTGATCGAAGTAAAAACCATGCGCATGCGCGGACACGCCCAGCACGACCCCGCCGAGTACGTTCCCAAGGAAATGTTCGATTACTGGAAGGCCCGCGATCCCATCACGCTCTTCGAAAAATATCTCGCCGAAAATAAAATCTGGGACGCCGCCGCGAAATCCGAAATTGACGCGCGCATCGAACGCGAGCTCGACATCGAGCAAAAATTCGCCGAAGATTCGCCGCTCCCGCCGCCCGAACTAGCCGAGGAAGGCGTGTACTGCGACGGCTGCCACAAAATAGAAGCCGATTGGAAGCGCTCCAAAGCCGAAGTAACGCCGCCGAAGTCCAGCATTGACCCAACTTGGCGCCTGAAAGATCTCCCCGCGTACACCCAAGCCGCGATTGCAGGCGGCAACGGCGCGAAAAATCCGGCTCAGACGCAGACGCCCGCGTCGGTGGCCGCGCCAACCGCCGCCGCATCAGCCACGGTCCCGGCGGTGCAAAAGTCCGCCCCCGCCCCCGTACCCGACCGTGCCGAACTTCAGCCGGAACATTTGGCCGCTGGCGTTGCGGCTGAGGATCCAACCGTGCCCCGTGTCCCGTTCGGCCGCGGCCCGAAAGATAAGGCCTTCCGCCAAAGTCCCGAGAATCCCCAAAACAAACCAGCCTTCAGCCGCGCGCCGAAAGAAAAATCCTTCGCGCAAAATTCGCCGGCGAAATCCTTCAGCAAAGGCCCGCGCAACAAGTCCTTTGGCAAAAACGCCCAAGGCAAGCCGTTCACAAAAAATCCCCAGGACAAACAGGGGAGGCGCTGACCATGTCACACACCGCTCCAAACCTTTCGTCCAAAACTGTCCCTACTTCCGGCCCCATCACCATGGTGGACGCGATCCGGCAAGCGATGTTCGAAGAAATGGAACGCGACCCCGCCGTGGTCGCCATTGGCGAAGACATCGGTGTGTACGGCGGCGCATTTAAAGTCACCGACGGCCTGCTCGCGAAATTCGGCCGCGAACGCGTCATCGAAACCCCCATCGCCGAAACCGCCATCATCGGCGCGGCCTGCGGCATGAGCTTCCTCGGCTTGCGCCCCGTCGCCGAAATGCAGTTCATTGATTTCATCGCCTGCTGCTTCAATCAGGTCACCAACTTCGTCGCCAAATCCCATTACCTGTGGGGCGCGCCGGTGCCCATGGTCATTCGCGGCCCGTCCGGCGGAGGCGTGCACGGCGGGCCATTTCACTCCGCGAATCCCGAAATGTATTTCGTGCATACGCCTGGGCTGAAAGTGATTTATCCTTCCACACCGTCGGATGCCAAGGGCCTGTTGAAGTCCGCGATTCGCGACAACAATCCCGTGCTGTTTTTCGAGCACAAATATCTGTACCGCAGGCTGAAGGAAGAAATGCCGCCGGGCGATTACACCGTGCCCATCGGCAAAGCGATCGTGCGCCGCCCAGGGCGCGATCTAACGATCGTCAGCTACGCGGCCATGGCGCACACGGCCATGGAAGCTGCCGTCGAACTTGCGAAGGAAGGCGTCGAAGCGGAAGTGATTGATTTGCGCACTCTGCTTCCGCTAGATAAGGAAACCATCATCAATTCCGTAAAGAAGACCAACAAGCTGCTGGTGGTGCACGAAGACACGCGCACCGGCGGCATTGCCGGCGAAATTGCCGCTCTCGTCTTCGAAGGCGCTTTCGACGATCTCGACGGTCCGGTAGCCCGCGTCACCGCGCTCGATACTCCGGTGCCGTATTCGCCGCCCCTCGAGGAACGCTTTTTACCCAACACCGAAAAAGTAGTCGCGGCCGCGCGCAAACTGGCAAAATACTAAAGCGGACAAAGGCAGGACCGAGACGATGGGAAAGACCAAGGGCATCAACAACGCCGAATTTGAAGTGGGCAGCGAAGTGAAAATCGCCAACCGCGCTTTCCTCGAGGCTTTTCTTGAGGCCGGTCAGTATCACAACGAGCTCGAGCCCGAGCAACTGGCCTATGCCGGCAAAATCGCCAAAGTGAAGGCCGTGGATTTCTTCACTGGCGGAGACGAGATTTACACGCTTCAGGGAATCCCCGGCGTCTGGCACGAGGAATGTCTCAGCGCCGCCTAGTTTTGTCGCTTTACAAGTAGCCACGCGGCGCGCGTTCGAACCTACAGGAGAAGACCATGGCTGTTGACGTCATCATGCCCCAAATGGGCGAAAGCATTTTCGAAGGCACGATAACCAAGTGGCTGAAAAAGGCCGGAGACAAAATCGAGCGCGACGAACCGCTCTTCGAAATTTCCACCGATAAAGTGGACGCGGAAATTCCCTCGCCCTCCGCGGGCGTTCTGACAGAAATTAAAGTCGGCGAAGGCCAGACGGTCCCGATTCAAACCGTGGTTGCCATCATTGAAGCCAGCGATGGCGCATCCAGCTCCGCACCTGCCGCCGCGTCGGCTGCCGCTCCAGCGAAACCCGAAGCCGCGAAACCCGCGCCGCCTCCTGCTGCGAAATCCGCCGCGCCTGCTCCGGCCGCCCCCGCGCCAGCGCAAGCCGCGCAACAAGCCGCAGCCTCCGGCGGTGAAAAAGTTCGCAGCTCACCATTAGTCCGTAAAATCGCGCGCGAAAATAATATTGATGTCTCCCAGGTTCCCGGCACTGGCGCCGGTGGTCGCGTCAGCAAGAGCGACATTCTAAGCGCCGTGCAAGGCGGAGGCGCACCAGCCGCTGCGGCTTCTTCCGGCGCTGCTCCGGTGTCGGCACCGCCGTCCGCCCGCCCCGCGGGAGTTCCACCAGCCACAGGCGGCGCAAGCGCATCAGCCGTCCTCGAAAACGCCGTCCCGCGCGAGAAAATGTACTTCGGCCATTACGAAGTCCAGCCCATGTCCGTCATGCGCCAGCGCATCGCCGAGCACATGGTCCTTTCGAAGCGCGTTTCGCCGCACGTCTATTCCGTGGACGAAGCGGACATGACCGCCATCGCCACCTTGCGCGCCAAAATGAAAAATAAGTTCGAAGAAACCACCGGCACAAAGCTCACCTTCATGCCTTTCTTCGTTCGCGCCGCGGTGGAAGCTCTGCGCGCCTTTCCCACCGTGAACTCCTCGGTGGACGGCACCAACATCGTCCTGCACAAGGAATGCAATATCGGTATCGCCGTCGCTCTGGACTGGGGCCTGATCGTTCCGGTGATCAAAAACGCCGAAGAGAAAAATTTCCTGGGCATCGCCCGCACCATGAACGACCTCGCCGAACGCGCCCGCGCCAAAAAACTCAAGCCCGAGGAAGTCGCCGAAGGCACTTTCGCCATCACCAATCCCGGCGTCTTCGGCGGCCTGTTCGGACTGCCGGTAATCAATCAGCCGAACGTGGCTATCCTGGGCCTGGGCACCATCGAGAAGCGCCCGGTAGTAATTGACGACGCCATCGCCATCCGCAGCATGGTCTATCTGACGCTCTCCTACGATCACCGCGTAGTAGACGGCGCCGTCGCCCACCAATTCATGGCCAAACTAAAACACACGCTGGAGAATTGGACGGAAAGTATCCTGTAAGTCGCGGCAGCGCAGCAGAGCTAACAGTCGACAGTTGAAAGTTAAGAGTTAAGAACCGAGGGCCGTATCGGAATGATTGCCGCTTACCTTGGTTCGAACTTTCGACCTTCAACCTTCAACTCTTAATTTTCGGCTGTTAACATCGGCCTCTCAACTCAAAACCTTCGACGCGAACTTTCAACTTTTAACTATGAACTTTCAACACCCCCGTTGGGGCACCCCTCCCTGGAAAATCGACTTCGTCCCGTTACGGCGCAAACTGCCGCGCCACGTTGACTTCGCCATAATCGGCGGCGGGTTCACCGGCCTCGCAGCCGCTGCGTGGCTGCGCTTGCTCGCGCCGGAAAAATCCGTAACCGTCTTCGAAGCCGCCCACATCGGCGCCGGGGCTAGCGGCCGCACCGGCGGCATGGTCCTGGCCGAAACCGCCGCAGGCAATCAACCTGGCCTAGGCGACGTCCTCGCAGGCTTCCAATCCATCCTCGAAAAATTAAAAGTGCGCTGCGATCTGAAACTAAATGGCGCATGGGAAATCGCCCGCAAGCCTGGCTCCCAGAACGCAAAACACCCGCAATCGCCGATCGCCTGGAATGATTCGGGCACCCTAAAAGTAGTGAATGAGGTCCCCGGCGGCTCACTCGATCCCGGAAAACTCATCAGCGGCTTGGCCCGCGCCGCCCAGCGTCACGGCGCGCAAGTCCACGAAAATCACCGCGTGCAACATGTGACGTGGGGCGCAATGCCGGAACTACATCTCATCAACGCTCGCGGCGAAAAAGAGAAAATCACAGCGCAGAAAATTCTTTTCGCCACCAACGCCCTGTCGTTTTCCGAAGCCGGCCTGACCGGTATGCACCCGCGCCTCACCCTCGCAGTACTCACCAGCCCTGTCAGCCAAAAAATTCTCGCCGCCATCGGGCTCGCTCAAAGAAGACCCTTCTACACGGTGGATTTTCCCTATCTCTGGGGCCGCGTCCGTCCCGACCGTTCCATCGTCTGGGGCGCAGGCCTGGTGCAATCTCCCGATGCCGATGACCTCGAAAAGGTGGACATCGCCGCCGAAGAATCAGCCGCAGCCTTCGACCGCCTCGAAGACCGCATCCGCCACCTGCATCCTGTTCTCGCAAAAATTAAATTCACGAGGCGCTGGGGGGGCCCCATCCTGTTCCGAGATTCCTGGAAGCCAGTCTTCGACTGGCACCCGCAAAGCATCGCGGTCGGATCAGCGAGCGAGTCACGTGGCGCCACCAACAAAGCCACTCACGCGACTTCACCCGATGCAGCCCGCAATGCAATCGTGCTCGGCGCCTACGCCGGCCACGGCGTAGCTCTCTCCGCTTACCTGGGAACCTGGGCCGCCGAAGTTCTGCTCGACCGCCGCCAATTGCCGCAATGGAGCGCGCTCAAATCATAAAGGGAAACGATGCCGCTGATTTCCGCCACGCGCCTGCGAGTTCGCTCCTTCCTCTATCTCCCAGGATTCCTCTGGGACACATTCCAGTCCGTGCGCCAGGTGCAGCGCAGCCCCGGCTTTCTCGGCGGCAGGCTGTTAGTGAACCCGGGTTATGTTTTTTGGACGCTGACCGCATGGCAAGACGAGGCGGCCATGAACGCCTATCGCACCGACGGAGCCCATCGGCGAGCCATGCCGAAGCTGCTCGACTGGTGCAATGAAGCCGCAGTAGTGCACTGGACGCAAGATTCGCGGGAAATCCCCGAGTGGCAGCAAGCCCAGCAACACATGGCGGAAGTAGGCAGGCTCTCGAAGGTAAATCATCCGTCCGCGGTGCAAGCGTCGCGGCAAATTCCCGCGCCGCGACCCAGCCGCGTCGCGCAAACCCTGAAACCGGCGCGCTGAATTTTCCGAGCCCCACTGGGGACGGTCCAGAAAACTGTCGCCCCGATTCCGGCTCAATCATCGAAGTTTTGGGGGAACACGCGGGGCGGACTCGCCGCTAAATCGGCTAATGAGGTTTGCGCCACGGCGCAGCGTTCCGCGTGGCCGCGCGGGTAGCCGTGCTATATTTTAGCCGTCGTCTGCGCTGCTACTTTTTATCCCGGACCTGGAGGAGGCCCCGTGCAATTCTTCCGCTCGAGCCACCGGCGATTTTTCGCGCTAGCCGTCCCCGTGTTCACCGCGTTCTACGCAGCCGTTTCCGCGCCGCCCGTGCAAAACCGTTCCACGGTGCTGGCAGCAGCCGGCAGTGCTGCGTGCCCGAACGATGACAGCGGCCTCAAGCTGCCAGCGGGTTTTTGCGCGACCATCTTTGCCGACGGCATCGGTCACGCCCGGCACATGGCAGTGACGCCGGGCGGAGTAGTCTATGTAAACACCTGGTCCGGTCAATATTACGGCAACGACAAGCCGCACGACGGCGGTTTCCTGGTCGCCCTGCAAGACCCGGCGGGCACGGGCAAGGCCACGGTGAATGAGCGCTTTGGTGAAACCGCCGCCGATGGTGGCCACGGCGGCACCGGAATCGGCCTGTATCGCGACTCGCTCTATGCGGAAATCAACGATCGCATCGTCCGTTATGCGCTTCCTTCTGGCTCGATCGTGCCAAAAGATGCCGCAGTCGCCATCGTCTCGGGATTGCCACTCACCGGCGATCATCCCATGCATCCATTCATAATTGACGCGCAAGGCTCGCTATATGTTGATGTCGCGAGCGCCACCAATTCCTGCCAGCTGAAAAATCGCACCCTGCAATCGCCGGGTGCTGATCCTTGCACGGAGCTTGAAACCCGCGGCGGCGTCTGGCGCTATGACGCGAACAAATCCGATCAGCATTTTTCCAGCGCCGAGCGCTTCGCCACGGGGATCCGCAACGGCGAAGGTTTTGCGATTGATGCGAGCAGCCGCATGTTCGTCACCCAGCATGGGCGCGACCAGCTCCGTTCGAACTGGCCGGCGCTCTACCAGCCGGACCAGGAAGCGACGCTCCCCGCCGAAGAAGTGCTGTTACTGAAGCAGGGCGGCGACTACGGCTGGCCGGAGTGCTACTACGACGGCATCCAGAAAAAATTGGTGCTCGCGCCGGAATACGGTGGCGACGGCGGCAAGAAGATCGGCGTGTGCGCCCAGAAGACCGCTCCCGTCGCGGCGTTCCCGGCGCATTGGGCGCCCAACGCCATGGTCTATTACGGCGCGCAACAATTTCCGAAGCGCTATCAGGGCGGCGTGTTCATCGCCTTCCATGGCTCTTGGAATCGCGCGCCGTACCCGCAGGGCGGTTACAACGTGGTGTACCAGCCGCTCGCAGGCGAGCATGCCGGCGGCTCCTGTGAAATTTTCGCGGATGGTTATGCCGGCCCGGTGAAATCTCCAGACGAAGCACAGCATCGTCCCAGCGGACTGGCCGTGGGCCCGGACGGCGCGTTATACATTTCCGACGATGTGCGCGGGAGAGTTTACAAAGTGGTCTATCGTGGCGGTTCTGCTGACGCAGGCGGGCATGTGACTCCCTGTCCCAGCGAGGCAGCCCCCGCCGGCGCGATCGTGAAAGCCGGCGCCAAACCGCCCGAGGGCACGCATCCAGACGCCGGCGCGGCGGCAAACTCAGCAGGCGCCGTGCCGAAAGGAGCGACGCCCGCAATGGTCAAGCTCGGCGCGCGCGTCTATAGCGGCCAGGTGGGCGGCGCCGCCTGCACCGGCTGCCACGGCGATCACGGCCAGAGCTCGCCGCTAGGTCCCGCGCTCACCGCGCATCAGTGGCTGTGGAGTGACGGCAGCTACGCCGGCATCCAGAAAACAATCAACGAAGGCGTGCCGCAACCCAAAAAATATCGCAGCCCCATGCCCGCAATGGGCGGCGCGCAGCTCAGCCCCGATCAGGTAAAGGCGCTCGCGGCATACATCTACAGCATCAGCCGCCCGGCGCCGGGAAGTTCGCAATAGTAAAATAACGAATTGAGCCGCACGGCATCGAACTGCGGGAAACGCCCGAAAAATCTTTTTGACGGCAAACTTACTGGATTCGTTGGCGTAATTCCTCGGCGAATCCCTCTACCTGGCTCATGGCCACGATGCGTATCCCCTCACCCGCGAAAAGTTTTTGCACAAAAACATGCCGCGGATTCTCGGCATCCGGCGCCGTATCCGTAATAGCGGTAATTTCCGCCAGCCGGTCGCGCGCGTGAATGCAGCCCGCCGTATAAGCCAGCGCCTTCGCCTGCGGCAAATCGCGCCGCAAAGAAACCGACTGGATAAATCCGCGCACGCCGTTCTGATATCCGTAATCGAGCCGCATGGGATCCCCCGGCTGCGTAAATCCCTCCACGCGCACCCGGTGCTCCAGCTTTCCCAGAATCCGGTGCCGCCGGAACACGTCGTTGAGCTTATCGCGCATCCAGTCCCGGGTATTCTGCAGCAGCCCCGCGGCCCTTCGCGTTGGAGGTGTCACCTGCTGGCGATAAATCCGGTCCAGCTCCACATCGAAATTGTCAGCGAGAAGCCCCTTTGCTTGGCTGAACTGCAGTGTTGTGGAAAGATTTTGGTCGAGCTTCTCTAGATAACGCTCCATGTCCGCGGCCGATACGCGCAGGCGTGCGTCGAACTCCGGATAAAGCGACCGTAACAAGCTTTCGTCAACCTCGGGATGCACTCGCCGCACGCGCGCAAATTCTGCGGGCTCTTCGATCAACCGCATGGCGCACCGCGTCCCGGAAGTTTCCTGCAGCAGCACGCCGATATTCACCCACTCATCGCGCAGCGAGTTCGGCATATAACGCAGGATGCGGTACTGGAAAACATTTTTCGGTTCTTCATCCGTCGCAACAGGTGACATCACTGACCTCCCTGTGCAGAGCTCACGACCAATGCCACATCCCCGCGACAATTTCCCCCAGCCTCAAACGCACACCTACTTCCAATGCGGAAAAGGCTGCGCCGACGACTTCCACGCTGACACAATTAATTCCCGCACCAACTTCCTCCGCCGCAAGAGCTGCTCCAGCATTCTCTCCAGCGCGTCCGAATCGCAGTCATACCACTCCGGCGGAATCTGCCCGTAAATTTCCTCGAGGACGGTCTCTTCGATCCTCTCCACACGCGCGATCCAGCCCTCGAACGAATCCATCCCGCGCACACCTTGATACACGCGGTGCCGCGCATACAATCCCCGCAACGGCGCATCTGGGAAATTCCATTCCGCCGCGTTAAAACAGAATCCGTTATCAATCATCCGCGCAGAGTAACGCGTAGCGGCACCCGCGCCTTGACCCACACTGTGGCCCGCTCCGTCCGCCTCGCGAAAAAATATCGCCTGCCGCCCGTTGGTGTTGCAGGTCCACTTATCGAAGACCAGCATCCCGCAGAATTCCGCGATGTTGGTCACTTCGCGCAGCTGTTCATCCGGAAGAAAATCGTAAACCGCCACGTCCGCCAGATTTCCCGGGTAGCGCGAACCAAATTGCTTGCCCGCTTTACACGGAGCGCGCCCGCGCCCCAGCTGAATCACCAGGTCCTCGGTGTGGGCGATCAGCTCCGCCCGCACCTCCACCACTTCCGGCTCCGCCACAGAAAGCCCCAGCCTTGCCGCCAGCCTCGTACCCAGCAATTCGTTCGCCAGGATCCGCAGTCCCTGCGGATTGTTCTGAAATTTCACCACGTAATACGCCTGATTCGAGCAGCGCATCAAATGCGATTGCGCTCCGCCACGCATTCTGCGCACCTGTTCGACCGCCAGCGCCATCCCGCGCCCATGCTAACGGTCCATAAAGCCGCGCGGCAAGCTATTTATTTTCAAACAGGGAACGTACCGCAAAGGTGCACAGCCGCCAAACTCGAAGCGTGATGTTTCGATTCAGCACACAACCGGGCTGCGCATCACGCCAGGGAATTCGGAAACAATGGCACCGGAAAAATACAGAGCCGGGAAATACAGAAGCAGGGAATTCAGCTCCGCGAATCGCGCAACGATCGAGAAGCCAAGGTCGCGCTAAAAAAGAAAACGCGGAACCACGAGCGTCTCCAGCTGCGCTTGCGGTCCCGCGTGATAATCTTCGGGCGCAAAAAACGAGTCAGCGTTTCTTGCGCTTAGCCGTCTTCTTGGCCTTGCCCTTTTTCTTCGCGACCTTTTTCTTAGGCTTCGATTTTTTCTTAGCCGCGGCTTTCTTCTTGGGCGCCCTCTTCTTCGCCCCGCTCTTCGTGGCCGTCTTCGTTTTCGGAGCAGCTGCCGGCTCCTCCTCCCCCTCCGGCTCCTCCTCCTCAACGATGATCTCTTCGACTTCCTCTACAATATCTCCGTGA
The DNA here is from genome assembly GCA_963821765.1 of uncultured Acidobacteriota bacterium. Taxonomy (GTDB): domain Bacteria; phylum Acidobacteriota; class Terriglobia; order Acidiferrales; family UBA7541; genus Palsa-295. The sequence goes on from CAWGFF010000014.1 coordinate 89,410, forward strand.
GGGAGTTCCGCGCCTTCTTCCCCCTCTTCCTCTTCGTAGCGGGGTAGCTCGTCATCTTCCTCATCATGTTGTTTGGCGTGAAACATGGATCCCTCCCTGGGTATCGGACTTCAAAAAGACCGTATTAGGCCCTGCGCGCTTATAATCGGAGTAACGGAAGTTTGTCAAGATGCAAGGCCGCGAAAACGCCGTTCAAGCCAGAATATTTGCAGAAAAAGCGGCGGAGGGTATGTAACAATAAGTTACAATAGCAGGCAAACTACGCAGAATTAGCAACTTAACGCACGTCACACATTCGAGTAGCAGTTAGCGTTGAATCGTCAGCACATCGCCAGCTTTCAAAGGCCGCTCGCCTAGAAACGAATTCGCCTGCCGGATGCTCTCGACGCTGGTTTTGTAGGCGTGCGCAATCGAGTACAACGTCTCGCCCTGCTTCACATGATGCTCTACGGTCGCAGGCTTCTCGCCTCCGCTCGCCGCCACGTTGCGCACCGAAACCGCTGCGCCACCGCTGTTCCCGTTCCCCGCAGCATGCAGCGCAGCTTTCGCAGCAGAGGCCGAGTGCGCCCCATCATCCGCTGAGCCGCCCGCATAAATTCTCAAACGCGAACCCCGCGGCACGCTCGCGCCGTGAATATTGTTCCAGCGCTTCAGTTGCGCCACGCTCACATCGAATCGTTCCGCAATGCCCTCCAGCGTGTCGCCGCGCACCACCCGGTAATGCACCAGGCGCACCGCAGCTGGCGCCGTTGGCACGTTCAACATGAAACCCGCCGGCACCACCGCGCGCGCTTCCAAATGGTTTGCCGATTCGATAGCCACCACAGTCACGTGGTAATGCCGCGCTATATCGGAAAGCGTTTCGCCCTGCTCCACGGTGTGCAGCCGCCAGGTCGTCCATTTGTCTTCCGGAACCTGGCTGATTACGTTGAGCAATTTTTCGCCGTAACCCGCGGGCAGGTTCAATTCAAAGCTCGGATCGCTGGGCGTCACGCTGCGCAGCATTTCCGGATTCAACTCGCGCAGATCGTCCAGGTCTGCTCCGGTCGCGTCCGCCACCAGCCGCAGGTCAATTGCATGTGGGGGGTGAATCACGTCCACAGGAGCCGGCTTCTCCGGCGCCACTTGCACTCCGTAAAGCACCGGGTCCTTCGCCACCAGCGCCAGCGCAATAATAATCGGCACGTAGTTCTGCGTCTGTTTCGGCAGCGCGTGGCGCTTCTGCAATTCCCAGAAATCCGCGTAACCGGTGCGCTCCACAGCTTTTACCACGTTCATCGGTCCCGAATTGTACGCCGCCATCACCAGGTACCAGTCGCCGAACATGTCGTACAAATCGCGCATGTGCCGCGCCGCCGCCCGCGTGGCCTTCTCCGGATCGCTGCGCTCGTCCACATAATAGGTCCGGTCCAGATCGTATTCCTCGCCGCGGAACGGCATGAACTGCCACAATCCCCGTGCCCCGGCGCGTGATACCGCCGATGGCTGAAATGCCGATTCCGCCTGCGCCAGATACATCAAATCCTGCGGTACGCCTTCTTCCTTCAGTACGCGCCGAATCATGTCGTTGTAGCGCCCCGAACGGTCCAATCCGTGCTCCACCGTCGCGCGTCCCCGCGTCGTCGTGAAGTAACTCAAATATTGCAGCACCGAATCGTTCACCGTCAGCGGTAGATCGTGCGGCACGCGCATCAATTCTATTTCCGCCTGCGCTGCCAGGCGCGGGTCGCCCTTCGGCAACGTCAGATCCGCCAGCGTCGGCGCGGGAGTGCCGGTGCCGGCTTCCTCTTCCTCCGCATCCTGCTGCGCGCTGCGCTCGTAAGAATGCAGCGTCTCGCCAATCTGATCGAAAAGATCCGAAAGACGCGGATCGGAATCCACCTGGAAGCCGCTCGCCAGCATCAATTCCACGGCGCGATCGTAATTCGCATGCGCCTTTTCAAAATCACCGGACTTGTATTCTTTCTGGGCGGTGTCGAAAATCACCTGAACCTGATCTATCAGGATGTCTATGTGCGGACGGGTGTCGGTCAAGGAAGTCAAAAAAACGGTGTGCTCGGGAAAGGGCAGTGGTTCGCGCGCAATTTCGGGGACTGGCGCAGGAGTCGCTGCCGGAGGATGCGCCTTCGCCTGTTTGCTGGATACGGTGTCGTTGCATGCGCCCAGCGACAGGATCGCCACAGCTGCAATCGCCGCCCAGCCGCACTCGCGCGCTTGTCCCACGACCCTCAGCTTCATGATCCTCGTCCATCCTTGCGACGCGCGATACTTCTCCGCAGGATTCTCCGAAGAAACTTCGGGTCCCGAGCTTGCTGCATCCAACGCGGCGCCGCGTCGTTCGCCCCTCTTAAAGGGCAACCGGAATCTTACGAACTACCTGCGCTTGGGTCAATGGTCTTGCCGTACCAGCCATTGTCACTATCAGGACATTGCCGGCTAATGTTCCGCGGCCTTGATCGGTTTGCCGTGCCGCTCTGAATGCAAACCTAGACCAACTCCGCCCTCCGCGATACCGCCCCGTAATTCTCGGCAGGCAGCCGATGCTCGATGGAAACGATCGAGGTCTCCGTATATTCGGACGCCCGTCAGTTTGATGTTCCATCGTTCGTAGCAACGCGCCCAGCGCCGCATCGTACGTTCTTGCTACTCCTTTGTAATCATACGGTTAAGGCGTGACGAGCCTTCGCCAACCTCTGGCCGCCCAGATGCATTTGCGAGTTCATTAATCGCACGTCGCGGTAAGCGTGCTTCTCGGGGATGTATCCCAAACAGGGGGAATCGGCATGAACTTTCGGCGTCGTCTTTTCAGTAGCATCGGGACTTTCTTCATCATCCTCGGATTACTCGCGGCGCCCTCCATGCTGCGCGCGCAGACCGCTCAGGTCACCGGTACCGTACTGGATTCTTCCGGCGCAGCAGTCGTTGCCGTCACCGTCACCGCCACCAACTCCGCTACCTCCAGCGAGCGCTCCACCACCTCTACCGACACGGGCGCCTACACCATCTCCAGCCTGCCGCCCGGCATCTACAATTTTAGTTTCACCAAGACCGGTTTCAAAGTCGCGCGCTTCGCGCAAATCACCCTGACTGTGGATCAAGCCATGACGCTCGACGCCAAGCTCGAAGTCGGCGCCGTTTCCTCCACCGTCGAAGTCGCCGCCGCCAACGTAGCGCAGATCGACACGGAAAACGCCACGCTCAGCAATGTCGTCGAACACACGCAAATGACGGAACTCCCGCTGATCCTGCGCGATCCCTACCAGCTCGTCCTTCTCGGCCCCGGCGTTACACAATCCGATGGTCTCGGCGGCGTCTCGGTAAACGGCGGACGCGAGCGCAATAATAATTTCCTCCTCGACGGCGCAGACAACAACGATGCTGACGTGCCGGGCCCTCTGGGCGGCCTGATCGCCGAAAACCCCGATGCCACCGAAGAGTTCCGGGTCCTCACCAATAATTTCGCCCCCGAATACGGCCGCAACAACGGCGCCATCATTGACGTCGTCACTCGCAGTGGCACCAATGAATTCCATGGCAATCTTTTCTATTTCGGCCGCTGGGACGCGCTCGGGGCCCGCGATTACTTCAATCACCAGATTGACCCGCTCACCGGTGAAGTCGCCGCCAAAAATCCTTACGTCCGAAACCTCTATGGAGGCTCCATTGGCGGCCCCATCATCAAGGACAAGACCTTCTTCTTTCTCAACTATCAAGGCGATCGCTTCGTCACCACCTTAACCAACACCACCGTCGTGCCCACCGCCGCCTTCAAGTCCGGTATCTTCACCTACACCAACCCGCAAACCGGCGCCAGCCAGGCCTTCAATGTCACCACTCCCGGCGCCGGAAACAACGCCACCGGCGTCGGCCTCGATCCCATCATGCAACAAATCCTCTCCTTTTATCCCGCGCCCAATCAGGCCAATTCCGACGGCATTACCGGCCAGCTCTTTTTTCCCAGCGAGTCGCGCGAAAAAGACGAAGACGCCGTCCTCAAGATCGACCAGAAGATTAATAAAAACAACAGTCTGTACGCCCGTTACACCTACAATTATTTCGGCGACCCCAACCCCTTCCACAACGATTTTCTCCCCGGCGGCTTGGGCGACGTCAGCGAGACCAACAAAATCCAAAGCCTCGCCGTCGGCCTCACCTCCACCTTTGGCGACAGCTTCATCAATGAGTTTCGCTTCGGCGCCAATCGTATCAACGAGTTTTTCGGCTGCGGCGGCGTTCCCACTTTCGACAACCTAGGATTTGTTGACGGGGTAGGGAACGGCGCGGACTTCACTCTCCCAGTCTTCCAGGGCGGCTCGGGCGGCGCGTTTGGCTTTGGTTGCCAGGCGCTGGGCGATGCCGATGGCCAAGCCAGCAAACAAGGCACCTACCAGTGGTACGACGCCATGAGCAAAATTGTGAAATCTCACACCATAAAATGGGGCGCCGAAGTCCGCGACGTCTATTCCAACAACAACACTAATTTCTCTTCCCGCGGCATCTTCACCTTCAACGTTTTCACCGCCAATAGCATTCCCACTCTGCAGAACCTCAACATCGGTGTGGATAACAATCAGCTCGAGGACACCGTCGGCGCCCTGCTCGGTCTCGTGAATTCTCAGGCACAGACCCAGTTCTTCAACCGCGCCGGCGACCGCCAGGCCACCGACGAACTCAATTTCGTGCAGCACGAAGTCGGCGGCTTCATCCAGGACAGCTGGAAAATAAAATCCAATCTCACACTAACCTATGGGCTCCGCTACGAGTGGTACGGCGTGCCCTATGAAGCCCACGCCAATTTCGCCACGCTTTTCCAGGATAGCAGCGGTCCCGCGCCCTTCACCTTCCAGCCTGTCGGTCCCGGCACCGGCCTTCAACTTTTCAAGGACTATTACAAGAACTTCGAACCCCGCTTCGGTTTTGCCTGGGATCCATTCAAGGACGGACGCACCTCCGTCCGCGGCGGGATCGGTGTATTCAGCGACCGCATCTACGGCAACCTGGTCTCGGACGCGCGCGGTAATCCGCCGTTCCAACCCAGCCTCTTCAACCAACCCGCGGCCAGCATCGGCCCGATTGCCGCCGCGCAACTTCAGAACCAACTCGCTCCGGGAAATTTAACGCCCTCGCCGGTAGTTCCCGACGGCGCGGGAATTTTCCCTGATCTCTTCGACCCCAATATCAAACCGCCGCTCGTCGTCACATGGAATGTCGGCGTGCAGCGTGAGCTGACGCAAAATCTGAACGTCGACGTAAACTACGTCGGCAACCACGCCACCCGCATCCTCCGCGTGATTGACGGAAATCCCCCGCAGCCAACCCTTGTAAACGAACTGCTCGGCCTGGGCGTCGCGCCGGAAACTCTCCAGTTCGCCAACCTCTACTTTGGCGAGGAAAATGGCGTCCTTCCGTTCAATGCCGTGAACAACAACGCGTTCTTCGACACCTTTACCGACCAGACTTCTGGGCACTCCTGGTACGACGGTCTGCAAGTGCAAGTCACCGAGAAAAATTTCCATGGCCTGCAGATTCAGGGCTCCTACACCTGGGCTCACGCGCTCGATGATTCTTCCGATCCCCTGGTTCCCACCGTCGCCAACGGCAATTTCCCCGTTGATTCCTTCAACCTGCGGCGCGAAAAGGGAAATTCGGGTTTCGACACCAGGCAACGCGGCGTAATTAATTTTGTCTACCAACCAAACATCGGCCGCGGCCGCGCTCATTTCGCGAACGGCGTCACCGGACGCGCTTTGGAAGGCTGGCAGATCAGCGGCATCGCCGCGTGGCAAACCGGTCTTCCGTACGACATCTTCGGCGTCGCCGACACCCTGCACACCAACTTCGCCGACCGTGTCACCGTGGTGGATAATTCCGCCCTGAAGCAAGTCCCGTCCACCGGCCGCGTTATCCCCAGCACCGGCGTCTTCACCGGCTACAATCTCGCCGCGTTTAATCCCGACGATCCCACCATCATGCCCGTGCCGTTCGGCATTCCCTCGAATCTGCTCCGCAATCAGTTCACCGGCCCCGGGATCAATAACTATGACGTAGCCTTGTCCAAGATCACCACAATCAAAGAAAGATTCACTTTCCAGCTGCGCTTCGAGTTCTACAATCTCTTCAACCGCACCCAATTCACCAAGCCGGACACCAACATCCAGGACGCCCTGTTCGGCTACTCAACGTCGCAGGTCGGCCAAAACGACGGCACCACCGGAGCTCGCCAAGTCCAAATCGGCGCAAAGCTCAGCTTTTGATCGAAGCATAAGCGGGAAGGCAGTCACGGCTGGGTAGGGGGGACCTCACAGCGTCATCGGTGTAGCCCAACCGATGACGCTGTGCAGGCCGTGCCTCCGCCGAGCACACAAACTATGTGGCAGGGGCGCTGCTTGCTGCGCCCCAGCTTGCCATGATGTAAACGATGCCGCAGACCCGCTATTGGCGTTCTCGGCGTCCTCTGCGTCTCAGCGGTACGATTTGTTTTGCTCTCTGACTCTGCGGCAGAAGTCCTTTACGCCAGCGCCATCCGCAAATCCTCAATTAAATCCCCCGCATCCTCCAACCCAATCGAAACCCGCACCGTGCCGGGCTCGACTCCCGCCGCGCGCAATTCCGCCACCGACATCCGGTAATGCGATGAATACATCGGCAGCACCACCAAGGATTCCACCCCGCCCAAACTCACCGCCAGCAAAAAAACCCGCGTCCGGTCGCAAAACCGCCGCGCTGCCGCCAACCCGCCCTTCAAATCGAAAGCCATCATCCCGCCGAATCCCTTCATCTGCCGCTTCGCCAGCTTATGATCCGGATGCGATGCCAGGCCCGGATAATGTACCCGCGCCACCTTCGGATGCTTCTCCAGAAATCGCGCAATCGTCAAAGCCGTATCGCACTGCCGCCGCACCCGCAGCTCCAAAGTTTTCATCCCGCGGATCAACAAGAACGCCGCCTCCGGATCCATGGAACCGCCCAAATTAATAATCATGTCTCGGATTTTATCGATCAACGAGTGCCGTCCCGCCGCCACTCCCGCAATCACGTCCGAATGTCCCGCAAGATATTTCGTCGCGCTGTGCATCACTAGGTCAAATCCCATCGCCAGCGGCTTCTGCAGCACCGGGCTCGCAAAAGTGTTGTCAATCAGCGCCAGCAAATCCCATTCTTTGGCGAAAGCGATGGCCTTGTGCAAATCCACCAGGCGCAAAGTCGGATTCGTTGGCGTCTCAATATACAAAACCCGCGTCCGAGGATTCACCAAGCGCTCGATCCCCGCCAGATCCGTCTCCACGTGCCGCACCACGATCCCCATCCGCGGAAACACGTCGCGCATCAGCCGATACGTCCCGCCGTACAACGCGCGCGTCGCAATCACTTCGTCGCCCGTCTTCAATACCGATAACAGCGCGCTGGATATCGCCGCCATCCCCGAAGCCGTCACGATCGCCGCCTCCGCGCCCTCCAGCGCCGCGATTTTTTTCTCCGCCACGGAAAGCGTTGGGTTCCCATAACGCGTGTAAATGTACGCCGGCCGTTTTCCCTCGGCCCACAGCTTCAGCTCTTCCGTATTCGCAAATGTGAAATTCGCCGTCCGCGCGATCGAAGTTCCCACCGGCGCGCTCACATGGACTTCCTCTTCTCCTGCGTGGATGGCAATCGTGGCGTCCGCCAATCGGCGGCCCTGCAAGGTTTTTTTCATGGCGAGCCAGCTTGCCGCAGCTGATCAGAAAATCACAAGCCCCAATTTGGCGGAACGCAGCGCGCCCGCATCAACATAACCGCCGGTGCAACTACACAGTTGGCAAACCACCCTGACTACGTAACAATGTCTCGCGCAACACAACTCAGCGTCGCGCCGATTCAAATTTTCCGGAGCCCGCAGCAATGCACATAACTCCCACTCAAGTCCTCTGCGCTTTCTGGCTCCTCTTCGCCTTCTACTGGTCCATCGCTGCTTTCGGCTTAAAGCGAACCGCAAAACGCCAAAACCCCGCTGAGCGCATCCTCTACCTGGTCTTCATGGCCGCCGGTTTCTTCCTCCTCTACCAGGAAAATCCCAACTGGGGCCCGCTCAATCGCCGCTTCGTCCCCGATAGATTATGGATCGCCTGGCTCGGCACCGCCCTCTGCGCCGCAGGAGTTCTCTTCGCTATTTGGGCGCGCCGCACCATCGGCAAAGACTGGAGCGCCGAAGTACAAATTAAAGAAGGCCACCAACTCGTCCGCTCCGGCCCCTACGCCCACATCCGCCACCCGATTTACACCGGCCTGCTGCTCGCGACGCTCGGCACCGCCCTGCTCGTCGGGGAATATCGCGGGCTCCTCGGCTTCGCCATGTTCCTCGTCGGATTCACGCGCAAAGCCCGCAAGGAAGAATCATTCCTCGCCGCCGAATTCGGTCCCGCTTTCGAAGAACACCGCCGCCAAACCGGCTTCTTTCTGCCCCGTTTTTCCTGATAAAAGGGATTTTCCCTGCTGACCCGCTCGGTTTCGCCTTCTATTTGCTGCTGTTTTCGCCTACAGCTTTGCCGGAATTCGCTTGGCGGCCGCCGTTCCGTGCCATCATCAAGCTATAGCTCCGGTCTTTTCGCCGCGTCCTAGCAGCTTTCGTGAGGGGAAACGATGAGCAACAAGCTCAGCGCTGTGCTGATTCTCTGCATCTCAATCGTGTGCTTGTCGGGCTGCGACCTGTTGCGAGTCACTGGACCTTGCTACGGTGTAGGCTGTCCCTCCGGCACCGCAGGCGGCAGCGGCCAATACAAACCAGGCGAAGCCCCGAGAGCCCAAAACGCCTCTACGCCAGGTCCGGCGAAATCCGCCGGCGCGCCGAGTCAGACTGCGTCCACGACGGCCCAGCCCGGCATCGTTCAGCCCAACGCGCCCGCTCAACCAGCCCGAACGAATTCGCCAGCAGTATCCCTGACGACGCAGCCCGCGACCGCGCAAGCTGCCACCCCGCAGGCCACGAACACGAGGGTTGCCAGCGCGCAAACGGCTCCAGCGCAAGACGCGAGCGCCGAAGCAAAATCCTCGCCGTTCCACGCCATCGGCGAATTCTTCGAGCGCCTGATACCGCACCATGTCAGCGGCGCAAATTCCGGCGCTTCGAACTAGCAAGCTGCATACACTTTTCTGATTCGGAAGGGCCGAAAGGAAGACTCCGCAAAAGAACGTCCTGCCCATTCGCAGTCGTTTCTAGCCACTCATCACTAGCCACTGCTTTTTTCCCGAACCGAACTGCCTTTGATTTTATCGTCCTCCGGTCTTATCAATGGTTTTATCAGTGTTCATCTGCGTTCATCTGTGGTGATTTTTTCCTTCCTCCAGCTAAGCCGAAGCCGACCGCCCATTCTCCTCGACTTCCTCACCCGCATGATGCGGTTTGTGCGCCGCGATCACTTTCTCCGCAATTTCATTCGGCACATAATCGTAATGCGAGAACTCCATCGAATAGCTTCCGCGCCCCTGCGTCAAGGAAATCAATTCATTCGCATAACTCAACATTTCTGAAAACGGCACCAAAGCCTTGATCACCACATTCCCAGCACGCGCCTCGCTCCCGCTGATCTTTCCCCGCCGCCCACTCAGATGCCCCATTAAATCACCCGAATACTGATCGGGCGCATACACTTCCACCTGCATGATCGGCTCCAGCAGCGCCGGTCGCGCCTGCTTCATCGCCTCCTTGAATGCCAGCGACCCGGCAATCTTGAAAGCCATATCACTGGAATCCACGTCGTGATATTTCCCGTCGTACAAACTCACGCGGAAATCCACCACCGGAAATCCCGCCAGGTAGCCGCGCTCCGCCGAATCCCGCACGCCCTTTTCCACTGACGGAATCCAGTTCTTGGGAATCGCTCCGCCGAAAACGTCGTCCACGAATTCAATCCCCCTGCCGCGCGGCAGCGGTTCCATCTTGATGCGGCACAAACCAAACTGTCCATGTCCGCCCGTCTGCTTCTTATGTTTTCCTTCCGCGTCTGCCTTCGCGCGGATCGTTTCGCGGTAGGGAACCTTCGGCGGATGAATCATCAATTCCACGTGATACCTCTTGCGCAGCTTCGCCACCACCACTTCAATGTGCTGCTGCCCCGCGCCGCTCAACAGAAATTCCTTGGTCTGCGGATCGCGCCCAAACCGCAGCGCCAAATCCTCCTCCAGGATTTTGTGAATCGCCACGCCAATGCGATCCTCGTCCGCGCGCGTCTTCGGTTCCACCGCAAAAGTGATCGAAGGTTCGGGAATCCGCGCCGGCGCGCAGAAAATCTGCGCGTTCTTGTCGCCCAAAGTCTCTCCAGTCGTCGTCTCCTTCAATTTCGCGATCGAACCAATGTCCCCCGCATGCAGCTCGCTCACCTCGGTCCCGGTCTTTCCCTGCATCACCTGTATGTGCTGAAATCTTTCCTGCGAACCGCGATTGAAGTTCGTCAGCGTCGCGTCATTCTTCAGCACGCCAGACATCACTTTGAAATAGGTAATCCGCCCCGCAAACGGATCCGCCAGCGTCTTGAACACAAATACTGAAAGCGGCCCCGAATCGCTGATCGCGCGCTCCACCGTCTCGCCTTTATGATCCGCGGTCTTATGGCACACAATCGTCCCGCGCGCCGCCGGCGATGGAAATATCGCCACCATCAGATTAAGCACCGCATCACTTCCAATATTGTGCAGCGCCGAGCTGAGCATCACGGGAAACAGCCGCTTCGCTAGCACCGCTTCCCGCAAACCCATCACCAGGTCGTGCACCGGCAGCGTCCCCTGGTCAAAAAATTCCTGCAGCAGCGCGTCGTTTCCTTCCGCCACCATTTCCACTAGCGCTTCGTGCCCCAGTTTCGCCTCATCAGCCAGCGCTTGCGGAATTTCTTCAATCTTCGCGATACCATTTCCGTCCGGCGTGTAAATCAGCGCCTTCATCGTGATCAGATCCACCACGCCGCGAAATCCTTTTTCCCAGCCGATCGGCAGCTGAATCGGCACCACGCCGCGTCCGAAAACCTGCTGCACCGAATCGAGCGCTCGCTCGTAGCTCGCCAAGTCGCGGTCCATCCAATTCAGCAAGAAAGCGCGCGGCAAATCATATTCCGTCGCGTAGTCCCACACTTTTTCCGTCACCACCTGCACTCCGGCGGCGGCATCCACCATAATCAGCGCCGCATCCGCGGCAATCAGCGAGGATTTTGTTTCGTTGATGAAAGTCGAATAACCTGGAGTGTCGAGCAGATTAATTTTGGTCTTTTCAGGCTGTGCCGGCGCCTGCCACTCCGCGTGCGCCACGCCCGTATTGATCGATATCTTCCGCGCCACCTCTTCTTCGTCCCAATCCGTCGTCGTCGTGCCTTCTGTGACTTTTCCCAGCCGCGGCGTCATCCCCGCCGTGTGCAATAACGACGACACTAGCTGGGTTTTCCCCGTGTCGCCGTGGCCGACAATGCCAACATTTCGAATCCATTCAGTGTTGTAGTTTTTCATTTTTCACCTCGATGATATTAAATAGCTAGCCGACAAGTGCACCCGCGCGCAGAGTTGACTCTGTAGCGGCCGGTTCGGCTTCATCGAACCGGGCAGCCGTTGGTTTGCCGTTATCTTTCTCGGTGTTCTCCGCTTTTCTCCGTGTCCTCTGTGTTAATGTTCTCGCCTTTCTCTCCGCCCCTGCGGTAAAAGCCGTTGCCGTCTCTGATGTTCTTCCGTCCTTCCCCTTCGTCTCGCCTTCATCACTGCCCCTATCAGTGTTCATCTGCGTTCATCAGTGGTGAATTTGACTCTCCGCTCGACGTCCCGCACCCCGCCCGGACGCGCCCACAGACACTACTCCGAATAGGCATTTCGTAAGGGAATAATACAGACGTACATTCCGACATGTAATGCACGGCGAACATCATCACGGCGCCGCCCCCCGGCGGTTGCGCACATGACCCTGCGGAAACTCGGATGCTAGCACACGCCCCGCCGCACATTCAACCGCAAGAAACCGCAGCTAGGGCCCGCTATTTACCCTCTACTTTGTCTTTGCCCAGCGTCCACGCTTCCCGAGGAATCCGCTTCATCTCGAATAAATCTGACGTCCGCGCATACCACCCCGCTCCATGCATGCGCCCTATCAGCTTCAACCCCGGCGTATCAATATGATGCTTCACGGGATCGAGCACCATCTCGTCCCGCACGTGCATCGCCAGTATCCGCCCCAGCACCAACCCGCTCTCTTTTCCCAGCTCCACAATCTGTATCAACTCGCACTCCATCGAAACCGGGCTTTCCGCAATGCGTGGCGGCTTCACATGCACGCTAGCAACAGTCGTCAGCCCAGCCTCGCGCGGCTCGCTCACACCGCGCCCGAACTCGATTGCCGTGATGTTCATCCGTTCGCGCACTTCTTCGGACACCAGGTTCACCACAAACTGACCCGTGTCGTGAATATTCCGGCGCGTATCCTTCGGCCGCCCCGGATCGTGACTCCCAATTCCAATTCCCACCACCGGAGGATTCCCCGCCAACGCATTGAAAAACGAAAAGGGCGCCGCGTTCAACTGCCCGTGCAAATCCTGCGTCACAACCCACGCAATCGGCCGCGGCACAATCGTTGAAACCATCAACTTGTACCGCTCGCGAGCATCAATCGTGGCAAAGTCAAACAGCATGCTAATTCCTCCTGTGGAAGCAACCCACCATCCCTACCAGTACAGGCTTCGTACAGTAAATACTAGTTCCTGTCCCATTTCTGTACCACGTCTGTCCGGGCGAACAGCTGTTTTCCTCACCCTCGCGTGTTAGCTTGATGCGGGAACAAAAAATGAATAAATTTCGATATTTGCGCGACGACGGCGAATTCTCGCGGAGCCTGCGGGGAAATAATCCGTTCTCTGCTTTGCGCAGCGGCCATGAAGTACTCGCATTCTCGCCGCTAGCCTCGCGGTTCACACGGTTCTCCCGGCCCACTGATGGATTTCTAATCGCTAGTCACCCAAATATTAGAAATCGTGTTAACCCACTCACAGCAAACGAGAAACGATTTTCTAATCGCTACTTTTTCGGCCCCTTTAGCCTGTTTTCGGCGGTCATCCCAATTATCCGCCATGCGTATTTTAGCAGCACCGTGCAATCCGCCGGCGGAATGTTGCGTTATACTGCGCGGCACGATGAGCGTGATTATTTCGATGCTGCGCGGCGTCAACATAGGCGGCCACAACAAGATCAAAATGGACCAGCTCCGCGCCTTGTACGAATCGCTCGGGTTTCGCGACGCACAAACCTACATCCAGAGCGGCAACGTGGTCTGCCGCGCGGAAAAGCGCGATCTGGCGACTGCCTGCACGCGCATCGAGAAGGGCATCGAGCGGAGTTTCGGATTTCGTCCCAGTGTGATTGTGCGCAGCGCGCCGGAGTTGCGCGAAGTAATCGTGCGCAATCCGTTCGCGAAACGCTCTGGAATAGACGCGAGCAGATTGCTGGTCGCGTTTCTCGCCAGCAATCCCGCGGCGGATGCCCTCGACAAGGTTCTCAAGATCAAATGCGAGCCGGAAGAATTGTGCGTCAGCGGCCGCGAACTTTTCATTTATTTCCCGAACGGTATGGCGCGGCCGAAATTATCCATGGCGGCGGTCGAGCGCACGCTAAAAATTTCATTCACTGGGAGAAATTGGAATACGGTGCGGAAGCTGCTGGATATGGCCGAGGCGCTGGAGCAATCAGCGAAAAAATAATCAGCGCCGCAATTCCCAGAGTCTGCGCTGCATACGACGAAAAAACGAAGACCGATCCCAGCCTGCGTCAGGCAGGGTTCGCTGCGCTCAGCATGACGTCGCAACTGAGCGCAGCGATCAATCGTTCCGAAGAACTTCCGTCGTTACATTTTGCCTTCGTCAGCGGACGGTCCGTAAACGCTCGGCACCGGCACATTATTCATGCGCAGATAAACGCCCAGCTGCGCGCGGTGGTGAACAATGTGATTCATCACGAAGCCGCGCAGAAATACGACGCGCGGCATCACCATGATGGTTTGTCCACCGCCCATTAGCTTCCAGTTCTTCATCAGGTGTTCGTCGCTGGCGTTGGCGCTGCTCAGTGCCGCGCGGGCTTCGGCGACTTTTTTGTCGAAGGTGTCGAGCAACTGTTGGCGCGAAGTCATCACCAGTGGCTGCATCGGCGGCGCGCCCACCGGACGAAAATCCAGTTCATCCTGATTAATAATAGTCGCCGCCCAGCCCGAAAGTTCGGCCAGATGTCCCGCGAGCCGCCCCATTTTCATGGATTTCTCGTGCGGCGCCCAATCAGGCTTGCCTTCGGGGACGCGTTCCAGAGTTTGGCGAGTGCTGATCATTTCGTGGTCGAATTCGGCAAGTAGTGCATCACGTATAGCCATGGTTTTCTCCTTAGAGTCGCTGCGCTTCAGCACATCTTACCCCAATGGTGATTGGATGAGCGAGCGCCCAAGAAGATGCGACGACGATGCCGTGAGAATGCCCCGAGGATTTTAGGGCGCGATGCGGAATTTGCCCGTTTCTTCCACGTAACCGTATGCCATGCGCGGCGTGTTGAATGCCGCGGCGGGGCGCCCCTCGCGATCGAGCAGAATCAGTCCACCAGTAGTGTGCGCGCGATGCGCGAGCTTGCGCACACAGGCGTCCGCAACCGCTTGCGCCAGCGAGAGCGCGCCGGCCTTCTCGCGATGCGGCAGCAGTACGCGCTGATCGTGCAGCAGGTCAGTCGCCATTTTGGCCATAACAATTTTCATGATGCCTTCGCCGTGGCCAGTACAGGAAACGCCGCCGGCGTCGCTGTCGGCATAACATCCGCACCCAATCAGCGGCGAATCGCCGACGCGGCCGGGAAGCTTGCAGCACGTGCCGCCGGTGGACGTGCCCGCGAAGAGATGTCCGTGTTGGTCGAGAGCGACGGCGCCGACCGTGCCGGATTCGTGGCCGAGATGATGTTCGGCGGCGTGCGTATCGCTGAGGCAGCGGCGCCAGGCGATGCGTTCGCGTTCATGGATCAGATCTTCAGGCGGACAAAGTGCGATGCCGCGCTCCTCGGCGAATTTTTCCGCGCCGCCCGCGACCAGCATCATGTGTTCGCTGTGCTCCAGGACCGCGCGCGCCAGCCGGATGGGATTGTGAATGCGCTCAACGGCTGCGACAGCTCCGGCTTTCAGGGTGCGGCCGTCCATAAGGATTGCATCGAGCTGCACGTGGCCGTCGGTATTCAGATGCGAGCCAAAGCCCGCGTCGAACGTGGGATCGTCTTCCAGGATTACGATGGCGGATGTTACCGCGTCAATCGCGGCGCCGCCGGACGAGAGAATTTTCCATCCGGCTTCGAGCGCACGTTGAATGCCGGCGCGGCAGTCTTCCACCCATTCGTCGGGGATATCCCAGGCGCCACCGTGAATGATCAGGGAAGGCTTCAAAGGTCGTGCGAAATTGTTCGCGAATCATGATAACGCCGGAAGAGGCGCGGGCCATAGCGAAGGCGCGGCAAGCGTACGGATGGGTGAACAGCGGAAAAGGACAGGCGCGAAGTGGAGAGTGCCAGGTTTCAGGCAAGGAGAAAAATTGTGCGCGATTGCGGAGCACAACCAAGCGTGGCTGCCGCAGGCAGCGCTGTGCCGCGAAAACAAGGAGCCGGCGAGACGCCGGCGCTACAAAAACTAATGCGCGACGGCTTTTTCCCCGCCCCTTCCGGTATTGGCGCGAACTTGCAGTTCGGCGAATTTTTCTTCGCTGGCTGGGTCTCGCGGCAGACCGGCGCAGATGACCAGCGGCCCGATGATGCCGAGAAGCTTAGGCACGGTTATCCTCCGCGGCGGGCGGTCCGGGTGAGCAGCGGCGAAGATTCGTGGACCTCGCCGGGAATATTGGCTTGCAGTGAAGCGGATGCACTGGCGGGCAGGCCAGATGGCTGCGGCCCGGACCGCGCGGAGGCGCGCTGAGAAGAAACGGGCGGGCGGCTTTCCACTTTCGTTTGCTGCCAGGTGCGCACGATGCGATGAATCACAGTGATGTTGGGGCCAATCGCGAGAATCCAGAGGACCACGTCCATGCGATTGGTGAGCGCGCCCAAAATCATCAACACCAGGCGCTCGGGCCGTTCCCAAAATCCAACTTCGGCTGAAGGCACCAGAGATTCGGCGCGCGCTTTGGCGTAGCTGACCATCACGGAGCCGGCCATCGCCGCGCCGGCCAGCATCGCGTAGCCGAAGCGATTCACATGCGAGTAGTAAACCAGCAGTCCGAGGAAAAGAATCAGATCGGCGTAACGGTCGAAAATCGAATCGAGAAATCCGCCGAACATCGAAACGCGGCCTTGGCGGCGCGCGACGGGTCCATCAAGCAGGTCGCAGACGCCGGCGAGAATCATCATGCCGCCTCCGGCCGCGAAACGTCCAGCAGCAAAGAGAATTCCGGCCCAGAAATTGAGAATCAGCGCCGACCAGGTGATTACGTTGGGAGGGATACCGGTAGCTGCAACCAGGGCCGCAAGACGTTCGATAGGCCAGGTCAGGAGCCGGCCAATAGTGCGCGTCAGCATGAAAAAAGTTTCACCTGCTATTCCTCGTCGTAGATGGTGGAGAGCTCCACGACTTCGTAATCTTTCAGGCCGGCCGGAGTGGTGACTTGCACTTCGTCACCAACCTTTTTTCCGAGCAGAGCGCGGCCAATCGGCGAACTGGTGGAAATCAGGCCTTTGGCGGCGTCGGCCTCTTCGACTGTTACCAGTTTGTACTCGATTTTAGAGCGCTTCGCAACGTCCAAAACAGTGATGCGTGAGCCGTAAGCAGCGCGATCTTTCGGAAGATTGCTCAGATTCAGCATCGAGAGATCGGCCATGCGCTGGTGGAGCTGGCCGAGTCGCGCGGAAACGTAGGACTGGCGCTCTTTCGCGTATTTGTATTCCGCGTTTTCGGAAAGATCGCCGTGGGCGCGCGCGACGCTGATTTCCTTCGGCAGATCGGTGTGCAGCTCGTGTTCCAGAAGTGCGATTTCGTCCTTCAGCTTCTTCTTGATTTTTTCGGCTAGATCAACCATTTTTCAGGGCGCCTGGAGGGGTTCGATTTAGCGGGCTCGATCCCACTCTGTTGCATACGCTATCCCAAGGATTATAGAGGAATTACTTGGGACACGGCAAATTAGATGGATTTGGGGGTCGAATGGATACGGCCAAAATGTGCGTCGTGGCACCTCGGTCTAGCGGCCGACGCTATCTTGGATTACGGCGTTCACTGGCGGGAGGATGCCCAAGTCTCTGTAGATGGGGCGGATCAGCGTGCGGATCCCGGGAAGGCGGCTGGCGAACCACGCGGCGCCGATGATGCAGCACGCTCCGCTGAGCATCACGGTGCGCGGCGCGCCGATGGCGTGCGCCAGAGTGCCCGCGAGCAGGCTGCCGAAGGGCGCCATGCCTACGAAGGCCACGGTGTAAAAGCTCATCACGCGGCCGCGTTTACTTTCCTCGACGATGGTCTGGATGATCGTGTTGCTCGCGGCCATTTGTTGCATCAGTCCGAATCCACAGATCAGCATCATCAGCAGAGAAAGCCAGAGAGTTCGCGAGATTCCGAAGAAGATGAGTCCGGCGCCGAAGGCCGCAGTGGAAATCGGAATCATTTTGCCGAGGCCGAGAACCGTTTTTCTCACCGCTAGTGAAATCGCAGACACGAGAGCGCCAACGCCGACCGCGGCCATCAGAAAACCTAGTGTGTGCGGACCGCCGTGAAGGATCGTTCCTGCAAAAACAGGCATCAGCACGGTGAAAGGCCATCCCCACTGCCACGGGCGAGTTTGGCAACCTCACCAACATCAACGTGGCCACCAGCGCTTACAATGGCTGCACGCAGGAAAGCCTCAGCGTCACGGCGAACACCCAATACAATAATAATCAGATCACCGCTTTCAGCTACGACGCTTCGGGCAACGTCCTGAACGACACCCACAATTCCTACACTTGGGACGCCGAAAGCGAGATCAAAACCGCCGCCGGCGTTACTTACATCTACGATGGCGATGGCAACCGCCTTCAGAAATCCAGCGGCAAAATCTATTGGTACGGCGCCGGCACAGAAATCCTCGACGAATCCGGTTCCTCCGGTATCACCGACGAATACGTATATTTCGGCGGCAAGCGCGTCGCCCATCGCGTCGTCAGCGGCAATGTAATCTCCTACTACGGCGAAGATTTTCTCGGCACCTCACGCCAAATTTACAGTTCTACCAGTGCTATTTGCTACGACGCCGACTTCTATCCATTCGGTGGCGAGCGTCCTCCCTACACAAATTCCTGTTCGCCAACATACAAATTCGAAGGCAAAGAACGCGACACCGAAACCAACAATGACGACTTTGGCGCCCGTTACTACTCCTCATCCTTCGGCCGCTGGACTTCGCCCGATTGGTCCGCTATCCCTGCGCCCGTGCCTTACGCAAATCTCACGAATCCTCAAACCCTGAACCTTTACGCCATGGTCGCGGATGATCCTGAAACGTTTGCCGACTTGGATGGACACGATATCAAGTACGCCGACGGGCTAAAAAATGCTCAACTGGTCCGCGATACAGTTGACGCGATCCTCTCTGATCCGAACACTAGCGTAACCTTATCCGGCTATGTCGGCCCGAACAATCCGGATCTCATTATCCAGAGCGGAGATCTCAGTAACTTGGACACAACAACGAGGAATCCGGACGGAAGCGTGACCACGACCACCGTCCAAGGTGGTACGGAGCCGGACATCCAGACGTCCACAACTACGTCAAACGGCGTGACGAGCGCTCCGGAGACTCAATTGAATTCGACGACCATCACCATCGACAATCGCACTAGCGAGGCAGACACAGAGGGAGTGATGGTCCACGAAGCCACTCATGCGGGAGATGCACGGGCAAACCCCGGTAAGTACGCGAAAGATGCAGCAGCAGAGAGGTCTAACCCTAATCATGATTCAAGGCCACAGGAAAAACGCGCGAACGCGGCACAAAAGGCCTACACTAAGGAGATCAAGCGAAAAGTGAAGCAGATCGAAAAAGCACGGAAGAAGCAGAAGAAGGAATCCAAATGATCGTCCTAAAGCTGTTCTCGACGATTTTCGGGATGTTCGCGCTGTTGTCGCTGTCAGGTGCACAGATGACTGACCAATCTGCACGTGAACTAGCTGGCAGCGTGGTCCGTTCACAATTACATCTGAGACCTGATCAGTTTCTCAGCGTCCACAGAAACGAGAATCTGGAGGAATATCTTGCGATAGCGACTGTCGGTTGGCGGGCTGGTTCGGTGTTTATCTACAACGTAAGCCAGACAGGAACTGAGATCAAAGAAGACGCCATCGTTCGCCATGTCGCGACAGATACGGAGATGACCTACATCGTCGCGGTTAGCTCAGCGGACGGGAGCACCTTTCGCATACACGGCTTCACGGATTCTTTGGCCCAGTTCGAAGATCTGATGACAGCGTCGAAAATGAGAGCATCTAGCCCGGAACAGGCGGAATCTGTAGCAGACTTCTACCGAGAGGCGAATCCAGAGAACCTACAGTTAACTCCAATCCTGAACTTGATGGATCTCAAGCAATTGGGGGAGCGGCAATGCCAGAGTGGAGCGAAGTCTTTCGATCCCGGGAAGGCTTTCATGGCGTGGTGGAAGCATGCAGAGCTGTCGTACGCCGCACTTTCGTTCGAACAAAGGGTTGTCGCTCAGGGCACGGGCTACCTCGTCGAGTGGATCGTCGTATCGTCGCCGTCAAGTGAAAACTGCGGTGGTGCTCCCCTACGCGTACTGCTTGAAGTCAGCTCAGATGGCCACATTGGGAAGGTGACCTTCTCATCCGTCAAGACGGGCTGATGTAGTGGCCTGTTCAGAGGGCAGCTAGCACAATCCTTCGATTTCTGAAGCGTGTGGGTTTAGACGCAACACCTTGCCTGCAGAGCATTGACCTGCTCCCCCAAATCCGCACAAAGCTGAGTATGATTTCGCACTGCGGAAAGGGGGAGGAACATGTCGAAGAGCCGTAAGCGTCGTCCGGAGGCCGTGTTGACGCAGAGCAGTATTTGTTAGGCAGCGTCAGGGGAGTTTTCGACGAGTTCTAAAGCAAGATTCCAAGGGAGCAAGTCTTCGATGCGGTTGATCGGGTGGTCAGCGATGCGGGACAGGACGTTACGCAGATAGCTTTCCGGGTTAAGCCCGTTTAGTTTTGCTGTTCCGATCAGGCTGTAGATTGCTGCCGCGCTTTGGCCGCCACCATCGGAACCTGCAAACAGGAAATTCTTTCTGCCCAGAGCCACGACACGCAAGGCTCGTTCGGCCGCGTTGTTGTCGATCTCGAGCGCGCCATCGTCACAGTACCGCACCAGCGCTTCCCAACGCCCCAGTGCGTAGCGAACCGCCATCGCTGTATCTGATTTCCTCGAGAGCTTGTCCAACGTTTCTTCCAGCCATTGCTTGAGCGATTCCAGCAATGGCCGGCTGCGCAGGTTGCGGATCTCGCGCCGCTCTTCACAGGGACGTCCGCGGATTTCCTTTTCGACGGCGTATAACTCAGCGATTCGCTCCAGAGCCGTGGTTGCGGTCTGCGATTTGTGCGCCTCGACCAGATCGTAGAACTTTCTGCGCACGTGCGCCCAGCACGCTGCTTCCTTGATGCGCCCCGTTTCGTAGATCTGATCGAACCCTGCGTAACCATCGGCCTGCAGCGTCCCTGTAAACGAACTCAAGTGCTGCTTCGGATGCTCGCCTTTACGATCGGCTGAGTAGCAGAACCATACCGCCGGCGGCGCCAGACCTGCTGCCGGCCGGTCATCGCGTACATACGTCCACAACCGTCCCGTTTTGGTCTTTCCCAACCCGGGCGCGAGCACCGGAACCGGCGTGTCGTCGGCGTGCAGCTTCTGTCCCGATAGAACGTGGCGGCGCAACGCCTCCACCAGGGGCGCGAGCAGTCGGCTCGTTCCGCCTACCCACTCGGCCAATGTCGAGCGATCTATTTCCACGCCTTCGCGCTCGTAAATCTCCGATTGGCGATACAGCGGAAGATGATCGCTATACTTCGAGACCAGCACATGGGCCAGAAGTCCCGGGCCTGCGATACTCCGCTCGATCGGCCGGCTGGGCGCTGGTGCTTGTACGATGCGGTCGCAGCCGGCACAGGCCAGCTTCGGTCGAACCTGACGAATCACTTTGATTCTCTCGGGCACATACTCCAGGATTTCCGAAACATCTTCGCCCAGATGCTTCAGCTCTCCGCCACAGTCGGGGCAAGCTTTCTGTTGCGGCAGGTATCCAGCGACGCATGTTCGGCTATCATGACGTTGCAGCGTCCTGAACAGATTGCAGATTACTTACACCAACTTGAATTACAGGCGGGGCTCCGCACGGAAGACCCGATGAACAATCAGGTGCTGCACGAAGTTGACGCCCGCGCCGAAGTCGCAGGACAAACCAAATCCGCCGCCAGCGACCGTCCCGACAAAAATTGCTGAAAAGTAGCCTTCGACTGTCGCTACGGCGGGTTAGCCTTTAAATCTACGATGGTCGCGAATCTTCTCGTAATTGACCGCGAGTTCCTGACCGAGTTTCATGTCAGTAGCGACGATAGGTTGAGAGTCGAGCCGTCCGAAGACTATTTGCCGTCCGTCGTCACTGGAATCAACTTCGAGCCACAGCCACTCCGACTCGCTTGACCCTTCGTCGCTGACCTCAAACTTGACGTGGTCGCCTTTTTGGTATTTTCCCATCAGTCTCAGTCTCCGAACGCCGCATCAATCTGGGGACGTAGTTTACCGCTATCCGTCACGCCTAGATATTTCTGCGTCGTTTCTAGGTTCTTGTGCCCGAGCCATGCTTGGATGGTGCGGAGCGGAATCCCATGTTCCTGCCAACGAGTTGCACACGTCTTGCGAAAACGGTGCAAGTAGATGTGCTCGCACACGGGATGCGTTTTGCATGTGACTTCCCGTTTTTTCTTATTGTCATACTTCCCAACGGTGATAGTCGTTTGGCACTGCCCGCAGTTCAATCCCGCATGAAGCGCAATCCGTTTTAGTTTTCGCAGGAAGTGATTATCAGGTTCGCCCCGTTCGTTCACAAAAATCCAACGGCTATCTGGATTCTTTTTTCGTCGTGCTTTCAGAGTATCAACGAGACTCACAGGCAACGGGACGGTGCGGCTTTCGTGTGATTTCGGCGTGAAGCCTACATCCTCTTTGCGGCGAACGTGATATTCGGTTTTTGTGAAATCGAGGTCATTCCATGCGGCGAAGGTTATCTCTTTATCACGGCACCCTGTTCCTAGAAAAAATTTGTAGCGGATGAGCGATTCTTCATCCATCGCAGTGAACAGTTTCTTAATTTCCTCATCCGTGTACGGTACGGCGGCTTCCTCTTCAATGGTTGGCATCTCGTCCCGAGGCAGTCGTGTCTTGACGCCGTTCTTTTTGAGCAGGAAGTACACGATATTCAGGCGGGTGCCGATTGTCTTGCCCGCATACTTTCGGCTTTCCATGAACGCTTTATATTTGCGAAGCACTGCTTCGTTGATTTCATCGAGAAAACGAACCTTGCAGGCTGCGAGTGCTTCGAGAAATTCGGACAGGGTGCGCTTGTACTGCAAGACGGTTTTGCGTGCCTTCGCTGATTTTTGTTCGAGATATACATCTACAGCAGCCCTGACGGTGATGCGCTTAGCGTTCGAGAGTTTTTCTGCCTCGGCAACGGTGAGACCTTTCGCAGCGGCATCAAGCACGGCGTCAAATTGTTCTGCTTCCTGCTTTGCCTCGGCGAATGTCTTAGCCTCTAGGCGTTGCCATTTTTGTTTGCTTGACAGAGTCGGTCGAACGTAGAACGGCGGTAATAGTTCACCTGTGCGCTTGCCCCGCCCCTCGGCTATTCTCTGGTACCGCCATCCCTTCGCAGTCTTGACTCGTTGCCAGATGGTTTGCACGGTTCCACCTCAAATGCTCAGAAAACAGTAGCACGGAAGTAGCAAGGCGTCAATCTATGCGTTTTATAAGGGGAAACTAACGATGGCGGAGAGGGGGGGATTCGAACCCCCGATCCCGATTTTGTCGGGATAACTGCTTAGCAGGCAGCCCTGTTCGGCCACTCCAGCACCTCTCCGCGGGAAAAACGAATGGCTCGGCGTGCGGCGGCCTGCGGGAGTAAGTATAACATCAACGTTTGGGCGGATGGCAGGGCGCTGGCACATTCGCTGACGCCAGAAAAGCAGATCGCGCACCCGCCATGGCGGGTGCGGGATTACGGACGGACCCTTTCAGCGGCGCGGAGAATTTTGAGGTACAGAGCGATTTGAAGCTGATCGCGCGGAATTTACGGTTGAAGGTTAAGCGGAGTGTCTTGCACCGTCGCCGCGCGATCTTCGGTAGTGGCGCGCACGATCGCGGATTCGTCGGTATAGAAGCTGCGGTAGCCGAAATTTCCTGCGTGGGCGGTGAGGGTATAGGCGGCGATGCGGCCGGCAGGGTCTGGTTTGCCGGGGGTGTACTGCAGAGTGTAGTGAACTAGCTGCGCGGATTGAGCCGCTTTGCGGACCGTGTCGCCTAGAGTCTCTAGCGACGGCGGCACGCTGCCTTCAGTTTGTTGATACGCGTTGATCGCTTGCTGGATCGTGGCCAGCGATTCGCGGGCGCGGGCTTCGGCTTCGGTTTTCGAGCCTGATAATTTCCAGGGGACGGCAAACCAGGCGATGGCCCAGAGAGTCGCGAGAAGAATGCCGCACACGAGCGCGACGCGTTTGTAATTGGTCTTCGTGGGCTTTGGAGTTTTGCCCGCTAACAATGATTCGGTGTCGGCCAGCGCTTTTTGGTCGGCGCCGCAGTAGGGGCAGACTTCGCTGGCCTGGTTGATGGGCTGCTCGCACTCGGGGCAGGAGTACATCGGCGGGACATCTTAGCAGTTTTCCGTTTGAGGAGATGGATTGGGAAGCACCTTGCGCGATTGGGCGGGGCAACTCGCGCGCGGATTCGGGTATCATCTTCTGCAGCGATTGGGCCGATTGGTGGCCGCGTAGGCGCATATGCCGTCCAGCCCGGCAGGACACCTTATTTCGATTGAGCTGGCGCGGGGCCTTCTGCAGAAGGCGGGCGCGCCGGCAGACTGGAATTTGACGGCGGAGCGTTTTCGTTGCCTGCTGGAGCGCAGCGTGGCGCATCGCTTCACCCGTGCCGCTTCCGGCGCACCCTCGAACGCATCGTCCAATCCGGCGCACGATTCACCTCTTGAGACGCGTTCTAGCAGTGACCCCAACGCACCGCCTGACGCGCGTGCGATCCACGCTTATCTGGATTCCTTGCATGCCGCGGATTTGGCGCTGGCTTGCGCTTGCAGCGACGGGAACGCCGCGGCGTGGGATTTTTTTATGGCGCGATATCGTCCGGAGCTTTATCGCGCGGGTCGAGCGATTGCGGGGGAAGCGGCGGGCCGCGAGCTGGCGGATTCTTTGTACGCGGAATTGTACGGGTTGCGAGAAGTGGATGGTCGGCGGAAGTCGTTGTTTGATTATTTTTTGGGGCGCAGCAAGCTAACAACCTGGTTGCATGCGATTTTGGCGCAACGTCATGTGGATGGGATGCGACGAGCGCGCAGGACCGAGCCGCTGGAGGAAGGTGAGGCGGGAGAGCTGGTTTATACGGCACAGCAGAGTTCGAGCGGGAATGCGTCAGGGGATTCGTTCGGGAACTCGGCGGGGAGTTCGCCGGAACCAGATCGCAATCGCTATCTTGCGATATTGCAGGCGGTGCTGACTGCCGCGCTGGATGCGCTGGAGCCGCGCGATCGCTTGCGACTGGCTTACTATTATGTCGAGGGGCTGACGCTTGCGGAAATTGGGCGGCTGGTGGGCGAGCACGAGGCCACCGTGTCGCGGAAATTGGAGCGCACGCGTCGAGAGATTGGCAAGCACGTGGAACGCGCGCTGCGACAGGAGAAGAAAATGAGCGCAGCGCAGTTGCAACTCTGTTATGAGTATGCGCGGGAAGAGTGGCCGTTTGATTTAACCGGGGCGCTTTCGCAGGGAGAATGAGCGGCGAAGTGTTGGTGCAAGAATTGCGGTTTCGCTCGTTCTAAGTTTGAGAGAGGGAATCAGGAGAAGGAATGGCGGCGCGGGAAGAAGACAAAGCGACGGCGGGATTGCTCCGGCGAAGCCTGGCGCAGGATGCGAGCACGGCTCCGGGTGAAAATTGTCCGGAGCCGGAGATACTCGCGGCGTACTTCGATCACGCGTTCGATGCAGAGGAAACCGCGCGCTACGATTTGCATTTTTCGCGCTGCTCGAATTGCCGGGAACAGCTGGCGGCGATGGCGCGAGCGGGCGGCGTTGGTGATGCTGATGCCGCGGAGAAAAAGACTGCGGGCGCGTGGGCGTGGCTCACGGGGCCGGGGTGGCTGATGCCTGCGGCGGCCACGCTCGTGGCGCTGCTGGCCATTACGGGAATTGCACTGCGCATGCGGAAGCCCGTAGCCCCGGCAAACGAGGTTGCGATGTCGCGGCCGGACGCTGTGCTGCCGGCAAACTCTGTTCCAGCGACGAATTCCGCGCCGTCGCGGGAGACTGCACCTTCATCTGGTGCTGCATCATCCGCGCCGCGTGCGATGGATAGCATCGCGGTGCCGTCTTCCGCGCCGAGCGCATCAGGTGCACCTCGCGAGCTTGGCTCGCGATTGCCGTCCGACCCCGTTGCGCACGCGAACAGTGCGCCGCGTGCCGGCGAATTATCGCGAGTTGGCGTGATGGGCGGTTCTTCGGGCGGGAAATCTGCAGCGGCGCCCGTGAAGCAGCCAATGGCACCGAAGCCGGCGCAGCAATCGAGCCCGGCTATGGTGCGAGGAACAATGCAGGCGGGAAACGGAGTCGGTGCACTGAACGGGTCGGGCGGAGGGGTAGGGGGCGGGACCGTGAATTCGGCGAACGAGACCGTGACGGTGGCGGAAGCTGCGCCGCCGCTGGACACTGCGCAGCCGACGAAACTTTTGCCGGAGAAAAAGGCGGAGGCGGACTCTGCGGAGCGCGATTCCGCGGTTTCAGTGGAGGTAGAGGCAGCCCCGCAACCGAACGCGCGGAAAACGAGATCGCCTGCGACCGCATCAGCGGCGGGGACAGCGTCGCCAGCACCTTCTGCGAAGGCGATGAATCTGGCGGCGAGCCAGACGACGGAGGCCGCGGCGCTGGCGAAAATGCAACAGGCGCAAATTTCATCGAATCTGATGAATTTGCAGATTCAAACGCCGGACCCGAAAATGTTGTGGATGATCGCCGGTGCGGGCACGGTCGAAAAGTCCGAGGATGGCGGTGCGACGTGGAAAGTGCAATATCCGGCGACCGGCGCGCGAATCATCGCGGGGTCGGCGCCGAGCGTGAAAATCTGCTGGCTCGTGGGAGAGAACGGGACGATCCTGCGCACGACGAACGGCGCGCATTGGAAGACGATCAAGCCGCCGGCGCAAACGGATTTTATGCGCGTGGAAGCGGCCGATTCGTTGACGGCGACGGTGACGGCGCTGGACGGGCGAAGATTTTCGACGAGCGACGGCGGGAAGAGTTGGAACAGCGTGCAATAACGCTTTGCAATGCTGGCGAATTTGTCCGGTATTAACCTGCAAGAAAAGCCTGCGACCGCGTTCAAAGAGGGAAGAAGCAATTCAGGGAGGCGAAAGCCCATGTCTAGGCGCACGCGAAAGGTATTTGGCACCGCGATATTGTTGTCAATTTTTGTCACCGCGCTGCTGGCGGGATATTTGCGCCAGGTGCATGCGGCGCCGGGGCAGAAAGACGAGCCGGCAGCTAAGACGCCCGCTCTTTCGACCACTGAAAAAGATCAGGTGGATTTAGCGGTAACGGTTTACAACTCGAATATAGCGCTGGTGCGCGACGTGCGGCAGATTCATCTTTCGCCTGGAGTTTTTCCGCTGCATTTCGAGGATGTAGCGGCTTCGATCAATCCCGCGACGGTGCATTTCCGATCTTTGAGCGAGCCGGCGAAGCTGAGCGTCGTCGAGCAGAACTACGAGTATGACCTGCTCGACCCTGCGAAGCTTTTGCAGAAATATGTGGGGCGCGAAGTAACTTTGGTGCGCGCGGAGAAGGACGCGGGTTCGACGCGGTACGTGGAAACTAAGGCGCTGCTGCTTTCGGACAACAACGGACCGGTGTGGAAGATTGGCGATGAAATTGTTACGGGCATGAGCGCCGATTCCTATCGTTTTCCGGATTTGCCCGGGAATTTGTATAGCCGGCCGACGCTCGTATGGATGCTCGACAATCGCGGCCCGAATGCGCAGAAGGTGGAAGCCTCATATCTGACTGAGAACATGAGTTGGAAGGCGGATTACGTTTTGACCGTGACCCGCGATGAAAAGGCGGCGGATTTGGATGGCTGGGTCACGCTGACGAACAATAGTGGCGTGGCATACAGCAACGCGAAATTGCAGCTGGTCGCTGGAGAAATTCATCAAGTGGCGCCCGCGGCGGTGATGGAATCCATGGGCAAAGCGGTGCGGACGAACGCCGCCGTGCCTGCGCCGCAGTTCACGCAAGAGGGTTTTTCCGAGTATCACCTCTATTCGCTCGAGCGCCGCACTTCGATTCAGAACAACGAGTCAAAACAGATCAGCTTGCTCAACGGCACGGGCGTGCCGGTGGAAAAATATCTGATGGTGGAAGGCCAGGCGTATTACTACCGCAATCCGCAGGGAATCGGGAATGCGATTCCGCAGCCGGTGAGGGTTTATTACCGCTTCAAGAATGAAGAGAAAGGCGGCTTGGGAATGCCGCTGCCTGCCGGAACCGTGCGTGTGTATCAGGCGGATACGAAAGGCGGCGTGCAATTTGTGGGCGAGGATAATATTCAGCACACGCCGAAGGACGAAGCGCTGAAAATTTACATCGGCAACGCGTTCGATGTGGTATGCGAGCGCAAGCAGACGGATTACAAGAAGATCGCGAGCAATCAGGCTGAAATGGAATATGCGATTACGTTGCGCAATCACAAAGACTCTGCGGTAACGGTGGAAGTGCGCGAACCCGTCGGCGGGGATTGGGAAGTGGTGAACTCGAATTTCAAGCCGGAGAAGCTGGACGCCACCACCATCGGGTTTCACGTTCCGGTGGAAAAAGACGGCAGCGCGACGCTGACCTATCGCGTGCGAGTGAAATGGTAAGGCAACTTCAAAACACTTGGCACAGAGGAGCTGCGGAGAAAAATATGAGAAAGGTACAGGCGTTTACAGCAGAGCTACAGAGGACGCGGAGCAATGCAGGAGAGATCGCTCGCAGGGCTCAGCATGAGACGCTCTTCGCATCGTCAGCGATTGCAGCAGGATTGCTTTTCAATAATCGTCAGTTCCCGGGCGAACACGGCGTTGGTGGGAAACTCTACCGCTAGTTCCGCCAGAAGCGTGCGTGCCAACTCCGGCTTTTTTTCACGCTCGTAGGCCAGCGCCAGCATCACCTTGGCAAACGGCTTCAGATAATGCCCGTGCTCGGCGGCGGAACCCATCTGATCCATGCCGCGCTGTTTATCGCCGTGCAGGCCGCCAAACCACAGGAAAGCGCGCTTATAACTGGGCAAGCTTCCGATCACATAATTACTCATGCCCAATGCGACGTTCGCGTCGTCTTCTTTGGGAGCAATCGCCAGCAGAGTTTTGGCGTCGGCTTCGGCCTGGCGCATCATGGAAAGTCCCGGCAGTTGCTTCTTGATGATGATCGCGTCGTAGTCGGATTCCATGCCATCGGCGATGGTCAGCGCGAGCAGCCCATGGATACTGGTTGGATCGGTCTTCAGCAGCGCCTTGGCCTGTTCGCGAGCCTGATTATTTGCCGCGACGAATCCGGCATTGTGGTTCTGCTCCGCGGTGCCAGGGACGCCGCCCAGGAACGTCGCGTCGTTCACAAAAAATTCGGAGGTCAGCACGCCTCTCAGGTGGAACTGCTCGAAAAGGTAGCTGGCGGCTTCGGACGCTTTGCCCATCGGATCATCGGGGCGCGCCTTCTGGTAGGACGTGAAATCCGCGCGGGCTTCCACGAAATTCAGCTCGTATAGATGGCGATATCCGCTTTCCAGAAAATGCGAGGACGGATCGGCCTCCATTATCGGTACTTGCTGCGCCGCCGGAGCCGGAGCTGGGGCATCCGCCCCACTTTGCGCGTTATCTTGTGCGGCAATTGCCAGCGGCGAGAAAGCGCACGCCAGCAGCAAGCCCGCGGCGATCCACACTCCGTGGGTGTGCAGTTCGCGTGCTTGGCAAATTCTGCGGGCAAGCCGTCGCCCCATATTTCGTTGGTATACAGTCGGCATTAAATTTTCACCCGGCGGTCTTGTGGCGGAAAAGGCGTTAGGACCCGCGCATTCTCTATTCTATTGGACGTGTACCGCAATTCCTTGGTTGCTTCCGTCAGACTGTTTTAGAGATTACCTAAAATAAACTCCACCGTCTTCTGAATTTCGAGCATGCGCGCGGCTGCGTCGCTGATTCCATGGCCGCGGCCGGGAAAAACCATCAGCTCGTCAGGATAACGGCCGCTGTCAATCAAGGCATTAAGCAATTCCACCGAGTTGGCGAAGTGCACGTTGTCGTCGCCAGTGCCGTGAACCAGCATCAGCTTGCCCTTAAGATTTTCGGCTTGATTCACGGGAGAAGAGTCTTTGTAACCCTCGGCGTTGTCCTGCGGACGGCCCATGTAACGCTCGGTGTAGATGGTGTCGTAGAGCTTCCAGTCGGTTACTGGCGCGTCGGAAACTCCCAGCTTGAAGACGTCCGCGGCATTGAAGAGCGCTTCCAACGTCATGTAACCGCCGTAGCTGCCGCCGGTGATGCCGATGCGCGCGGGATCCACATAGCCGAGCGATTTCAGATAATTTACGCCCGCGAGCTGGTCCTGCAGCTCGATTTTGCCCATGTGATGATAGATCGGAGTTTCAAAAGCATGGCCGCGGCCCCAGGAGCCGCGATTATCGAGCGTGAAAAGGATATAGCCTTTTTGCGCGTACACCTGGTCTAAAAGATACCGCAGGCCGCCCCAGGAATTGCGAACCAGCTGCACGTGCGGGCCGCCATAGACGTTGATCAGCACCGGATATTTTTTCGCCGGATCAAAATCCGTGGGTTTGATCATCGAAGCGTTTAATTTTGTGCCGTCGTCCGCCGTGACTGTGACGAATTCCATCGGTGACAGTTTATATTCAGCGAGCTCGGGAACTTTGCCTTCGTTGACGACTGCGACGCGCGTGCCATCCATGCGGTAGAGGTCCTGGCGCGCGGGAGTTGCCGCGTTGGAGTAAGTATCCACGAACGCGGAAGCATCCGGCGCGATTCTGGCGGAGTGCGAGCCGGCTTCTTTGCTGATGCGCGTGAGGGATTTGTCGTTGATGGAGACGCGGTAGAGCTGCGTTTCGCGGACATCATCCTTATTCGAAATGAAATACACGTAACCGCGCGCCTCGTCCACTGCCGGATGATTCGCCGCGCCCGGGCCGAAGCCGCCGAGATCAGAGATAGCCCATTCGCCGCTGGTTAGCTGCGCGAGTTCCTTGCCGGAATCATCGTAGAGATAGAAATGGCGGTAGCCGGTGCGTTCGCTGGACCACAGGAAACGTTTGTTGTCCGAGAAAAAATATAGGTCGTCGCTGATGTTGATCCAATATTTGTCCGTTTCGGTGAGAATGGTTTTCGATGCGCCGGTCGAGGCGTCGGCGAAAAGCAGATCGAGCTGGTTTTGCGCGCGATTCAAGCGCTGGATGGCGACGCGGCGGCTGTCTGGCAGCCAATTAACGCGCGCCAGATAGACGTCCGTGTTTGCGCCGGTGTCCATAAACCGGGTTTCAGGGTATGCACTTGCAGACCCTGAGTTGGAAGATGTCTCGCCGCCGGTGACGTTGACGACGCCGACGCGCACGATGGGATTCGCTTCACCGGCTTCCGGGTAGCGCGTGAATTCGCGTGCCGCCGCTGGGCGAACTCATGTCCGCGATCGTGTAGCGGGTTACCGGACGCTCGTCCATTTGGTAGTAGGCGATTTTCGTGGAATCGGGCGACCACCAGTAGGCGGTGCGCGTGTCGAGTTCTTCGGGATAAACCCAGTCGAGCTTGCCTTTCAGGACTTCTTCGCTGCCGCCGGTGGTGAGCGCGGTGACTGCGCCGCTGGAAATGTTAACCACGAAAAGATTCGCGCTGCGTGAGAAGCTAATCCAGCGGGAGTCCGGCGAAAATTTCGGATCTTCGATTTCTTGCTCGCTGCTGAGCACGGGTTTGGGTGTCATGGTCTTCAGATCGAGCAACACCAGGCTGTTGCTGCCGATGAAGAGCAGGGAATTTCCGTCGGGCGACCAAACATAATTGTCCGCCTGCACGCGGCCCAGGCCCGTGGCCTGTGAGGTCTTGGCTTTTTCCGGCTGCATTACGGATTTCAGCGTTTCCGCGTTGACCAGAACTTTGCGCTCGCCAGTTGATGCATCCATCGTCCAGAGCTGCGTGACGGCGTCTTTGCCGTAGCCTTGGCGATCGAGATAGGAGAAGCGCTTGCCGTCGGGCGCCCATTCGATTCCTTGGGTCAAGCGACCGCCGAGCGATGGCGCGCGGAATAGGCGGTCAACGGTGATCTCTTTGCCTGTTTGCGTTTGCGCGGCGGCCGATTGCGAAAGTAGCGGGACAAACAGCCCTGCGGCGAAAATGCTCGCTGTGGCGAAACGGCCGAGCCTGGCGCTTGCGCGCGAAATGCGGGGCATGCATGCCTCCTGAAACAAACGCGTCATTCTATATCTGTCGCGCGGATTGCGAAATGGCTTTGGGGCAGAATTCGTGATCGAGCGGTTAGTCGGCGCGCTGCGGCGCGGAAATTGGGGCAATCTGCGCGGATTCGATGCTGCGTTTGCGTCGTAGCATGAACGCACCGATGGTTACCGCGAGGGCAAGCGCCAACAGCGAACCATCGCGGAGCAACGTCAGTGGCCCGAGGCGTTCTCCGGGGCCAAAACATCCACAATTAATTTCCAGGCCCGCCATGTATGTGCGAACCATCACGGCGAAGAATGCGCCGAGGAGTAGCGTTGTTATTAAGGATGCGTAACGGAGCAGCACGCCGCTAAGGAGCCACAGGCCCAGAAACAATTCAAATGGTGGAAGAAAATGCGCCGCGGGACTGACCAGTTGCGGCGGCAGCAGCTGGTAGGAGTCCACCTGCATGGCAAAAAGCGAGAGCGATGTTTTGATCGAAGAGCCGGACCAAGGCATGGCGGCTTGCGGTTTCAGCTTTGCGTACGCCGCGAACAGAAAAATCGCAGCCAGAGCCAGCCGCCCCAGAATCAGCAGCGTGCGTGCAAGGTTTCCGCGCGTTTCGTTGGCTGTCATCGGTCGATTGATTCGGCTACTGGCTCAAGAGCGTATCGAAAAATTGCTTCAGAATCGGCCAGGTAATAATTCCGGACGATGCAGGATAGCTCTGGCCTTTGTAATGAATCACAAATGTGGGAGTGGCCTGCACCGGAACCGCGGTGCCCAACACGATATCTTGGATGATGTACGGATCCACCGGGCAGCCAGCCTCGGCCTGCGGCAGTGAGCGATCGACCTTCGACGTGGGCGCAGGGGCAGTACAGCCCTTCAGGATTCCCTGCACGCGTTTGAAGTTTGCGGGGCTGATTGCGCCGGCGACATATTTTTCCAGGTCGCCGTCCGCCGTCCATTTGGCCTGGTTGTCGAAGAGCGCGGCATCCACGTCTTGAAATTGTCCGATCATCGCGGCGGCATTGGCCCAGCGCGCGGCCTGTCCAGAATACTGGTGCATCTGCAGCGGGAAATCGTGATGCACAAGATAGACTTTTCCGCTCGCGACGTAATCCGAGATCATCGGCGCGTAGTGTGGTCTCATAAAAATTCCCGCAGGAAGGGCACTGATAGTCACTGAAGACTTCCATAGCGATGGGCGCGTTGTGGTTGCCGATTGTTTTCACGGGCGCTGAGGGGGCGGCATCGGCGGCCGCGTGCTTGTGTGCTGGCGCGGCGGTCTTCGCGGAGGCAGGCGTGGCAGCAGCCTGCGCGTTTGCTGCCGGGGCGAGAATCGCAAACGCTGTGAGGATAGCGGCGGCCCAGAGGCGCGCGAGACGCCGAGCCGCGAACGAAAGGGCGATTGATTCCAGAACTCAACTTTGCCTCCTGAGGATCAGACATTCGCCAACGACTGAAGGAATATTGTAACTCGAAAAGTTGGCGAAGAAGCGCCGCGTTGTGCCCCGATGGCGCGATGTGCTTTTGGCGAAAGCGCCATTATTGGGATGCGGCTGGCGGAGGGTTGGTTCGCTAGACTTGCGAAAGGACAGGATTGGCGACGGAGGAAAAGAGAAATTGCGGTAGAGCCAGACAACGGGCAAGGAGGCCGAGCAAGCGAGGGGTGCAGCAACGATGGAGCGCCATTATAGCGAGGAAGTGAAAAACACTTAATAAAGCTATTATTTACATAGGAATACAGACACACAGAAAACTTGACAATAACACACTCAACGTGTACTATGGCCACGTTCTCGAGCGGCCCTGCCCCGTAGCAGCGCCGCCCAACGTTATTAGGAGCGAGATACATGAGCAAGATTATAGGAATTGACCTGGGCACGACGAATTCGGTGGTAGCGGTGATGCAGGGCGGCGAACCTACCGTAATTCCGAACCAGGAAGGCGCGCGCACCACTCCTTCGGTCGTGGGCATCACCAAGACGGGCGAACGTCTGGTGGGCCAAGTCGCCAAGCGGCAGGCAATCACCAACCCGGAAAACACGATTTATTCGATCAAGCGCTTTATGGGCCGCCGCTATGACGAAGTCAGCGAAGAACTGAAGATGGTGCCCTACAAAGTGGTGAAGCACGGCGAAGGCGTCGCGGTGTCGGCATACGGCAAGGAATACACGCCGCCCGAAATCTCCGCGATGATACTGCAAAAGCTGAAGCTCGCCGCGGAAGATTTTCTCGGCGAAAAAGTGACGGACGCGGTGATTACCGTGCCCGCATATTTCAATGACGCGCAGCGCACCGCAACGAAAGACGCAGGCAAGATCGCGGGCCTCGACGTGAAGCGCATCATCAATGAGCCGACGGCTGCCGCGCTGGCGTATGGCCTCGACAAGAAGAAGGACGAGACAATCGCCGTGTACGACTTCGGCGGCGGCACCTTCGACATTTCCATCCTGGAAGTCGGCGAAGGCGTGATCGAAGTGAAGGCCACCAACGGCGATACGCACTTGGGCGGCGACAACATTGATCAACGCATCGTGGACTGGCTGGTGGAGGAGTTCAAGAAAGACGAAGGCCTCGACCTGAAGAGCAAGGGCAACGAAATGGCGCTGCAACGGCTGCGTGACGCTGCGGAGCGCGCCAAGATCGAGCTCTCCAGCACCATCGAGACCGAAATCAATCTGCCGTTTATCACGGCGGATGCCAACGGTCCGAAGCACCTTGTGAAGAAGCTCACTCGCGCGAAGCTGGAAGCGATGGTGGACGACATCGTCAAGCGTTCCGTCGAGCCTTGCAAGCAGTGCATGAAGGACGCGGGCGTGGACGCGAGCAAGATCAACGAAGTGGTGCTCGTCGGCGGACAGACTCGCATGCCGATGATTCAGCAACTGGTGAAAGAACTGTTCGGCAAGGAAGGCCACAAGGGCGTGAATCCTGATGAGGTCGTCGCGGTTGGCGCGGCCATTCAGGGCGGCGTGCTGGCGGGCGAAGTGAAAGACATCCTGCTGCTCGACGTGACGCCTCTTTCGCTAGGCGTCGAGACGCTCGGCGGAGTGACCACTGTGCTGATTCCGCGGAACACCACGATTCCGACGCGCAAGTCGGAAACGTTCTCGACCGCGGCGGACAATCAGACGTCCGTGGAAATTCACGTGCTGCAGGGCGAGCGGCCGGTCGCCAGTGGAAACCGTTCACTCGGAAAATTCCACCTGGTGGGATTGCCGCCTGCTCCGCGCGGAGTGCCACAGGTCGAGGTGACGTTTGACATTGACGCGAACGGCATCTTGAACGTCTCGGCAAAAGACAACGCGACGGGCAAAGAACAGAAAATCACCATCACGGCTTCGACTGGTTTGAGCAAGGAAGAAGCCGAACGCATGAAGAAGGAAGCGGATTCGCATGCGGCGGAGGACAAGGCGCGGCTTTCTGAAGTGGAAGCTCGCAACCGGCTGGATAATTTGGTTTACCAGACGGAGAAAGTGGTGAAGGACAATCGCGAGAAGCTGGCCGAGTCTGACGTGAAGACGGCGGAGGACGCCATCGAGGAAGCGCGCAAAGCGCTGGCCGAAGGCGGCCTGGAGAAGTTGAACGCAGCAGCCGAAAGTCTGACCAAGGCTTCGCACCACATCGCGGAAACGATGTACAAGGCGCAGCAAGCGGCAGGCGCGGCGGCGGGCGCTCCGGGTGCTGATGCCGGTGCCAGCGGCGGCGGAGCGCATGGCGGCAACGCTTCCGGACAAGGCGACGTGGTGGACGCCGAGTTCGTGGACGTGGACGACTCGAAGAAGCCGAATTAAAACAGCAGCTGCGATGGGACCGTAGGGGCGGGTCTTAGACCCGCCCCTACATTTGTACGCGTGCTTTATGGCGTACGATTCATTCGCGCGGTGAAATTGATTCAGAGAACTTTTCGTTATGGCGACAACTACCAAACAAGATTATTACGAACTGCTTGGCGTAACGCGCAACGCCGCCGTAAAAGATATTCGCGCGGCGTATCGCAAACTTGCGCGCAAATACCATCCTGACCTGAATCCCGGCGACAAATCCGCCGAAGAAAAATTCAAACAGATTCAGGAAGCCTACGAAGTACTTTCAGACACCAAGAAGCGCCAGGTGTACGACCAGTTCGGGTTCAACCAGCCGGGCCAGGGCGGAGCTCCGCCTCCGGGCGCGGGCTATGGATATGGTGGCGGAGGCGCACCGGAAGACGTGCATTTTGATTTCGGCGGATTTGACTTCGGCGGCGGCGGTGCGGGAGGCGGTGGTGGAACCAGCTTCCGCGATCTTTTCAGCCAGGTGTTCCGTGGGCAGAACGCAGCACGCCAAGCCACCGAGCGAGAACCCGGCAGCGATCTGGAATTTCAGATTGAGATCACCTTTGCCGAAGCGATGCGCGGCGCAGTGAAAAAGCTGAGCATCACGCGGCTGGATACGTGCAGCGTATGTCATGGCGCGGGTGTGCAACCCGGCGATGAAAAAGTTTGTCCCACGTGCGGTGGCTCGGGCCAAGTAACGCAGGTGAGCGGCAAGATGCGTTTTCAGATTGCCTGCTCGCGCTGCGGCGGCACCGGACGTCTGCACACCATGTGCAAAAATTGCGGCGGCGAAGGCCGCGTGCCGCGCGTCGAATCATTGGATGTACGCATCCCGCCGGGCGCGCAGACCGGTTCGCGCGTGCGCGTGGCGGGGCGCGGCAATGCGGGAGTGCATGGCGGGCCTCCGGGCGATCTCTACATCGTGATGAAGGTGGAACCGCATCCATTCTTCGAGCGCCGCGGCGACGACCTCTATACGGTGGTTCCGATCACGGTGACCGAAGCGTCGCTCGGCGCGAAGGTGGAAGTGCCGACGATTGACGGGCGCGCGCAAGTGCGCATTCCTCCGGCGACGAATAGCGGCAAGAAACTGCGCCTGCGCGAGAAGGGCGCGCCTTCGATTCGCCAGCCGGGAAAGCGCGGCGACCAGATTGTCGAAGTGCAAATAGTGGTTCCGAAGCCGGAGGACGAGCGCGTGCGCAACCTTCTGAAAGAATTGAGCAAGCTTGATCCGGAAGATCCACGGCGCGAGATCTTCGCGCGCGCGACGGTTTGAGGAGAAGTTCGATGGCAGCGCGTCCCAGGAAAAGAGCGAAGGCCGGTTACATGATCAGCGCCGTGGCGGAGCTGTACAAGCTGCATCCGCAGACGCTGCGGCTGTACGAGCGCGTGGGATTGCTGACGCCGTCGCGTTCGCAGGGCAATACGCGGCTGTACACCGATCAGGACCTGGAGCGGCTCGAGGTGATTTTGAATTTGA
Organism: uncultured Acidobacteriota bacterium; assembly: GCA_963821765.1. Lineage (GTDB taxonomy): Bacteria > Acidobacteriota > Terriglobia > Acidiferrales > UBA7541 > Palsa-295. The sequence goes on from CAWGFF010000014.1 coordinate 126,412, forward strand.
CGCGCGAGCTGGGCGTGAATCTGGCCGGAATCGAAATTATCCTGAACATGCGCGACAAAATGGCGGAGATGCAGACGCAGATGGAAGCGTTCACCCATTTTGTGCGCAGCGAGATGGCGCGCGGATTTAATGCCGGAGAGGATCGCAAATATCGCAATGCGATTGTGCGCACCACGCCGCGCCAGGCGATTCGCGTGCATAAATAATTCAGCGCAAGTAACCGCGCTTTCACTCTTCCTAACACATTCCTCCAGGCTTTCCACAGATACGAAAACTTCCACAGGTACGGGTGTGCTTGCGCGCGACGAGCGCGGCGCTTATTCTTGCAGGATGGCGCGAGCGGATTGTCCCTATTGTGAAGGTAGCGGCTGGAAAGTTGTGGAGCGCACCACGGAAGGCGCGCAGGCGCTGGCGGCGGACCGTCCCGGCGCGGGAGCCGGCGAGCCGAAGATGGTGTGGGCCGTGCCGTGCGATTGCACCACGGGCGACCGCAGCGAGCGAGCTTTGCAGCGCGCGCGCGTGCCGGAACGTTACCGCCATTGCGATTTTGAAAATTACGAGACGGACAACGATATTGAAAACGTCTCGCGCGAGCAGATGGCCGCGTGGAACCGCAGCCTGACGCAAGCGAAGCTCGTGGTGCAGCGTTTCGCGGAGGAATTTACTCCGGTCACGGATGTACGCACCGAGCACGGACTGTTGTTGATGGGACCGTGCGGCGTGGGGAAAACGCATCTGGCGGTTTCTGCGATGAAGTCCATCGTGCTGCGCGGGCACAGCGGGCTTTTTTACGATTATCGCGAGCTGCTGAAAGCGATTCAGGATAGTTACAATGCGGAGAGCCAAGCGACAGAGATGAGCGTGCTGGAGCCGGTGCTGAAGGCGGAAATTTTGGTGCTCGATGATGTGGGATCGAGCAAACCTTCGCCGTGGGCGCTTGAGACGGTCGGCCATGTGCTGAATACGCGTTACAACGAAAAGCGAGTGACGCTACTGACCACCAATTTTCTGGATTCGGACGCTGGGGTTGGAAGTTCAGCCAATGGCGCTCCGCCAGCGCGCGTCGCCGGAATGCGCGCGCCGACAATCGAAGATTCGCTCACCGAGCGCGTCGGCAAACGCATCCGGTCGCGCCTATATGAGATGTGCCGCACCGTCGAGATCAACGCCGCAGATTACCGCAAAGAAATTCGCCACGCCGGCCCGTTTCGCTGACGGTGATCGCGACGCCGCCACGCGGTGTGCGCGCATGAAACACAATTTTCCCTTCATAACTGCGTAACATTGGATCTGACCGATTTGACCTCCCATGGCCAGGGCTGGAGTCGCTATCGCGCGATGGTTTGTTGACAATGCGCGAATTGGGCGGGTATCATCCTCGTGACAAGAACGTCTAGCGTGGGCGTTCTATCCCCTTCTTTGCTCCAAACCCCAGCGGGTGGAGTAGCCGAGTCCGAATTCTCGGTAACAGGGCACGAATCCGTACGGAGGCCGCTCCCCAATGTCACCCGAACACGACCTGAATCTTCCTACCGCAACAGACGAATCAACCAGCACAGACAAGTCCGCAGAAATGCCGCAAGGCAGCGCGGGCGAAGCTGCGCCCGGGCTTGCGTCTGGCCTTGCGTCTGAAGCGGCTAGCAGCAGTATCCCAAGCACTACCTCCGGGGTGAGCTCCAGCGGAGCAGGCGCGGCAGTGGCGCGCGCGCCGGAGGTGCGTTCCGGGGACAGCGACGTGGCGGAACGAGCAGCGGCGGCACCCGAATCCGTGGCGACGGGTGCGCCTGAATCTGTAGCGGAAGCGAGCAGTACCGCCGAAGTAACTGAGCAGGCTGCGTCTGCCGACACCGCGGAACAGACTGCTGCGATTCACATTGATGGAAGCGCTGCGACGGCTGTGGACGCGAGCGCGCTCGGGCAATCCGCGGAGTCTTCCGAGACATCGCAGACGATGGACCAGTTGATGGAGCAGTTCGCGGTGCCTGAGCCCGCAGCAGCCGAGGGCGAAATTTTCGATGGCCACGTGCTCGCCGTGACGGACGCGGGCGTCATCGTAGATGTCGGCGGAAAGTTCGAAGGATTGGTCCCCGCTCAGGAATTCGTGGATTCCGGCAGCCCCATTGAATTTGGCGCAGGCCAGACGATCGAGGTGGAACGCCTCCACGCGCAGAAAGACGGATACGTGCTGCTGTCGCACGTGCGCGCCCACCGGCGGCGCGTCTGGGAGCGCATCGAGAAGTCGTATCGCGAGCACGCCACGATCAAGGGCAAAGTAACCGAGCGAATCAAGGGCGGGCTGGTGGTGGATATCGGCGTGCGCTCGTTCCTGCCCGCTTCGCAGATTGAATTGCGTCCGGTGCACGATCTGGATGCGTGGAAAGATAAAGAAATCGATGTGCGTGTGCTGAAGCTGAATCGCAAGCGCGGCAACGTGGTCGTGAGCCGTCGCGCGATCCTGGAAGAAGACCAGAAATCGAAGCGCGATTCGCTGATGGGCTCGCTCGCCGAAGGCACTGTGGTAACGGGCAAAGTGAAAAACGTCACGGACTACGGCGTATTCGTGGACTTGGGCGGAATGGACGGCCTGCTCCATGTGAGCGATCTGGTTTGGGGACGCGTGCCGCATCCTTCCTCCATCGTGAAAGCGGGCGACGACCTCGAAGTTCAAATTCTGAAATTCGATAAGGAAAAGCAGCGCATCTCGCTGGGACGCAAGCAACTGCTGCCGGATCCGTGGGCCACTGTGCCGGAGCGTTTTCCGGTGGGCACGCGCGTACACGGAAAAGTGGTAGGCGTCACGGACTACGGCGCGTTCGTGCAGATCGAGCCGGGCGTCGAGGGCTTGGTGCACGTCAGCGAAATGAGCTGGTCGAAGCGCACCAAGCATCCCGCGAAGATCGTGAAGGAAGGCGACGAGCTGGAAGTAGTCGTTCTGGAAGTGAAGACCGACCAGCGCCGCATTTCTTTGGGATTGAAGCAGACGCAGCCCGATCCTTGGGACGCAGCCGCGGAAAAATATCCGGTCGGAACGGTGGTCAGCGGACGCATTCGCAATCTGGCGGATTTTGGCGCGTTTGTGGAAATCGAAGAGGGCATGGAAGGGCTGATCCACATCAGCGATGTGAGCTGGACCGAGCGCATCAAGCATCCCAGCGAGAAATTCAAGAAGGGCGACACGGTGGAAGCGAAAGTCCTGAAAGTGGATTCGCAGAACCGCCGCCTGTCGCTCGGCATCAAGCAACTAAAAGATATCTGGGCGGATTGGTTCACGGCGCACAAGATCGGCGACATTCTGAAAGGCAAAGTTGCGCGCACCACGGATTTCGGCGCGTTCGTCGAACTGGCCGAGGGTATCGAAGCGCTCTGCCACGTCTCCGAGATCGAAGAGCGGCGTCCGAAAGGCGATCGCGACAAGGAAAAGGCGGCCCGTGGCGCTCGTGTGACCGCGGTACTAACCACAGGAAACGAGTACGAGTTCAAGATCCTGCGCCTGGAGCCGGAGCAGCACAAAATCAGCCTGAGCTATCGCGCAGCCCAGAAGCAGGTGGAGCGGCAGGAAATCGAAACGTACCGGGCGGCAGCGGCGCCTACGCCGCGGGCGCCGAAATCTTCGCCTACAGCGACCATCGGCGACGCCATCATGGCGAAACGGCAGTCATCTTAAGGCCTAAATCGCGGCTGAAGTTCCGCCGGGGGCGCGGGGGCGACGCCTGGCGGAAATGAATTCTCGCGGAAAGTCATTTACCTTGCGTTAGATTGGTGATATGCAAGGACATGCGTTGCCCCTCCCTAACGCAATCACGGCCGAGCTTAAACCGAAATCTTAACGAGGAGGCTCTCACCCATGGCAGAAGCTGCCGGAGAGCATGGAACCAAAGAACATACGATGACGAAGGCGGAACTCGTCGAAGAGGTCACGCGCGTCACCGAACTGCCCCGCAAGGAATCTGAAGCGGTGGTGGAAACGATTTTCGAAAGCATCATCGCCGCGTTGCAGGCGGACGATAAGATCGAAATCCGCGGCTTCGGCAGCTTTCGCACGCGGCAACGGCGTGGACGCACGGGCCGCAACCCCAAGACCGGCGCCAAGGTGGAAGTGCCTCCCAAGAAGATCCCCTACTTCAAGCCCAGCAAGGAATTGAAAGATTACGTGAACAATCCGCGCGCGGCGGGCGCTTCCGAGCACGGCACTCCCCAGCACGGTAGCTAAAGTCGAACGGAGCCGTAGCCGGATGGATTATTTGTGGACGCCCTGGCGGTATCGCTACATCGCGGATGCCAAGAAAGATGAAGGCTGCGTTTTCTGCGATGCGCTGGCTGCGAAGGACGACGCCAAGACCCTGATCGTTTTCCGCGGACGTAAGAACTTCATTATCCTCAATCGCTATCCTTATACTTCAGGCCACGTGATGGTGGTTCCCTACGTTCACTCCGCTGATCTTGCTGCGTGCGATGCGGAGACTGCCGCTGAAATCATGACTCTGGCGCAGCGCTCGCAAGCGGCGCTGGAGAAGACTTATCATCCGGAGGGTTTCAATCTCGGCATGAACCTGGGGAAGGCCGCGGGCGCGGGAGTCACCCACCATCTGCACATGCACGTCCTGCCTCGCTGGTCCGGCGATTCCAACTTCATGACGGTCGTAGGCGAAACGCGCGTCGAGCCCGAAGATTTGAATACCACTTACGAAAAACTTCGCAAGGCGCTGGCTGCTTCCTAGCGGCAACTAGATTTCAAATAAGCTACTTGACTCAAAACTACCTTCGGGGCAGAATCCGCCCGAAATCCCATGCCAAGTCCTCCCTCGATGTTCGAGACGTCTTCTCACGCGTCCACCGCTGCGCTACCGCTAGAGAGCTACGTCCAGCCGAACGTATGGCACGGCCTACGGATTTGGTGGGCGTTTTTCTGGCCGACGAACCTGATCTCGGGATTCCTGATTATCGTCCTCAATGGGTGGCTGCAACGCTTGTACGAGGATCTGGTTTTGCCCGCTAGTCTGGTGGGGCCAATGCTCAAGTTCGGTCCCTACGTGTTGAGTTATTCCGTCGCGTTTTTCGGGATGTACTACATTCTTCACAAGAATTTTTGGCATTTCCGCATCGGGCTGCTCTCGAATCGCGGCGGCGAGGGCGCTCAGCCGCTTAGTGCAACCTTGGGGCGAACACTGCGAGTCTGGTGGACGTACTCGTGGCGAACGCTGCTGTACACAGCGATTTTGTGGATTGCGGTCGTCGTTCCTCTGAGTTCATTCGCCATAGTGTTTAACTCGTCTTCTCACTTCACCGCCATCTTCCAGGGATTGCTCGGGTTGAGCGTGTCGGCGGCAGTGGGTTTGTACGCTATCTATTCCAATATCCTCGACGAAGACATCGCCGGATTCCGCGTCTGTCTGTTGCCGCGGCAAGCGAAAACCATTTCGCAGCCGGCCTCTGCTGGAACTCCGGTCAATACCTGAAAACAAGCCAGCCGCTGCTTCCCCGTTTTCGCTTTCTTATTCGAGCCCCCCGGCCTAGAATTTATATTCCTTCCGTCGATCGGAAGTTTCGTCAGAGGACATCCGCGTGAACCTGGAACTTAGCGAAGAACAGCAGCTGCTGCAGAAAAGCGTGCGGGAATTTGCCGAAGCGGAAGTGAAGCCGCAGGCGAAGGAAAACGACGAGACAGGGAAATTTCCGCGCGGGCTGTTTCAGAAGGCAGCGGAGCTGGGATTGACCGGCGTGGCCATTCCCGAAGCGGAAGGCGGCGCAGGCATGGACCACATCAGCTACGCCATCGTAATCGAGGAAATTTCGCGCGTATGCGCTTCGACGGGCGTGATTCTGTCGGTGCAGAACTCTTTGTATTGCGATCCGATCCATCGCTTCGGCACAGAAGACCAGAAGAAGAAGTTTCTGCTCCCATTCGCGCGCGGTGAAAAAATCGGCTGTTACGCGCTCACCGAGCCGCAGGCTGGCTCCAACGCCGCAGCGCTCGCCACCAAAGCCGTGCGCACGGGCGACAAGTACGTGATCAACGGCACGAAAGCGTGGATCACTAACGGCGGCGCCGCGGATGCCGCGATTGTGTACGTGAACACGCAGCCGGAGAAGGGCGAGAAGGGCATCACAGCGCTAGTGGTTGAAAAAGGCACGCCAGGATTTGCAGTAGGCAAGGAAGAAAAGAAGTTGGGCATTCACGCGACGGCTTGCACCGAGCTCTCGTTCAGCGATTGCGAAGTTCCCGCCGGGAATCGCATCGGCGAGGAAGGGGAAGGATATAAGGTAGCTCTTTCGACGCTCGATGGTGGCCGCATCGGCATCGCCGCGCAAGCCACGGGAATCGCGCAAGGCGCGTTCGAAGCAGCGCTCAGCTACGCGCAGCAGCGCCAAGCCTTTGGCCATCCCATCGCAGATTTTCAGGCGATTCAATTCATGTTGGCGGATATGGCTACGGAAATTGACGCAGCTCGCCTGTTGCTGCGTCGCGCCGCGTGGAAACAGGATTCCGGCGCGCGATTTTCCATGGAAGCGGCGATCGCTAAACTTTTCGCCAGCGAAATGTCCACCCGCGTAGCTCACAAAGCCATTCAGATTCACGGCGGCTACGGCTACAGCAGCGAATATCCCGTGGAACGCGCCTATCGCGATGCGCGCATCACCGAGATTTACGAAGGCACCAGCGAAATTCAACGCCTGGTAATCGCCGCTTGGGTTCTGAAGAATTATTAGAGGTTAACGCCGTTGCGGTCGTCAGCCCGCTATCGGCGGTTGTTGCGCCGCCGGTGGCGCACCGAAGTGCGCCGCCACAATTTCAAGAACCTCCCTTGAAAAGGCGCGCCAAGCTTAGGTTTCCGCCGCCCGTGGTGATAATCCGAGCCGCTATCTTTCCGGCAGCGAATAGCTGACTAGGCTTGACGCATTCGGCGTTTGATTTCTCCGTTTTTCCAGGGCCGCGTGCCGTCCCGAGCGGCCGCGGTCAGTGCGGATGTACAATGACAAATCCGCTTTGGTCAAAAGTGAGCGTTCCAATGAAGAAGGCATTCCTTTTCGTTCTGTTATTGCCTCTGTCGGCATGCTTGCTGCGGGCGCAGACAGTCCCAGGTTTGGGCAATGCAACTTTTCCGACCTCAACCCACTCGGCGGCCGCGCAAAGCGACTTCATCCACGGTCTGTTGTTACTCCATCTTTTGAACTCCGGCGCGGCCAAGTCGTTTGTTGCAGCCGAAAAGACCGACCCCGGATTCGCCATGGCCTATTGGGGAGAGGCGATGACCTTCAATCACGGGGTCTGGAACGAAGTTGATGTAAGAGCGGGTCAGGCTGCACTGGCCAAATTCGGCGCTTCCGCAGATGAACGAGCCCGCCGTATTGCCGATCCGCGCGAACGAGCGTACATGAACGCCGTGGAAATCCTCTACAGCGGCAAGGGCGGCAAGCGCGAACGGGACGCGCAATACGCGGCAGCGATGCAGCAGTTGGCGCTGGCTTATCCAAAAGACGATGAGGCGCGACTGTTTTATGCTCTGGCGCTGCTGGGAACGAGCGAGGGCGTGCGCGATGTACCGACATATCTGAAGGCTGCGGAAATTGCCAAGGCCGTTTTTGTGAGCAACCCGCAACATCCCGGCGCTGCCCATTACTGGATTCATGGCATGGACGATCCGCAGCATGCCGCAGGCGCCTTGGAGGCGGCGCGCGCATTGTCCAAGATCGCGCCCGATGCGGGCCACGCGCAACATATGTGCTCGCACATTTTCATGGCGCTTGGCACGTGGGATGAATGGTACAGGCCAATGTAGCCGAAATAAACGTGGTGAACCGCCAACAAGCCGCGGAAGGAAAGTCGCTCAGACGCTGCGGCCACTACAACTACTGGCTCGAGTACGGCTATCTGGAACAAGGCCGCATTAGCGACGCAGAAAAAGTGGTCGCCGGCTGCCGCGCGGAGGCAGCGGAATCTCGCATGGCCGAGAGGGCGCGCGGTACAGTAGATCCCGACGACGCAAATGTCGGCTCCTTTGCCGTGATGCGGAGCCGTTACATCGTTGATTCCGGCCGTTGGACTAGCGATGTTGTTGGCTGGAACGTGGACCTGGGTGGCGCACGGATGCCAGAATTCAATTTCGCGTTCGGGACTGGTTATGCCGCCGCCGCGCGTGGCGATCTGGCCGCCGCGCGAGAATCTCTCGCCTCGCTCGATCGCCTTTTTCTACAGCTCCCGGCCCTCTTTGACCGCGCCGGGATGTCCCCCGACGATCCCGCGCGTCGCGTCCCGGAGATTCAAAAGGTGCAGATTCAAGCCATTATTATGGCGGCCGAGGGACATGACGATCCGGCGATCGCAAGCATGCAGCAAGCGGTCGCAACCGGGAAGGACTTGCCCTACGCGTTCGGGCCGCCAAGCCCTGAGAAACCTTCCGACGAGCTTCTCGGAGAGCTGCTATTGAAGACGAATCACGCTCCGCAGGCACGCGAGGCTTTTGTGGCCTCTCTGCAACGCGCTCCGAGGAGGGCCGAATCATTGTTGGGGCTGGCGCGAGCCCAGAGCGCCATCGGAGACAAAGCCGCGGCAGCGAAGAGCTACGGTGAACTTCTCCAGATTTGGAAGAATGCCGACCCGAATTATGCGCCAAAGGAAGAGGCTCAGAGCTTTGTTTCTCTCCCATCGCACGCTGCGAACTAGGACTGGGAACCCGGAGCTCGCGCGTAGCGGCGTTGCCGGTAGTCCGTGCAACCGAACTCGACCAGCGATCGCATGGAAAGTCTCGCAGCCAGCCCGGGACCTCTTATTCCTGAGCTGACGCTTTCTCGTGCTCGATCATCACGTGGGACCAAAATGTACCGGAAGCCATGACATAGGGCATGCTTCGGCTAACTTGTCCTTCTTCAGGTAAGCCGATTTCCCCTGCGGTTCTGTAAGGAAAGTGAACGGACTGCCATGACTCGATCTCCGGGCCAACCGTGTTGCTCGCCGGCCGATAGGCCGTAATAGGGCCTAGCATTCGGTATCCGGCAATAGGGTGGTCGGGAATCGCGAGCTTCCCTGCTTTCACTTCCGCTTCGACGGTTTAATAGATTTTGTCTTCCTTCACGCCTCGGGAGTGCAACTCGCGCATCCGACGAACGACGGGCATGAACGACTGCTGATAGCAGCGCACGTCGAAGTCGGCACCGCCAGGGCGAGAAGTGGTGCACACCATCCCATTCGAGCCTTCCCGAAGGGTCACAAGTGATTGGTCAGGAGCGTATCCGAGTACTGTGGCGTGTTCCCGCAAGACTTCAGGCAAAGGCAACACGGCAGCCGCGATTTGCTGTCCGGCGGAAGGTACCTGCGTCGGTTGTACGCTCGCGGATGTGCGGAACAAAGTTGAGTGATAAATCACGATCAATAATGGGATCAACCAGCCTTGCATCGGTTTTGCCTCCAACGCGCCTCTCACTGTAGGCGTAAGTCGCCGTGTGAGGGAATTAAAGCCTCTCCCGAGTTGTTCAAAATAATGCGGCGGCATCCGCCCCAATCGCCCCAAAAGGCATCGTTGCGTTTTTCGCTTTGTGTGCACAGAGGCTTCGCACTGGATTTCCGCTCGGTGTATCCTCGTACGGATGCTTGAGCTTGATTGCGGTCTGGAATTCTTCGCGGATTTCGCTTCCGATTTCTTTGCGGCCTTGCCCGCGCGTCCAGGGATTTTTCTGCTGGAGATGCGCGGGGCTGGAGCCCGGGCTGCCGCTGGGGATGGCACCGGAGCTGGGGTGCAACCTTATTTGGCGCGGACCGCGGACATACGCCGCGCGGCGGAACGATTGCTCGGCGCGCCAGCGGCTGCTTCCAAACAATTGAATTTGCGCGAGGTCACGGCGCGCATACGTTATCGCATTAACGGGTCGAAATTCGAGCAGAGCCTGGCCTTCTACATCAACGCCCGCTTATATTTTCCCACTCGTTACCGCGAGTTGATGCGTTTGCGGCCGCCCGCCATGCTGAAAGTAAATCTGCGGAATTCTTACCCGCGCTGTTACGTGACGCGGCGAATCCGCGCTGACGAGGGATTTTATTTCGGGCCGTTCGGCTCGCGGCGCTCGGCCGAAGACTTCAGCGAAAGTTTTCTGGACCTATTCAAGACGCGCCGCTGCCAGATTAAGATCCGGCGCGACCCTCAGTATCCCGGCTGTATGTATTCCGAAATGAAAATGTGCCTGGCACCATGCTTCGCGGGATGCACGCAGCAGGAATACGACGTCGAAATCGGCCGCGTGTTGGAATCGCTGCAAACCACCGGCACGTCGCTGACCGAACAACTTGCGCACGATCGCGCTGCCGCAAGCGAAGCGCTGGATTTCGAGCGCGCGGCCGCGTTGCACAAGCGCCTCGACAAAGTGACGGCGGTGCTCCGCGGAATGCCGGATCTGGCGCGGCGCATTGAAGAATTGGATCTGGTGATCTTGCAGCGCTCCGGGGAACCACAGACAATCGTCGTGTTTCCAGTGCGCGCGGGGATGCTGGAACAGCCGGTATTTTTGCGTTTTGCTGAAATTTCCAGCGAGCCGCGCTCCGTGGAAGCGATTTTGAAGGATGCGCTGGAGCCGGGGTGGAATGACGAGCTTCACCAGGCAGTGGATGGTCGCAGCGCGCAGAAACGCGAATCTGAAGTTCCGGACGCGCCCGTGAGCGAAAAGAATCTGCGTGCGCGGTACGGCTTGCGCGCCGCGTCACCGGATCTGCACGATCATTTAGCGCTGTTGACGCGCTGGTTCTACTCGAAGCCACGCGAAGGCGAGATTTTGTTTCGCGATAAAGTCTGGCCCTATCGCCGCATGTTGCGCGCTTGCAGCCGATTGCTCGCCGGGCCGCAACAGCCGCAGGGCGCCCCGCATCCGCAGCAGTAGATGCGCGCGCTGTTCATGAATGTTGCGGCCACAATGGACTGATGCTTCGAGCTCCGCAGGCGGAATCGCGCCCGGCCGGCGGGAAATTGCGTCGTACAATTAAAATAATGGCAACCGCGGACACAGCAACGCCTTCGCCGCCACCCACGCCGGAAGTTCGCTCGCGCTTTCGCGATATGGTGCGTTCTCTGCGCCACCGCAATTTCCAGCTCTTTTTCAGCGGACAGTTGATTTCGTTGATCGGCACCTGGATGCAGACGGTCGCGCAGGCCTGGCTGGTGTATCGCATCACGGGCTCGTCGCTTCTGCTAGGCGTGGTGGGCTTCGCGGGACAGATTCCAATTTTTCTATTTGCGCCCGTGGGAGGATTGGCGGCGGATCGCTTGAATAGGCATCGCGTGGTGATCGGTACGCAAGTCGCTTCGATGATTCTGGCATTTATTCTGGCGGTGCTCACGCTGCTTCAGGCAATAAATGTTTGGGAGATCGTGGTGTTGGCGGCGCTGCTCGGGGTGGTGAACGCGTTCGATGTGCCGGCGCGGCAATCATTTCTCATCGAGATGGTGGTGCGCGAAGATTTGATGAACGCGATCGCGCTGAATTCTTCGATGTTCAATGGGGCCCGGATCATTGGCCCGGCCATCGCGGGAATCTTGGTCGCGCGGATTGGCGAGGGCTGGTGTTTCTTCGCGAATGCGGTGAGTTACATCGCCGTGATCATCGGGCTGTTGCTGATGAAGCTGGGGCCGCTGCGCACTGCGCCCCAAGGCTCCTCGCCGTTCGAACATATCGTCGAAGGCTTCCGTTACGTGCGGGATACGGCGCCGATGCGTGCGCTGATCCTTTTGATCGGGCTGGTCAGTCTCGTGGCCGTGCCATACTCCGTGCTAATGCCAATTTTCGCGGATCGTGTGCTGCATCGTGGCGCGCACGGCTTGGGAATTCTGATGGGCGCGGCAGGAGTGGGCGCACTCTTCGGCGCTCTTACTTTGGCCGTGCGGCAGAGCATGCGGGGCCTGGGACGCGTCGTGGGTCTCTCGGCCGTCGGCTTCGGTGCTTCGTTGATCCTTTTCTCTTTCTCGAAATCATTCTGGCTGTCGGCCGCATTGCTGATTCCCGTAGGCTACGCGGTGATGCTGGAAATGTCGGGTTCGAACACGCTGATTCAAGCGATGGTGCCGGACGAATTGCGCGGACGCGCCATGGCGATGTACACCATGATGTTCATGGGCATGGCGCCGATTGGCTCGCTGCTCGCGGGCGCGCTGGCGGGCGCGATGGGCGCGCCATTCACGGTTGCGCTTGGAGGCCTGGGCGCAATCGCTGGAGGAATCGCATTTGTGCGTCACTGGCCCACGCTGCGTCTGCAGGCGCGCGAGCTGCTGATCGCGCAAGGAGTGCCCGTCAGCGAGATCGTGCAAAAATGAGTTTTCGTTTCATGATTTGCGCGCCGGTTTATCCAGGGCCCGGGCCGCGAACTGTGACGAAGCGGTTCTGCTATACTGCGCGGCACCGGGCAGATGCGATGTACACACACAACCTTTTGCTTTTTGCGCGCCACTAGGGGATGATGAATCTGTGAAAATGTCGAGTATGACGCGCAGCCGATACGGCGCCCCCCCGGCGCCCGCAACCAGCCGCTTTGGCTCCCACCGCTCCTCAAAATGCCAATTTCTATTCAATACAAATGAACCCTTTCCTCGAAGCTCAGATTTCGCAACTCGCACAAAACAAAGCACTTCATTTTTTCTATTCAGTACAAACGAAAGATCACCGATCTCCCATCAAGAATCACTGATCACACCCCGCGAACGACTAGTTTCCAACACTAGGTCAAATCTTTCCTGCACAATTCCAAACTGCGATTTTTCGCTGCGAAGAGGGGACTGATGTCATCCGTAGCGCCATCGAATCGCGAACGCAAAGCTGGCTCGGCCACCGCGGAAGGAACACTGCGCTATGCCGCGCGATTTCAAGGACGTGCGGCCGCCGGGCATTTTCGCGAGATTCGCGGCGGGCTGGTGCTTTCTTCCGTCGGCATCGGAACTTATTTGGGCGATGCCGATGACGCAACGGATGGCGCATACGTGGACGCAGTGGTCGCGGCTGTGCAGGGCGGGATCAACGTCGTTGACTCGGCGATTAATTACCGCTTCCAACGCAGCGAGCGCGCCGCGGGCATGGCGCTGCGCGAGCTTTTCGACAAAGGTTATGGGCGCGACGAGATCATGGTCTGCACCAAGGCAGGATTCCTGACGCCGGACGGCGAAATGCCCGCCGATCCGAATGCTTATTTCGCTCACGAATTTCTGGAGCGCGGAATTTTTCAGGTGGAAGATATTGCCGCGGGCTGCCATTGCATGGCGCCGGATTATCTGGCGGACCAGCTGGAGCGCAGCCGGCAAAATCTGGGGCTGGATACGATTGACGTCTTCTACCTGCACAATCCCGAAACGCAATTGAGCGAAGTGCCCCCGGACGAATTCCGGCGGCGGATTCGCGAGGCGTTTTTGTTTCTGGAATCGGCCATCGCGACCAAGAAAATTCGCGCGTACGGCATGGCTACGTGGAATGCATTCCGCGAAGATCCTAAGGCCGGGGGATTCTTGTCGCTGTCAGAAATGGTGACGATCGCGAAGGATGTGCAGGGCGACGATCACCACTTCCGCTTCGTGCAGTTGCCGTTCAATCTGGCGATGCCGGAGGCTTTGACACGGCCGAATCAGATGGTCGGCGGGAGGGCGATGCCGATGGTGCAGGCGGCGCGCGACGCAGGGATTGCGCTGGTCACGAGCGCGGCGTTGCTGCAGGGACAGTTGACGAAAAATTTGCCGTCGTTCGTGAATTCGGCGCTGGGATTGAAAGATAACGCGACGCTCGCGCTGCAATTCGCGCGCTCGGTGCCGGGATTGACCACGGCGCTCGTGGGTATGAGCCAGGTGCCGCACGTGAAAGCGAATCTGGAGCTGGTGGGGATTGAGCCGGCCTCGCGCGAGCAATTTCTGAAATTATTCGAATCGAGAAATTAGGGTTTTGCAGGAGTGCGTGCGTCGGACACGCGGGGGTGGCGTTCGCCGAGCCAAGCGTCAATCGCGGCGCGGACTTTTTCCAGCTGGCCGGTGAAGAAGTGTTCGGCGCCTTCGACGAATACGATTTTTTTTGGCTCTGGGAGTGTTTCAAAGAGACCTTCGACGTTTGCGCGCGAGCCGAATTGATCGTTGACTCCCTGAACGATGAGTTTTGGTTTCTCGCAGTCGCGCAGGTAAGTCAAATCCGAGTTGTCCACCGGAATCCCCAGCCCGATCAAGTCCGAAACGCGCTGGTCCGCGCAGCCCACGCGCAATCCCACCACTGAGCCAAAACTAAATCCCGCCAGCAGAATCGGGCGTTGCGGAAATTCCGCTGAAAGGTAGTCCAGCGCGGCCCGCACGTCGTCTTGTTCGCTAATGCCGCGATCGTGGACTCCCTCGCTCTGCCCCGCGCCACGAAAGTTGGACCGCAGCACTGGAATGTCGCGAAGGTGCAGCGCCTTCGCCGCTTGATACACATCTTTATTGTGCATGGTGCCGCCGAACAGCGGATGCGGGTGGCAAACTACCGCGACCAGCGGCGGATCTGCAACCGGCACAGTCCAGAGCAGCGCCTCGAGTCGCCCAGCGGGACCTGCGATAAAGAAATTGCGATGGAATGTTTCCGCCATGACATTTGCCAGCGCACGAGTGTAACGGAGAGTTCCAGGTGGCGCAAAACAGCGGATGGCGCGTCAAGCTTTCCGGGGAACATCCCAGCGGACGGCTACACTGGTGAGGATCGCGCTCGTTCCGGCGAGGAAATCGGAGAGCGGAGCGGCACTCAAAGGGGACACGGAGTTCTCGATGCGCATGATACGCGCAGGAATTTCGCCGGCGCGGGCCCAATCGCCCCAGGGAATCTTGGCGAGGACGGCGTCGCCCGCGGAATAAATGTGCGCGGATTCGAAGCGTGCTCCGGTGCGAGAAATATCCTGAGTCATGGATTCCTCGGGCCACGGGAAACCGAGGGCGCGCACGAAAATGGGCAACGCAAAGGATATTCTGGAACAGGCGCGGCGCTCGCGATCGGCAGGACGGGACGCGGTGCGCGCGGGCAGCTCCAGCTGCAGCGAGACTTGGTATCCCGCGCCGGAGCTCGATTCTACGCGCACGACTCGCGCTGGAGTTTCCGGCGGAACTCCGGCGGCGGAAGCGGCGTCGTAGGGAAACACGACCCAGACGCGCGAGCCGGTTTCGCAGGATTCATTCCGCTGCACGCGAATGCCGTTGCGTGAAACGTCGAGCGTGTGAGTGGTTTCCATGCGCATACCCAGCGGGCCACGCCAGCGAACACGTGCGGGAAGTTTTAGCTGGGCGCGGGGATGTTTGCGCTGATCCAGGAAGGTGGGCGCAAGGTGCATGAGCGCCTATCGTAGCCGCAGGCGCCAGTCAGGTCAAATTTCGCCGTGATTATTTTCGGGGGGTGCGCGCAAGCGCGGCGCCGCGGAGTTTCGTGACGCGGCCGTCTTGACGCGCCAGTCTTGGTGTAATTTCCAAGGCTCCGAACGGATGCGAAAGTTTCGGAAACGTTCGCCCGGTGGAAATTGGCGCAAGCGTAAAACTCATTGCGCCCGAACGGGAAGCGGTGATAGCGTGACGACATTGAGGGGTCTTGCCGGAGGGTTGATGGACAGCGCCAAAGAACGCCGCGCCGCACGCCGGTTTTCGATGATGCTGCCGTTAAAGGTGCGGTTTTCGAAGGAAGACGACGTCCTGGAAAAGCAGGGCGAGACGCGCGACGTGAGTTTTCGCGGGCTTTATTTCTTGATCGAAGCGCACGTCGAGGCGGGAACTCCGATTGAATTTGTTTTGACCCTTCCGCAACAAATCACTCTCGCGGGCGACGTACACATACGCTGCTACGCGCGCGTGCTGCGCGTGGAACCGCAGGACCAGCGCCGTGGAGTCGCGGCGCGCATCGACCGCTACGAATTTCTTCCCGCCTCCGCCTGACGCTATCCGCAAAACAGAGTAGAATCATTTTTTGCCCGAGTTAACGGGGAGGGCACATGTACCACTATGATCCGAAAGTGGCGCTGGATGAATTGCGCGATGATGCGGTACTGCCGCATCCAGTGCATTTGCGCGACATGATTCTGCGCACCAAGCTGGACGCGACGAATGCGCTGGATCTGAACCGCGAGTTTCAGGATTATTTGACGCGCTTTGGCGAAGCGCAGAAATTGGCGGGCGCGATTCTGGACCGGTTGGCGGTGGGAGCGCGAAAAGTTTCGGCGTCGTGAAGAATCTGTGCTCTCAGACTGACGTCGCGGCGAGAGCGGGCGGTTTGCGGAACGCCCAAAGCCGTAGCTCGACGAAGAACATTCGTCGTTCCACAAGATCAGTTGTGACAGAAGTCAAAAACACCGGAGAGCAAAATTTCGGATGGCACGACACACTTTACTGATTGATGCGGACGACACCCTCTGGGAAAACAATATCTTCTTTGAGAAAACCATAGAGCATTTCGTTACGCAACTGGAGCATTTGGGTTACACGCGCGAATATATCCGCCACATCCTGAACGAAACCGAGAAGCGGAACATCCGGCAGCATGGATATGGCGTGCGGAGTTTTCGGCGATCGCTGGAAGAAACGTACATGAAGCTGGCGGGGAACGCCGCGCGGCGCGAGCTGATGCAGGAAATCGCGCGCCTGGCCGTGGAGCTGGAAGCCACGCCGCCGCACATTCTGGATGGTGTGCCGGAAACTCTGGCATATCTGGCGAAGCATCACCGGCTGATTTTGCTCACCAAAGGCGAGCCGGCCGAGCAAGCCGCGAAAGTGGAGCGCTCCGGATTGCAGCCGTATTTCGATGCGATTGAAATCGTGCTGGAAAAAGACGCGGGCGTGTATGAGCGCATGGTGGAGCAATTCAAGATTGTGAAAACGCACGGCTGGATGGTGGGAAACAGCCCGCGGAGCGACATCAATCCGGCGCTGCAGACGGGGCTGAACGCGGTGTTCATTCCGCACACCGATACGTGGCATCTGGAGCACGCGGAATTGGAGAGCGGCGCGGGGAAGCTGCTGATTCTGACGAGTTTTCGGGATTTGCGCGAACATTTTTGATTTTGCGACTTAGCCAACCCGCCACGCATCAGATTCCACTGAAATAATTTCAGTCTTTCTGCCGCGTGCGAATTTCGACGCGATTCGCCGTGGGCAGCGAGGAATCTATGCCGACACCTACAGAAGTAAATGTGGTTCCTGCGACGAAGCGCGTGGCGGTGATGGGCGCGGGCGCGGTGGGATCGTATTTCGGCGGGATGCTGGCGCGTGCGGGCGTGCCGGTGACGATGATCGCCAGGCCTGCTTACGTGGACGCGGTGCGCCGCGATAAACTTTTTCTGGACACAGTTGCGTTTCAAGAGCGAGTGGCGGTGGATGTATCAAGCGATGCATCCGCCGTACGTGACGCGCACGTCGTGCTCTTCTGCGTGAAGTCGCTTGATAACGAGGCCACCGCGCGCGCGATCGCGCCACACCTTTCCGCGGATGCGATTGTGGTGAGCTTGCAGAATGGCGTGGACAATGCGGAGCGGATTCGCGCAGCTGCGGGGATTGATGCGCTGCCCGCGGTGGTTTACGTGGCGGCGGCGATGCCTGAGCCGGGACACGTGAAACATTCCGGGCGAGGGGACTTGGTGGTGGGTGAATTCACGGGACCGAGCGCCAGCGCCGGATCGCAGCCGCCGCGCACGGAACAAATCGCGGCGTTATTTGCGTCGGCGAATGTGCCGTGCCGAATTTCCGCCGATATCTTGGGGGACATGTGGCAGAAGTTCATCACGAATTGCGGCGCGAACGCAGTGTCTGCCATTGCGCAAATGAGTTACGGAGATATCGCGCGCTACGACGCATCGCGGGATTTGATGAGCCGCGTGGTGGAGGAATGCATCGCGGTGGCGCGGGCTGCCGGCGTGCGCACTCCCGGGCCTGGTTTCACGGAAAAGTGGCTGGCAAATCTGGAGAAGTTTGGCGGCGCGTTTGCTTCGACGGCGCAGGATTTGGCGCGCGGGAAGCGTACGGAGATCGAATCGCTGAATGGATATATCGTGCGTCGCGGGGCTGAGCTGGGTGTAGCGACACCAAACAATTTTGCGTTGTACGCATTGGTGAGGTTGCTCGAGGAGAAAGCTGCGAGCGAGCAGCAGGCGCCCCCTGCCGGGGCGGCGCAGTAAATCCCACTTTATTCCGGGCGGCGGAATTGGAAGGGGATGTGGACCACGGCTTCTAGCTCAACAGGTTGACCTTCGCGTGAGGCGGGGCGGAACGTCCAGCGGGCAAGAGCTTCCATCGAAAATTTGTCGAGCACCGGATCAATTCCATGCACCAGCTGAATGCTATCCACCGAGCCATCTTTGCGAATGATGGCGTAGAGGACTACTTCGCCGTCCACGTGCTGTTTGATCAGCGTGGGAGGATATTTCGGGTCCACTTTACTGATGAGCGACGGGCCAGATAGCTTGCCTTTCGGCTTGTTGAAGGGCGGATTGCCTTCGTCGAGCTGCGCGAAATTGATGACCCAGTTCCCGGTGACGCTGGTGAGATTGGGCATATCAATGTGGAGCGTATAAATTTCTTTGCCGGAGAGAATTACTTCGGGCGGCAGTTTGGGATCGATCGCGCCGATTACCGCGGGGCCGTGATGAGCTGCCGGCGGCGCATCGAGCGAGGGCATCGGTTTCAAGTTTAATTTTGTTGTGGCGCGGCCGGCGGGCGCGAGTCCACCGTTGCCGGAATGCGCATTGCCGCCGCTGACGCTTACGGCAGCGGGGAGAGAACCGGATCCGTTGCCGGAATTTGCATTGGTGCCGCGTCCGCCGCCGCTGGAGCTGTTGCCACCAGCGCCGCCATTTCCTGCTGCTCCATTTTCAGAGCCGCCGGGTGCACCGGGCTGTTTTCCTTCTGGAGAAATCGCGATGCGCGCGGCGAGATTCCCTTGCGGCACGCTGACTTCGGGAGCGGGCGGGCCAGGCGTGGCGGAAAGCGCGATCACGCGATGCAGGCTGTCATCTCCCGAAGCTGCGGCGCCGATTTCCGGTGCCGCGCCTGCCTCGGTCTGCGTCGCGCGCTTCGCGGCGACTGCGTTCGACATCGGTTCCACCGGCATACGTGGTTGTTGATTCATTGTGGGTGAAGCGGCGATGTTCAGTGGACCGGAAGTTTTTTCCTGATTCACTATTTCGGGCGCGGCGAGATCGTTTACGGCGTGATGCTGGATCTGCGGAGCGGCGTTTGTGGATGCGACGCTCATTCGCGGTTTCGCCGGCGTCTTGGGCGCGGCCCATTCAACGATATTGGGTAGCGGGACTTCGATCTTGGGTGGAGTGGGCGGCGCGTCGGGTTGAATTAGCGTTTGCCGCGGATGCGTGATGACGGCCGGCTGCGAGAGGATTGTTTGCCGCGGATGAAATGCGTCCGCGCCTTTTTGCGGAAGCGGTTTTGCGGGATCGCCCTTGGGGCTGGGCTTTGGTTCGTGTCCGGGCAGCGAGATGGGCTGCAGATCCTCGGTGGGAGCCGTCCAGCTTAGTTCGATGCGGACTGGCGCGAGATTGGGCGGATCACTCGCGAGAAAATGCCAGATGGGGAGCAGCAGCAATCCGACAACGGCCGCGTGCCACAGCACAGAAGCAGTGAATGCGCGGCCGGGAATTCTTCCTTCGATCCATTCCACGCGGAGGTCGGAGTCTGCGGGCAGTTCGGAATTTTCCGGCGCGCGCGGGCCGCGAAAAAAATCGTGCCAGCTGCTGCGGAAATCCTGCCACGGCGAACCCCAGTCCACGCCAAGATCCAGGCGAGGTAGCCGCGAATGCGAGGGCAGCTCCACATCGGGCGCCTGAGTCACTTCGGGCGCGACGGGTCGCTCGGTTGGCTCGCTGGGTGGTGGAGTCTCCGGGTAACGTTGCATCACAGGTTGCATAAGCCGGGCCATTATACAGGAAGCAGGCCCGCAGAAGTTGGATGCAGCGGGCTAGGCGGCAGCTGCCAGGGTGTAGAAAGAAAGGATGGCGTCGCCCTGTTCGATTTGGCGGCTGCATTCCAGGCGGGTTAGAAATTCGGGCAATTCCGTTTTCCAGTAGTGTTCGACGATGACGATGCCGTGCGGGGCGATGAGGTGCGAGGCGTCGAGGAATTCGAGGACTTCTGTGTACTCGGCGGTTTTTTCGTAGGGGGGATCGAGGAAGATGAAATCGGCGAGCAGGCGGCGGCTTGCCATTCTTTCGAGACCGCGCAGGGCTGGGGCTTCGATCAGTTCGGCTGCGGAGACGATGTCGAGGGATTTAAGATTTTCACGGATCAGGCGCGCGGCTTTGGCGCTCGATTCGACGAAAATTGTTTCGCGCGCGCCCCGGCTGATGGCTTCGATTCCCACGGCGCCGGTTCCGGCGAAGAGATCAATGAAGAGGGAGTCTTCGACGGACGGGCCGAGAACGTTGAAGAGCGTTTCGCGCAGGCGATCGCTGGTGGGGCGCAGACGTTGCGCTCCCGGACCCTTTAGCGGACGGCTACGATACTTTCCGGCGATCACGCGCATCGTTTCTGTTCCATCGCTAACCTACCGAAGCTAATTGATAACGTTGGCGCCAGCTTGGGCTGACGGATTCCAGGCGCTTGATGATATCAGCGGCGCGCTGGGGAGTTTCTGCCAGCGCGAAGGCCTCGCGGCGCGCTAGCTCCAGGATTTCGTGGTCGCGCAGCGGCTGGGCCACGGAAAAAGCGGCGTCGCCGTGTTGGCGCGTGCCGAAAAATTCGCCGGGGCCGCGTTGCTTCAGGTCCTGCTCGGCGATTTCGAAGCCGTTGGAAGTGGCCACCATCGTCTCGATGCGCGCGCGAGCTTCGCCGGTAATATTTTTGCGCGCAACGAGAATACAGCGTGATTTTTCCGTGCCGCGTCCGATGCGGCCGCGCAGTTGGTGGAGTTGCGCGAGGCCGAAGCGATCAGCGTGTTCGATGACCATCAGAGTGGCGTTAGGGACGTCCACGCCGACTTCGATTACCGTGGTGGCGACGAGGATTTGGATTTCGTTGCGGCGAAATTGCTCCATCACGGAATCTTTTTCGTCGTTTTTCAGGCGGCCGTGCAGCAAACCGATACGCAAATTCGGGAAGACGTGTTTCGCCAGGCGCTCGTATTCGGCGGTAGCGGCTTTCAGTTCTTGTTTGGATTCTTCGATGACGGGATAGACGACGTAGGCTTGACGCCCGGCGGCAATTTCGCGGCGGACGAGTTCCCACACTCCCAGAAGCTGATTTTCTTCGCGCCAGCTGGTTTCGATGGGCGTGCGGCCGGGCGGCATTTCGTCAATCACGGAAATTTCCAGGTCGCCGTAGAGTGTGAGGGCGAGCGTGCGCGGGATGGGCGTTGCCGTCATCACGAGTACGTGAGGCGAAACGCCTTTGTCTATCAGGCGTTTGCGCTGCAGGACGCCGAAGCGATGCTGTTCGTCCACGATGACCAGGCCGAGTTTTTTGAAGGCGACGGGATTTTCGATCAGCGCGTGCGTGCCGACGACGATTTGCGCCGCGCCGCTTTCGACGCGCGCGAGAGCTTCGTCTTTCGTGGAGCGTTTGCGCCCGCTGACGATTAATTCGACGCCGTAGCCGGCAGCCTGAAAGATGCGCCGCGCGGAAAGATAATGTTGCGCGGCGAGGATTTCGGTGGGGGCCATCAGGGCGACTTGGTAGCCATTTTCGATGACGATGGTGGCGGCTTCGAATGCGACGATGGTTTTGCCGCTGCCGACGTCGCCTTCGAGCAGGCGATTCATGGGGAAAGGCTTTTCCAGGTCGGTGGCGATTTCGGCGAGCACTCGTTTCTGCGCCGTAGTGGGTTTGAAAGGCAGAATAGCTTTTACGGCGGCGCGAACTTTTTCTTCGCGCACCCGCATGGCGATGCCGCGGCGGGAGTGGTCCTGCAGGCGGCGCAGGGCCAGGGCAAGCTGGTAGTAGAAAAATTCCTCGAAGATCAGGCGGATTTGCGCGGGGCTGCGATAGTTGTTGAGCAGCTCGATGCTTTGGTTTTGGGGCGGGAAATGCGCGTAGAGCAGCGCTTCGCGGCGCGCGGGGAAGCGATAGCGATCGAGAATTTCCTGCGGCAGCGGTTCGGGAATGTTGCCGTCGAAATTCGCGAGCACGCCATAGATGATGCGGCGCAACATGCGCGAGCTGATGGCGCCGATGGCTTCGTAGATGGGGACGATGCGGCCGACTTCGGTGGAATCGGCGGCTGCGCCTTCGGTGGCGCCCACCAATTCCATTTGCGGGTTGACCATTTCCATGCGGCCGGGGCGGTAGCGGTCCTCTTCCACTTTTCCGTGCAGGACTAGTTTTTGGCCGTCCTTTAATTTTCCTTCCAGATAGCCGCCGTGGAAGAAGCGGACGTACACGGTGCCGGAGGCATCGCGCACCGCTACGTGAAAAATCGAGCGGCGGCTGCGTTGGAAGCGGACGGTGGTTCCGCCGCCGCCGGTTACTTCCGCGAAGATTGTTTGCACTTGGCCGGGGATTATTTCCGCGATGGGCGTGAAGCGGAGACGGTCTTCGTAGCGGAAGGGAAGATAGCTTAGGAGATCGCCGACGGTGACGATGCCGCGGGCTTCGAGAGCGGCGGCGCGTTGCGGGCCGACGCCGTGGAGATATTTCACCGGGTTGGTGAGAGAGATGGGCATCGGATCATGTGTAGGTTCTGCACCGGCGGTTGCACCACTTTTATACCATCGGTTACGGTTCGGGAGGCGCGGTTGCATTTCCCACCGAAGGCCGAACGAATTAATACCGAGAGCGAGGAGCGAAAAACACTGAACTCATGGAGGCATCTCCAACGTATTAGTATTTGGTAACCGGATATCGGCTGAGTTCGTGGCTGCGCGGCGGGTGAAGTGGCTAGCGCCGTGCAGTCTGTGGAAATGTCGGGATATAAGTGTGCGGAGGCGCTGCGGAAGCGGACCTTCTCCGTGCGTAAACGTCTCCCTTGCAACACTTTAAGCGGGGAGCGCATCTCAGATAGAAGGTGGAACTTGGGACAGTTGTCCGATAGTGGGAAAACGACGTCCGGCGATGCTCACCTACGCCCACAGCCGCCGTCTATCTTTACGGTACCGACCGAGCGGGTTGATACCGGAACTGGCTCGATTCACGCTTCGGGTGCGGGTGGCGCAGACCCGGGCGTTACCAGGCAGGCGATAAACACCATGGGGATGAGCGTCGCGCTCGACATCGAGGCGCGCCAGGCAGCGGCGGTGAAGGCTGCGGAAGAGCAAGCGCTCGTCCGCAAAGCGCAAGCCGGCGACCGTGTGGCTTTTGAGGGATTGGTGCGGCGCTTCGACCGCGAAGTTTTGCGTTTGGCGATGAATCTGGTGCACCGGCCCGAAGACGCGCGCGACATTTATCAGGAAAGTTTCTTGCGCGTTTACAAAAACCTGCACCGCTTCCGGTTCGAGTGCAGTTTTTATACCTGGCTCTACCGGATTGTTACGAATGTGGCGCTGGATCATTTGCGCCGCCGCACCAGCCGCCGCGAAGATCAGGCGCCGATGCCCGAAGATTCCGAAGGCGCGACCAGGGATTTTTTCGATCGCCAACCGGAGCAGAGGGCCGCGGCGAATCCGGAAAGAAATCTGCTGGGACAAGAACTGGGCGAGCAGATCGCGAGCGCATTGAACCGGCTTTCACCGCGCGAGCGCATGGTCTTCGAGATGAAACATTATCAAGGGTTGAAATTGCGTGCTATCGGAGACATGCTAGGCACGTCTGAAGAGACAGTAAAGAATTCGCTATTCCGGGCGACGCGAAAGTTGCGCGCGAGTCTGGAAGGCATGCGTTAGGCGCAAACAGAGCAGCGAGGTCGGAAAGAATGCGGGAAGAAGGATTGGAAGAGACGAAGAGCCCGGCATGCGAGGAATTTGAGCCGCGGCTGATGCTCTTTGCAGCCGGGGAACTGGACGCTTCGGAGATCGCGGATCTGAACGAGCATCTGCAGCATTGCTCCGGATGCAACCAGGCACTGTCGCAAGATAATGAAATGCTGGCGCTGCTGGCTTCGAAACACACGGAGCCGGATGCGGCGTTGCTGGCGAGTTGCCGCGCGGGTCTGGTGGACATTCTGGATCAGCAAGAAGAGAAGAGCTGGCTGCGCCGGACGGTTGGCGCGCTGCTGCCTTCCAGCTGGATTTCACCGCAGCCGGCGTGGAGCGCGGCGCTGCTGGTGCTGATCGGATTTTCAGTAGGGATGCTGGGGCCGCGATTGCTGCGGGATTCCGCCGTCGGAAAGGCGGGCACGAACGGAGCGACTGCGTCGAATAGCCCAGCGGTAGAAGTTCCCGGCGTCGCGACTGCAGACCCGGCTTCTGCAAGTTCTCCCTCCGCTGGACTCAGTTCCCTCGACATGCACTCCGCAAGCGTCGCAGGCATCAACGTATTTCCCGCCGAGGATAATCAGCCGCCGCAGGTGCAATTGCAGTTGAACGCAAGGCAGCCCTTCACGGTGCGCGGCACGGTGAATGACGACGATGTGAAATTTGTGCTGATGTACATCCTGCGCAATAGCCAGCGGTTTGATCCCGATGTGCGGTTGGATGCGGTGGATTTGCTGCGTACGCGGAATAACGATTCGGAGGTGCGCTCGGCTTTGTGCAATGCCGTGCATAACGATCACAATGCGGCGGTGCGTTTGAAGGCGCTGGAAGCTTTGAATGGCGCGGAGCCGCAGGACATTATTCGACAAACGCTTCTCGACGCGCTGGTGGACGATCAGAATCCCGGCGTGCGCGTGGAAGCGATCAACGCACTGCGCGACATGGCATCCAAGGGCCAGGTGGACGCTGACGATCATCTGCTGGCGGTTCTGCGCGAGCGGATGGCCAAGGATCCCAACACCTACATCCGGTTGCAGAGCGCGGAAGTGATTCGCGATCTGGGCCCGCGGCAAAAATTCTAAACATGATCAGAGCGTTGTATTCCCCGCGAATTCGGCAGAAGGTCGCGGAACGGTTTAGTGTGCCTGCTGGAAATGTTGCAGCGGGGCTCGTTTGTGCTTTTCTGACGGCGACGCTGCTGATGCCGGCTTTGGTTGCGGCGGATGGCGCGGATAAGGCAAAAACCGATCGGCCTCATGGCGGCCCGCGGGTTAGCACCGAACTGACAGGCAGCGTGGCGGCGCGCGACGGGCAGCGGCTGCACTTGGTCACCGATCTGGGCAACATCATAATCAAGACGCAGAACTCCGGGAAGGTAGATTACAAAGTTCGGCTGGAAGCAGACGCCTCGCAGAAAGACGCCAAACAACTCCTGAAAAATTTCATCGTTACGGCTAACCCCACGGCCGAGGGCGTTTATTTTCGTGGGCAGAGCCTGGGCCGCCATGCCAGCGGACGTTTGTGGGTGACCGTGGAAGTGAACGTTCCGAAGAATTTCAACCTGGACGTGCAGACAGGCGGCGGAAACATCGAGACCGAGGACATTATCGGTTTTACGACCCTGGCTACTTCCGGCGGAAATATCGTTATGGGCAATGTGGGAGGAGCAGCTCACCTTTCCACCGATGGCGGACACATCACGGTGAAGAATGTGGCGGGCGCGCTGGGGGCGAGCACCGGCGGCGGGCACATCACCACTGGCGCGATTGCTGGAAGCGCCGTCTTGCACACAGATGGCGGGCACATCCGCGTAACTTCCGTGGAAGGCACGGCGCATGTTTCTACGGGCGGGGGCAATGTTTCCGTGGAACATTCGGGCAGCGAACTTGTGGCAGAGACTGTGGGCGGACAAATCGAAGTGGGCGAGACCGCGGGGCTGGTGCAGGCTAAGACGGGCGGAGGAGGAATTCGCGTGGTGCGCGTTTCCGGTCCGACCAATCTGGAAACCAGCGGCGGGAGCATTTATCTGACCGAAGTGGATAGCCCGGTGAAAGCTTCGACGGGAGCGGGTGCGATCACGGCGTGGTTTGTGACGCCGGGAAAAATGCCGGGGCAATGCGAGTTGCAATCGGGCGAAGGCGACATTGTTGTGTATATACCGCGGCAATTGCCGGTAACGATTGATGCGCAGGTGCAATCCGGGGACGGGCATCACGTGATTTTCGATCCGGCGTTTCTGGCGAGAATCAACCGGGAAGCGGCGGCGAACGGAGAGGCGTGGGTTCGGACCGAGGGCGCGTTGAACGGCGGCGGTCAAGTGATCCGCTTGCGCACGGTGGCGGGAAATATTCATGTAATGGTAAGCGATGCGAACCGGCAAGTTCAGCTTTACAAGCAGCAGATGGAGCAAATGCAGCAGAATTTGCAATTGCAATTGCGCATGCTGCAGCAACAATCGCAACAGATGATCGAAAACTCGCCGTAGGCGGGTTCGTCTCGGCGCTTCGTTGAGAGAAGCGCGCGAGTGCAGAGTGCAGGCGACGACCAGAATCCGGCCGGCTAGAAGCGGCCGAATGTTCCAGTGAACGAGGTGTTTCACTCGAAGGGGGCGTACCGTGCAAACGCAAACTGAACGCAGCAGTTCCGGCCAATCATCGTGGGACGATCGAATGCGCATTGTGGGAACGATGCTGCGGGGGCTGGTGCTGCTGGCGGGGTTTGCCGGCATGGTATTTCCTGCGCATGCGACGGACGAGAATTTTCATCACATCTATCCATTGGCCGCGGGCGGAAGCTTCGCTTTGGAAAACGTGAACGGGTCGGTGCAGGTAGAAGGCTGGAGCCGCGACGAAGTGGAAGTGAGTGCGGTGAAGACGGCCACGCGCAGCGATTCGCGCGACGTGTCGCAGGTAAAGATTGAAGTGGACGACAGCCATCCCGGGCAAGTGGCAGTGCACACACGCTATCCGCAGGGTGAAGGCGCGGAAGTGGCGGTGGAATACCATGTGCATGTGCCTTACAGAATCTTGCTGGGCAGCATCGAGACGGTGAACGGCAGCGTCACGGTCCGCGGAGTGGAAGGCGGCGGGGAATTGCGCTCGGTGAATGGCAACGTGGAAGTCTTCGACAGTTCCGGCCGATTCAGCGAGAAAACCACGAACGGAAACCTGCGCCTGGAATTGCGGCAGTTAATGGCCGGCGGCCCGATGAATCTGGAAACCGTGAACGGGTCAGTGGTGCTGGGACTTCCCGAAGGCGCGCGAGCGGATTTGAAAGTGCTGGCGATGAATGGAGATTTCTATTCCGAATTGCCGGTTACTTCCGCTGCGAGCAAGCCCGCGGCGCGCGCGTTTCACGCCAAGCTGGGAACCGGCGGCGGCGAAATTTCGGTTCGTACAATTAATGGCGGCATACGCCTGTTGGTGCAACGGCCGGGCGTCTGACGGGGCGAATTCAACCATTAGTGAGGACGAACGCGATGAAGCACTTCCAAGGTACGAGCCTGCTTGGTTGCGGATTATTGCTGATTACGATGGGAATCACCCCTGGCGCTTTGCCGGGTCAGACCACGGAACGCACTTCTCAACAAACTACAAACAGTCCTGCACCAGCGGCACCTTCCGCTGCTACTCCAAATCCTTCAACGCCTGTTGCGCCCGATGCGGAGTGCTGGCGGCTGGTACTTCCCTTGGAACAAATCGGCAATGCGGTGCGTAGTATAGATATCACGATTGACCGGGCGGAAATTGACCGCGCGGTGCAGCAGGAATTGCGGAAAAACCTCGCCGGCCTGAACGAACGAGTGCGGCAGGAGGTGGAAATGAGTTCACCCGAGATGCAGAGGCTGCAGAATCTTTCGGTGCAGTTCCGCGCCAATCAAGGACAATTCGAGGCGAGCGCGAGCGAACTGGCGACGCGCGCGGCGGAATTAGCGGAACTGGCGCAGGAAAAGAGCGAGGAGTTCCAGGCGCCGGCCGTTTTCGTCAGCGGAGATGAGGATGGCAGCGGCTGGCTGGGCGTGGAAATCGGCGAAGTGACCGCCGAAAAAGCGAAGGATCTCAAGTTGACGGCGCAGCGCGGCGTGGTGGTGATGGACGTGGAGCCGGACGGGCCGGCGGCGAAAGCCGGGCTGAAAGAAAATGATGTAATCACGCAGTACGACGGGCAAGTGGTGGAAGGCACGGTGCAATTCCGCCGTCTGGTGCGCGAAACGCCGACGGGGCGGACGGTGGCTTTAGTCATTTCGCGCAATGGCGCAACGCAAAATGTTTCAGTGGAGCTGGGCGAGCGGAGCGCGTTTTTCGAGAAGCGGATGAAGGGCAAGATGCGTGATTTCGATAACGCGTTCGCGTTCTCGATGCCCAGCCAGGATTTCACCGTGGCGATACCGCCGATGGATTCGCGCACGCCGGCGCTGGGGATTAATGCGGAGGATCTGTCCGGGCAGCTGGGAACTTATTTTGGGGCGCCGGATGGAACGGGGATTCTGATTCGCGAAGTCCGTTCCGGGACGGCCGCGGCGAAAGCGGGATTGCAGGCTGGGGACGTGATTATCAAGGTGGACGGTAAGCCCGTACGCACGCTGGCTGATTTGCGGGTGGTGTTGCGAGACAAGAGCGACCAGAAAACGGTGGCGCTGGGAATTATTCGCAAGTCCGCGGAGATGAGCGTGACGGTGGGGATTGAAAGGCCGCAGCCGAGTGAATCGAGCCACGTGGTGCGTCGCGCGGAGCTTTAGAGCAGCGGCTTCGAATCGCTAAATCGGCGCGAATGTTTTATTGAAGAGGCCCGGGAATTTTTCCCGGGCCTTTTTACTTTGGCGGGCGATTATTCGCGGATGATTTCGGCGTTGGCGGCAGGGGCTACCAGGCGCACGAGTTTGGGGCCATCGAGGAAAAGGTCAATCTCGTTGTCTTCGGTTCTCACGCGCAGCTCTTGAACCTTTTGGCCGTTCACCACCTGCTCGCCCATGGAATCAACGTTCACTGTGCCGGGGGTCATCTCCTGCGGAACGAGGACGGCGAAGCTTTGCTCGCCTTTTTTGTCCCAATCGTAGAGGCGCGCGAGGAATGTGTATTGATAATAGAGGTTGTCATCGAGGACCACCACAAGCGGCGCCGCGAAGGTGAACTGCTGAGTGAAGGGACGCGCGCCCTCGAGGTGAAGTTCGACGGTGGCGGTGACTCCGGCAAAGGCGATCGTGGCGGAAGCTTTTTTTGCGCCCTGCGTGGACCATTCGTAGTGGACGGGAATGCCGTCGGGGTGCACAACGAGATTGCCGGTTACGTGGGTGTTGCCTTTGGGCGATTGAATATCTGTGATGCCGCGTGCAGACCAATCGCCGCCATTCGGCGCGATCGTGAATTCTTCTTTCCCGATTTGCTGGCCGCTGACGAGGATTTTGAATGTGCCTTTATCGGCGACGAGCGGCGTGATGAGCGCATGGGTTCGCGGCGGCAGCATGCTGGCTTCGGATACGGAGTGGAGCGTGAGAAGCCTCGCACCGATCATTCCGAGCGTGACGAATAGCGTGATAGCTGGCGCAGTGATTGTGGCAATGCGACTTGCGAAGCCGCGCGTGCATGATTTCGATCGGCTGGGTGCGGAGTTTTCGTTCATGCAGTCACCTTGGGGAAAATTCCCAGCGCGACGATTTGTTCGACGACGCGCAGAGGCTCGATATTTGACTCCACACGGTAATCCGCGATCTCGTAGGAAGGCAAGCGTTCTTGGTAAAGCGTGCGAAAACTAGCCTCGTCGCGGAACAGCGGACGATCTTGAATGTGGGCGATGCGCTTGAGCAATTCTTCCACCGGGCAGTGCAGCCAGACGAGCACAGCGCCCGCCTGACGCAACAGCGCGAGATTTTGCGGCTGTGCGGTGGTGCCTCCGCCGAGTGAAACGACGCGAGGTTTCTGCTGCTCAGCCGCTTCGCCGACGATGCGCTGCAGCTGGGCGTGTTCGATTTTGCGGAATTCCGGCTCGCCGAGCTTGGAAAATATTTCGGGGATGGTTTGTTCCGCAACTTCAACGATGCGTTTATCGAGGTCCACATGCTGCCAGCCGATCTGGCGGCCCAGCAGGCGCGCGACGGTGGACTTGCCGCTGCCCATGAATCCGATCAGGCAGACGAGCGAGCGCGGGCGGGGCTCAGTGGTCATCGGCAGATTGTGTGTCGAGAAGGGGCCAATCAATCAATTCAGCAAGTCTTGAAATCAGTCACGTTTGAGAATGTTGATTGTACCATCGAAGGAGGTCATCTCAATCTTGGCGCGGCCTTCGTTGAAAGTGCCGAAGAGAGCGTTGCCCCATTTCGGCATGAAGTGATGCTGGTGAGCGGAGGGAGTCAGCTTCGCTTCGTTGTTCACTTTGCCCTTCAGGGAAGTGGCGCTGAGGTCGAAGGAATCTCCGGGCGAGAAGCGAACTTCAATTACGCCGCTGTAGTTCTTCAGGGAGTAAGTTCCATTGGGCAGAAACTCGCCGTTGAAAAGAATGTTGCCGGAAGAGGTCTGCGCCCAGACGTGATAGCTGCGCAGATCGAGCAAGCGGAAATTGCCGCTGATCGAAGAAGCTTCAATGCGTCCGGAGCAGCGCATGCATGTGAACGAGCCGCCCACGGTTTTCACGGTGAGGTAGCCCGCGGCGTCTTCGAGGTCCACGCCTGCGGCGACCGTCTCGACGTTCATGTCACCGAGGACGTTCGCGACGCTGACGCTTCCAGCATCATTGTGAATTTGCAGCTCGGCGTCTTCCGGGACGTTAATCTGGAAATCGGCGCGCATATCGTCTGGCGCGACGGAGTCGGAAAGTTCGCGCGTGGAAACGTCCACGCGATTGCCCATTTGTTCGGCGTCCACTTCGATGCGATCGCTGGCCGGAGTGGAAATCACCATTACTTCGGATTTGGTCCAGGCCTTCACGGTAATCAGGCCGTTGGGATTGTGAATGGTGATGACCGGATGAGCAGCGACTTTGAAATGCTGTTCCTGGCGGCGCGGACCGGCGGAGACGGCGCTGCAAAATAGCAGGCTGGGAACGAGAAGACCTGCAGTTTTCCACTTTGATTTGGGAAGCCACTGCGCCGGAACAAAGCGAGACGTGCTCATTGGACGTTTTCTCCGCGTTCGGTCATTTGTGTCAGCAGGTCCGCCTTCTGCTGATACGCTTCGTAGAGATAATCCCGCGCCACTTCGTTCTGGGGTTCTTCGTTGACACTTTTTTCACACAAAGCGATGTACTTGTCAACCAGAGCCAGATTCTGATGCAGGGAAGCGGTGACTGCGGGATTCGCGCGGGTGACGTAGGAATTCGAATTTTGTTCGGCGAAATCGAGCTGAGCGCTGAGCGGCGATGTAGAAATTTGCGTGCCTTTCAGCCAGCGCGCTTCGTTGACGCGCTTGTTGACGGGGCCGCTGAGCGCGAAAGCTACTGCGACGAGCGCCGCGAGATAGGCGCCAGCCAGCACCGGACGGGGCAGCCGCGGGAATAAACTACTGAACCAACCAGCGCGGGGCGCTGCGACATGCGCTACGTCGTGCGCAGCGTCCTCATGTGCGTGAACTGTTTCGCGGATCAGACCTTCCTGCTCGAGCTGCGCGCGCAGCGAAGTCCACACGCGCTCCGGAGCGTCTCGCTCCGCGGCGCTCCAGCTGCGCGCTTCGGTGTGAATTAATTCCAGATCGCTGACGACGCTCGAGCAATTGCGGCAGGTCCGCAGGTGCGCTTGCGCATCCTGCGAGCGTTCGCCTTCCATCCAGGGTTCCAGATAAGCTAGAAATTCCCTGCATGTGATCGTGGCCATGGTTCAGTCCTTGCCGCCGGAATCGGCGCTGGCGGCCTTGCGTTCCTCGCGGGCCTGGGCGCGCAACGCTTCGTGAAGCAGCTCACGGAGGCGCATGCGCGCTTTATGCAATTGCGATTTCGAGTTGCCGATGGAGCAGTCCATGATTTCCGCAATCTCGTTGTGTTCGTAACCTTGCACATCGTGCAGCACGAACACTGACTTGTAACCGGGCGGCAGCTGGTCCACCGCGCGCTGCAGGTTGACCCGGTCAATCGAGCCGCTTAGCCGCAGATCCGGGCCGCCGAAATCGCGGCGCGGACCGCCGGAATCTTCATCCGGCTCGGTGAGCTCTTCCAATGAGCTTTCGTTGCCGGATTTCTTCCGCAGCTTCATGAGCACAACATTGACGGCCAAGCGATGCAGCCAGGTCGAAAACGCCGACTCGCCGCGAAAAGTGGCGATCTTCCGGAAAAGCTGGAGGAACGCCTCCTGCGTCAGGTCCTCCGCCTCGGCGGTATTGCTGACCATCCGCAAGCAGAGGGAATAAACCCGCCGGTTATGCAGGCGATAGAGGCGTTCAAAAGCAGCCGCATCGCCCTGTTGGGCGAGGCGGATGGCCTCGGCCTCCGGCATTTCCCCAGCATCGAATCGTCTCGTTCGGGCCACGCTACCCGTCGGGGCGCATCCTTAATTGCGATGCGGCACCTGCTCAGTGAGTTGTACTTGTAGTTCTATACACACAACGAATTCGCCATCGGCTGTGCATGGCGGGTTTCGTCGCAAAGGGCGAAAGGCGAAAAAGGCCTGTCCGGGCGTTTTCGCGCGAACGCTGGATCATTTTGGCTGGATTCGAAGCAAAGGTCCAGCCTCCAAGTCTGACCGGGCCGCGGCCTGCGGCGAGCTTTTCAGCGGGAAGCGCCGCAGGAGCATGCACTTTAGACGTGACGCGAGCATATTGGCAAGCGGCGGTTGGGAAATTCTACTAAATTTGGAAGGAGATCAAGCCGGGGCGCGGCTGACGCGCGTCCGGGGAGCGGAGGCCGTACGCTTTTCGGGAACGGGCACGGCATCCAGCTCGGCGGCAAAGGCTTGGAGCTGTTCGCCGGGCAGCGAGCGGAGGAAGGACTTCACCAGGACTTCCGCTTCACGCAGGCAGGTGGTGAAATCGTAGTGCAAACATTCCAACTTGTCCCAACTGTCGCTGGGTTGCACGGAGATCCCGGCGGCGACGTCCTCGCAGGCATCATTATATTCACGCGTGAGGTTCTGTAGAGTTTCGGACAAGATGCGTAGTTTTTGGAAATAGCGGGAGCGGCTGGCAAACAGTATGCGGTGCAGGAATTCGTTCCAAGAGGCTGCGGTTTGGGCGGTTTCGCCGCGGAAGTTGTCCGTATTCAACGGTGCCACGTTGGGAACATTGCTGATGTGGCGGCCGCGGGCGGAAAGCACACCGCACGCGCCGACGAGCGACGCTGCCAGTCGCGCCAGAAGATCAGCGGAGACGGAGACTTGCTGCCGGGCGCGCACCAGTTCACCGCGAGCGCGCAGGGAGAGGGCATCATCCAGGGAGACGCTCATCATCGCGTAATAGGTCTCCCAGCGACGGACTACAGCATCGAACAACTGGACTTTGTCTCGCGGTAACCACGCGATCCAATCATCCGAGACGCTGCGTCGTGAGGAGGAAGTGCCTGGCTTCCGCTTCAAGAACACGCTGCCCCCAAGTTGAGCGGGCATTATACACCGCTTTTCGGCTGCGCCAGTTTTGCAGGCGTTTTCTT